>CAXXBX010000164.1:0-30121 GCA_964274945.1 Dehalococcoidia bacterium | reverse complement strand
ATTCAACACTATCGATAAGTGTTGCATTTGCCTTACCTTCACAAACACTGGACGAAATGCGTTTTCTGACAGTTTTACTACCAATTCAAGGAAAGCAGCACTGATGCAGTCCTCGACAACGGCTACTTTACTGAGCGCCATCTAGCAACACACATCACACATTCACACATCAATGGATACACAAGCAACGCTGATCAAACTATAACCCTTTTCTTATTTGTTCTATATTCCAAGGCAACCGTAAAAATGTCAACTAATGACTGAGTGTATGCTACGACGTCTTCCTTCGACATTTTCTGAATCGATTCGCCCAACATTTGAAACAAGACAACAATCGACTCCTTCAAGAGAAGAAAGAAACTTACATCAGACATAAAGATTTCATTAATTAGTGATTGTTTGCTCACTGGGTCCAACTCGTGACTGTAGTAGCTGACGATGGCAGGATAAAGAACACGAACAGGAACAGATGCAGCAAGTAAAGATCTGCCAAAAACACCATACTCCTAGTTGACGTCACATCTAGGATACCGCTAATTGATGTTTACCCACCTGACACTCTGCACCTTGTCAGACAGCTGGGAGTTACTTTGCAATTGTTGACAAAACGAATAGTGGCAAGTCTAAAAATCAACTAGGACTCAGCTGCTATATCAACAACAGATCATCATAGTAATCTGTTTGTCCCTATTTGCCACTCTAACGCCTGCCTACTTCAGGAAGGTGGTACGTACGACTACAACATGCTCATCTACTTCTGTATCACTGTATGTCTCATCCATGTTTCTAGCTATCTGTTGTCTTATCTTGGTGGCGACCTACTCACAATGACTCATTCGGTTTGTCTGTCTTTGTTACGCTTCCTCGATTTGGATGCATTATATTAAATTTACAGAGTACAAACCCGTTGCAGAATATCGACCATGTACGGGCTGAGAAACTTCGACAAATGCTCGACAACTTTTAACAAACAAGTAGCAGCACTAAGCTGCAAAAGATCTTGCCTACAAGTGCACACAAATAACATCAATCATCAACAAACAGGAGCTGCCATGATAGAAGATCACATCCAATACTTTGCTTCTGCTGAATTCGTAATATCTAGAAGGCAGTCCAGTGTGGTAGGCAAAAACTGTGGAAGATATGAAATAAGATGTGGTCCAACAATGACACACAGCTGTGCAAGACAGAGAAGAGAACTTGAAACAACCTGAGCAAGAAAAAATGAAACTACAGAGTGTTCTGTACATTGAAAGACTTCTATGATAATCGCCAGAGCAAACAGCAAACACATTGTTCTCTCAAAATTATTGACAACTTGATATCAAATGGACAAGCCAATAAACAAACAAACAGATATGTTTCGAGTTAACAATAGCAAACATGTCAATTACTAACACATAATTAATAAATTACAGTATTGCAATGATTAGCTCTTGGAAACAACTTACCATAACACACAACACTATCACATGCTTCTAACACCTACAAGTCAGTTGCCATTTTACCGTCAACTAAATACACAAAAGCATCTCTTCTAGAAGAGTCTCCAACAGAACTCAAAAATGAGAGATTATACTGTGTTCTTTAGATCCCTCTAATGCTAAAATTTATAATTACCTCTCATCTGATTTACTGGATTGCTGCCTAATGCATAAGCATTCTTCTAAGGTATTGTTGGTTTGAAAACTACCAGGTGTGATAATATTCTAATTGATGAAGATGTACATAATAATTAAACTGGTTACCAACATTACTAATACTGAAACGCAGTATAGTAGCATATCCTCAATTAAAAGATATCCACTAGCTCATCACAAAAGCAGTATTTAATTAATTAATAATTATATATTACATTAGATATGCGAAACAAAATCTCAAGTTTACATAGCACATATGTGCTCGTTAATCATCACCCAAACTACACACCGTGTGTCAATCCTTCAGTATGAGATTGCCTTACTACTGTTATCATATAAACCATGCTAACAACAATCTCACTTGGTAAGTTTCTTCCTTATCTCCTATTATCCGACAGCACACTTTCACTAGTGGAAGAAACTCTTGTTGCTGATCGCTTCCTAACATTTTTGCAAGCAACTTCAAGCTCAATAACGCTGTCTGCCGATTGAGTGGAGTCTCCAAAATCTCATTCGCATCTTCAGTCACAGAGGCCACTAACGCTGTCAACGTAATAATGAGATTGAGTAAAGCAGGAAGCTACAAATGTACACAATGTTTACATCATCTTCAAGCAGTTGCAATACGTTCATGTTGATCTACCTGGTCACTTGTATACTTTCCTCTGGTTATAGACACATGGCCATTAAACAATTCCATTGCTTTCCGTCTGACAGTAACGTTAGTGTGTTGGAGAAGCTGGCAAACAACTTCGACTAATGCAGTGTTTGACAACAATTGAGTCAGCTAGCATACAAACCATTAGATACTGATGCTAGTATGCTTCAACTACATCACTATTATTACTATTAGACCTTTTCAACAACTTCGTATTCTTTAGACAATAACACTCTCCAAAATTTGGATGTTGATTCTTGAGCATGTGTGTCACATGATATAGCGGTCTTACTGATCAAGGTTAGTGTCACTTCCAACAACCTGCATGACACACAATATACACAAAATTGTTAACATTTTCTTCTAAGCACAGACACTCCAAGTAGAAGTCTGCCAAATCCAAATCAGAATATAACATGCACAACTCTAATGCAATACAATTAATTGTCAATTATTTTTACCAAAACTATCGGTCATTACTGAAAGTGTGAGAATGTATATCAAATAACACAGTCCAATAGTA
This sequence comes from Dehalococcoidia bacterium, assembly GCA_964274945.1. GTDB lineage: Bacteria > Chloroflexota > Dehalococcoidia > Lucifugimonadales > Lucifugimonadaceae > CAXXBX01. The sequence continues at coordinate 27,300 of CAXXBX010000164.1, read as the reverse complement.
CAGTCATTGACAATAAGTACAAAAATGTGGCTATGATGCAGTTTGAATCACGAATCCAACTCACTGGCTTTCCAAATTTATTGATCATAAACAAAACTAGACACAAACGAGACTACAAATCCAATCAGACTACAGCAATGCCTTTCTTGTAATACACAATCAAACACAACATGTAATCTATGTTTTGTTATCCAACGTTCCTGTTCCAAATTATAAGAAAACAAGCTCCAGCTATATTATGTAGATATCAAATGAGCTTGCTCCATGTGCATACACAAATGTCAATATTTGTACGGTAACATTGCAAAGATAATTTAGTGTCAACTGGCCTATTTGGTAGCATCACAAACTGTTTGTCGCCTAAACAGCTTTGCACAAATCTGTATGCAGCATGTAGAAGAAGACTTGTGCCACAGCACAGAACGTATGCAGATATTTGACTTACTGATAATAGTTTGACTCCAATTGAAGTTCATCCTCACTGCTAAGATCCAACACCTGATAACAAACAGTTGTAATCTTAACTAAGTATAGCAGTAATGAATGATATGTAGCAGTCACCTTAGCTGCGTATTGCTCACTAGCCAAGACAGACACAACCAAACTCACACAAACCAACTTGAAATGCTGTAGTTGTTTGGCCGTGCATCTCTCAATTGAAAACAGTGAAAGAGTAGATGCGTTTTTTCGTTTTTGCTTATATGTCTTAGTCACTTGAGCAAAGTCACAAAGTTAAAACACTCATACCATATGAACGCAAACCAAACACCTGCAGGCTTCTCTTCTGGAAGCTCTCTTACATAATCTAAAAGTCTTGTCAATCCTGTTACCTATATAAAACACAGTAAAACGTAACTGAAGTATGACGTGAAACTCGTTACATACTTGATCAAGCGGACTGGCAGTGACAATCAGAAAGACACAAAATTCTTCACTTATTGGTGACACAACCTAGCATGAGAAACATAGAGTGCAATATTCAACAATTTATATTACTAAATACACTAAATTAAAATTAGGTGTTAGTTTATCATCACCTGCTGTTTGGCTTGTTTGTCTCCTGAATGGAAAACTACCTGCTCCAAAAGAAGTGCTAACACTTCGTGAAGATGTTCTGCAACTCCTAAAGTCTCAAGCAAATGCTCCATGATAGGCAATTGTCGATGACTTGGTATGTGAGGTAATGCGTCAACGAACACTCGCAGCAACGTTCTAATCAACTCTGTAGAGTCAGCATATGACAGTTCAGTGGCCTGTAACAAATACAAATAATGCACTCACATATAAATGGTATCACCGATACAACTATCGAGACCAAATGGGTTCATTTCACTGAAAGTATTGATACACTGACTCACTGAAATATAAATAAAGTGCACGTGCCAAATACAAACAATACTTTTGACAACAACTGTATAGAACAAAACAAAACATCAATACCAGCCATTCCAATATAAATAAACCAGTCAGACTGGTTATCACCCCTGCTTCTGTATTTTTCAACTCTAGCAATACATACTTTTTGTACATTTAGATGCTACATTTTGCTGCACAAGACAGTACTACACATCTTGTTATTGAGTATTTCAACGTCGTTTAGCATGCAAAGTTGATTTCAGCAAATATAATATATCAGCAGCCCATGTCGAACATCTACACACAGCAAGTCTATGTTATTGTCCTAAGTAATCAGTACATGATTAATTAAATTAAGAAAAGGCTACAAAAATTTTCAAATTACTCCCAAATCTAAACAGATGCAACATAGCAACAGAAAATGATAACATATCACATACATAGCTAACCTGATAATCACATGTACAAGACCAACACTGTACAGCCCAAAAAAGCACCTAATGTTTGCCACATATACATCAACTTCACTACCTTTAGAACAGCAGGAACAACGGTTTCCACTGTCTTTCTCACAATCTGCATGCTGTAAGTGTCATCCATTCGTAAAAGGCTAGCTCCCATAAACGTAAAAATAGGCATGATCTTGTGCATGACACTCTCCTGTAAAGCACACGACCACTTAACAAAGAACCAGATATAAGAAATTGAGAGAAACGTACAGGAAAAAGTTGAGCAGCTACATTTAACAAAAGTAAAGCATGCTGGTGAGTTTGAGGACTTTCTGATGACCGAATACATTGCACAACCAGCTCGACGCTAAACTGATCTTCACGTAACAAGTCTACAAATGCACATTGCCAGCAGATTCAAACACAAATCAAAATGAGAAGACATTTCAACAAACTTGGATCTTCTAATTTTCCATTTGGAGCAATCTGTTCGCAGCAACTCAAAATGCAAGAAAGTAAAAGCTGGACAACATAGCCTATATTGATGTCATCAGTATCTGTCAGAACAAGGCATCTAGTAACAGCACAAATGTGTTAATTATTAATGAAAGGCAACAATACTTAAACAATGCACAACTGTTTAATCGATAAACCAAATTGAATTTAATGTATCTATTTTTTCTCATTCTGGTGTTCTCAATTAAGTGTGTGTGTGTGTGTGTGTGTGTGTGTGTGTGTGTGTGTGTGTGTGTGTGTGTGCGCACACGTGTGACACGTTAACTTCAGTACCAAAGTTTGCCAGTCACATTAACATTAATAGTCCTCTTGTGAATCAGTAATGTCGCACAACAACAGCCTGGGGGCCCTAGCTCCCCAATATCAAAAGGCGTAGCCTTCTAGACAAATGTCAATCTTACTAGTCAAGTGTTATAAACATAGCAACTGTCCTCCACATTTTTGAAAGCCCAGCAATGCCACTAAGTAAACCAGACCATCATTCATTCATACATTACTCATACTGTGCTTACAACCAAACTAAAATGGAATAAACACCATTTTTAGAACATCATTCTACTGCCTCTGCTGTTTACAGATCAAAGTGGTAGCAAAATGGCACAATGGCAAAAACTGGTTTATACAACCATGTGTCAGAATCACATTTATGTCCCTATAAAATACAAACACCTAACATAACAAAACACAAAAATCATATGTCCATGCCTACTTGCTGCTGAACATTTTTCAAGTACTTGGAGTAATGTCAAAGAAACAGTAAATAAAAGTACCAACTGTATTCTAATGAGTATATGACATACTCTACTTCTCACAATTACTACAACAGAGAATTTCAGTGAACATAAAGCAACGAGTAGGTGTAGTATTAAAGCAAAATACACCGCTGTTGCTATACAACATACATACGACTTACTGGTTCAGCATTCCAAACAGTTGTGGCAACAGCAGATGAACCCCTTTTACATTCCGTTCTTGTTGTATTATTTCTAGTAAAGCCAATGACCTTTGCAACTGCTTCACCATTGGTCCTTCCAAGCCTGACTGCAACCTAGATGACAAACCATAACGTAAAACTGCAACTGCTCCTGTCCAGCTAGAAACATAGTCACTGTTTTGCTTTCTTTCTAGGAGTTGTAGAAGACGACCCCAACTTAACCTTCTCCAATTCCTTTATTACATGAGAAGCCTTCAAATGAATCTAGAAACCCAAATGCTGAATGAAAGCAGTTCAGTACTAGCAATTAGACAAGCATACTCTAGACATGACTTGCTTTACTGCAAATGAGACAGTATTAGTATCACTAATAGCAAGATCACACAAAACGGAAAAAAGGTGCTGCTGAGTTGTAAAGCCTTTCAGTGCCTTGTAGAAGTCTCGAGTAATCTATATAGCAGAATAGCAAACACAATGCATTAGACAAGATACACAAACAATTCCATACAGGACAGTTGCAAATGTTTTAATCAGCGGAAAGAAATTTAGTAGGCAAACAAGCAAGAGCAATTGAGTGATAGGCAAGCAAGATCCTTTGTATGCCGACTAGCAAGTAAGAAGTGAATACACGGACTAGCATGCAAGTGACCAAACTAGACGACAAAAGAATTGCCTACAGTGCACAAACACCTACTGTAACCCTCGCATCTTTAGAGACATGATAAAGGTGGTCATGCAGATTTTAGACAACGTGAACGCTCTGCTTCTCAATGCCCGAATTCCAATGATGCAAACACTACATGCACTTATAACATACACGACAAAACCTAGATGAATGTGCACACAAACATAAGATGATGAATCACTAGACATTCTTTCAATGTATTCACCAATAGCTGTTAGATGTTCTGATCTACAGCCACCGTAACAAGTGATAAGAGTGAGGTCAACAAATGACATTCAAAAAATGTATGACATTTTCTGTGTGCCCACTAGTACTTGAGTTTTCAGTTGCAAACTACATGTATGTATGCAACTACATCACACACTCAGGCAAAAACTAAAGCACTAAACAATGTGCAGATATAGCAGCTGCTATATAAGCATAATAATGTGGAAATTGTTAATGTCTTGAAAAGTGGTAGCCTGTCAAAAAGAGAAGCAACGGCCAGTCTTCACAGACAGAACAGCAGACAGTAAATCATGGGCCCAACCATATATAGCCTAGTAGATTGGTTCTTTGACAAATTATGCAAGGTAGTTGTAGATTAGACATACCGTACATTAAGCATCATCAATATACACAAGGTACATGCTGTAAACTTGCAACTAAAGGCTAGTTCACAATATGCAACGAAGACGTGATGAACCGTGAAGGATCATGACGGACAGCTCTCTGTCCTGTTCAAATACGTGTAAGTTCCGTTCTGATAATTACCATTTCCATGCTGCATGATCATGTCATCCTCGTTTTGCACTTCGCTAATTTCAAATCATTTCCTGTTGCGGTAAATCAACTTCCGACGGAGTCGACAAAATAGAATCGATTCTATCCATCCGTCAGCTCCGTCAAGCAATCAGTCCGTCGTCCGTCTTGAGCGGGGCTTTTGATGTAGTTGGACGGATTCTGACAGACAGCTCTCCACTGCATATTGTGAACCAGCCTTAATGGTCCAAAAGACCAACTACAAAATAGTAGGTTTTTTGGGCCTTATTGTTAACTGATTCACATTGACAAACAATTTACTCCACAATCATAAAACATAACATCTCAATCTGCCCACCTGATTCAGACACAACATTTGAGGAGATGGAAAACCTCTGGTAGCGTGTAGGCATTTCTCAAACACCGCCCATGCCCCATTCTCATCCGAACCAATTATTTGCACAATTGCTGGTTGATATTGTTGAATCAAGAGCTTCATACAGCTTGTCTCCAGTGGCAAAAGAGCTACAAAATAACAAGTCAGTAAAACCTTCGACAACAATTACATGTGTATTCAATCAGTACTATCAGGGTGACTGCTCTTATCCAGCAACCACTCCAAAAAAGGCAGCGAGCAATTCAGCTTGAACTACAACAAAACATAATCTCTCTGCTACAAATGACTTCTAAGCAGTGCTAAACTTACTACACTTTCAACATTTTTCAGAAGTTCCAGTGTTGCCTGCCTCATATACAAAGGTGTCTCATCGTCAGTTACATAACGCATCAGGCACTTCAGCATTGATGTTCGTTTCAACAACTCTTGGCGTTGACCTTTCTTTTTCTTCATATGTGTTGTAGACAGCGAATCAGCAAGAAGCCGACAAACAAAGTTAGAATCAAAGGTAATCTCTGCAGCAGCTTGACACACAATCCCAGTCAGAATTTGAAAGGCAGAAGGTGAGTTAACTTGAGAGCAAGCTCTATTGATAAGATTCAGACAACGCAGTACCAGCTCTCTGACAACTGGAGTTGGATTATTTAGAGCAACAACGAAGGCAGGAATCACTGGACACACATAAATTTGTTACTTTTCCAGTAGCATCTGATAAATGGGTTTCTACCTGGACAATCATCTGAAGCCAAAGCAGCTGTAAGGTCTTTATCCATGCTTTGTAGGTACTCTGCAGCCACAAGCAGACTTCTAGCTTTAGTTATAGAACTAACAAGATGTCGTTTTCTTTGTGCGGATTGTTGTGAATTGGTCTGTTCTTCACCCACAAAATCAATAAATGACGGAAGTTGTAACTGACAGCTGGAGTCAGGAAATGTCCAAAGGAATGCAAGAAACCTCATGGCAGACCCAGTGTCACTAAGCTGATTCTAAAAAGATATTACGAGTTACTGTACAGCTATACTGTACATACAAAAGAAACAAGTACAGCTAACAAGACACAAAAAATTAAGCATAGTTGAAATCAATTACTCTGTCCACGGCTAATGTGATAAGATGCAAGTGAGATCAACAGAAAAATTGGTCAGTAAAAGCATTCTTTAGTAACAGACTGAGTAAAATCTATTCAAAATCAGAGCTCTCATTGAACAACCTCAACTCAATGAACAGAACTTAGACATACCTCTGACAGCAAGCAGTCTTGTACAACAAGATTAGACACATACAAACATGGACTACAAATCAAAAATGCATAGACCCATTCCAACCAACAAAAATGTCAAATAAAAGGTTTCAGCACAAACGATCAAAACCACTGCTACTACAATGTGCTTATCTAAGTCTAAGTTAATCTGAGACCAAGTTTACACAAACAGCCAAATTATTTCCTAAACAACAAAGACTAGCAACCATGCTTCCTCAAACTTCGAAAACTCTTTCATCCATCTTACAAAATGCAGCCACAAAAGAGACTGGAACAATTACATAAACAGAAATAACCTATAAACATACAAATAAATAGGCACTTGCTTGTAAAAAGCCAACTGCATGAAAGCAAACCACCATAACACCTACATCCTCATCATGTAAAAGTCCTAAGTGTGCCCTTAGCTAGATGCCTGTATGTAAAGATAAGTTACCTTCATAAAAACACAAAAAAGCTCTTGAAACAGAGACGACAAACCCGAATCTGTACAAGCTTGAGATCCTTCCAACAACAAATCAAACAACCGCAGTAAAACCTGAAAACCACCAATTTAAATTACATCACTAGCTAGCTCAACACGTAAATAGCACGACACACTTGCGTGTACTGATGATCAGCAGCACTTGTCACAGGAACACTCAACCAAATTTCTATGTCACAAAACATATTGAATGTTCTGTTTGTACTCATAAAGCAATATGACACACTTTCATCGGCACTGGTAGGTATGCATAAACCACAACAAACTGCCTGAGCAACTCTCAGTTGAAGACCAGATAGTTGGATGACTCTGTAGATTTGACTTGAATGATGCTTAACCATAAGAGGCAATAACGCTTCCCTCAATGATTGAGGAATGTGTTGAGGCACCAAAGCACTCCTGTCATCGCTCTAGAGTTCAGCCCAAGAACACAACCGTAACTAAACGAACGCATAAGCACAAGCACACTATTACACATAAGCACAAGCACACTAGTGCACATAACAAATGCCAGTACTTGGAATATGATGAGCCATTGGTGACTACAGTATAAAGAGGCCCCTTACAAACATGCTAACATTTTTTGTCGACTAAAGCAACAATGATTTGGAGTTGCAAGAGTCGTCCACTAACGATAGTCCAATTGCCCTAAGACAATGATGGCGGCAACCTTTGCATAGTAAAATTCCCACTTTTTAACTCATCTGAGATTTCGGAAAGATATTATGAAACTTTCATATTGACATGTTAAGCCATTCAAAGATATCAGACAGACAGACAAGCATGCACGTTCACACACACACACACACACACACACACACACACACACACACACACGTGCGTACACATACACACACCACCTCAAACACATCACAACTTCACTATGTGGGTTGTAACAACAACAACAACAACAACAATCTGAACTACATAACACATATACAAACACTGCATTAAACAACAGGCTTCAAAATTATTTCTGTCATTAAATACAGCAAGAGACTGACCAAAAAAAGCAAAGACAAACACATTGACTGGCTACTATTTCTCACCTTTACTTTAGAAGAGTCACCATGACTGGATGTTAACAAAGCACAAAGAGACGGTTCAATAAGTTCTACAGCTATTCCACAGATAAGAAGAGACTGCTTATTCTCAGCAGAAGACAATAAGCAATCCATAAAACCAAAAGTCAAAATAGTCAACGGGCTGGCGTCTAGAAACTCTTGTCTGTAGCTAGCAAGAACATTAATCTAATGAAAAACACAAACAACAATCACGTGATAATCAAATTGTCAGCATCAAAGTGAGAGTCAAGTTATATAGAAATTTTCTTTTCATGTAAACTCAACGATGCAAACAGGTAGTAACTTCACAGCATGCCCTATTTCTGTGAGGAATGAGTGAGCCAAGATTACTATTAGACAGTTTAAAACCATAAAAACTAGTATTTGAGCTTGAGTAACCACTTCAACTGTCGTCCCATATTCATGTATTTGTTGTAATGTTCTCAAGTCTATTGACTAGATCCTCACAGAAATGCACCCAATAAACAGCTTTCACCATCATCAATGCCAGAGCAACATCGCAGCAACAGACAGTCAACATAATCAAATTTGCTGAAGCATTCAAATGCATAATCATCAAACAAGCACCAATTAGAACTAGCTAACAACATAACATTCTTAGAGCCTAATACCCCATTTATAAGAGCACGCATAGTGAGCCGACTCGAGCCGAGCCGTGCCAGCCCAGTATTCCAGCCCATGTCTATACGACACACTCTGTAGAAGGAAGCCAATGCATGTCTTCAATGTGAGTTAGTTACTTGAGCTTGACATAGCTCGCTTTAGCTCACGTTTGCAATGGACAGAAGCCAAATTGCTCGCGTCTTTTCTCTATGGCTTTACAATAGTCATATCAAGAATGCATACGACATATACGAGACGCCGTAGGTCTATCGCCAGGCGACTGTTGCGTGCATCCAGCAACGAAGTTCAAAAGCTAAACGTCTTGCTCATTTTGGTCTCTCCATAATTGGATAAGACAGAGTCTCCGTCTTGCTCCACGCTATTTGTCCCATTTTTGTCCAGAAGTATAATGCGGCGGAAAGGGATCTGGCTACCGTACGTGAGGCTACAAAATGAGCATTTGTGGCTCGTTTTCTAGCACGTTTTGCTCTTACACGATGCACTTGACCTGAGCCAGCCAGGGCTGGCCCACGCTGGCCCGGCTAGAAATACCAAGCTGAGACGGCTCGGCACGTGTTTACATGTACCATAGAAACCGAGCCAACACAGGCTGGCCCACTTACAAGTGCTCGTGTAAACAGGGTATAAGTAGACACTAAGTTTAAAAATTACTTGAACCACAAGGTACAGTCCTTTTCAGTACAACGTTGTAGACAGACAAAACAGTAGACCGATCATTAAAAAGATGGAACATACACACACATAAAACTGACAAACTAATAAATAAGCAAAGAAACAAACAAGAAATATCCATAAATAAAAGCAGAAAACCAAAGAAGAAATAGCACTCAGATCATTAGAGTCCATTAGAAAACCAGCCCTATAAAATATACATGTACTCACGACTGACCATCTTTATTCCTTCTTCTTCCTCCATTTTACACCACCCATGCGACAAGCAGCCGAGTAACATTTCATTACACTGGGCCAGCAAGGCAGGAGATGGTCGCGATCCAACCAAACGCAACCAAACTACACAAAAACGATCCCAAATCATTCGTTCGAAACCTAAAACAGCCCACCAACTGTCAACTGACCATCACTTGCCACTAGCTGAGACAAATCAGAAATCAGTGGAAACTTGTGTGAAAACTCTGAGGTAGCCAAAAAGTCGACAATTTTCATTCCATATTTATATGTCCTTGGCAGTAGTAGAATATGAGGAAGCACAGCAATAAGAACTTCTTGTTGAGCTCGGCACGAACATGACGACAAAGACACAGAAATGAGCTTAGTCATCGATAAACACACTTGCTGCCTAAAGAAAGATTTCAGTCAGGAGACATTCAAAATTTTCAAAAATGTAACAAGAATGGTAAATGCACACTTTCCTTGTGCCTCCGTTAAAGTGTACACAAAAATTGTTGATGACTAAGTAAAAACTATTGAAACACTTTTATTTTACATCATTAAAATAGCTTATTACCCTGTGTATGCAAAATGTTACACCTGACTGATTACATCTATGTCACTAGATGCACTTATTACATCATGATACGTAAAATTCTACTGTAGCCAATATTACAGGTGCACACACACCACACAAGTTCTACGTAAACCCCCCTCCCCCACTTCCAACTGACATCAACTTTCGTAACAATGTTCCTAAGTAAGCCTACTAGAGAGAGAGTACATCCTGTTAACAAACATATATGTGTCCAACAAAACTGAGTTAAGCACTAGAATGTTCAGTATTTGCCAAATTTCCGGTAAAAATGTTGAATGAGTATAATGGACTCTCTTTGCCCACTTTGCAATTTGCATCCTAATGAAATTATCAAATATCTTGAACCATCAGTTAGCATAAAGACAATAAAATGTTGTCATGCTGTCCAGTTTACTTGAATGTAAAGACATAAATAACTTAGACAACAACAGCTTACCACAGTTTATCTCTACATCTGTCCTTTTCCAGTTGCCTTGACATAATGTAAATGAACAAAGCTAACAAATCTTCATAACCAACAACCTCAACAAGATGCTACACATATGAAACTGAAGCAATGCACATTAAATTATTCCACTATATACCCACCTGTCCCATATCTATAACCGTTTGTACTACTGCTGCATGATCATCACGTAGCCTTGCTAGGAGAGCATATTTATAAAACGTAATATCAATTGATGCATCCTGTAATAACAGTAATGAACGATGTGAAAGTGGTACAACGCTCAATACAAAGCAATTTATTAACTAACCTGTTCCGCGTCACGAATTGTTTTTTCAAGTTGGAGAACTGCCAAACGCCGAACCTCAGCTTTCGGATGATGCAGACTTACTGTCAAAGTGCTAGAAGATAATTCGCTGACAATCTACAATTTAAACAACTGCATTAATATTCGTCACACAAAGTACAAATGTTTTTGCATTCAATTAAAAACACACACACACACACACACACACACACACACACGACAAACCTACAGCGTATCGAGATCCAGACAAAGCAATTGAAAGCAGCTCTTGAATCAAATCAGATTGTTGCTGTATTCCAGTCACTCTTGAATGTCCTTCAATGTCTTCATCACCAACCATTTCCTCAACATCAACCAACTGTTGGCCTTCCCTAGCAAGCTCTTTCAAGTGCTCTTCAAGAGCAGCATCAAACTCTAGCGAGTATCTAAACACATGTTGCCTACATCATCGTACACAAAATAAATGAATTGCTGTCTTACCTTGTTTCAAGCGTTCTTACCAATACTTGCAACCTATCATGCAGAGTTGCTAGAGATTCACCTTCTACATTGCACCGCATGCTAACATAATGCTGAAGTAAGTCTCTACAGGCAACATAGTAATCACACCAGATGTTAGTAAATGCAATTTGTAAAAATCCATACTTTACAAAACGAATAACCAGATCCTTCTTCAGTCTCAAATTCTTTAATACTTCAACCAGAATCGTACAATACATCTGTTCAGACTTTGACGTCTCATTGTCTTCAATATCGTTACATTCAGACATTATGCTACTACAAGTCATGTCCATCAAGTGAGATGTAAAGAGTTCCAACAAGCAATCAACTTGGCACATAGAGGCAACCTTCTGCAGTGAAGGCATTACATAGTCTTTTCTGCATAAATACCGTACAGCCCTAAATTCGAACACATCAATGACATGATCCACATGACAAAATAATCTAAAGACAGCTGACTTTCTTGAAAATTTCTTTATTGATTGACTTAGACATATGTAAGCAATACAAGTTAGTGACTCATCAACAGTTTCCTCTCTCATATGCTACACACATTACAACAAAATACACAACTTATTAGGACATAAAATGCTCAGTAACTACAACTGTAAAATTGCCAGTTCAGCTGGGTACTGTAAATATACATGAAATGTTTACAAGACGAAAATGCCTGAGACGCCAACAGCTAACTACCAAATAATAATGGTAAAGACCGTGCGTGTAAATGTCATCACGTGCGACCACAACAAAATATAGTCTCCTTTGCTGTCTTAGCGTTGAATGCCCACACTCACATGCCATATACAAACCAGAGGCCATTGTGACAAAGCATTACAACCTAAAAACCATACTCTAGGTAGTTTTAAAATGCAAAAATTAGCACATTCTACCTCACTCATGTTTTTATACATACTTCTGCCTTTAGGTTGGGTAAATAGGCTTAGATGTGCCACTTGACGCTGATTTAGTATAGTGTTACAACCTAAAATCTGTATTAGAGAGCTTTGTCATACAAAATTGGCTCATTCTATTGCAATTGTGTTTTATACATATAATAGTTGATTTGTCTGTTCTTTGCCCAAGCAAATTAACACAAAAACACATAACTACACGTATGTAGCACTAACTCTCAGATATTACGCAACGACAACAGAAAATTCTAGATAGCTTATTGGTGGTGTTGTCTAGTACTGTAGTCTTGCAGCTAGTTTGACATTACCCCTCTCATACATTGTCACTTCAAAGATGCTTCTGCCGTTACATGGAATGAGAGTAGCAACCCTGGCAATTCAACCCTCATACAGAGGCCAACGAAAGTTAGCCGCACTTTTTAAGATTCCAAATATATTCGAAAAATCTTGCTTTCATCCACATTGCTGGTGACAAACAGCACTATCTGAAATCAGGAATAGGCATTTCAGATCTATACAGATCCAATGTGCCATGAAAAAATTGAGTGCAAGAAGGCAGGTTCAATTGGTGAATTGGCTTGCTAACGCTGATTTAGGGTCATGTTACAACATAAAATCTGTATTAGACAGTTTTACAATGCAAAAACAGTGCATTCTATCGCAACTGTGTTTTTCCACACTTTACTGTACCTTTACTTACTACACAGCCTGATGCCGATTTCAACACCCATCTGCAATATATGGGCCAGTGTAATACACAGGCCAGTGTGACATCCTGTGATGTAAGGGTAACAACAAACAGACAGACACAGCAGAGTAGAGCAGAGCAAAGTAAATGACCAATCGGTTTGTGCTATCGCTGTTTGAAAGACCATCGCTACACATCTACAAGGTAAATTACACAGTAAACACTTCGTACTAAGCAGCTAGAGACACTAATGAGCTTGCACTTGCATGACGACAACTATTGCTAATAACCGTCTACTTGTCAAGGTAATTGCTACTCAATTCATTGTAATAGGATCATACACGTGCCTTTGTAACAACAATTTTAGTCTCGCGCTTTACAGTTTTGACCAATCAACACACTGAAAACCTACCACGTGAAGAACTAGTTCCTCACATGACATAATATGTTACCAGTCCTTCTCCTGGCAAGTGGAACAAAAAACACGTGGAGTGCTCTCGAGGAGGAGGACTGGGTACGAGTCTACGACTTCACCACATTGTCTGTCATGCCTCAACTACGCCAACTTACCTTGGCCACAATTTCCACTAGTGACATCGCTAACTTGCCATCGAGCTGAGCTTTATAACAGAGCTGTGAGACGACCATCATCACACCCAAGCTCCAGTCGACATTCGACGACCTCAAACCCTCCAACACAAACGGCAGCAGACGAGCCACTGTGTCCTCCTTGATCTTAACCATCAACTCCACAACCCCAATCACAGTCGAAACAGAAAAGGTGACCAACGTTCTAACACTAGACACTCCTGTCTGCAACGCACGTGACACCATTTCACATATAAACGTCAGTGTAGCTGGAACAGACGCACAGTGTTGCAACAGAGCAGCTCTCGGCAGTGGTATTCCTTCTTTCTGCAGAGGAAGAAGCCAATGCCAACGAGATGACTCGTCGCGCAGAGGCAGCAACTGCACAACACGTGCAAACAAATTGGTCTCGTGATGCGGCAAGACGCACTCGATAAGAGCATCCGCATTGCACTGATGGACGTTATACGCTCGTATTAACCATTCTAAACACTTGTGAGCAGGTTTGAGCAAGACGTAAGGCGACAAACGACGTAGAAAACGCTCCAACGTGTCGTCCAGACTCCGTACGACGTCTCTTGTCTGCTGAAGACGCTGGAAAGTCTTTGATTCTTCGCTAAATATGCTTTGTTCGAATTGTTCAAACGCTTCAAGGTCGATACTCTGCAGCTCGTCGAGGCCGTTCAGTGCGAGAGAGAGAATGCTGGTGTTACTCACCTCGGCTGCTTCACGAGCGTCAAAGAGAAGAGAATGACGACGCACCAATAGCTCATCGTAGCGAACGGATTGCCCAGGAACGGCGAGCTTGTGCAGCTGGCGAGCGAGCGAGCTCATGGCTGACAAAACCCGGATATAGATGACGTTCCCGGATATAAAATTTTATTTTCATTGCATGGAATGGACTTCGGATACAGTACGTTGTATCTACATGTTTGGAATACGCAGTAGAACAGGTAATGTAAAATTTTAAAAACGTTAAGGGTAGTAAGATTTAATTAATAATATATGCAAAATAATATATCTAGATTCATTTAGATACAAATACATTTTTATTACAACTCTTTGCTCTAGATAGTGTAACGAACGCGCAGTTTGTACTGGCTTACACAACGGGGATGAGAAAAGATACAAGAGTATCTTGCATATACCTATCTAGGTAACACGAGGCTATAATCTAATTACATACACTTTTAACGCGCTACATGACCGTTTTTCCTAGTGTTCTCATTAGCGGACTAAACTTCTAACAAAACACCAAAAACTAAGTAAAACGAACTCAGTGGTGTTCAAAACTCGTAGTCCGCAAATCTTGAAGGAGTCTTTCCTGCTGTGGCACGTTGACGTCTAGGAGGTTGACCTACTACAGTAGTAGGCTTTGGTCGTCCTCGTGCTCATCTTCGGAATCCTCGTTCTTTTCCCCAAACTGAGTGGAAACGGCAGTAGCTTGCGGGGGTTGCTCGTCGTCTGCTTCATTATCTCCCTCGTACCGGGAGGAGAAATTAACGTTTAGATATCTGATGCACTGGACGTGGGCCGTAGTGCGTTTATCTGTAAGAAATGTGTGTCAAATCGTAATGAACATCAGACAGGCGGCGCAGAAAACGGTACGGACCGTCATACGATTTGCCGAGCTTGGGCGACAAACCTGATTTTCGCTACGGAGAGTGTACTATGACCAACTATCCGAGTTCAAAATTGACTACATCATGCTTGAGATGGTAAAATCGCTTTCGTGTGGACTCTACCTTTCCTGGTAACACCTGTCGGTATCAAATGCGTCCTTGATGTTGCTCGTAAGGGCTAGACCATACTGGTGTACGTCTTCAACGACTCTGTGAGGACTGGCTAAAGGGTCAGTAAGAAGCTGAGGATCTTTTCCATGAACGAGATAGAACGGAGTGTTACCGATGGCGTTCACAAAGCTCGTGCGATAGGCAAACGCGATAGCTTCAACAAGTCGTCCAAGTCATCTTGATGATCGTTAACGTAGGCTGATAAGGCAAAAGAGCTATATCGGTTTAGTGGCTCAACTTGTCCGTTGTTTTGGGGTGATACGCGCTGGAAAATACCTTATATGGTGGACATAAGTTGTGACCCCTTATCCGACAAGAGCGCTGTGGGACATCCGTGGTGCAAAACAATGCGGTCCACAACGGCATCAGTGACAGTACAAGCGGTAATATCTGGCACAGGTGCAAGCCCGACTAATCTGGAAAATCGGTCGACCATCACGACGATGTAACGATTGCCAGTGACAAGACGTGGGAACGGTCTGAAACTGTTGACTCCAACTACTTCGAATGGGCGAGTAGCGCTGAACAATTGCAATTTGCCAGATCAGGACGGTTTGGGAGTCTTCTTGGACTGGCATTCCCTAGAGCAACGAACAAAATCTTTCACCTCCTGTCCGAAACTCTTCCAGTAATATTGAGACCGCACCCGATAATATGTCTTCTTGTGTCCAAGATGCCCAGACATGGGTAGATCGTGAAACGCTTTCATGACTGCCACGACTGCTGAGCGACTAGCGGAAGGGAGTATAGGAACGTAATGTTTCCGACCGTTGAGTATCGACTTGTGCATTAGCAATCCAGTGTTTTCATCGACGGAAATTGTGCCTGTGTTTCTTAGAGCTTCTCTAACTACTACGGATATGTCTTGTTGTGCACGCTGTGCACGCTGTTCTCGAGACTTCAAGTAACTTATGACCTCACTGAGGAGAGTGTCGGACTTCTGTTGCTCAAGTAGCTAATCTTTATCAGGTAATTCAATTAGGATCTCAGTAACAGCTGTAAGTGGGACTATAGAAGAATCCGACGCAACAGTCGTGACAACGCGTCAGCATTCTCATTAGATTTTCCTGGTTTGTGAGTTTTAACAAAATCAAATCCTTGTAAACGTAAGACTCAGAGTGCGAAGCGACCCGTCCGGTGCTTCACTGACATAAACCATCGCAAGTTGGCGTGGTCGGTTTCCACTGTAAAGCGCTGACCAGACAAATACTTTCAAAATTTTTCGCAGCCCCAGACGATGGCGAGCAACTCCTTTTCCCTCTTGTCAAACTTTCTTTCCGCGTCAGTCAGGTGGCGGCTAGCATAATATATATAGTACCTTTTCGGTATACGTTCGTCGTCAGAAACTTAAGCCAGAATTGCCGCTATTGCATAATTCGAAGCATCTGTTTGTAACTTGAATGGCTTTTCTCAATCTGGGTGAACCAGTAAAGAGGGCGACGTCAAACGTACTTTTAAATGTTCGAACGCTTGTTGATGTCTTTCGTCCCACTGAAATGGTATGTCATTACGAAGTAGCCGAGTCAGAGGAGAAGCGACTAAAGCATACGAGCGAACGAATCGGCGGTAATACGCTATTAAACCAAGAAATGACCTAAGTTAGGACTTGTTCTTTGGAACGGCCATGTCGCGAACAGCACGAATCTTTTCAGGATCTGTTAGGATACCGTTTGGAGTCACGAGATATCTCATACTGCAAAGCTGTTGCTGAGCAAAATTGCATTTCTCTGTCTTTAACTTAAGATTGTATTTATGAAATCGTTGGAAGACAGAGTCGAGATGTTTCAAGTGTGTCTCAAAATCAGAAGAGAAGATCAGGATGTCATCTAGATGAACAATTCAAGTCTGCCATTTAAGACCAGTAAGCATGGTATCCATCGCCTTTGAAACATACAAGGGGGTTTAATGGTTACGTAACCCGAAAGACATTACCGTGAATTTAGATAGATCAACCGGAGTGATGAATGCAATCTTTTCAATGTCTTTTGGCGCCACAGGAATCTGCCAATAGCCTGACTGAAAACCGAGGCACGTAAAATATGGATTGCCTGCGAGCAGATCTACTATCGTCTACACATCGGATCGGATATCTATCTTTCTCTGTCAATTCATTAACTTTACGGTAATCGACGCAGAACCACCTGAAACGGTTTTTTTGGTCAACGAGAATTACGGAAATGCCCCACGGAGATCTAGATTCTCTGACAATTCCTTGCTTCAGCATAGTTTCTATCTGACGTTGAACGTTCTCTCTGTCCGATGGAGACAATCGATATGGCATCTGATTGGCAGGCGCCTAGTCACCATTATATATCAAATTTGTGGTGAGCAACAGTTGTTCTTCCCACATCATCAGAATTGCGAGCGAAAACTAAATAATACTCATCTATTAAAGATGACAACCTCACCATTTGATCGACATCGAGAGTTGCAATGGCAACGACAGCCGTGCTAGGTTTACACCACAAGTCGTTTATAAGCGGACAGCCTGAGACTCGCGAACAGAGTATAAGACGGAGCTTATCGAATGAATGTGTATACCATGAAGTGTTTATCCGTGGTATCTAAAACGAAGGCAAGTCGATCTTGAGATCTGAACTCGCATATCCTGCCTGTAGCATCGCTAAACACGGAAAGAGTCAGTCCACTCTTCTCGGCGACGACACCGACGATTGATAGCTTCACCTTGCTCGACGGAGAAACCCATTGAGCAACCCTTCCATCTTGATAATCGAGTACAGCATTAACGTCTCGTAAGAAATCTGACTCAAGAAGGACCGGAAAGAGAAAATCGCGAACAACAGTAAACGGATGTGATACCCGTACGTCGCAAATAGCTAAGGAAACATGCATGGTATTACCGTTTATTCAAACACGGGTACTCGCGTACAAGGTCATTAAGCCTCTCGTCGATATTAATGTTACAGCAGTGAAATGCTCAGGAGAGACACCCACGCACTGCTCCATGATTAGATGATTGCCTACGCCAATCGGGAAACGTTGAATCCATCTCTACATCTAACGTTACGTTACGAAAATCAGTACGCTACAGTATACGACAACGATCTTGCGTACGTAACGTCACGTTACGTGACGTTGCGTTACGCTCCTTTACGTTACGTTACGTTACTTTACGTTACGTTACGTTACGTGCCAAGTGTGAATATGCCTTTACTGTGTTAGCGTGTGCACATGCTATACTCTAAAAGTAGTAATTAACTAGAAAAAGCAATAATTTGTTAATAATCTAAATAAGAATCTATATATCTAGATTTCTTTGCCAAATACACACACACACACACACACACACACACACACACACACACACACACACACACACACACACACACACTGTCACAATATGTATTGCGACTAGAAGTGAAAGCGGGAAAAAGTTGAAATGCAGTAGTTTTTCTAGCCTAGACAATTAAGTGCTCAAACACATTACTGTTCGCTGTTCATTTCTATAGTATAAATCCTAACTTGTCTGATCAGTGTAATGGTCACTGATCTGATCACACATCGTTGTCATAATTTTGTGCCTCATGGAGTCCTTGGACATCAATTTGCTATTTGAAGTCAAAACAGGAGCGGCTGGCTATGCGAGATTGAGAGGCATGCAGTGTCTGTGTCAAATTGACTCATTACAGACTAATCACAGTATGTGCAAATAGAAATACAGTATACTATATCGACACAATACCGTTGACTTGCTGGATCTTCACTCCATGCATGCTGTTCGGGGTTGACCGAGGCCTGTTGAGTGTGTTGCTGCTGCCAAATACGGATAAGCTAACTCTTCGTTCTGATGATTAAATTGTCTGTTCAAAAAGTGGAGGAACCGTGGGAACCCCAGGTTCTGGAACACGTGAGCCTATAGGAACGAGAAATTGACACATCGTGGATGAGGTATAGGTGGTTTCAGAACAGTAAATACGAACTCGGATTGGCTAAGTAGTAAATAGCAATTTTGTAGGTATCATGTTTGGCATTACGAACTAAACGCTATATTTTAATAGACCAGTTGTGCGAACGTGTGCAAGCAATGTACACTACTAATGCAAAATCTAATTATGTTTCTCGATGTCGTCAGCGTGGTATTTGAAAAGACATTTTTGCTATTCGAAGATTTTTCTTCTCGTTTTATCACTACAACACTCAATGTAGGAAAGACATAATTTTATCTAGTGCAGACATAATTGGTTGCACAATGGGACCGTCTATCATCATACTCGCGTATTAGGCTGTTTTACCAGGCTAGAATTGTCTGACCTTTCTATTTATTATTGAATAGTGTTGTCATTGATCGAAGGGGCTAACAGGGGCGTTCTAGTTTAAATTTTGGGGTGTCTAGTCATGGGGTATTAAACCATTTGTCAGTGCGTTCTGAAAGTGTAAGCACTTTCGCGTCTGTGGACGTCCAACCGTTTTCTAAGAACGCTCTTGGTTTTTTTATTTGGAAGATCTTGTTTTGAATCCTAATGCCGAGTCGCGTAGTTGAAATAGGTGAAAGGTCTGTGCATAATTACGATAGTAGGTAAAACGTTCGATCAGACTTATCAGCTGCTGAAAACGTCTAGATATATAGAAGTCCTGGGAGTTACAAACTTTGGTTCTGTAGAGATAAGGATTTGTGGAGTACGTACAGTGTAGTCACGCGTAGCCAGCCTTTCTATTTAACCTTATCACTAATCACCGATGTCCCCGGTCACTCCGTTTGAGCAGACTTGCACACGCAAATGCTTCATCCTGAATTAGCTTCTAGCTAACCAGTAAACACGGGAGATTAAAAGCCCATGGCGTATTACTAGACAGCCTCACACGTCAGTCTCATCTGCTACTAAGCATATCATTATGGGAAGATGTAATTTGTATATTGTCGGGATTATATACGCGTGTGCCAGCCAACACAATTCAAACCGTGAATTACGGACGAGCTGATGCACGCGTACTGGCACTTGCTAATTAACATGGAGAGCGTCACAAGGTTGCTGGAGACATTGACTGGCATGTGGGGTTGTCGACGCTAACTAACGCCAACGCTAGCAATGAGTGCATGGGCTGCGGTCGTCCGGCCGTCTCTTGTCTGGCCTTAGGTCTCTAACCGTCTGCTGCGTTATTACTGTAACTCTAGGGCATGCGTGCTTAGGTTAATAATTCTTTGTTCTGATAACTAAAATGTCTGTTTGAAAAACTGAGAAACCGTGGGAAAATCCCAGATTCTGCATGGAGCACGTGAGCTAGTGTACAGCATGGGGATTGAAACGGTTCGAAAGAAGGTGGATGATAACAGATCAAGTAGATGCGAGCGTAGTTCGGCTAGACAACAGACCAGGATTAGCAATAGGATGTTTGGTACGTCATTAGTTCGCGGTCTGCTTGTAGTTTACATTCAGAGATAAATAATTAGTTGCACAATGAGACCGTATAACATCACACCCACGAGTCACTCCTCCTCTCTATTCCTTACCACACAAACCCACAATGCCGACGGTAATCTCCTCAGTTCTCAAATAGATCTATAAGTATAGATGTTGAAGCCAAAAGATGTCATTATAAATTAGCTTCTAGCTATAGCCCCGCGCATGAAATACATTAGGCGATTACTAGTAGCAGCTAGCACCGCCCTATGACGTGCCCACTCTTCTAGACAACATGTTACCATTAGCAAAGCGATGTTGCTGAGCAACTCCAGACTTTGATCTCATCTGTCTGTAAGACAGTAAATTTTTGCATTAGCTATTCGAAAGCGTACCATTGTGGGCTGATTGACTTTGTTAATTTTGTTGAGATTCTAAACGCACTTGCAAAGCCAGCAAACAAAATTCTAACCGTGAATTAGACGTGTCGCTCTCATCTCAAATCAAGTTTTCCCGTTGTTTGCTTGATTGCTCCGTGCCAATGCAGAAAGCTTGTTGATTGGTTTTTATTTCCAAGTATGGTCAACCGTTGTTATGTGCAATATACGGAATGACATCATTGTGAATGACATCATACAGGAAGTAACTCCCTTGCAATGGTATATAAACGACGCATCAGCTCCACACCACTGTATACAACAGCTAGACAAGCGGAGCAGCATGCGTATGGTTAAAGTCTGTCTTTTGCTTTTCTCTTTCCCCGGTTTTATCGAAACCGTTATTTCTGCTGCAGATCACGACGTAGCGGTATTTACTTACTGTCGAGATGTTATCTCTTGCAATGTTTACTAGATGTATGCTCATACAGGCTGGTGGTTGTTCTGGTGTTCCTGGTATTCCCGGTTTGCACGGTGCCCCTGGACGAGACGGTAGAGACGGAGCTAAAGGAGAGAGAGGAGAAACGGGAAGAGGAGAAAAAGGGGAGAAGGGAGACGTCGGAAGAATGGGAGAAAAGGGGGGAGAGGGGCCCCAAGGGGTTGTTGGTTCCAAAGGAAGCAGCGGAAAGGTTGGATTACGTGGAGCAATGGGACCAAGGGGAATGAAAGGAGACGATGGAACTAAAGGTTCCAAAGGAGAGCAAGGCAAGGAAAGTCAGGTCAACTGGAAACAATGTGTGTGGGATAGAAAAGACGACAAAGACAGTGGAGTTATTCAGGTTTTTAGCCACGCAGTTTTTTAGTGTCAGTAATCGAAACTTCTTTTACGTAGGAATGCAGATTTACGAAACGATCAGGAAATTCGGCATTGCGTGTAGCGTATGCTGGAAACTTAAGAGTCGCCTGTGGCAGTCACTCTTCTTGTTGTTCCCGTTGGTATTTTACATTCAATGGAGGTGAATGTTCTGGTCCCATGACCATCGAGGGTCTCGCGTATTCAAACAGACAGGGAGACAATGTTCATCGTCACAGACAGATTGAAGGTTATTGTGAGAACATACCAGCAGGGCAAATCAAAGTTGCATTTCACATTGGAAAATGCGCCAGACACAGCAGTACAACATACGACGGTAAAACAGGATGGGCTTCTACATCTCGCATTATAATCGAGGAGACTGCACCTGCACAGCAATAATAGAGCGCACTGATGATGTATTAACAGTTTGCAATCTATTGTTGCAGCAATTCTTGTGTCTAACATATTATGATCACAATTGCTTGAGCTCGTTACGTTTGAGCACAACAAACCACTGCTCTATTTGCTTGTAATTCATCATTATAGTATTATCTTACATCTATCGCAAATACATTTCATTCTAATCAATTCCAATCATCGAGGCGCTTTCAGTGTCAAATGCGACATTGGTGTAGTGATCACTCGTGTGAAAGAATTGCGACCTTTCACAGCTTCTTTGATGGCTGACAATTAAATTGGTGGTTCTTAAACAGGAGTTGGTTGCTGATTCATCTAAATCTATAAATTAATGTTGTGCATTTATTGGGTACAAGGCAGTGCTGAGAAATGAGTTTCAGCAAATCATTAGAGCCACGTCTGATAGGCTATGCCTGCAGATAAAGAGAGAAACCAACAAAATACTGTCCGCTTCAGTCATTGGTAATCCCATATACAGCTGTTCATCATAGTAATTCAGTTACTTATCATCCTGTACAATACAAGTCGCGAAAGAAAACCTAAGAAACCGACTCTAGTGCGTTGTATTAAGAACGATGATTCTATTAAGAATCTATTTAGCAGCAGTGAAACAACCAAGAGAAACATGCAAAGATAGACCTGATAGAATCAAAAGAAAGAGCTAGAGCATGCAATTCCTAATAGTCTGATAAAATTTACTTATGTAACGCAAAGAAATCAATTATAACCGTCTCTTATTAAACAGCATAATGATCTGTCTTATCACATATCAAAATAATCTCTACAGTACTTGATTTTCTTCATTTTCAGAAAGTCTACCATCAACCTCTTCAACTGTGTTGTCATCGCCCGACCCACCTAGGAATGAACATATCTGCTCTAGCACACTCCACCCAGGACTATGTAAATACATACCAAGCAGTGGAATATCTTCATTGTCCTGCTGGCAAGAATCAGAACCTTCATCCTTGCTACTTGTTTTTCAGAAACACTGTCTTTGTCTTTGTCATCCAGTTGACGTCTAGCAGTGGTCGTGATGCTGATTCCCGTATAGAGATTATCAGTAGCTACACGACCTACTTTCTTGATATAGATCATCATCAGTGACGAGCTACTTTCTTGCTATAAATATTACAACAATGTAGGACATATCGCGAGAGATGCACAGCATAAAATATTTGACAAATTGGGACATATCATCGGACGGAAATATTTGACCATACCACATTATTACAAAAACAAATACTCACTAAGTACATTAGTCTAACAAACATCATTATGTTGACTAGACAATTCTCCGGGAAATAATAAAAAATTAAAATGTAATTTGTAAAACTATACTACTTATATCCAGAACTAAATATATTTGATATTAATATATTATTTACAGATTGAAGAGTCTGGTACGGAAGCCGACAGGTGCGCATTTATATCAACATGCACATCTCGGCCACTGCCATGCGACCGGTAGGTGTACGTTGATATAAACAAGCCAAAATGCAGCGCACGCTACTAAAATTGTAACGCACTTTAAAATTTGGGTTGTTTAATATCAATGTATCTTATAAACGAATTGTTATCAACAATGTACACAACATAACGTGCGTTATTTCATATTGGATAGACGCGTTAGTCTTATATTCTTGGTGCATTCTAAATGGAACGTGCGTGCGGTCTTCGATCAGTAACTGCAACGCTTGTTTCAAAGGGGTCCCCGTTTTGGAATCGTTGTCTACTATAGCTACACGTCGTGCGAACGGTACGAATCGACTTTCTAGTAAACTGGATACGAGTAATGGGTTTCTGAGGCCATACTCTTACGATGTGATGATTGGTCATTTGTTGAAAGCTTTTTGGTATATTTATATAATTAATTAATCTATTTATTAATTGTTTAATAATAATAATTACGAAACCTACACAAATACCCACAGTTGTACAGGCTGATTGCTGTTTTCATTAATGGTGTAATTGTTATTGCAGAGTTTCATAGAGTTATACTTTGCACAAATTTTCAAAGATATTTTTAAAATTGATATACCCAGCTGAAGAAGAACCTTGGATTGAAACATCGTGTGAACTCATGTTACTTTGTTATGCTGTGTATGAAAGCTCTACAATAACCGATATATTATCATATCTTATACGTGCATGCACGTGTGGGTGTGTGGTTATCCGTGGAAGTATATGTGTGTGTGTGTGTGTGTGTGTGTGTGTGTGTGTGTGTGTGTGTGTGTGTGTGTGTGTGTGTGTGTGTGTGTGTGTGTGTGTGTGTATTTTGTTTCATACCACTACGGGTACAGTACTATAGGCCAGACAAGATACATACACTAACAAGAAAAATAGATAGTCATAGAAAAATAAACGTAGAAGAATTAATAAACAAACATAAATTAAGGTTTAATCCAGCTCTTAAAGTCCATGTAGGACAACACCATGATTCTTGTCCTTGTCTCATTGTCCACTGATCGCCACAGATTGCCTTGAGTATTCAGAATGAACCCGCTCACTAATTCATTACTAGAATGAACTGCTCTTCATAAGAAAGAGAGCTGGCTAACACGCAATAGATCTGGAGCTTCTCTGATAGGTTCTCCAAGAGTTTCACGCAAGGATGTTCTGTTTGAGATCCCTAGCCCTCTCCAATATTCTCTTCTCCACGCTTGATGTAGTAACGTTTGGTACTTCCCATTCCCAAATCCCACAGTTCGCATCCATAGCCGAATAGAGGTAACAATACAGAGTACATTATCGTTGTCCATACTGTAGGATTACGACCCCAGTGGCGGATCTAGGGTAGGGGTTGTGGGGGTTGTAACCCCCCTTTTGTTGGCCTCGGAGTTAAAGCACAAGGTCTTGAAGCCGCATAGTGCTCATTTCCAGTATTTAATTAAAAATAACTAAGCGGATTCTTGACGAAGTGAGACATCTGGCAACGAAACTCCAGACTCGTGACCAGGATATCTTTGTTGCGTAAGGAATGGTTCACTCAGTACGTAACTGAAAGAATGAAGGCAACAAGGCAGGATATACACAACCTCTTTGACATCTGGTATCAAGACATTCTGCGACTCGCAGACAGGATTGTATCCGTTGAATCTGTTCCAAGAAAAACGATCTTACCGCGAAACCGAAGCAATACACCTACTAGTAGTCGCAGTCCGATTGAGCACTACAAACGATCCGTTGCGATACCCCTCCTAGACTTCCTGCTTCTTCAGATGCGCGAACGATCTAATGGTAAGCAAGATAATGTCCGAGCATTGTTGTGTCTGGTGCTTACCCTTTCGGTTCGTTCCGACGTTGACCCAATGGAAAGCCAATCTTCCATTCCCGAAGTCTCTAGGAGGTGAAGTAAGAAGATGGCAGTCAGTATGGCAAAGCAAATACCAGGAAATGCAAGAAGCAAGGAAAAAAGAGCAAGAGTGCAACAAGGCCAAACTCAACAATTAATTAACCTTCTCCTGGCCTTGGGAGCCTTTGACTCTCGGTTGTACCCGAATGTTCATCGTCTGCTATTGATAGCATGTACACTGCCTATCACAAGTGCAGAAGCAGAGATGTCATTTTTCTACTGAGGAGACTGAAGACTTAAGCAAGGTCTACCATGGCAGAGGAGCGTCTTGCACACGTATCAGTTATCGCCATGCACCGTAGTTTACTTAACATTTATTTAGCAGTAGTCTATGCATGACGCAGTTAGATTCTGTTAGACAGTTTTGATGATGTAGGGAGTTTATAACAACATGACGCATTGCTAGAGATATGTTGCCATAGTTGTTGCCATTTACTTTAGCTAAGCTTTAAGAAGCTTGGGCCATTTGCACCTCTAACGATTTAAATGCATTGACTGAAGTAGGCGTGGTCTATCAAATTTGCAACCCCCTCTTTTAAAAAATCCTGAATCTGCGCCTGGACCCACACCTTTGACAGCCCCTACAATTGACTATAATGAAGAGTAGAATTTCCGACACCGCTCTTCCACCGCACCATTTGTTTCTTACGGAAAAGCCGATAATTTATGACCTAAATGAATGGCATCATGTACTTTAGGCAGACTTTCTCCATTGATGGAGAAAGCTGTCTCTTTACAGTAAATGGATCGCCTCTTCCTAAAACTAATTGATTTAATTTTCTGGATATTAAATTTCAGGCAGTGGTCTGTTGCAAAACTCCCGCAGATCTCCAATAACCTTTGCATGCCCTCTCTGCTTGTACACAAAAGCGATAAATCATCCGCGTATGCGATGCCATCACTAAACCTCCCGTTCATTCGAAAACCTACTCCCGATTGTTCCAATCCAGTAATAAGGTCATCAATGTAGACATTACATAGAGCAGGAGAGAGTACACTGCTTTGGCGAACTCCATTAGATGTTTTGAAAGACGCTGATTTTGACGAGTTCCATTTTACATTTATGTCTTGTTCTTTATACCAGTTCCTCAGGAATTTCACGATAAAATTAGGGGTATGCTGTTCCATCAGCTTCATAAACAATAGAGCATGATTAAATCTATCATACGCTTTCGATAAGTCAAGAAAGCATCCAAATACAATCTCGTTTCCATTTTCAGGAAAATAATTAATAGACTCCTGTACGACAAACGTAGACATATCACAGCCATGATCAGCCTTGAAACCGATATGTTGCTTGTTTGTATGCCAAATTCTTTGATATTTTGCCATGATAATTTTCTCTAATAGTTTTCCCAGCACTAAAGATATCGCTATGCCTCTAGAATTGTCTGGATTATTTCTATCTCCAGCTTGATCTTTCAGGATGGGGATTATTCCAGTTTCTCTAAAATTTCTCGGAATACAGCCATGCTTGACCAATCCTGTGAACAAGCCAGCAATATGTCTATTGAGATTCAAGGAGCCATTCTTGATATGTTCTGCCTGAATACCATCCAAATCTGAGGCCTTATTGTTCTTCAGTTGTAAAGAAGCCTTCCCACATTCTTCTCCATTGATAACAAAGTGCCACCGCGAGGTTCTTTTTCTCATATCTTCTTCTTCTACCATTCTATCAAGCTGG
>CAXXBX010000163.1:0-5951 GCA_964274945.1 Dehalococcoidia bacterium | reverse complement strand
TTAAGGTATTCTATAAAAAAAGTAATGTATTTTATAAAAATTGGTTCCAAGCAGCTAGTCAATGCCACTTTCTATTTGGCAAGAATTAGACATGAATGTACTAACCGAAAGCGCAATGTTTTCTTTTCGGGCATTTCTTTCTGCACCTGTAAAATAGACATAAAATAAGTTTTTGACTACTTTAAATCTATCAATTAAAATTTAAACTTTACTTTAATTATATGTGACTAACATATTACAAACACTACTTCAACTACAACTGCACATACACACATCTAGCTATACACATAACTACCATAGTATACGTATAGCTGTGACTACACTAGAGGACTGCATGTGTAAGCAGAGCAGCATGTATACGTTGTAGTATAGACGTTGTATAATAGCAATTAACTACCACTACTGTGACAAACGTAATTAAACGCTTTCAATATATACCCATTACATTTAATTAAAGACTAGATTGCAAGTTGGCATGCAGACGTTCTTTCTATGACCAACTTACCTAATGTCTTGTCTAGACGGCTTTTTCTTCTTTCCTAAATTCAAACAAGAAATAACAAGAAGATCAACTGCATTAGGGAATGTGACAAAGCGTGTCGTCGAACTGTGTAGTTGCGCGCACGACAGCGTATAGATCAAAATTCTATTTCTTTGCAGTTAGAATAATTTAAAGTTTGTTGACTGGGAGTGCATTGAGCGCACGCCAACCCAACAGGAGCTCTTTACCATTGGTCCAAAACCTTTCAGGCGAGAGCAAGTTGCAATTGGTGAGACCTAATTTGGCGTGTGAGAGCTATTTCCAAGCTTAGAAATCTAAGTTTCGACCACGTTTTAGAAATGATGAAAACACCAAAGATAAATTATTGTTGTTTAATATTTATATATATATGCCAAAACGGTAGATATGAGGTTTTCCCACGCTTTGTTCGTTCGTTCGTTTGTTTGTTTGTTTGTTTGTTTGTTTGTTATCAAAATTAGTCAGACCGTATGGATGAATTTTGACTACAACATAAATTTGATGAAGAAACAGCAACAATCTATTAGTTTGGAACTTAATTAATCCGGATCTGGGTCTTGTTTCGAGGGGTCGGCTTCGCTTGAAACGTTTTGGCGAGAAAAGTGAGATGAGTCACGATTTCCTTTTGCACGCCTATTATCACACCTTTGCGCTGATTGAATTAGCGTGTCGTCTTTCTTTGTGGAGCTCCTCTTGAATACGATCGCACGCTCGACAACAATTCTAGCTGACATCGAGGCAGATCACGATCGACAAGCATCATGCTACTAGCACCATTGTTCTGCAACTGAACTGCCTGGGCGGAGGTTTGCGCTCTCCGACTCGCGACTGCATGTACGCTTAGTTGAAACAGCACACACACGCACGCACGCATGCACATGCACACTCACACGCGCGCGCATCCCTCTTGTGCGACCAGACTATACACACGGCCTCCCTAGTGCAATCTCAAACCCGAATAGATTCAGAGAAAAGCTGGCTTTCTACTCATAGTTAACATCTATCAACATGTTACGTAACTGAAACTTTACCTGATTTCGAAGAAGTCTCTTCCAGCAACAGACAGATGGCAAAAAGCAAGAACAGAAGAACTCGCTTGCTGGCCATTGTTTGCAATTATGGAAACACATGCCAAACCCCTCCCCTTTTTTATATCTACCGGCGGGGAAGAGTTTGGTGAAATTGCAGTGGTGCCAGGCATACGCCCACGTCTTTCCAACTAGTAATTAGATGAAGGTTAAGCTGACAGGTGATAATTACTGGAAACATTCTTCTCTCTGTTGTCGATGAGAAATCACTTGTTGGAAGGCTTACAACAATCAATGGACCGACTTTACGATAGTATGGTATTGTTCTTGGTATAAGGCGTTTAGTTAGCTACGAATTCACGCAAACTACGCTCTAACCTCTGCATAATTAATTATTTCGACCTGCCGTGCCATCGCCTCGATCTCTTCCCGCAATCCTTGAATTTGCTGATCTAGTCTAGGAAACGAAGCATGCTACGTTCGGCAATGTATCACAAACAGGCTCGATCCAGCTGCTTCTATCTAATCAGCTGGTCCACAAAAGAATGTCCGACTAGCCTAGACTTGCCAAGATGTCTACATTACTTGAGCATTTCGAGAGCCGTTTCTTTTACTTTGTTTTGCGTTTGATGAAAAGAGACTCCAAGCACAAAGCACAACAGTCCGGATCCATTGTGTAACTAACAATCAACTTGCGTGGGGTTGATTACACGTTGACGTTAGTGTAATAGACCTTTTCACAGGGCGTGGCACCAACAACGTCATCACCTACCGCGGCGTCAATTTGGTTCGCTTTTGATGCATTGGCGTTTGCTAACCGCGTGAGTCTAGAGCCAAAGTAACAATTTTTCTTTTCGAACTTTATTCGGTGCGTATAGCGATGCATCGAATTAGGTGAGGCCTCATTAAGACTCGGCTCTTGTGTGTTTTGCGTGTTTTACGGTGATGAACAACCTCTTTCTGATCTCTTTCGTGACTCTGCCGCGTCATTTTGAGTGATGATTTAACATTGAGACTTGACAGACGTCAAATGCAGGTACAAACGTGCGTACGTAATCTATGATGCGTGTTCTGTGTGGTACGCACTTACCAAATGGTTTGGTTTGTACCTCCTGAATACTTCCTAGAAAGTGCATCGTTTAGGGAATGTCTGACGTGAAGAGGAAGTCTTTAGACAAGTCTGGAGGTACTGAGAGGTAAGAAGAGATGCATGATTTCATCATGAGGTAATGTCCTCAGCTGTGGCTGTCATATAAATAAACCAGTCACTCAGTGTTGCTGTACTGTGTTTTATTTTTTGGAGTGTGTAATTGCCGTTCTATCATGGTTATTTGCTGTGTTCCTGGATGTACCAATGTATCTGCCAAGGGGAAATATTTGAAGTTTTTCAGATTTCCTTCAAATGAAGAGGAACGTCAGAAGTGGTTAGAACAATTAGGACTTGATGATGTCTCGACCAATGCCAGGGTATGTGGTAGGCATTTTGCTCGTGGAACCAAATCAACAACAGGAGTAATACCAACACTGTCCAAGACAAAGCCACCTTTTTCTGTTGCTGCAATAAAGCGATCCAGAGTTAGAGCTTCTTTTACATGGTCACCATCAAAACAAACTCCTCCTTTGAAAAGGCTTGCTGCAAGAGTTATTTCAAGACCAAGAAGGCCTAAATCTTCTACTCCTAAGAAGAACGTTGCAGCATGCAGGCGGTCTCTAAGTCTTATTTCCCCAATACGGGAACATGAAGACAGAGATGCGGATGTTGCAGAAGACTTTGAAGACATGTTTCACAGTCTAAGTATTGATGTTGAGCCTCACTCTGACTGTGCATCGTGTTTTGAGCTGCAGGAGGAATTAAAGGAAAAAGAAAACTGTATCAAATTACTTGAACAGCAAATGTCTAGTGGCGAGAATTGGAGGGTTGAGGCAATTCAAGATAATGATGAAAAGACGTTGTTTTATACAGGATTTCGCAGCTACAATGATTTCAAGGGTTTTTTCAAGTCGTTAGAGTATGCTGCCACTTCACTGAAATATTGGTCACAGAGACATACAGCATTTACAGAGAGTAAATCAGCAAAACCTCGTTCTCTTTCACCTCTAAATGAGTTTTTTCTGACAATGGTTCGTCTTCGTTTGGGGCTAGAGATGAAAGACCTTAGCTACAGGTTTGGCTTCTCTCTTTCTCAAGTTCATAATATTTTTGTCACATGGATAAACTTTCTCTATTGCCATTTGAATGACGTTGACTGGTGGTTGCCAAGGGACACTCTACGTCGAAGTTTACCGCAGTCATTTAGAGAGGCTTTTCCAAAAACCACCTGCATCATTGATGCAACAGAGCTTTTTACAGAACGTCCTTCAGATAGGGGTTTGCAATCAGCTTTCTTCTCCAGTTACAAACACCACCACACTGTGAAAGCATTGGTTGCAATATCGCCATGTGGTCATGTCATGTTTGTGTCACGACTATTTACTGGTGCTATATCAGACAGGGAACTTACCAAGCAGTCTGGTTTTCTTAATAAATTGGTGCCTGGAGACCAAGTCATGGCAGACAAAGGATTTATTATTGCCGACATTCTCATGGACGTTGGGGCATCTCTTGTGCTACCTCCTTTTCTAAAAGGAGGAGGTCAGTTTGCCGAGGAGCAAGTCATTAAATGCCGGCAAGTGGCGTCTCTTAGAATCGATGTAGAAAGGGTGATCAGACGGATAAAGAACTATAGAATTTTACAAGGCATAACACTTAGTTCAAGTATGGATCTTTTAGATAAGGTATTTACTGTATGTTCGTATCTAACGAATTTGCATCCACCTCTTGTACGGTAGATTTAATTTTGTAGGGTAGATTAATATTAATTAGTGTCATGATATTAAGTTTTGTTTGGAAAAGTAAATATATTGGCTTTTGTTATAATTCTGTACTCTTGTGTGTCACATGTTCCAGAATACATCACACTACCACTTGCTGTTCAATTTCATTTTCAATCATTACAACATTAATAGTACAAACAGAACTCTATCTACTTGCTACCTTGCTACTTGCTACTAGACCAGCAGGACAAGTGCAATGTGCAAATTTGATGTTGTGGCTACGTTTCTCAAAGGCGATGCATACTCTCCTGATCTCTTGTTTCATTGTAGCTAGCACTTTGAACTTCATCCAAGTATAGGCAAACTGAGTTGTAATGAGGACCATCTCAATGACATGACCAGACTTCCACACGGTATGACCTTCTGTCAGACTTCTGAATGCAGCGGCCTGAATTGATGACACGCCTGTTGCTGGTCGCATGTGGTGTAATATGCTAGCTATTGTTACTACTGGGCAGACCATGTGTATTTCCTCCATCTGATTCTGCCAACCATCTGAAGCACAATCAGGCAGTCCAAAAACACACTCTTGTTCTGCCTCTTCACTAGAATCTTCTAGCAGGTACATTCCTTGTTTGATGGCATTCGTGACTCTGTACACAGAATTAAAACTAGTCAAGCAATAGTGGCAAACAAGCACATGCATTGTTAGTTATCTCACCTTTCAATAAGAATAGACTTTGTTCCAGTTGTTGAAAGAGCAAGGTCACTGGCAATAGTACGATGTCGTTGTAAGAACATACAAAGATCTCTTTTTGTACACATCTCGGGACTCTTGCCAAACACTGAATCTACGAGCACTTTGGAAAACGACATGACGGAAAAGTAAACACAGTACAGCAACACTGAGTGACTGGTTTATCTATATGACAGCCACAGCTGAGGACATTACCTCATGATGAAATCATGCATTCTTTTCTTACCTCTCAGTACCTCCAGACTTGTCTAAAGACTTCCTCTTCACGTCAGACATTCCCTAAACGATGCACTTTCTAGGAAGTATTCAGGAGGTACAAACCAAACCATTTGGTAAGTGCGTACCACACAGAACACGCATCATAGATTACGTACGCACGTTTGTACCTGCATTTGACGTCTGTCAAGTCTCAATGTTAAATCATCACTCAAAATGACGCGGCAGAGTCACGAAAGAGATCAGAAAGAGGTTGTTCATCACCGTAAAACACGCAAAACACACAAGAGCCGAGTCTTAATGAGGCCTCACCTAATTCGATGCATCGCTATACGCACCGAATAAAGTTCGAAAAGAAAAATTGTTGCTTTGGCTCTAGACTCACGCGGTTAGCAAACGCCAATGCATCAAAAGCGAACCAAATTGACGCCGCGGTAGGTGATGACGTTGTTGGTGCCACGCCCTGTGAAAAGGTCTATTATCTGCCACCCGGAAGTCGGTGGCCACCACTACTTGTGTGCAATTTCATTTCCCGCCGGTAGATATCAAGAAGGGGAGGGGTTTGGCCACGCGAGACTAACACATGCATCGTGCATATGATTGCTATAATGAGAGG
>CAXXBX010000162.1:0-27769 GCA_964274945.1 Dehalococcoidia bacterium | reverse complement strand
CTTTCTTCTGTACACAAATTGCTCGAGCAGTAAGACGACGAAGTGCATCTCCAACAGCCATAGGACGAACATCCCCATTAGACTGTCTGACTGTCTGACTGACTGTCTGTCTGTCTGTCTGTCTGTCTGTCTGTCTGTCTGTCTGTCTGACTGACTGTCTGTCTGTCTGTCTGTCTGTCCGTCAAATCTTCATTTTTTTTATAAATTTAACTACTTATTGGTTAGAAGTGATTATGTAATCTCTTTTTATAGAACAACTACGAGTCTGGGCACTTGGTCTGTCCTGACAAGGCATTACTAATCTTTTTATCATAAGTACAATGGCATTGCACCGTTGCAATGGAATGGTAATTCTTTGACGACAGTAGTCTCTAAAGGATTGAATTCATCAGCAGTGTTTACTTTTTATGCTTGTTTTAATTTATGTTTTTGTAGTCATTGACTTTTGTTCCAAACTTTCTGCTAGTTTTGAGAAAAGAAATAATGCTGATATGTCTGATATAATAAGCGGCAAAATATACAAGAATATGACTACTGGATCACTATCGAAATGGAATATCATACTGAATTTGAGCACGGATGGTGTATGTGCTTTTAGAACTTCACTAACTGACTCTCTTTGGCCTGTGTACCTCACATTTTATGAGCTTCCTCCTGAATGGCGGTAAGCAATGTAATTAGGTGCTAATTTTTCAACTAATTGTGCCATGTCATAGATTTTCACTCAAGTATGCCATTTTCTGTGCTCTTTGGTTTCCTCCATTGAAACCGCCTATACAAGCATTTCTACAGCCTCTGATGAGTCAGATAAAGAAACTGTCCACAAATGGGAACATGTTACGTCTTGCTATTTGAACTTTACTATTAAGTCATTGTTCACGTGCAGGAGAAACTTTCAAGACAGCTGAAGGATTGCAGCACTGCAAGGTTAATCTGATTCTCGTTACTTGTGATTTACCAGCCAGGGCAATGGTCCTTGGCATGTAGCAGCACAATGGGCAGTATGCCTGTCCTTATTGTTATAATCCAGGCGTTACTATTGGCAGTGATCACCTTCATCGATATTGGCCAATTGCACACGATGTTATTGCAATAACCCATGCCAGTGTTGTTAGTGATGTGACAGAGGCAGTAGATCTACGACATCCAGTACGATTGACATTATTTATTAACAATATGTACGTATGTATTTTACAGTTACATTTTTGTTTTGATGTATGTCAAGAGAATGCTGAAGGTACTATCTTCACTCTTAGCATTACCGGGATTTGACGTAGTAGAGGGAATTGCTATTGACTGGATGTACGTAGTTTGCTTGGATATTACTCGATCACTGCTTGACAGGTGGCTAACTTTTTCCGATGAAATCTACTTTATTGGTGATAAGAAAAATACCTTCATTTATGTGTATATCTACTGTAAACTTTGCCATGTAAGAGTCTTAATATTGTGAAGGTAACTTTCCTCGATAAGCGTTTTTATTTCAATTATAGCAGCTGACCACTTTAGTCAAAATCCACATACGCAGAAAGAGTTTTCCACATGGTACGGTATTGTTAATAATCCGACATTATAATTGGTTGTCTTCAACAGTAACATAACATTTTTGTAGCCAGTGAATATAGATCATGCCTGTTTCACTGGCCTCTTCCAGTGCTTAGAGGAATTCTGCAAAGAGAGTACTATATCCATTACAGCTTATTTGTTGTTGGATGTCGTCTCCTTTGTGAAATGAAGATGTCTTGCAATGATATTAATAGAGCACGATAACTTTTGCTGAAGCTTTATGAAAGGCATGAACTGCTCTATGGTATGTACTACTCTGTTGAAATATCTTTGCAATGCATTCAAAGTAAAGGAACTCAGTTTGAATGCATGTTTGTATGTGCCCTAAATTTTTCGTAGATGCTGCATGCACTGTAAAACTTTGCAGGGTTTTTAATACACCATTTCAGCAAGGTATGCCACCTTGTTTGCCCAGGATCTATTTCATGCTACTGTGTATTCTTTGATTAGATTAGACTGCAAATGTTTGCAATATCTCTGTTGTCTTTTAGATGTTTGACATCGTTTTTAGAAACTACAGAGCCAAGTTTTTATCTATTAGATTATCTACTAAATGCTTTTAATGGAAGGCAATAAATATGAAAATAGTTATTCCTATCAAAAGACACTCAATCTATGATTAAGTGTATCAAGAGACTAATGGATGCCTTCTGTAACTCATTAAGTAACTAATCTATTTATTGCATTTTATTGTGTAACATGCTTATTACATACTATGTAGCTGCTCTTACTGGGAGGTGAGCCACGTTTTGTCATTAGTTAATCACGTACAATTGTCGACTTGTGGAGACTATACTAGAGTATACAATTTATCAATTTACATCATCTGCTGCTATATTAATACTGTTAATCTCATTTGATTATAATGTGTTACTCATTAATTTGATAGCATTTAGCATTAAAAAATTAAGTATTTAATAAAATAGTTGGACTATTATGTGGTATTTTTTTCCAATTGTTATGGGATCACAATGGCCAAAGTAGGTTTTTGTTTTGAGCATGGAGAAATCATAGCAAGAACTCTTTGCAATGCTAACAATGCTGATTAAATTTAGTGCAAGGAAAATGATCAGAACCTTGCATGTCATTTCTGCTGTGGCAGTAACTTATGCAGTGGGTAACTCATAACTGTTATAAAATGTACAAGGCATTTTAGTTGCTGGTATACAAAAACTATGAAACAAGAACAACCATTTCTATTCTTGCTAATTAAATTTGTCTTTTAGTATAATTTTTGTTGACTCAAATGTTGTTTGGAGGAATATATAGTATTTCTTGTATCTAAGATAACTAAATAATTAATGAATAAAAATGTATTTAATTAGAAATATTTTGGGTATAATTAATTTTAAAAATCTGAAAAAAATTACTAAATATTTTGTTGGTACATGATCTACAATGGTGTTTTATTAGGTGGCTACTTCTACTGTAGGTACACTGTGCACGCCTGGTACAGTAACTGAAGTCTGTGTATTTATGTGATTACTTATGTGTAGTGAAAGTAATGACATCCAAACAGTGAACGCTAAGTTATTAATGCGTGCTAACTTTGCATGGTTGGCTGTCATAGAATAGTATGTATCAAATAATGCATAGGTACAACATCTTGCACTATAAAGATGCATATCTTGCAGCATCTTTCAGAGTTGATGGAGAGATCTAGACCATTATGGGTCTATTCTTGTTTCTTTTATAAAAATAAAAATAGAGTACTAAAAAATTTTGTGCATGGGACAAGATTTGTGTCTAATCACGTGAGAATTATTGATATTTAAAGACAGCTATTTGGACTTGTTGATAATATCATATGTCTGTTGTATTGTAAAGATTTCAACTGCAGTATCATTGGTGCAGTCGATTCCACAACTGTTTCCGTCCGTATAAAAAGATGTGCTTTCACCTGAAGCTGTAGCATTGATTCAAAAATACGGCATTGTTCAGTACAGTCACTTAATTTGACATTCAAGAAGTTGACATTCACAATCTTTATAATTTTGGGCGTCTTTAGCACTTCTGGGAAATGTTACAGTACTTTTTGTGGTCATCCAAAAGGAGCTTTTCTTGATGACAAGTACATCGTTGCTGTCAACAAGCTTCTTCAGAGTGAAGGGAATTACCCAATTGATGGCAGAAGTCTTGTCACTATACATAGTAAATTATATGTGAATGGTATCATGGTGCACAGTCGAGCTACTCAGAAGTCTAAAAGAAATTCATATACTGTGAAGTTTCACGATAGAGATGTAGTTTCGTTTGGCTATTTTGAACTATTTAATACTAATAAGCCAATCAGTATGCGGTCATTCAAATGTTCGCAATAGAAGAATGGCCAATGTGTGCCTCAAGAGAACGATCTTTCAGATATTGCTTCTACATTTGAAGACTTACAAGAGCTCTTTGGTGAACACTGTATTCCTGTTTCTGAAACTGATAATCTTGTAGCAGTTTCAGTAGACAACATTGTTGCCCAAGTAGTTAGCATAGAGATGCATAGTTCTTCTGTTTGGTATTTGGCACCTATGCCGAATACAGTTGATAGTATAAAATAAATGTAAAACCGTTGACAGCACTTTAATTGGTTGTGTATTTACACACACACACACACACACACACACACACACACACACACACACACACACACACACACACACACACACACACACACACACACACACACACACACACACACACACACACACACACACACACACACACACACACACACACACACACACACACACACACACACACACACACACACACACACACACACACACACTACTACCACTACCACACACTCATTGATTGATATATATATATATATATATATATATATATATATATAATACATATATATATATATATATATATATATATATATATATATATATATATATTGAGAGGAAGACTTATGCCACGAAAAATGGTCTGTATGCAAGTCTACAGACACTGATGTTTTCGATGTTGTTTGATAACTTGCATTATTTGGAGACAATACATCATTCCTTCTTTCAGAAGCACTCACTTAATATTATGAGTTCTGTGATTAAGTTGACTGTATAATTGCACAGGTAGTTTGCAATCGAGATTGAAGGTTCTTAAATTTTGTAATGAGCACTTGTGCATAATATAACTGAGTGTGCTAATTAGTTGGGTGTCATTATATTCAATTTCTCATTAGTATTTATGAAAAATTATAGACATCTCTAGCTAGGACTTCAGAATCATATAGGCTTTCTAGGCAAGGCGGCAGTTAACAGATGCGTGGGGACTCAAATATCACTAGGTCTTCATTTCTACAATTGTTAAATCCAAGAGATTGACAGATATGTCGATACCAAATGACCATAGCGTTTATACATAACTAGATGAATGTACCGGTACTGTTGCAGGGCCGGATCCAATGGAGGGTTAAGGGGGTTGAAACCCCCTGTTTTCTAACAGGCGTGGTTCAATAATTTCATATAATTTTATTAGAAAAGACAAAATTGGTAATGCCATAAATGACTGCTAACGGTGAACACCTTCTTTCAAAAATTTCTGGATCCGGCACTGTATTGTAGTTCTCATGCTCCCGTCATCAGCATCCTTCAACAAAATACAGCTTAGTGATGTTCCGATGAAACGAATTCTTGAAGAAATTTTTAGTTTCTGCTGTTTATAAATTCTTGCTTGGTCGCCGCCTCGAATACGACGCGACTACGCCGCTGAACCAGCGAACACATCGCGGCTAAAATGTAGCAAAGAGTATCGCTCTAGTAAAGCCTAGAACACTCAGCGAAGACCCGCGATCGCAACGCATCGCGGGACTTTTGCTTGAACTCGTGTCGAAACGCGCCGAATCGCTTCGAAAATTTCTCATGGGTAAATATAAGCTCTGCAGCCAATAATAGGAAGGATTACTGCCACATCCTTCTCTTCCACATCGTCACCACTAACTGCAAGACTATTTGCCTCCAGGTACAGATCTAACCTTACTTTGTATTCTGTCCAATCCGTCTTGTCTGAATCACATGCATTCTTCTACTCTTTCCAGCATATGGCTTGCTTTTAGCATCCAGAGCTGCCAACTCTCCCGCATTGAGCAGGAAATTCCCGCAATTAGGATCAGTCTCACGCCTAACCGCAGTTGCCATAAAATTACCGCATTCAGACCATTGGTGGGCGTGCATGTTTTGTGTAACTTAGTGACAACTAGTAGACTAGTACTCATGACTAAACTAGTACATACTTAATATCCGGATATCAATGTCTATGCATGTGCCAGCCCCTCTCTCCATCGCGTTTTTTTATAATTGATTGGTCACAATCAGAGTCTCTGCGTCAGAATATTGACATAGAGGGAGGAGAGAGTCAGGCAAAACTGTCCGGAAGTGGAAAAAGGAGAGGGACTGGCTATCCTAAAATACCAAGAAGTTATATATTGCTGGAAAAGCGATCGAAGAAGGCCAGAGAATGTAGAACATCCCAAATAGACGCTAGGATATTAATGAATGTGTGTGTTTGTGTGTGTGTGTGTGTGTGGGGGGGGTGTGTATACCTCGTTCATATATTTAGTCCAGGCTTATATTTTAAGTTAATAACAGGCAGTAGTACGTACAAGTTCTGTGTTTTAAATTTTTAGAGTTTGTTCATTTAATTAAGTTAAGTGTACTGTAATTACTTAATTAATTAATGGATTCTTCTCCAACCGAGCATGCAAAATATTTAAATTTTAATAACCATATATATTTTATATATTATTTAACATTTATTGCAACATAAAATTTATTGATATTAATGCTATTGTAGGTGTGCCAAAAATTTTGAAACACCCGCATTTTTCTGCAAACGTACGCATTTTGATTCAGCTAGGTTGGCAGGTCTGAGCATCCTCGTCGCCAGTTGTTACGTATGTACACGGGATTCAGCACTGGTGCTTTATTTTCTTACAATAAACTCTATACGCACAGACAAACTACGCAGCTCTACAAGGCTCGTTACAGCTCTTCTAATCTCTAAGAGCCGAAACAAGTTTTTAGTAGTAAATCAATTCATATTAATAACTCCTCCTACCAATTAGTCTCAATACACCACATTATCATGGAATTATACATTGAATCCATTCTGGCACAAATTGAATGTCACAAGATGCATTTCAGTATGCCAGAACTCTGCTTACTTGTGAACAGTTTACGTACTACGAATTTGTTGATGGTGTGATTTCAGGCTCATAGCCTGGCTTCAGAAGTGTCATAATAAAGAAGAAATTGTCATAATCGCGTAGCTCTACTAGGTACATGTACAGTACTCTACTAGAGATGCAGCTGTAGTCTTCATCCACGAGAACGCAGTTTGGAAGCTCGAGGCTAGCACTTCACATGACAACAAAGTGCAGTAATACGGGTCTGACTCACGCAAGTCGGTACACAGACCTGCAGCCTGGCTTCAGAAGTGCGCGGTGCGTAAGTAGCACACCTCAATCCGGGATACGAAATTTGAGGATGTTGTTAAAATGGCGATGAAGGTACAGAAGAGATGGTTGTGGGTTACAGGTAACTGTTTAGCGTTTCGTCGATATAGCGATTAATTGTACGTGTGCTTTTATTCGATTTTAGGATTGTCGTTTATCTTGTTTCTGTGGAGTGTATCGAAGTGCAGCAGAGTTGCCAACCAGGAATACTAAAAATGCGTGAGATCTCAGATTTTTATCATTACAGTGACTTATATCTGCATATGGGCGTGGCCACAAACAACTAAATACATATTTTTTACAAACACGAAACTATAAAGCTCTCCCGTTGAATCTGGATATGTACAGTGTATTTGCTAAATCCATTACTTAATGTTAATTAAGTTAACTAAAGCAACCTCACTTAATTCCGTCTCAAAACAATATCTAACTATCATTCCTGCGTTTTCTGTTATATATTGCTGTAGCCGTTTTTGCTTTCAGTAGGAGCTCTTTAGTTGGCTCAAACTTCAGAACAGTACCCTGCGTCATAGCTAATTTTGTTATTCTAATAGATGCCAGAGTTATTTCTGCATTCAGCCACGGTCGAGATTCACTCTTGTTCTTCCGAATTATGCCGAAAATCCGTTCTTCTCCAGCATTAGAGTGAGGGACAGTTGCTACCAGCCTGGCAACTTTGCTGAGAAGAGGAAACCATTCCTGTCCATCAGCGTGCTTGGCCCTAGCTAAAATGCCCCTACGCTATCCAGTTGGAAAACATCCTTGCCTACATCTTCAGGAAGAAAACTATCACTAAGCATTTGGTAGTCTAACAACTCAGATTGTAGGGAATCAATTTCTGTGTGACTGAAATTGATTACGCCATTGTACTTTTCAACTAATAGAGTACAGATGCAAATTTTGCGCTTTGTCTTGTCCTGAAGTCCGTCCACTTTGCATGTTGGAAAAGAGCCTCTTCAAACGGAAAACGAGAAGTAAAATATTCGGTTGCAGCACTGAAGAACTTTCGAACACCAGCTAGGAAATTTTTCCGTTAAAGAGACGTAATATCTCCTTCTCTTTCTATCCTTCTGAGCATCTGATTTGTTGCATATCCAACAAAAAGTTCTTCGTCTGGCAGTTGATCTTTCGATGCTCTGACTGATGAATCTGTAAGATCTGTAGCCTGGCATATAACACGTGGGCTAATGAATCTTTTCAACAACGATCTAACTAGTTCAAGCATTCAGTCAAAGAGAATATGAATGCAAGGCTCTTCTCTTTGCAACAGCTTGTTTGCTTGTGTGAAGGTAGGCGGAGATGCTTGGAAAATATAAAGAAAATCAATGTCATAGGATTTCAAAGCTTCTACGCAACCTCTGAAACTGTGCATCTCGGCAATTTTCAGACAGAAAATAAGACTTCAAGCCTTCATACTCTAGTAGAACCCTGTTCACGACTTCTTCTAGGCTCAGTTATCTCGTTGATACATATTTCAGTATCTTTCTGTATTCTACAGCACAAAAGGAACAAAAGTCTTGTAGTGAGCTAGTCCTTTTTTAGCTGTTTCGAAACCAAAAAAACAAGTCGGTCGTCATATCTTCAAGATCACAACCAGTCACTTCCATAAAGGCCTTGGTAGCAGCATTAGCTGTATTGTGAATAATATAACATGGACATCCAACGAAGGAAAATGAAGGGTTCAAAGAATAAACCCTGTTCATAATAGAGTTACGACGTCCAACATTAACACTAGCGTTGTCGACGCTGAATGCAACACAATTGCTCCAAGGGATATTAAGCCGCTGAATTACCTCGTTCATTGATTCAAAAATTATAGCTGCCGTTCCAGCTTCTTTACCCTTGGTAAGAAACATGCTTAGGAGTTGCAAAACAATTTTTAGGGAATCAGGATCAACAAATCGTAAAGTCAAAGGATTTAGCTTCTTATCGTTATTTCTGTCAGTAGAACCATCAATGGCAAGAGAGTAAGGTTCTTTCTGAATGGCCTTAACAACATTTTCTCTAATTTCTTCAGCTAGTGCATTGTTTAAGATGCATGTCGACTTGGTGCGACTACAAGAATATCCTTTCGCTGTCGGGCTGTCTGTAAACTACTTCGAACAAGGGGAGTTAATGTATCAGCTAGAGACATTGGAACGTTACGCTGAGCAATCATACACGTCATCTTGACTTCAGCTCTAGTAATCTAAATAGAGAAAATACCATTCAT
Source organism: Dehalococcoidia bacterium (assembly GCA_964274945.1). GTDB lineage: Bacteria > Chloroflexota > Dehalococcoidia > Lucifugimonadales > Lucifugimonadaceae > CAXXBX01. The sequence goes on along the minus strand of CAXXBX010000162.1, from coordinate 18,539 downwards.
CTATCATCCATCCATCCATCCCATCCCATCCCATCCATGCATTCATAGATACATACAAACATACATACGTATGTATGCATGTATGTATGTATGTATCTAGACTAACACAGTATTCTTAACCTTATCCTGCAGTGCAGAATCAGCTCTGGGTATTTTCAGTGACGGGTAAAGAATGGCTCTGTCAGCTTCTGCTGTCTTCTCTGTGTGCCTCTTTCCAGTAACATGCCGAAGAATGTCTCCTTTGCCCATGTGACCACAGTTAATTGTACATCTGCACACTGTGCAATAGAATTTATGGACGTCTTTTACCACAGTCTGTATGCATGGCCACTTCTTTGTAAAGATTTTTTGGAATTTGCATTTGTATGTTGCAGCACCTGCATATTTTCGCCTACGATTACTGTCACAAGCACTAGCACCTTCTACACTGTCTTGGTCTGAAGGTGGCTCTGTTTTCAATTCGTCCTCTTCTGGTTGTTTGTCCTCTGTTTGAATCAGAGATAGTTGACCTTCTAGAGCGTTTGGTTCAGCGCTAACATTTGACTGTTCTTTTTGTCTCGTAGTAGTTATCCAAGAATCTAACAGTGTTGCCGATAGTCTCTTTCTGTTACTGCTTTGTAAACCGGTAATGTTAGACTGATTCGAATTCGAGTCACTATTCGAGAGATGTTTAGATCTTCTTGAACTAGGTGTTTCAATTGTTTCGGATCTACTAGTAGAAACTGCTACTTTGTCCTGATACCTCTGACTCCGACTTAGACTAGCAGTTTGTGGACATGTGCTAAGAAGTTATCTAGAATCTTCGTCAATATCTGATCAACAGATAGTGCGCCATGTGTCAATACGCATTAGACAATAATTAAGTAGCCAGTACTCGCAGAATTAGAATTTCTGCTAGTAACGATAACCAATATAGTTTACGCGTGCAGTAAATAAGTCTCGCGTACTCATCCCCTCCCTCTTTTGGACTTCCGGACGACGTCCGTAAGTTGGAAAGGGGGAGGAAATGGATGCGCGGACTAGCAGTAGGCCGAATATCATTGACAGTTTCAGAACTAGACTTGCCTGCGGAGTCTAGATAAAAGACACCTTCGTCCCCCTGCTGGGTGTTCACTGTTGATCGCTTTCTCGATATCGCGTAGCGTAATATTCCAGAAATTTGCATACACGCGTATCGCGCGCTGTAATATACGAGACTATTTTATGCCTTCTCGATTTCCGGACTATATCAATTATCGCCAGCGCAGGCATTTGGGAGTTCCACTGTTGGTTATTCGTAATCATCGATTACTTTACGGCAGTCTCATTAGATTTTATATTAGTTACTATCAGACACTACAGATTTTACGTAAACTACGGTGTACGTGTACCTACAGATTCTGTTCACTGTACATGTCTGCCTGACAACAACGGATCTAGTTCCTCAATCAAAGCTGCGTGAGATCTGGGTTCCTTGCGTGTGAGCGTGTGATCTGAAGGAACTTGCGTGAGACTAACGCAAGTTGCGTGTGAGTTGGCAACTCTCAGTGCAGTCATTTCCTCTTGTGAATACAAACCCGAAGAACGTACAAGATCTTCGCGAAAACCTACAACTCAAGTTGGAGTGTACTTTTGGATTGTCGTTGGGCAACACAGTTTTAGTCACACAGAGATCTGTGATGGAAGATACACCGGTAACAGTCAGTGACATACCAACTTCAGTAAAAGGGCTGAAGAGCGCTCGTCTAACGCACAACACTACTACGCAAGGGTTTCTTCAACTCACCGTTTACGCATGCGTGTCACTACGCTATTAATAGAGTCACTCCACAACTGACATCACAAGTAAGCCATACTTCCTTTGTTCTTCCTCCACTATTACAAGAAGAGACAAGGAACAGTAATGACTTAGAAAGCCAACTACAATCAAAGACTTGGGAAAAACGTGTTAAAGAGTGGGATATTGGGAACTTCTACAGGTAAGAGACAATGTCCGACTCTGAGAAGCACGACTTGTTGAAGAATGTGCACAAGCCGCCAAAGTCGTTTATTTTCCAGAACGGAAACGATATGGTCGCACACGTCACTTTCGTTTACAGTGGCTAAGCACATACCCCCGATTGGTGTATTCTCCTGCCCTAAAGGGAGCTTCTGTTTGACTTGTAGGCTGTTTGCCAAAAACAAAGATAAGCTCGGTCAACTTATCACCAGCCCAATGGTCAACCTTGCTCTGCCATCGACCACAATAGCTAAGCATTCGAAACAGGCATGTCATATTGGTGGTCAAACGTGACTACGCTGGTTTTATGGCCTATGTTTCAGGACGTGCGAACGTTGCAAAGCAAGTAGTCGATCACAGGACTAAAAATATCGCAGCCAACAGAGAAAAATTGAGGTCTATTATCAAATGCCTAGTCTTTTGTGGCAAACAGAATCTTGCATTAAGGAAAAATCGCTCCGGAAGTTTCAGTGCTACTTCATCTGACACCGAAACAAACCCTGGCAACTTTTTAGCTTTGCTGAAGTTTCGCATTGATGCTGGAGACACTGCTTTGGGTACTAGTTTTCTGTTACAAGGAAGAGGACCAAAAAACCCTACCTACTGTTTACCTCAAATCCAAAATTATCGTTTGGAATGCATTGGAGGCTGGATTTAGGACACGCTCTTGGAGTCCGTTCGAGCAGCCTCATTCTTTTCACTCTGTGCTGATGAATCAGCTGGTGCTTCAAACAAGGAGCAGATGCCTCTCATTATTCGACACGTCGATAGGCAAGGCTATGTCCGTGAAGACTTCTTGGAATTTGTGTTGTGTGATACTGGGACAACTGGTCATGCACTAGCAGGAAAGCTCACGAACAAGGTTACTGAGTTTGGGCTAGCACTAAGTAAGCTGCGGGGTAAGTCATATGATGGAGCTGGAAACATCTGGACGTTTGACATGCACTGCTGCAGTAATTTGTAGGAACCATCGCAAGGCCATTTACATCCATTCTTCGTCGCATACAATAAACCTTGCTATTGTTAGCTTCTTGAATGTGCAGCAGGTGAACAAAATGTGGTGTCTCCTGAAAGAAGTTGGCCTCTTTTTCAGCAATTTACCTAAGCGGCAGTCAGCATTGGAAGTTTAGATAGATACTCTGCCTTTTGTTAGCTCCAACAGAAGAAAGCTAGTCGATCTATGTCGCACCAGATGGATGGCACGGCAGTCTGCTCTGGGTGCGTTTGCTGATTTATATGTTCCACTAGTAGCAGCCCTGGAAGAGGTGAGTCAAGGTAGACACTGGAGTCTTGATTCAGCTGGAGCAGCTTCCACACTTATATCCTCCATCACTCAGTTTAGTTTCATTTGCGCATTTTATATTTCTAAACAAGTTCTTGAATACGTTCATGGTCTCACCACAGCCCTGCAAAGACAATCAAAGACATTTGTAATGCATATCAAGAAGTGAAAACTGTGACAGAGACATTGCACAGAGTTGGTGAGGACATTGACATCTATCATGGACAGTGGTATAGACTTGCTGAATCTATGGCTGAGAAGATAGGAATCAACGCATACCTACCAAGGATATGTTGTAGACAGAACAACCGTCAAACACACCAGCAGCAACCACTGAAGAATACTTCAAGCAAACAATCTCTATTCCGGTGGTCGATGATGTGTGCAACCAAATGAGAGATAGATTCTCAAACATGCAGCAGCTTGCTTTCAAGGTTCCATACCTCATTCCTTCGACATTCCTTGAAGATCTTGCCAAGTCCCGAGATGCTGTTTACAAATTTGCAGAAGAGTAGCGAGAAGACCTTCCTGAACCTTCTCGTCTTGGCCTACCAGCTGAGTTAGATTTGTGGAAGTTCACTGGAGAAGCAGACCTGCCACTGAAGTGCTTTCTCACACTGCCTCTGCAACACTGGTGTGTGCCATGGAAAATATATTTCCAAATATACAATGTCTTCTGGCTCTTGTGTTTACAATTCCATTCTCAGCAGTAGAGTGTAAACGGTCTCTGAGTTACTTGAGGAGCTTCATGACATACCTACGTAGCACTATGGGCTCTACTCGTCTGCCTGCTCTTGCTCTTTTGCATACACACTATAACTTAGAAATTGGTATAAATGCTGTTATTAGTCTTTTTAAACGCAAAACTCCTCTTAGAATGGTTGCAGTTGACTTTATGTCATAATATGTGTCAGCTGGTCTATGCTTATAGATCCACAGTTGACTTAAGTGTTTTGTTCATGTTCAACAGTTGAGTTAGAATAGTTCGTTTGATTCACTTCGTTAATTAACGTTGTTTATACAAGTAATCTGAGTGCCGTATAGTCAAGACCATTCACGGGATCTTCGCGATATTACATTGTCTCGTGTCATTGATCTCTTGCATTATGGATAATTTGTTAATCTCTATAGAGCAGCAGAAGAACATTTACTGCTAATAAAATTAACAAATAATACGTTCACTCAATTACGATGTTAAACACTGTGAACCCCCCCCCCCCAACTGACCTATGGGCTACGCGCCTGATACGGCTGCGTCAATGGAGCACTTTTCTGTAGATATGTAGACACTGTACAATTATGAACATATTATATAGAAACGACGAGAAATTTAAAGATTGCATGAAAACTATTAAGAGAATTTGACATAATAGCAGCGCATACAAGTTTAGGCGCGTTTTGCGTAATATACGCGCAAGTGTGTGTGTGTGTGTGTGTGTGTGTGTGTGTGTGTGTGTGTGTGTGTGTGTGTGTGTGTGTGTGTGTGTGTGTGTGTGTGTGTGTGTGTGTGTGTGTGTGTGTGTGTGTGTGTGTGTGTGTGTGTGTGTGATAGCTCAGTTGCTTAGAGAGTCATATTATGGAGGGTTTACATCCGGAACCTTGAAGGATCGCAAGTTCAAGTCACAGTGATGGCGAGCTATGGCATAATTTCCTTAAGCAAGAAACTAACACACATTTGCTTCTCTCGACTCAACAGTATAAATGAGTACCTGCTCATTGACAGAAGTCCTAAGCGACCATCGGCTGTGACGTGACATTAGCCACTGGGGTCATGGTGAGACTTCGGGTGCTCACACCCCAGTTGGCTTCACAAGTCGGTGCTCCTCCGAATGCCTGGCCCGGCTCCAGGAGTTTGCTAGCGCAGGCCCAGAGTTCCCTGAGTAGCGCAAGGGCCCAGCTTAACATCTGAGGGCGTGACGTCTGAGAGGCAGATCCTGACATTTAGGATTTTTTAGGTGTGTGTGAGTGTGTGTGTGTGGCCCGAGACGAGACTTTGGCAGTCTAAAATTTGATGCGTGGGAGTTTGTTTATTCAATTGACCGAGTGAGCGGAAGTGTCGTGCGCTTGCCAGCGACTATCTAGGCTATCTGGTCTAGAGTAGAGTGCAAGATGCGGCCGCTACAGTCAGAGGTTTCAGGCCGGCTCACCGGGCCACGTGTTGGTGCGTGCGTGCGTCGCTACATCTAGATGTATGTCACGAAAGATGCGTCTTCATTGCGAAAGTGGCGTCATTCTTCAGCAATAGATCATGACGTTTTATGGGAAGAGTCTGAGATGGGGAATGCGTAGAGTCTACACTTCGCTGTCTGGAGTGTGTAAGATGCCTCCGACGGCCCAAGACGAGAATTTGGCGACCTGAAATGAGATGTGCGAGAGTTTTTTTAGTCAATTGACCGAGTATGTATGCGGATGTGACGTGAACTGGTCTGCTCTTTATCTGCATTGATCGTCTGGATGCGCCATCATCTGCATCGTCTGGATGCGCTGCAGCTGGCTGTAGTCGGAGTAAGCCGGCTGCGGATCATGGTCTGTGGCGGTAGCGTCGACTACGGCGTCTGCAGAGGCATGTAATGGGAGAGTAGAAAATGCAAGATTTGCCGTCTGCAGTCTATGACACGTAGAGTATAAGCTATAATAGGCGTGTGTCTACATTTTGTCTGTATAGACAGTAACTGGAGCGACGCCAACCAAGAAGTTTCAACGAATCGACATGCTACAGCGGCGAGCCGGCCTGTCCAGTCAGCTGACGCTGTTAGCTTAACCGCCAGTTTAATTAATTAATTACGTTGACAGGAACAGGAACTGAAGAGCTGTGATGTACAACATGTAGTGAACTACAAACAACACTTCGCGTGGGTCTTGCCTGTGCAAGTGTGTTCTGCATGTAACATCCGCCTATCAAAGTAGTAGTTAATTAATACTTACTACAGTTAGCGTCACAAACTGTCTGCATCTTTCATGGATCTAACAACTTCAGCCCAGTCATTGTCAATCTCACGTTGCGTCACTGTACGGAATGCACAGAGGCAAAGCTTTCGCTCTTCTGCGTCCTTCCTTTTTCTCTCAATAAAAGATTCCAATTCTTGGTTTGCCTGCTTTTGTCCTCTTTCAGTGTTTCTGCTTCTGTTTCATTCATCAGCAAGTTTTCCACATCCTCTTTGGTGTCATCCATTGTTTCTTCCCAAGACGTTTTGTCTCTAAACGTAACATACCATTTTGCATAAACAGTGTACAGATATTGTTCTATGCATGCTCACGATGGCGTATCTGGAAAAACCCGCTTTTGTTCTGTACTCTCTGCTTTCTTCTTCTTTGATACAGAGTGATTTGCATTTTCATATGATTTACAGTGCCTTCTCCGCACTTGCGTTTTTCTCTTTTTCTTTCTATTTTGCAAATCACTTCCACCTGCTGTCAAACGTGTTGCACTCTCACTCTCAGAAATCTATTTTTACTGCATGAAAACACGTTCAACTGTAAACCGTAACATCGTGTGTTTAACATATATACGTTCGATGTGCCACGATGACCCATCATATTTACATTCATTTCCAATTTACCGGTTAGGACCTCCACGTTATCTTGCACCTGTTTTTACCCACTCAGAGTACTCAGAGTGACAACGTTCATGTGGCGTGATGACGTAGGAATTTTACGTACATTTTCAATTTACTGGTTGTGACGTTATCCTAAACGTGTCTTCTAGCCACTAAGTGACAACGTTGAGGTGGCGTGATGACGCAAAACTTTCACGTCCATTTTATATTTACTGGTTTCACCTCTTCCTCTTTACTATAACTCACCTCATTGATGTGGCGTAGTGACGCAAATATTGACGCCAGTTTCTCAAATTAACGGAATTATAGCATCTGCTTCTGTTATGTTACGTCCATTTGCACTCGCAACGTTGATGTCAGAGACGCAACAGTGGCCATGAACAGTAAAAACTTACCACACTTAACATCCACAACCAAATGCGTAGGAAAGGAAAGTACAATAGTATAAATAAATCCTAGAGTTAGTTGCATGAAAGCAATTGTTCAGTATTCAGCATGCGTGGAAATAAACGACATCAACATTACTGTACTGCGGCAAAGCGTCAGATGACACACGACCATCACGCTGTTCCAGCACGGCAACGCCAACGTCGCGCAGCAGAGAATGCACAAAAAACCACTGATCGGCTTGCTGCCGATGCATCCCGAATACGACAATGTCGCGCAGCAGAGAGTGCACAACAGACAACTGATCAGCTTGCTGCGAATGCAGCACATAGACGACAACGTCGCGCAGCAGAGAGTGCACAACAGACGCTTGATCGGTTTGCTACGAATGCAGCACGTAGACGACAATGTCGCGCAGCAGAGAGTGCACAACAGACGACTGATCGGCTTGCTTCGAATGCAGCATATAGACGACAACGTCGAGCAGCAGAGAGTGCACAACAGAGGACTGATCGGCTTGCTGCGAATGCAGCACGTAGACGACAACGTCGCGTAGAAGAGAGTGCACAACAGACGACTGATCGGCTTGCTGCCAATAGAACGCGTCGCCAGCGCCAACGTCGTCACACAGGAGAGAGTGCACAACATATAGCTGATAGTTTCGTCAATGAAGCTTGCAACCGTCATTTCAGGGAAGCAACAGCTCAGCGCATTTTATAGACTGACCGACGTCTACCTGTAGCTCAGTTTGATGCTAGCCAACAACATCCTGTTGTTGCTCCACTGTACACCGGTGCAAAGAACATCAAATGTCCTTATCGTGAATCCTTGTGATTTCCGAACGAACTGTTCAACTGTTGTCACAATGGGAAAGTAATTCTTCCACCGTTAGCTCCGTACACAATCTACTTGCAACATCTTCTAACAGATAGCGTTCTCGACGCTCAGCATTTCCGACAATCTATACGACAGTACAACAGTGCATTTGCCTTTGCATCAATGGGAGCTAACATTTCTTTACCTTCTGGCCGTGGTCCTTACTGTTTCAGGATACACGGGCAGTTGTATCGCCGCTCCGGTGCACTACAACCACCAGATGGCACTAATCGTCAGTATGGGCAAGTGTACATTTTAGAAGGTGATCAAACAGTCCAAAGGAGATTGCAGCATCCTGAAAACCAGAACTGTAGGCCAGATATTATGAGAGAACTACAGCGCATCATGAATACAGTCAGCCGTTACGCGGCAGCATACAAACACATGTTTCAGGTTGAGCAAGAGCAGCAAAGTAGTGAATCAAACCGTGAAGCTAACGAAGCAAATTCTGTCCAAATGTTTTTCAAACGTGGCAGTGATAAGCGCCGATACAACGAAACGAGACACGATGAAGTTGCAGCAATTTTTGTAGGAACCGATGGCGCCTCACCTTTTGAGAGAGATATTGTTGTGTACCCTCGAGATGCTCGGAGGACATTAATTTCCTACATGTCAGCTAACTGCGACCCAATGGTATATCCTATTCTTTTCCCAAGAGGAGATCTTGGCTAAATCTACGGTTCTCAACACACGTCAGAACATTGAACGTCTACTAGACAGACGATCACACTTCTTCAACTCTACAGTTTCCGCATAGCCGTTCAATCTCAGTTCTCTCCTATTTACTTTGCAGGAAAACTATTTTAGCAGTACCTGGTAGACGCATATGTTAAAGTGGAGGCGTCACGGTTAAATTATGTTTAACGTAATCAGCCAACTCTACGTGTAGAGCTATATCAAGAACTAATGGATCATTTACCGTCTCAGGCAGCACAAAATACTTGCAACCTGGCAGAATGGTAATACTTCCGTCGTCATTCCATGGAATCCCTCGAGCTATGCAACAAAATTTCAAGATGCTATGGCTATTATTGCAAAATTTGTAAAGCCCGATCATTTCGTAACATTTATTTGCAATACTAAGACTATAGAAATTACAGAAAATCTGCCTGCAGGAATGACTGATGAGAACAGACCAGACTTGGTAGCACGTGTTTCTAAGAGACATCTACAAGAAATTCTTACAGACATTAGACAGAGAAACGTCTTGGGAAAACCTGTGGCCATGGTGCATGTAATCGAATTTCAGAAAAGAGGTCTACCTTACTGTCACATACTTATCGTTCTCGATCAACAGAGCAAACTGAGAGACAGACATGATGTAGACAGCATCATCTGTGCTGAGATATTTAGACGAACGTGAAGACCCTGACCTTTACAGAATGGTTAAGTCGTTTATGATACACGGTCCATGCGGTGTTCTAAAACCACATTCAGTATGCATGGTTGATGGCGTCTGCAGCAAAATGTTTCCAAAGGGTTTTAGCGAAGAAACATCTTTATCAGTTAATGGCTATCCGCAATACAGCAGACGTGACAATGGGCGTACAGTATAACTAGAAAGTGTCAATTGGACAACAGGCGAGTACAAACAACATCAATTTGTGATATAGAAAACAGAATAATTGACAACAAATTTCTTTCTTTGTAAATGTATAGCATAGGCGTAGGAAGTTTGGTAAGATTAGGGGGGCCAAAAGCCAAATTGGGGGTCTAATCGCCGCATTGATACAACTTTGGAGGCTAAATATTGGGTGGGCCATGGCCACCTCGGCCCCCGGGTTCTTACGCCTATGGTATAGGTATGTTGTGCCATACAATCCTTGGTTTACCAAAAACTATCAGGGACACATCAATATTGAAGCCTGCATGTCAGTAAGAGTGTGAAGTACTTATTGAAGTACTTGTACAAAGGACATGAAAGTGCAAACATCGAGATGCAACAATCTACGCAACTTGACCTTGACCAAATTTCCACGTTCCTAGATGCCAGCTATATGTCCATGAGCAGTTATGCGCGAGAGACTACTAATTCAGAATCACATTTTCTTTACTACACAGGTATTTTAGCGGACATGAGCTTTAAGGCGTCTTTCAAAGTACCACATGCATGAGCGGTCACACACCGTCATACGATTGTCTGTGCACCTACCTCGACAACAGCCTGTCTACTTCCAACGAGGTCGTGAACAGGAAGCATTACGAAATGCTTCTATTCGTGACAGCCATCTCACCGCTTGGTTTAAACTTAACGAACACGACGAAGTAGCTCGGCAATACCTGCTAACAGAGATTCCCACTCAATATGTTTATAAAAAATTACTTGAAAATGGGAAAATCGCAAGAGAGGTCAAGATAAAATAATAGCAAGGATGTCGAACGATTCTACCTTCGCATGCTTCTGCTGCAGGTACTCTAAACAAACTGTACGTGACCTGGCTACATCCCTCTGCCTCTCCAACCATCAAACGCATTTTTAGATACTTTCTGCTATAATCTCTACCTATAAAAAGGCGACCTGTCTCTCCTCCACTTCCAACTGCGGCGCTATGAAGTGGAAAGGAGAAGCACCTGGCATGGGTTGTCCCCCGGGCGAAGCCGGGCATTGGAGCTTGTATATATATAAAGCAGAGGGGTCTGTGTGTCTGTGTGTCCGTCTGTTGGAGCGTTTCTCAAAAGCGGCGAGTCTGATCTCAGCCGAATTTTGTTCGCACTCGCCAAATTTATTTAATTCGAAAGTGCAATTGTGTTCATCTTCCTGACTTCTCCCACGACGACTCGATTTCCCGCCGATCGTACTCGCTTTCGCTCGCTCGCTCGCGAATATCTCTGGAACGGCGCATCATATCTCCACCGAATTTAGACTGCCCGTTCCTGACATCGGACGGTAGGCGCTGATCGTTGAGGTTCAAAGACACTTTGAATGTCGTTATTAATCACAAAATTTGGGAAATAATACCATGTGACCGTTCAATGTGGAAGATAAAGATGAGATTAGGTTTAGATCATTACGAGGAGGATAGAATTGACAAAATAGATGAAAAGAGACTAATTAATGACAACTATGCCCCACAAAACTTGAATATTGGTACACAGAACGTTTGTAATATCTGTCATTGCGTGTGATGTTCCAGAATAGGACTCTTTGCGCATAAAAGTACTCATCAAAGACAAACTGTAAAGAACTGCTGAATGAAATTCGTGAACTTATTGTTGTCTTAAGTAGAGAAAAAAAGAACTGCGTGTGTGTGTGTGTGTGTGTGTGTGTGTGTGCGCGCGCGCGCGCATTCGATCGATTCTTAGTGTCTCAAGATGGAATAAAATCAAGAATTCAGACATATTAGAACGAGCGTGTGAAGACTCTATTGCTATGACAATACAGAAACAACGATTGTAATGGCTGGGCCATCAGCTACGCATGAGTGACAATCGCCCCAAAAAAACAATTACTTCGCAGCAGACTTTGTAATGCAACAAGACCAACACATGGCCTAGACAGAGATGGATAGATGTTGTCACAAGAGACCTCAGATCATTACATATCAGTCTTCGTGATGCTGATGATCGTCTTGCTTGAAGAAGCGCTATTACGCTGCGTTGCCAAAACCCATACTGGGTAAAATGATGGAATCAAGGTGTGTGTGTGTGTGTGCGCGCGCGCACACTCGCGCGTGCGTGTGTGTGCGTCCGTGCGTGCGTGCGTGTGTGATGAAGATGAACATCGCCTTCTTAGGAAGTCAAATTACAATGTAGATGTCTCTAAGCTGCTATTGATATTAAGTAGCACATTTTAATCCGGGATATGAAAATTGAAGGTGTGGTTAAAATGGCGTTGAAGGTACAGAAGAGATCGTTGTGGGTTACAGGTAACTGTTTAGCGTTTCGTCGATATAGCGATTGTATGCGTACTTTTATTCGATTTTTAGCATTGTCGTCTATCTTATTTCTGTGGAAGTGTATCGAAGTGCAGTCATTTCCTCTTTTGGAGACAGACCCGAAGAACGTACAAGATCTTCGCGAAAACATGGAACTCAAGTTGGAGTGTACCTTTGGATTGTCGTTGGGAAACAGAATTTTAGTCACACAGGGGTCTGTGATGGAAGAGACACCGGTAGCATTCAATAACATACCAACTGCAGTAAAAGGGCTGAAGAACGCTCATCTAACGCACAACACTACTACGCACGGGTTTTTTCAACTCACCGTTTACGTTAACACTAAAAGAAGTCTCAATAACTTGACCTTCTCGTGCCGATCAGATTTTGCAAATAATGTGCAGTTGATTAACTCAACTCTACCAATTGTTGTAAAATGTAAGTATTTTCGTGACCAATTTGCTGTAGTTATGGCTTTGTGTCTCTCCTTCAGATGGTCCTTCTAGAAATGTACCGGGCAGCACTAGGTGTTCTAGCAGTACTTCTACAGGTTCACGTGCAACTGTCATTCTCGATGGAAGTCAGATCATTGAAGATCCTGGTGTTCCTACAGCAACTGTAATGTGGAAGTGGAAAGATATTGATGAGTTAATATTAGGACAAGTCAGCGGACAATATGGAAATGTCTTGAATGTCCCTGTAACAAGAGATGATAGGCTTCGAGAAATAATTGCTTTATATGATAACACAATAGGTCATACAATGCAAACGTTTAATCTGCAGTGTGCCAAATGTAAGCTGTTGCTATGCAGCATATTGCAATGAATCGTTTCTATAGTTCCTTTTTTTGTTATTACAGTTGTTCCGGGAGGTGTTATTGGACTCACTTGTAATAGAAGTGCTATTGGTTACAGCTGTTTATGGAATTCCACTACTGATGATGGTGTTGAAGCAATGACATACTGCTATGGTCATGTTTCAGGATCAAATGCTGTTTGTCCACCAACTAGTTCCAACTGCCACCTCAACTCTAGAAGAGCGAAAGAAACTGCACTCCAACAAGCAACTTCATATCTTTTCTATGTTTATGCAGTCAATAGTGTGGGAAGAGGAAACTGTTCAACAGAGATAGTGACAACAGTACTAGGTACACAAATTGTAAAATTTTAGTAGTGCATGTAGTTTTAGGATTGCTGCATTTGCTGCGCAGGTTCTCCTCTGAATGTCAGTGTGCAAGCATCAACAATATCCATTCGTGTGCAATGGAGTCCTCCAGTAATGAATGACGATGGTGATGATTTGGAAGTACGTGAGTATTACATTGAGTATAAGGTGCAAGGATCAGCCGTGGCTTCTTGGCGAGTAATTGTTGTCAAGGCAAGTGAAGGAGAAAGAGACATTTCCAACTTGCAATCTAATACAACATACTTGATTTGTGTATTTGCAAGAAGTGACATTGGGAATGGAAGCAAATCAGCGCCACTTTCTGCAACAACTTTACGTGAAGGTGTTTACTAGAATGGTAATTGTTGTATCTCTTTTTCTGATTTCATGTGTGTCATTAGGTGAGGTGAGTCAAGTGCAAAATGTGAAAGCTACAGTAGTCTCATCTACTGACATTCATGTCACTTGGGACAAACCAGATGCAGGGGGTACAGCCTTGACAATCAAACGTTATTTTATTAACATATATCGTCAAGGCAGCATGTCTGTTGAGATATCTGTTGAAGTTGATGGATCTCAGACAACAGCTACTATAACTGGTCTTTCAGGAAGTACAACATACAGAATAGAAGTTAGTGCTACCAATGGTCAGAACACAGGTGCACCATCAGAGGGAACTGTAGCTACAACTGAGAAGAAGTCAAGTTCAGGTAGGCATTATTACAGCAAACAACTTTGTTTGTTTGTTAGTTTCTCTTCTTCACGTTCAAACTTGCGGTTCATTAATGCGTCAAAGTATTTGAAATACAAACATATAAATTTACTAACAATGACGTTAATCATAACGAATAATAATGATAATAAGTATAATAATATATTCTTATCACACCAAATCTGGTGTAGTTCTCTCACAGGGGCAACGTAAAACACACACACACACACACACACACACACACACACACACACACACACACACACACACACACACACACACACACACACACGCACACACACACACACACACACACACACACCACACACACACACACCACACGCATGTAGACAAACGACATAACTAACACACAAATCACTTAATCTACACGTAAAAACATTACCATTTATCATATCCAATCCGTGTCCAGGATAACTATGTCTAACTATTAGCAAAGCCAGTCTTCTCACAAGTTCATTTCTTGAATCTATGGCCCGTTTAAGAAATTTAGTTTGTAGTATTTTCATCTTAAGAGATGCCTCAACAAATTCTGGAATACTTTTCACTATAGAGTCTCTTTGTCTCATACCAAGCCCACGACGAATACCTTTTCGATACGCTGTGTTAATAGACGTCTCTACTATACTTCGTTCAAAATTCCACAAATGACTTCCATAGGCAAGAACTGGTAATAGTTGCCTTTCCATGATTGCCATCCATAAGCTATCTTTTGGACAACTTCCACCAAGTTGGATAATGACACCATTCACAGCAGCATAAAATTTTCTTTTTCTAGCCTCCAATGCGCTCTGTACCATACAACAATCATTCATGACAACGCCCAAATGTGTTATTTTCTTCTTGTTTGGTAATCTATTGCCATTGAGAAAGACATCTAATTTACTAGAGTGTTTCCATCGTCTCTGCTTGAATGTAATCACGACACTCTTTTTGGTGTTGTATATCAGATGATGCTCATTTGCATACGTAGTACAAATATCTGACTTTTGTTGTAATCCAGCAACATTTGGGGACACTAGTGTTATGTCGTCTTCGTAAGTCAGGCACCCGAGGTATAGATCTGCTATTCTAGCTCCGAGACCAGAAAAGCTAAGCTGTGTTAAAAGATTATCTATATAGATATTGAACAGAGATGGAGACAAAATGCTCCTTTGTCGTACACCATTTCCAACGCCAAAATGTGAAGAACAGTGGTTGTTCCACTTAACTTTCATTTCTGGACATGAATACCACTTGGCAAGAAATTTAGCCAAATATACAGGAGCAATTCTATCTAGTAACTTTTTTAAGCAGACAATAAAAGGAAACTTTATCATATGCTTTTGATAAATCAAGAGCACACACATATACTTCTTTGTTACCATTTGAAAGGTAGTAGTCGACAGTCTCCTTCAAAACAAAGGAACAATCAGAACATCCATGACCCTATTTGAAACCAAATTGTTGTTGACTAGACATCAGCATACCATGCAACTTGTCACGCATTATTAGTTCCAGTGCTTTTGATATTGTTGACGAAACAGCTATTCCTCTGTAATTGTCTGGATCACTAGCATCACCATGTTTATCTTTAATGACTGGAACAACATAAGACTCCAAAAATTGAGTTGGGACTACAGAATGTCTTAAGCAAGCAGTAAAGGCTGTACTCATGTGGATAGCTAATTGAAAGCCACCATACCCAAGCTGTTCGGACTCTACTTCATCAGGTCCAGCAGATTTTTTTACTTTCAGTTGATGAAATGCATTTTCGACTTCTTTGGGATGTATCTCAACACACCGCCATGGTAGTTTTGATGTTTGTATTTGATATTTCAGATTTGACTCAAATATTTGACGCTCTCCATCTATAGAATCGTGTGATTGACTGTTGATAATTTGGCTAAATTGCGTCTTCAAGCACTCCATCATTTCACTGTCAGACATACCATTTTGTATACAAAGCTGCGTTTCGTACTTTCTTCCTCGTACTTTCTTCCAAAACGTATCAGTATCACTATGTAAGTCTGTGGCCAAACTTTCCCACCAACATTCTTGTTCCTTCCGTTTTATATTTTTTAAATGACCTTTAGAGATCATTTTAGAATTCTGCATTGCTTTGTATAATTCACAATCTCTAGGCTTACCAGCACATTTCCATTTAGAAAAGTCATTTATAGCCTGCCGCTTTGATTTCTTGAGATCATCATTCCAACCCAATTTACTCGTTCCTCTACCTGAGCCTTTCCGTACACATAATTTACCAGATCTCAGCAAAGCTCCACATATGGCATCAAGATATTCTTGAATATCGTGATGATGACCACAAGACTGCGGCTCATTACGCACAGCAGCTGCTACTGTCATAGATATTTTACTTAGTTCCAGTTCTACACAGTGTTTATATCTCTCCAAACTGTCCATTGCGGTTTGTTTCCACAACAATTTTTTAACCAACAGACTTGTTCTTTGGTATTGAAATCTTACCATCTACTTCCACACTCGTTGGCATGGCAATAGGCCAATGATCAGATAAGTAATCTCCGTCCACCCTTATCTCAAAATCTATAATCGTTTTTGTCAAACCATCAGAGACTATGATGTAGTCAATCCATGATTGAGTCTGGAAATCTGGACTATGCCATGTATTCTTAGTATTGGCTTTAATATCATCCATGCCAATAGCTGTCAGGTTGAACTTCGACATAAATTTAGCCAGGCGTCTTGAAAAACGACTTCTGGCTTCGCGAAGATCAATATTCAAGTCTCCCAATATCATAATATTATCATACTCATTTGACTCTAAAAGACCTCCAAAAACCAATTTCAGTAATGTAATCCTCTACTGATTGCTCATTGCCATAGTCAACTGGCATGTACACAGAAATAATAATTATAGTTCTTAGATCTGTAGTAATTCGGATTGCAGACATTCTGTCCGAAGCAGTTTGAATAGTAGAAACAGACTGATAAAAACATTTATGCCACAATATTGCAACCCCACCAAATGGCCTTCCCAATACAATTTTATCCATCTCCATAGGAGACACAGCAGAATATAGAGCATCTTCATTAATAGAAGCTCAATTACCCAGCTCTGTAGGTAGAAGCCAATGTTCTTGCACAGCAAGTATATCCACTTCGTTGAACAAATCTGAAATACTGTCAGCTGCCGACTTGAACTCTCTAAACTGGCTATCTTTAATTTAGTTGACTTCTTCGTATTGATTGTTTTCATTTTCGGGAACAGACATTTTTGGTCGAAATACCCATGATCTGACTCTGACGTGCTCTGGCCAGAAATTAGACTCCAATACTATATTCTTGAACTTCAATGGCACTCTCACTCTTGCACTCCTTGTACCTCGTATTGTTGATGGTAACAAAAAACACATTTTTCCACACCCTTATCCTTCAGGTATTCTACAATTCGTAATTCAGTAACATCTTTCTTCGAATTTCCAACATAAATATCCCATGTGTCCCGCCTCTTTCTTTCCACACCTACCAGAGATGACACCTCCTTGTTGGAACCCACTACAGCTTTAATGTTTCTTCGTCGAAGCCGCTCTACTAATTTCCATTATCGATTATTATCCGTATTGTTACTATTTCTTTTCACTACATCATCACCCTTCTCATCAATAACACCTGCAGACTGTGGTTGTACCAAATTTGGTTTTTGCACTGATGAAACCTTCAGAAGTTCTGAATAGCTTCTACTAACTTGTGATTTCTTACCATCTGTAATTACTTCTCCCAATACTTTTACTCTCTTCTCACAAAGGCTCACTTGCTCGGACATCCTAACAACCGCACCTTCGAATTCGTTATTAAGATGAGCCGACACCTTAGACAATAAATTACTGCAGTCAACCTCTTCAATTGGGATGACCGGAAACGATATGATATCTACAGCACCAAACTTAGGCACGTCTGCTTAGAGTCTATCCGCCTCGTAACATAAATGTAATACATCTTCAACGTCACGTTCCGCTTTCTTCTTGTAAGATGTGTTTTTCCTATTCTACTTTCTGATATCCTCTAGTGCCGCTTTCCCAGAGGTTAGACTTCAAACAGCAACTCTTTCGCGGAATTTATGTCTTGCTCTCTAAATCTACGCACGACCACATCTCAAAGTGTATCACGCGATACGTACCTCATTTTATTTTGAATGTAGCACAACACGCCGCATATTGTCACTGAGCGCGATTCAGATGACTCCGCCATCACACATCCGGGACATTCGAAATTAAAGACAAAATAGATATTTTATTTTAAACCAATTTTACTCTCTGTTCGCATTTTCTGTGTATTTACAAAAATCCCTATAACTCCTGTGTCTTTCGTTGGCTACCCCTATAACTCTTGTGTCTTTCGTTGGCGACGATCTTGGCATCATTCGAAATCGTAAAAACCCGGATTTATTTCAGACGCTAAACAAAGCAGGTAAACAAGACACACCCAGAAGGATGAAGTTTTTGCATATCAAAGACCGTTAGTCTATTAGAACGTTATGGTTAGAATATGACTACAGATAATTGGTCACGAAAACAGATGCCATGTCTATCACTTCATTACTATTAATTACTCTAGTGTAAAGATTTATGCGTTCAGCAACGCTTGGTTGTGTTCGCCTGCGCTTGGCTGGTCAATGTAACATCACTATCAACTTTCGTCACTTCGTAGTCGTCATCTATCTCATTTT
>CAXXBX010000161.1:17500-44699 GCA_964274945.1 Dehalococcoidia bacterium | reverse complement strand
TGCGTTCTCTAGAGGTCAATGATATATACCAATTAATGGTGGCAGAAGTTTGTTCCGAAAGCTGTCTGGCGAGCGGGACGACGCGGTTTTCTGACGGAACCTGAGGCAAGTTTGATAAATTGATTTGTTTAGAAGGATTATTTATAGAAGTCTTTAAAAATTAGGTGCTTCCCAATCAGGACAGGGTACCTGAACTGGCAAAGAGTTGGACGAATGCTGTCGTCAGAGATGCGATTGCTCCCATAACGGTAACTGAAGACAAATAGATTGAACATTAGCTGATTAATAACAATGAATTCACTTGAATTTATACAACTTGCACGCGTTGGCACAATAAGTGCACGTTGGCACGCAATTAGTGCCAACAAGCTGACAGTGTCCGTCAACTTGATTTGATATTAATCGTTATAGCGGTAACATTTATTGATGTGGACTTTCAGGGAGATAACTGAACGGCTTGAATTGCGTCTGTGGTATTACTGTTTATTCAAACATGGGTACTCGCGTACGAGGTCATTAAGCCTTTCGTCGATAGACATGTTACAGCAGTGAGACGCTCAGGAGAGACACCCACGCACTGTTCCATGATTGGATAATTGTCTACATCAATCGGGAAAAGTTGAATCCATCTCTACATCTAACGTTACGTTACGAAACTCAGTACGGTACGGTATACGACATCGATCTTGTGTGCGTTACGTCACGTTACGTTACGTTACGTTACATTGCGTTACGTTACGGAACGTTACGTTACGTGCTCAGTGTGAAGCAGCCTTTACTGTGTTTGTCTGTCCATGTGCACATGCTATACGTCAAAAGTAGTAATTAACCAAAAAGCAATAATTTGTTACACTTCCAACTTATCATCTTACAAATCGATCGCATTTGTTATTCAACTTAGCTTGTCACAATATGTATTGCAACTAGAAGTGAAAGCAGGAAAAGTTGAAATGCAGTAGTTTTTGAGCCTAAACAATTAAGTGTTCAAACACATTTATGTTCGATGTTCATTTCTATAGTATAAATACTAACTTGTCTGATCAGTGTAATGCTCACTGATCTGATCACACATCGTCGTCATGATTTTGTGCCTTATGGGATCCTGGACATCAATTTGCTATTTGAGTCAAAACAGGAGGGTCTGGCTACGCGAGATTGAGAGGCATGCAGTGCATGTGTGTTATGAAATAGACTCATTACGAACTAATCACAGTATGTGCAAATAGAAGTATACTATACCGACACAATACCGTTGACTTGTTGGATCTTTACTCCATGCATGCTGTTCGGGGTTGACCGAGGCCTGGTGAGTGTGTTTTTGCTGCCAAATATGGATAAGCTAACACTTCGTTCTGATGACTGAAATGTCTGTTCGAAAAGCGGAGTAACCGTTGGAACCCCAGGTTCTGGAACACGTGAGCCTATGTACGCGTTTGCCATCCAACACAATTCAAACCGTGAATAACGGAGGAGCTGCTGCAAGCGTTCTGCCACCTGCTAATTAACATGAAGAGCGTTAGAAGGTTGCTGGAGACAATTACGGGCACGTGGGGTTGTCGACGCTAACTAACGTCAGCGCTAGCAATGAGTGCATGCGCGGCGGCTGTCCGGCCGTCGCTTGTCTGGCCGTAGGTCTCTAACCGTCCTCTGCATTATTACTGTAACTCTAGCGCATGCGGGCTTAGGCTAATGATTCTTTATTCTGATAACTAGAGAGTCCGATTGAAAAATTGGGAAACCGTGGGAAAATCCCAGACTCTGCATGGAGCACTTGAGCTAGTGTATAGCAAGGGGATTTACACGGGTCGAAAGGAGGTGGATGATTGATTACAGATCAAGTAGATGCGAGCGTGGTTCGGCTAGACAACAGACTAGAATTAGCAATATGATGTTTGGTATGCCATTAGTTCGTGATCTGTTTGTAGTTTACGTGCAGAGATAAATAATTAGCTGAACAATGAGACCGTTTAACATCACATGCACACTTGTAAATTGCTAGAAATGTGATTCCGTGGGACACGCGTGTTGGAATGAACTCAGCACTGAGACGCTCTCCGGTCTCGTGACTTCAGTGCTTTCGTTTTTTACTTGCCGCTAGAAATGAAGTTAGCTAACTGGCATGCAAATAGTGTGTGTACAAGTTTTATAGATATAGTTTTAGTGCAACTTTAAGTCTTGATGTTATATATACAGACAAAGAGCCGCTTGTGTCGCTACACGGCTCGCGCATGTGCATTAACTTCGATTTGAGTAGGCTATTCGTTGTTTCCCGTGACTCTATTCTTTGTCCAGAAATCTTAATCCAACACGTTCCGCGCGGCTAATTCCCCCAACTTGTCTCTTTCATTTACTTGAACGTCGCAAGAAGGATCGAGAACTGGCCCTACGCGACTACGCTAACAGACATGGCTAAAGTGACAGCGGAAGATATTTGGGAAGCCTTAAAACCGCTACCCAACAACTTTTGGAACTTCACCACCATCACATCTCAGTTTCTATACGAAAGGGTATCAATTGCACTTCTTACAATCTACGCAGCAGTGTGGCTCTTAGAGCGGGCAATACCAGCGGTTTTGATCATCTACGTAGCAGTCCGCTATTGGCCTCAGCTTAAACGCTGTTTCTGGTCGTTTGCACAACCTGCTTTTATCGCCGGCGTCATCGCGTTGTCATACTCATGGGATAGGACAAGATTCTTTACATGGTCGTGGTCTCACATATCTGCAAGTCTACGAGCGAGTCTACGAGCTTTGTGGCAAGTTTTGACTTGGACTACTTACGGTATAGCATTTGTTGTAGTTGTTGTTTATTTGACAGTTTTGTGGTTTTTTCAAACTATTATCTCAGTAACAAGTCGTGTCCTACAAGGTTCGTCACAAGTTTGGACTTGGACTGTTGACGGTGTATCGTTCGTTGTATTTGGTCTTTTAGGAGACAGCAGAGATAGAGACCGCAGAAATATTGACAGCCGATACAGAGACAGCAGAAACAGACACAGCAGTGATAGAAACAGCAGTGATGGAGACCACAGAAATAGTCGTGTCCCACAAGGTTTGCAGGATTGGACTTGGACTATTGACGAGGTATCGGCCGTATTTGATCGTTTTGGAGACAGCAGAAATAGAAACACCAGTGATAGAAGCATCAGTAATAGAAACAACAGTGATAGACACATATGCATCAGTGATAGAGACCGCAGAAATAGAGACAGCCGATATAGAGGCAGCAGAAATAGAGGCAGCGGTGGTAGAAACAGCAGTGATGGAGACCGCATAAATAGTCATGTCCCACAAGATTGGTCGCAGGTTTGGAAATGGACTGTTGACTATGTATCGCCCATATTTGATCGTCTTGTAGACAGTAGAGATAGAAACATCAGTGACAGAGGCATCAGTAATAGAGACAGCAGTGAAAGAGAAATCAGTGATAGATGTATTATTGATAGAGACAGCATTGATAGAGACCGAAGACATAGAGACAGCCAATATAGAGGCAGCAGTGATAGAAACAGCAGTGATAGAGACCGCAGAAATAGTCGTGTCCCACAAGATTTGTGGCAGAATTGGACTTGGACTGTTGACAGTCTAGCGCCCGTTTTTGAGCTTTTTGGAGTCACCAGAGATAGAAACATCAGTGATAGAAGCATCTGTAATAGAGACAGCAGTGATAGAAGTATCCAGCCTATATACAAGGCCTTCCTTCGCTTTCGGTGGTCCTTCCACGTGAGGATAGCAACGGGGCGGTATCACGTGATGTTTTTCCGTAAAGCGAAGGGAGGCCTAGTAACTCTTTATGTCATTAGGCAACTTTCCTAATTATGTCATTGCGAAAGTCCACGATTTGTTGCTTTGTTTCAAACGAGATCAGGTGTGTTTCCGTTTGCAGCAGTGTATGCCGTTATAACAAGTGTATTGGAACGGGAAAGGCGCGAAATGCAGTCAATAACTATGCCTTTGCGATGATGCTTAGTGGTTAGTTAACGTAGAGAAACGAGCGCAAAGACTGTACGGCCATGTCGCGCGCAAATAGGCAACGCGCAGACTCTGTCCTCTCTTGTCGTTGACTACAAAGCGACGCAATAGCAATTAGGCTACTGTATATGTACGCTTATGTCTTAATTAAACTATCATCGCGCTCCAGGAATCGATCGAAAGCCATTGCGACTACGTGTGAAATTTCTACGTGGCTGATGGCAGCCTGAAGCTACTCCAGAGCAACAGCTGCACGCGACTAACAGATATAGCTTCACTCGCTGCGTTGTAGGGAGAATATTGGAACTGTGTGCTACTTACGCGCCCAAACGATATTCTTCGGTCGGCGCACAAGCTGTTGTAGCACAATAAATGACATCTGTGAGGTGATCGATTGTTTACTGATCTCTCCAGGTTTCAGAGAAGTAACTCAGATGTGATTTACAGTCGACCAATCATCATTTGCAAATACATCAGGTGACAAACTAGTTTTTCACGTAATATAGAGTTACTAGGCCTCCATTTAAGAAAACAGCATCGCGTGATACCGCGCCGTTGCTATTCTTGCCTGGAAGAACCACCGAAAGCGAAGGAAGACCAAGTGTCGAGGCTAAGAAGTATCAGTGATAGAGACAGAAGTGATAGAGACCGCAGAAATGGACAGCCAATCTAGAAGCAGCAGTGATAGAAACAGCAGCGATGGAGACCACAGAAATAGCCGTGTCCCACAAGGTTTGTCGCAAGTTTTGACTGGACTGTTGACGATGTATGGTTTGTTGTATTTGATCTTTATGGAAACAGCAGAGATAGAAACACCAGTGACAGAGGCATCTGTAATAGAGACAGCAGTGATAGAGACATCAGTGATAGAAGTATCAGTGATAGAGACAGAAGTGATAGAGACCGCAGAAATGGACAGCCAATCTAGAAGCAGCAGTGATAGAAACAGCAGCGATGGAGACCACAGAAATAGCCGTGTCCCACAAGGTTTGTCGCAAGTTTTGACTGGACTGTTGACGATGTATGGTTTGTTGTATTTGATCTTTATGGAAACAGCAGAGATAGAAACACCAGTGACAGAGGCATCTGTAATAGAGACAGCAGTGATAGAGACATCAGTGATAGAAGTATCAGTGATAGAGCCAGCAGTGATAGAGACATCAGTGATAGAAGTATCAGTGATAGAGCCAGCAGTGATAGAGACATCAACGATAGAAGTATCAGTGATAGAGACCGCAGAAATAGAGACAGCCGTTATAGAAGCAGCAGAAATAGAGACAGAAGTGATAGAACTATCGGTGATGGAGACCGCAGAAAAAGAGACAGCAAATATATAGAGGCAGCAGTGATAGAGACAGGAAAGATAGATGTAGCAGTGATAGTTCTGTAGAGAAAAGGATTCGTGGAGAACGTACAGTGTAGTGTCCCCGGTCACTCCGTTTTTAAACAGACTGGCACACGCAAATATCTCATCATGAATTAGCTTCTAGCTAACCACTAAACGTAGGAGATTACAAGCACAAGGCGTATTTTTAGACAGCCTCACACGTCAGTCTCATCTGCTACTAAGCATGTCATTATGCATGGGAGGATGTAATTTGTATAATATTGTAGGAATTATATATATATACGCGTGTGCCTGCCAACACAATTCAAACCGTGAATCACGGAAGAGCTGCTACACGCGTACTTGCACCTGCTAATTAACATAAAGAGCGTTAGAAGGTTGCTGGAGACATTGACAGCCACGTGGGGTTGTCGACGTTAACTAACATCAGCACTAGCAATGAGTGCATGCGCGTCGGCCGTCGCTTGTCTGGCCGTAGGTCTCTAACCGTCCTCTGCATTATTACTGTAACTCTAGTGCATGCGGGCTTAGGTTAATGGCTCTTTATTCTAATAATTAGAAAGTCTGTTAGAAGAAACCGTGGGAAAATTCCCGATTTTGAATGGAGCACGTGAGCTAATGTATAGCAAGGGGATTTACACGGTTCCAAAGAAGGTGGATGATGACAGATCAAGTAGATGCGAGCGTGGTTCGGCTAGACAACAGACCAGAATTAGCAATAGGATGTTTAGTATGCCATTATTTGGCGGTCTGTTTGTAGTTTACGTCCAGAGATAAATAATTAGTTGCACAAGAGACCGTTTAACATCACATGTAACTTTAGATAAACACGGGCACAATTGTAAATTGCTGGAAACCTGATTCCGTGGGACACACGCGTTGGAATGAACTCTGCACTGAGACGCTCCTCTGTCTCGTGACTTCAGTGCTTTGGTTTTTCTATTTGCCGCTAAAATTGAAGTGAGCAAATAGTTTGTGTTCTAGTTCTATTGATATAGCTTTAGTGCAATTTCAATTCTTTACCTTATATATACAGATAAAGAGCCGCTTGTGTCGCTGCTTGGCTCGCGCACGTGCCTCACTGCATCACCCACTCAGGCGTGGTAGGTGAGACAACAGTTACCAAGCAGCAATTAACCAAACGAGGCTAGTTTTAGGAGGGTGGATAAAGAAGACCGAGCTAACCTTAATTAAACAAATCTCTGAGTAGGCCGATTATGGTGTTCGCTCACAGGCATGAAACTCAATACGACTGTAATCAACACAGGGAGACGAGCGTAATGTGATTGACTAACAGCTAATTAGACCTCCTGCTGTCTCTAAAATGTCTTTATCTTCTGCGATTCTTGGGGAACGCAGAACAAGAATTGTATAGTATACTGCACACGATCGTGTGAACACTGTACACATGCTGCGGCTAATTCACTGCCACAATGCTGATACAAGTTGAGAAGTTTGTGCAAATTAAGCCAGCGGTAAACGTTATCTAGCACGTGAATGTAAATAAACACGTGCACACTTTTTAAATTCCTAGAAATGTGATTCCGTTGGACACACGCGTTGGAATCCACTCCGCTGTCTCAGTGTTTTTTTTTTTTTATTTGCGCTAAAATGAAGTGAGCTAACTGGCAATTAGTGTAGCAACGAGTTCTCTAGATATAGCTTTAGTGCAACTTCAAGTGTTGACGTTATATATATATAGATTAGTCTGATAAAGAGCTGCTTCTGTCGCGACTAGGCTCGCGCATGTGCATTAACTTCGATTTTAGTAGGCGTTTCATTGTTTCTCGTGACTCTTTTGTTTGTCAATCCAACACGTTCCTCGAGGCTAGTTCCCCCACTAGTTGATCTCTCTTCTACTTTACTCGGACGTCGCAGGTGGGATCGAGAACTGGCGCTACGCGACTGCGCTAACCTACATGGCTAGAGTGACAGCGGTAGATATTTGGGAAGCCTTTAAAACGCTATCCTACGACTTTTGGAACTTCACCACCACCACATCTCAGTTTCTATACGAAAGGATAGCATTTGGAAATTTTTTAATCTTCTTAGGAGCGTGTGTCATAGTGCTGTTAATAGTGGCGGGTTTCATCATCTGCGTAACAGTAGGCTGTCTCGCACGGGCGTGGCCTCAAATATCTGTGAGTCTACGAAAGAGTCTACGAGCTTTGCTGCCATTTGTGATTCGTATTGCTGAACTTACACCGATAGTTGTAAAGGTTGTTTCTTTCATGTTTTTGTGGTTTATGCATCATGTTTCGACTTGGACTATTCGTGGTGTAGTGTTGGCTGTGTTTGTTGTTTCTTCGACGCTTTTGTGGGTTTCTCGAGCTGTTGTCTCAGTAATAGGTCGTGTCCCACAAGGTTTGTTGCAAGTTTGGACTTGGACTGTTGGCGGTGTATCGTTCGTTGTATTTGGTGTTTCTTGGACGGTCGCGTGGGTTTCCCGAGCAATTGTCCCAGTAACAAGTCGTATTCAACAATGTTTGTCGCAAGTTTGGGCTTGGATTGTTGACGGTGTATTGTTCGTTGTATTTGGTGTTTCTTCGACGGTCGTGTGGGTTTATCGAGCTATTATCTCAGTAATAAGTCGTGTCCCGCAAGGTTTGTCGCAAGTTTGGGCTTGGACTATTGATTGTGTATCGTTCGTTGTATCTGGTGTTTCCTCGACGGTTTTGTTGGTTTTTCGATTTATTTTCTCAGTAATAAGTCGTGTTCAACAATGTTTGTCGCAAGTTTGGGCTTGGATTGTTGACGGTGTATCGTTCGTTGTATTTGGTGTTTCTTCGACGGTTTTGTGGGTTTTTCGACCTATTTTCTCAGTAATAAGTCGTGTCTCGCAAGGTTTGTTACAAGTTTGGGCTTTGACTGTTGATGGTGTATCGTTCGTTGCATTTGGTGTTTCTACGACAGTGGAGTGGGTTTTTCGACATATTTTCTTAGTAATAAGTCGTGTCCTACAACGTTTGTCGCAAGTTTGGGCTTGGGCTGTTGACGGTATATCGTCCGCTGTATTTAAAATTCTTGGATACAGCAGAGATAGAAACGCCAGTGATAGAAGCATCAGTGATAGAGACAACGGTGATAGAGACATCAGTGATAGAAGTGTAAGTGATAGAAACAGCAGTAATAAAGATCGCAGAAATAGAGGCAACAGTGATGGAGACCGCAGAAATAGTCGTATCCCACAAGGTTTGTCGCAGGATCGGACTTGGACTGTTGACTATGTATCGCCCGTATTTGATCTTTTTGGAGAAAGCAGAGATAGAAACACCAGTGAAAGAAGCGTCAGTAATAGAGGCAACAGTGATAGAGACATCAGTGATAGAAGTATCAGTAATAGAGACAGCAGTGACAGAGACTGCAGAAATAGAGACAGCAGATATAGAGACCGCGGATATACTCGTGTCCCGCAAGGTTTGTTGCAGGATTGGACTTGGACTGTTGACGGTGTATCACCAGTAGTTGATTATTTTGGAGACAGCAGAGATAGAAACACCAGTTATAGAAGCATCAGTAAGAGAGACAACAGTGATAGAAGTATCCGTGATAGAAGTATCAATGATAGAGACAGCAGTGATACAGACATCAGAAATAGAGGCAGCAATGATGAAGACCGCGGAAATAGTCGTGTCCCACAAGGTTTGTCGCAGGATCGCACTTGGACTGTTAACAGTGTATCGTCCGTATTTGATCTTTTTGAAGACAGCAGAGATAGAAACACCAGTGATACAAGCATCAGTAATAGAGACAACAGTGACAGAGGCATCAGGAATAGAGACATTAGCAATAGAGACATCAGTGATAGAAGTATCAGTGATAGAGACAGCAGTGGTAGAGACCGCAGAAATAGAGACAGCAGATATAGAGACGGCGGAAATAGTCGTGTCCCACAAGGTTTGTCCCAGGATCGCACTTGGAATGTTGACGGTGTATCGTCCGTAGTTGATCTTTTTGAAGACAGCAGAGATAGAAACACCAGTGATACAAGCATCAGTAATAGAGACAACAGGGACAGAGGCATCAGTAATAGAGACATTAGCAATAGAGACATCAGTGATAGAAGTATCCGTGATAGAGACAGCAGTGGCAGAGACCGCAGAAATAGAGACAGCAGAAATAGAGACCGCGGAAATAGTCGTGTCCCACAAGGTTTGTCGCAGGATCGCACTTGGAATGTTGACGGTGTATCGTCCGTAGTTGATCTTTTTGGAGACAGCAGAGATAGAAACACCAGTGATACAAACATCAATAATAGAGACAACAGTGATAGATACATCAGTGATAGACACATCAGTGATAGAAGTATCAGTGATAGAGACAGGAGAGGCAGAGACCGCAGAAATATAGACAGCAGTGATGGACACCGCAGAAATGGAGACAGCAGACATATAGAGGCAGCAGAAATGGAGGCAGCAGTAATAGAGACAGCAAAGATATCGACAGCAGTGATAGAGACAGCAGAGATAGATGCAGTAGTGATAGAAACAGCAAGTATACAGACAGCACAGACATCAGATGCAGAGCCAGCAAAGACAGAACAAGCAAAGATAGAGCCAGCAGAGACAAAGACAGCAGAGATAGAGAGAGCAAAGACAGAAAGCCAAATGATTGAGACAGCAGTGATAGAGACCTCAGAAAGAGAACCAGCAAAGATGAAGAAAAGAGAGATAGAAACACCAGTGATAGAGGCATCAGTAATAGAGGCATCAGTAATAGAGACATCAGTAATAGAGACATCAGTGATAGAAGTATCAGTGATAGAGACCGCAGAAATAGAGACAGCAGATATAGAGGCAGCAGCAATAGAAGCAGCAGTGATAGAAACAGCGGTGATGGAAACCGCAGAAATAGAGACAGCAGATGTAGAGGCAGCAGAAATGGAGGTAGCAGTGATAGAGACAACAAAGATAGATGCAGCAGTAATAGAAACTGCAAGAAAACAGACTGCAGGGACATCAGATATAGAGCCAGCAGAGTCTGAACGAGCAAAGATAAATACAGCAGACACAGAGACAGCAGAGATAGAGACAGCCAAGGTAAAATGTGCAAGAATTGAGACAGCAGTGATAGAGACCTCAGAAAAAGGACCAGCAAAGATGAAGAGAGCAGAGATAGAGGCAGCAGTGATAGAGACAGTAAAGATAGAGGCAACAGCAATAGAAACGGCAAGAATACAGACAGCAGATAAAGCAGAGGTAAAGACAGCAGAGACAGAAACAGCAGAAGCAGAGATAGAGACAGCAAAGATAGAAAGGGCAAAGACAGAGACAGAAGTGATAGAGATAGAGACAGGCAAGACAGAAGAGCAAAGATAGAGACAGCAGAGATAGAGATAGAAGAAATAGGGACAGCAAAGATAAAGAGAGCAAACACGAAGAGAGCAGAAATGGGGACAATAGAGATGAAAACAGCAGTGATAGAGACAGCAAAGACAGAGACAGCAGAAATGGAAAGAGCAGCGCTAGGGACAGTAGAGATGGAGACAGCAGAGGTGGAAACAACAGAGATAGGGACACTAAAGATAGGGACAGTGAAGATAGAAAAGGCAAAGATAGAGAGAACAGTGATAGAGACAGCAAATAGGGAGACAGCCGAGATGGAGAGAGCAGAGATAGATATAGCAGAAATGGAGACATCAGAAATGAAGACAGCAGTGATGGAGACAGAGGTTATCCAGACAAAAAAGCAGGAGACAGCAGAGATGGAGAGGAAAGGAATGGAGAGAGCAGAGATGGAGAGAGCAGAGATGGAGAGAGCAGAGATGGAGAGGGCAGCGATAGGGACAGTAGAGATGGAGACAGCAGAGGTGGAGACAAAAGAGATAGGGACACTAAAGATAGGGACAGTGAAGATAGAAAAAGCAAAGATAGAGAGAGCAGTGATAGAGACAGCAAATATAGAGACAGCAGAGATGGAGAGAGCAGAGATAGATATAGCAGAAATGGAGACATCCGAAATGAAGACAGCAGTGATGGAGACAGAGGTGATCCAGACAAAAAAGCAGGAGGCAGCAGAGATGGAGAGAAAAGAGATGGAGAGGGCATCGATGGAGAGGGCAGAATTGGAAAGGGCAGATATGAAGAAGGCAGATATGGAGAGGGCAGAGATGGAGAGGGCAGAGATGGACGGGGCAGAGACGGAGACAGCAGAGGTGGAGAGAGCAGAGATGGAGAGGGCAGAGATGGAGAGGGCAGAGATGGAGAGGGCAGAGATGGACGGGGCAGAGACGGAGACAGCAGAGGTGGAGAGAGCAGAGATGGAGAGGGCAGAGATGGAGAGGGCAGAGATGGAGAGGGCAGAGATGGAGAGGGCAGAGATGGAAAGAGAAGATATGGAGAGAGCAGAGACGGAGAGAGAAGAGACAGAGAGAGCTGAGACAGAGAGAGCAAAGAAAGGAAAAGAGCATACACAGCCACAGAAAAATATTTTCGCTGTGATGGAGGCGAAAACAATAACAGATATGCAGAACATGATTGAGAGAAAAACAGAGACAGAGACAGGAACAAAGTTGCATTCAAGGCAAGCCGTTCGACGTACGGTGACCTATCGAGTCAAATCGAGCCATTATCGGCGTTTTAGATCCATTTCGCAACATATCGTCATTAGAGTCGCTGGTCCTCCAAACCCGGGAGGACAAGTCGCTGAGGTTGGCACATCTTGCCAGCCTTACAAAAAGCGACAACTGAGGAGCTGTGTGCGTCGCAATGTCCATCGCAATCGGTTTAGACTCGTTCGGCAAGTCAAACAACGTAAACTAGCTTATCCAGTTACTCGTAACCCTATTCAGTAAGTCAACTAGTTTAGTAACTTTTGTTAATCTAGCTAGCTAAGTGTTTGCATGATTGTGATTGTCAAATTTTGGTTACTTTTTGTGCATTTCATTGTGGAACATATTGCTATCATATCCTAATACAATTTTTGTATTACGTATACGTGTACCATGGACCAAAACGCTTCTTCCAGCAAGCTCTTGCATGATTCATTGAAGCAATATAGCAGTGCTATTGAGTTAGCTTATAGTAATCATTGTGCCCTTCAGTTATGAAGTTTAATGATATATTTGTAGTGATCAAATTTTGTTGTGTGATCGATGGTTGATAGAGATAAAATAGCCCCTGATGTGAGTCCTCGACACCCGTGCAAAGAAGATCGCGCCTGACTCTAGTAAGATACTTCAAACAAACATTCTGTCCCGTTGTCAGTAAACTACATGTCAACTATGACTGCCGATCTTGGGTGCTTACTGAGTGTTCCGTATCAGCTGTTGAGGGAGATAGTTCCGATATAGACGATGATGGCTCGATCTACATTCATTCCATTTGTTCGATGTTTGATGTGGACGTCTGACAGAGCACGTCGCGTAGTTAATTAAAGTAATTCTGGTCTATGCATGAATGGTTAGATGACTCGACAAGCAAACACAAGAGTAGCCAAACAAACAATTAAACGCTGTTGTTTATATTAACGAAACGAATAATGACAAGATCGCGCAGCAATCAATGCATTAGGTAGCAGAAAACCGATAACAAGAAGCCAGACCGATACCTAGCTTTCTAAGGGGGCGTGGATAACGAAACTGCGGTAGTCTAACGTATAAATTGGTCCCTAGCATTGCTAAACGCAACTACTGAATGTTTGCCGCACTCTAGAAGTTTAGACTGTCAACAAATTCGTCGAAAAAATTTTGCAAGTATAATTAAACTTTTTAGTTGAGCAACCAGTTCTTGGTTAATTAGTTACCACACATTCCTTCGTATAGGTCATCATACAATTTGGTTATTGGGCAGAGACAACTGGCATCACAAACTAGACGAACCAGC
Organism: Dehalococcoidia bacterium; assembly: GCA_964274945.1. Taxonomy (GTDB): domain Bacteria; phylum Chloroflexota; class Dehalococcoidia; order Lucifugimonadales; family Lucifugimonadaceae; genus CAXXBX01. Next base: position 31,557 of record CAXXBX010000161.1, on the reverse strand, counting down.
TACAGTTCCAGTGCGAACTAAGCCAGAGTCGATCACTAGACGTAGTTGTTATCGTTTCAAGACAGCGACGCAAAAAGCGCACGTTGCAGTCTATTACCAGTTGCTATTCAAATGTGAGAAAAGGCCGCTCCTGCAACAGCATATGCTACAATAATATAATTGTTGCATCCCAGCCTCTCAGACAACTCAGTGTAATGAACACAACTCAATACTCAGGTACTACACTGCGCATGCGCTCACTATACTGTCACTTTACTACACTACCCTTGTTCTGTCATATCATGCGCAGCTAACATACCAAAAGTTGGAAGAGGTGAACTAAGCAGCGCCAACCCTACATGGTGTCAAAGACCTTGCTTGCATGCACGCACTACTAACAGATGCGTAAACTGCCTCTCGGCTGTTCCTTGTTTAAACCATAGATTGGTGCAGTCTGCTGGAGTGCTATTCATGCACGATGGGCAGTGTTCAAACAAGCAGGTACTTGCAGTGGCTTCCTCGACTGATGATCTTAGCGGTTACACGTGATCCGAGGTCAATTATCTTACCAGACTTCATTGGTCTAGCCAAGAGTGAGGTAGCTATAGCTATTCTACTTTTCTGAAGTGACAAGCACCATGCAATGGGACGAAATCGCTTAAGAAGATCAATCGTCCATTTGGCCTACGAATGTCAGAGAATGGTGAGCTAGTTTCAACATCCTTATAAGTTCTTTCAAAAAATTACTTAATTCTGACAATGTACATGCAGGTTCACAGAAAAGTACGAGACAGGCAACGAGACAAACAGTGTTTCAATTACGGATATTATGGAAAGGAAGTACGTGTTCAGCTATAGGAGAGGATTGCACAACAGAGATTCTTGATACTTTAATATATTGGCTGGTATTTACGTTTTTGCGTCTTTTTATGTGTTCTTGTGTTTGAGTAAGCTTATTGCATCATTATCGTTGTATTGATATTTATATTTGCTAACTTTGTATCTAGAGTGCTGGAGCAAGCACGCTTCTTGGCTTGAAGAAGTACGTGATAGAAAGATGTTCTACGCGTTTATTGGCATTCTTGAACATTGCCCAGTATGGGCTGGCAGCAGATGGATGCGTACAGTAAGTCTCATTATCTAAGTCCCGAGAACGCAATTTGCGTATGTTGTCAGCGAGGCATGCGTTCTGACCGACAGAGTGGGACGGGAAGGTGAATTGGACAGCCTCAATCAAGTTTCAGCTGATGGTATCGATGGTATACGTCAAACCGTGATATCGTAGTCGGAGTGACAATAAGGATAGTAAAAATTGTTGCAGATGGCGGTAGGAATAAACTTGAGGCATACAATCCTTATTTTTCGTTAAGAGCGTACCAAATTCTTATACTACTGCTTGTGTCAATTTATTATAGGAGAGCAATTCTAGCAGCTTGCAATTGCAGTGTTCCAATTATGACGCATCACAGTTTTTCGTCAATCCCGGTGACTGGTCACTCATCTGATGTATTACATGTCACTGACCTTGATTGTAAGTTGATATAATTCAGCGCCACTCAACCGTTGAAAGTCCGTTTTCTATTGTTTTATGGTCGCAAGTTTGTGCGTTATACATTGTCTAGATGTCATTTGTGTCTGCATTTGCGATAAGAACATGCATGCTTTAATCGTTTGCTTAGTGCTTTGGATCAGTAAAAACGCTGAAGTTGCAAAAATTAACAGATTTGATGAGAAAATCCACGAGTATTGACGCGTTCAAATTATTTAGGGTATATTTTGGCAACATGATTCTGTGAGCAGTAGCCTAGATGAATAGTTCTGCATGCCTGGCGGCCAGTGTTCCTATTGGCTGATGGTCTTCCTTGCAAATTTACAATTCTAGAAATGCTTATGCATTTTGGCGTAGTACATTTAAGATGACAGTTTTGTGTACAGTACGTAGTCGCCAATCGGTTGCATGAATCGGTTCTACACGACTGCGCAGCGGTAAAACTGTACTGTACTATACTGTCCTGTGCCGTACTGTGCTGTTCTGTACTGTGCTGTGCTGTGCTGTGTTGTGCTGTGCTGTACTGCACTGTACTGTGCTGTGCTGTGCTGTGTTGTGCTGTGCTGTGCTGTACTGTACTGTGCAGTGCTGTGCTGTGCTGTGCTGTACTGTACTGTACTGTACTGTACTATAATGTACTGTACTTTACTGTACTGTGCTGTGCTCTATTGTACTGTACTGTTCTGTACTGTGCTGTGCTGTGCTGTAGTGTACTGTCCTGTACTGTGCTGTGCTGTGCTGTGCTGTACTGTACTGTGCTGTGCTGTGCTGTACTGTACTGTACTGTTCTTTACTGTACTGTGCTGTACTGTGCTGTACTGTACTGTACTGTACTGTACTGTACTGTACTGTACTGCAATGTACTGTAATGTACTGTAATGTACTGTACTGTGCTATGCTCTACTGTGCTGTACTGTACTGCACTGCACTGTAATGTACTGTACTGTACTGTACTGTGCTGTGCTCTATTGTACTGTTCTGTGCTGTACTGTACTGTGCTATGCTGTACTGTGCAGTACTGTAATGTACTGTACTGTAATGTACTGTACTTTACTGTACTGTGCTGTGCTCTATTGTACTGTACTGTTCTGTGCTGTGCTGTGCTGTGCTGTGCTGTGCTGTGCTGTGCTGTACTGTACTGTACTGTGCTTTACTGTACTGTGCTGTACTGTACTGTACTGTACTGTACTGTACTGTACTGTACTGTACTGTACTGTACTGTACTGTACTGTACTGTACTGTACTGTACTGTGCCGTACTGTGCTGTGCTGTCATGTGTGGTGGCCTAACATGGACCGAGACATAGAGAATTTAGTCCAGACTTGTTATGAATGTCAACAACATCGTGACGATCCTCCAAAAGCCCCACTGCATCCGTGGCCTTGGCCATCACAACCATGGTCACGTCTTCATATAGATTATGCAGGCCCTACCAGGAATACATGTTTCTTATCATCGTTGATGCACACTCCAAATGGTTAGATGTGTACTCGATGAAAACAGCAACTTCAGCAGCTGCAATAGAAAGACTGAGATGGTCATTTGCAACCCACGGCTTGCCAGACACAATTGTATCAGACAATGGTACTGTTTTCACAAGTGGTGAATTCAGCAACTTCTTACGAAGAGGAGGAATAAGGCACGTACGCTCCGCACACTACCACCCAGCAACAAACGGGCTGGCAGAAAGGGCAGTGCAGTCTGTTAAATAAGGGCTGGCGAAAATCACCCAAGGATCCATCAGTGAAAGAGTTACCACGTTTTTACTACAGTACCGGAAGACACCACACTCTACCACGGGCATATCTCCCGCAGAAGCACTCATGGGGAGGCGGCTAAAATCGAGAATAGACCTCCTTAGCCCTAGTCTGGGTGCAACCGTACAGCAGAAGCAAGCACAGCAAAAATGGAACCATGATCAGCGTGTGCTTCAGCGCAGTTTCAACATCGGAGACTGGGTGTTCGTGAAAAGCTACAGCAGCGGCGTAACCAGCCTTGTAAGACTGGGGGGGCACTCGAGCGCGGGCATTTGCACTGTAGACGGCGAGTAGTATTTCGTAGAGTTGATATTGTACTTCCTGAAGAGCTCTCACACTGTGCGGTTTTTACACTATAGACAGCAATCTACTTTAGTAACTTAATTCTCCTGTTCTTGTCTATTCTAGCAAATAACTCAATTGCTTCGTCAATGTCTATTTTTCCAGAGAGGTCTCTCTCTATTGCAAGCAAAGCCATACTGTTTAACCGATCTTGACCCATACCGGCCCGAAGATAGCTTTTTAGCCTCTTCAGACACGAAAACGAGCGTTCGCAAGATGCTGTTGACACACCCATAGTCAACACTATGGTCAGAAGTTTATACAACTCTACAAACGCCTCTTTGACTGGCAAGAGATGGTGTAAGACGTCAGATAAAGAGTTTACATCCTTCTTCCTTGCAAGAAACCGTTTGCATTCTTCGGCTTGCACAGAAATGTCCTCAAAATTTAGCTTGCAGTGGACAATCAATGGCTGCATAGTAGTTGCATTGAGAAAAGATGATCCAGGCATGCAAGCGCTACATGCCCTTATCAGTGGACGAGTCTCATGGGAAAATCGGCGCTTCATTTCTCCTATGATTGAGTCAAGCACTTCGTAGTAGACGGAAACTCTAACATAGGTTTCGACGTCCTCTGAAATAACTGGTTGCCTGCCGGTCGTTTCCATTATTACGTACTCATCTAGACGTGTTGGCTGATGGCTGACTCGATTGCGGCGCCTCGACTGGGAAAGATCACCAAGGTCCACTTCGTTGTTTCTGGCCAGTTCTTCGATATCATTCCATAGATTCTTCCACAATGATGAATCAAATGACGCCTCTCTCCATTCAAGCAAAGTGTCTATTGCCGTTTCTACCAAATCTACGGCTGCAGCTAGATCAAGTTGCTTACTCTGCAGTACATCTGAAACCCCCTTTGTCAGTAGGAGAGCTTTCTTAAATATGACGGTACAAGCAATGAACTGTAGAGACTGAATCTGACTTAGTAATCCTTTGGACTGCACCGCACGATCCTTGTTGTTCCCCTCAGAAACTCGGCGAAGAGTCTCTATGATTGCTTTGTACCCGTCGTGTACAGCTCTTACACTGTCTACCCTACATGTCCACCTTGTGTCTGATAACCGTTTAAGATGAACCGGTTTATACGAGGAATTGATTTCCTTCATATTCTCCTGAACACATTCAAGTACGCAGTGAACGGCCGACGAAGATACGAAAACGTAAAGGGAATTCAGAAGTGAAAAATATTCGTAAGCGACTGGGATAGTTTTGCAGCAGTCTACGAGAGCCAGATTCAGACGGTGTGCATAACAGTGACAGTAAGTAGCCTGAGGACACATAGTCTTGATTTTCGCCTGGACGCCTCCATGCTCGCCGCTCATTACATTCGCTCCATCATAACTCTGAGAAACACACATTGACAAATCAATGCTACTCTCACCCAGTGATTTCGTAATAGAGTGGGCGATTCCCGCTGCAGAAAGATCGGTTAAAGCAACGAATCCTAGGAACCGTTCACACACATTGCCTTCAAAAACATATCTCACAACCAAGGACAGCTGTTCGCTTTTGCTGACATCACGTGTTTCGTCTGCCATGAGCGTGAAAGCTCCACTTGCCTTTAACTCGGAGCAAATCTTGTCCTTCACCATCTTTCCAAGTATATCCAGTATGGTATTTTGGACATTAGGTGATAGGTATCTGGCATTTCTAGGAAGGCTATTCTTCTTCTGCTGCAAGCGAGCGTCTTGATTGACTAGGAGGTCTAAAATAGCTCTAAAATTTCCTGGGTTCTCCGACGTCTCTGATTCGTGGTGTCCTCGCAGTGGTATATTTTGTCGCGCAAGGGTGAGAATCACTGTCATAACTGACTTCAGGCAGTGCCGATTAAGCATAATCTCCTCTTCTTCCACATCCCGTAGTTGGTAGTCCACACCGAATTGAACCTTTTCTCTTTCTGCAACAAGACGTTGTTGCCATACTTGCATGTTCGCTCGGTGGTTCGCGGATTCCGCGTGCTGTTTCAGGGCTCCACTTTTACCCTTAGCCTTCTTCCATCCCCGAAAACCAATTGTAGTGAATGCTGGATCAACTCGACTAACTGCTCCTACCTTGAGGTGACGGCAGGGGTAGCAGTATATTGCATCTTTCGCTATGGAATATTCTACCCACGTGAATGCCTTGTACCATTCAGGAGAGAAGGAGCGATGTTTCGAGCCGAACTTAGTTGTTGGAAATTTTGACAGGAGGGGCTGCGCAGGCCTATCTCCAATATGGCGTGACAGATCTGTGAGCGGAACATACATGCAATAATTAGTTAGAGTACTGTACCGACGAAATTGTGTTACAAGATAATAGATATTTCGTGTACCTGCAGGTGATTGTAAACCTTTCATGGCGCCTGGTGCATCCTCGGCACAGTCCGTCTCGGGATTTGTCGGTGATCCACAATCTAGATCTACTTCCAGCTCAGAATCTGCATATATGAGTGCAGGTGCTACAGCAGTTTTCGGTGACACAGGCCCGCTGCTGGCCATGGAAAGATCTACAGTTGCTACGGAACTACTGAAACTGCTCTCGTAACTGCTCTCGGCAAGGACATGTGCCGAAGGAGATAGACATAGTGACTCCGAGGCAGAAGCAAACTCAGACTCAGCATTCTCGCTAATGCCTACCGTAGACGCCGATTCGGAATCCGTAATCACATGCCCTTCTGTACCAACTGAAATGGGAGAATCTGCCCTCGACCTGGTGACATCCTACAGTTACTAGCTAGCTAGTACAGACAGCAAGAGCACACCAGTCACAATTTCACAAACCTCTTGGGCTGAAAGAAAGTCAGAATTGTTTCATTTCTGCTGTTTCCTGACCGTTTCCGGGAAGCCTTCTTCGTATGTGCTTCAGTCATTATAAGCCACGTGTTCGTACATAACGTGCGCTAATTCCACTGACCGGGTGTAAGCATAAAGCGCGCTAATTCTTTTCTAGGTCAGTAGCTCATTTAGCATCTGATTCTGAACATTGGACAATAGGGTTACAAATCAAAGAAAGCTAAAAGTCAAATATTTGGGGGGGGCACGTGCCCCCCCCAGGCCACCCCGTAGATACGCCACTGGCTACAGACATGGGCCAGGGTGGTTACCTGGAACAGTCGTTAGACAAAAGGGCCCAGTGTCTTATGACGTTCAAGTTGCGGATGAAGTGTACGTGGCACAGACACATGGACCAGCTGCGACATCGCCATGGAAATACCACCACCACCACGGCATTCCCACACAATGAAACGTCAGAGACACACCGCCAAACTACTGCGAGTAGCGATGAGGTTATAGAGACACAAGACCCAGGTCCAACTGACACTCTAATAACAGAGCCACAAAGCCAGTCAACCACAGCGGTGGAGCCAGAACCAGCGGAGGTAACCGGACTTGGGTTACCATTCCAAGCACAGGAGACGACAAGTTTACATTCAGGCCTCACTACTGGAGCAGAAGAGAGACGTTATCCCGTTAGATGTCGGAAACCTCCGGACTGACTAGACTTGTAAGAACTAGTAATCACGATTTAGTAGATAATCATAAGATTTGTTACCTGTAGCGGTTGATGTTACTGTTAGCTAAGGACAGGGGATTGTAGTATAGTGGTACCGCGTTGATACGGGCCTCCCGGTCACGTGGCGCTCTGGTTGTAAAGTAGCGCGAAGTAGCCTTTGTCTTAATAGCTGAGTTACTACAGTTTGATTAATAGAGTCAACTTTCTGCAGCCATTGGGAAGATAGATTCAACCAGCAGGTAGCAAAACGTGGTGATATCTGGTCAGGTACAGAATACCATAAACTGATTCAACCTGGAGGCTTTCTTAGCAACACGTGGAATGTTTCTCTTTGTTTGAATACTGATGGAGTTGCAGTGTTTCGTTCAAGTTGTAAGGGTAGCTGTGGCCAGTGTACCTGGTTGTGAACGAGCTTCCTGCAAAATTGAGGTAGAGTAAACTAGTTTAACCATGCAAGCAGTGTTGTATTTATATTATCTGTCAATTGTTGGGTTTTCAAAAAGGCATATGATTCTATATGGATTGTGGTAAGAAAAGGTAAAGCCAGATATCAAGATTTTTCTTCGACACTTGACTCAGAAATTGAATTCTCTCTCCAGTGAAGGTATAGTACTGTCTGAATTAAATTAACTATGTACTTTAATTCTTAACCGTAAATATTTTATTAAGGCCAGACTACTCAAAAGGTTAATTTTAATTTGTGATTGTGCCAAGAATGGTCAAGTATGGAAAAAAGCAGCTTACATCTGTGTGTAATGTTTTAAGAATTTTGAAGTTCAGCGTGGTCAAGTTTTGTTGGGTTACACATTTCCTCAAACATTTTGATCATTCTCAACCGACTCTGTACTTGAAAATTATCTAACACCTTTAGGCTTGATGAACTGCAGGTGTAAAAACTGTGAGCAGTGCAGTGCATTGTATAATTTTTGTGCAGTAGATGCTTTATTACTACACCTAATTAAGTATCTATCTATAAAGCATGGAGTTGCCTTTACTTTGAATTAGTTAGTAGGCTTGCATACAAATGGATTTGAAACATATATTATAACTTTATGTTCTTGTTAAGGTATTCTTGTAACAAAAAAGCAAGAAGGAACAAGTTTTGCTGAAAATTCCGTGCACAGATACTGGCCATATGAATTGAGGAAACTTCGCGAACTCATCAGTCAGTTGTATAGGTCATGCAGGAGCAGCTCTGGAGAGAGACCAGGCAGTATGTGGATGCTGATTGCACTATTAAGTTTAGTCTATCTTGCACACTTTGTTTGTTTGGTTTGTGGTGTGAAAGGTGTATTGGTGTTGCTTAGTGTCAATCAGTTTGATGTTGTCAATGGTGTTGTGGTCGACTGATTGCATTGTGTTCTTCTTGGTGATACTAAGCAAATGCTTGGCTACTGGATGCTATCATCTAATCGAGGAAATCCATTTTATATTGGTGACAAGGTATATGTCTAATAGTTATAACATTGGTGGTAGGGATGAGGGCGTGTTATAAGACCCATGGGGGCTTATCACCAAAATAATTGATGGCAGGCGAGGTGTAATTATCAAGGTGCTAAGCGCTCACCAATGAGGTGTCTTGTTATGCCAACATCCTGACCACCCGTGTTATAATTGATTTAACATATCAACGTGACCGTTTAGTGCCGCCTTAATTGAACAAATGGTTATTGTTCCTTAATCATTTGAAGTGGTGTTATATAGTTGATCTCAGGTATGCATGTTACCGATCTATTACCGATTTGTATCAGCGTTCACAAGGACGCGGAGTTTATCAGACGTATATTGTTGCAATACTAAAACGGCTGTGGGAGCCAATAATTTAATTATGCAAGATGTAAACTAAGCAGCGCCAACCCTACATGGTGTCAAAGACCTTGCTTAAATGCACGCACTACTGACACATATGTAAACTGCCTCCCGGACGTTCTTTGTTTAATTAGACCATGTATAGATTGGTGCGGTTTGCTGGCTTACTATTCACGATCGGTAGTTCAAGCAAGCAGATAGTTGTAGCTAGTGGCTTCCTCGACTGATGGTATATCGTCAAACCGTGATATCGTAGTCGGGGTGACAATAGGGCTGGCAGAAGATGTTGCAGATGGCGGTAAGAATAAGCTGGAGGCATACAATCTTTAGTTTTTCGTTCAGAGCGTACCAAATTCTTATACTGCTGCTTGTGTTAATTGATTGTGGGAGAGCAATTCTAGCAGCTCGAAATTGCAGTGTTCCAATCATGAAGCATCACAATTTTTCGTCAATCCCGGTGACTGGTCAGTCATCTGATGTATTACATGTCACTGACTTTGCTTGTAAGTTGATATAATTCAGCGGCACTCAACCGTTGACAGTCCCAAAAACGACGTAGTTGCAAAAATTGGGTCAGTAAAAACCTGTTGTTGCAAATGTTAACAGATTTGATGTGAATATCCACGAGTATTGACGCGTTTTAATGATTTGAGGTATATTTTGGCAACATGATTCTGTGTGCAGTAGCCTAGATGAATAGGTCTGCTTGCCTGGCGGCCCGTATTCCTATTGGCTGATGGTTTTCCTTGCAAATTTAGAATTCTGGAAATGCTTATGCATTTTGGCCGAGTACATTTAAGACAGCAGTATTGTGTACAGTACTATAGTCGCCAATCCGTTGCATGAATCGGTTCTGCACCACTGCTTGGGGTAAAACGCTGTACTGTATTGTTGTACTGTACTGTACTGTGCTCTACTGTACTATATTGTACTGTACTGTACTGCGCTGTACTGTACTGTACTGTACTGTACTGTGCTGTGCTGTACTGTGCTGTGCTGTACTGTACTGTACTGTACTGTACTGTACTGTAGTGTACTGTAATGTACTGTACTGTAGTGTACTGTACTGTGCTGTGCTGTACTGTGACGTGCTGTACTGTGATGTGCTGTGCTGTACTGTACTGTACTGAATGTGCTGTGCTGTCCTGTGCTGTGCTGTACTGTGCTGTGCTGTACTGTACTGTGCTGTACTGTACTGTGCTGTGCTGTACTGGGACGTGCTGTACTGTGCTGTGCTGTGCTGGTACTGTAATGTGCTTTGCTGTACTGTACTGTACTGTACTGCACTGTACTGTACGGTACCGCACCGTACCGTACCGTACTGTACTGTACTCTACCATACCGTACCGTGCTGTACTGTAATGTACTCTACCGTACCGTACCGTACCGTGCTGTACTGTACTGTACTCCACCGTACCGTACCATACGATACCGTACTGCACTGTAATGTGCTGTACTGTCTGTGCTAACGAAAATGGACTTTCTACGTAAGTATCCTTAAGCTTGAGCTTAGGGCAAGTCTTTCGTTGTTACGTCCGGAACCAGGGAAAGGCATACAGGAAAGACATAGAGACTGTTACTGCAAAGCTTCAAAGCAAGTTCGTTTAGTGAATCCTGGAGACTCAGTTGGTGTGCTAAATCCCAAGCATGATGGCCGAGGAACGTGGTTGAAGGGAATGGTTCTACAACGTGTGGGACGGGCAAACTGTTTATTCGACGTCAGTGGACAACCGCGTTATTTCCACATTAAGCATTTACGATTTAGGAACCGAGAGAGTGTGCCAATTGGAGGAGATTCAACGGGCATAAAAATAGCGACAATTAGTGCACCCGAGGTTCCAGTAAGGGAAATTCCTGAGGAGGCTGGAGAGGAACTGACCTCGACCAATACTCCGGGTGAACGGCAGAGTTCTATAAAGGGAACGACTACACCACTTGTGGTACCTACTCAAGCTACCGACTCAGATTACTCTGACCGATCAACTGCCTCGGCAACAGAGTCGAAACAAGGATCCGAAGAGAGAAGGTATTCACGGAGGTTGAACAGACAAAGACCCGTTGGATTTAGAGACATATAGCTAAGACGGGAGGAGTGTAGTATAGTAATAATGTTATGTTGTTAATGCTGTGAGCATGCATAGTTGAGTTGCTATTGATTGTAGCGTTGGTCGTTGTACTGTTGCTTGTTGAGTAAGTTACAGTACCGTGCAATAGAGCTCATAGCGGTAGCATGTGTGTGAATACAAGTCCGTCCTGTTGTAACTCTAAAGTATAACATTTCCTCATCTATTTTTATAGTTTAATAGAGTGATTTTATTTACCTAATTATACAATATCGAAATGATACGTTGTTGCTTTGTAAATCTAAACGTATATACATATACAATATGTATTACATTATAATATACTTTACATACATAATAATGAAGCCCCCCAAATTTTGCTCTGGATACGCCGCTGGTCCTAATAGAAGCCGAATATACAAGTCTCGAGCAATGTAAACTGACTTCAAATTTAACTCCAAGAAGGTGAAGTGTATTATAAAATTTACCACTGGTTCAAGTACATAGATGTCTCGTTTTTCTGTTCCAGATGGGTCATTGGAGGCAGTAAATTAGAATATACTGATCAGTGTATGCATCTTGGAAATGTTATGCAATCAATCTGCGCCACACGTCCTCAATTAATGCTGAATTGAAAGATTTCTTCAGTCTTTCAACTCCTTCTTAATTAATTCCATGTCTTTAAAGCAGCTAGTCCAAATGTTATTTGTAATTTGATGAAAGCTCATTCATCCACATTCTTTGGACATCAGCTTTGGACTTAATATAAAATATGTGTTTGGTGGAACAATGCAGTAAGAAGAATTTGTGCATGGTGTTGAAAGGAAAACTCATGCTGGTACCCGGTGTAAGGTTGCATGCTACGGGGTTGCTATTTGATTGCTATGGTGAAAAGAGGAAGACTTCTCTTAGGTCATTATTGTTGAAGTCTTCAAACTAGGTCATTCATTATGTGTCATCTGTTCTACGATGCTCTAAGAATTCTTCATTGTTTAGCTCCATCGAAGAAATAGAATTGCTCTATACGGTGTTAGCTACAAAGAGTCTTTATAGATATAGATCAACAATTATTACAGACTTTGCTAGTAGCTTCCTTTCTGATTACAGACTATTGCTAGTACTTTTAGTTCTGCACGAGGATGATAAAGCTATGAAATTAATGAAAAACCATCATATGTTAGTCGGCTTTTTTCCAAAGCTTTTCTCCTGGGTCTAGTATTTTCTCTCTTTTATTTTTTGTACTTTTACGGTAGGTATTCGTGTGTGTGTGTGTGTGTGTGTGTGTGTGTGTGTGTGTGTGTGTCTGTGTGTGCGTGCGTGCGTGCTTGCGTGTGTGTGTGGTGTGTGTGTGTGTGTGTGTGTGTGTGTGTGTGTGTGTGTGTGTGTGTGTGTGTGTGTGTGTGTGTGTGTGTGTGTGTGTGTGTGTGTGTGTGTGTGTGTGTGTGTGTGTGTGTGTGTGTGTGTGTGTGTGTGTGTGTGTGTGTGTGTAACATAGTAACAGCATAGTAACACTTGGATGTCACTCAGGTAGCTGTAGAGTTACCCCTAACGCTTCTAATCTCAAGGCAACTTTCTCTTTGACCGGCTGTAACGCTTGTTCTAAGCCTTGCAGAGAGCAGATAATTGACTGCACCGATTGAGTGTAGCTGAGAGGCTTTCAAGACATTATTGTGTGTGGACGCTGGCTCCCAAGATCGTACCTCCTTTACCAAATAGATACAGAAATAGATTTGATTGAATTTTTAAGATATTAAATTTATTGATATAAGACGGATTGCTTATCATTGTATGCTCTTATTCACTCATCAACAAAATTCAAGTCCATACAATATAATTTACACTGTACAACTGTCTTGCATAAAGTACTCAGTTTTCTGTGTCAATATACTACAGTTACTAATCATTGTTGCAGATTTTTTCAAAAACTTGAAGATCATTCTAGACACTCTTGAGTAATTGTGCTATAAAATATACAAAATTTCTGCAATCTACTATCACAGTTTTCGATTTAATTATGACTACAGATATTGCACAACTGCAACACAATCAGGTTAACATGAGTTTAGTGCTTTCAATGAGATACCGTGCTGGAGTCAGACCGCCAGCAGCGATAAGCAAGTTTCCGCAAGAAACGGCGCCATGCGACATCCAATGATGCGTCAAATTGGGAAGAGAGAGCCACACAGGATGTACAGTTTCGTCCAACAGTTGCGTCGACGAAGTAGGGCTAAGCCACGTGCAGGTCTCCGCACCGCCAAGAGCCAGAAGCTTGCCATTGAACTGAACCAGAGTAGGATCATACCTTTGAGTGGGTGTAACCGTTCGCCACTCTCCACTCTTACCATACCTTTCATCAAGATCTAGAGCCTCTACTTTGTTGCTGTAACTTCCATCATTGTACCTTCCTCCTCCAACAAACAGGGTATGGTTGACTATGGCGACAGAGGAAGAAGACCGTTCTTCTTTCATGTCTGGAAGTTTGTCCCATTTTCCAGTGGTAACATCAAAAACACGAGCAGTAGCAACAGCATGTTTAGATGCCGACCACTTTCTGCCGCCTAGAGCATAAATATACTGTCTAGAAACAGTTATGGCAACGTCGCGCACCTGCAATTCGTCTGGAAGGACGGCGACCTCGCACCAACCGGACTCTGGATTGCAAAGGTCGAGACTTTCTATGAGAGTCTGTTGTGTCGTTTTATCATAGATCAGAGTGAAGCAGACGCTAGAATGACAGGTGAGAGCTCTGATGTCGCCTCCAGGTCTGGTGAATGTCGTCCATGTGCTCTTGTTGGCATGAAGAGGGAGAAGGTGGACTTCACCTTGAAATCCTCCTACAACTAGATAATCGAGAGTTGCACTCACTTGGCCTCGAAGAAATTTATCGGAAGGCAAATTTATATCCCATGTTTTCCATGACATTAGGTGAGAAAAATCATCCTGAAGATCACAAGTTGACTTGGTTAGAGAAAGTATACAAACATAAAATATCTAATTTGTTGCTAAATGTAGAAACGTTTCAAACCTCCTGTCATTAACAAATTACGGGATTTACCTGAGTGGCTGC
>CAXXBX010000161.1:0-15000 GCA_964274945.1 Dehalococcoidia bacterium | reverse complement strand
TTGTAAGGCAAATACAATAACTAGGTAGCGACATTTTGCATATTTAGAGATATGATATATGTAGTTAACAGTAAGACAAACCACTCTCAGCAGAAGCCAAGAATATACTATTTTTAGTGATTGGGTGCTTTGTTTTGGATCTGCACCCCCTGATACACATAACTGCAGATCGAAGTAATGCGAAGCTTAGTCGACATCTGACCCAGCACAGTGTTGTACTGTAGGCCGTTTCTTGCTTTTCTGAGACAAGAGATGATACTCGTTTCGGGAATGTTGATGTTTAAGTTGCTTGCTCCTCCTGTGCAAGAGAATATCAGTGGTGTGAAAAAAGCTTGTTCGACTCTTCTGATCGAGCCTCGTATTTACGTTTCTTTTCTTGCTCTTGTTTCCTGTACAGAGATGATATTGCTGATGATCTATATGACTGAGCATGAGGATTAAAGATTCTAACATCAAAGTATGTTTTCTGAAATCTACCACCGCAGAAACCGCACGCGGAGATGTCCAGCCTGGCTTCATCATCAGTCTGTTACTCTTCTGAGGCAGTATCTTTCCAGTCAGTTTTTGTAAAATTGGTTCTTTCTTAACATCATGACAGACATCATCCAATAGGTTAGCCACAATGTCTCGGGTCTCAATGTGTCTCAGTGTTGGAAATCCACCGGTAGGACATGAGAGTGAGTGATCAACTGAGAAATGGTCTCCGCAAGGGCAAAAATCAGGTAGAAATTTTGGTCGCCAGCCATAGCGTAGACATAGTGCGTCGTGAAACTCAGATTTTGTCAGAAGGAGACTATGCTCTTCTATAGGTAGAGCTGTCAGCCACACAGAAGCACCTTTCTCTTTGGCTAAATCAACAGCACGTTTGAGATTTATATTGAGGTTGGCAGGAACTTCGTCATCAGTGACACTGATGACAAGATTTTTCTGACGTTTGACTGAGGCTTTCAATACGCTTTGTTGTTGTGAAACCTTCTCAGTTACTTGATATTGCTGCTGAAGAATGAGCTTGGTAAGAGGCTCTGCAACTTTCAAGGAGTAAGTAAACTCTCTGTGTAGGGACAAAGGATCGATGATTCCAAGTCCACCTCGTCGAGTTGGAAGAACAAATACTTTTGTCATCGTTTCACCAGGTGCGGATTGACCCGTTAATGCAGGAATTAGATCTGAGTCGATTGCTTTAGTCAGTGGTTGCAGAAATTGGGTTAAGTTGCTGTTGGTCTTGGCCATATAGGTCTATTTACTGCTTACTCCATGAGTGAAAGCCGAGTAAGCTGCATGTGGCTGTGTCTTGGCGATGACAGAAAGACGTTCAATTGCAGCAATTGAACTACTACTACTACTGCTACCACTATTACTACTATTACTACTACTGTGAACGACTGATATATTTGACAGCTACTACTGTACAGATTGTAGTAGCAAATAGGATATCCTAACCTTTTAAAATTATCTCGATAACAAATCAGACAAGAATTACTACTACTATTATTCCCAGATATCTACGTCAGACGGTTAGCGAGCCCGACCGCTTTCAGCGGTACCCAAACTGATGTTTGTGTCCAAAACTACGTCTATAGCAGGATGGCCTGGGTGCACTTGGACCCTCGTAGCTACATTTTGGAGGACCTCAGTAACGTGAATCCAATTCTGCAGAGTAACCAGTTGATGGTTACACTATACAGGTTGTCTGTTTTATCTACTAGCAGTAATTACAGTCTCTTAGTGTAACAGTGTTTTATAGTTAAAGGTAACTGCAGCCTCGTGTACAAGGGTAGACGACAGGCTTCTCCTAAACTCTATGCGCTAATTAATGATTAATGATTAGTGGTATAATGTTGCATGCATACTAAACATTTAATGGTGTTAGATACACGATGGTATATGTCAACAGATTTTGATGACGACTCTCTAATAGATAAATACATGCATATACATACATTCATGTTGTCTGTTTGTTCGAATTGAAAGAGTCCTCAATTGAGACTTAGTATAAAATGTTTACATTGCGATCATGCCTACCATTATCACATTAACACATGGTTATGACTTCGGTTTTCTTTCTGTAAATGGTCTCCGGTAGTAATATATCGTTTGCCTTGTTTCTCTTCGTCTGTATGTATTTTCATTCTTAAAGAGGCATTTCGGAGATTTGCGTTAACGCAACATTTCAGAGACGCGCGCTAACGTTCATTTGCAGCAAAAAGCAATGACTGCATGTGCTGATGGAGGTGACCAGAACTGCAACGCGAAGTTACAGTTGAGTCCAGTTTTTATAACAGGGCCCCCTTCGGTGTGTAGTAAAAACAGCTGTTCATACGTGGTCTGTCGCACATGAACACAACTAAAAGGCTAGAGAGGCAAGCGGTATTGGCGTCCGGATCTGTTTCGGCGTCCAGCGCGCTTCACAGAGTGCTTTCGATGTCACGTGATGTTACACGTGATAGCGAAAAAACCCTCTTCAGCGTCACTTTAGAAAAGCGTTGCCCGCTTGATAAGTATGAGTAAGTTGTGCATTAGTATTTCAGCTACTGAACCAAACAGCACGCTTTGCAAACTGTGATCTACTGTAGATATTCGGGAAGTTGGAGTCCCGATCGAAAAAGTTACAAACGCGTCCGATAGAATTTATCATTTAATCAGTTAAAAGCGTACGTAAGCATATCTTGTTCTGCGAATGCGTCAAATGTCTCAATTTGAATGTTGGTAGCCAACAATCAAAGGTGTATGCTGGGCGCAATTTTCTAGCGTATGTGGCCGAAATGTTCCTTTAAAGTATGCCTAAACGTAGCAACTCTATTTCTTTGCGTTGCAAGTTTCCCGTTTTCCTCCAATATTAGAGTGGAAAATAATACCGTCAAGCTTGGCGGATTCGCAATCACAAGGCGTAAAGACTAAAATTCAGTACTGTCTCATGATAATACACACACACACACACACACACACACACACACACACACACACACACACACACACACACACACACACACACACACACACACACACACACTCGGGAAGTCGCGTGGTATTAGGTCAATAACGGCAGAATTCACCCAACAACTCGCGTGATATCTGGGGAATAATGGTGCATGTAATCCTACTGGTATTCACTTGTAAATACCTGGATGGCTAAAGCACATAAACAGACACACAAATGCGTAATCGTCAAAACACCGAGTGATTTATTACGACATTCTTAAGTAGAGTGAAGAGCAGCTGAAGATGAGCATCAGAGAACTTGGAGCTATAATGAAATTAATTCAATTTGGTTACAATCGTCAACTTCCAATCACTCAACGACTGTAATCTGATTGCCTGGTTGTCTGTGTATGTGTATGTCCATTTTTCTGCCTGTCTACTTGTGTGTCAATCTGTCTGTCTGTCTACTTGTGTGTAAATCTGTCAGTCTGTCTGTCTGTCTGTGATTTACAGTGAATACTAGACAGATCACTGGCGGGAATACGCAGTAAAAATAAGCAAATAAATAAATTACTGTTGCTTACTGTAAATAACAGTACATATATTTATTCTGCTTTCTATTCCAGTCACAAAGCCAATCATACTACGTGCATGTCAACTAAAAGACTACTGTCTTCTATTGAGAAACATTTGTCGCTTAGTGTGGTGGTCATATTCTGGTAGACACTGTGCTGTGTTTCTCTTGCTTGTAAAGAAAACTTCTGCATAACAACCTCTGTAACACCATATTACATGTATATAATCAAAAGAACAAACTCTTAATTAATAGAACAAAATTGGTTACACCGAATGGGATGAACAATGTTAGACACTAGTGACGTCTTAGCTGATGATCCTGTAACTGAGTACCTTGCTTGTGTCTCGATCTTTATCTACCAGTACATCTAGAAGATCTCTCGCAAGTTGTCCTCTGTCTTTAGCCTTGTCCGATACAAGCTTCACTGCCAGATAGGGAGCTGTCACGGCAAAGAGCCGATTCCCAACACACACTCCTTGAAAAATACAAAATGTTACAAGACATACTGTAGTCAGCTATTACAAAATTCCTAATACTTTCCAGTAAGAACTCAATTTTACTATAATGAACGTCTGTCAAGTATTAGATAGTTGAGTATGTACTATATTATTGTTATTACTAGTAAGCATACCTAAAACTAACCATCTATTCAGTATTACAAATTTTCTACAATGCACATACGTTCTCCAGAAGCATCAGCAATAGAATAGCATGCGCCGTCAGACAATGGCTCAGTATTTGTGACCATTTGTGACCATTTGCAGCAGCAAAAGTGGAGGTGGTGGCTGTTGTCTCTGTTGTTGTGTCTGTACAGCTGGACTGTCATATAAAGAGTGCTTTGTATCATGAGCCATATGCCACATAAACACAACCTATGTTAATGTTGACAGTTGGTATTATATCTATTATTGTTCTAAATTTTTCTGATTTCTAACAAACAGAAGCGTGTGGATCTCCGTGAATTTTTCAGTAAGCCTTGTTAAAGTCGTTTTCTGGTCTTGTAGTTCAGCTCACAATGGCCCAAAGATCACCTCTGATAGCAGTCTGTAAATGGATCGACAAACTGTAATTTAACTAATAGTAATTCAAAAAATGAAATCAACTTACACTCGTTAAATTGTGGTCAGGAGGTGTAGCCTGGCAATGAGAATGAGAGTAAAGTAACTGCCAGTCACAGTCAAATATGAAACTATTTTATATTACATACCTCGGTAGCCAATTTCTCTCTTGTGTAGCTGCAACAAGGTGTCTATCAAAGCATATTTGAATTAATAATATTGACACACAATAAGCTAACAAGTATTTGATTTGCTTACGTTGCCCAAATTGCTAGAGTCATTCTCTAGAACACACAAAAGTGATAAAATTCAAATGATTAGCTTTGAACACAATTGAATTAACCTGTAGACTCTTCATAAACTGAATGTCTTCCTCTTTCTCCTTGCAAGTTCTACTTTAGACAACTTGGCTTTCTTGCCTATTTTAGTCTGGTGACAAATTTCAAACTTAGCCACAATGTCTGAATAAGTCAATTGCTAACTGTGCACCTACCTGATTCTCCAATGCAAGCTTTCTCTCGCAACTGGCACCACTGCTAGAATCTGTACCTATGGAAACATAACAAACATTGCTAGCTCACCAACACAGCTAGATATTAAGAACAATAACTCTGGTATTAACAAATCCTAGAAAACCTATGCAACTAATAGAAACTAGTTAGTATTGTATCACGTTGGCAAACAAAAATCATTAAAAACAGACCAAGTTTGGAAGAAGATACGTAGAAAGCAATTAACCACTGAGCACACAAAACGTACAGTTAAATCTAAGCCAGATCAATGATAAATATAACAGCGTGTGTGTGTGTGTGTGTGTGTGTGTGTGTGTGTGTGTGTGTGTGTGTGTGTGTGTGTGTGTGTGTGTGTGTGTGTGTGTGTGTGTGTGTGTGTGTGTGTGTGTGTGTGTGTGTGTGTGTGTGAAAATATACAAAGAGAATGACCTACCAACAGAAAGACAACTGAACACATAAAATAGTGGTAGAAGCATATCTCAATTAAAATTCCAAATTTGGCTGTGCTTCAGTTGATTAGTTATGATGTTAGTAGAGGATCAACATGCAGGTTGCATTAACACTCTAAATAATTGTCATTAGCAGCCAAAATTCATGTAATTGACGAACATAGTGAAATTGACCAGCTTTAGACATAAATTGCAAATAGAAGTAGCCATGCACAGGAACGTAGCCGGCAGTTTGGAGTGGTCCGATTGTGACGCACAGACGCGAATGTGCAGACAGACAAAAAGATAATTTCTCATGTTAACTAGTAATGAAGTGACAGAATGCAACGTCTTGAGTGTCATCGACGCCCTAGTAGTAATGCGGTCAGGTATAAAATCATGCGTTGTGTCTGTGCAGAGTACGATGCAGCACATAAATTCTTAGACTTTCAGAAGGGTCTCCTAGAAACAAAAAGGTTATGCATTGGGTCTATGCAGAGTATGACGCAGCACACGAGTAATTCTTAGACTTCCAGAAGGATCTCGTAGGAAGCAAAAAAGTTCATAGGGTGATGAGGCATCCAAATAAGGGAGGTGACAGAAACAGCACCATTTGGTTTCACTTACTATCTAGTATTCTAAAACTAATGAACACGAGCTGTATGCGTCCTAATTTGCAAATCTGCAGGCACCTGATATGAGGCTGTTTCAGAGTAATTAAGTAATATTTATTTAATCAGCTATGCCCCATTGCAGTTGCTGGAATGGTCCGTTGGTGAAAGTACAAATATTGAAGAGTGATCCGGTTGAAACCTGACCAACAGGACTAGCAGCTACATCCCTGATGCAAGCACAATGTCAGGTGAGACATGCAACGCGTGCACTGCACATTTGCACTACTAATTACTATAGAGTATAGGTCAACGGCTGGTCTCAGACTTCGCAAAGACAAAACCTAGCAGCTGCTCCACTAAATCTAGTAGATCTTCAGTTTTTCTGTCACGTCGGCGGCTTGTTTTCACTGTGTCCGATAGCTGAATACAGACAGGAACTAACCTCGTAATTCCAAAGTTCGCGCATGCATTGTTAACTAATCCGGGAAAATTCCGTGCCGTTTTGATAGCATGGCATAGTGTCTTTTGCACAGCCCCTCTTGACACGCGTGCGAAAAGCGGAGAGGGAACGGGTCCCGCACGCACCGCCCGCCCCCTCTCGCACGCACAGCCCCCTCTCGCACGCACAGCCCCCTCTCCACTCTTCTCGCGCGCGTTGACAGGAGCTGTGCAAGGGACTAGGCATGGCACGGCTCTGAATCAAGCTCTGTTCTAGCGAAAAGTAGCTCATTAAATAGCTCATCGTTTAGCCCTCCAAAAGGAAAAAGAAACGGCCATGCAGCATCGTTTGTAGATTATCTCTAGACAGCAGGATTGTTTTGTAATTATTAGTATCACATGATTTTTGAGCAAGTTTGTTTATTTCAGAAAATGGCAAAAAAATTCAAATATTGATGACATGCGCGAAATCAATAGGCAAATAACATATGATTTGCCCCTTTTCCATAATGTTGAAAAGGGGACCCACAAAATTGCTTTCACTGTCTACTACAGAGCGTTCTTAGATTGCATGCCAAAAATTACCATCCAAGAGCGATGAGCGTCTACAAAGACAAGAAAAGTAAAAATGGCTGTCTTCCTTCTTCAAAGCAAACTAGATGCGCAGTAGATAGTCAGTACAGCTGCAATCATGAACTCAAGCTATGTTGCATACGGACAATGGCGCAATTCATAAAAAAAGAAATTTGAAAAACATTTGGATTTTCTAGAGAAAATTTTAGTGCCAAAGTTAGACTACACACAGAAATGCCAGGTGCCCCTATAATTTTGTCCATGTCCGTACTACAGTATTTCTCGCGCAATTATCAGGTTGGAGCAACCAATTATCCGAATCAGTCAACCAATTATCTGATTAGGACAACCAATAGCCAATCAATTATCCGGTTGAGGCAAACAATTATTCGACTCAGCCAATCACTATCAGCTTGTTGCAACCAATTATCCGACTAATGATTTCAATTAGGAGCAGTATAGTTAGAGAAGCGCTGTTTAGCACCTAACAGATTACCAAACGAGTCAATAATTTAGTCATTGCTAGGCATAGCGGTAATGCTTCTTGCGTCCTAGAGTGCTTGGTATTGATGTTGTCCCCGTTGCTCCCGCTACAATCAAACGCGGAGGAAAATCCATCAGCATGAAGTAAGAGCTTTGCATATAAATGCCGACCAGCGGGGATTATCATACCGAGAAATGGCAGTCTTCTACGGTGTTACAGAACATACCGCATATTGAATTTGCAGCCAACGTCGGTATACGACCAAACAACGAGGAGAACCGAGAGGCACAAACTCAACCAGTAAGCTGTAGAATTTCTGTTGAGCTCAATCGAAGATCGCCCAGACCTGACTCTAGCTCAAATGCAAACCTTACTATTACAGCAGAAGTCTCTAAAGCTCTACGTCAACTATCGCTAGGAAGTTGGAAGGCCATTTCATCACCTTAAAGGATTGAACTTGTTCCAGGGCTAAGAAATTCTCTAGAAAATAAAGAAGCAAGAAAGGCACGCAGAATGGCTGCAAAGGGAGTATGAGCAAGTAGCCAGTTCTGCTACGTGGATGAATGTGGGTACGGCTTGCACTTAGCTAGAACACGAGGTAAGTCTGTAGAAATCTTCTTGCCAGAAGAGTAGCTGAAAATCAACGAACGCCCAATAATACATTAATGTGTGCAATTTGTCCTGGTCTAGGAGCCATACATAGTACAACAATTGTAGGTGGAGCTAGACAAGATCAATTTGACCAGTTTGTAAGATGACTCTTTGAAAGTGACTTTGGTAGTCAATGGTACTTGGTAATGGCCAGAATCGGTACATAGTCTTTGACAATGCCCCATGCCATGGCGATGTGGAAGCAAGATTTAGTGACGATAAGCCAAAGAACTGTAAACTTGCTCGTTTTCCTCCCTAAAGCTGCACCCTTAATCCGTTCAAGAACCGCTTTCAGAGTCTAAAGGCTCATATAAAGAGAAAATTGAGCGAGCAGGGTCCTGTTGTTGCAGTAGAGTTTCAGACTCTTGTCACAGCAAGACGGCAACTTTTGCTACATTTGAGTGCTGACGCACTCAAAAAAGTAACAAAGGATTCAACTCTAAACTCTTTTCATCATGTACTTACTGTCAAATCTGCACAATCAGCAAAATTAGAATATATGTAGAACACTCATATTCTAAATACTACGTAGTGTTTTCTGTTTGTTGTGTATGTGCATGTTCTCGTCTGTTTACTGTATGTAGTCTCTCGTTTGTGAGGGACCTACATACCTAGCTAGTGAAGCATAAACACTTGTTAATCGCTAAAGTAAATTTTATGTCTAGTAGAACCATCAATAATAGTCATGATCTCACTGACAGGTGAGCAGAACAAAAGTGTATATAATTATACTACAGTAGATGTCTGCCTCTACAAATGCTCGCACGTGGTAGACATGCAGTGAAAATTAAGTGCTTTTGCAAGATTTTACGTCCATGGTTGCAACCTCCATGCATCACCTAACAGCAACGACATAAAACATAAAAATTTCTAGGCTAACACCAGGCGTTGCACGTACATGAGGCGCTTGTATTTGGTCTTCAGGTTGTAGTTACATATGTAGAGCTTATATCCTCATGAATAGTGGCGATTTGGCTTCAATACCGTGCAATAAAGGCTAGGAGATCTTCATTCATGCGACAGATCTCAGAGTATTCTCACTAGGCGATTGTTCTAGCTGAACGACCAGTGTCACTGTCGGTGGTGCAGTGGTTTCTCCTCTCAAGTCATAAAGTTGTTTCCAAAAGATCTTGTAGAAAGACGGCAGAGCAGAGCTGTTCAGCTGCGGATACAGCGGGATCGATCGTCACGTAGCGTTTCTCACGGTGCTAATATTAACAACCTGCCTGGGTTTGACCGAGTTCTTGACAGTGACTCAAAGTACTAAACAACAAACCATCGACGCAACATCTGATTCGCGAAATACAGTTGGCAGAACGAAATCGGATAATTGGTTGCCCCAAGCGGATAATTGATTGACCGAGTCGGATAATTGGTTGTACCAAGAAGATAATTGATTGACTGAGTCGCATAATTGGTTACCCCAACCGGATAATTGGTTGCCACAACCGGATGATTGCGCGGGAAATACTGTAGTAGTGTTCATCAACTAAACCAAGCTAAAATTGAAACTCGCGCAAAAAATAAGGACTGATCTTAAAATCTACAGTGTACAAGCAAAGCCTCCAGTAGCAGCTAGTGGCTAAGGTACGGGGTGGTAAAGAGGTCACATTTTTTACCTTCAGACAGCGAAGATAGCCTTTTAGAGATGACTCTAGCATTACACTTCTGGAGCTGAACAAAAAAGCGTTTGGACCAGAAGTCGATAAATTCCGCAGCGTTCAGTCATTCCACTTTGTCCGATGACTTCCTTGATAATTTGCACAGGAGTTTTCACCTATCGATACCCAAACTCCAAAATGCTCCATTACCAGTAGGATTACAGTGGAAATTATGAGACCTGGTAACTGCAGTTTGCTGTATTTATATTTCTTTCTGACTGCTCTTCTCTCTCCAGCGAGAACCACTAACACCAGTAGATGATGAAAAGATGTCACTACTCCAAGGGTGGACAAGGAAGATATCTAGGTCAACGTTGTCTTCAATGTCCGAGTCAAAATACACGATTTCCGGTCGGTTGTCTGTAGTTGTCTAACAACTCCTCGGCTTTCTGCGTTAGTAAATATGCAACACACAAAAATAATCAGATCAGACGGACAAAATCGGTTCGTGAGACCATACCGGCCAGCCACAAGTCTTACAAGTCAGCAAATGGTATCCACTGTCATCTACATATAAGCTCCATGCACAATTGAATGTCGTTGTACAGCTGGAGAAAGCTATGGGCAAACCCAAACGAAGGAAGGACGCCACGCGAAATTTGCAAAAATTGAGTGCGAACACTTCCAATGTAAGGATAGCGTTAAGCCAAGCCTCAGAGCCCTTACCTGTTGTTGAGCGTAACTGATTGGAAAAGTTGAAGAGTTAAGAGACTATCAATGATCGATCGTAAACCAAGGAATCGGAATGGCAGCTCTGTAAAAGTGTTGGCCCAGGATGCAACTGCAGCTGGTTGTTTCACTGACAGAAAAATGAGTCATTCTGTAATCGCCCATTCTGTCTGTTTGTCTGTAACATCAATCACACCAAACTGCTTGACCGATCGCCACAAAATTATGCATGAAGACTGCATTTTACACCACAATGCAAACGCACGATTCTTTGTGCGAGTTAACAATTAAGAGCGCCTCTTTCGATGTCCACGAACCCGACTGTATTAACGATCGATGCTGCTGTTATTGCTCAAAGTTTGCATGAAGAGCCGTGAGTGCCCGCCGAATTGACAGAAGTCAACAGTGAAGTGTCTCCGTCTTCCAGAGTTCACTTGCGCTCGAATTTCCCTAGAACGGCGCATTGGATCTCCACCAAATTTGAATTGCCTCGGACAGTATGAAGAGAGTGAGTCGCTTCTTACTGGGGACGTAATATTTGGCGCATTTCATACACCTCTTCTCTTCATGGGACGACGTCCAACAGGACAGTCGAAGTATTACCTAGAATGTATGTTGAACAAATAATCCAGGAGTTTTGTGTTTTCTTCACTCAAATAGTTTTTGTTTGCTAAACGTGTTGGGAACGGGCAAATCAACCGCACGTAAATTTGTGTGTTAATTTAATGTAAATCCTGCTCTATTTGCCCGGGAAAAGCCGGGCCCTATGCTAGTATAACAGTCACAAATTCATTACAGCCATTATATGGGACAAAAGCAGCTGTAAGAGCCAGAGCCGCAGCAGAAGCAAGTAAAGAACAAAAAGATATTGACCATGAAGACAAAGTCGTTGCTGCTGGTGTTCTGTTTTTACCCAATGGTGGTAAGACTTTAGGGCTCGGGTTTACATTTAGAATTAATTAAACTATGAAAGCCGTCGCTTCTAATATCAGCAGTCAGCGCTCTAAAATTTAGCCAAGCTTTTCAAAATATGATCGAAAACCGATGGAAACGTGGAAACATAATGTAAGAATGACTTCCAAGAGAATCCAGCTTCAAGTACAGGATGTTGATAGTTGAGATATACCTAGTGTACTGTAAGACGATATTGGTTTGGGGATGATAAGGGAATTGTTTGTGGGGAATCACTTATATACACACTGTATATCAGTAGGCTACTTGAATAATTATTTGTAATTTTAATCTAATATTGACATAAGGTTTAAGAAAGGGGTATACAACTCTCTGGCTGCTGCATAGACTCAAGGACGTGGCGTGACCTCCAGAAATGGGGGCTAAACTTCATTATGCTATGGGACACTCCCACTCTTATTGACTTGTAATTGACTGATACCTTAGAATCATAGCAGATCCAGACTGGAAATGGGTTGTCTATATACCCTAAACAGCTTTGGTCCTCACACGTATATGCAGTCTTCAATGTTTATGACCACGCATACAAAATGATGGGGGCTATCGCCCGGTCTAGTCAATGCCATGCTACGCCCCTGATAGTTTGATCAACCGGACGAACAGCGTGGCTACGTCTACGCGCCTGTACATACAAATGTTATAGTTAGCTAAGGAGAAAGACATTAGGACGAAAATAGAAAATGCAAAGGCCATTAACAGCTGAGCCAAACAATTGAAGTCGCCAAGCAAGGGCGTAGCGTGACCTCTAGAAATGGGGCTAAACTTCACAATGCTACGGAATAAGCCCACTTTTTACAGACACTCCTCCTTTATTGGCTTCTAATGGACTCATATACGGTAGAATCAGTGGCAGATCCAGACTGGAAAAAAGGTGGTGCATGTATATACTATATTAACAATTTAGTGCTTTTGCAATTACACGCATTTAAAATCCTCCATTTTTATGACCAAGCCTACAAATGATGAGGATCTATAGCCGGGTTTAGCCCATGCCACTCTACGTCCCTGCTCCAAGTAAACAATTGCATAGTTTATTTACTCGTCAACTACTTAAATGAGATCGCCATGTGACAGCGTGTCCATCAGATTTTCCAGGACTGAAATTAATTTTATACGCAGACAACATGTTGGTAAGCTTTGAAAGTAATTGATTACCGGCAATAGCGGATGCGTCTGTAGCCGCAAAACACTAAAACAAGAACTAAAATACAACTAATGAAATGCTCAAGTACATAACACTTTGCAGTTTCGAACAAAGACATGCAAAATTCCATACCAGGATCATTACTTTGATCAGGCGAAGGTCCAAGATAAAGTTCAAGTAATGTCTTGACTAAATTCACTACACTAAAAATAGTAATTGTAGGTGGAAGTGATTGAATATCTGTTGTCGAGCTCGTTGGAATTGTTGGCACGTGTTCGTTAGTTTCCTCTAGTTCATGAATCATTTTATATGCCTTATTGTAGTACTTAGCTCCGGAGAAGAGATAATTGTTGAGCATTTGCCACTTGCCAATCTTTAAAAACAAAAGAAAAACTTTATATCTCTCTTTCGGAAACTTTTCAAGTATTGTGGCCGCTTCTATCCAATGTTCAACAGCGTTTTCAAGACCAAGTTTATCTAAGGAGTCGCCAAGTTCCTCAATAAAAGTTGCCGTTACACTGTCATTTCCATACAACTTTCTCGATAGTACCACAACTTTCTCAAAATTTTTAGTAGCATTTTGGTAAATGTGAAGTGCAAAGAAGGCTTTGCCCCGTAAAAAATGAAACCTCAAAAGTTTTTCGTCATCTTTAGACAGAAGATCTTTGATACCAATGTAGGCAAAATCAAAATATAACAGAGCAATAGCAGGTTCATTCATTCTAAGGTGTAGCATTCCAGTGTCCACGAAAGTAGAATAATCCTGATAGCGAAGAAATCTGTGGATATCAAGCTTTGAAAGTGACATTCGAGCCATTGCTTCTTCCTTTCTCTGGCCATTTTCACAAAACACTTTGGCTGCTGATTGTAAATATATCACTTGGTCTCGTAGGTTTATATCTTCAAAGTGAAGTCCAGTTTTCATAAAACAAGCAACAGCTGCGTTATCAACCCCATGCTTGTAGAATTGATGTCCCAGCCACCAGAAGTTTCGCGCGTCAGAAACTGGAAGACGTAACATTTGAGCGTAAGTATGATAGCAATTCAATACATTGTCTGGGATATCGACGTGAAGTTCATAACGGCTAAAGCAAATACGTTCAATCATTCGAAATCGCACCTCGGTGCTACAATGATGAACCAATATTGTTTTTCTCTCCAGAATAACGGTGATGTTACGATTTTTGTTTACATGCATCGTTGCTGCTGAGACCAGCAAAAGTAAGATATTACAGTACTTCTTGTTTCGGTCATCTATGAGATCAGCCGCATAATACAAGGCATGACGATACCACCGGAAAAGTTGACTACCAGACAGACGAACCGTAAACAAATCCGCAGCCTGTTCAGCGAGTCTTACAACACTTTCTCTTATAGTCTCGTCGGCAACAGAAACAAGATGTGAATTCATACAGTAAAAAAGCACTTGGTAAAAGTTATGTTGGTCGTAATCATAGCTTCTTAAAACATCTCTTGGATTGTTGTCGAATTTTTCAGCTAGATCAAGAAGTCTCTGAAAATAATGACGAAAAAATCGATGTCTAAAAAGATTGCCATCCACGTGTATACCTAGATCTTCTTTTACAAACGCGTGGATTAATGTGTGTATGTGATATCGTTTACTATGATCATTTGATTCTAGCAAACAACGTCTCGTGATACGTTTCAGACACTGCTTTCGAACTGCAGTTGTCGTAACATTAAGAACAGCAGCAGCACCATTCTCGTCAAACGATCCGGGCATGCAAGCCAAAATGGCTAAAGATCGTTTGAAGTAACCAGAAAGACGACGAAATGAAGAAGCAATGACTACTCTGATTCGTTCCTCTGGTCGAAAGTCATTTGGACTAAGAGCTTCTATAGGGCTCCTAAACAATTCATCTGCTAAACGATCCTCCGTTTCACCTTCTTTCAACAAAGCACCTACTATTTTAACTGCCAGAGCTACTTTACCGGTCAGATTTGCAAACAAAGCCGTTGCTGATGAGTTTGTATGTGGTGAAATTTTAAAGAGAAGTTGTGTTGCAGACTCTGTGGAAAGTTCCTTGACTAAAAACGGCACAGATTTCACATCCAACACGGTGTAGTCATACCGTGCCGTCGTCAACAGTCTCAAACTGTGATTCATTGAAGACATTTTAGACAAAATGTTGAGGAACGAATTTCTAATAGACTCTTCGTCTTCCATCAAACCATTGCAGTTGTCCAAAATTAGAACAGTGTTTGCGTAGATGCTACTTGCCCAAAGAGTATAGTCACTGTTATTGATTAATTTCAATTTGTCTGTGACTTTTGGCAAT
>CAXXBX010000160.1:0-2500 GCA_964274945.1 Dehalococcoidia bacterium | reverse complement strand
CGAATTTAGACTGCCGTTCCCGACGTCGGACGGTACGCGCTGAGCGTGTCGTTTATTGCGGGCAACGCTGGGAAACAGAAGATATTTTTGCTGATATCCGGGTCTTGAAAAATACGCCCACGGTCGTTTGCCAGTCTACGACCGTCGAGGAGCTGCCATGTTCAATGCACCTGTTCCCCGAAACGCCAGCAACGTCTTCGAAGAGACGACGTTCAACGGGACTATCGAAATGGCGAGAGTCGGCATTCGTTATATACGGGGAACGAATTATCCGGGAAGTATTGCACGTGACTTGCACGTTACGGGATGCACGTCAAAATTATAGATGCCAGGTTTGGTACACCTGTTCTCCGCAACGGGACTGTAGAAATGGCTTCAACGAGATCAATAATCCAATCAACGGGATTTTTTGAAACTGGACACGTGTCGAATAGATCTGATGCCAAGTTCGATACACCTGTTCCTCGCAACGGCAGCAACGTCCAAGTCGAAATAGCTTCAACCAATCGCTAATTCAATCAACGGGATTTTTGAAAACGGCAATTGAACGGGATTTAGCTATAAATGAGAATTCTGTCTGGCTAACACTAAACAGTAAAAGCACTTACACCACGGCTAATTAGTGACAGTAAACGGTTACTGACAAAACATTACAGTCTACTGCGCCAAAACATTACAGTTTACTACCTGCGCAATATCCGGGAGTGCTATACGATTGCAAGTGTATACGCGACATTTTTCGTTGTTTTTACAATGCCTCGAAAGAGACGACTGGCTCGGGATGCGCTGACAAGGGCACAAGTTAGTGTAACTGGTTTGTGCTGTGAATGGAAATTATTTGCGCAGGAATGCTAGCCAACACTATACAGCAGAGAGTTTGGAAATCTACAAATATCTCTCTATACAAACTGTACGTGACCTGGCTACACCCCCTCTGCCTCTCCAACCATCAAACGCATTTTTAGATACTTTCTGCTATAATCTCTACCTATAAAAGAGACTTGTCTGTCTGTCTGTCCTGTCTGTATGTATGTCTGTTTGTCATTGATATCAAACAGTGCCTGCAAATCAATAATTTGTGTGATTAAACTATTACCCTGGCGATGCCGAGCCTAGGAGCTCGCAATGTATAAAGGTAAGTAGTAGCTTGTGTGTTCCACAGATTGACATGCAGTGTCAGAATTGTGAAGTCTGCAACCCAAGCTGCTTTCGTTCATATTACTCCAATCACAACGTGGTCTCTTTCTGGTTGCTATAGTATACTGTATGTGTTCACCAAAGCAAAGCACAAAACACATGAAGTGATTACCCAGACACAGAAAGACGACTCATCTTGTTTCGATGAGGTCATGTAGCTCCAAGCCCTTACAGATATCGCTCACTCTGGACTGTGTGCGGTCGATTTAGACGTCATAAAACAGCAAACAGCAAACAGCACCGAGTAAGTTCGCATCCATTCAGTACGTTCACATTCAGTCTCCGTTGTGACACGAGCGCACAACGCTTGATCGTACGGCGTCATGAAATCGAAGCCTGTCGACGTTAACGTTCCCGCGGCCGCATTTAATCGCTGCTGTAAACATGCAGATTTCACAAACAGCAACGACTCTAGCTGTAGTCTTCGAGTTGTTCTCTATATGTATACGAAACAAGAGAAGCTAATTGAGATAGAATTGCACTGCGTGTGTACCAGTCTCGTCTTTAGTCAAGCGTTTAAGAAACAAAATCCGGTCTTTAGATAGCCGATATCTGGCTACGCGGCACACAGCGACATCAAAAGCCGTTCACCAGACCCCATTTCGCCGGGAAGAACGCGGCGGAAAGGAGTCTGGCTACGCGAGAGTAAGGTACAAGCATCATCGTAGCAGAAAGTGACATACGTCAATATCTTTCTGAAGAAAACTAAAATTCTTAGTAGCTTTCAAAGTAATAGATCATTTCTGTGGGTATTACGTTGTCACTGTAGATAACTTAATTTTAGAAGTAGCTTTCTAGATCGTGCGTGTACACGTACATTAATTGCTTGAATCGCGGCGATAGTGCAGTAGGTACATTAACTTTTTTTCTAGCGCAAAAGCACGGACATCCAGTATTCCTGTAGACTCTGTACCCTTGCATTGACCAAGGTGGCGCCGTGGTGCACCCCGCTGTCATGCAGACACATCATTATTCATATCGTGTTTCAGCGGTATATTTTAATTAGTGCATGAACAAACAACAGGCTATGCTCTCATTTGAAAACTATTAACTTAGAACAACGCAGCGACTCCAAACTTGTTCTGTTGTCTTCTTTTATTTTTAGAGTCTGCAAAAAATAGTTGCAAAGCGATCTGTAGATGAGAACATGTCGGATGATCCCATTTGCACGAAGTTTCGTGCAAACGGGATCCTTTTTGTAGTAAATCGAGGAAATAACGCAGCCACTCCAAACTTGTTCTGTTGTCTTCTCATATTCTTTAGAGCCTGGAAAACTAGTTGGAAAGCGATCTGCAGAGGAGAA
>CAXXBX010000159.1:0-7623 GCA_964274945.1 Dehalococcoidia bacterium | reverse complement strand
ACAAGGTTATAAAAGTGGGGGCTCACTACGTACAACGTTTAAAGACATACCAATAGTATCCGACTCGCTGTGCTTCATTACCGTAATACCATATGTGCCCTACCAATCCTAAAAATCTGGATCACCCCTTGAAGTCTACACCTCTGGATTGAAGAAGGGCCGCTCCAATTTGACTACTACATTATCTTCCTCATCATCATCTAACACACAGTGCATTACAGAAGCGACCTACGAAACTAGTAGTGTACTCCTCAACAGCGACGCAGCCTACTACAATGGCAGGGCTCGAAAAATAGGTCGTCAAGTCGTCATATGACGAGTTCAATTTTACAACTGACGACTAACGTTCTAGTCTAGGTCGTCACTAGAGCAGGCCAACGCTAGTTTGTAATGGCTTTCTCGGTATGCATGCGGATAACTGTACTGTACTGAAACATGCGCCGCTTTTATGCTCACATTCGGATATTTGTCGTACAATGACACGTACGCTTAGTATGTACTACCGGCAGCGCGCCGTACGTTGACCAACTGCTCATATCCCGGATAATGTAACTGAGCGTGCAAGAACCATCTCAGGATTCCGACAAAAGTAAAGACATGAGTTTGCGACAAGGGAGCAGTAGAGACAATGGTAAATCCTGTAGATCGAAATAGGCCAATATGATTTTAGTAGCAAGAAACGGACAACTTCCACAATGTGATATGTGGAAGTCTGGTTGAAACTCCGCCTTGTTTTGACAAAGAGAGGTGGTATGTGTTTAATCGCTAATAGCCCGTTCACACTAGCGTTTTTAAGCGGGCCAGCCCGGGCTGACCCGGGCCAGCTCGGTTGAAAGGTGTAGTGTGAACGTGGGCCGAGCCGTGCCGTGCCGAGCCGAGCCGGGCTGAGCTGGCCCACCCCAACTTGCCGGGCCAGCTCGGCTCGGCTCCGCTCGGCTCCGCTCGTTTATGTAGTGTGAACGGTAACGGGGCTGGGCTGGACGCTACAGCAGGCGGCAGACGGTAAGCATGCATATCAATTGCATTCTTTTAGGATGAGCGTAAAGTGTCAATCTAGCTATTATACATCACTATGGCGTGGACAGAACAAGAAACCCTTCTTTTGATTGATCTTTGGGGGGAAGAGAGTGTACAAGTTCAAATTGAAGGTTGTGCGCGCAATAAAGCAGTGTACGCAAAGCTTGCAGCGCGTATGCAGGAAGAAGGATACAACCGGTCAGGCACGCAGTGTCGAGAGAAGATCAAAAAATTGAAGACCGACTATAGAAAAGTAAAGGACAACAACAATGAGAGTGGGAGAGCACGCCGCTCAAGTAGGATTTTTGAGGCAATGGGCGCCATTTTAGGTCATAAGCCAGCGACTTGCCCGCCTATTGTGCTTGAGAGTACGAATAATCCTGCGCATACCGACGTTACAGCTGTAGACAGCGATGCAAGTGGCAGTCAAGGTATTGAGCTCGATGACTACGGTGATGAAAGCTGTGTGGGAGAACTTGCCCTCAGTAATTGTTCCTCAACAGGGACTACAAGTAGATCTACCCCAACAAGCTCAGTATGTCCGTCTTCTCCTGTTGCCAATACACCCACAGCTGCAAAGCAAAAGAGAAACGGAACGAAGAGAGCACGGGAGGGGCAAGGCAAGACTAGAGATAGAATGAAAGACATGATGCAGACAATAATGGCTGGCATGAAAGAAATTAGAGAGGCAGACTCAGTACTTCTAATCGATTTAGAAGAGAAACGACTGAAGCTTGAGGATGCAAGATTGAGAGAAGAAAGAGAGTATGCCGAGAGAAAAAGAAGGGAGGAAAGACAGTACGAAGAGAGAAGAAGAAGGGAAGAAAGGGAGTTTCAGCTGCAAATGATGCAGATGATGGTAGGGTTTGGAAACCAACCATCAGGTCAATTCACCCAACACTCAGGCCAGTTCACTCAACCCTGGGGCTTTTCCAATTTGCTGGAAGACAGTGGTCCTTACAGGCCTTCCCAACAAGAATAGATCTGACTTTTCAGTTGTTCTTTGTTAATTAATGATATTACTGAGATTCTTGACCTCAAATACAGACAGACGGACAGCGAGAGAAACAGACAGACAGACAGTTCAATCAAGTTACAGTGTTCAGTGAAGTTAAATTCGAGAAAATAGATTGGAAGACCACATCACACCTACTTCACTAATTAATTAATTAACTATTTGCCAAGTGTGAAACTAGAGTCTCTCGAATTGCTGCTGTACGATCATTGACAGTATCTCTGACAGTGTGCGTTTCAGCATGTTGAAGTTGCAAATCAGTCTCTTCCATCCAGTCATCATCAAATGAATCCCCATGTATTTCACACACATTATGGAGGACACAGCAGGCAGCTATAACATGCTGGACATGCCTAATTTGCATGTCGTTCTTTTTCATTAAACGCCTCCATCGAGCTTTCAGGCGACCAAACGCATTCTCCACAACTATTCTAGCTTTTGAAATTCGATAGTTAAAGTTCTTCTTTTCGTCAGTCAGGTGGTCATTATGTGGAAACGGTTTAAGGAGCCAATTCTTCAGGGGATAAGCAGAATCACCAACAAGAAACACAGGTATGGTGCACCCTTCAATTTCTTTCTGCTGTTCATTCAATATCAATCCACTTTCTGCGTTCTGAAATATAGAGGAATTGGCCAAGACCCTTGCATCGTGCACACTCCCTGGCCAGCCAACATTTATATCCCGAAACAGATATTTATGATCTACAACAGCCTGTAAAATCACGGAGTACCATCCCTTTCTGTTATAGTAGTCGGTGTGATTGAGCGCTGGTGGAGAAACTGGAATGTGACATCCATCAATTGCTCCTGCACACTGGGGAAAATTGAAGGACTGGGAAAATCCCTTTACTACATCTGTTAGCATTTCTCCAGTAGGAAACGTGATGTAACCAGACATAAGACAATGAACGATAGCTCGACACGTACTGTGAACAATGGAGCAGACAGTTGATTTGCCAATGCCAAACAGGTGGGATATTGTACGGTACTCCACGTTTGTTGCCAAGTACCAGACTGTGACTGCGACTCGCTTCTCAATGCAGATAGAGGCTCTTAAATGTGTCACCTCAGGTTCTATCTCGTGCCTCAACTTCTCACACAAATACAAAAACCTCTCTCTACACATTCTAAAATTTTCTTTCCAGTCACGTGCAGAGAATGTCCTCTGCACGACAAAGTCCCACCAGTCACTTGACCTATACGCATCCAGAAATCAATCAATTGAGAGCAGTGGCGTATCTACGGGGTGGCCTGGGGGGGCACGTGCCCCCCCAAATATTTGACTTTTAGCTTTCTTTGATTTGTAACCCTATTGTCCAATGTTCAGAATCAGATGCTAAATGAGCTACTGACCTAGAAAAGAATTAGCGCGCTTTATGCTTACACCCGGTCAGTGGAATTAGCGCACGTTATGTACGAACACGTGGCTTATAATGACTGAAGCACATACGAAGAAGGCTTCCCGGAAACGGTCAGGAAACAGCAGAAATGAAACAATTCTGACTTTCTTTCAGCCCAAGAGGTTTGTGAAATTGTGACTGGTGTGCTCTTGCTGTCTGTACTAGCTAGCTAGTAACTGTAGGATGTCACCAGGTCGAGGGCAGATTCTCCCATTTCAGTTGGTACAGAAGGGCATGTGATTACGGATTCCGAATCGGCGTCTACGGTAGGCATTAGCGAGAATGCTGAGTCTGAGTTTGCTTCTGCCTCGGAGTCACTATGTCTATCTCCTTCGGCACATGTCCTTGCCGAGAGCAGTTACGAGAGCAGTTTCAGTAGTTCCGTAGCAACTGTAGATCTTTCCATGGCCAGCAGCGGGCCTGTGTCACCGAAAACTGCTGTAGCACCTGCACTCATATATGCAGATTCTGAGCTGGAAGTAGATCTAGATTGTGGATCACCGACAAATCCCGAGACGGACTGTGCCGAGGATGCACCAGGCGCCATGAAAGGTTTACAATCACCTGCAGGTACACGAAATATCTATTATCTTGTAACACAATTTCGTCGGTACAGTACTCTAACTAATTATTGCATGTATGTTCCGCTCACAGATCTGTCACGCCATATTGGAGATAGGCCTGCGCAGCCCCTCCTGTCAAAATTTCCAACAACTAAGTTCGGCTCGAAACATCGCTCCTTCTCTCCTGAATGGTACAAGGCATTCACGTGGGTAGAATATTCCATAGCGAAAGATGCAATATACTGCTACCCCTGCCGTCACCTCAAGGTAGGAGCAGTTAGTCGAGTTGATCCAGCATTCACTACAATTGGTTTTCGGGGATGGAAGAAGGCTAAGGGTAAAAGTGGAGCCCTGAAACAGCACGCGGAATCCGCGAACCACCGAGCGAACATGCAAGTATGGCAACAACGTCTTGTTGCAGAAAGAGAAAAGGTTCAATTCGGTGTGGACTACCAACTACGGGATGTGGAAGAAGAGGAGATTATGCTTAATCGGCACTACCTGAAGTCAGTTATGACAGTGATTCTCACCCTTGCGCGACAAAATATACCACTGCGAGGACACCACGAATCAGAGACGTCGGAGAACCCAGGAAATTTTAGAGCTATTTTAGACCTCCTAGTCAATCAAGACGCTCGCTTGCAGCAGAAGAAGAATAGTCTTCCTAGAAATGCCAGATACCTATCACCTAATGTCCAAAATACCATACTGGATATACTTGGAAAGATGGTGAAGGACAAGATTTGCTCCGAGTTAAAGGCAAGTGGAGCTTTCACGCTCATGGCAGACGAAACACGTGATGTCAGCAAAAGCGAACAGCTGTCCTTGGTTGTGAGATATGTTTTTGAAGGCAATGTGTGTGAACGGTTCCTAGGATTCGTTGCTTTAACCGATCTTTCTGCAGCGGGAATCGCCCACTCTATTACGAAATCACTGGGTGAGAGTAGCATTGATTTGTCAATGTGTGTTTCTCAGAGTTATGATGGAGCGAATGTAATGAGCGGCGAGCATGGAGGCGTCCAGGCGTATAATCAATTCCTCGTATAAACCGGTTCATCTTAAACGGTTATCAGACACAAGGTGGACATGTAGGGTAGACAGTATAAGAGCTGTACACGACGGGTACAAAGCAATCATAGAGACTCTTCGTCGAGTTTCTGAGGGGAACAACAAGGATCGTGCGGTGCAGTCCAAAGGATTACTAAGTCAGATTCAGTCTCTACAGTTCATTGCTTGTACCGTCATATTTAAGAAAGCTCTCCTACTGACAAAGGGGGTTTCAGATGTACTGCAGAGTAAGCAACTTGATCTAGCTGCAGCCGTAGATTTGGTAGAAACGGCAATAGACACTTTGCTTGAATGGAGAGAGGCGTCATTTGATTCATCATTGTGGAAGAATCTATGGAATGATATCGAAGAACTGGCCAGAAACAACGAAGTGGACCTTGGTGATCTTTCCCAGTCGAGGCGCCGCAATCGAGTCAGCCATCAGCCAACACGTCTAGATGAGTACGTAATAATGGAAACGACCGGCAGGCAACCAGTTATTTCAGAGGACGTCGAAACCTATGTTAGAGTTTCCGTCTACTACGAAGTGCTTGACTCAATCATAGGAGAAATGAAGCGCCGATTTTCCCATGAGACTCGTCCACTGATAAGGGCATGTAGCGCTTGCATGCCTGGATCATCTTTTCTCAATGCAACTACTATGCAGCCATTGATTGTCCACTACAAGCTAAATTTTGAGGACATTTCTGTGCAAGCCGAAGAATGCAAACGGTTTCTTGCAAGGAAGAAGGATGTAAACTCTTTATCTGACGTCTTACACCATCTCTTGCCAGTCAAAGAGGCGTTTGTAGAGTTGTATAAACTTCTGACCATAGTGTTGACTATGGGTGTGTCAACAGCATCTTGCGAACGCTCGTTTTCGTGTCTGAA
Source organism: Dehalococcoidia bacterium (assembly GCA_964274945.1). Taxonomy (GTDB): domain Bacteria; phylum Chloroflexota; class Dehalococcoidia; order Lucifugimonadales; family Lucifugimonadaceae; genus CAXXBX01. The sequence continues at coordinate 1,690 of CAXXBX010000159.1, read as the reverse complement.
GAGGCTAAAAAGCTATCTTCGGGCCGGTATGGGTCAAGATCGGTTAAACAGTATGGCTTTGCTTGCAATAGAGAGAGACCTCTCTGGAAAAATAGACATTGACGAAGCAATTGAGTTATTTGCTAGAATAGACAAGAACAGGAGAATTAAGTTACTAAAGTAGATTGCTGTCTATAGTGTAAAAACCGCACAGTGTGAGAGCTCTTCAGGAAGTACAATATCAACTCTACGAAATACTACTCGCCGTCTACAGTGCAAATGCCCGCGCTCGAGTGCCCCCCCAGTCTTACAAGGCTGGTTACGCCGCTGTTGAGAGTTATGACAGCTTACAATTATTTGGATACTCATTACCTGGGGTAGCTCCATATCTGTCGTTCTGGAGAAGCAGAGTTGACCAGAACTAAAAGCAACGCTAAAGTAGTCCAGGTTTCCCGCCGCTGCAGCTGCCGACGAAGAAATGAAGGGTGGATGCGACATCTTCTCCTGCTTGACGCTCTTCTCGTAGACACCATATGCATTTCTGCGTTTGACTGACGAACCACGAGGGAGAAGAAAAGGCGCGCAGCTTGTTGTCGATCCATAGCACTTAGTACGGTACTAGCGCGTGCAGTTTGAGCTATCTAAGGTAATTATATTAAGGTAGCGCGCGTGCCAAAACACACGCCTACTAATCGGGCTAGCCGCTAACGCCACAAGCAGTGTGAACGGGGGCTGGCTCGAGTCTCTGGCCCGAGCTGGCCCGGGCTGGCTCGGCTCGGCTTCGAAGACGTGCTAGTGTGAACGGGCTATAAGTCAATAACTATCACTATCGTATTCCTCGCCTCCCTGAAGATGTCTAGCTCCGTAAAATCTAGCACATCGTATCCATTGGCTCAGCGGCAAAGAGTGTGTCGGTTGCATGCCATTGTGGGAATACTGCAGACTAATTTTTGCCGACCTAAAATATTTTTGGAAACTCGTCAAATGACAACCAGTTGGACCGATTTTTCAAGCCCTGAATGGACCGAAGTATTGTTCCTGGTAGAATTGCAGCACTGGCGTAGCGTCAGGGGAGACCGAAGTATTGTTCCTGGTAGGACTGCAGCACCGGCGTAGCATCAGGGGGATAGCAGAGGGCAGTCTCTCCGATCTTTGTAGGCGCGTCAAGCAAAAGCGTCATGTTCCCTCAGGTTACCAAAAAGTCAGATGAGTCTTTCAAAGGTTTGTTACACCCCTGTCCCAGCAATGGCGGACGTTCACCTTTCAAAATACTGGAACTATACAATGCCCTCTATATACTTGGTGGATCCACCTAGCGAGGGAAACGATCGAAACCCACAACTAGACCATGAACAACAAAGCCCGACTGCCTATACCCTGTAATACGTGTATCAACTGTCTTATAGTCAATTTAAACAATAGCAGAATTCAAACTCCAGCTTCTTACGCCACTACCAACAAAAAGAAAGAGAGCACAGCGAACCAAGGGCGCCGCCATTTTATTTACAAAGACCTCCCGTATATAATCTGAACTCCCGTATAATATAGGCATAATTAGCGCTAATAGAATAGTACAAAAGCAAGTCCGATTTTGTACCGTAATTATTACATTATTAAAGTACTTATTCATAATTAATTATTAAAGTACTTATTCGTAATTAATTAAATTACTTTAATTAATTAATTAATTGCCTTATTACGTGTAGTCAAA
>CAXXBX010000158.1:0-11979 GCA_964274945.1 Dehalococcoidia bacterium | reverse complement strand
CGCTTCGACACTACACTCCGTTTGCGTGCTAGTTTTTGATAAATAGCAATGGTAACAAATGCTGCTGTAATTGCTGCTAGTATTCCTACAGGTATTGCAACTGTATACAGACTGCTATTGCTGTTCCTAGGAAATTTGTTGTTCACGGCGTATTCGATGTCGTTTTTCGTTGTAACATTGGTAGGTTGATCATACGGCTCACTGCATTCTGGGATTGAGGTTTCAGACGACGGATCTGTTGATTCAAAATGCAAATTAGTTTGAATTACATTAGAATCCTCGTCTCCTGATGTCAGTTCTACCGCCGACCCTGAACCAAAACTGTTGGTAGATGAAGTAGACTTTCTTGCAGCAACAGGGGTAATGGCAGATGTTTGTAATGCTAAATCAGATGTATTCCCTTAATTGGATTACATTTAGAAATGAAAACAATGATAAGCAACATTACAGCAATATGTATATATATATATATATATATATATATATATATATATATATATATTGTGTGTGTGTGTGTGTGTGTGTGTGTGTGTGTGTGTGTGTGTGTGTGTGTGTGTGTGTGTGTGTGTGTGTGTGTGTGTGTGTGTGTGTGTGTGTGTGTGTGTGTGTGTGTGATGGTAAACCGTGTAACTGTCACACACAAACCAGCAAGCACCACACTACACCACATACATCATTCAAATACCATACAAATCGACACTCACCTGTAATTAGCAAATAAGCTTTCCTTGATTCTAATATTCCATAATCATTTTCTACTTTGCAAGTGTAATAGTCACTTTCTTCTTCACGTTCTACGTTTTTCACTTCCAGCGTGATTATCGACCCCACGTTTGATTCGTAGTATTTAGATACATACTTGTCAAGCTCACTCTGACGCAAATCTAACAGAAATCCGTTTCGTTTCCATGTAATCGAAGGAGTAGGATGACCGTTCACAACACATCGAAACTCGACCGATTCACCAACAGTAACGGTCTTGTTAGAAGGATGCTCCAAGATACTTGATGGATCTAAACAAAACAACACAGATATGACCTATTTAGTGCAAAATCATTCAAAAAGATTGTTTGCTTGTTAGTTAGCTGAATTCAATTAATGTCTGAAAGTTTGACTGTTTGTTCAAATTTTTGGTTATTTGTCATGTTTGATCCAGCCATTATCCAATTGATGCGAGCTGGAAGATTCATACTCTTGCGTAACATGGATTTGTCTTCAAATTTCTTGTCTTTCATTCAGTCTGTCACCTCTAGCACCATCATGCAGTCGACGCACTAATTTGTCTGTGAACTCATGGTCTCGTCTACGCGTGTACTTTGTCTATGTAGATACATCCAAATATCACTTACAAAAGACAACCAGTTGTATATGAGCGACAACGTCCGTCACTACTTCTCTAGCAACCGCTCTGCACTTGTAAATGTCAGCATAATCACGAGAAATCCTTTTAATGATCATCTTGTTAGTACCGTTCCCATTGAAGAGTATTAATGAATCGTTGTATACATCACGTTTGTTAGATTTCCATATAATCGAGTCAAAATTTTTGCCAGGGCAAAGAAGAACAACACGATCTCCTTCAACTGCCGTTGTATTGTACGAAGTAAGCGTTGGAGCAATCATAACCACGACGTAATGAACTCCATAAACAACCTGACAATTAGAAAAAATTAGGGTCAACGCACTCTGTGCAACCAGTTGGACAGACATCCGAACCTGATATTGCTGATTGTCTAGTGCAAATACACGGCACGCGTATATGCCAAACTGATCCATTGTAATATTGAATATAGTGTATGTGAAGCGTGGTAACCGAGTATTATTATTGACATGAGAAACATTTATTATACGTTCCTTGTTGTAACCGTTATCGTAATGCAAAATCTTGAACAGATATACCGCTTCTTCCATAGAATATGCCGCCGAACAGATGATGTCCACGCTAGAGCCTTCCATCACCACTCCATTGTTCACGATCTCACCGTTAGAAAAGACCGTCATATTTACCGATAGACTGTGCTCTGTGACAACAATTTCTACAATTTCTAATAGTAATAAACTACATTCCATAAGTAGCAGTCACACTGTACTATAATTAAAATAAAAATTAATGACAACATTTTAGATATCTATTTAACTTAAACTCGTAAATCTATGCGCATGTGCACTGTCCAACTTTCTAATGGGGTAGTCCGTCAGGAAAACCCAAGTCGAATCTTAAAAATTCTCAAAAAGCCGGACACTATGCAGGTGGTTAGTTTCTAGAACTTAGGTAAGCAATACAGAAACCTGAAAGCAATTTACTAGCCAATCAGCTAACAGTATATCTAGCTAGACAGGAGTTGACACTTTACCTTCGTCGGATCTTCATAGTCTTACATCACCAGGTAACTTCGTCGTCAGCTACCTTCTCCGGGCGAACTTCGCCAGACTTGCCGGAGGGAAAGTCTGGCCCCGGCGCGAGGATCGGAGCCCAAATACGTGCATGCGTGAACCGTACCGTGCTGCAGGAGACGGTCATCAGACCGGGACTCCGAACCTCGGCCTTTCACGTTGGAATACCAAAGGAGATATGGGTGGGAGGGTAAGGGACTACAATATTTTTCTGAACCGCTGACGCTTGCAGTTGCTACAATGACCTCAACACGCCTGCAGTGCCAAGTCTAATTAGCTAAAGTACTTCGCGCGGATAACCCCGCCCTTAGCTACAACGCGCGTTAGCGGTACCGCTAGCGCGCACGACTCAGGGGTGGGGTCAACTCTGTCTAACGTTGTTAAAGGTGCCCGCTCACAATTCACAGCGCACGCGCAGACACACCTACGCAAACTTGAAATTATGCCTTTATGCACACACTTATCCATTTACCAGTTTAAGATAACATGCGGTTGAGCGATTTCTCGATGTTGCACGTGACCCAAAAATGGGTGGAGCACGGAGCGCGCACTAGTGCGATGGCATCCGGACACATCTACCATGTATCAAGTTGTAGAGTAGCTTAGTATAGCAATGTACCAACGCATACATCTAACTTGCAGTTATTGAATTTCTGTAGAAGAAGCACCGCTACCGGCGCATCGTCTGTCGATCGCTACGGGTTTAGGCTATTCCTCAATTCTAGCCAGCTCTTGTAGCTACCATGTAAACATAGATGCACGATCTGCGTTGCCAGCGCGGCGCCGGCGGCGTCTGGCACCTCTCCATGGCTTACTTCACGCTCCGAGTTCAGATGCCATCACGTGATGCTCTGTTTCCCTCCATTTTCGAGTCACGTGCAACTAGAGAACGATCGAGAAAGCGCTTTGTCGTACAACAGCAAGCTATCTCAAGATGATAAATAGTAAATGCGTAGAAGCACTTGTCGTTAGCTTTCCCGAAATGTCAAGTACGGGGAGCAAAACTGCCGTGGCGAACAAGAACGCGATTCACCTTTCTCTTTATACTAGGAATAAAGACTGTATGTCGTAGAAAGTGGTGCACCGTAAGACGTTCTCTTGTTGTGCTTCGTTATGACACAAATCAGGCGCGTAGCTCGTTCGGACTCTAGGGGGGGGGGGCTTGCCAACTCTGAAGCGACCAAACGTGATATGGTGTATTTCATCTACCGAGAATCAAGAGTGCAACCAAACACATTATCATGCGGCATTGGTCTTTCATAAAGCAGGAACTATCAACCGTGTAGGGCACTGGTGGAAGAACTTGTGGACGACCTTAGCCTTATCAATGTCACCGCGGTTGTAGCCATACACATGCAGCAAAGCAAGGCCAGGCAATCGTGTCTCAGTCATTGTCGATCGTAAGTAGGTCTTCAGTCGTCTTAGGGCGCTGATGGACCGTTCGCATCCACAGGCTGTGACAGGCCAGCAGGCAACCAGCTGCAGCAGGCGAGCAATGGCAAGACAAAGAGAATTCTCAGCTAAGGCAATGGCTTGTGTAATCAAAGCCATGATAGTCAGGCTGAAGGTAAACCAAAGAAACAAATCTCTTGCAAGCTGCTTCCGGGTAGGGTAGGTGTACCTAATTGTGGACACTCCCCGGTAATTTGAGTTACGATCGCTGTTTTCTCTGGTAACCTGCACGAAGAGACAGGGAAACATGTCCGATATACGCATCAATGTCTAGGCTTCGTAATGGTACCTGTGCGACTACAATCACACAACGTCAGCTAGCTCACTAGCACAATCTACGGGATAATGTCTGTAAACAGCCTGGACGCCGGGTGTATCCTAATTGTGGACATTTTTTCTCCGTCACAGAAAGCGACTGAGCCTGAGTAACAGCTCGACTAGATACCTGAATGGTTGCCTCACAAGCTGGTATTTTGGGCCGCGAGCAAAACCATGTTCTGTGGTGTATCACCTCTGTGTGAAGTGTCGTTGTGCCTTTCAAATTTTGCAGAAACCAAGTGTTCTGTCTACGATGCAATGCAGGAGACGATCAATCATGTTTAGATGAACGTCTGAACTGTAAACTGTGGTTCTACCATCTTTTTGCGTTGCTGGTGGAGCTGATTATTGATATTAGACAAGGTAGTGTTGACCTTCCACCTATCCTAAGTGAGTCTGTAGGTTTTCATGTTGTATCAGATCTGGTAGCAGTGAAGACAGTCAAATTCTGACTGGGTTATGAATGTCGTTGATATTGACATTCCACCTACTTTGTTCGTTCTCATTTCATATCCTAGTGTAGCCTAGGTATTCCAGACTGCTTTCTGCACGTGATGGGAGGGGAGGGTGGGAGGAGAGAAGAAAGCAGTCTGAGAACAGCTCTACTGTCGAGATATCTTTGCCTTCTCGGTACCCGATTCGGTAAAGTCACTCATTTTATACGTTCTCCCGTTCGTTTGTAGTCGGGTGGTAGAGAACAGCTTCTGGCAATATCCCACGAGCCATCTGGTGCTTGTTACTGTTCCTAATGAACGCGGGTAATTGTCGATTAATGAACACCGCCTATTTCCGAAGTCACTTAAAATATAGCTGTCCCCAGACTGCTTTATTCTCTCCTCCCACTCTCCCCTCCCATCACGTGCAGAAAGCAATCTGGAATACCGAGGTTAATCCTGGTGTGGCCAGATGTAGTAGCAGTGAAAACAGCCAGATTGTCAGTGGATTACTGATGTCTAGATCTAGTACGAGTGAAGATATTCGCGAGTTTACTGGACTGGAATTACACGTTCGCTCCATGCACATAATGCGCTTCTTTAGCACGTTACAGTCAACGTACCTATAGGCTCAAAACTTTACCAAGGTACTCGATAATTGCTTAACTAACGTCAGGGCACTTTCATGATCCAACAAAAGATCGATTCATATACCTCGAATTTGTGGATGTGATGGGAGGAACCTTGTAGGTGCTAACAGTTTCGCAGGTGAATCGTGGTGATACACAACAGAACATGGTTTTGATTGCGGCCCAAAATACCAGCTTGTAAGGTAACCATTCAGGTATCTAGTCCAGCTGTTACTCAGACCCAGTCGCTTTCTGTGGCGGAGAAAAAATGTCCACAATTAGGATACACCCCCGTTTGGGCTGTTCACAGACATTAGCCCGTATATTTTGCTAGTGCGCTAGCAGACGTTGTGCGATTTTAGTCGTACAGGTATTGTTCCAAAGCTTAGACATTGGTGCGTACACCCTCTCTCTCCGTTGCAGGTTACCAGAGAAACAGCGTCTGTAACTCAAATTACCGGGGAGAGTCCACAACTAGGTACACCTACCCTACTGTTCAAGATTCTCTCGCGCTACGCTTTCCTGGTACCCGTATATGACATCAGTAAACAGCTCACCGTAAGCGGTTTCTGAAGCGCCAAATTAGTCATCTAGGACAGGCCAAGGTATCAATTCTAGACGCCTAGGCGGCTTTCCCGTAGCGACACTGCGTTACACCAAGAGTCAAATTTCACTCGTGACGTCACTTAGATCGGGGGGTTGTGCGCAACCTGCAAACCCCGCTGGCTACGCGCCTGCAACTTGAAATTATGGCACACTTTCAAGTTGCGTGGGTGTGCCTGCGCGTGCGCGGTGAATCGTGATCGAGTACCTATAAAAACAACATCATATAGCCCTGATATAGACTAGCTAGTAGACGACCTAATGCAAATGTCAAAGACTATAGAATACCTGTCCTTGCTAGCTTCGTTCCCAGACTGACGTGAGCCTGGCGGTGTCCGGTTCCCGTATAACACTTTCAGCCTTCCGTGTGACGGGACATGGGAGGCTGAAAGTGTTATACGGGAACCGGACACTTCTAGGCTCACGTGAGTCTGTAGCCCTTGCATGGTCCTCTAAAAATTTTAGTATTTGCTTTGTGACTAGAGACAAGGTGAAACACGTGTACATGGAAATGAACACGAGTCCACGTGCGCTACGTGAGAAAAGATTTTCTAGTGTGACCCACGATTGTCATCTACAGCCGACCCATGGCCACCTAGCATAGTTTATCTAGGCCCCTCGTAGCGTCAATCCACGCTTTGAAAACGTTGTGTTTAGATTTACAAGGCGTTGGAAGCAAAGTGGTTCGGCGGTCTAGCCGCTAGCAGAGCCGCTAGAGGGCTCTGGCCGATAGCAGAGCCGTACGTACTATAGACCGGTTACACTCACGTGAGCTAAACTGACCCACCCCACGCGTGGAGGACAGCCGGGACATTTTCGATAAGGTTAGCAAGAGCGACGCCCCTGTTATCGGACACCATCATGGGACAGCCATGCAAGAAGAAAACGAAGTAAGACTGAGCTTTGTTAAAGCCCACAGTACGAAGGATTAGTAAAGACTGTGATTCTAGACGTGGGACTTCCAAGGGCTTGAAACGGTTATGCTAGGACGGTAAACGTGATCCTTCTCTGCGACCCCGTTCATCGGACACCACCATCATTCACCGGACACGACCTCCCCCATGAAAACGCAAAGGCCATTCTGCAACTTCGCACCTGAGATAGGTTTATAGGTAACTAGCTAACACAACAACACTATCACTGTCTCCGTTTTGCTACAGTACAGTACTGTACTCTCCAGGAGAGATAGCGCACGCTCATTGAGTCGAGGTAACGCCCCTTTCGTCAAACAGTCGTTTTTCTTTGCAGCAGCAGTCTGCAGGTAATAATGTCATGAGAGAGAGAGAGAGAGAGAGAGAGAGAGAGAGAGAGAGAGAGAGAGAGAGAGAGAGAGAGAGAGAGAGAGAGAGAGAGAGAGAGAGAGAGAGAGAGGAGTTGTAAGGCAATATTGTACGGCCCCCAATTCGTTTGACCTTTATTTGACTCAGCAACGGTTACTAGCGGAAACTGCGGAATTTTCTCTGCTGACAAGCTCACTCTATTGGTATCTACTAGCCCTTCGGTACTGTCTAGTCTTCCCAGCGTAAGAATTTGAACTCCTGAGTGTCTTGCAGCACAACTTCACAGGCTTGATGCACCGGATGTAGCAGAAGATCACGTCATCCTGTTCGAGCTTTGTGGTGAGCACATTCTCCCAACTCGCGCAGGAACAGCCCGCGCTTTTCTTTCAAGGCCCTTAAATTGTTACTTGGCTATGACTAGGACGTGTGCAAGTGTTTCTATCTCAATTTGGTAACTACCTTTGCCTGACCTTGCACCGTCACGAAGTGCAGCACATCATCGTTGGTACAACCAGCTGTGCCGAATGCAGGAACTTTGTTTACTATCAGAGCAGCTAGAACTTCACCCCTGCTTCTCCTAGGTAAAGTTGAATTAGATTACGTCAAGTCCTTGTCAACGCGCGCTACACAGCGATCGACTTTCTTTGCAAAGGGTAAGAACGTTTTAGCACTTCAATCCTGCCCTCTCATCGGTTTCGGTTGACGTCTTCTTTGTTGAACGGCTAGTTCGTTCAAGCGACATCTTTTACACGTCATAGTGGGGCGTGGTTGTAGGAGAAATGACTCAGAATTGCCATCAAGCACTCTAGGCAAATGTTCTGCATTCTTCAGCGTTTCAGACAGCTGAATTTAATCAACTGCAGTTATTTGAAACCTAGAGCTGTTAGAGGTTGGAAGAGGGGCGTGCTTTCCAACGAGCAGCAGAGTCGGTAGAGTTGGCTCTTTCGACTATAGCGGCAGGACTGTAGAAGTTGGAAGAGGGGCGCGCACACGGAGCCTCGTCTGAAAGAGCCCAATCGAACGCTCCCCTAATTAGTCGCTTTTTACTAACACTCCTAGCTTTAAAATAGAAACCTCTGCAATCAAATATCTTAAAATCATCTTCGTACGTCTCAGACTCTGGATCGCAATCGACTTCTTTGCCACAGGAAAAGGCATCGGCGCTATTTTTATCGCTAATGACGTAACATACGCATGCACGCCACGCACACAGCCACAGCCAGCCTTTCAACACGTGAAACACATGCACAATGGCTTAGTGTTACAGACTCTCGATAACCATATCTAGGGATCCATACCCTTATTCGACCACTAGATTTATCTAGATACGCTAGTCTAGATAGGTCGAGGGCTAGCTAGATATAAAAAGTCGTACGGCCATGTGTGGCAGGCCGATGCCGGTCCTACCGACGCCCCGCTGATCATTATCGAGTTCGTCATCGTACACAATATAGCGTATGTCGAAGAAGCCTCGCCAGTCTCTAGGTTACACAAACGAGCGCAGAACGAGATCCTTCGCGTTCGCGTATCAGTGATATGTTCACTGTTCTATCTGTCCCGGCGTGTACTAAATTCAATAGCAAACACTGAACGAAACTACTACAGTACAGTATTCGTCCACCTACCCCTGAAGGAACGCAATTGTTACTAAGACTCTTCAAGCAAAGAACGTGCTACCTACCTAGCTCGACAATAGATTTGAACAAGATGATCACACATGCAAATTATTGAAGGTTAGAGACAGCTCAGACATTGTAATACCTGCGAGTGGTCTTGCCGGCGCTGTGGAAATGACAGCCAAGGTGAGAAAAAGCAAGAATGTCATACTTCAACTCGAACGAAGAACAATAGATACGTGCTGATTAGTCTGATCACGTTCTAATCACGTTTTAGCAAGACTCATGCTATAGTCGTCGGCGTGCATGGTGAGTGCGTTTCATAGAAGTGAAAGTGCATGCCATATTCCACTCTGTGTTAATAATTAATGTTAGTACCATCACGTTCTGTTGTCAAAGCAAACAATCCACTCACGTTCTGCTGTGTGTGAGTGTGTGTGTGTGTGTGTGTGTGTGTGTGTGTGTGTGTGTGTGTGTGTGTGTGTGTGTGTGTGTGTGTGTGTGTGTGTGTGTGTGTGGTGTGTGTGTGTGTGTGTGTGTGTGTGTGTGTGTGTGTGTGTGTGTGTGTGAGGGTTTTTAAGTTGCAGTTGGTACCATACGCATGATTACATGCACATTATTACTCCACTTCCCACGGCTGGCCAGAATCAAAAATCAAGTATTCAAAAAAATTGATACTTAAAGTTGTTAATTGGCGGAAGTGATCGATTAATTAACTGAAAACAGCATGTTGCTTTAGTAGAGATTTAAACCACCGCCACTACCTAAAATATAGAAACCTAATCTGTTTATACGGTCATGAAAACCTTCAACATGTGGTCAACAGGCATGTGCAAGTTGAGGAATATCAGCATTTCTACAGGAGCTAATCTATAGCAAACAGTCACTATGGAAAAGCGCAAATTCGCACTAAATAAAATAAACAAGGTGTGAAAATCTTAGATCATTGGCCAAAGTTGGGACTGGGGGCTTACTTAAGCCCTAGGGTAATAATCAAGCGAGTACTGTATACATTTTCTGGTAATGAAAGCTCACGTCAATTGACTATGTACACTAGCCTCGGTTCCAGACGCTTTCCCGTAGGTACTAACTACTACACGTGACAGGTATATGGAGTCAAAAGTACAGTAGTATGTACGGGAAAGCGTCTGGAACTGAGGCTAATATGTACACACAATCAGTACATAGATAATAACCATAGGACATTTACATTTGAAAGATTGCATGGTATCATGAGAAACACCTATCACCAGTTATTCTATAGTAAACTTCCTATACTATATGCAAGTCACTGCAATCTACATTGTTATCAAAGTACTGTACTGGAAACCAATAAAATGTATACAAACTACGCACACTGGACAAAAAGCAATATAAACAATATATTGTCCTATCTACACAACCTGCAATGGTAAGCCCTAGAATATCCATGCACAAATAAAATCCAATAAAATCTCATCATCCCAATTCATAAGAAATAGAACGTTGCTAGCAACTGCAGTCGAACTGATTCAAACAAAAGCACAAACAAATGATTTTAAAAAGGGCATCTAAGTCTACTCAACGTACAACCTTAGTAGACTACTGACCAGCAATCAACCGTTCCATGAGTGCTCCACTAGGATCAACAGCCATGATTGCCTTATACAATGCTGTCCTACTGGCCGTTCCTCGCCTTGTCCACTGGATAGAAACCTGGTAACTTCGTTCTCTTTGACTTGAATTGTCTGCCTCAATGTTTTCAATAGCAGCTGTTGTCAAACCCAAAGATCGTGCAAATAACTTCCACTCATGACCCAAATTTTTGGACAACTCTATGAACAGTTGACTGCTGTTGAACTCGTTCATTTCTTCATTTTGTCCTGGAAACACAACAAACCACTGCCTTAAGCAATTATTCACTAGACTGAAAAACAAACTATAGTACAACTGAACGTAATTCACATATGGCATACGTAGATAAACAAAAGCTAAATAAAACAAACTAGTTTGACTCTCTGCCTACAGAATAGTAACTATCTCAGCAGTCACGTAAGCTGTTGTCTACATATTATACAAATATAGAGCAAGACTAAACCATGCCAAGTTGGATGTAAGGTACTGTAGAAAAAAGGCATATGATTACTGAAGCAATGGTAGCGCGCGTCGGCTAAACGGAAGGCCCTGCGTGTGCTGCTCGCATTGTGCGCGCGAGTCGTTAGAGGCGTGACGGGATGGTATAGCTACAGTGCTCTCTGAAGTTCATGCACAGGTGCATGGTACGCATGCTGAATCTACCTAAAAACGCAAGTGCTTGAGATTCGAGCTTTTCTCTTCTTGATAGGTCAGGCAGAGATGCAGTCCTCCCGTGACTGTAACCGCTGTCAGCAGATGTCTGTGACACATTTGAAAACGATTCACTGGAAAGAGTTTGGTCTTCAATGCACTAGGCTTACTCGACTTGACGATGTTGCGCTCCGTCCGCCGCTCGGTATAGCTATCATAGCCACGTCGCTCTCACGTGCACCTGTACAATTTACCAGGAAATTTGATCATGACTATTTGTCCTAGCACACACACACACACACACACACACACACACACACACACACACACACACACACGCACGCACGCACACACGCACACACGCACGCACGCACGCACACACGCACGGACACACAATGCATATATATGCCGTACTTAGCAAGCCTTGAGCTTGAAACGATTGCAGACTCGATTTACTTGATGTCTGGGATAGAGATGCGGTATCACTGTCAGAAAATCCCTGCATGTAACAAGACAATACTTCTAAAACAATTCAAACAAAAATTCATTAAATTTACTTGACTTGCTGTCATTGAGCCTCGTCCACTGCTTGGTATCGACCAGTCGCTCTGCTGTGAAATCCTGTCTTCCGAAATCTGCAACGATTTAGTTACGTGATTAGAACTAAGCGTTCTGTGAGAACACGAACGACATTTGCAAAGCACACCATGATTTAAACAAGGTGTAAACCTATTACTCGGATAAACCGCATACTTCAAATGATATACGTGAAGAGGCGTAATGAGAGTCAAAGATTTGAAGAGCGCACACTGTACTTACTCTAAAGAATTTCATTTTTTAGTATGTCTGTTTTATTTAACCGTTTGTCTTTCTACTTGTTAATTCCTTTGCAACAACGCTTAATTTCTGTCTACAACTTCTTCAAGGTCTGGCTTATAGCTCTTCCTATGGGCAGAATGGCCAATTCAATTTTCCACCAAAACTCTGT
>CAXXBX010000157.1:0-8348 GCA_964274945.1 Dehalococcoidia bacterium | reverse complement strand
TGCAACAGAGCTGACAAAACTCTGGACGTGCACTCAAACACATTGGATTTGATGCATGCAGAGGTATAATATTACCTAGCTCTAGAAATATAATAGAATGAAAACCTAACCAGTAACAGCATTGCAAAACGTCCTCAGTGTGAAAATGCACACTGTCTGCTGCAAAGGTACAACAAAGCAACAGAATGAGAACTTGCAGTGCTGGTCAATACAGAAGTGCACACACACAGTGCAATGCAGTGAAGATATAGTTACTGCATGCATGCATGCATACCTGTCCAAAACGAAAATAACATCAAAAGCCCCTCTACACGGCTTCAAATCTGCTGCTGTTGTTCGGTTAAAAGAGAAGAATGCCGCCAAAAGAATCGCTAGACAACAGACGCTTGCACTTGCTACACGCATTTTGATCACAACGCAACAGATGAACATGCACACACCACAGACCAAATCACACACAAAAGTCCCGTACTCTCTTAGAGTTCTTCAGCTCCACCCAAATCATACTAAAATGATTAGTGAACGTTCAAGCTCGGCTTCAAACTTGCAGACGGTGAGTTAGAGTAGTGTAGGAGCTTAATTTACACACAAAATTTAACCTAACAAACAAACAAAACTACAACATAATACACTTCTGATACAGTCAGCAAAGTACACCCCATTCAGCTCATAAATTCGCAGCTTCGAGTGATAACAAACTGAGAGCAAACACGCCACACTTTTAGGTACCGCCTGTTTTGTATACCCGGATATTGTGCGGCGTTTAAGCGCATGCGCGGCAGAGGCTTGAGGTCTCCAGCCCCTCCCCCTTTTCTACGTTGGCGGGTCTACTAAAAAGTTGGGGTCTTTTTGGGGCTGTGCAAGAGACAGTCCGAGACTAGATCCAGGCCAGATACAGATCTGTCTGTATATTAGTACGTTACCGCTGTATCTACTTGCACGGTGGATGTTAACGGCGAAAAGAGCTTTTACAGGTAAGAAGAAGTGGTGTTTTCTTAGATTTCGATTTTTGGATTTGCTTTGTTCTTGTTAGGAGTGATTTCTCGGGACGCATGCGCAGTAGAAGTATACGTTAATCTGCGGAATCAGCACCGGTACTTTCATTAATTAATTAATTAAATAATTAATTAAATACGCCAATTAAGTGATATGTTTACGTTGCATTTAATCTTCTATTAGACAAACGACTCTAGCATACACTAGGCATATTCACCATATAGATTCTGTACATCTGCAGTCTGGCTGTGTCTGCAATGTACATGAAGTATCTGCTTGCACGTACGTACCAAGTGTACTAGTTCTATTTTAACAATTGTATTCCTAATTCTTTGGAGCTTTTGATGCTTTCCCAGACTCAGAAGACTTCAGTTTTGATCTAGAAGAGACATGCTGCAAAACACAAGAGTGAACGAATCAATAATACCATAATAATACAATAATACTTTTAAAAAATAATACAATAATAATACAATAATAATACAATAATACTTTTTTAAAAATAATACAATAATAATACAATAATAATACAATAATAACACTTTTAAAAAATAATACACTAATAATACATTATTCCAGGTCATCACAACCTGCAGCACTTACAGAAAACAGTGCTTCTGGGATCTACTCGGATCCTTCGTAAAGTCATGTCTTCTTTCTAGACAGCCGTGATGGTCTAAGTACTTCTGAAGCAGGGTTTGCTTTCGGTACTTGTAATAGACTTTACAAACCAGACTGATCTGGTTGAGCACGACACAATAATAAATACAATAATAATACAATAATAATACAATAATAATACAATAATAAATACAATAAAGTCACCGTCGTGGCTTAGTGGTTAGCGACAATGGCTAACACTTCATGGTTTGGGAGTTCAAACCCCAGTGACGACAGTAAATTATGAAACTTGTCTGTCTTTCTTTCTCATGTTTCTCTAGCTTTATCCATGCGACTATGACTCGTTTCAGTCGTCGTGGAGTTTCTGTGGTCTGTCGAACGGTCCGTTGACGATGACGTTCAGTGCTTTCCTGGTGGTCATTGATGTCCACTAGGCGTGCTGTCTCGATGTTCGCGGTCACTGTAATGCCTGCAATCTATATCGAATTGGCTAGTCATTGATCGCCGTGTGGACTACATTGAAACATGTACCCCGCTGGGCTCACCTGCCGGGTTGGTGGGCGCCCAGATGGGGGTTAAGACCCCACTTGCCCATTATGGAGGGGCATAGTGACACACAATACAATAACAATGCAATCTACATCGAATTGGCTAGTCATTGATCACCGTGTGGACTACATAGAAGCATGTACCCTGCTGGGCTCACCTGCGGGGTTGGTGGGTGCCCAGATGGGGGTAAAGACCCCACTTGCCCATCATGGAGGGCATCATGACACAATCAATAATACAATAATACAATAATACAATAATACAATAATACAATAATACAATAATACAATCAATAATAACAAAACACACAACAATACCTCCTGATTCCAAGTAACTAAATCAAAAATGAAAACAAGAGTGATCCAAGTATATAGGCATGCAGCTTCAACAAAAACAGCAGAGCAACATGTAAATTAAGTCACAATCTATCCTTTAGCAGTTAACAGCATGACATGCTTTCTTACTGAGCGTTTTCTGACAGGTCTGAATGAAGCTAGATATAAGTATTTGGCCACAACTGCAGCCCAGCAGCCAGCGAAAGCTCCCTGCATTTACACAATTATCAAACTATAAATTAACAGCAATCAGATGTCAAACAAAACCTTCACTCCAACACAGCAACCTGACTCTTTAGCAGGCGAATCTAGAAGTGGCTCAGTTATTATGGCATCCTAAACATTTACCACCCCCTTATCAATATATTTAATAAAATACAAATGGTCCACTAGCCTTGGCTGGTATCAACTTTGACCCTTCTTTGGTTGAGCCTTTATAGCCCCAATCGACACGCATTCCACTGATACCACCTGGTCCTCTTCCACCATAATAAGATGCAGTAACAACACGATGAGGCTCTTGCTCATCTTCCTGCATACGTGGAACAATCAGTTTAAGCCAAAACAAAGAGCTAACAAGATTGAATAATAAAATGAGTTGCTACACATTTTTCAACATGCATGTGTACTTTTCTTCTTTTCAATTATCACTTCCCAACTATATAACTTTCTCGTCTATATGTATGTATCACTGATATGTTTCTTTCCCCTAGGTTATTGAATACCAACTGAACTAAAATAATTGTACAATGCTACTGCTGCTTTATTATGCAGCAACTGCTGATCGACCTTCATTTGGTCAGTTTTCTGTGCCTATCATAATGTCTTACAAGAGAGTTTAGTTACAACCGAAAGTCATTTGGTCTATATAAGCTAGAAGAATGTCCATACTATAAAAATATTCTAACCTCTTCTTCTGGTTCAAGAATCTCAACTCCTCCAACCTGTATCCACAAGTACCTAGTATTAACCAAGAGCCTTTTGTCAAATATACAACAATATTTGTTTACACAGAGTGGCCAAAACCACCACAGCAGAAACAAGAGCAAGAGAAAAAGTAGAATTGCACCAATTATGGCAAGAATCCATATAATTCCAAATTTAGAATGATGAGTTGTCTAAACACCACAAAAGTAAATTTGGCATTCATATTATCAAGAAGTAGTAAGTTACTTCACAGAAGAGAACATCAATTGTAACATTACTGGACACGAAAGAAAGTCCATTGTTGACAGAAACTTGCAGAATTATCCCTCTGCAAACAAGCACAACAAAAAACAAGTACACCAACTACAATATGTACACACACACACACACACACACACACACACACACACACACACACACACACACACACACACACACACACACACACACACACACACACACACACGGCAAATGGATGGCAAAATGGTAAATGGATAAGGAGCTGCCGTTAAACGGTAATGCCCCCAGCCAGATGGCTGGGTTCCTGTGCACTAAGTAGGAGCTATGGACCGTGCTAAGCAATCTCCTGGAGCCTGGCCAGGTGCTCGCACGCACACACACACACACACACACACACACACACACACACACACACACTCACACACACACACACACACACACACACACACACACACACACACACCACATGTAAACACATACATGTATCTATAGGTTCACACTCATGCTCTTCTTTGTCCAGCTCGATCTTTAGTGTGCATCAGGAGAATGGAGATTAAAATTAGTGCAAACATGCCCAAATTAATATAAACCAGTGCTTACGTAATATACAGTGTAGGGACTAAATTAATTGATAAGCAATGGTTCAACTTGCATGACTACACTCATTATTACAAAATATGGGTCACTTTATAAGAATTGTAATTTAAACAAACAATACAGCAATCGGTAATTTCTAATTAATTAAACACAATATTGAGTAATTTACAGCACCTTTCTTCGTTAGTAATAATGGGTGAATTGCACACCAAACAATTATCTTGAATTGGATACTGAGGCCTAGTAACTGAATCAATTACAAAATACAAATATGCTAAAAAATGTGCAACTCCATTACAACCAAATTTACTGTAGCTCAGTGTAGCATTGACTTGGAAGTTGCACAGAATGTCAGTAATTGCACGTCCATTAGTAAATCCTCTTCCATAAACAATGACTGAACGATTTTCTAAAACAGTAAAAGGCAAGCTCATACTGCTTGTTGATTCAATTGACAATTGATATTGTACTTAACATAACGCGCGCGCGCGCAAATTATTAGCTTATTGTCAACTGTTTTGACTCTTAGTCGTACTTAGGGACCTCTTGGGTCCTAGTTGTCTTAGATTTTGCTGATTTTTAGCGTACACTGTAATAATGTCTTGTATAAGAAATATATGTATTGACAGACAGACAGATAGACAAACAGACAGTACACTGTAGTTTTTAAGAGTAGTCCTCATTGTGTTTTACACGAGTTTCAATTTTAGCTTAGTTTAGTTGATGAACACTACTAGTAATTGGACAGTACATAGTACCCTGCATTGCAAAATGTACCATAGATAAAAGTTCAAATATATGTGATTGACAGACAGACAGACAGACAGACAGACACACACACACACACACACACACACACACACACACACACACACACACACACACGTGAATGAATCATATATACGACTAATGCAACTAATTGTTGTTGTATGAAGCTACATATTAAACTTTTCCATTCATGTGTTCTCCATTGATTATCTGTCAGTCATGGCAAATAGTAATGTATGTTGCATGATTTCACAACGTTATTATTGAAAAGCACTCTGTTGTACAATGCACAATTCAATTCTTTGAAACAGCATGGAATCGCTTCACTCAATCTTGTCATTTAAGTTTTCTGTTTGCTGTGTTTGTGACACAACCAAGATGATTGAGCAAAACTGTTTTTAAGTATAAAATTATTACAAACATCAAACAACAATATTGTTATTACGTACCTCCAGCACACCACTCTGTGGGCTCTGCTGCTAATATCTCAATGCATGTTTTGTTGATTATCTATAGATGAAAAATTAGTTAAGAATCACACAAAGGAATGATCGAATTGATTCATACAATATCAATAAGTCTGGCCAGCTCATCAAACTGCTGTGCTTCAAATACATGTTCACTAGCAGGTTTGTCAGCCACTTTCTCCAACTGTTAATTGCACCCAGCCATTCAACAACAGTTAGTTAAGCATGATCTTACTTCTATATAATTCAATTACCTGCTGACGGCTAAACTTAGCCACTCCAACAGCATAAACAATAGCACCAAGCTCCCTGGCTTTGTCGGCCTATTTAACAATTAACACACCATTACGGTATGTATATACATCGTCACAAGTTGAGCATTATCCAGATGTATTTGATAAACCTAAATTAATTAGGTTACTACTGCAAATAACAATTATAAAGGATGCATGTAACTGGTCACCTTGTAGAATGGCATAATAAAAAGCTATGACATGCAGATTCTCTATTGTTTGTAGAGGTATACAGTTATTATGCTAATTAATTCATTGATTCTAACACACACGTACACTTATGCATTTACTTAGACAATTTGCAAATGTCTGCACCATAAGGTGATTAATATAAATTACAATTTTTGCCATTTATATAATTATGCCACCTGAGTAGCTGATGCAGAAATTTGTGAATCTTCCCCATCTGTCAAAACCAGAATAATACTGGTAGTTGGGTCACCTACATAATGTATGAATAATGATAAAGCAATACAAATGACATTGATAAACCTTCTGACACTCACGCTTCTGTTTAATCTGTGCAACAGCCTAATGAGACAAACAAGTAAATTGAGTTACATAATTGGCAATAATTATCATAGTAGATAAGAAACTTTTTCCAAGCCAGTGTACATTGCAGTTCCTCCGTTTCCTTTAAGTTTGCTCAGGTCAGTCAATGCCTTTTCCACAGCAGTCCTGGACAAAATTAATTCTCAACAGAAAACTTAAAATCTGGCCAGTACAGTAGAGATTATACTTCTCAATTGGTTTAGTGTGCCTGCATGATAAATTATGCACACACACACACACACACACACACACACACACACACACACACACACACACACACACCAATAATAATAATAATAACAACAACACAGAAATAAGCATACATCTTACCTTACCTATCATGATATTGGATCTAACTTAAATCCACACACAACGACTGACCTGTCTGATGTTAGATCAAGATGCACAGTTGCGTAGTTTGAAAAAGTGATGAATGATACTCCAAGAAGAGGGCTAAAAGTATACCATATGCATATACTGTAGTCATCAGATAGCATGATTTGTCTATGATGAGTTCAACACAGTCAACCATGCATACCGATGATAGCAATGACTTCAAATGGATATTACTTATTAGACAAACATACTTTTACATTTCTACATTGTCAATAATTTATTGATAAAAGTTTTTTATTGTGCTAAAACAATGAGTATGAATATGAACCCTAATTTTAAAACATGAGTACAAATATAAAGCCTAATTGTAAAACCACATTCTACATATAGATGTAAATGATCCCATGCACTGTTGTTGTTTAATAATTTAATTAAACAAAAAAGACAAACTATGACATGTACCTGACAAAGCGATGAAAAATGTTCTTGACAAATTCAACTGCACTGGTTGAAAATTCATTTCCAACAGAGCCCGACCTATGACATATTACATGTGCAAGTCAAAGTAGACATATTAAATGCCAATGGATTGATGCAGCTAGTACGCATTCTATACCAGAGTTAAAACGAAACTGAATGCAACAGAAATTACAGGCCAAACAGAGTTCATTATTTAGCATTGGAAGACAACCTGTCGTCATACACATATGCATGTTTAGGAACTAACCTGTTCAACTTTTCAGCAGACAACCTAGTCTATTAGAATAATTAATTATAATTACCATATGTGAATATGTTGAAATTTTACAATGCGTGATGAAATTCATGTTGATTATAGTCTTTCACAAACGGCATGGAAGTTTTTAGGTCTTTTGCCTAGCTGCATACAAGCAATAGTATGATCAACCAACCAATGCAATTAATTAAGACATATTGTGTGTACACCACACAAACAATGACCATGCAGGAACACTGCTCAAAAGATACGCTTAATGGTAGCAACAAATGTGCCACCCAGTGATCGATGCTGATGTAAATTTAAGGTGATCGCCCATCATTCGGTCAGTCTGCTGCGCATACATATGCATGTTGATCGACATACAGTGCTAAGTGCACTCTGTTAATTGTTCAAATATAAGCCTGTAATGCCTAATCCTTCATAAGTCAACTCAGTGCATTGCGCATGCCGTAGTATACTGTTTAATTGTCTTGTAGTTACCTACTCGTGTACATACAGCAACAAATATTGTGCATATTATCAATATGAATGTTTTCTTTGATGTTTTACATCTTCTAAAAGTAACAAGTCTTAAATCATCTATTGTAGGTACAGTAGCATCAGTAGAAACTGATCTGTTCATGTGGTGACAATTCAGTTGCTACATGCAAATGTAAGTAAAATGTTGCAACTAGAATATTCCACACTCGATCCTATCGACAACAAGAGTTGAGGTAGGTCTACCATAAATTTGTCATAATAGAATGTGACAAATACTCGATCACTGAAAATGTAATTACTTTCCTACAACATTTTAAACAAAAATCCTAGGGTTAGCTCAATCCATGTCACCCAGCAAAGTGAAAAGTGAAAATTATGTGTCTCAAGCATACTCGGCAATTTCTCAATCATGATGTGTCTACCTCCACACTTCACTGTATTACACAAC
>CAXXBX010000156.1:0-8248 GCA_964274945.1 Dehalococcoidia bacterium | reverse complement strand
GAGAGCCTATATTATTATCAGTGAGCATATTGAGACATTACGTTCAATTATCCCACTTAAACTTCAACCGATCGCGAGCTCAATTCAGTATCTGTAACCCTCAGTATATTTGAATGAATGATGCTACTTACATATTACGAGATATTTTTGTTATTTAATATTACTATTAACAGCTGTCGCCCCAAAGTGCTTTTGGATGTACAATTTGGGCCTCCTTGTTAAATCTGACCGGCAACTTTGTCCCTAAGCGCAAACCAAGAAGAGGGCCAGGGTGACAGTATATACATAATGTACTGCATGCGTCAACGCTGACATGACCAATGACTGGCTGCTCATGCATGGGGTCAACTTAACTTAATTAGTAAGGGCGGATTTAAAGTGCCCCGTGCTCTTTTCTAGAATAGGCACCAGGTTTAGACAAGAATCTCTTTGTGTCTTGTGAGACAGTGGTAGCTGATCTCCTAACTGTTGTGCAAGCTACGTCTTACTATACCACACGGCTGTTTCAACTATGCGAGTCCGCGCAACTTAGTTGTTGCGCATGCTCAGTTAAAAATGACCGGTTTTTGATCAAGTGACATGAATCGGCGTTTGCACACAGATACTGCAGAAAGCGTAGGCTGTCTTTTAGGGGATGACCACACAATCGGGTAGTGTCGCTATCTGAAGAAGATCTCTGGAAATCTCGAAGGCCTTTGTAGCATGTGAAACGACACATTTCTCGTCCTCCTGTTTTGCCGCATTCTCCGGGTTTTGCGAGGACTTTCGCTGTAATCCAGTTATTTGTGCTTACTAGAATTCAGTTCGTGGGAGATCCTACCGATGTACGCTTCGCCGTAATGGAAGAATCGAGACCCAAAGATGGCGGAGTCAGGTTTGTTTTTTGTTTTTATTCTTACTCACAGCGCATTCTACAGACCTCTACCGCTATCAAAGATGCCAATTGTAGTTTCTACCTTTCGCTTTTTGACTATTGGCCGATGCCGTGTGACCTGTGGCATGACCATCTCTACTGCAGTAATGCTAGTGGTGGGCTCTTGATGTGCTTTTTATAGCTGCTGGCACTGGGAACAGTCATACAAGGGAGACTGATGCAAATGTTCAATGGCACACTTCTTGCACATTAAATGGTTGCATTGGAGTTCAACTGGGATGTTGACAACTTTTCACACAGGGTGCACTTGAACGAGTCAAACAGGTACAGAACTGACTCAAATTGGATGAAATGAGGTAGTTGGATTGCTTGAATAAAGTCTTCTGAACATAGGGCTTCTGGTGCTACTGTTTCTATTTGTTGGATTAGGTCAGTCAATTTGATTGCTGACTGACCTGTGAGAACAAGCTGATTCTTTTTTCAATTTTTGGGTGGTCTTCCTTCTTTCTTCTGTTGCTGACAACTACAGCAGGTGTTGCAGTTTTCTGAGTGTACCATCCACTCTCTGCAGAAAGGTACAAGAATAGAGGCTCCTTGGCTCTTTGTAAATCAATGCATCACTAGATGGCAGCGGACACGGAAATTGGTAGGATGCACAGAAACATTATCTGCTCCAACATCTATCTTGTACAACTGGAGAATCCTGTTTTTGTAGTCTAGACATTTGTACTGACGTCCTCTCGATTGAACCTGGGGGCACATAACCTGCGAAGCTCTCGTACGGAAAGGGTGTGATGTGCCATATCCATAGACTAGACTGACAACACTTGTATACTGGTTAACTGTTTCTGTATACGTCTTATGTAGTGTATGGAGTATGGAAAGGGCATGAGAGAATGATGAGGTAAAGAACTGCTACACGTGTACCATTCAAATTCAAGGAACCGGTTTTTGGTACACCATTATCAAGTTTTGTGGCAAAGTTTATTTTACCATAGATATGATTTTACTTACATCCCAAGTTGCTAAGAATAATATCTCTATGCACGTGACCTAGGCCATCTTGTCATATTCTAGTGCTATTTTAGTATAAAATAACCATGCTTCCGTTCTTGTGTCACCGTAACTTATTTGTCCGCGTTCCCTGTCTCTGACGTTGATTAGGTCGCCGCTCGTACAAACCTGCAGTCGATCCTTGCAAATTAAGTTCTCCAGGAGACCATCTAGTCTTGTGTACATGTGTACGCTAGCCTGTCCTCTCCGTCAATTCCTTCATATGGCTTGCAGACGTGAGTGGCAGCATGTGTCTGTGTTTGCAATCGTCGGCTGTATGACGTGTTTCATACTGTTGTTCCCCAGCAGAGAAGTTCGTGCATGTCGACGACGATGTCTCATGCATGATCTCCGTTCTTCTTGTTTTCTCATGGGTTGGCCGTTGCCCTGCGTTTGGATAAAGTAGCTGCACTTTTTGCATCGAGAAACAAGGTGGAAGCACCCTTGTAGACGAGTTCAGTCTCAGCTTTCCACATTTTCAGGCAGATAGGAGCCAAGTCACGTGTCAAAAGACTCGCAACTGTATCGTTATTTCTACGAGGCGTACACAAAAGCCGAGCGACGGTGGCTGTGGTGTCTCACATGAGTCTTGTTTGCGATCATTGTTATATCTGCAAAAACCTGGAGCTGTGAGATAACAGTGAAAACGACCTCTGTAGTTATCATGGAAGTGTGACTCATTTAGAAACGTGCTATGAGACTTACAATCTATAGAGTTATGGTATGAACGTCTGCACTTACTTTCTTGCACGTTGTTCGCTTATTGTCATTCAGACATAGGAGAAAGAATGGAAAACGTTTCACAGGAAGTGATGGTATGTTGGCGATCGCGCAATTCCACGTGACTGAGCACGTGCAAACTAAGTTGCGCAGGCGTAACGCGGCCGTGTACCACCCTATATCGAAAGTGTTCTGCCTCTTTCGGGAAATCCTGGATCTGCCTCTGCCTTTACTAGGAGAATGTTGAACAGTTGCCTAGACTTAACAGAGGCCGCTCCTAGTATGCACTTACTCATGGCAAGTAATTAATTCACGGTAACTCCCGAATGCATGCAGTCTCACGACAGACCGTCCTTCTTGTTTTTAATTAACGGACCGATTACAACTGTACTATATATATATATATATATATATATATATATATATATATATATATATATATATATATATATATATATAGGCCAGGGTATCCAATTTGTGGTTTCTTCTAATGCCACGCCCTTAGGACATTATCACATTTTCTACCATGAACGGCACACGGACTATTCACTTGGTACAGTACATGTATAGCAGCACTGTGCACATAGCACTCGTTCACATGCAGAACTTTCAGTGAAATCGAAAGTACGTCAAACTGTCTCTTCTAGAGATCTTGCTTGCTTTACAAGTGTTTCTTGACCTTCTGCCAGTACGTTTCGGTAGCAGAATTCTTGTAGCCATTCGGACCTCCATTGTGAATTCTAGCGATGTCTTCGTCTGTAGGTTCGCGGCCCAAACGACCTTCTGTTGCGTACTTTCCCATGTAGCTGCTGATAACGTCTTCTGAGTATGCTGTGCTACCCACACCTTTGCAGTCCTCATACGTCTTGCCGTTGTCTTTCAGACTTGGATTCGCTCGGACTGCGTCATCGTAGTAGGAGCGGTGGATTTGATACGGTCCAATAGCCTTTTCTCCGTCTCCCACAGCATTTTCTTTTCCACCGCTTTCTACTTGCTTTAGAGCATTGAAGAGTTCGTCAGAAATCATCACTAGAGTTTAGACTTTGCGAATGTCTAGAGACGTGTCTTACGTAATTATTCAATCACGACCAATTCCAGAATGACAAACAACGCATGCCTATCACAGTTGTCCACACAGAGGCGGAAGTGACATAAAGGAGACAGTTTGACGTACTCTCAGTTTCATGGGATGGTACCGCCTCTTCTCATTATATTGCGGTTGGTCCTAGGACCAGCATAGTGTTCAGTTTCATAAATGAATACCTTCCCAATTACGGCTGTAATACAAGAACGACTAAGACATGTCACGCTAGAACATTGTGTCGCATCCCGCCGCACGGGCAACCTTTGTGTTTACTGTAGCTACGGTTTTATCATTTGTGTGCTAGTAGAGAACGCGTGCGGAACGCTATGAAACACTTTCTTTACTAATAGAGCCGCAGACGCGATCGGCATGTGTCTGACTGCCACGAATCCGCTATGAGTGGCTGTCTAGTCGCCGCACGTACTGTGTAGCAGCGAATTCGTGATGAAAATTCTCAATGCGCGCATCCACTGAGACCTGTCGCGGATTCGATGTGCCTTGTCGCGAAATCGCGACAAAACTTTGCCGTGAATTTACAGCGAGACTTTGTCTAGTAGATGTGAAGTCGTTGAGTATGCAGCTGGCTAGTCTAGACGTCGAAGCATCGGTTCGTAAATTAGAACAAACGGCTCTGCTACTAGAAGGTGTAGTTACTAACTGTTGACAGGCGCAGAATATAAACCACAAAGTGTAAAGACATGATTTTGCGTGAAGAGCGCATGCACTACAAGTCGTCGTTTGTGTACAGTACGTACTCTTTGTTAAACAGCAGATTACTACCACACCATGCATGAGATGTCTTCGTTGATTACAACTATAATTGAAAAGACATGCATTTATAAATTTTTACTAATGCTGGTCCTAGAACCAACCGCAATATATTGAGAAGAGGCGGTACCATCCCAGACCCGTGGAGAATCGGCGCTACACGGGTCTGGAAGGCCGAGGCTACTGCATGCTGCTGAACATGAAAGGACTACTGCATGCACCAGTGAATAGTCCGAGTGCCATTCATGGTAGGAAAAAGTAAACATGTTCAAGGGGCGTGGCATATAGTACCATAAACAACTGCAAAATTGACCTATACAGGTCTAATCGGTCCCTTAAAAAATACGACAATCCGTAGTGAGAGTGCATTCGGGAGTATACCGTGTTAACAGAAGGATAGCACAGCATGGGCTAGACCAGCCTAGAGCCCCACATCATTTGTAGACGTGGTCATAAAATTGTGGACTGTAAACACGTGTAAAAGAACAAAGCTGTATAAAGTATATACACCACTTTTCTACCGTATTCTACCGTATCAGTCAATTAGAGTCAATAAGATGTGCGTGACCACATGGTAGGCGTGTCCAGTAACATTGTGAAGTTTAGCCCTCATTTCTAGAGGTCACGCTACGCCCCTGCTGTGTACGGGTACCAAATAAGCCCGAGATAATTGCCCGAGACCAAATATTCCCCCAAACGAAATAGTCCCCGTACACAGTTCAACGACCCTTTCCTCGCCCCGAAGTATGCGGCAGTGAAAAAAGTCTGGCTACGCGAGACTTAGGAATGCTGGACCGTGATGGCTGTTTGTCAATTGCTGCCGTCCAGGTATGCTCTCCCATTCAGCGTCAAGTCTCACACTAAAAAGAGCGCATTTGATAAAGAGATGGATAGGTCCGGAATCTTGTAGCTGCTCGGAAAGCTAGTACATTTGATAATTATTGCGAGTAGATTCTGATTTGAGCCATTGTTGTCGGTATTACTAAAAGTATTGGTGCTCAGAATTATAATTATATTGTAGTTGAAAATCCCGGATTGACTACTCCAACATAACGTGTAAACAATAAAATCTAATTGGAAAGAACACACACACAAGATATAGGGGATCACTGATTTACGCCACTAGTCAGTTTGGCGACTGTGTTTTAGTTATAATTAGAGATCTAACGACACGTTTAGTCGCTAGGAAGGCTTGTCTAGTGCTTCATTGTCAGTCGATCACGGTTACGGACTCCACGAGAAAAATGGCTACCGTCCCGATGATCGGGTAGCGTGGTACTCTACGACTTAGACGTACGACTGAGTTCTGCCTGCTATGAAATGTGGTTCACTCTGTCTAGTATACGTCTAGGTACAGCAGTTGTGCTCGAATTAAAATACGACTCAAACTTAATTAACCAATGAATTCGAACCAATGTAAGAAGTTACTTTTGAAAAGGTTGAGCTCCTGCATCGCTTGGTTGCATTGATACAGAGCGGATCATATGCACTGCACTAAAGTTCTGACATGCAAATGGGCCAGTCAAGCTCACTGATCATTTTAGATAATATTTTAGAATTACTTGCAATTGCTATGTCAGTGCAGTTGCTCTGTGTAGAGAAGTAGCATTTCATTACTATCAGACTATGCTCGTCATTCAGATGTCTACTTAAGGTGCCCTGTGCTCTTCTCTAAATTTGGCACCAGGTTCAGACAAGAATCTCTTTGTGTCTTGTGGAACAGTGTATGCTAATCTCCTAACTCTTGTGCAAGCTACGTCTTACTATACTACCCTATATCGAAAGTGTTCTGCCTCTTCCTGGAAATCCTGTGTTCCGCCCCTGCATGACTAGGAGAATGTTCTACAGTTGCATACACTTGACAGAGGTCACTCATAGTATGCACTTACTCACCGCAAGTAATTAATTCACGATAACTCCTGAATGTATGCAGTCTCACGACAGACCATCCTTTTTGTTTTTAATTAACGGACGAATTACACCTGTATATATATATATATATATATATATATATATATATATATATATATATAATATGTAAAGGAGACAGTTTGACGTACTTTCTGTTTCATTAAAATTTTCTGATGTAGAGCTTTTTCCTCTAGCTAGTACAATGCGAACGAGTGCATGGTATGTACAGTTTGACATACTTTCTGTTTCATTGAAATTTCCGGGTGTAGAGCTTTTCCTCTAGCTAGTACAATGCGAACGAGTGCATGGTATGTGCGCACTGCATGCTGCTGAACATGTACTGACTACTGCATGTACCAGTGAATAGTCCGTGTGCTATTCATGGTAGGAGAAAGTGAAAATGTCCATGGGCGTGGCAAATACTACCAAAAGCAAAAGCAAATTGACCTATACAAATCTAATCGGTCTGTTCATGCAGTAATCATACAAAACTTTATAAATTCTGTTAGTAATTACGCTAGTATACAGGCACATAGCGTGGCATATGGGCTAGCCCGCGCTATAGCGCATCATTTGTAGGCGTGGTCATAAAAATTGTGGTCTTTAAATACGTGTGAAGACCAAAGCTATATATAGTATATATACACGATAAATCGTGGTGTAGGCAACTACGTAATAAGAAACCTATAGCAAAGATACCATATCAGCGAATCTTAAAAAAGACAAGTCACTCTAGAAGATTACTTCGATGGTAATATTACCCATTGGGTAGCTACCTAGACTATAATAGAGGACGAGACGTAGATAATTTTGATAGTTTCGGTGTGCGACCTCCCAATTGTGATGCATCAGCATATGCAGGTATCCAGACCTCTCAACTGTTCTTCTCACCAAATCGTGAGCCGGTCTTTTGTAAATGAACACATCCATTAAATGAGTAATCGCATTACCTTTCTGTGCGCGCTAAGGCTTCGCATCAAACTTTCAAACGTTACTTTTATTGCATAACCCGCCCGGATAGTCCATATGCAAGCAAGCAAAGCCGTCTACGAGAGTCTTGTTCAAAGAATCAGCTATTTCCGAAAAGACGGGGTTGCGCAAAACGACTGTCAGAGTGTTTCACGGTAGGCTCGTCGTGAGAAAGGACTGGCAATCGTGAGAAATCGTGAGATCGTGAGACATGCCCGTAAATCGTGAGTGTCATGCCAAAATCTTGAGAGTTTAGAGTCCTGGGTATAATTCTAGTATGGTACAGGATATCAATAGCGTACTGTGTGGTTATTGTGGTATCTACTGTATAGTCCATAGTTGTAAAGGACGTTGTATGCGTGATATTCTTTTCGATTTCATCCAGGTACCGTCATCGGAAAAAGAAAGACGAGTAGGAAGTTTTATGAAGACTTCTAGATAACACCATGTCGTCGTACTGTGTGAGGTGTAAAAGAATAACTCCAGAAGTGAATCCTACCGCAGTGCAGACAAATAACAACAGGATAGCCAAGAAATCTGTATGTCCTGTATGTGGAGCCAATAAATCCATATTCATATTTATGAATGCATCGAAGTTTCCCAAAGAGGGTGGGTTTCTGGGATTGATAAAAGTCTGTTTGGTTTGGGCGCTGGCAGCTCTAGCGCTGGTTTGAAGTTGCCCGGCTCTGTTGGTCGATGTAAGGAAAATATGGTAAGAAAGGTGATAAAAGTAGCTTGTACACACTAACTCGCCGATGAACTTCACAAACCCATCAAACGGCGGTTCCCGACGAGACGTGTGATCGTTGGAGGGGTGGACGATACGTGGTCTGCAGACTTAGTCGATATGCAGTCATTCTCGAAATACA
>CAXXBX010000155.1:0-11557 GCA_964274945.1 Dehalococcoidia bacterium | reverse complement strand
CCGCTTTCGTGAGCTGTTCTAGATCATTCTATTATAATCATTCACCATACTTTAACTATTATAATTTAATGTCACAAATTAAACAGACCTCAGATGCTGTATTGCCTCCAATGTAAAAGTCATAATAAAATCCCCCTAAAGAAACAAAATCGAAAAATCTAGCTAAAATGCATTACATAATGAATGTTCTCTACACATTAACCAAGTCATATGGATGGTTTGTCAAATGATTTTATTATAATTACAAAAAGTTGTGCTCCATTAATACAACATACACAGAAGGAATGGCCTTTGCTATTTATTTAATTCAATTGAAAAGCAAGTGGTTGATAGCAGACACAGTGAGTATGCAAACAAGTCAATGAGTGCAAACAGGAAGTAGGCATGAACAAATGACAGATTAGTAACCAAGCGGACAAGGTAAATGCAAACAGATGAACAAGCGGGTAAAATATAAACAACCAAGTAAACAAGTGATAAACTAGGCAGTTAACGGACAAGAAAGTGAAGAAGTAAACGGATGAGTATACAAGCTGGCAGGGACAGACAACCACCAGACATGCAACCGAGCATGTAGGCAAGCATTTGGGTACAACAAGCAAAGAAGCAAAACAACCAGAATATGATAGAAACAGACAGAGACAGATGCATAAAAGAATTCAAGACAGACAAATACATAGGAACACATTATATATGTATACAAAGAAGCAATCCAAATACAAACAAGGCATTACCATCATCCAATGCAGGACCATCACAGAGTTCTACGTCAACATGCTTGCTGAAAAACTGCTCAATTGCCCAGCCTAGGATGTGTGCAGACGAATGCCAAAACACCTGACATAGCCATACACACAAACACACTTAAACTCATATGATGCCCAACGACCATGCAAACTGCTTAAACTTTACCTACCTTCCTAGCAAGAACATTGTTAGAAAGTGACAACAATTTGATGTGACAGCTATGAGTCAATGGTCTGTTGAGATCCCACAAAACATCGTTCACCAAGGCAACAACAGTGTCACTGGCGTTGAACTGAGAACATTCTATCAACACAATAATCCCACAGTCACCGATTTTGTAACAAGTCGAGTAACTTCCACATCAGGTGTGCTTGATCAAACCATAAAAAGAGTCAAAATGCAATGAAAGTCGAATATGTTAATACTGTAGACCATGCTACATGCTTGCTTATGTGTACTTGCTTGAGAAAGGACCCAATAACTGAAACAATACACTAATACTGTAGACCATACTACATGCTTGCTTATGTGTACTTGCTTGAAAAAGGACGCAATAACTGAAACAATACACTGCTAATTTATGTTAAGCCTGGCTCACAATATGACGCTGAAGCCGACGTTGCAGCTGATGCTGAAATAGAAATGAATCTCACTCCAGCATCAGTGTCAGTGTCAATATCAAAGGATGCCACCTCCGTCAAGGCAGTCTCTTTGAAGTTTGACGCTCAGCTGAGCGTAAGCATGGTATTGTAAACTAGGCTCTATGCGCAATATGCCAAATGTGACTGCAGTATGTGGATCGATTAGAGAGAATAATGCTCCTTGGCACATTACACTTGACGAGAGTACTTTTGAATGACGAGTAGACATGAATTATCATGACCAATGGTAGCCCAAGGTGTAGTTGAACCCGATAAGCTTTGCTGCATGTTTTTTATAACGTTGAGTAGTGAATTAGGTTGCATGATGCTAGCTAGCTACTGAATACTCTACTAGAAAGAGTATGTATAGCTGATGTGCTCTTTTACTATCCATCAATGTATATAGTTTGATCATTACAATATATTGTAATATATTATATTATAATATATTATATTTGACATAATATAATATATAATATAAATATTATATACTAGAAAATAAAACAACATGCAACAATAACAGCAAAATAATAATAAACAATGCTTTTCTGGTCGTTAATATCTACTAGGCAAACACCAATAAAAATATAAATAGTAATAATAACATACTTTCAACTGCACTAATAATGCAATTCTTTCAAGGGGCAAACCAAACCAAAGCAAAAGACACTATAACAGTAACTACAGATTAACAAATACACAAACAAAATCCAATTATGGTTAATTAATATTAATTAGACTAGTACTACTAATCACTAATTTACCCAGTGCAGCCTGTTTTGGAGTAGTGTATGCTGGCACTCCGTTTACTTCAATTCCGCCATTTAAAGTCAATCGAATTGATTCAGTTGACTGCATGAACATATTCTGCCGCTCCTTGTCCTTTTCTCTTTGCCAAATATCAAGGCGGTGCTGGCACGGGCCAGAATAAAAACCTAAACTTACCGTGACCAATAAGCATTAAAAATTAAAACAGCACTTACGGTAAGCAGCCAGTCTTGCAACACTTTGCCACCTGAGCCACAGAAGAACCATTTTGCTAAGTGTCTTTGGGCACCCGACGACGCGCCGCAAACTGTTAAGCCTCGGAGCCCAACCCAAATGAGCAAATGAAATGATGAAAGCCTAGCCTTTCGACGTCGACGTTCCCGCGGCCGCGTTTAATTAATTGTTGCTGTATACATGCAGATTTCACAAACAGCAACGACTCTAGCTGTAGTCTTCAAGTTGTTCTCTACGAAACAAGAGATAGGATTGCACTGCGTTCATACCAGTCTGGTCTTTAGTGAGAAACTAAATCCGGTCTTTAGATAGCCGATTTTTGGCTACGCGGCACACAGCGACATGAAAGCCTGTTCACCGGACCCCATTTCGCCCGGAAGGATGACGCGGCAGAAGGGGGTCTGGCTACGCGAGACTAGTCAGTGATGGTAACTTGAGGCGATTTGCGTTTAGCCTTGGAAACCCAGCGAAAGCAATATTCTAAGTAAAATGACAAGCTGTTGTAAGTAGTCTAGCAAGCTAGATCACAGAATTGCAATATCGATACGTATTACTGTGGGATGCAACTGAAGTGAGCATGCAGTTTTGATGTAGCTATTTAATTAAGCAGTATCTAGATAAATAAAGAAGTAAAGTACCTTAGCTGTTATTAATCCGGGACTCTGACTGCAGATGTGCTTGTTGCTTAGAAATAGCTAATTAAGAGGCGCCTGGCACCATAACTATACATAATTAAATAATACGAAATCAATAAATTCAGTAATTTAACAAAATTTTAGACATTAAGTTAGAACTCAGTCTCTAGACAGCACACTCACTAAAACGTAGTCTCACTGCAATACCATGGGTCACTGTCAATAACATATTAGCAACAACTGTGCAACACTTCTAGGCATATGCATAGGACTCAATTGAAAAAGTAGATTTAGCAGTTAAAAATTTTATCAATTGGGTGTGACTCTCATAATCATTTCTAATTATTAATTAAGTTGTTCGCAACATAGCAAGGGGTATCTAGTAGTTGACATTCGCGTTTGGGTCTGCGTCTGAGCATCTGACCGCGAAAGCCTACATGGTGTGACAGCAATAATCGGAAACACGGTGTCACGCAAATTTTTGGACCTGGGTCACGGTGTTTGGTAGTACTCACCAGTGTTGTGGTACTACATCAACGGTACAATGCTACCTAGCCTCGTACCAGACCCCGGCGTCGTCGTGTTGTACGGGATCCGGGCATGACGGCGCAAGAGGGTTTGGTACGAGGCTAGTGAGGGTACCAGAGCCGTGTATAAGGTACAAAACACCAGAGCAGTGTAGTGGATCTCGGCTACTGAAAGGGTGACGAGCAACGATGGTGGAGAGAAATTACTCTAATTAAATTACGAGTGAAGAAGGAAATAATTTGCTGGTAGTCAGATTTCCTTAGTAGCAAAGCGAGTTGCAAAATTTTCGTATCTAGCAGTACAGTGTACTACGTGTCACAGCTAGTCAGTGACAGTACTGTACATACAACTGCATGTACGAATTCGAAATAGTTCACGCTCGTCTATCAAAGAAAAAGAAAAAACTTACAAACTGCGAAAAAGATTTTGCATACCAACAATGGTTACGATGTCACAACTAAATCTATCTCGCAATTTGTGGCGGCGCCGGGTTTTTTATTTATACCTAGACGGTTAGGTTATCTCTAGTTAGTTAGTTAGTTAGTACGCAAAATGCTTTGCGCAATCATCAGCACTTGATGGGCTTTCAAATACACGCAGAAGAGAACTTCTTTGTGCGGGAGGAAATGCGTCTAGTTTGAAACGCAACGCCTGTTGCTACAAGAATTGATCTGACCGCACCCGTTCTTATCTTTCCTTGAACTAACACTGCTGGGAGGCTCCACATTCCGACAAGACGCCATGAGCAGCGGCACAACAGAGAACGACACAAACCAAGTCCTCAGTCCGTTCCTCCCTCATTTTATTTCTCGCTGGGAATACTACACCTACACTTCATTCGTCTGTGCGATTACCGTCGTCGCCACGACTCTCTGCTTTCTCACTCTGATGGTCGCATGCCGTTCGCCCAAGACGAGAACCGTCACCAACATGTTTGTCTTCAACCTGGCTGCTGTTTCTCTACTGGGAGGTACGACGGCGTTCGTATTTTCAATCGCTTCCATGATTATTAGCGCCGTCGACTACTCTCCGTCACAGTCTTTCTGTAGAGTGGTGCTCTTCTTCTCTCTCTATCCTCTCTCGGCTGCCATGTGGGGATCGGCAGGCATAGCAATCGATCGCAGTGATGTGATGACGAGACCCCTAAGTAGGAGACTGAATCACAGAAAAGGTAGAGTAATCATAGCCTTGACATGGTTTCTTCCGCTGCTCGTCTGTATACCTGGAGTCGCGGGATGGGGAGATATTGTGTACCAAGCAGAGAGTGACACTGGCGAGAAGATACTGTGTTACATCGACCCTGTGCAATCATACAGTTTTGTGGTGTTTTGGGCTGTGCTGGGAATACTCGCTCCTACCGGACTAATCATCTTTTGCTATTGTGTTATTATCTACATTATCAATAGGAAAGCGTTGACGAGACGGGCCCTGATGCACGTTGAACCGATATCTGGCGGCCAGATTGCAAACGCCCACGCCCACGCTCACTTTAACAAGACCGAAGCTCAGGCGTTTAGAATCGCTTTCGTTATTCTGCTGAGCAACGTTGTGTTTACGGCACCGTTTGTCGTCATTCTGTTGCTGAAGCTCGATGTTTCCAGTGGTGGTGTACAGGTGACTCATATGGTCACAGTCATTTTGCTTGACATTTGCATTGCATTCAACAGTTTTCTCTACACGTTTGGCGTAAGAAGTGTTCGAAACGAGATAGAAATCATGTGCCATTGCAAGGGGAAAGGAATCGAAAGACAACACTTCACTCGATCCTGGACAAAATCAACAACCTTTAGCCAAACACAGTCGATTAGTAGAGAAAGTAGTGAAATGAATGGAAAATAGAGACGTTCAGTTTGTATTTATATAACAACTGGTAATTGTATGTTTGATAGCTAACAAATAATTAAATTAAAAACAGATGTCTTTAAAATTTTAATTAATAGAGCTGTTACCTTCTAGTGAAGTAATTTATTAATTAATTAAAGTTTTATAATACGCCAGCCATAACAAGGTTATCTCCTTGTGACTGTGATTTCGCGAAACCGTAGAAAGACAGATTTTGACGATGCCATAAAAAATGACAAGTTTGCGAAGAAAATTCTAGAAAACTGCATTTTCATTGTCACTGCAATACACCATATTTGCGTGAGTCTTGCAGTATAATGACATTAGTACGGACAAGATTCATCTCAAGATGTACGTACAGAGTCAGACTGCTGGTGCACGTTTCACCTCTCTAGAGAAACAATTACAAAGAAACTGAATGGTGGCAGAACCGATCGGGTGGACCCGGATATATAGGGCTCAATACATTTACCGTCCTAGTAGCTTAATAATTATTATTAGTAGTGTTTTGTAAAAGCTAGTTAACAGTTACAAGTTTAATAAAAATCCTGCATGGTCAGAAAGGTTTGTGCGCATAAATAGATGCATATGCCTATTTTGCTTGCATGGAGCTGTACAGAGAGCGTTGACTCTGTCTTGTGTGACATATGCATCTTGCACGTTCCAGCCTAAATTTTGGAAAGACATACTAAAGCATGAATGTCTGTATTTGAGTTTATTCAATTAATATTTGGACAAATACAAAATTTGCTACGCTCAGGTACCCAAGTTTGAAATGGTATCTACATATATCTGCTGCGCCAAAACCTACTCAGTGCTGCGCAGGCTTTAACTTAATTAATGGAACACTCCACTCATACTGGTAAAGCATGTGTGTCCGACTGGCAGTTAACTAAGGTATTGGTAAAGTACCCTACGTATGTATGATAGCCGCTGTTTGTATCTCTGAACCAGAGTCACCAGACCTAATTTTGCTTGACCAGTGTAGAAGACAATCTAGAGTCAATTGTTCTTCGCTTTGACTTACACTAGCATACCTCTATGTAGCAGGGAGTAGGAACAGAAATACAGGGGCCGATTCAGGATTTTCGGATGGGGGTTCCGTGACGTCACAAGGTTTAGGATCAGTCACTCTTCCAGATATAAATTAGCTATTTAATCATCTATACCATAGAACGGAAGTATGCGTTAATTAATGAATCTACAGTACCGGACAATTTGAATTGATTTTGCAAGCCTACATGTCTTTCGCTAGACAGGCAAATGTTACTGTTCTTTCTTTTCTTTCGAAAAAAGCTTCCCAGATCGACATACATGGTTTCATGAAATTGTGATGTTGTGACCATCAGATATATTTTCATGAGATGGAAAATAACTACTTTGAAACATTATCATTGCAAGGAAGTAACGAAATGGTGGTGTTCGAGCTGGGCCAATTAAAAAGCCACGGTTTGATTTCAACTAGCACTTTTAGCCTTCAAGTCCCGGAAGAAGTGGGGGCGCGGCTCACGTACAGCCGCATCAGCCACACCTTTTTTCCTGGCTGCAAGCCTGAAATGTCTCGATTTTACAGAAAGAAGCCTTCGCAAGGTTTTTGAATGTCTTGGCAACTTGAAGTCTGAAATGGCTAGTTTCTTTCAAGCGACGACTTGCTAGCCAGGGCAGCCAAACAAGGATATGTCAACTGACGATGTGAAGCCGTTCAGCACGTTCTTCCATGTGCTGAATTGACGCATTGTGTCCGATGTTCGCGTTTAGTAGACTACAAAAAAAGTAGGAGTACCGTACGACTCACTCGTACTGTCCGACTGCTGGTACGCGGTCATCGCCGCGTAATGACGTCACATAAAATTTTAGAGGTTCCATGTAACCCCAGGAACCCCCTCTAGATCCGCCAGTGAAATAGCACTACCCTCTCCTCCGTGCAGCATGCATGGGTGTCGTCAACAGTGCTTACCTTTGTCTTTAATATATGTAGTCAGAGTTTGGCGACGTATAGTTCTAGATATACATACACGTGTTTGCCATCTACCGTTTTCTAGAGCGGATACTGCCTCGAACACCTTTGCGTCATTTCCCGTCGGCGCATACAGTACGCGAGAATATCTCCCACCTATCCTCTGAACTATCATAGCTGTCTTATTAATTTTCATTTAATTGATTAGTGATTACAGCTTAGCAGAAACCTAACATGCCATTTATCGTTAGAGGTCTCGAGCGGTTGTTGCTTCTATTTTCTGCTCCGGAGCATGTAGCAAAGCGAAATAATGAACTGACTGATGTCCGTAGAAAATCTAGGGACGGCGGAAGCATTGGTCTGGCATAACGCGCGTTAAAAGGAGTAATTTTATCACGTGGTTATAATAGTCACACATGAAAGTACAATTTTGAATAACTTTTGCTTTTACACACTTTTGGAACATATTACAGTACATGTTCCAGACGATATTTACTAAAGTTTACAACACAAGCCGTGACGTTCGAGTCCAAAGCGTTTTCTTTCTATTAATTAATTAATGTCTAGACCCTATATATTAAGGGTAATCGATTTAGTTAGCCTCGCTTGTCTAGAGCTGCTCTTAAAATACCATTTAATTTATTAATCCTCTAAGCGCTCTCATTGTAGAGAAAAGACCTCTTACTGCTTGCATTAATTTGCAGCGGGAAGCACCATGCAGTAAAGCGAGCTATAGCATGGCACCTGCATGCATGTAGCGGAGCAGGAGCGTAACAGGGGTGCCTATCTACATGTAGCGTCAAGCGAATTTTTGCAGCGCTTTAGATTACAACGATGAGTGCTAGTTAGAAAGTCCGCCTACGAATTTCGCCCACCTTGGGAACTAGTTGTACGGTATCCGTAGGCGCCTCGCGTTCGTGAGTAACACGTCCAACGGAGTTTTCAGACCGTTTACTGAAACGCCGTGTCCTAGCTAGACAATTCGTATTTGTTGAAACCCTAGCTGTCATGGAAGTAAACATGCAAACTTCCTAGTAGTTTAGATTACGTCTAGAGGCCTGGTATAGGTAGTCGTCGTTTTTGCGGTGTGATCAAGACAATTGAAATGTACAGTTTAGGTATGCACTCAGTTCCGTTGTAACGACAGTTGTAACAGACACAGGCGTGTCTGGTTAATTAGATAATACAATTAGGCTTATATATGTGACTAGAACAGTTGTTGATGAATAGTCTTCAGTAGCAGAGTCTAATGAGGGTAAGCTGGACGTATAATATAGTACTGGTAACATCACATGGTATCAGGACTCGGATGGAGAAACTACGCGCGCCTCAAGCTATTTTTTGGAGCAGCCAATCTCGCACACGAGTGGAGAAAATGGAGGAAGCAATTTGAGATATACTTCCAACGGCTGAACTCTCGAAGAAGGCTAAAGCAACACAAGTCGCAATCCTACTTAACGTGGCAGAAACCGAAGCGCAGGAAATCTATGATGCGTTCGTCTTTACAGCAGGCGACGAAGGACCGGCGGTCGGAGATGTCTTGAACAAATTCGACGACTACTGCAATCCACGCAAGAACGAGGTATTCAAGCGATACCAGTTCTGGAGCCGAGATCAGCATGAATACGAGACGGTAGATCAGTGGCTCACCGAGCTTCGCACAAAGGCGGCCACACGCGGTTTCGGTGACCAGAAGGATGAGCTTATTTGCGACAAGATTGTATTCGGAGTCAGAGACAGTTGAGTCAAGGAACGACTTTTAAGAGAAGCATATCTGACGTTGCAGTCTGCATTGGACATCTGCAGGGCCGCAGAGACAAGCACTTACCAAGTCAAAATGATGACTAAAGACGCCACGCGAGTAGAGAGCAACTCGATGTCAAGAAGTTCGCAACGTACTAGCCGGCCAATACCTGTCCAAGCAGCAGAAAAAGCATGGAAGGCAAGAAAGACGGCACCATGCAAGTACTGTGGCGGCTATCACGTGCCTCGACAATGCCCGGCATATGGTAAGACTTGTGCTAATTGTCATAAGCGCAATCATTTGTCAAATATTTGCCAGCAGGGAGCCAAATCCGGCTACAAGCGGTCAAAAGCGGTCAACAGCTTGAGCGAAGCTGAGGATACCCAAATTGACACTGACGATTCGGATGACAGTTTGCTTATGGGTGTTTTATCCATTGGGAAAGTCGCGGTCAACGACGACTGGACGGAGAAGATGTCACTAGGGCCGACTACAATGAAATTCAAGTTAGATACCGGAGCCAGGGCAAATGTTCTGCCTTATCGAAGTTACCAGAGAATCCTGCGAACGACAGGCGGCTCAATGGCAATTAAAAAACCGCTGACACGGACAAAGATAGTGTTAGTGGGTATAGGCAGTGGCAAGATTCGTCTTAGAAAAATTACTACAATAGAGTGTACTGTCAAGTCACCAAAAATCCAGGCTACGAACTGTCTTTTTTTCTACGCAACAGACGAAGATATCGCTATTCTTGGCAGTCAGTCGTGTCAGGAAATGAACTTAGTGAAAAAGATAGACAGCTTCAAGCCAGCACACGGACAGAAAGAAGCCCCTAGCACAAGCAGCAAGGAGGGTCTGATGAACAGGTACCACGATGTTTTCAAGGGGTTGGGATCCTACGAAAGATCTTACCACATTCAACTGAAGGAAGACGCAGTACCCGTGATACAGCCAGCCAGGAAGTATCCCTACGCAAAGAGACAGAGACTGGAACAAGCCCTACGTCCATTGCTAAGTCAAGGCGTAATAGCTAGCAGACGTAGAGGGACCGACAGAATGGGTACACAATCTAGTTGTCACAGAAATGAAGAATGGCTCATTAAGGCTGTGTCTAGATCCAAGACCACTTAATAAGGCAATCAAACGTGAGCATCAGGCAATCCCCACAGCTGGAGATGTGCAAGCACAACTGGCAGGCAAGAAGATATTTACTGTGGTGGATACGAGAGACGCGTTCTGGCATGTTAAGTTGTCAGAACCATCAAGCTACCTGTGTACCTTTAGCATCCCATGGTGCGGGAGCGTTTTCTACGCATGCCGTTTGGCCTGTCTTCGGCCAGCGAGATATTGCAGCAACGAAATGACGATACGCTTGGGGATATTGACAACGTCTACGTCATCGCAGATGATTTGAGTATTGCAGGAAAAGATGAGCAAGAACACGACATGTTTCTCCTAGCAGTCATGGAGAGGGCAAGAGCCAAGAACGTAAAGTTCAGTCGGGGCAGACTGCGGTACAAGATCAAGCAAGTAAAATATATGGGGCACCTCATTGGAGAAAATGGGCAACAACCGGATCCGGCAAAGGTGGAAGCTATCAACGCCATGCCTACCCCAAAAGATCACAAAGGTATGCAACGACTACTGGGCATGATCAAGTATCTGGCGCCATACATTCCCGGAGAGTCGGATATCACTGCACCTCTAAGAGAGCTGCTCAAGAAAGACGTCATTTGGCAATGGTCAGAGCAGCATAACAAATCACTGGATAAGGTAAAGACAATTCTTACCAATCAGCCTTTACCAGCGTATAATGTGGCTCAGCCGATCAAGATTCAGGCAGACGCATCACAGTCCGGTCTGGGAGCATGCCTCATCCAGAATGACAAGCCTATAGCCTATGCGTCAAGGACTCTAACATCAGCTGAAAGTGATTATGCACAGATAGAAAAGGAAAAATTTGACTCAGGTAGAATCGGACCACAAGCCCCTGGAGTCAATAATGAAGAAACATCTTGGGTCTGTTCCTCCTCGCCTTCAGCGCATGATGCTGCAGCTGCAACGATATGAGTTGGACGTGCGCTATAAGTCGGGAAAGGCAATACCAGTAGCAGATGCACTGTCTCGAGCACAACTCCCGACAACTGCAGACGCGGATGACAGGATGAATTCAGACATAGAAGTCATCGTTCACGCAATCACTAGCTCACTTCCAATGAGTGAGACTCGAAGAGATGAACTACAAAGAGCAACAGCTCAAAATAAATATTTACAAGCTCTCAGAAACGGTATCTTTTCAGGATGGCCAGATAATATCAAGGCAGTCCCATCCATCTATAGTCAGCCAGTTTTGGACCATCAGAGAAGAGTTGCACGAGGCTGACCAGATGTTATTCAAAACCACAAAAGTTATAATCTCAACCATCTTTCGATCAGAAATGCTCCGAGAATTCACGAAGGT
>CAXXBX010000154.1:0-7186 GCA_964274945.1 Dehalococcoidia bacterium | reverse complement strand
CCTGTATTGCACTAACAAAACGACTTGTTTATGTTCCAAGTGAGCAAGCATTGACTGAAATCAAACGTAAAGTAGACAAAAGCCCTTTTCAGACATTCAAAAAGAGACTAGGTGATTACTGGCAACGGAGGAAAGAATGGGCTGTGTGTTTCTGAAGGAACTTTCCCAAAAAAGGCAACTATACTAACAATTATTAAGAGGCTAGCATATGCATCATAAGAGCCCTCCTTTTCCAAAGCAATAAAGATTTGGAATGCAGTACAAATGTTCAATCTTCTCACACAGACTCTCGAACTGTATTACCAGCGATGTTTAACATCTGTTGCCACAAACAGAGTAGATCATTTTGTCTCTACAAGATTTACTGTGACAGGAGTGAAAGTGCACACCATTCCATCTGACGACATTTTCGCAACAGATGACACAGACGTTTACACTGTTGTGAGTCAGTCAGATAAGAATACAACGTGGATAGTAGACTTACAACTGGGTGAGTGCACCTGTCCCATCGGAATGCAAAGTCAACCTTGCAAACACCAATTTGCAGCAGCAATGAAGTATTTCAAAAGCAGTGTCAATACTATCCTAACGTATTCACATCAAGGCTGTC
The DNA here is from genome assembly GCA_964274945.1 of Dehalococcoidia bacterium. Classification (GTDB taxonomy): domain Bacteria; phylum Chloroflexota; class Dehalococcoidia; order Lucifugimonadales; family Lucifugimonadaceae; genus CAXXBX01. The sequence goes on along the minus strand of CAXXBX010000154.1, from coordinate 6,576 downwards.
AGGTTTTGCAGCAGTGGCATTAGGACAACATTGCCAACCCATTTCCTTATACAGTAGTGTCCACCAAAGAACAGAAGAAGAACATCTAAAGTCTCTTTCAATCAGTGTGAATTGGTCTGATAAAGATATCAAACGTTCATTTGAAAAAATTGCACCTTGCTCCTGTGATACAATTGAAGTGGCAACTGCAGCTGAGTATAACATTGATTTTAGCAATACATTTCAAAGAGATCAAGCACAACCAATTAACAGAGGAAGCTATGAAAAGTCAAGGGACGTCATTGAAAGAGTACTACAGGTCATTAAAGATATCAAGAAAAGGCTGCATGAAAGTCATGTCACAGACAGCTTCATAGCTGCAGTAAAAAGGTTTTGTTCCCATTATTGAAAACTACGAGGGAAAGGAATCCATTCACCTGGTACATAGCAGCAACTGCTTTCTGCTCTACACATGTTTGGTAAAGAGGTGGGAGTCAGAAAACAAAGGAAAAAGATTTGAATGCAACCTACTGGTGTAGCTAGACGACACTTCAAGTGCTTTTCTACCCGTACAGCATCAGCAGGACATCCAAGTTTGTTCATGAAAGCCAAAACTACAACCAACATATTGAACAGAAACATTATCCTAAAAAATCCACCAGAGAGCAAAGAGAAACCTTAATGTCAATAAGTTTGAAAACAAATACCCCTAATGCCATCTAAACTGTTTATGCTCATATTCTTTGATATAAAGAGAGGACCAGATTGTAGTTAGAGTGTTCAGAGTCAGTGTTCAGAACAAGTCATTCCAGTTTTATGTCCGGGAAACTGTGCACCCACTAGAGAAACAGGCGTCTTCATTGGGTGTGTTTTAATTTATTGTTAAAATAGATCATGGATTTATTCTATGTATTTTAGGATAATGAAAAACTGTGTTCTGTGGTAACAGACTGTCAAGATCAACAACTTCCTGTAATCCTGCCTGTTTGCCATACATTTCTTATGCAAACAAATTAATTGCAGTAACAGCAAAGTACATGATTAATAAACAGGTTCTTCTGCAATAGTTACTAGTATATACAGCAGTGAACAAAAGTATTTGCCGGGTAGTTTTTTGTTGATCTTTCATCATATTCTGGCCTACAGAATGGAAATAAGTGCTGATATGAGCATAAATTGATAAGTTAGTTTGTTTTCAAAGGTTGTCATATTGTGTGCATTGAATATGCCTTGATAAGTTGTAATTTAAACTTAATCGGCTAACTAGGTTGTAACGATAATCTTAAATTGCAACAACCAACTGATGTAGACTCAATTCTGTACCAATTTAGTCTCGATTTTGCCATTGCATGACAAACATCGACTAAGAAGTCGCATTATTAGTATTTTGTGCTTCCACTCAAACACAAATAACCTGAAAACCCTTGAAATGTCTTGCCGGGCAAATACCTTTGTCCACTACTGTATATACACTTATAAATTATAAATTACTATTTATTAAATAATATTTAAGGTTCAAAAACACTACCATAAATACATAAATTGTGTTTTAGTGTTACTAAATACTTTATTCTAATAAATTAATAATTAGTTAATTAACTAATATCAATTAACTAGCAAAATGTACAAACCTCTGCCGTCTTGTACGATAAATGCATCACGTAAAGCTTTCATGGAGTCAATTGTTTCTCGAGAAAGTCGATTTCTGCAAAGAAAATCGTTTGTAGCCAATATCCCCCGTATTGGGGCTCTCCTTTCACTAGCAACTGTTGCTTACTCATTGCGGTAACTGCTCGCAGAGAAAGCGCAATTCCCACAATCTGTCAGCATAACAACACATTTCGAACTACCAATATTATCGTGATGATCGAGGTTGAGCCGTAGTCTCGCTTAGCCAAACCCCTCCCCTTCTTGATATCTACCGGCCATGGCGTGCACGTGAGAATGTTCTACAGTGCACGTGCAAGTTAAACTTATCCGGGCAATATATCCGGGATGTGTGTGTGAAGTACTCAAAATATATTTGCTCACAAGTTTGGCGCAAAGTCTTTGGAACCTCAATGTGCTTCGGACATTCGCCGACTTCTCCAACAAGTTGAAAACGCTCGAATTGTCGCGCGTCGACGACCTCACCGACGGGACGCCTATTCGTTTCGCCGGAGCGAGCTGCCATCTCGAACACTTGGCGTTGGGATCGGCCACTAAGGTGGAATATAAGTTTCAATTTATGTATTTTTGCATAAAATAATAATTTATTGTAAATACAATAATTGATATAAATGATTGATATAAATTTACGGTTACAACTTATAACAACTTACGCGGTCACAACGTGTAGAAACTTGCGGTGACATCTTATAGAAACTTTCCTTCACAACTTATAGAAACTTTCGGTTACAAACTTTAGTTACTTAATTAACTAAGGTCAAAACTTATAGAAACTTTCGGTCACAATTTATGGAAACTTGTATTTGCAACATATATAGAAATTTGCGGTCACAACTTATAGAAATTTAAGTTACATCTTTTAGTAACTTAGGGTCACAACTTTAGAAACTTGCGGTCACAACTTATAGAAACTTGTAATCACAACGTATAGAAACTTTTGTTCACAACTTATAGAAATTTGCGGTCACAACTTATAGAAACTTATGTTTACAACTTATGGTAACTTACTGTCACAATTTATAGGAACTTACGGTCACAACTTATGGAAACTTGCGTTTACAACGTATAGAAACTTGCGGTCACAACTTATAGATACTGACGGTCACAACTTATAGAAAGTTTGGTCACAAGTTATAGGAACTTGCGGTCACAACATATAAAAACTCATGGTCACAACTTATAGATACTGAAGGTCACAACTTACAGAAACTTGCGGTCACAATTTATGGAAACTTGCATTCGCAACATATATATATATATATATATATATAGAGAGAGAGAGAGAGAGAGAGAGAGAGAGAGAGGAGAGAGAGAGAGAGAGAGAGAGAGAGAAATTTGCGGTTACAACTTATAGAAATTTGAGTTACATCTCTTAGCAACTTACGGTCACAACTTTAGAAACTTGCGATCGCAACGTATAGAAACTTATGTTCACAACTTATAGAAATTTGCGGTCACAACTTATAGAAACTTGCGTTTACAACTTATGGTGACTTATGGTCACAACTTATAGAAAATTACGGTCACAATTTATAGAAACTTCCGTTCACAACGTATAGAAACTTGCGTTCACAACGTATAGAAACTTGCGGTCACAACTTATAGAAACTTACGGTCACAACATATAAAAACTTATGGTCACAACTTATAGCTACTGAAGGTCACAACTTATAGAAACTTGCAGTCACATCTTATAAAAACTTGCGGTCACAACTTATCGACATTTGCGGTCACAACTTATAGAAACTTGCGGTCACAACTTATAGATACTGACGGTCACAAGTTATAGAAATTGCGGTTACAACTTATAGAAACTACGGTCACAACGTATAAAAACGTATGGTCACAACTTATAGATGCTGAAAGTCACAACTTATAATGAATTGCGGTCACACCTTTTAGGAACTTGCGGTCACAACTTACGGTCACAACTTATAGAATATTTGCGGTCACAACTTATAGAAACCTACGGTCACAACACATATAAACTTATGGTCACAACTTATAGATACTGAAAGTCACAACTTATAGAAATTTGCGGTCACAACTTACGGTTACAACTTATAGTAACTTACGCGGTCCCAACTTATAGGGACTTACTGTCACAATTTATAGAAATTTTTGGTTACAACTTATAGTGACTTACGCGGTCACAACTTGTAGGGACTTACGGTCACAATTAATAGAAACTTACGATCACAAGTTATAGAAAGTTGCGGTCACAACTTATAAAAACTTACGGTTACAAGTTGTAGTAACTTACGTGGTCACAACTTATAGGAACTTATGGTCACAACTTATAGAAACTCACGTTTACAAATTACGGAAACTTGCGTTCGCAACTTAGAAAAACTTGCCGTCACAACGTATACAAACTTGCGTTCACAACTTATAGAAATTTACAGTCACAACTTAGAAACTCGTTGTTTTGCTGCTCTATCGTCATACTATTTTGTTGGGCTATGTTTACTCGATGTCTGATGGTCTATCAAATATATGGTGCACATGACAACACGCATGATCAATTACTGTCTCTATGCTATCGTCGTTGTTTTTCGATTCGCTAGAAGCGTTCTCAGTAAGTCTTTTTCAGGGCATCAGGCATTGAGTTCAGTAGTATTTCAATCGTTTATGCGACGTTAGACTGAATGGCACGTGCACGTCTGTTCATCTCATATGACGTACGTCCACCCTTGACTATATTGTCTCTGTGTGTGTAGACAGGCATTGACGTAGGATGTCCTTCAGGTTTGGGGGATAAACCTCAAAGTATGCACGGCAAGTGTACCCTTGTGTACCTAGGACGTCTGAGCTCAAGTGTAGTTTTACATTATCGTCAAAGTTTTTCCACTTGTAACTCGGTTTTACGATGCACGTGGAGTAACCATAGGCTGCTGATTGGGGGCATGGTTTCTACGTCTATGATACACCGGCGTAGGAAGAGGGGAAGCCTGGGGGCTGAGCCTCCTCGCTCAGTGTATGAATTGGATTTTGTGTGCCAGCTGTACGTTCTGTGTACGGTCTGGCAAGCGAGGTAGTTTTTTGTTTACTCATAATGTACAGTCCAGCCCCTCCCCCGCTCGTGAATCCTCCTACGCCATTGTGATGGTATCGCGCAACTGGCCCCTCTCCCTTTTGACTTCCGTTGCCGGGGAGAGGGTCGGTAAGGTTCCTTCGATGTCTTTGTTCTGCCGATTCCAGCATTCCATGGGGCATAAAGACATAACAGGGCAGAACCAAGACATCAAAGGAACCTTACCAAATTCTCTCTCCGCCAACGGAAGTCAAAAGGGGGAGGACCGGGTAGTGCGAGACTACTGAATACTATAACAAACTAATGTCCCGGATGTCTATTGTTCCAGACATGAGCCAAGCGTCGGAATCTCTCGTAGCTCCAGTGTACCATTCAGAGCGAGTGAAGTGCCTAGAAATTTTCTACGGAGAAGGATTCTTAAGCTCTGAAGGAGAAGCTAAATGCAAGGTGCTGTACAATCTAGCTGCTGCTAAAAATTACTGACTTAGCTAAATATGTAGTTAGTTAACTTAATTAATTAAGGCTCGACGAAGTATCTATCTACATGCACATGTATATACGCTTGATCGCACGTTAGTAGCAGACGCCACAGTTATGAGAGAGTCCGGTTCGCGACAAATCCAGACCTGGGATAAATTTGTTGATATCTATTATCTAAATTTGTAGCGTGACGAAGGTTCTTTCTCTGTAGGCGTCTGTGGAGCATCTCAAGCTAAAGGCTGGAGACTCAATTTTAGATGTTGGTACAGGATCTGGAGGATTTGCTTTCTATCTTGCAGAGGTAAAACTTCTGATGTCTACCTTTACGTCATATCAGGGAGGAAAGTCGAAGAAGATTATATATCTAGTATCTAGATAAGGATAAAAATTATCCCAAAATCTTTAGTGTCTTTGCTATTGTTCCATAATTTACTTTTTAATACTATTACGATACACAATAATTTTCAAATATTGCTAAAAGCATAATATTTGTAGCTTTTTCTAGAAGGAATGAACTGCTTGTAGCGCGCGTTACTCTAGACCATTCTAGGTGCTTTTGCAACAGGCATTTACAAATTTTCATGTATGCTTAGCCAAGTCGGCATATCATGTGTATTAGCGTATGGATGTCTACAAGCTATGAAAAGAAACAACATTAGAGCCATAGACAAAGTGTAGACAACTTACAAGGCGTAGGAAATTACTTATCTACATACCGTTTGTGTTATATATATATATATATATATATATATATATATATACATCATTTTGATTTTACTGTTTTTTACGCAGCACGTTGGTGCTGTTGTTACAGGCGTAGACTATTGTACAAATCTAGTAGATTTGTGCAATGAACGATGCAAGAAGAAAGTTCTCGGTGACAAGGTAACCAATGTTTAAATTTAAAATCTCGATTTGCCGTGACAATCTTGATTTCAATTGTTTTGAGTAGATTTCGTTTTTAGCAAAGGACATGAGAGACATGCAATTTAAGTCTAAAAGTTTTGACGCAATTTCTTTTTTGGGCAGTCTTATTCATATAAAATGTGAAGAGCATCTTCCAATCTTCACAAATGTTAGAGTAAGTGAGTGCATTACTTATGAGTATATGGCATATGTGAAACATGTAGTGCAATATTGTGGCAGTTGTAGCAGTTGCAGTTTACAGTACCGCTTCAGATCTCTCTTACAGAGAATTTTACACTTTTTAATAAATTTATTTATGAGGTGCTAATTCTTATGCATCACTTACAGTAATAATAAATGTTATTGATTTAAACTAGATGCTATAACATCATAGAGCAGTTGGTGTTTGATATTTAGACTGACATCAATTAGGCTTCAGATTCATTTACTAACTTCTCAGTATTCTTCTCATTTTGCCTAGGTTTACAAATTCTTAACACACACACACA
>CAXXBX010000153.1:0-11331 GCA_964274945.1 Dehalococcoidia bacterium | reverse complement strand
ACCCAACAGTCGGGAAAAATCCCGTCGGTGGCACCTCGACCAACGCCTGACCGATCTCGGACCCATTCCGAGTAAAAAACACTCTCACACGATCTCTCACTGCCTCAGCACTGTAATCGATCCCGCACCCAATGACGTCACCCTGTTGCGCAGGCGCAGCAAACGCCCTTCCGAATCCCGAATTTTGAAACAATTTGCCATCATCGCAATGATACGCCACAGATTCATAATTCCAACCCGGTTGACGATTTAAAGGATAATTGTCTCTCGCCAACCCAATCCCTATCCTCCTCTGGGCGCCCCAGTCCATCACCTCCACCTCGTAGTAGTTGAAATCAACCGACATTGCCTGTTCTATAATTTGATAGACACCCACATCGTCGTAATCGTCTCGAGCAAACGTAATGAGGTCGTCCTCGACCACCACACGCGCTGAACGCACTCGCCCGTCGTCTAATCCGTCCGGATCGTCTTGCGCATGCGCATCGTCATCTTCGTCTTCCTCGTCCGAGTCGAACGCCGGAATGTCTAAATCGTCGAACAAAATTTCGTTTTCGTCCATCGACTAGAGATGAGAGAACGCTGACGGTCACAACGACAATAATTGATTACAACTCTCCTCTATCCAGCAGAATGTAACTTTACGCCAACGTTACGGCAAACAGCTCTCGACGCTGTCTGTAGAAAATTCTGGATTACGCATGCGCTTAACTTAGCTAGCGCACGTTAATAGCTTCTCCTATTCCTGGATTTCATGCCCAAAAGTAAGCCGTTATTGTACGCCAGGTCAATTTAGAAAAGTAAGGGTTTTATTAAAATTTTATGGTTTGGTAATTTTAGTTCTAGACAGACACATGCGTTAATATTTATATTATGACGTCACACTTACAAAATAGTAACAGTAACTTTGGAAATGACATCTCAGTTTTTGAAAGCGGCGAGGAAAGGCAATAGCCAGAGATTGAAGAAAATGCTGGAGGCGGGTGTAGCGGTAGACGCGTGCGACGTAGAGATGCAGACTGCGTTGTACATGGCCGCGTTGAATGGTCAAGTGAAATGTGTCAAGACACTGCTGGCTGCCAAAGCGAATTCGAATCAGTACAATCTGATTATACGTATTTCAATGTTTGGGTAGGTATTATATAATTTAATTTTTGCTACAGTATTACTAATCAAAGAATTGCTAAAGCTATATACAGTAGGTATATGTGGACATCACCTATAGTAAAGCAAGTTTTCTGTTGTTTAATGAGCACAGGTACATAGAAAGCTGTCTTTAAATCAAGATGAAAATGTATGCTGTTTGAATGACAGTATGTTATGTTCTGTTTGGATTGCAGCAATACCATAGTTTCAACTCCAGTTGAAAAATACAGTCCAGGAAGGGGAGCCAGCTGACTTTAGGTATACCTCAAAACAGCCATTACCAAAATTAACCAATTGGAAATCACTCATAGCTATGGTCACACTGAAAAATTCTTTGTTTTGGGTAACCGTGATTGACCATCTTTTGGAGGTTGCCTTAATTTTCTTTGCGACATGTGTCTTTGACCATGTTGCATGCATGTGCGTCTAATACTTATTCCTATGATACAAGGCTAGTATTGCACAATATAGTCAACATATGCCATGCCTACAATTTTTGTCAATGTCATAGTTCTGGATGGCAATCATTCCATCAAGATTCTGCAGTTCGAAGAGTTGTCTCTGCTGAAAGACATTCTTTGCATGGTAATGTCAGACGACTATGCATAACGTTTGATGTCTGTACAGACAGCTTCATATCCAGGAACTCACTATGATGCAGTACCGGATGACGATGTTGGATTGCATTTAGAGTTTGATAGACGTTATGTATTTTTCCTTGGAGGTTGTTAGGACATTGAGAACTTGTCAGCAAGTTTCAGCTGATGTACGTGACTGCAAAGTCTGTAAATACTTTGTACAGGTAGTTGTCAAAGTACAGTCATGGAGTTACTGTATAATGTGTTATTTTTAGTGTTTTAAAATTTTGGTATTTCAAAAAGCTAATACCTTGCATTGTAACCTAATTTTGGTAAGATGAGGCACACGTTTGGTGTGGCAGAAGTAGAAGAGATTTTGGGTGTCACGTGAGATCTAGTACTGCTTTCCCACTACCTATGGTGTCATGAACATGCTGCACTTGCTTTGCATCTTGCATTTGTGAGTTGCTCTGGGAGGCTCGTTGTTTCTCCAAGCAAACGGTTCTCATCGTTGTGCGCAAAACTTTCAGGGGTTTGTGAAGTATTCGAGTTACTTCTATTCTATTGACACCTTCTAAATGTGAAGTGCAGTACTTAGAAAATGTTAGGTGTTGATCTTATTTTAGATAAAGAAAAGTCACAGCAAATTTACTGAAAATAAAATAACACCGAAAATAACACATTACACAGTACCTACCACATACAGCACATAAATATCGCTTTTGGTTATGTAATGTTAGGTTCTCGTATAGTTGTCATAAGTCACAAGAGTGATTGATTTTGGGTTAGCAGTTGCAGACAGGTCAGTTCTATTCAATTTCAACACGATCTGGTAATCACAAACATGAATTACACTGTTCTGGTAAAAACTAAAACTCTTTTATTAACATTTTGTGGATCTGATTGGTGGTTTAATTGTCGATTGTGTCTGGTTGTCATGTGTGATCGGTCACAAATATCGCTATGTGATTGGATTGAACTAAGGGCGTGGCACATTTATGATCGTGATGGACATATATAGTCAGGCAGCTAGCCGGCCGGCTATGTACATAGTCACAGACCGGATGTCAGTAAACCCCTATACATTTTGAGTACTCTACTTTCTAAATCATGTGACTTTACAAAGTCTTGTTTCTTCTTATTGGTGGCTGAAACAGTTGTCTTGACATTGACAAAGAACAGGATGTCAAGGAAAGAAGGCATGCAATGGTTTGCTGCCTTTTTATAGTCACTCTAATTTGAATGTAAAAGCTTTGGCAAGTCTAAAATTTACCTAATTTTAGCTTGATCTAACGTTAACTAGAAGCAAATTACTTGATTCAGCGAGAAATATCACAATTAATCCAATGGTAATTTTTTTGTTTACCTGTTGTAATAAGTTACAATAATCATTATTGAACTATTGAGAATTCCAATATTAATAGCAGTATATAACTTATTACTAGGAGTGAATGGGCATGTGTACATTTATGTGCAGTTATGGTATAGTAGTCACTGACTTTTATTACGGAGTGTCTGTCAGTTGTTTGCTTGGTTGTAGCTGCTCCATCTGTGAAAACTCCTCCTGTTGATCAAACTGTGAACGAGGGTGCAGACTTTGTAGAATTCAACTGCATTACTGCTAACACTATGCCTTTACCGACTGTTGGCTGGATATTTACAAACAATAGTGGTCACATGCAGACATTACTAGAGCAGACACTTCTTCCAGAGGGTACATTGACGAGTATGATTAGAGTATCTTCAATTTCAAGGGACAAAAGTGGTTGTTATGATTGTGTTCTTGAGAATGAATTTGACAAAGTTCTTTCATCAGCACATTTGACTGTACAATGTAAGTAACTAAATTTTGTAATTATTGATCAACACTTAAGCTACTGATGCGCCATCTATGACCTAGCTGCCCGTCAGAGTCTAGTATACTACACGTTAGCACAGTCACTGAATCTAGAAAGACTTGTTCCATTTGTTAGATTTTGATGGTGTCAGTCTTAGTGTTATTCCAAGCAATGAACTTGTATCTAAAGAACTAGGAACTTTAGTCATCAACGTGTCATCAGTTCCAGCTGCAACTGAAATACGTCTGAGTCGAAATAATGTCGTACTCTTCTCATCATCTAACGGAAATCTCAACAAATCAATAGGAACTGACGTCACAGTGAATGAGAACAATCACATACAGTACGTCTTTACTGTTGATAAAAGCTGGAATACTACAGTAACAGCATATGCGAAGCATCCACTGGGAAGTAATACATCAACTCAAGTAATAACTGTAGTTGGTGAGTTATGTGACAAATTTGTTGTTAAATGACATGTACACATAATTCTGGTATATTTTAGCTCCTCCAGGTCCAATTGATGTGTCTGTAAACACCTCTTGTTATAACAATAATAACAGCTAGTTTACTGGTTACGTGGACTGTGTACAGTAATGGTGGACGCGACATCAGCAATTACACACTGAGATGGAGGAAAGGTTGTAGTAATACTACAACTACATTTCTCAACTCAAAGACATGGATGGTATCAAACAATGCTAGATTTACACAGCAAGGAGGCAGTTACATAATACCAGGACTGGATGGTAACACAACATATTGTATAGACGTGGAAGCAACAAATAGTATTGGACCAATGTCGACGACAGTCAAAGCAACTACACTGTCTGGTGTGTTTATGACTTCTTAATTACTTGCACCTGTAGTTACCTGTACTTGTAAATATGTTGGTATTGTTTTGTTGTAGTCCCAAAGCAGCCTAAACTTCAATGTAATCCCACGTTGACCACAAATACAAGTGTAGCAATAGCTTGGGTAGTCAGCAGCAATGGTGGTGATGACGTCTCACATTATGCTGTAGTACTGAGTAGAGATCTGAATTTCACACAGACAGCTTATTCAAAGACTCTGTTTGTGGTTGACAATTCTGAGTTGACAGAGAAGGGTGGAATGGTTACTGTGGCAAGTCTTTCTGGTGGAACAACATATTATGCAAAGGTTGTTGCAAGAAATTGTGTTGGTGCTAGTGTTGCTGCTACTCAGTCTTGCTCTACACGCTGTGGTCAGTGTATTTGTGAGTAGTTGCTTGTATTTAATTTTTGTTTAGTCTCATAAAATACATTATGTTGTGTTGTTTTGTAAGGTCCATTATTGCAACCTCGAGCAGTCGAAGAAGTATTTTTGTCTGATGACACCATAACACTGGCAGTAAAGGCTCCTGACTTGAATTGTCAAATTGACAAATACATTGTTAAAGACGTAGCGTCTGCTGACGAACTGCAGTCATCATATTCTGTTGAGAATGGTATTGTAACTATTACCATAACGGGACTGGAGGCAGGAGCAAACTATACAGTTCAAGTGTATGCAGTAGATCAATCACAGGAACGTCCAATAGGGAAACCAGTCACATTTCAAATATCAAGCCAAGATAAAGGTAAGAAATGAAACGTGTTTTAATAGCACAAATTGTGATGAGTTGATGAGTTGATGAGTTGATGAGACAGCTGGTGTGATGAAGTTATACAGGCTCATTGCTGTTGTCTGAGTTAGCACTGATGGGTGACCATGTGACATTGTCAACATCCTCTTTACTTGCAATCTGTCTAGTTGAGTCAACTGTCACTTTACTGTACAGATTGATGTGCAGATTTGTCACGGCGTATCTAGTACTAACAAATTGAAATTTGTAGAACAACTTGATCGTAGTGTTTTGAGGTTGTTCTTAGGAAGCTTCCCATGGGACCAAAGTTTGTACTGGCTTGGAGTTGTTTGAGGTAGGAAGGGTCTCTCTAGATGAGCGTGGTGTAGTACTAACTTGTAATATATCTCTTTTTTAAAAGTCATTCTGCTTCTAATCGGTGCACTGCATGTCAAATGTGACATGTAGACTCAGCAGGACTTCTCACATTACTACTGCATAGGTGTAGGAAAGTGGTTACAATTTGAGGGGGGGATCTCGCGGTACTTTGTGTATCAGTACATGTGCACTTGCACACATTGTTAGCCATGATGTTGACACTTATACAAATAATAACTAAACATGACCAAAATAGTTCCTTCTTCTCTTAGTAACGTTTCCAGAGGAATTTGCTAGATTGATCTTATCCGCCCTGTCTTGTGCACACAGAGGGACATTGCATGATTTAGTCTTGCTTGACTCATTGCAGTTCTCAGGTATTTCTTCAGCCTCCTAAGTGCTAAAAATGTTCTCTCAGCAGTAAAGGTGGTGACAGTAATACAGTGGTATAGAAAAGTGTAATCAAACTAACAACTTCTGAAAGCATGTTCGTACCTAGAGAAATTTCAGCCATGATAGAACATATTGTTCTTACATTTGTCACCTTTGTAATTGGTAGATTGTTTTAAAGCTTTGATTTCTAACTCGGATAACATCTGGAAGCATTAATAGCTGGCATTTCAGTCGAGATAAATCGGGGTCATTTTTTAGTAAGTTGTAGTCCTTCTGGTGAAGCTGTACTATCCCTGGTGCATCTACCATTTGCTACATCTAATAGCAGCTTCTTCACGCATAGAGAAAGTGTAGGCATGGCAGTGTTGAACGGTTGCAATCCCACATTGACCACAAATACAAGTGTAGCAATGACTTGGGTAGTCAGCAGCAATGGTGGTGATGACGTCTCACATTATGCTGTAGTATGGAGTGAAGATCTGAATTTCACAATGATAGCATATTCAAAGAATCTGTTCGTGGTTGACAATTCTGAGTTGTCACAGAAAGGTGGAATGGTTACTGTGCCAGGTCTTTCTGGTGGAACAACATATTATGCAAAGGTTGTTGCAAGAAATTGTGTTGGTGCTAGTGTTCCTGCTACATACTCTTGCTCTACACGCTGTGGTCAGTGTATTTGTGAGTAGTTGTTTGTATTCATGTGTTGTTTGGTCTCCTACACATTATTTTGTGTTCTTTTTGTAAGGTCCATTATATTGAAAAGAGTGGTGTTGACTCATATGCATCTGTTTCCCCACTTCCTCCCCCCACTTCCCCAACTTTTCCCGCTTCTCCTACTGTGCAACACTGGGTAATTGTGCAATTTTAATAAATAGAAATAGTCAGAAGCGAGACCTCTAGTGTGTACAAGAGGATGGATATATATGACAATGTGTCTCTAGGTGAGGAAAAAGGTCTATCATCAGGTGTTGTAGCTGGTGTGGCTGCTGCAGTTGTGTTGGTGATCATTCTCACTATTGCTGGTGTGATAATATGTCTATACAGAAAGAAGAGAGATGTAACCAAGTCCACTCGAGAGACTAGTAGGACAGTCAGAAGTCAAATTTATGAAGACCCAATGCAAACTCCAATCTCAGACACAGCAATGCAACAATCAAGTGCATATGGCGTGGTGGGAAGGGAGAGAACAGACGGTGACTCGGAAGTAAAGATGCAGGAATCACGAGCGTATGCAACGATACCCATGCAAGTGGCTACTACCAATGCAACCGTGTCCAACATGTAGAGACAAGCTGTTGGACATATTGTTTCTGTAGTAGATGAGTTTCTTACTTACATGCAAATTGCTTAGGCGTTATTCTGCATGTTGTGATTGTGATCAGTGGCTCACTTGTCTTCTGGTGATGCATTGTAGCTACATAGACAAAAAAGTGTTTGTATTATATGCGTGTTTTGACTAATCAGTGCTTTCTGTATATAACTGTTGGGATCAACTTGCACAAGGCCTATAGTCAAATAACTAATTGAGAATAAGCACAGCTTTAGTGCAGTACGTCTTTGCTTGTACGTATATAAATGCTATGGTGTTAGTTTGTGTTAGTACTTCTAGATGTGACGTTTGCTAGCCAAATACTTCTGCAAGCGGGATTTGATTTACTGAATTCTTATTATTGTAAATGATACTTCTCAACAAAAAAGGTCAGCATTGAAAGCCTTGTCAAACTGATAATAAAAGTTTTATATATTTATATAATTATTGCCACTTTATTGATATCAATAGCTTTAACTACAACAACTGTGACTAAAAGAAACTATGTCAAGTAAAATGAACAACAAGAAAAAGACTTAGTGAGTGAGCTCGAGACGAGCCTCACTCTGCACTATGTCCATCATGTCTAATTTGAGCGGACACTGTAGTTTGATCTTGCCATTCGAACACACAGAATTACTGATCGTAATAGAGCAAAAGCTAGTCTGCATCTAACCATAGACATTGTTTGTGCATGAGGTATTTTGATTGTTTGAAATGATGTTAGCTATATGCTTGAAAATGTGGTAACTTCTTTGCCCATCCCTCCAGTTGAAGAAAATACTAATGGAGTGTTCCTTCTTCAATCTCTCTAACTCATTGGTTCCTGTAGTTGGAGGTTGGTATGTCGGTAACTTGACAAACCTGACACAATTTGAATTACATATAGGCCAGTACATGTAGGCTTTGACAATGAGGAGTATACTCTACCTGGTATCTACCAAAATACTTCTCTCTACCAGTATACTATACAGTGAAACAAACGTGCATCAAAGTGACAAACTTTTTGTGGCTTTAGGTGAGTAGTGGATCATCTAGAAACAGTGAGAAAACAAGCAATGCCCTGCCAACACCTGTCTGTTCCCATAAGTGTGAACTTTGAAAATCATCAATATCTCCACTGTTTTTTGGACTTCCGCAATGCTCTGGTATTGCTATAAACGGCTAGCTAGGTCTGGCATTTCTGTTTATCAAATTATCTACGCCCTTCCTACAAACCAAACGGAAGGATATAGTACTTTTGCATATCAAAGACAAACGGGTGCAGCAATGGTTATTATCCAATTATCTTGTAAGACCAACAGATCAGCAACTGGAACGGTCCAACTGGAGCAGCTCATAGTACTCTAATGAGCACACCTGGTGTGACCTCTACTTCATTACTCACCTCCGAGTTCACACTTACAGGGAATAGACACAAAAGGGAAAGTAGGTTTACTTCCCCGCGGGGGGAGGGATGGGATGGAATGGAGTCGATCCCGACACCCAGAAGTGTGAACATATGAATTGGATTCTAGGAAAGGTTTAGACCTAGACAGTTACACTGTACTGTAGGGAAGTACTGTAAATTTTTTGAAAGGAAATACGGAACGAAACTGGGAAATTGGGAACATGTAAAACCTTGCCATGGCACTAGACCCAAATTTCCTAGGAAATCTGACACTAGACCCAAATTTTCTAAGAAATCTGGTGGACAGTCAAATTCTCTTACTTAGTGAAGCAAACTGCATAGTTTCCTCGTTAATCTTGCCTTGATCTTTCTGATTTTGTGCATGAGTAATACTTTAGAGAGAACACATTGGATCATTACACATATATATTGCCATAAAACATTAATAGGTAACTGTAACATCATACGCAACATGCAGAATTAGGGAGTCCGGCCCAGCAAAACAGATAAGGACTTCACTGAAATGGTTTCATTTCCAGAACACACTGACAGTGCCAGGTTTTCTTTGTTGACATGTCATAAGCTCTCTGTATGCAAGTAAAATGGTACCATTCTTCACCTTTGTCACACTGTAGCATTCTGTCTCCCGTGTCAAGCAGTCAGAACACTTTGATAAAACTTTCCACTACTCTATGGCGAAGATGTGTCATTCTCTTTGTAGAAGGGAAAGGCTTCATCTCTTCCTCTCTAATACGGCTTAACAAGTGCTTTCTCATCAGATCCTCTTGAAATAGGATGGCTTCGGGATCTTGGCCACAACAGATAGAATAAGCAAATGCTAAGGCAACAGCCCACAGTTAATTCCTGTCCTTTGTCGTTGTACTTGAGGAAGCATAAAATTGATTGACGCAGATTCAGTGAAAAGAATAGAAGCAACAATCTCCTCAACATCCTTTCCTAACTTAGGACATGATGAACGAAGGCTGTCAAAAATACTGACATTGTTTGAGGGACACCCAAACGACGACAAACATATCCAGTGATTTCTAGAGCAGTTAACAATTTGTACAAAAGGACCTTTTTGTATGTCAAATGTCAGTGTTTCCGACAAAATAGGATGTTGAAGACCACCAATAGATGGGAACTGCTTTCGAATCAGCTGTTGACCAGCATTGATCAGTTGATCATTCAACCATGCTGCTGTTCCACTGTTCTTTTCTAGGATCTGAAGATCATGGCTAGATAGCCCCAATGGCTGGATGTCACCAACTGCCTGAATGTCATCATTATTGTCGGAAATGACAACGGGCTCTGGTACTTCCCTAGTGACCTTGGTCTTTATCTGACATTGCTTGTTCATTTTCTTTTGATATGAAGCTGTGCCCATGCCAGACTTATACTGTAAGAACAGTTACACAAAATATCTAGTTCAGTTTGTGCTTCCAAGCAAACCATTGCAGGACATTACCTTCTGATGAGGTTTCACTTGTGTCTGATAAACTGGCACAGCTTCCAAGTCACTTCAGTTCTATTCAAATCAGGATTTGCTTTGTCACCCAGTAAGGGAGTGATCGACTCCTTTACTAAAACCCACATTTAGCAAGTCTGAAGATCACAAGTAGTTTACTATGAGCATTGAGGTATACCTCTGCACCTGCATCATCTTCATCAGTATTGGGCTTAACTCATAAGGTGGCGGAGGCAGTGGAATGTCATCAGGCACAAATGTTGGTGGTGGGGAAGGTAGAAGAAAACCAGTATTGACATTTTCACTGACATGTGTCTACAAGTGTTCAAAACTTAATAATATATGTCAACATTACGCTTCGTACACAGTCTGTGGTAGTTAACTCACCTCATCGTTGCTCTCATCATTGCTTTGTCTGGACAGTTTGGATGGAGGAGAATCGCCTGTGTTCCATAGCTGGTGGTACATTTTGAGGCGACAAGCATGTACTGTCTGCTTCACAGTGACACCTGGTGACCATCTGTATTTCTCAGCTTGAAGCATCCTTTGCCTCGACACTCGATTATGCTATATGGGCCAGTCCATCTGACCTCTAGTTTCCCTCCTTTACAACTATCGTGTTTGCTGTTTTTTAGAAGAACTTTATCGTTTAGTTGTATTCCTGTGGAAGAGGTGTTGTGTCGCCTGTCATAACTGTCTTTGTGGCGTTGTTGTGCCTTGGCAATATTCTTCTTGGCAATACTAGCATATGACTGCCTGACGTTTACTAGTAATTCTACATGATGTTTGAGTTCTTCCTGTGTTTGACTTGATACTCCAGTCTCAGCTACAAAAATAAACATAAACAAAACATTGAATTTGCAGAATAAAACTGGAATACAGCCACATTACCTGATTTTTCTACCTTCATGTCCAATGGCAAACGTGCCTCATGATTATTAAAGAGCATGAAGGGTGTAAAGTTTGTTGATGAATAAACAGCCTGTACGATACGAAAAAAGGATAGCAGGAATTGTTATGTCCCATTTGTTATCGGAACTGTGGATCATCTGACTAATACCTACCACCAAGACAGATAACAATTTAGGAAAGATAAATAATTTAAAGCCAACAAATACCATCTTTAAGAGTTTGATTGAATCTCTCTGTTAGTCCATTGGTCTGTGGGTAGTAAGCACTCGTCATTCTATGTTTGACACCTGTCCTTTCCAGTAGCATGTCACAAACTGCATTGCAGAATTCTCTG
>CAXXBX010000152.1:0-7289 GCA_964274945.1 Dehalococcoidia bacterium | reverse complement strand
TTAGCTGTGTTCTAAACTGAAGTATCATAGAACTCACCTTTTATTCATGGATCATTCATTTGGTCATTGGAGTAGATTTTGGTATACCAGATCAACTTGATCATTGTTCTAGATTTATGTTTTTTGCCTAAGAACAGACAAAAAGCAGGAATGATTACACTAGTATGCTTGCACAAACAGTGTCTCAGATATCTCTATATCTCTATATCTCTATATATAAAGGAGAGGTGTCTGTGTGTCTGTCTGTCTGTGTGCCCGTACGTACGAGCGTCTCTCGAAGACGGCGACTCCGATCTCGGCCGAATTTCGCTCGCGCACGCCGAATTCATTGAGGTCGAAAGTCAGACCGCGGTCGTCTTCCTGACTTCTCCCACGACGACGCCGTTTCCCGCCGATCGCGCTCGCTTCCGCTCGCGCGCGAATATCTCCGGATCGGCGCATCGTGTCTCCACCGAATTTAGACTGCCCGTTCCCGACGTCGGACGGTACGCGCCGAGCGTGTCGTCTATTGCCGGCGACGTCGGGAAAAGGAAGATATTCTTGCTGATATCCGGGTCTCGAAAAAATACGCACACTGTCGTTTGCCAGTCTGCGACCGTCGAAGAGCTGCCGTGTTTGATGCACCTGTTCCCCGAAACGCCAGCAACGTCTTCGAGCAGACGACGTTCAGCGGGACCGTCGAAATGACGACAGTCGGTACGCGTCGTGACTTCGTTAGATACGGAGCTGCCGTGTTTGATGCACCTCTTCCCCGAAACGCCAGCAACGTCTTCGAACAGACGACGTTCAGCGGGACTGTCGAAATGACGAGAGTCGGCATTCGTTATATACGGGGAACGGATTATCCGGGTAAGTATTGCACGTGACTTCAACTAATCACTACGTATCTACACCGAATTTACCGGCCCGTTCCTGACATCGGACAGTATGCACTCCCTGCAGCGGAGAGAAGTGCCGATGTCTGTACAGGATCTTTCGCACTGCCGATAATCTTACGTTATCTTAATTAATAGCAAACGTCATAGATGTCAACGCACTTGATATGCCTTTAGTGAACTAACACCACGGCTAATTAGTGACAGTAAACGGTTACTGACAAAACATTACACTCTACTGTCGCCAAAACATTACAGTCTACTAGCTGCGCAATATAGGATTTCCAAGTGTATACGCGACATTTTGCGTCGTTTTTACAATGCCTCCGAAGAGACGAAAGACAGTTTTTTCATCGGCAGCTGCAGCCAGTCAAAAACGGAGACGTTTAGAAGAAGACGAAGTAGCGAGACGGCAACGTTTGGACTCCGGTAGAGATAGAGTGGCGAGAGCGCGTGCTGAGCAAGGTGAGGCAGCTAGACAATGGCGACTAGACAGCGACAGACACAGAAGCGCTACGGCTCGCGCGAACGAAAACGAGTTAGACAGACAGCGACGACTTCAGATTAATCGTGATACCACTGCTAGAACTCGCGTAGATGAACACATTGTAGCCAGACAAGAACGATTGGCCGCCGACCGCAACAGAACTGCTGCAGCGCGTGCAGCGGAAGATGAGCTAGCCAGACAAGAGCGATTGGCCGCCGACTGCAACAGAACTGCTGCAGCGCGTACAGCGGAAGATGAGCTAGCCAGACACGAGCGATTGGCCTCCGACTGCAACAGAACTGCTGCAGCGCGTGCAGCGGAAGATGAGCTAGCCAGACAAGAACGATTGGCCGCCCACTGCAACAGAACTGCTGCAGCGCGTGCAGCGGAAGATGAGCTAGCTAGACAGCGACGACTTCACAGTGATCGAGAAAGACATACTGCAACAAGAGTGCGACAGCAACCGAATATTCCACCAGCTCTGAACTATGATGCAGCACAACCTCCACTTCCGTGTTGTATTGGCTCTATGACAAACGTGTGTGTCAACTGCGGCGCTATGAAGTGGAAAGGAGAAGCACCTGGCATGTGTTGCAGTAGCGGAAAAGTGAAACTGGCAACTCTGCAAGATCCACCGCTCTTGCTAAAATCATTGCTTCTAGGTGACTCAGAAACGTCTAGGCATTTCCTTACAAATATTCGCAAGTACAATTCAGCTTTTCAGATGACATCAATGGGTTGCAATGAAATTAAGGAAACACATGGATGGAATCCTTGCTTCAAAGTGCAAGGTCAAGTGTACCACCTCATTGGAAGCCTGTGCCCTTTGCCTAATGAAGAATCCAAATTTGCTCAAATCTACTTTTTGGGTGATGTGGAGAGAGAGATACAAGTAAGACAAGGCATTGTTCCTGGTTTGAGGATAAATATCATTGAGGGTTTACAAAACATGCTTCATGCCATCAATAGGTATGTGCAGAGTTTTAAATTAGCCAAAGACGTTCTCCGTGAATATGATCAGCAGTACAAGGTTGTGATTCATGCTGACAAGAGGCCTCCTAGAGAACACAGAGGGCGGTTTAATGCTCCAATGTGTGATGAGGTAGCTGTGCTTATGGTCACAGAAGAACATGGAAAGAGAGACATTGTCCTTCGTAAGTCTGATGGCAGCCTTACAAGAATAGCTGAAACTCATCGCAGCTATGATGCTTTGCAGTATCCTCTCATACTTCCACATGGAGATGATGGATACTATTTTCCTGACCAACCAGTCCCAAACCAGTACAAAGTATCTGCGATGAAACATTATGCGTATCGACTGATGATGCGAGGTGGTGCAGACTTTAACATCTTGCTACGGTGTCAGAGACTGATGCAACAATATGTTGTTGACATGTACGCCAAAATAGAGACCGAACGGCTGTGCTTCCTTCGGCGAGAGCAAACAAAACTTCGAGCTGAACAATATGGTGAGTTGAGAGATGCACTTCTGGCAAGTGATGGAGATCCAACAAACATCGGTAAGACGGTGATCTTACCTAGCTCCTATACTGGAGGACCACGGTACATGCATGAACGTACACAGGATGCCATGTGCTATGTTAGAAAGTTTGGTAGGCCTTCTCTTTTTATCACAATGACGTGCAATCCCGGCTGGAAAGAAATCACTGATGAACTGCTGCCCATGCAGACAGCACAACATCGTCCAGACCTAATTGCACGTGTCTTTAACCTAAAAAGAAAGGAACTCATCAAACAGTTGACCAAGCACTGCATCTTCGGCAAGACTATTGCATACCTGTGTTCCATTGAATGGCAGAAACGTGGTCTGCCACATGCTCATATTTTAGTTTGGTTACCTGCAGAGCACAGCATTCATGCTGATGACATCGATGCCGCTATTTCCGCTGAGTTGCCTGACCCTAACTCTGACAAGGTGCTGTTTGATATAGTCATGACAAACATGATTCATGGCCCTTGCGGTCGCATGGACAAGCACTCACCCTGCATGCGAGATGGAGCATGCACGAAACGTTACCCGAAAGAGTTTAAAAGTGATACTCAGAGCGGCCATGATGGTTATCCATTATATCGACGACGTAAACCCGATGATTGTGGCCATCAAGGAATAAAGAAGATCAAAGGTAACGATGTCTGTATAGACAATCGATGGGTAGTACCTTACTCTCCCTACCTCTGCCGAATGTTTGCCTGTCATATCAACGTAGAGCTTTGTACAAGTGTCAAGTCTATCAAGTATGTCCTAAAGTATGTCAACAAGGGCAGGGACATGGCAGTTTTTTCGCTAGAAAAATCCCAACCTATCGATGAAATAGATCTGTACCAGACAGCAAGATACGTCAGTTGCAGTGAAGCTTGCTGGAGAATACTGAACTTTACCATTCACGATCGTCATCCAGCAGTGACAAACCTTCATGTCCACCTACTAAATGGGCAGAGGGTTGTTTACAATGATCAAAATGCTGTTGCTCTTGCTCAACGTCCACCTAAAACCACGTTGACAGCTTTTTTTGATCTCTGCGCTCGGTATCGTCCAGATCTTGACCAGCTTGCTACGCCCGACCAGAGGTTTGTTCAAAATTTGCTTTATGTAAATGTGCCCGAGTACTTTACATTTCATTCAGGCACCAAAACGTGGAACCCTCGAAGGCTTGGCACAGCTGTTTACAGTGATGGTCAAATAACTTCATTTAAAAAAAGTGAGGTCATTGGTCGAGTGTACGCCGTGCATCCTAAGCAACAGGAATGCTTCTTTTTACGCCTTCTGCTTCACCATAAGCGGGGACCTTGCTCTTTTGATGACTTGCTTACGATTGATGCACGAAAGTGCCAGACTTTTCGCGAAGCATGTAACTGCATGGGTTTGTTGGAAGAAGACTTGCATTGGGCCATGGCCATGCAAGAGGCAGCCATGCGAGCCGGAGCATCTACACTACGTGCTCTGTTTGCTGTTATATTGACCACGTGTGATGTTGCTGACCCTCTTGCCATATGGTCTGCATATCGAAATGATATGACTGATGACATACTGCATCAGTGTAGGAGGGAAGCTCGACAGCCTGACATGGACTATAGTGATGATATGTACAACGAGTGTCTCTTTCGACTACAGGAATTAGTACAGCAGATGAGTGGACAGAAACTTGAAGAGTACGGACTGCCGCCTGTAAACAGGGGACATGAAGACAGACTGACAGTTGACCTACTTAGAGAAAAATCTTATGACAGAGAAGCACTGCAACAATTTGTAGACGAAAATGAAACGAATTTGACGATTGACCAACGCAACATTGACCTTCGCATTACAGATATGGTGGACCATGGGCAAGGAGGGATTATTTTTATTGATGCCCCAGGTGGCACAGGTAAAACCTACCCGATTAACCTTTCCCTGGCACGCCTCAGATCAAGAGGATTTGTCGCCCTTGCTGTCGCCAGCAGTGGCATTGCGGCACAGCTACTATCAAATGGGAAGACAGCACATTCGACATTCAAGATACCGCTTAATCTCATGACCACAGACCTTCCTATGTGCAACCTCAAGCGAGGTTCATCAAAGGCTACACTCCTACAGGAATGTGCCGTTATATTTTGGGACGAGGCAACCATGGCTAACAAACTAGCTTTTGAGGCTTTAGATCGCACATTACAAGACCTAAGGCAGTCCTCAAGACCATTTGGCGGTATCTTAGTTGTCCTGTCTGGGGACTTTCGTCAGACATTACCAGTCATTCGAGGAGGTACACGTGCCAATGAAATTGATGCCTGCATCAAGTCATCACATTTATGGCAACACGTAGAAACACATTCTTTGACAACTAACATGAGAGCTTATCTCTACGGTGACGCCAACGCTGCTGAGTTTGCAAGTCTCTTGCTGCGAGTTGGGAACGGTCATATACCGGTAGTTGAAGGACGTCATACCATCTTCATTCCAGAAGATCTTGGCACAGTTACCGACTCTCCTCAGACCTTGATAGAGCGAGTGTACCCAAACTTGCAACATCACTACCAAGACTTCGAATGGCTAATGCAACGAGCTATTCTCGCACCACACAATGTCTCCATTCGTGATATTAACTGGGAGATGCTTCAGCTGTTTCCTGGAGAGATAAAGATCTATAAATCAATTGATACGGTCAGAGATGATGATGCAGTACACTATCCCTCGGAGTTTCTTAACTCCCTGGAACCTGCTGGTATGCCTCCTCATAAACTGGCTCTAAAGGTGGGAATTCCTCTAATGGTTGTTCGAAATCTGGCTCCTGGGATTGCAAACGGCACACGTCTTATACTAAAGAGAATGATGAACAACTGTCTGGAAGCAACTATTGCTACTGGACCGCATAAAGGCCAGGACGTGTATCTGCCAAAGATACCACTAATTCCCAGTGATACTGGACTACCATTTGAATTCAAACGACTTCAGTTTCCAGTTAAGGTCTGCTTTGCTATGACTATTAACAAGGCACAAGGGCAGACCTTAGCTGTGGCAGGGCTAGATCTACACGAGCCATCCTTTAGCCATGGACAGCTTTATGTTGGCATTTCTAGAGTTGCCTCCAAACATGGACTAACTTTCTTGGCAAAAGAAGGAAAAACCAAAAACGTAGTGTACCAGGAAGTGCTGTCGACAAGATGATCATCTTTATATTCACTGCAGGCATTCATGGCCAACATCACCTATGATGCTGGCCAACAGCGACTGAACCAGGGTTAGCTTAGAAGAGGTTGACTGTTAATAGGAGTGTGCAAGCACTCCATGACATCTCAGACTGTGCCTTTGCATGGCTGTAAATTCAGCCCAACTGAACATTCAAGACACCGCTTTTAATCATGCACACATGGTCAATTAGATAAACATTAATGACTAACGACTAAACAGACAAAACACTACAATAATGCACTAAAAGGTAGGTAGACAATATGTATCACACAGCAACAAACAGGACAAAGTAGACCGTTTTGGCGGCTGCAGCAGCTGGTGATGCATCAATTTCTCAAAGAGACCTATGCTGAAGACATCAAGCAGGTACATAACGTTCAAATACCACCGGAGCGAGAGCTCCAGGTTGAGCATGTCTCAACCAATTTTTTGAGCCAGTATATGCCCTGACCTCCACGTGGTCTGGCTTGGGTTGCACTGACAAGGGCATAAGTTAGTGTAATTGGTTTGTGCTGTGATTGCAACTTTTTTTGCACAGGGATGATAACCAACACTCTAGACCAGAGAGTTTGGAAATCTACAAAGATCTCTCTATACAAACTGTACGTGACTTGGCTACACCCCCTCTGCCTCTCCAACCATCAAACGCATTTTTAGATACTTTCTGCTGTAATCTCTACCTATAAAAGCGACCTGTCTGTCTGTTTGTGTGTTTTTCTGTACTGTCTGTCTGTCATTAATAGCAAACAGTGTCTGCAAATCAATAATTTGTGTCATTAAACTATTACCGGGGTGTTGTCCCCCGGGCGAAGCCGGGCATTGGAGCTTGTATCTCTATATATATAGGAGAGGTGTCTGTGTGTCTGTCTGTCTGTCTGTCTGTGTGTCCGTACGTACGAGCGTCTCTCGAAGACGGCGAGTCCGATCTCGGCCGAATTTCGCTCGCGCACGCCGAATTCATTCAGGTCGAAAGTCAGACCGCCGTCGTCTTCCTGACTTCTCCCACGACGACGCCGTTTCCCGCCGATCGCGCTCGCTTCCGCTCGCGCGCGAATATCTCCGGAACGGCGCGTCGTGTCTCCGCCGAATTTAGACCGCCCGTTCCCGACGTCGGACGGTACGCGCCGAGCGTGTCGTCTATTGCCGGCGACGTCGGGAAAAGGAAGATATTCTTGCTGATATCCGGGTCTCGAAAAAATACGCACACAGTTGTTTGCCGGTCTGCGACCGTCGAGGAGCC
>CAXXBX010000151.1:0-11262 GCA_964274945.1 Dehalococcoidia bacterium | reverse complement strand
TACAACAGCATTATGATGTTGATGTCGTCTACTCATATTAAACGTTTTTAATTAGCTGAGAGAGCTTTGTCTGAAGATGACCTGTTGGGTAGTCAGTATGGTGAAATAATGAAGACGCTTGCTGAGGCAATGATCAGACCATGTGAGTGCTTAGTTGCAGCTCCTGATCCTGACCATCTTCATGTCCTGTTTGATGGAGATTCATTGCTGATACTTAAGTCTCAAATTCAGCGATTCAGTTCAATTGAAGGTACCTGGTTGTTTGTTATTGTTTGTCAATATTGTTATTCCAACTTAGTTAAATGGGTTTTGTTCCTCTGCATGGCTTCATGACGTTTCTTCCCTTGAGAACATGCACTGATGCCATGCACAGGAACAAAAACGTTATCTCACGTCATGATCCTTTAGTCAACATGTTGTGGTCATGTAGTTACACTGTAATATTGATTGACGTGTTTATAATGTTTATACGTACATTTGTATTCTGCTGTATTTATACTGAGCTAATCTGCATGATCTTGGTGTGTGTGTGTGTGTGTGTGTGTGTGTGTGTGTGTGTGTGTGTGTGTGTGCACGCTCGTGTGCAAATCAGATAGAGCGGATTGAGAGACACGTTGCTCATGAGATCCATAGCTTATCAACAATATGAAATTACAAGAAATATTTTTGTAAGGTGTCGGTGTCTAGGGTGACATAGATGGGGTCACATGCATAAAACGCTATTTATCATAAAGTAGGATATATTTTAATAACTGTGAATTGGTTATTTGTCAAATGATTAACACATTTTGTACTGTGACAACTGCCATTGGTTGGCCACCATTGCAAAGCAAGTATGTACAAACTATGAGAAATTGGGACAAAGTGATTTGCTGACTGATTTGATAATTGAATTATATTTTTCATAATTACCAAGTACTAGCTGGAACGCTGGTCGTTACAAAAATATTATGTTCCCACGCCCCCATACCAGATTAGTGGCATGGCTAGCCAGAGTCTCAGAAGTGGCTGGGTCTATCTCTCTCAATGCTCAGTGTTGAGTGTGGCTCACCAATAATTCTTTAAGCTGCCACTAATTCACTTTCAAATAGAACCAGATGGAATCATGTGACTTGACTCATCATGTAGACATCTAGTTGCTGCATTGACTTTCTTTTATACTTACGTTTCGGCTCATAAAAATTTGTTATTTAATTAAACAAACAACCAAGTACAGTAGTGTCTATCAGTGGCGTCCTTGACCTTCAACTTGGTGAGGTCAGCCGTTGGTGTCTAGAGACATTGTTACTTGTCTATAGGCCACGCCTACTAATATAATATCCAAAATTAGGGAGGCCAGCTGCTGGTGTTTATGCGACAGTGTCAATTCTCTAGAGGCCACACCTACTATAGTATGTTGCATAATGAACGGCAGTTAAGGTTTTCCTTTGAATAGATCAGGCTAGGAGGTGTACCTATGCTCATGAAATTGACACAATGAAAAGCCTGTCACGTGCCGGCTCTGGCTATGTACTATTTGCAAATATCAGCATCAACGTCTACCTGCATTGATATTATTTAGCCTACATGTTGCTGTAATGAACTACTCTGGGGGATTCTAGTCTGACAGTACAGCTAGGAAGTTAATTAATTAATGTGGGAAAACGTGCACGTGTGCATTGCAAGTGTGCATTACACTTGTGCATTGCAAGTGTGCATTGCACTTGTGCATTGCATTTGTGCATTTCAAGTGTGCATTGCACTTGTGCATGCAGACAGCTCTTGCCAAACTTGTTAGCTAGTGGTCACTGTCACTGCTTGTAGTCAATTCCTCCTCCTCTGTACACTGTCAATGAAGTAGGAGTATACATAAATTAAATCATAATCCAATTTTCCCGGAATGAACGGACCACTAACTACTCAGTTGTAGCAGCCCAGTATCTGGTTGATAACATAAACTCAGTGGCGTCCCTGATAGAGGCCTGGGGAGGTCCCAATACTAGTAGGTATGGCTCTTAGACAATTGATGTTAAACACCAGCAGCTGGTCTCCTAATTTTGATATTATATTGTAGTATGTTCCAGAATTAAAGACAGTTGTGAATAATGGGTGTGTCAATAGGAATGCATGATCATTTTACAAAATGACGTGTCAACTACTATTGTAGCATCTCCATTTTTCTACATTCTGTTTATTTACATTGACCACGCTCACGCCACATCTGGACTAACTATGACTAGGCTCACTATGATTAGGCCAACATTAGCGCAAGCGCGTTCACACCGCTATGATTAGTAAGTCACGTGGGCACCTGAGTAATTAGCCTCCACAGTTTTCTTCCGTCATATCTGGCAAGAATTCGAGTGAATTGTCTTGACGAATCCATTGCTTTAGGTTTTGAAGAGGGAAACATTAGTTTGTTTTCTCTGGCAGCTCCTTCAGGGACGGCAGGAAGTTGTCACCGGCATGTTGCACACATCTACATGCGCTTCCGGATATGTCGGCATGTTGCTGCGTTTGTACGTTTAAACATACAACACCACAGAAGAAACATCGGCGACATGCTCCTTCTTGTATACTACCTCACGTGCCAAAGTCACGTGCAACCACTAACGCTACAATGCAGTTGTAATGCTGCTCTCTATGGCGTTAGAATGGCGTTACACTAATCATGATTAGAACCGGTGTGGACAGTGGCGTTAGTGCACTAACGCTGAACTAATCATGCTTAGGCCCTGTGTGAACATGCTCTTAGATTGATGGTATAGTGGCCCTATATACTGTAGCCTGTAATAGTGATCATGTTTGAAATATGCTACCATTGACAGACATGCAGACAGACAGACAGACAGACAGACAGACAAGCAGACAGACAAGCAGACAGACTAACATACAGACTAACAGACAGACAGATAGACAGACAAATATACGAAAACAAACAATGCACTACCAGTGCAGTAAAACAGCAAAACAATGAAGTAGCAGAAACAAGGCAGTACACAACAGAAGGCTTACAGTAGATTACAGGTACACCAATTTACTAAGGCACTCTCCAAGTGTTCTAGCGCTCACATTTAACGTTAGGATCAAAATGCTACAGTCATTGACTTGGCATCCTGCCTTTTTTAAGAGTTTATTAAGTTTCACTTGGATGAAGCCAGACGGCTACAAAAATATTACACCAAGCCAGACGGCTACAAAAATATTACACCAGAGTTGTATAATTTCACAAGCTGTAAGAAGCCATCATAACTACAAAAACATTACGCCACTGTCCAATGGTTGTATGGCCTCAGTCCTACACATATATCTCCTTTCTATGAATAGAATCCTTGCAAACTTCTTAATTTTACAATATACATGAGAGGATAAAACCCGTAAGTTCTTGTTCAAGTTGTTTTGTCATTTTAGTTGTTATTCTGTCGCGGATTGCCCAAGGGGGTCGGTTAATCGAGGATTCACTGTACTCGCAATGTCTCACTAAAATCACACTATAGAGGGACCATCTATAGAGAAATTCTCATTAGATGACCAAAATTTCATTTTTATACACGCAGGAACATCTGTCTTTATCTAGTATTTGTCTTTACTAGCTGTAATTTGCTAAAACCACGCTCACAATCAGCTGTCATGAAAGGGATGGCTAAAGCCCAATCTGATGTTCTCAGTAGGTTGCAGGGGCGTAGCTACCACTGTTCACAGGTTGCACGTACCCCCCCCCCAGGCTAGCAGTTTATTTCCGATCGTCTGGCAGCTCTCGACAGAGCCGCTTGGTGTAAGCAAGCTAACTTACAATTTGGATATTCACTCTGATGGGATAACTTACCTATTTTAGGGCGGATCTAGGGGCTGTCCCATGGTGCACTGGACACCCCAACCGCCAAAGAGCAAACCGAAATTCGACATTAATGCAGTCTCAATGCTAGCGCCAGTGCCCAACGAACAAGCTAACACCAGACACTGAGAGCCGTATATAGAGACTAACACCAGAGCCGTCTGACTAACCTTTAATTAAAGCGATTTAGCCTCGCCGTTCCTCAGCGTTCTGCTTGCTGCAGCTCTCAGAAGTCCACGTGACATTTAACGGATGTGCTTGGCAATTTATGCACTTTGAAAATCTCGTGAAAGTTGGGACACTGACCAATTTTTCTTTCTCGATCTGCCTCTGAATTTAAGATTACAATACCAACACGTGTCTTCAGGTGCTTTTGGACGCATAAACGAGGTGTTTCCTTTCACACTGCCGCCTCTTACAGTTTCTATAGTGTCAATTTACATCCTTTGCATTGCTGTGTAAATAAATGTACTGCTTAGGCAGTAATAAAACGCTCCACCTCACTGCTTCTCATTTGGACAATGTTACTAGAAACCTCCCAACCGTCTATCAACGCTCCCATTGGTCAAAAATCTAAATTACAGTAAAGGCGGTCCTGGCTAAAACTACTAACTATTAGATATTGCCATTAGCAGTGCCTAATGTACATAAAACTGAGTTACAAAATCGTCTATGTCGTTATGATTACTAGAAGTTAGAATTAAAATCTCTTTAGTGAGTGTGGTAGCGTTGCACCGCTGCAATGTCATTGAGAAGCGTTTCCGCCAAAAGCACATAAATATGTTGCAGTTGTTCTTGCCTGAATCGTTCAATGCCCTCTGTGACAGTTCCTACAAGTATGTATTGACTTATTTGCCCCAACGAACAAAGTGTCTGTCTGTCTGTCTGTCTGTCTGTCTGTCTGTCTGTCTGTCTGTCTGTCTGTCTGTCTGTCTGTCTGTCTTTCTGTCTGTCGGTCTGTTTTTGTGTTTGTCTCTTTGTCTGTGTGTCTAGCGGTTTGTCTGTTTGTTGTGTATCCATTGTCTGCTTGCCTGCCAGACAGACAGACAGACAGACAGACAGACAGACAGACAGACAGACTGGCCGTTGGGGGGAGGAAGCGTCTGAGTACTTGAGGGTCCTCTCTACTTTGTGGAGGGATGACAATGGACGATCTAACATTGCTGAGTTCAAGACACACTGGAGACGACGATTTTTGATCAAGCTGCAGCAATGCAATGCAAATGTGATCTCTAGGAAAATGGCAGTAATTTCAGCTGTACAAAAACCTTGCAGTGTTCTTCACGAATATCAATTTGTTTTAAACAAAGTGGTTGAATGTATTCTGATCCCCCTATGGGGTCATCTGTTGTAGCCTTAAGTGTTTATTGTTGATTTAGAGGAACTTTACTTAGAGACTAGCTTTTAAGCTCTTGACGTAAATTTCTTTGGATTTGAAAAATATATGTATTTGACAGACAGACAGACAGACAGAAAGATTTTGTTTTCGTATATACTTTACGTGTTATCGGAAATTTTAATTTAAAAATGATGAACCAGTCCTTCTCGTAGGTATTGTTAAGCTCTAATGGACTTGGCATTGTCTGTCTGCCCGCCTATCTGCCTACCTGCTTGCCTGCATGCCTGCCTACCTGTCTGTCTGTCTGTCTGTCTCTTTTGTCTGTCTATTTGTCTGTTTGTTTGTCTGCCTCTTTGTCTGTCGTTTGTTTGGCTATCTTATCTATTTTATGATATTTTGACCTGCTGACTGTTGCCTCATTGACTATATGTTTGTCTGTATGCGTGCGTGTGTGCGTGCGTGCGCGCGTGTGTGTGCGCGTGTGTGTGCGTGCGTACGTGCGTGCGTTTGTATCCATTCTTTAAATGTAAATTTGAAATGATCTTCAGGTGGAGCAGTTGATATCTCATGCAAGTGCAAGTTGACTGACTCGGCGGGGTCGACTCAGACACCACTACCCCAATCACCTGCACGTCGCCCATCCATTCTTCTAACTCCTTCCAGAAAGCGTGTAAATAGCGAAGCAACGCGGTCGAAGTCGACAAACAAAGTCGTAAGAATTAACACAGATAGGCCTGACTCACAATTGGACGAAGAGTGCAAACAGAAGTCTTTGGAAGAGCCATTGACTCACGTGACTGCTCGCAAGTCGACGTCTGGAAAACTCGACGTCGTTCTTCCAAAATTTCGGAGATTTCGACCGTCACCATCACCAACAGCAAAGACACCCACGGTAGCCACCAACTCGTCTGCCTCCCATATTGTGGAGAAGGACAACCAAGATTCTTCCTCTCAGACTGAATCAAGCAGAGAATCGTCGGCTGAGATATCCCCAAACGAGGCCTCTGACACGAGGTCCCCAGCTTCACCAGGGGAGAAAAAGGCGGAGTCGGCAACATCACCCGTCAAAATGTCTACTCAGAAAACTTTTGAGGTTCCTAAATTGCGGATTGGTCGGTTGTTGCCTCCGAAGTTTGAGCCTATTCCACTCAGAACTCGATCTTCGAGCATTAAAGGACCTTCCGTACGTGGACGGAGACGCAGACGTGCGTCTGATCAAGGAAAGCCTGTCGAGGCTGTTCTCCGTCGTTTGGATTTGGATGCCGTCATTCCGTCAAGGCGACGACCTGCTTCGGTATCTGCAGCGACGGAGCTGCAACAGACGAGACTAAAACGTGAAGCTTATGCGGATAGTGATGACGATGAGGATGACGACGAGGAAGAGCGTCAGTTAGCAGCTGTCATTGCTCTCTCAGCCGTCGAAGCGCAGCAGCAACCAAAGGCACCATCAGAGATGCCAACTGTTATTTTGGATGAAGCACAGAAGCGAGCAAAGGCACCATCAGAGATGAAAGCTGTCATTTTGGATGAAGCGCAGAAGCAGCCAAAGGCGCCATCAGAGATGCAAGCTGTCATTTTGGATGAAGCGCAGAAGCAACCAAAGGCACCATCAGAGATGCCAACTGTCATTTTGGATGAAGCGCCGAAGCAACCAAAGGCACCATCAGAAATGCAAACTGTTATTATGGATGAAGCAAAGACAGATGGTCATACTGAGCTGAGCGCTAGGAAGGAGATAGAACAGCCTTCTGACATTCAGACGTCTGGCGTCCAATCAGAAGCATCAGAGCCTGCACTCTCACAATCCGATAGTCTTGACGCAAGTCTTGCAGTGTTGCCTCAACCGCTTGAAACTAAAGCTAGCCCATCGGAATCTCCTGAACCACCTCGACGACTTCTAGCAAGGAAGTCAGCTGGTCCAACTGTGAAACCCGAGGAGATAAATGCAGAAATTAAGGATATCCGGGAACTTCCTGTATACCATACATGCACTGATACTTATGGTATTTTCTACGTAGACCGGTACTACAAGCCCGTGCATCCGTGTGTTTTGTGTTTGAAATGTGGGAACACGTTGGCGACATTTCAGTTTGCCACTCATTCCCATTCTAATGATCCAAAGCGATGTCTTACAAAAAAGTGGCGACATTGTATTCGAGTGAAGCATCCGGACAACAACAGTCATCAAGTGATGTTTCAACTGTTGAAGGAGAGATTTGGGCATAAGAATCCTAGAGGGAGTGGTAGCAAAAAGACTTCTACTGATTCGGTACCCAAAGAAGTGAAACGAAAGAAAAGAAAGTCGAGTGACGCAATCAGTTATTTACCGTATCCATCCATTGTGGTAAGTGTTTTTGATGTAGACACCTACTGCAGTATCGATACTAAAGATCTGCACCACAAACAAACATGAACGCAAACACACACACACACACACACACACACACACACACACACACACACACACACACACACACACCACACATGGCAAATGGCAAATGGATAAGGAGCTGAAGTTAAACGGTAATGCCCCCAGCCAGATGGCTGGGTTGCTGTGCACTAAGCAGGAGCTATGTGCCGTGCTAAGCAATCTCCTGGAGCCTGGCCAGGTGCTCGCAGGAGCACCGACTACGACGCCAACTGTGGTGTGGGCACCCGAAGTCCCACTCGGACCTCAGTGGCTGATGGACTTTGTCGCAGTCGGAGGCCTTTGCTACCTCTGTCAAAGACCAGGTACTCATTTATACTTCTGAGTTAAACGAGGCAATTGTGTGTGAGTTTCTTGTCTAAGGAAATTATGCCACATAGCTCGCCGTCACTGTGACTTGACCTGGCAACCTTTTTCAGGGTCTCGGATGTTGTTGCTCCATAAGATGACTCTCTAACCAACTGAGCTATATATAGCGCGCGTGCACACACACACACACACACACACACACACACACACACACACACACACACACACACACACACACTTGTTCCTGATTTCTATAACTCGACACCTCAAAGTTTCTTATCTTACTATAGGAAACAAGCGAGGAACTAACTCGGTTTCCTCGACGAATCGGGCAGGCTTACACAGGCGAGTCTGATGGCCCAAGACCTGTCTCTGGTGAACTTGCTTGCGTCGTTCCTCCCGTAAACGAGTACGATGGACAGCCGTGGATTGGACAAGTTCTCCGCTTTACAAACGAAGACGAAACCGAAGCGGAATTAAAATGGCTCCGGGGCACCTATTCTCAACCCTGGTCGTTTGAGAAGAGGCAACGGTTTATGATTGGTAAGGTCCCGTTGGACTCCGTGGCTTTTTACGGTTTTACGTTAAGGTCAAACGGACGGCTGTACGCTGAGACTGTCGAGTGTATTAGACATGAACTAGAGGAGACTGAAGAGTCTGATCAAGCAACAGAGAAGTTGTGACTGCTGGGTCAGAGGAGGACTTCATACCGGCAAACTTACTGACACATTGTTCATACATGAGATTGCTTTCTGTTTGCAAATAGGTTGTGTTGGCGTTGTATATTGAAGGCTTTCGGCTGTTACAGTGAAGTAAAGAATTTTGCAGGTTTCTTTGTACCCTATACATATTTGTATTAAAAAGGGATCATGATGAGGCAAAGAGGCTGATGTGAAGTGAGAGTGGACAGCAGATTTTCTTTATTTTCTCAGTTTTGGTGCTTTTGGACACAGACAATGAGGTAGACAGACAGATAAGGAAACAGACAGACAAGAAGACTGACAGACAGACAGACAGACAGTACTCTGCATTGCAAAATGTATCATAGATAAAAGTTCAAATATATGTGATTGACAGACAGACAGACAGACAGACAGATAGACAGACAGACAGACGACACTGATACGTATGTATTGGCAGACAGACAGACAGACAGACAGACAGACAGACAGACAGATTGTTATTGATTTTAAACTTTAAAGATACAACAAGCAAATCTTCAAAAGTATACACAAATCCACCTCAGTTTCATTACTCTGTTCATCAATTCAGACCTAATAGTTAAAAGGGACAGACAGACAGACAGACAGACAGACAGACAGACAGACTATCAAGCTGCAGCAATGCAATTCAAGTGTGATCTCTAGGAAGATGGCAGTAATTTCAGCTGGACAAAAATCTTGCAGTGTCCTTGACGAATATCAATTTGTTTTAAACTAAGTGGTTAAATGTATTCTGACCCCCCTATAGGGTCATCTGTTGTAGCCTTAAGTGTTCGTTGTTGATTTAGAGGAACTTTACGTAAAGACTAGCTTCTAAGCTCTTGATGGAAATTTTTTTGGATTTGAAATATATGTATTTGACAGACAGACAGACAGACAGACAGACACGCACGCACGCACACACACACAGACGGACAGACACACAGACAGACAGACAGACAAACAAACAGGGAGCTAAACACTCACACAAACAAATAGATAAATTAACAAACAGCAAATTTTTGGTAGGACATTCAATGATTGTGCTCTAGCAAGAGATTGGTTGACCGGACATTTTAAATTTTGGGCATTCATTTTTATTTGATTTCACAATTCTTTCTCGACATCAACATTTAGTTCAATTCCTTTGTTTGTTGCATCACATTCACTACTGTATTTATTTTCTATCAAAATATACGTAAGGTTTGGGTACCCGGATATTACCTACTACGTATTGTGCGTCGGTCTGCATTCAGCCGTTCCACTTGAGTGTTTTACTGTATTCAATTCCTGACTGCTTGTGTCTCTGAAAAATAATTGTATTTTGACCAGACAGTTCAGGCAGAACACAAGACTACTTGAAAGGCTCTGGTTGCAGTTTGAGCAAAACTAAACGTTAGAACTAAAAGTTTACTAAAATTCTAGCAAAAGCAAGGCCTGGCCTGTAAAGTAATGACAGATGAGCGAGTAATCAAGATTGTCAGCGCGCGCCTTCGTCTTTGCGTAGCCAGACCGCTCCTCGCGCTGAAGTCTGAGACTAGAGGCTCCATGCCAGGGCATCCAGAGCCATGGCTCTGCGTGCACCTAAAACCTGTCTAATCTAAAAGGTGTTTATTACAAATTACAGTTTGGAATTTTGTTAGAATCAAATGTCTACACTCGCAGTTACTTCGATCAGTGCAACTGTTTCGTCATTGAGCTTGCGCAGTTCAATCAGAGGGCAATTCTCGTTTGCGCGTCGGTCAGTAGCGAGTATTGCGACACGGACGGATTTTTCAAGCGATGATTAGACTTGATGTTATGTACAGTGACTCACCGAGTCGAAAAATCAAGCTGTGCTTTCGACGTGTTAATACGCATGCGCGTAAGTTGGCACGTCTGCGTTTCGCGCTCTTTTGCGCATGCGCAGATAGAAGTGCGCTTAGAAAATGGAGGAGCCTGTTGTCTACGTTTACGACCGCCGCACTGGCGACAAACCGGAGGAAATAGTTTCTCTACAAGGCGTCTTCGATTTTCAAACGTTCCGGAACAAACTGGTCGAAGTAAGCAACTGCGAAATCACACGTTTTTCTAGCATTTCATTTCCACGTTGAAATAAATGAAACGACACACTTACCATCGACTCCCACGTTCGCTTTCGACCCCAAGTAGACGTTTAGCGATGTGTAACTAACGCGCGCTACGTCTAGACTCTGCACTTCGATACAAGAGAGGAATTTGTTATCACGAACAGCAGCCGACAGGAAATCAGTGACGACGCATCTTACGGTCAGTTTTGTAGTGTGAAACGCACGAAGAAAATTCTAACAATTTTGTGTAGAGGATCGCGTCGTCCAGGGCGGCACTCTGTACGTCCTCCATTCGACCGACCAGGAGCTACTAGCACCCACAGATGAAAGAATCGATTACGTTCCGCACTACGACACTTTAGTCAAGAGCGGTATCTATGAGTACTATGCCAGTGAAGGACACAATCCATTGCGTAAGACCCAATCATTGTGCATAGTTTCGCGCAGCTGACTCCTTTCTACACTACTTCTGGCGGGAACGGTTTGGTTACCGATACGAATTGTCCCGTTGCTGGTCTTTGGTATTGAAGTTAGGCATGCAGTCACACGTTGCATGCAGTTGGCATCGTGCCATGCCTAGTCAATGAGAAAGCTACCATTGC
>CAXXBX010000150.1:0-33100 GCA_964274945.1 Dehalococcoidia bacterium | reverse complement strand
TTGATAACAACCTTCTACAGAATAGAAGGTTTATCTAATTCATGTTTTACATATATTTGATCAGTTAGGCTTATTACAAACCGCTTGTTGCTGTTGAGTAAATGACTTTTAATTCAAAGTTCACTTTTATAATATTGAAGAGTTAATTTCAAGTCATTTTTATGACATATTTAAAATCTATTTCTTTTAGAATGTATTGAAAATACCAATGATATATATGTTCATAAAGTAAATTAAATTTGGTAAATATATGTATTATCAGTTAAATTAACACGCTTTCAAAGTTTGACCTTTCGTTAAGAAATCAGTTCAGTTAATAGATTCCTATTCCAAGAAGAACTTTTGAGGTGCAGATTGTTGCAATACACTTTAACTTATCTACTTGAGTAAGAGTTGTACCATCCACTGCCATGATCAGTAATGTGGAAGACTTTGTGTCACACTCTTGGAAATGAATACATACAACGGTTGTACTGCTACTTTACTGTCTTGGTTCACCTAATAAAGTATGTTAGTCTGGGTAGAAATTTTATATTTGCTTATGTCAACTGTTTCTGATACAAAACAAATTTGAGAAGATGACTAACATTATTTCTCCAGTATGTAGCAGAGTAGTGGCATACATGTACTTGGCTATATTCTGTATTCTACAGCACTACTTTCTGGTACAAATTTCAGTCAATTACTGTATTTCTCTAAATAATTCCCTTTGAAAATTAATATTTTCTAGTGTCAGTAATAGCAGAATTAATTGAAAAAGGAAACTATTTGGAAAAAGAACTTGTTTCATAGTTCATCAAATACTGGCAACTATATTTAAGTTTTGAGTCACTAAATGCATCAGAGTCACTAAACAGTAAATAAAAGACCTAGTATTCTCAACATCTTCACTGTACTCATTGCTATTGTGAACTATTGCTCAGTTATTTGAGCTTCAGGCGCTTTTGTTAGCACTACAAAAGTTCTTGACATGTTCAGACATTCTGAAGACAGACATTCAGCTAGAACATCTAATACCATGTCACAACAATTGAAGGACTTCTTGATTAATTAATTGACTACGTAATCACATGCTATAGTAGTACTGGTTCAAAATTATTTAGAAGAGGAAATTATATTTTCAGAGAAACCTGCTGCTGTAGGGAATTATTTGGGTGGAAAACTGTTCGAGAAATACAAATACAGTATTTCGTTGAGATGATAGTCTAATGTTCTAATAACTCATATACATGTCGGAATTTCGTAACATACATGAGGCAAAAAACACAATCCACTAGCTAAAGAAAGCTAGCTGCCATGCAGACATGCTCGAAACCACGTGATCGACTGATTACAGTAATGTAGCTACTTTCAGAATCAGTCTTACCACTGCTTGGTTATTGGAGTTTAATTCCACCGAAATAGAGAGTTCTTGTTAGCTGCAATTAGTGCCGTGGAAATAGACTTTGCGAGATTAACGCGCGCTACGTAACTTTCTCCTGCGCTGTAGAGTTTCAGAGCTAGAGTACACACCTCTCATCAGCGTTGCCTGTGCGCTCGATACACATATAAGTGCCCTAGTCTAGCTATAAGCAATCTATTTACTAGCATTATTAACATACAGGTACCATATTGAGTGACGTCAAAACCGGAGCGAACGTAAACACTTACGCATCGTCATTGCAACATTTCATGCATGGTGCTTGCGGCGTTCAAACTGTAGAGTCCATTCATGCATCATGTGATATACACAAAGATTAACTAGAAGACGGTAATCTCTACACTAC
The DNA here is from genome assembly GCA_964274945.1 of Dehalococcoidia bacterium. Classification (GTDB taxonomy): domain Bacteria; phylum Chloroflexota; class Dehalococcoidia; order Lucifugimonadales; family Lucifugimonadaceae; genus CAXXBX01. The sequence continues at coordinate 31,334 of CAXXBX010000150.1, read as the reverse complement.
AGAACGATTTTAGAACAAAGGACTCACAAAAGCAAGTGACAACAAATAACGGATTTAGTATAGTAGTACAGGGCAATGGGTTCACTCGCCTCTTCAAGGCTCGTGATCCGGCCAGAGCACCCACCATACACTGCGTCCGATCCAGGAATTTTTGAAAGAGGGGGTTCACCGTTAGCAGTTTTTATAGCATTACTAATTTTCTGTTTTTTAATGAAATTATATAAAATGATTAAACCACGCCTATTGGATAATATGGGGTTGAAACCCCCTTAACCCCCTCTGGATCCAGCCCTGATACAGTATTACTGGTGTACAACGCTCTAGAAGCTAATACTTAATTAATATAATGGAATTGACATGGTCTGGGCAATATGATTGGACCACCTTTGGAAGGCAGTCTATATAGATGACTGGATGGAATTCGCAATGCCAGCAAGAGTAACAGGAATATTTCTTTTGTTGTTTCTTTGGTTGCTATTTTTCTGTTAACTGGTAACAGCTCTCAGCCATCCCACACCTCAAATCAAACATTTTATGTATCCACAAAACAGTTTTTTGGACAAATTTTCCGTTTATGGCCAATCATGTCACTTGCTTCAGTTTATATATTTACGATTGAAATGCAAGCGACTTTTGTCACATTTCTTGCACACCAAGTACAACTTCTCACCCAAAGATGTGGGAGTTGTGCTTTAGTAGGTGCAGTTCCAAGTGTATTGGTAGCACCTGTTGCGTGTAGACTGTGTGATATAGTGCATCCAAGATTGTTTATACCTATCGGAGAGATAATGGCTGCTGCTGGTGTATTCTCTCATGTCATATGGACATGTCATTAAAATGCAATATCTTGCACAAATCTCTATAGGATTTGGGAGTGCATTTACCTTTTGTCCTGCATACACAGACCTCAACAAAGAATTATGTCAAAGATTGGAAGAAGACAAGCTCAATGAAAACACAACTGGAAAGTTTGTCATGTTAATTAAGTAGTCTTGGAAGAGGAACTGGTTCAACTGCAGGTGGAGCATCTGTAGAATATTTAGGTTTTAGCGAAGCTACTATATTATGGGATATCACCGGAATATCATTTGGAGTTGTGTATTTGTTACTATTTGCACTTTCTGGAGCATATTAAAATAGTAAAGTAGTTAGAATTGTCCAAAGTGCTTTCATTTGCATTTGCATTAGAGTAACATGAATAGTTCAAAATTCTTTAGAACTAATCTCTATATACCACAGTAGATGAGAACCAAGTATCGTGCCTAATCGATATGGTATTTCCTACAACACTTGCATGCAAAGACGACCAAACATGGTACATATACCGTTTTGACACACACACACACACACACACACACACACACACACACACACACACACACACACACACAAAATTATCAGTCACAGGTGGCTATTAGCCCACCATCCCCTTCTCAAATTAGCTATTAATTAATACTACTAATTGTTAGTAAATTTTTATTATTATTAGTTGTTAGTTAATTCATTTATCGTTACAAATTTATGTTGTTGCATGAGTTCACATGCGTTTTTACTCCGTTCTGAAAATTAGCAGGCAAACAGAATTCTTATCATAGTTATATCCCGTTCTAAGAAATTAGCAAGAATGGAGTATCTCAATGTATGCAAATTTATATGTTGTTGCATGAGTATCCCGTTCTAATTTATCACGAAGTGTATCTTTGAAAGACTATCAGCCAGACAGAATTCTCATTAAGAATTTCGTTCAGAGTTATATAAATTCCTGTCAATGGTATCACATTCTGAGACTATTGATTATTATATAGCTAGTATCCCATTGAAGACAAAGAAAATGTAACACAATGTCTCGTTTCCAAGAATCCCGTTGACTAATTAGACTATCGAAACCATTTCGCCAGTCGCGTTGAACGCCGCGTTACTTCGAAGACGTTGTCTCTTTGCGAGAAACAGGTGTACCGAACTTGGCATCTATTTGACGGGAATCCCGTTCGGAAATATATTTTAGCAGCATGAATTGGAAGTCACGTGCAGTTACGTACTCACCTGGATAATCCGTTCCCCGTATATATACCAAGTCACGACTCGTGCCGTCTCTCCATGGACAGTCCCGCTGAACGTCACCATTTCGAAGACGTTGCTGACGTTGCGGGGAACAAGTATATCAAACGTGGTAGCTCTTCGATGAGCGTAGAGACGGGCAAACGACTGTGGGCGTTGTTTAAAGACCCGGATATGAGCAATAATATCTTTCCTTTCCCGACGTCGCTCGTAATAAACGACACGCTCCGCGCGTACCGTCCGACGTCGGGAACGGGCAGCTTCAATTCGGTGCAGATCCGATACGCCGTTACGGAGATATTCGCACGCGAGCGGAGACGAATTCGAGGCGGGTTTCATCGACTGGAAATCACGTCGTCGCGGGAGAAGTACGAAAGACAACGACAGCTTCACTCTCGAGATCCGTCGTTTCGGCATCCGCGGGCCAAATTCGGCAGAGATCGGACGAGGGGTGGCGGAGATACGCCAGGCCGCACAAACATACAGATAGACTAGTACCCAGTCCTCCTCCTCGCGTACGCTCCACATGTTTTGACACGTGCTTTTTGTTCCACTTGCCCCGGGGAATGACGGAGTGATACTGGGTTGAGTCTAGACCAGTGACCAGTCTCGCCGCGCTTTCGTTATTGCCGGATGTTGAAATCCCACGCTACACAGTTTTTAGACAAAATCCAAATTTAAATGCAAAACAAATTTCTTTTCGCTTTATGGCTTTATTCTAATTAGTGCGTATACATATATAGGCTTGGAGTTACTCTACATTAAATGTGGCGAAGATTCTAATTCGGGCCGCACAACAGAAATGGGCGTGGTCCTATAGGGCTATCTGTCGAGCTCTAGGTATCTAGATTGTGTGTGTGTGTGTGTGTGTGTGTGTGTGTGTGTGTGTGTGTGTGTGTGTGTGTGTGTGTGTGTGTGTGTGTGTGTGTGTGTGTGTGTGTGTGTGTGTGTGTGTGTGTGTGTGTGTGTGTGTGTGTGTGTGTGTGTGTGTGTGTGTGTGTGTGTGTGTGTGTGTGTGTGTGTGTGTGTGTGTGTGTGTGTGTGTGTGTGTGTGTGTGTGTGTGTGTGTGTGTGTGTGTGTGGTGCGATAGCTCAGTTGGTTAGAGAGTCATCTTATGGAGTGTTTACATCCGGGACCTTAAAGGGTCGCAAGCGACTCAGGAGTATAAATGAGTACCTGGTCATTGACTGAGGTCCTAAGCGGCCATCGGCTGTGACGTGACATCAGCCACTGGGGTCCTGGTGAGACTTCGGGGGCTCACACCACAGCTGGCTTTACATGTCGGTGCTCCTGCGAGTTCCTGGCCCGGCTGCAGGAGTTTGCTAGCGCAGACCCAAAGTTTCCTGAGTAGCGCACAGGGTCCAGCTTAACAGCTGGGGGCGTGACCTCTGAGAGGCAACTCCTGACATTTAGGGTTTTTAGGTGTGTGTGTGTGTGTGTGTGTGTGTGTGTGTGTGTGTGTGTGTGTGTGTGTGTGTGTGTGTGTGTGTGTGTGTGTGTGTGTGTGTGTGTGTGTGTGTGTGTGTGTGTGTGTGTACAAACTTCAAATTTCTTCTCCTCACGACCACGTTTCATTATAGAACCTATTTCAAAAAATATTGTTTTCGTGTCCGACTACAGATCACAATTTGTGCAAGTGACCAAACGGCGACGAAAAACCTCATGAAGTTCCGTCGCCCAACCTTTCATAGTCAATGTTTTTATTTTTCAAAAATTTTATGTCAACAAATATACCCTAACACTGTCGTTACAACGGAACTGAGTGCATACTTATACTGTACATTGCAATTGTCTTGTCATTGATCACGATCGCGAAACGACGACTACAGTACATACCAGGCTTAGATACGCAATCTAAATTACTAAGAATTTTGCATGTTTACTTCCATGACAACAAATACGTATTTTCTAGCTAGAGGGCGCGGCGTTTCAGTAGACGGTCAGAAAACTCTGTTGGGATGCCACCAACGCGAGGCGCCACCTGCAGATACTGTACAACTAGTTAAATGGCAGGATTACTAACACTTCGCAGCACTTCGCGTGTAATAGCCTCGTTTCTCGAATTTGCGATGAGATATTTCTAATTTATTGTGCATGGATTAACGCCTCTAGTAACCAACCTAGACGGTTTCTCACAGCAGACAAAGTATTCTATCACTCTACCAATCTACACCCGTTACGTACGCTCTAGCGTGGCCTAGCCTGCAGTGCTAACGTACTAATAAATGATATACAATGCCATCTTCTTGTCAATATGACGGCCAAGGTCGCCAGCGTCAACCCCGGTTACTTCTTCTTCTCTTTGCCGTCACAATGCGTGCGCTACTGTTGTCTTCGTACATCCTCATATCGACGTACTATCCGCAGTACATCAAAAAGGAACCCTGCAATCAGAAACGTCCGTCACAACTTATCGGATACGTTTTGTCTGCGTACTCGCCAACTTACGTATTAGGATCGATAATTGCTGGTCACTGTTGCTGACAAAGTAAATCCCAAGCAATCAATCGCTCCTAACAAAAGAACACTTCTCTGGCTTCAGTTGCAAACCTGCTTGTAACTGTTTGAATACACTACCCACGTGAATAAGGTGTTCTTCAAAAGATTTTTATACAATTCGTATGTTATCTAAATTCGTGAAGACAAACTCCCAATCAATACCCGAGAACAACTTATTCATAAATCTCTGAAAAGTTGCAGGGGCGTTTGTCAAACCAAACGGCATCCTGCGGTAGTGGAAAAAACCTTTATGGCAAGACAAGGCGGTCTGCTTTAACTGTTCTGCAAGTTTGACTTGGTGATATCCTTTCATCAGATCCAAAGAACTGAAAAACTTGCTTTTCTATGACCAATAGTGTCGATCAACTCGTCAATTCTTGGTAGTTGATAGTGGTCTAGAATGTTATCCTTATTTACTCCTCGATAGTTGACACAAACTCTTAACCCACCCTCTTTCATTCTCACTAGAACTAAGTTCGATGCATAGGACTATTAAATGGCTCGATGCACCCTGTGCTCTCGAGTCTGTCTAGTTCTTCTAATTCCATACTACGTAGCGCATATGGCAACCTTAGTGGGCATGCTTTAACCGGTTTTTCGGTCGCCGTATCAATCACATGCTCCACTACGTCTGTCTCCCCTAACTCCTGTTCTAACAATGTGAAGGCTTGATGTTCAGACTGTAAACGCCGCATGAACAATTCTCTCGCGTCACTCTCAACACTCTCACCCACAGTAACCTTCGTTGATGCCGTGCTTGTCTATCATCAAGTAGATCATCTGAGAGATAGCAGACTCCTACCAAAGGATTAGTAGTTTCCTTCCACAGGGAGTCTGACGGCTTTACCGATGTCACTTGCTCCAACTCACCAACAGTCATACTCTTGTCCAACTGTATAGGGTGGCTCTCCCAATTAGTAACAATTACCTTGGTACAACGACTACCATCCAATAGTTCCTTCAAAAATCACAGTCTTCTCTGGTCAAGATGAACTCACATGGTGTGACAACTCCCGTTAGTACCGTTTGAGATGTGGAGTGCTCCTCGTCCTCTCCTACCCTTACTTTAACTGTCTTTACTAGTTTGGCATGGTCACAAACACAACTTCTGCCCAAGAGCAATACGTACACTTCAGATCTTACGGCTCTCTTGATTGTCTACTCTCTCTGGTTGAATTGTGGCTCCATTCACTGGGTCTGTCGCACTCGCACACAGGCGACGTGTTCCCATCCTTCACACAAGTCACACATGAAAGCTCGCTCCTCTTGTTCCACTTCAAGTTCCGCAGTCGTCCATTTTGACGGTCTCGTTGGGACTCTCTAAGTTGTAATGCTCTAAAAATATATAGAATATCACCAAAAGAACACAAAGCGGCGAAATACATCGTTTCAGTCAAAACTATACGCTCTCACTACTCTCACGTCCCGGATATCTATTATCAACACTAGAGTTCAGGATATGGGCACTGCAATGGATTAACACCTCTATTAGTAGTAAGGTTTCTCATAACAAATAAAATATTCTATCACTCTAACTATCTCTACCCGTTACGTACGTTAAGCTTTGTCTGGCCTGCAGTGCTAACATAGATACGATGCTAGACAATTGCGCAATGCCATCTTCTGTCAAGGTAACGGTCACGGTCACCAGCGTCAACCCAGGTTACTTCTTCTTCTCTTTGCCGTTGCTACACGTCCGCTACCGTTGTCTTCCTACAGCCTCATATCGACGTACTATCGGCAGTACATCAAAAAGGAGCCCTACAATATCACAAATGTCCGTCAGCATTCACAGGATACGTATTGTCGGCGTACACGCCAACATGCGTATTTCGATCGATCGGTGTTGGTCTCTATGGGCTGAGGTCTCACGGTTCCAAGTTCTGCATTGTAACTGGACTGTTTCTAACTGGAGCACCGTGCTACGGCTCACTTTTGCGGCACTATCTATATGTAACGGCTTACTCTATTGCTTTCAGAGTGGCTATTGGTCTAGTTGTGGCTTCAGCGGACGCCGCATCTTTCTCACTGGTGGCAGCTTCATATCCGGAAAAATTGGATTTGTAACAGGACTAATGGAATTGACATGCTCTGGGCAATATGATTGGACCACCTTTCGGAGGCAGTCTATATAAATGACTGGATAGAATTCGCTATGCCAGCAGGTGTAACAGGAATATTTCTTTTGTTGTTTTCTTTGGTTTCTATTTTTCTGCCAACTGGTAACAGCTCTCAGCCATCCCACACCTCAAATCAAACTTTTATGTATCCACAAAACAGTTTTTTGACCCAATTTTCCGTTTATGGCAAATCATGTTACTTGCTTCAGTTTCAGGAAATCACGTCGTCGCGGGAGAAGTACGGAAGACGACGACAGCTTCACTTTCGCGGTCCGTCGTTTCGGCGTGCGCAGGCCAAATTCGGCGGAGATCAGACGCGGGGAGGCGGAGATACGGTCCGCCGTACATACAAACATAGATACAGATATAGACTCGTACCCAGTCCTCCTCCTCGCGCGCGCTCCACGTGTTTCGGCACGTGCTTTTTGTTGCACTTGCTCCAGGGAATGACGGAGTGAGACTGGGTCGAGTCTAGACCAGTGACCAGTCTCGCCGCGCTTTCGTTATTCCCGGATGTTGAAATCCCACGCTACACAGTTTTTAGACAAAATCCAAATTCAAGTGCAGAGCTAATTTCTTCCCGCTTCATGGATTTATTCTAATTAGAGCGTATAAATATATAGGCTCGGAGTCACTCTACATTAGCCTCGTCCCAGACTCTCTCGCGCTAGTCTTGTCCGGTGCCCGGAATTTTCATACGGGCACCGACAAGACTAGCGCGAGAGAGTCTGGGGACTAGGCTAACTCTACATTAGATGAGCCAAAGCTTGTAATCCGGGGAGCACAACAGAAATGGGCGTGGTCCTATAGGGCTATCTATCGACCTCTCGGTATCTAAAATTGTGTGTGTGTGTGTGTGTGTGTGTGTGTGTGTGTGTGTGTGTGTGTGTGTGTGTGTGTGTGTGTGTGTGTGTGTGTGTGTGTGTGTGTGTGTGTGTGTGTGTGTGTGTGTGTGTGTGTGTGTGTGTGTACAAGAACTTCAAATTTCTCCTCCCCACAACCACGTTTCATTATAGGACCTACTTCAAAAAAATTGTTTCCGTGTCCGACTACAGATCATGATTCGTGCATGTGACCAAACAGCGATGAAAAAGCCTCATGAAGTTCCGTCGCCCAACTTTTGATAGCACTGTCGTTACAACGGAACTGAGTGAGTAATTATACTGTACATTGCAATTGTCTTGTCATTGATCACGATCGCGAAATGACGACTACAGTACATACCAGGCTTAGATACGCAATCTAAATTACTAAGAAGTCTGCATGTTTACTTCCATAACAACAAATACGTATTGTCTAGCTATAGGGCGCGGCGTTTCAGTAGACGGTCAGAAAACTCCGTTGCGCCACCTACGGATACTGTACAACTAGTGAAATGGCAGGATTACTAACACTTCGCAGCACTTCGCAGCACTTCGCGTGTAATAGTCTCGTCTCTCGAATTTGCGATGAGATATTCCTAATTTATTGTCCATGGATTAACGCCTCTAGTAACACATCTAGATGGTTTCTCACAGCAGGCAAAATATTCTATCACTCTACCTATCTACACTCGTTACGTACGCTCTAGCGTGGTCCAGCCTGCAGTGCTAACGTACTAATAAATGCTATACAATGCCATCTTCTTGTCAAGATGACGGTCAAGGTCGCCAGCGTCAACCCCGGTTGCTTCTTCTTCTCTTTGCCGTCACAATGCGTGCGCTACTGTTGTCTTCGTACAGCCTCATATCGACGTACTATCCGCAGTACATCAAAAAGGAGCCCTACAATCAGAAACGCCCGTCAGAACTTACCGGATACGTTTTGTCGGCGTTCTCGCCAACATTCGTATTAGGATCGCTAATTGCTGGTCACTATGTGTTGAGATCTCACGGTTCCAAGTTCTGTCTGGTAACTGGACTGTTTGTAGCGGGAGCAGCGTGGCTCATTTTTGCGGCACTAGAATATGTGACCGAGTGGAGATATTTCTTGGCTTTCTCTATTGTTCTGAGAGTGGCTATTGGTCTAGGTGTGGCTTCAGCAGACGTCGCATCTTTCTCACTGGTGGCAGCTTCATATCCGGAAAAAATTGGAGTTGTAGCAGGATTAATGGAATTGACATGGACTCTGGGAAATATGATTGGACCACCTTTCGGAGGCAGTCTATATGACTGGATGGGATTCGCTATGCCAGCAGGTGTAACAGGAATATTACTTTTGTTGTTTTCTTTGGTTGCTATTTTCCTGCCAACTGGTAACAGCTCTCAGCCATCTCACACCTCAAATCAAACAGTTTATGTATCCACAAAACAGTTTTTTGGACAAATTTTCCGTTTGTGGCCAATCCTGTCACTTGCTTCAACTTATATATACACGATTGCGCTTGCATTTCCGCAAGCGACTTTGTCAGATTTCTTGCACACCAAGTACAACTTCTCACCTAAAGATGTGGGTGTTGTCCTTTTGGTAGGTACAGTTCCAAGTATATTGGCAACACCTGTTGTGGGTAGACTGTGTGATATAGTGCATCCAAGATTGTTTACACCCATTGGAGTGATAATGGCTGCTGCTGGTGGATTCTTTCTAGTGTCATTTGGACATGTCATTGAATTGCAATATCTTGCACAAATCTCTATAGGATTTGGGGGTGCATTTACCTATTGTCCTGCATACACAGACCTTAACAACGAATTATGTAAAAGATTGGAAAAAGACAAGCTCGATGAAAACACAACTGGAAAGTTGTACTCTGTTTTTGTCATATTTGGTAATCTTGGAAGAGTAACCGGTTCAGCTGCAGGTGGAGCATCTGTAGATTATTTGGGTTTTGGTGAAGCTACTATACTGTGGGGTATCATCGGAACATCATTTGGAGTTGTGTATTTGTTAATATTTGCACTTTCTAGAGCATGCTAAATGGTATAAAGTAGTTAGAATAGTCTAAAATGCTTCTAGTGCATTAGAGTAACACAAATAGTTTAAATGCTTTAGATCTATATGCCACAGTAGATGAGGACCAAGCACTGTACCTAATCAATATGGTATTTCCCACAACACTTCCATGCAAAGATGACCAAACATTGTACATATACTAGTATACCGTTTTTAATACACCACACACGCGCGCGCGCATGCGCCCACGCCCACACCACTATTATCAGTCACAGGTGAGTTTATTGATGTTGTCTAAACTACACTGTAACAGATATCTAGGGCGTGTTTGATTGACCTCTTCTGGAAGAGGCTGGAAGACTGGAACACAATCAAACGATCTTGGGATTCTGGAAGAGTGGAAGATTGGTTGCGCATGCTCAGTTACATATGGTCTCAGGGCAGTTGTTGCTTGCGTAAATTGTACTCTAGAACTGTTTGAATATGATGAGTTACTACCCTTGTTAGATGGAGAGCTAGAGTAGTATGTATGTCTCTTGGGACGCCTCTTATCCGTAACCACTCCTCTCTTCCAGGATCTTCCAGCCAGGAGCTGCAAGAGTCTTTCGGAAGAGGAAGACTGCCAATCGAACATGTCTTTCATCCCCGTCTTCCAGCTCTGGAAGAGGTCAATCGAAAACGCCCCTAGTTACTAGTGACATTTGTGCTTGTGCATTTAATAGGTATGTGTAATTGATTAATAAACAAGTTACAATACCTGCAATCCATGCAACCAATAGACGAAGTCAAGTCACAAAGTAACAAGAAGTCACATGTCAAAGTACTACACGTGCTGCCAAACTAATAATTTGCACTTCAATATAATTAAAACGTCTGTCAATAATTCAACACGTGGAACTACCCACCAACTGAGTATCCTGAAAGAATGAACACCATTCATTTCCTTCTTCAAGACAGCAAAAAGGCACCAAGTGGGTAACCTGAAAGAATGAACACCATTCGCTTGCTTCCTCAAAAAATTTAATAAATGCCCAGCAGAATATGCATGTAGTCATGCATCATATTGGCAGCTGACTTCACACCTCCAATTGCTCAATACAATTCCCAGTATCGATCAGAAGAAATAAACTGCTGCAGCTTTTTCGGTAAGGGTAGTTCCTCTGCATTGGACTCCATTCGCAGTGATTTCTGTATCACAACACTGCACAAGGTCTGCAAACGTGGCAATCCTGGCACCAAGTAATTCTCTAACACAAATACTGTCGTCTGTGGATAATACATGGCAATAGCAAAATACACGCGATCGGGAAGACTCCGGAAAGCTTCTCCATAGTAAACATCATTAACAGAAAATCCCATAGTTCTTCCATCCATGTTGACATGCGCAGTAATCTTGTCTCCGGGACCCGCGCGCGTACCATAGGGGCCCCGGTCACTAAAATCCTCCATAATTATTTGCTCCGGTCTAGGACGAGCATAGCAAGCAAAAGACCAAAAGAAAGGTTTCGTACTCGGACGTCGAGGCCACGACCTCTCGACGAAATCGCTGTGGACCACGCCCACGGCACCACACGTCGAGCGAGAACATCGCTCCACAGTCAACTCGAACCGATGAAGTCCAGTGTGTAAAGGCACAGCATTGAATACCGCAAAGGAGAACTCGTGAGTCGAGTGACCTTTGCTCACAGTCCGGCCATCGCGTTCTATAACGATTCCGTCCTGCACGAAGTCCTGATGAAAGTAGAAGGCGTCTTTGCGCGATGCCAGTTCCCTTACTTGCATGTCAGAGACCAGTAGCTCAAACAATTGCTGCCTCGGAATCCCAACCTAGAGCGCATACATTCCTATCATATTGTAGTGTAGATGTCTGATTTGCGTTGTACTGTACTATGAGATGGTTGCTGATTTCTGTCACGGTGCTTGCTGTGGCCTACGTTGCTCACTTCTGTTTCTGCTCACTGTAAGTCAGTTGTGCGTCGTCATCTAGTTAGCTCTACGGCATCCATAAATTCGTCGAAATGACAAGCATCTAGCTAACATGGTTGTGTTCTTTACAGTTTACTACTGGGCGTATTTGAAAAGGTTTACAACCAATCTCCTGGCCTTTGTCGCATCATTGACGGTCGGTCTCCGGCATCTGGGTGTCACATGGATTAATTAATTAGTATTAGTGATGTTGGCGTGTGTGTGTGTGTGTTCAGTAAACGGATCTGAAGACATTGTGCTCTTACCAAATGAGCATGCTCTGATATCAAGTGTAAGACCCACAATGATACCCGACAAAACTTCATAGTTTCACAATGCTTTCGAATGGTTGTCTAGGGTCTTCGAGATGTCAAACCTTCCGACATAGTTCAATTTGTCCCACCTCGAGATGGAAAAATTTTGTTGTTTGATTTCAATAAACCGGAAAAGAACGTTACAGAACTACACTTGTTGCCCTCCGAAGGGTTTGATCTAAAAGCGTTTAATCCTCATGGGTTGAGCTATTGGCACGATCAGAACACCGGTCAGATATTTCTCTATGTTGTCACTCATCTGGTAGACGGAGAGGCGGTAGAGGTGTTTGAGTACCTCTCAGATGAAAGTGCATTGAAACATGTGAAACAGATCCGGCATCAACTGATCAATGCACCGAATGATGTCGAGGCAGTCGGTCACGACATGTTTTATGTCACAAATGACCATTATTTCGATTCGGCAATGATGAGGCTCGTTGAGAGTTATTTGCAGTTGCAGAAGGCCACTGTGGTATTCCACGATGGCGTAAGAAATGAGACTCAATTGGTTGCCAGAGATCTGAAATTCCCCAATGGAGTAAGCACTTCACCTGACCACAGGTATAAAATTGTAAGGCACACTTGATGTTGCTGTGGGTTATATTTCTGGTTCTGAAGTTGGAGATGTTAGCCTCGTACCAGACACTCAGGCACGACAGCACGAAAGGGTCTGGTGCGAGGGTACATGATGCCCTATTGGATGGAATTGCTGGCACAAGATGATATAATTTGGATGAAAAATGACATGCTATAGATATACAACTTTTTTTTGTAAATCCAGGAACTGCTACACATACAGACATAACACTTGCCATGCAAAATGTTCAGTTTATACCTTTTTGACTGTTTGATTGACTGTTGTACTCGAGCAGCCGTTCAATCTTTAGACAATTGTACCTCCACCTACAAATTTAGACTTACTTGCAAAGTGACAGTTGGTGTCACAACTTGGATCCGAATCTATTTGAAATGCACCAACAAAGAATTGACGACAACTTACAATGAGAAAAACTGTGGGCTAGGGGGACATATTTAAGTAGCTATTGCATGTACACAGATCAGGATCACTCAATCATGCATCTGCTGCCGAATCCTAAGGTTTTATATTTTAATATTACATTGTACTGTCTTTTTATAGATACGTTTATGTGGTTGTTGGTACTGCCATGGAATTGAACATCTACGAACGTAATGAAAATGACAACACTCTCCAACTCATTCAAGTGATCAATCTGGCCAGCCACTGCGATAATATATTTACTCAACCAGATGGTGGAGACTTGTGGCTTGCATGTCATCCTCGTATCATAGACATGGCTTGGCATATACACAGAGATACCAATCATCAAACTGGCTCTCGAGTGCTTCGTCTTCGACTCGGAAATGAAAACTTCGGTAAAGGTCTGCGATTTCCAGACTTCGAAATTATACAGATTTATAGCAATGACGGTAGTGAGCTGCAAGGATCATCTGTTGCTGTCTTCCATCGTGGAAATATGTTGGTGGGTACTGCATTGCATCGTCTTCTCTACTGTGAAGTCAAATCATTAGATGCTTGGCATATGACACATCTGGTTTAGGTCATGACAGAACACAGTTTTTCTTCACCTATCTTACTTACAAAGCACAGTCAGCGTATTAAATATATTAATAATACCAACATCATTGAGCTCCATGTTTTGAATAATACAAATTGAGGTGTTGGCATACCAAGAGACAACAGACATTGTGTAGTAATTGTAGTGTCCCAGCAGGCCTCTGCCTGATCACCACAAGTACGACACAACTGCACATCTTGTAGATTATTCTTGAACAAAGATGCTCCAGGATCACGAATTGAACAATAAGTTTGTCTGGTACATCCTGGTACCCCAATTTTAGGTGCCTCGGGCAATTCAATTTAATAATATCAATATTGAAATTTCTATTGATATCCGAATGCTATATCATAGTCCACATATAAATGCATTACACTCTGCAATGGGTATCATACCATGCGATTGGTACACTCTGCTGTGGGTATGCGATTGTTGTACTCATACAAGACCACGACAGCCAGCTGATTCACTCGATAATTAAATTAATTAAGCTGCACATACCATACAATTTGTTGTAAGTCAGAAAAAGCCAAACATATTAGACACGATCATTAGAGCTGGCTGCACTCCAGCGTCCGACACTACTATATACATACACAACAACAGCATATTCCAAAAGCAGGATTAACTAAAAAGAAAATAGTACATACAATATACTTTTCAACCTGCACGTAAGTAAACCAGACTATACAGTACTGTGATGGCAATACGACAATAACGCCTACTACAAAACCTTTCTTATGTACACTAGTGTTTCATTTTCTTAGCCGTATTTCCAAATAAACTTTTGTCCCCCTTACCAAAAGGCCCCTTTCTAGGCGGGGCGTGATACGACTTTGGATCATTTGATAGTCCTTGACTGTTCCTACCACTCCCTAAAGCTGCAATGGAATGTTCTGCACTTTTTGAGCTTAACAACGAGTTCTTAGATTGAGAAGAGTTTGTTGTCTCTGATTGACTATTGCTGCCCCCTGCACTGCGTTTCTTCATGGCTTTTTTGTACAAAGAGAAAAGCATCTCAGCTTCCCATATTGTAAACTGCGCCACAAACCGCCACAGTTTCCTATAAGCACAACCATGTCATGCTATGACATGCCAATTAAACTAGCACCAGCCAATACAAATACATCTACAGTAGCTACAGACATGGTGACAGAGTTTCGTGACTAGAACGACGGGATGCAACTAAACTTGCATGAAAACCTGCTGCTACATCCGACGCACCATGCCCACGACTATCATACCATCTCCACTCTTTCAAAAGCTCCACTCTTCCCTTGTACTCACTGATGCTCTTGTTGATATGATCACCGATCTTCAGCAAGCATTTCTCGGTGAGATCCAGTTGTTCCTTCTCGGACAAGCCTTCTCGTGGTTTGCCCAAGTTACGGATCGAACCTTTAACTGGTCTCAGTCTGTCCTTGCACTGTGCAAGCACATCCACAATAGGAGTGTACCACCAAACACAAAACATCACTAATGAACATACCTTTTGAAAATCTTGGTCACTCATTTTGAACGAATGTGCTGAGGATGCCTTGCTAGCTGCCGGTGCAAGCAAATGACTACTGTCCGGTAGAGATGCTTCAGTTTGCTGATCTACGTCAACACTACTGGGTCGTGCCATAGACTGAGGTTTTCCTGGGCTAACAGTACATACCTAAACACACAAAATATTCGAACACCCCTTGATGTAAAACAACAAAGAATACTTTGTGTCGTTTCTTTGCTGGTAAAGCAACTGTTTCTCGTTTTTCTTTCTTTGCTGGCGGCTCGACTGTGTGTTCTGAAGCTATTTGACTTTCCTTTAATTTAGGCAGTGTATCATTGGGCTTTGAATACGTGTAAGCAGCTGCTGCTCTTTGACGCTTCCTCCCAGTAACTTTAGTCTCCGGCATGGAATCAGCTTGTTTGGCTTGCATTTCATCGTCAAGGTCTTCCAATGGTTCTTGACTGCTCACAGATTCTCGCTTTTTAGTTCTTTTCCTTGTGGGTTTCCTAGCAGGAGCTGCTTTTCGATCTAATTTGATTTTCAACTTTGGAACTTTTTTCCCCACATCCTTTTTCACTGTCTCTAAAACACTCTTGACCACTTTTAACAAATATTCAGTACGAGTCTGCAGATGCTTTGACTGGGGCTTCTGGTCACCAGCACGAAGTATCTGGCACAAGCCACATGGTAAACTTAACATAACCAGGTGACAAACCATTTTACAGACACAAAAATGACATACAACAATACAATAAACCACACACGCACACGTATGCACGCACATGCAAACATGCACACAAAATGGACAAATGTTAAGCCTGTCAGTAGTCTGACAATAGCTCCCCTGTCCCTAAGAATGGGCCTCCATGTGCAAAGCAGAGTCTAATGGGCATGCACTGACCTACCTCCTGGAGCTTGGCCAGTTATCCAGGAGCGCTGACCATGGTGTAACACATTGGCTGTAAGTACTACAATAACATCTCACCGTTTCCGTATGTTATACATATGTTCCTAATGTTGCAGATGTTATTGCTGCCAAAGCCAGACACACAAACTGAAACACACACACACACACACACACACACACACACACACACACACACACACACACACACACACACATGTGCACACGCGCACACACACACACACACACACACACATGTGCACACGCACGCACACACACACACACACACACACACACACACACACACACGCACACACACACACACAACCAATTACTGCACTCACTGGGTTATTACCCCAGGGCTCAAGTAAGCCCCAGACTTTAACAATGGCTCTGAGATTTTCACACCGCAGTCCTTTAATTTGTGCTAATTGGTGCTTTCAACAGTGACTGTTTGCTGGATTTGCACCTGTAGCAATGCTATTATTCTTCAAAGTGTGCATGCCTGACTTTCGCCAGTTAACAACTTTAGGTGTCAATTTCTTAGAAAAGCCCCTCCCATACTTGACCATTCACTCTGGCCAACTAAGGTAGTAATCAAGTGAGTACCTCAAATATTTGGCACTATACTAGTACCTAATCTAAATTTTCCACAGTTGTTACTGTAAACCAATCACGCTATATGCTGACATACATCATATTAGACATTGAAATAGGCATTTCAAAGTCAACAAGGAATCACACTTAAATCATGTCAACAACTGCTACTACTTGTCTTCATTTGAACTGTCATCTATATGAACATAGGATAAACATATTATAAAACTGTGTCCACCTATTGTCACCAGACATGTTACTCTATACTTCAGTAATGCAACAGATAAACTGTTACAAGATGTTAAGCATTTGTAATCCAAAACAATTTTTACATGATAAGCAAAGAACATCCTTCAACATGATTTGATAACATTTTGCTACATATTCGCCTTCTTACCTTATCAGAAAGACCCAATGAAGAGTCTGACTTAATTGCTTCCCAGTTGCCAAATCCGTGTTCGTACACACCAACCAACAGCATTGCATCATCTTTGGCAGTCCACGGCAATCCCCACTGTGCATTCTTCACTGGTTTTGCAAGGCGGTACTTTCTTCGTGCTTCTACATTGTCAGGTAGTGACTGATGCAGAGCATCCAGCTCCTCCTCACGTTTCAGCACAGCAACTGCATTGACTGATACTCCACCTATCTGAAAGCCAGCAGGAGGACTTTTCTTTTTACCTAAACCAAATTCATGTAAATCATGTATGTAACTCAAACATTGATCATTGACAGAATGTATACCTTCGTCAGGAATATCTGATTTTTTAGCTTCCGCTTCAACACAACGAGTATGAAGCATGTTGGCCATCAGCGCCAACTCAGCACTTGATTTTGACTGCAATCCAGCATCAGTTGCAATTTCATCTAACCTGCCACATGACAGCACTACATCAGACAAACAGTTCAAATGTGCGTCTGCTGCAGTAAAACTACCGATCCTGTGGATGAGCAAATTTCTTGTAACTCTTCAAAAAACTATGAAAGAATAAACATCAATACAGTCTCAACAAAATTATGCCACATATCATACCTTCTCACTTCTGTATCAGTAAAACCACGTGATTTCCCACCTCCTTTGTTGGCCTTGCTTCTAACTCCTTTCTTACCCTTTCCACCGCTGACTGTCTCCTGTTGATTTGTCTCTCCAATCTTCTCATTCTTGTCGCCATCTGCATAATTGACCGGTTTCTTCTTTCTGGGTCCCATGTACAACTGGAGATGAGCTCGTTGCTCTTCCATTTCCTCTACTTTCTGTCGCTCAAATTCAGGTATGATTTCTTCCCAACTTTTGTCAGCAACTGGAGTCTTTGGAGTGGTGACTGACTCACGACGCTTACTTTGTGATGACTGTTGACTAGGTGGTGGAGGCTCCTCATCCATAGCAAAGCTTGCAACCTACAGTGTACAGAAGTGTTACATGTGCACTCGACAGCAATCAAAAACCTCTACACAACATATGCATAATATGTAGTAGATGTACGAGTATTACATAAAAATTACTCAAATCAGTGTCTCTAGTGTAAACTGACATTCAAGTCACTCAGCAGCAGGTAACTAATTTAGCCTATCAAAGTCTGTTGATATTACGGTCTACACGAGACAGCCTTCCAAAGTCAATTGTACATCCACCAACTACGCAGTTTGCATGCATTAGTGACCATGAAAGACAATAACAGCAAAATGACAGAAAGTAAATCTACTACAATGGCCACAATAAATCAAACTCAAACTCAAACGTATGTATCTAAGCCTATGACATTGAGACTTCTGTGCTTCAGACCAAAGTTGATAATATAGCGACATACAACAGCATCTCATGTTAACTGCCTTTCTATGTAACCAAGAAAGCAAGTGTTGTACCAAGACTGGCATTAATTCAATTAATTAATCATCATCAAGAACTTCACAAGTCTGTCCAGGAAAACAACGACATGAACTCTATCTAGATGGCTACATAAGTACCAAACACAAACCTTGAATTTTGACAAAAGTTCCTGCTCCAATGACAATGACTGATCCTGATCAGCTTGAATTTGTTGATCTTCAGCTCGACTCAAGATCTCATCAATGTCCATCTCCTAAAATAAAAATAATCCACTGTAACGTATACTAGTAACTGAAGCTGTGTTTTCACCCTTGCTTCCACAGCTATGAGTCCTTTGAAGAACTACAATCAACTTATTGTAAAGTACTCCAAATTTAGATGCCCCTTTGCTTCTAAGCGCACTACTGGTAACGTCTATCTAAAATTGTACAAAGCGACTGTCGTTCACATGACCATAAATTTCACAACACCTCTAAAAATGTCGGTAATTGTCTGAGTAACGACAGTTACCACATGCAAAACATATAATATTATGTTGTTCCTGTTTAAGGAATGTTACGTTGCTGTATAATTCTAGAAAGCCAGGAAAATGACTGATCTTGCATTAGCAGTTGGAGGCTGGTTCTGTCATATTTGACAAAATCTGGTGATAGCAAAACATGAATTAGACCTTTCTGGTAAAAACTTTTCTCACGAACGTTGGCGGCTGTAATTAGTGGTTTGTTATTGCCAATTGCCATGTACAACCAATGCAAATATTAAAATACTGCTCAGTGGCTAGACTGCACCAAGACATGGCACATCGAAAAGTGTGACAAGACAGGTATGGACACAGATCAGAAGTGATTCAACACTTTGTGAGTATCCTTCTACAAAGAATCATTTCTGACGGCTCATAGCTGAAATACCCTGTAATCTAATAAACACCAACTACATGCCTGTGACTTCCTCTCTTGTTCACCATCTGCACCTTCCTTGAACAATTCCTCAGCTCCAAACTTCAATATTGCTGCTAGTTCTTCCTTGCTAAATGGTGTGTTACTATAACACCAAGCATACTCTATGATACAAGAATAGTCACCAGACAAAGAAGCATACGTTGGAGCTGTAGATTTGGATAAGACTGTCCTTCCTGTTGTATCCATTCGTTGAATAACTAAGTGATCAAGTACCATCTTTTTCTTGGCTCTTTCTAAAATTGTTTCCTCTATACTGCTTTTGGTGACCAAACGATACACATTCACCTACAGTATCATATCCAATATTAATACAGTACAAACACTTCAAAGTAAAACCATCTGTTTAGCAGCTTGAGAAAGACAAACATAATATAATGTGCTCTACATATCATTATAATCTCAAAGTGGACTAAAGTGTTTGAAAGTCAGTGAAACATGGGTTACCCACCCCTTCAACACATCTATAGGTACGACATCACAAATTTGTGCAGCCCCATTAAAGGTGCCATGTTGCATTGACTTCTGGATTTCATGCCACACTTGCTCTATATATGTGTGTATATCACACGCACGCACACATGTGTGCGTGCACGAACACACACACACACACACACACACACACACACACACACACACACACACACACACAGACACACACACACACACACACACACACACACACACACACACACACACAGACAGAGTTTAATATGAAAAACAGTTTGAATTACTGTAAGATCATATCAGACATCAACATATGAATAGCAAACTAACATTTTAATTTCACTAGTAATCATAATACCTGTCTCAATTGTCCTATCCTGTGAGCTCGAGCCTGTGCTTGCAGATCATTCTGTGGATTCCAATCAGAATCAAATATGATAACTGTATCAGCAGTAGCCAAATTGATTCCTAAACCGCCAGCACGAGTCGACAAGAGAAAACAGAAGTCTTGTGAACCTTCGGCGTTGAAATGTTCCATTGCCTGCTTTCTCATTTCACTATGAACTGTACCATCTAGTCTCTACATATACAACAAATATGATGAAAATACGATGACCAATGCAAGCACAACAAACCTGAAATGGGAAACGTCGATACTGTAGATATTCAGCAAGAATATCTAGCATCCGAACCATTTGTGAAAAAATCAGCACCCTGTGACCGGTTTCCTTCAATCTCATCAACAGCTTGTCAAGAACAGTCAATTTCCCACTGCCCCGCAACAACTCCTATGTCGACAAATGCAATCAATACACAATTCTAAAGACATATTATGTACACTATCACATGTAAATGATCCAGTGAGTTCACAGGAGATTCAGGAGGACGGAGCAAGTGAGCATGGTTGCAACATTTCTTCAGCTCAACCATAATGTTATTGAACGAACTAACACTACCCTTTAATCCTTTGTTCAGTGCAGCAAAGTTTCGAGTAAGTATGTATCTATAGTACTCCTTCTGAAGCACAGCCATCTCAACCTGAATAATTCTTTCCACTTTTGCAGGCAGCGAACGCTCAACATCTTTCTTCACGCGACGAAGAAGGAATGGCTGCAATTCATGATGAAGAGCAGTCAGTGTACGACTGTCACCCTGTAAGTATGCTGAATGTTCTTGCTCAAAACCTTCCCAGCTTCGAAATCTAGACAACAACATAGAAACTGTCAAATTGAATAAAGCAGTCTGCACACAAAAAGACACACCTCTGTGGCATAATAAAATGAAGTAAAGACCAGAGTTCTTTCAATGAGTTTTGAAGCGGAGTGCCTGTTATGAGAAGACGACTGTTGGTATGAAATTCCATTAGAGACCGATACAACAGTGAGTCATCATTCTTCAATCGATGTGCTTCATCAACAACTAACACAGCCCAACTGAAACTACTTAGAAACGCCTTGTCTTTCAACAGAATCTCATAGGTCGTTAGAATTGCATTGACTTTTAGCTTGCCATTATGGCTCGTTTTACCAGGATGAAACAATTCATACTGCTTGATCTACAGCATACACAGATATGAGCAAAACAATTGACAACACACACGTTTCAGCACATAAGTAAACAGACTCAAACATCCAAATTCACATTACTACATAATCAGCCAAAACAACTTTTCACACTTAACGTTGCTACATAAGTCTGTGCAAGTTATTATAAACACAGTAATCAAATCTCACTAGTTCTCTGCTGTTTACATCTCCAATGTAAACCACCATATTCAGCTGTGGTGTCCATCGACTAAACTCTCTCTGCCATGTTGGTAAAGTTGACAATGGCACAACAAGTAGAAATGGACCAAACAATCCGTGACCATGATGAAGACAGCTCAAGAAGCTGACAGCTTGAATTGTCTTTCCTAAGCCCATTTCATCCGCAAGAATAACAGAGTTTCCTCTACACAAACACAACAATAGAATGAAGAAAGCCATAGTGAAAGTGTGAGATTGCATGAGAATGTTGAAGTTGATAACTTTTTAGTCCGTCCCGATTAGAGTGTCAATTACCATCTTTATGTTGAGAAACTACCAGATTAACACCAGCGATAACAATGAGCACATGCACTGCTACATTCCAATTGTCAGTCTGTCCATGAGAGTCACTACTGTAACCCTAGCGCATGCATGCCTTGGGTTAGTGAAATTCATACACCAAAGTCATTCATCAGCCTCCAATAAAACATCGCTAAAAACAAAGAGCAACACTTCCAAACCAGACATGTCACTCATTACAATGCAGCAATAAAAGTTAAACATCAAATCCGAAACCATTGATTGACAGCCATAGTGGGGCACGTTAGAGCTGCAACCAGTCTGTAAAGTGAGATAAACTTACAAGAAAAAGGAAAGTGTTTATAAAACCAATAAGATTAAACTGATATGATAGTGTTATATAGGTGATCCATACCTAAAATCCGCAAAACAATTAGCAAATGACCTAATGACACACATCTCAGGCACTAATATTTCTTACACCACATTTCCATGTACATGTGCTGTATGTCTCAATCATTAATATCAACTATTTCACATTGTTAAACTTACTTGCACCATGAGTGAAGCAACCAGTTCAGTCCATCTAATTGGTAATCTCTCAAACATAAAGTCTCTGAATTTGACAACAAGAACGAAGGTTGGTCTCGAAGCAACTGAAATCTCGGCCGATTTCGAAGAACCTGGAATCAGAAAAACAACACAATCAATCACACACATTCTACACCGAATGAGATATGTCAGCATCATCTGCTCACACCTTGGCATTTCTATTCGGTGTCTTGTCAGAACGTTCTCTGTTTAGAAAGTCATCAATCTCAGACTGATAATATTGACCTATAAGATCAGCAACCTCCCATGAACACTCTGAATAAGGCAATCCGTTCCATTTGATAAAGTAATCAAGTGTTGGTTGACCCTTCCCATCATCTCCTGTCCGATACGCTACAATAAATCCACACTATTACACAAAGCCGTGTTACAGAGCTCTCATTTCCCACCGATTACTCGTTCAACTTCTAGGTGTTTCTTCCTGAGTTCCTCTTTCATCTCTTGCTGGCATTCATAAAACTCAACATCTTCTGCATCTGCTGTCTGCTTCCTGAAGACAAATATCCATTGCACAAACCAAACAATATCACCACTGTTGCAGATGGAACCAATCTAAAATTGTACATGATTGTGATAAACGTACCAGGATTGAATGCCCAACAGCCTTTTCTTGTAATTCTCAAGCTTCTTCATTCCACCAGCATGCTGTTCTGTGATACTAGGTTCACTCTCCCAGGTGTTGTGCATGTGAGACCATCCTTTCCACTTTATAAGATACTGCACTTCTGTTGCATCACAGTTCGGATCCACAGGTGCATCATTCTCAGGAGGTCGCAAAGCATATATTGTAGTGTTATCACCAGTATCTACAATTACGTATTGAAAATAGTATGTACTAATTGTATGATATCATCGTTACACACAGACCTCCAATCCTTCCAAGTCGATCAGCAAGTACCTAAATTAAAAGAAAACAGCGATTACAAAGCATTTTGCCTACATTAAAAAGTTACTAACTTCAACAGACAACATATTTACAAAAAGCAATACGAGCAGAATGTAATCAATAAATGTTCAGCATATGTAATCAACCACAGTGATTTGCTATTGCAATAAATTACATGTTGCAAATTGAAACGAAAGACCCTACTAGTAGTCACCACTGGCAACCAAGAACTTCTCGCTGGCAACCAAACCTTATAGTACCCACTTATCCAAAGTTGCATAACAATGAATTTAGGTAGGGTTCGTCTGGTCAATGTCAGCTCTGGTCAATGTCAGCTAATCTACATCTTGTTCTTCCGCAATCGCAGACAGCTCCTTCAGGCATTTTTTGGTGATAATGTCCTTATAGCCTCTCATATGACTTGCCATAATCAGAGATAGCTTCTAATGGTTTCAATGAGCTACTCTTCACTTCATTGCAGGTCATGAAATGCTCAGAGCCTACCGGTCAAATGTTCCATTATGTTTATTAGAATAAAATTTGATGCTATTCCAGAATAACGTAGCATCCATGGTTTACAAATAAAGTTCATACATTGCATTTTGTTACGCTACATTGACCAAGCGTAGGCTATGTGAACCGATCTTCAGTCAATATACCTTCACAAGACTTGATCACAATATCATAAAGCTGCTCAAAATTAACGATGACCTTCAATGTCAGTAAAGCTTAGCATGCTATAGGCTATAGTAAAGTACCACAAAGTCTTCAAAGATACAGATTCTGCATGGCACCATATAATTTTATCAAGTACTGCTACTACAGTGTGAGTACTGTATTTTGCACCTTACAAGAAGATTCAATATGCCATGAACTTACATCAAATGTTACTAGCAACAAACAGGTCTCTATGCTGTAATCAAGATTTTTGATAAAAATTATGAAACTACTTCTGGTAAAATGGGCACAATGAATCAACTCTGCCACTACTTAATTGTATTGATCAGTTCAAGATGACACAATTGTAATGTACGTAACTACATACTGACCTACTGTAAGTCATCCAACACGCCATACCTTCTCGATCACATTCCTATTAGGATCATCTTCACTCGGATCAGTCCGGCCAGCAGCTTCAATAACTTCATCAGGATCAGTCTCATTATCTTCTTCATCTTCTTTGTAACTAAGAGTCAAAGCAATACGCATCACTGTGCAATTATAAACTAAAGCAATCTTTCAACATACTGAAACTCGTTCCTATACAAAAATAGCAGTAAGCACACCATTGTACAGCATTAATTCCAACTAAACATTACAATGTCAAATTTAGAAAGTAATTTTTCTAATTTGTTTGCTCAATAAACAAGAAATGTTGCTTATCTGCCAAATATAAAATACACTGGCAAGTCCCTGCAGAAATTTTGAAATTTGTAAAATTATATTGTGTATTGCGGGTTGTGTGACACATTGCTGAGAGAAATCGTTGCCTCATCGCATTTCTCTGACAGTGCAAATATTGACACACAGATGTTAACTCCTTCAGTCTCAGATATCAGAGTAGATGATGCGTTTCCTGGATGACTGTTTGGATAGATAAGGAGTTCTATTAACTGGCTTCTGTCTTCCTCTGAATGTGAGTTTCCTGTCATACACTATATAGAAAGACTCAGTTCTCTGATGAATTAGTATCTAAACTCTGAATAAAGACCTGATACTGGTACCAAAGTGACTGTACAGCCCATCATTGCTCCACATAAGGTCATAAACATGTAATGGCTAGATGTCTAAAGGTAGAACAAGAGTGGCAGTTTTTCTGAAAACAGAATCTGTGCATCTCATACTGTGCAATAATGCTATCAAAATTAAGTCATTTATGCATGACTATACAGTACAATGACATAAAGTTATATCACGTACCAGGGTTCTAACTAAAACCAGAATTCTAGCTGAGACAATCTCCACAATCAAAATAGAATTTGGCAAATGTCTACTTAACCACAAAGAGACACCAACTATTCTTACTTCACGTTAGCAGATGCTTGACGAAAAGATCCTCGTAATACATCATAAGACACAGGACTGTCAGCCATCCACGACTCCAGATCCAAATCCTCACCAACATCTCTGTGACATAGATGCTTCTTTCCCTTCCCTCTTGGCAGATTGGGAATAACAGGATCAAAATCATCATCACTGCCGCTAATTCCTTCAGGTGAGTCAGCCCAATCGGCATCACTACAAGTAAACACAAAATAAAAAGTTACAGAAAGTGAAGCTTTAAGGCTAACCCTAAAGCCTTCTAAAGGCTAAGACTAACTCTAACCCTAAACTTCAACTAGAAGTGACAAAATGGTACTCTTAATCTGTTTACCACCTATATAGTCTTTACAATCATTTGTAGGAAGGCCAAACTGAAAAATTGTCAAGTTTGGATAACATTCCCTAAAAAAACATGGTCAGTCGGTCAGGTTATATATTTATTTTTCCTTCAAACTTTTCCTGACGTAAGTCCATGGGCACACCAAACAGTTTCCACGCTTCCGACGCTTCTAACCACAAAGAAAAAGAATGTCTTTCAAATTGTATATGAAGCCCTACGTCGTTCGAGCCGCCTGAGATTGGTTTCTCGCTTCAGTTTGACGTTCCACACACTCCCATCAGTAGGCTGTCCAGCGTCCGGCTCTCAGCTACTCTCACCACTCTACCATTTACCAAACAGCGTGGACTGGACCTTCCATTACTGTGACACGTATGGCAGGCATACTACCTGAACAAAGCGTAGGCGTGTCCGCACTGCACTGCAAGGCTACTGTAGCTATAAAACCAAAGAAATGTCATAGCAAAAAGTTATGTGGAAAATACGGTAGGTCGGGTTACCCAAACTTGACAATTTTCGGTTTGGCATCATATACAGTACAGAGAGATGCCAGGAAGTGACAAATATAGTAATCTTAATCTTTTTACCACCATAACTTTTATAGTTTTTACAATCATTTGTAGTAATCAAAGCCAAAGTTATACAGTTCAGAGAAATGCCGAGTGATACTACTCACACCAATGCAATTTTAATCAATCATAAAAATTACACTCTGAGTTCATACCAGCACAATAAACAGAACTGTACCTTTCTCTCCACTTGCTGCCTATCCCTGAAGGTCTACCATTCTGCAAAAACATCAACATCAACCCACTGTTAGAGCTCTCCACACCAAAACACATTGTTAGCCTCTTCACCTCAACTTCCACATCTAGCCTTTCAGGGACTCTTCGATTACGACCAGAGCGTCTAATTCCGTAGATATCAGGACACTCTTCCCAAAACTGCATTAAAAAAGGACAGCAAATGTCAACACAAACCACTTGTACCCTCTAGCTATATTCAAGAAGCATAAACCAAGTGCATTATCAAAGTACTACCAGTATCATGATGTAGTATGCATTGTTGTGACAACTACTAGTAATTAGTGATGATATATAAACAACAAAATTATAAATTAAGACAAACAAACTCACTGACAGACAGACAGACAGACAGACAGACAGACAGACAGACGGACAGACAGGCCACATACTGGTAATGATGACTGCTGAAAAGCACTGATGTTCAATCTTCCTCTTCTACCATCAGAACCTCGCCTACTTCTCGAAATCTCTCTATTTACAGTCAATAACTTTCCTGACTTTCCATCAGTTTCAGAACTTTCAGAGTCTGAATGAGATGATATACTTGACGACGAGCTCTGTCCTCCAGAGTGCCTACTACTTTTCTCACTATGAGAAGCTGAAGATGACGATCCTGACCCATCAGAATCACTGTCACTGCTACTGCTACTGCCACTTCTCTCCGTAACGTCAACAGACTGCTGAGCAACTTGTGTACTGTCTGATACATTCAATGCTTGAACCGTAGGCAATGCTACATCAAATGAATCACTCACAACAGCAGCAGCAGATGCAAGAATGGGCAAACTGTGAGTCAGAGTAGGTAGAGGCACAGGAACTTGCACAGGTATAGGCATTGAGACAGGCATGGAGGCAGGCTTTGAAACGTGCACCGAGGCAGGTACTGAAACAGGCACTGACGAAGGCATTAAAACAGACACAGAGGCAGCAGGCATTGACATGGGCACTGAGGTAGGTATTGAAATAGGCACCGAGGTAGGTACCGAAACAGGCACTGATACAGGCACTGATGCAGATATTGAGACAGGCACTGATGCAGGTATTGAGATAGGCACTGATGCAGATATTGAGACAGGCACTGATGCAGGTATTGAGACAGGCACTGATGCAGGTATTGAGATAGGCACTGATGCAGATCTTGAGACAGGCACTGAAACTGAAGGCATTGAAACATGCGAAGGTGGCAACCCAGTAGATGGTGAAAATAATGGTTTGGTTATTGAATTAGTCACAGGAGATACCGACTGATGAGAAGGAGACCTCAATATATGAGAGCTCACCATCTCCGGCCTCCTTTGCAGTGACGCCGCCGCACTAGAAAACATCAAAGGTCTCATGGTTAGCTCACAAATCTAACATTTTCATTCAACTTATCAATACAATAAATTATCCATATAAAGGATATCCCACACCTTACGGTATGCTCATGAAACCATGAACGTGGTTATTAAGTTTCTTTGGCTTCCTATTTATGTACATTAGCTTCAGAGGCATTCATCTCGTCCTTGAATGCAATTCTAATTAAGTTGATGCAGAAAGTCAAGCTTTCTGATAACATTGATGCATAGAGTCATGTTTCCTCTCCCCTCTTGACATAATGTCAAGAGCTCATGATTATTGCACTTGCTGCTCTTAACTGTTTGGTAGGCGTCACCATCTCAATTAACTAAACTGTAATGGAACAAGTCATATGCTTCCAACTATATTTTGGATATAACTTTTCTCCATCTGAAATTATAATAGTGACAAACTTGGTGCCAGTAATTATTGACTGGTCATTCACTATACAGTCCATGCCAGTAAAAGAGCTTTCCCGAGGATTTTGCCACACCAAGGCAGCAAAACCAGAACCAGCAGGGGGTTTGGGGTGAGGCACCGTATTCATGACATATATTTTTCATTCTAATCTGCACAGCTCGTAGGTATAGTCATTATGATAGTATTGACACCTGCATATATTAATGATTTAAGATGTTGCCCATGCATTTAGTTAAACTTAAAGCCACATACAATTGTCACTTAAGTTTTCAGCGATTCACTGAAAATCAGTACCACGATCTGTTCTGTCAAACAAGTGCCTGTTCTTCAGTTTGGACAAGTGTATACAGCTTGGTCAAAGTTGCAGTCGGGTGGTAGAGAGTCTTGGATTGAGATCTGCATGCAGTGGTTTAGTGTCCTATGGGTATATAGATGATACTGTAACCATGAATGATTGCATGACTATGTTCACCATGACTCAGTGCAGCAAAGACGCTGCAACACACCGTAGGAAAACCTATGCAGTCCTAAAATCCCCCTAAATAACAGAGATGACAGTTTTTATAGAAATCATAAAAAATCACTGAAGGCCATCACCACTACCAACTCACATTATTAAATAGAAAACCTCACATCCTCAATAACTAAACAATATCGGGTTCCTGCAATATTTCTACACAAACCCATCTAACTGCTTTTTGTTATATATCACCAAGCAGCAAATGTGCTAATTGATGCTATCTGAGCCAAGCTAATATTAGATTACACCAAGCAACCAGTAAAACACCTTCCTAGCACAAACTTCAGCAGATTTTGTTTACACTGGTTAGGATATTTTACATGCATCTTGTGTTCCTATTGTATCTTTCAAAACAACCTGGTGAATTTGTGCATCTATGCTTTAATCTAAACCACATGCCTCTGCAAGCTGGAAGACTATTGTGGATTGTTTGCTCATCTTTCTTCCTTCTGCAGTAGTTTCAAAATGGTCTTCTACCAAGTTATGATATATTATCATTTGTCTCTGTCTCTGTATAATACACTAAAAAGTACTGCCCTAAGACAGCATTTATACTAGGGCACCAATGGCATGTGCCCACCTCACAAAAAGAAACATTCTAAATCTACTTCCTACCAACTTTACAGTAGCTTAATTTAAGCTAACAATCATTAGCAATGGTGTAAACATACCATAGCACAGAGGAGGAAAAACTAAAGTTAATTATCATCTCAAGTGCAAACATGATCTTACAAAATCAACCTACAAGATGAAGCAACTGCTCCATGTGTGGCTTATCACTAATAGCTGCATGTGTGTAATTACACTCTAATCATTAGCAAAGTCCACTGAAGACTATGTAAAGCTACCTAGGTTGTCACCTGTAGTGGCTCAATGTTACATTAGACTATGATAGGTTCCTTCATTGTTCTTTTCTAATTCACTGCCACAGTACAAATATCGCATTTCTCTCAAATCAAGAATCTTAGATCTTTCTATGACAAAACTGATTTCCACTACATTACTTGCAAAACAAACACACAAACCTGACAGGTACAAACAATAACAAAATCAAAACCGTCCATACATACTTTGTAGATATTCTAAGTAACCATTCTAGCCAATTTGTAAAATTACAAATTTCTAAATTTGTAAAAAAATTAAAAAGGAAATTAAAATTGAAAGCCCATTGTAAAAACAATAGTAAAAAACCTTATTACATTGCTGTCAAACATTTGTAATCCAAATTATGCCTCATTTTACACCCACATCAGTTTGGCAATGATTCAGTAGAATAATTAACAATCGCTCCCATACGTGCATTAACTGAGAGATTTAAAGGTAATGCCTCAACAATGTTTAGAATAAATTTTGTCACAGGAACACAGCATTGGACATAAAGTGGCTCCCTAGAGCAGTCATAAGCCTTTCGGGTTGGACACTACTATGACTATTTGATCTCAATAATAATAGGAACCAAAATAACCTGAGATGATTACCATAACAGTGTAATTTGTTTGTACTTTATAATGGGCCTGAACATAATGATGCAAGCAGCTGCAGAGTAATAAGGGTTTGTTGCATATTAAGCAATGATTGGTATAATGACATAGACAAGCTATCCAAGTCCCTATCATCAAATAAACCAATATGGAGTGACCTAACTAGCTACCTGATACAAATCCAGTTAGAAACAGTACAATTGTCAGGGAGTCTGCATACCTTTGTTCTATTTATAATCTTGAACAAAAGTTAACGTCCAGTCATGTAACAACTACATTCATACCTTCACCTACCACCTCAATCAACTTCCATCTGCAAAAGTTTGAATATTTAGTCATCTGTAAGACTTACAGGGAGAAATGCGAGAGGTGTTTATTATTAGTCTATGCACATTTGTTGCCATCTGTCAGCACAGAAATATAATCAAACAGTCCTTCAGCATATACACCTCAGGCACATAACAGGTTTCTATACAATATCCAGCTAGCCAGGGGACTGACTTCTATACAATATCCAGCACCAAGAATAACTACCCTAAAAACTTATTTGCATGGGAATAAAATTGTGCGATTCTACTGTACAAACTTTGACTATTTGTATGGAATTACTATTGTGTTATCCTACCAAGTCTACATGAACCAATAATTAAAGAACCAATAATTGAAGAAATGAAATTTAACATGCAGAATTTGATTATTTAATGATCACACAAATTCACACAAATTAGTTCTTTTAGGTTAGAGTATCAGTACATTCACCTCTGTAGTACTAACAATGATAAACCTATGAGCTCACCTCAGTAATTCATTGAATTTTGAGTCTGCTTTCAGCACAACTTGTGCTTGTCTGTCGTTTTTATGTGTCAATGGCTGTGTGTTCTTATACTTCTCCTTATGATGAGTCAGACTGGACTGATGCTGCAACGTTCCACTGGATGTTAATCTCATGTGTCCAAGAAAGTCAGGACTAAAAGCAGAGCAGCCAAACTGAGGCGCATTGAATCCCGTCTGACTAAACGCATGATTCTGTTGTCTCTGAGGCGAACGCCTCTGTTCCTCAACTATAGCTTGATGTCGACTAAAAATCTGAGCATCTTTCTGATCAGGCAATCTCCCAACTGACTGAGCATAAGAGTTAGACACAACCGATTGCTGACTCGGTCTGAGATGCTGTTCCAAAATACTACTCGTCGCAG
>CAXXBX010000149.1:0-5143 GCA_964274945.1 Dehalococcoidia bacterium | reverse complement strand
AACGTAATTCGCCTCGAATTACCAGCCGGTACCACGGCGTGCACTTCGCATCGGCGCGAAAGCTCTTACTTATATATTGCTAACTGGAAGTTCATCTAGACCACAATCTGGAAGTGAATGCTTGTATTTACTTTGAACTTTTAGCACTTAAGTCTTCATCGTCCGGCTGCGATGACGACTTCCATTTAGTCTGGAAGTGAATCTTCATTTAGTGCTCTTGTATTACTTTAAACTTCTAGCACCTAATTAAGTCGTCATCGTCCAGTTACGATGACGTCTATCATCTAACTAAAACCACAATCTTGGAAGTGAATCTTACATGTAGTGCCCTTGCACTGAACTTTGAGCACTTAAATCTTTATTGTCCAGTTAAGATTACGTCTTTCTACGTGCAGCAACCTTTTCCTTACGTCATACATTCACATAACATCGTCTAAAGAAACATTGTACTGCACCAGAGACTTCCATCATGGTACCGGAAGTAGTCATTAGCCCCCCCCGTATCACAATTCTTTACTCCGCCCACTCTCCATGGCCACGCCTTCATTACGCAGGCTGGCTCAGGTATAGGTAACCACGCAACGGCACAGTCGACAAAGAGTCATCGTCACGAGGACACTGAAGAAGGTAAGAATTCAATAGTTAGTTTTATATGACCCATTTCATCATTTTAATACAATTATGCTTATTGCCATCATTTAAAATCAATGATATAAAATTCACGGGTAAAACATGTGTAATTTCCATGTATAGTTCTAATCTACGTCTCTTGCGAATGTGTACAGGTCTGCTTTGATGAACCACAAAACTATGATCAGAAACATCAATGTGTAACACTGCCACACAAGTCTGAGAATCTATAATATTAATTGTACCCTGTTCACACACTAGTACTTGTAACCAGGCCAACATGTACTGGCCAGGATTGACTTGGTATATTTGTTGTGTGAACACACGCTAAACCACGACAAGCAATGCTGAGGTAGCCTACAAATTTTGTCAGACTGGCTTGTTTTAGCAAACACAGCCAAGCTGTGCTGAAGGCCGCTCATGCATATTATAGCATTAGAGCATGATTGAAACATTAAACTGTGTATCTTGATTCATGGGGCAAAAACAGCACACAAGTCCAAACAGAAGACACAACACAAGTCTGTGAAATTGTGTCCTTTGATGCACTGTTAATTTTCTTTTCAACATCATACATATTTCACATTGTAAAGAAAACACAAGCAGCTTGCTGCTGATTCAAGATCGAGGTAGTGCAAATATTTCTACAGTATGGCCATGTTTCCACTAGCTGCACCTTAAACTAGTTAAGCTTAAACGTGTTTAAAAACTAAACCAGTTCAAGAAAGCGGCTGTTTCCACTAGGAACTTGCACATCCAGGATGTGCAAAACAAACCGTCTAGGAACACGACTTAGTTTAAAGTATTGGGCTGCTCTGTCGCCGAGTCAGAGCAACTGTTGGTTTTCACTGATTCAGCATCTGCTAGGAAAAATTTGCATGACAATGACCAAGGACACCGTCTTCTCTCTCTCCGTAGCTGCTTTCTTTCCCAACTTAACGACCCTTACATCTTCTAAGACATCCTATCCCAGCAAAATAGTCAACATTATCAAAACGGCGTTGTCAGAAGCCATCTACACAAGCACGCTACTGTCACATAACAGTTAAACCTAAACCACTTTGCTAAACTTACTTTGAAGTAGGTTTAAGAAAGCGGCTTAGGTTTAAAATATAAATGGTTTAGTGCAGGTGGAAACAGGTCAATTCTTAAACCAGTTTAGCTTAAACCACTTGTTAAACCGGTGTCCGTACCAAAAACACACCCACCAACTGGCTGGCTTGCTTTCTAGGTCAGTTGTATCAATGGAGGCTGGCTTGATCATTGGCACAAGGCTGGATTGGTTTGTAACTGTGCTAGTGTGAATAATGTATTAACCTAAATAATGTACTTGATAAAATCCAAGTGATTACAAGCCTACACATAAGCCCTAATTACACTAAACAAATGTCATAAACATTTGTGATATTATTATACAGAGCGAAATATAAGGCAAAATTTGTTGATCAGACATTGCGCTCTAAGAAAAAAGGTTGACCCAACATTCTAAATTTCGGGCATTCATTCTTATTTGATTTCACAATCCTTTCTTGTAATTATCGACATCAACATTTAGTTCAATTTCCTTTATTTTTGCATCGTATTCACTACTGTATGTATTTGCTATAAACATAAATTTGGCTTGTTTGCTGTTGTTTTGTTGCATTGTTATTGATCATGAAGACGACAGGTGGTTGTGGTGGTGGTTACAATTAATGGCAATGAGTGATGAGTGATGCTAATTTCTACTTGATGGCTATACAAGGTTTGTGGACCCAGGTATTACCATAGGAATGCTGTGAATGACTGGTATATTTGAACTATAACTATTATACAGGCAACAATAACAAATAAGATAACTTAATCTTTTAAAAATTTATCTATAACAAATCAGACAAGAATTACTATTACTACCACATATAAGTAAGACCGTTAGTGGGATGC
The DNA here is from genome assembly GCA_964274945.1 of Dehalococcoidia bacterium. Classification (GTDB taxonomy): domain Bacteria; phylum Chloroflexota; class Dehalococcoidia; order Lucifugimonadales; family Lucifugimonadaceae; genus CAXXBX01. The sequence goes on along the minus strand of CAXXBX010000149.1, from coordinate 2,590 downwards.
AACCGCTTTCAGCTGTGGCCAAACTGACGTTTGTGTCACATTGTGTCGGTAGCAGGACAGCCTGCACCTTGATCCTGCTTACTACTATCACATTAAAGAGGGTATTATAATACTAAGCTAAGCTAACTGAACTGTCAACAAGGTAGTAAATTTTTAGCCAGTCCAGTGTTCTCCCCAGGCATCTCAAGCCATGGCGGCTTGCCACGCCCCCGCTAAATTTTACAAGGACACGCCCATTCCTGCCAACCTAACGCCGCCACGCCTTGACTGATGCCCGCCACGCCTTACTATCTATGTGCTATGAATGCACAGATAGACAAGAAATGGGAGACCAGTGGTTTGGGTTCTTGTATGAATAAAACACCTGTTGTTGTTGTGGAAAGTCCAAAAGCAACGTCATAGAGATCGCTATGTCCAAACTTTTCTTATGATGTCCGATCCAACGTCATTTGGTGGCGTATTCGCCCACATTCCAATCCGTATGTGAGTCACGCCCTTGGCAGCCGTTTGTGCCGTGGAGTTGCGTTGAGAGAATACAAAGTCCCAAGACAAAGTACATCAATGCGTCGAATTGTGTTGTTGCAGTGATAGCCCAATTTCTCGTTCTTCTAGTGGCGTTTTAGGCACCTACGGAAGCCGATCTGGGAGGCGTTACCCTACACAGGATGTAAGACGATTACAGACGCCAAAACGCACTTGAACGGCATCGGCTCAAAGCCAAAGGTAGCGAAAGCATTGCTCAGGTTAGTGTAGACACATTCGCAGTTTCGAAAAACTTGTAGATCTCGGCGAGCATGCCGATACCCTGCGCATGTGTAGTTACAGTTAGCGTCTCTATCGGCATGGAAAATTTTCACTGACTGCTTACCGAACTTGTCTACTAGTGCTAAGTTACTAACTAAAGCTATTACAATCGATTTTGTGATTTGTATTGGCTTGGAATATATTGGGAGGCGCAGGTTTTCGACATGTATGCAGATTAGAAAGTAGCCCGGATAAAAGCGGGGTTAGTGATGGCTTGCTTGTGTTGTACTCTGTCCACGCATAGAAATGTTGTACAGCTAACATTTTAGATTAGAAAGTAGCCCGGATAAAAGCGGGGTTAGTGATAGCTTGCTTGTGTTGTACTCTGTCCACGCATAGAAATGTTGTACAGCTAACATTTTAGACCAAACTCAAGCACCCTATGTTGCTCTAGCACTGCACCGCAAAGCCAGCAAACAGCAAACTCCACTCAGATGACCACGCCCACGTTTGGAACAACCACGCCCACAAGTACGCCTACACTGCCACGCCTTTGAGATATTCTGGGGAGAACACTGCAGTCAGTGCATTACTTCAGACTAGATATAAACTCACTATTGAAAGAACTTTGCTTACTAATCAAAAACATTGCACAATGCATTAATGATTATGCACAATTCAGTGTCACAGGAACATTCTACGTCTGACCCTTCATCTGCTGTAATTGGTGACACAGGATGCAGCCATGTGTCCCAATCACTGAGGGCAAACATTGCTCATTGACATGACTGTCTTCTTTAGAACAAATTTGCCTAGTCGTCTTATCTTGTTTAGCCATAAACTTCCTTCGAGGATTCTGCGTTTGCTGTCTTGTGGTTGCTACCCAGCAAAAGGCTAGCTATGGCATCCTCAGAATTCTTCTAGGCTTGGGCCCTGATAACTTTCAACATGGAAAAACAACCGTTCAACAGAAGTGATAGCAAATGGCAAACTAAACACTAACTGACAAAGCAGTGGTAAACTGGACACTTGGCACGATCCGGGAAAGTGTGAAGTGTGTACCAAACCTTTCCATACGGATCACGGTCCTCTCCAGATCAAACGCCACAACGTCCCTTGCAAAGTGATTTGCCACGCTCTTCTAACGGACAACAGGCATGCAAAAAGGAAACAACATTGTTCTGGCTATGACAACAGTCTTCCTGGTGATATAGTTCATTCTGATTTTCTTCTGGGTTGCCTCGGCTTCTTCGATGTAACAGAAGCCAACAGCCTGCAGCCTTCATTCATTATTAAACCTGCCAGTAGATGCAGGAGCTGCTGCAGAAGCAGCGGAAGCTTGCAAAGACTTTCGTCACACAATGACAGAGTTACAGCAGCTGATGGTATCTTTTATCCACTTGCTGTAGAAACTCTCAGTCTCTGGACACCATACAGTCTCAAGATCCTACGCTCTATAGCTTCGAGAATTTCTGCAATGTGTCACATGACATTTTCAAAGTCTCTAACAACTCATTACAACAATTATCTGCGAAATTATGGTCATATAATGCTACATCGGTTTTACAACATTTGAATTCAGAGATAGAGGATGTATGTAGCTGCGACATGCATACCGTACCACCAGTTATTTCTGCAATCGTTATATTTCTGCAAATTTTGCGACACGGAGTGCATAATAAATTTCGCAGATATTTAGACCTATCCTTGGAGTCCCAGGAAATCACTGTTTTGAGACATGTACATGTGTACAATGTAACATGTGTGTACTAGTAACTGTCTTCCTGGCTAGAACGCAGAAATTTAATTTGCACTAATTAAACTTATGTCTAAGTTCTCAAATTGC
>CAXXBX010000148.1:0-11929 GCA_964274945.1 Dehalococcoidia bacterium | reverse complement strand
GATATCTGTCTCCACGATATCAAACGGACGAGAAGGGCGAGGGCGTTGACAAAGCGGAGCTTTAGCTGCAGCAGTCGGATGGTTGCATTCTCCGCAACGGTGGCACGACTGGGTATATGCAGCAACATCCTGGCGAACTGTAGGCCACCAGAAACGTGCGAGTAGCCTGTCGAGGGTTTTTTGGCTTCCTGGTGTCCTGCCGTAGGGTCATCGTGCTCCACTTGTAAGACTCGTGGTACAAGCGCGAGCGGTACGACCAACTGTCTCGAGTCGTGCGCTTTGCGCCAAACGATGTCTTTTGCAAGATAAAGATCATGTCGCAGAACACTCTTCACACTAAGGGATGCGTCAGCTGACGGAGGACGACGAGACTTGAGAAGTCTGATGACTACAGCGATGTCAGGATCTGCTGCTTGGGCAGTCCAAATGTCGTCTTCCAAAAATTGCGATGATCTACTTGTCGTGAAGTTGGCAATTGTGTCAATGGGTTTCTTTGCAAAACCCAAACGGCTCAAAGCATGTGCGACTCAATTCTGGGTACCTTTAACGTACTGGATGCTGAAATCATACAGCTGTAGTTTCGCAAGCCATCGGCCGCGTCTACCGCAAGGGTCTCGGGTGACGAGAAATATTGCAGTGTTTAGTGGTCAGTACGTAGCACAAACCGCCTGCCGAGAAGGTGGTGGCAAAAGTGGCGAAAGCCGATACAATAGCGAGCAATTCGCGGTCGTATATCGAGCAATTTCGTTCGTTTTAGTCATAGCTCTGCTAAAGAAAGCGACAGGATGTGTCCCTTCGTGTGTCTCCTGAGCGAGTTCCGCGCTCAGACCAACGGTAGAGGCATCTGTCGTCAGAATAAGAGTGCCGACCGGACGAAGATGACTTAGGAAGGGTGACTTCATCTATTGTAGTTCTAATGTTTCGAACGCTGTTTGAAACTCGTGCGTCCAATTGAATGCTACTCCCGCCCGTGTTAGTTTAGTGAGAGGGGCAGCTGTTGTGGCGTAGTTCCTAATAAACTTTCTGTACCATACAGTAGCCCCGAGAAAAGTTTTGACTTCGGTAGGTGTGGATGGATTTGGCAACCTGCTGATGGTGTCGAGTTTAGTGCTGGATGGTTGTATCCCCTCAGCGCTAAGTTTGTGTCCACAGAAGATGACTTCCGCCATAGCGAAACTGCACTTATGTGCTTTGATGCGGAGACCGTGGGCCAAAAGATTCTTGAACGTGGCCTCGAGGCGTTCTAGATGAGAGTCGAACGTCGCAGAAATAACGCAAATAGAGCGTCAACTGCGTTGGCGACATGTGTCCAAGAACACGGTCCATCAGCCTACAAAAGGTCGCTGACGCTCCTTTCAACGCGAACGGCATCCGAGAAAATTCCCAGAGACCGGATGAAGTACGGTTGCGCAAGATCAATTGTGCTAGAGTATCGCGTGCCAGCCATGTTTTCGATAACGTCCAATATGTTGCCCGTGGGAAACGCATCGCTCTTGGTATGTGCGTTTAATTGGCGATAGTCAATGCAGAGGCGCATAGTCCCGTCCTTCTTTTTTACAGGACAAATTGGAGCCGCGTATGAGGACGTTGACGGTCTGATAACACCGTTGTTCCGTAGCCTTTGAACTTCCCTTTCCATCTCATGTCTCCACCCGTTAGGAGTGCGCCGGTACCTAGAAGCCACTGGTGTATCATCTGTCAGCTTGATTGTGTGCTCAATGGTAGACGTTTGTCCTTCGTTTCCATCCTAAGCAAACACGGTCCGATACTTGCAAAGCAAATGTTCTAGTTGTCTTGATTGTTCATCTGTGAGATGATTTCCGGTCGTGATCTTGTCAACGACTGGCGGTCCTGTGGTTGCGTTGGTCGATGTGGTTGCTTCTGTAAACTCTGCTAAGCTCTGGATTTTTGAATGAGTACTGTTTCTTCTGACAAGTTGAAAACCTTGACTGGGACGTGTTCTCATGGTCTGTTCCTATTTCTGAAACAGATGTCAGGACGATCGGCACCGATCTTTCTAGCAGTAGGGATGGCTGTATCCCACATCATAGTAATGTCGTCCGTCTCCACAAGCTTATCAGGGTGATGCCAGTACCATCTGCTCTCCACTGGAACCCACAACGACGACAAATGTTTCAGTGGGTAATGGAGGCCACCTGATTGTGTCGATCAGTGTAGTCCATCAGTGTCAAGGCACTACAGTCTGCCACAATGTGATCAACAGTTTCCAGGCCTATACTGCACAAGCGGCAAGTGGGATTGACATCTCGATGCAGAATGTGGCGCTCATACAATACCGAGTCCAAACTAGAGCTTAGTCTTGAGCTGCAACAACCAGTCTCTCAGTTGCAGCAGAAAGATTCAATGACTTCAGCCATCTGTAGATCTCTTTCATGTCCACAGGTGGTTTTTCAGGAGACGGCGATACTGACCATGCATAGGTTTTCTGCTCCCCGGATGTACACGAGGGAACTGCTGCACGTGCGGAAATGTTTCGTATCTATCTGTCTGAGGTGCTTGCTCGAAGACACCATCAGACAGGATGGTCCCACTTCCATGCAGGCTCTGCGACTTGTTGTCCTTAGAGAGACTCCCCTGCAGCTGTGCAGTAAACTGACATGCAGGCCATGCGTTGGATCGAATGAGAGAACCTCCTAGCATCACACTTCTGTACCATTTGCATAAAGAGATCAGAGCTGTTACAAAGGTAACAGTCCAATCACATAATAAAAGACTGATACGTCGACTCATAATCCTCAACCGCCCTTGGTGCACGGAGCGTACAGCCAGTCAACGTCTGCTGCAGGATGGTGGAAACCTTACATTGAGAGAAGTTTCCTAGTCCATCAATCAAGCTGCTGCAGATCCGTGGTCCTTCAATGAATGACACCAAAACCGTAAGTGAGAACCGGCGGTGCAAACCCGTTGATGGCCAGAATCTTGTTCCGACCGCACAACTCGTGCGGAGGACCATCTTCACTACGAAAGTACTCACGACGGAGCGTCTCCCGCATAGTGCTGTGCTGGATACCGTTACTCTCGTCTACACTCAAATACTTGTAGACTTGACATGGTGATGTGTCGTTATTCCCCTCCATGATGGGCAAGTGGGGTCTTTACCACTATCTGGGCGCTCACCAACCCGGCAGGTAAGCCTGTGTAGTCCACACGGCGATTAATGACTAGCCAACTCGATCTAGATTGCAGGCAATACGGTAACCGCGAACTCGGTGGCACGCCTAGTGGATATCAATGAACAAAAGGAAAGCTCTGAACGTTATCTCAACAGACCGTTCGCCAGACCACAGAAACTCCCCAATGACTGAAACGAGTCATAGTCTCATATTATTGTTTATTAATTATGATAAAAATATTATTACTCTAGAGAAAAGAGGCGTGTCAGTTCCGTCAGTTCAAGCAGTTCCAGCTTCTTGGACGGAACTGTCGGAATCAGTTCGAACAGTTTCGGTTTCCGGCAGTTCTGGAACTACCGGAAATGCAAATAGAACGCGCCCGTAACAACTTGTGTCTAGAATTGCCTTTCTACGTATGTATTCGGTACTAGTTACCATCATTTTTTCCAACTTGCGCAACACTTTGTCGTTGCGGCTGCCAAAAAGTTTAGAGTAAACTTTGTAGCGTCAGACTCTCTCGATCAGTTTAGCCTCCTCGCTTTTGCGCATGCGAATCACTAATCAGTGTCTGCAGTACAAGTATAGCAGAGACGGGATGGCCGTCGGGCGGAGTGACTGTCAGTTGGGGGTGGGATTTGAAAAGACCTCGAAGTCTACATGTAATAAGTATATACACAGACTAGGGTTGTCTGACAAGGACGGATCCAGAGGTGTCTATGCCGGAGGTACAAACTTTTAGTCTAGATATTCTCAATGTATGACATATATGAATTGCAATCTAGAGACACTCTATGGTTCGTTAAAGTAGAGCTTTAGCTGTCTCATTGTATACAACGGATCGAGTCCCTATTTTCTTTCTACTTGCAGGTTGCATATAGTATATACTAGATACATGACCCGTCCTTCGTACGGGCAGAGTACTGTAGTGTTATGACGGAAGACTCAGTTTGAGCGTGTGTAGACACGTCATGTGCAATGTTTTGGTAGAAATCGACACACTCCCTGTGTGGATTCAGTTCAAATGACTGGTGTGGGCATCTGTTCGAATAAACTGCAATGTGCTAATTAGTTAATATCCCGTTGAAGACAAATGAAAACTTAACTGAGTGTCCCATTCCGAAAAATTTGCAGCGACTTTTCTGTTCAGAGATATTTAACTGGGCAACAGAAACTTGAAAGTCACGTGCAGTTTCTTACTCACCTATAGGATACACGCAGTAGCTTGACATGCAGGCATGCATGATTTAGCGCACTGTTTGCTCTCCGTTTTCGATGTTTTTGCACTCTCAGTGTAGCGCTCGGTGCAGGAAACGTGTAGGTTGGATTCAGTGCAAATGCAGTCACACGTCTCTTTAGTGAGTCTTCTCGGAGCCATTTCAACAGTCTCATTGGATGTTATCACTTCGAAGACGTTGCTGCCGTTGCAGGGAACAGGCGTATCGAATGTGGCAGGTACTCGGCAAGCGTACTTGGAAAACCGAAGGTAGGCGTATTTCTAAATACCCAGATATCCTAAACAAAAATATCTTGTCGTTTTTGACGTTGCTGGTAATAAATGACATGCTCCGTGCATACCATCCGAGGTCAGCTTAATTTTCGTGGAGGTCCGGTGAGCCGTTGCAGAGTAATTCGCTTGTGAGTGGAGGCGGGTCCTCCTGGGATACTTTAAAATATACTCAGCACGTTTCCAATCTACGCACTGACTATTACTAAAGTAGACCTCTACGTCTTTGCTCTGGACGTAGCTTGATGTTATCCGATGCGCGCAAGTAGAGGTGGGTCCTCCTGCGATATTCTAGAATATACTCAGCACGTTTCCAACCTACTTAAGCACTGAACAACAGTTCTTTTCTGAACTCTTATCTTTTTGCTCTGGATGTAGTTTGATGTCTAGGATAAACAACACAACTCAACTACAGCAATGCTCAGATAACGCAATCTGATGGGACTGCTGGATAGCTATAGCATTGTGACGTAACAATGGCATGTGAACAAACAATGGCATGTGAACAAACAATGGTTATTGAAAGTGAGCATTGCACTCTTAGTTATTGGAAAACAAAACTACCCTATGAGATTGAGTTCACGTAATGGAACCTCCTTTCAATTGAGTCTATCAGAAGCATGCCGTCTCCTTCCTGAACGACGAACAGCACTATCATGTAATTCTACAATGCACCCCCAAAAGGGGACCCGACTGAAAAAGCTGCAAGACGACGCCACCCTGCCCATGTTCTTACCCATGTCAAGTTACGCCTGTACCCCAAATTTTAGCCTCGTGGGTGATCCGGTCTAGCCAGCTATCGAACTTATACATATATCACAGGGTACGGTAGTACCCTGTATGTAGGAATTGACCAGGTTGTGTGGGCGTGGTCATATTTTAGACCTCAGAAATCACCTTAAAATGCAGTTAAATATCTTGAAAACGACAGATAGAAAACCTTACAAATTCAACTACGCTTGACTACTTCTGAATTGATCGCAGATTGTCTTCAGAAGGAGAAAATCGCTCGTCAATTTCGGAGTTTTTGCTGGATTTTGTCTTCTTTCTTCTTCTTCTTCTTCTTCTTCTTCTTCTTCTTCTTCTTCTTCTTCTTCTTCTTCTTCTTCTTCTTCTTCTTCTTCTCCTTCGTCACGCATAACTCCTTGACTACGGCATATCTATAGCTAAAACTTTGGGAAACGACGTAGAATAAGCCGACCTGTATTCTTTTTGATGATAGAAAAAAGAAACATCTAAGAAAAAAGATTTCTAGAATGGATTTGAACCTGCTACCCTACTGACGTTCAACCGCAATTGTTGTAAGCCATTGTTAATAAACAATAACCAGGCAGCCAATCACAAGCATTTAGGGTACACGTGTACAACAAGGCGACAAGAATTCTTGACACGTTTCGTGGTTGAAAAACCTGAAAGCCTACAGTTAGGCAAATAATCGAGCTCTTGAATCGCACGAGCAAACGCAACAAGTGCGCGTAATTAATTAATTAGAAGTGACGGTGAACGTCATCGCAATCGAAGACGCGATATACCTCTTCTTGCCGTAGTTGGAACACCAACGCCTTCAAGCATTTGAATTATGGCAAAAGCAAATTAATTCAACTCGCTTCCATCGCAAAATGTCGACTTTGCAGCGCTCGGAATGTGACGTTTGTTACGAGCCTAGAGGTGTGGCCTACGATAATAATTTTGCAGTTGTCTAGTGCTACCGTATTATATTTAAGACCAAACTCCCGCAAATCGAAGACCTCGTACTGTGTACAAGCCGGTTGCGTGTAGAAGTCGAGCTTTTGTTCAAGACACTCGGCACGCGCGTACACACACGTTCGGTCACGTGCACGTGCGCAAATGTCGGCGTGTTCGTGTAGCGTTCAATGACACCTGGCCAACAAAGATGACGAAGAAAAAGGTGACGCTGCTGAAACTAGCATCTCGATTCTCATACTAGTGACAAGTCTCTCTAACCGAATCTTGCGTTTTCCATTAAGTGGTCTGGCTAGCAAACTCATCAACATTCTGTAACGTGATGCATGACCATCAATGGAAATGCGAGCTTGCTTTGTTGCCCACACCAAGAACTTTAGGTGTTTAAACGCTAATGCTCATACCCCACGGGACACAAATTTTAAATTATGCAAGAATGCATCTAAAAATTGTTGTAGACAACCAGGAGACCTAACAGCTAATCATCTGCATAAATTCCTTCTTCAATCTACACACACACACAAACACACACAAACACACACACACACACACACACACACACACACACACACTCACACACACACACACACACACACACACACACACACACACACACACACACACACACACACACAACTACATGCACGTATGCTCGTAGCTCTGAAGCAAGTAGAACACAGCTTCATACTTACTAGTGGTATTATTGCGACTAAATGTAACTTCTGATTCAAACCACCTATACATAAACACTGCGTGACTCTTAACAATTTGCAAGTACACTGTAAACCTAAGATCCACATGCTCGAGATACGAGACTACACATGTAGACCAAGTATAGTTTAGAAAATGTGTATATTTGTTAGGCTATAAAATGTTTGTTTAATTAATGGAGTATGCTGTGCTTTCGCACTCCTAAAAACTTACCAAACTAGAATTTTAAAAACTTTTTTCCTAAAAAAAGAAATAGATGTAGGGATTGTATAAAAAGTAATAGAAACAAGATCTGTAGATAATATGAACCAAAGCCAGACATCATTAGTGAATCCTTCCAACCACATTCCCTACATTTTACTATTTGGGGTTGGAAGGATTCACTAATGATGTCTGGCTTTGGTTCATATTATCTACAGATCTTGTTTCTATTACTTTTTATGCAATCCCTACATCTATTTCTTTTTTCAGGAAAAAAGTTTTTAAAATTCTAGTATATATACAAACACCGCCGATTTTATATAGTAGTATAGATAGATAGAAACATGTTGATATTAATTAATTTAATTAGTCATCACATTACGATAGATAAAGTAGTCGGAGTTGGCCGATTGATCACGTTTGTTGCCATGGCGCGTTTAGACAAACCGAGTCTTTTCTTAGAAGTGGTTTGCATCTGCAAGTATACATACAGACTTGGACAAAATTATAGGGACACCCCGCTGTGGGTATGTAGTAACACAATAATTAGGTCACAATTTACCAACTATCAATATTGTTATGAACTTAATAGTTACCGCGTTGATTGTTAGGTTTCTTGAGAATGCTGTAGACCCTAAATTGCTTTCTTTACGTTTCGCATTGCGGAAAACGAGACCTAAAAGTGTATGACATCATGACTGCGTAAGCGTCGTAAGTTAGACTCTCTCTGATTTTGTTTAGTGGCTTTTAAAAAAGCCGGTTTTAATAACGCGAAGGAAAATTGAAGCCCTTCACCGGTTCCTCAGTACCGAGTGTTCCCGCCTCTCGCCCTCCTGATTGCGTCCAGACGTCGCGGAACACTTTCTGCCAAGTTCCGGACACGCGCGGCTGGAATCTGCTGCCACGCCTCTTGTCAAGCATTCCAGAGCTCAGCTGCGGTTCACGGTTCGCGACGGTTGGCAGCAGTTTTGAGTTCATGCCACAAGTTCTCGATTGGATTCGCATCAGGCGAGTTTAGCGGCCAGTCCAACAGTGTGACGTCATGCTGGCGTAGCCATTGTCTTGTTGACCGAGACGTGTGGATTGGCGCGTTGTCCTGCTGGAAGACAAAGTCGTCTTCTATCAGTGCCGCTACGTCTGTAAGCATGTGCTCCTCCAGAACCTGTTGGTACGCCGTGCTGTCCAAACGACCTTCCAGTTTCAGCAGAGACCCCACACCATGCCAACACATCGATCCCCACACCATCACACTAGCCGCGTGCTGGACCGTACGGTCACATCATTCAGGGAGAAATTCCTCACCTTTGCGACGCCAAACGTACAGAGCACCACCGTATCCTATGCTGACTTTTGACTCATCTGTAAAAAGAACAGATTTCCAGTCATCCAAAGTCCATTGTGTGTGAGTGGTTGCCCATCCCAGTCGCAAATGCCGATTGTTTTCTGTTGGCAGTGGTTTTTTCTAGGCCTCCGAGCGTTTACTCTTGTCTCACTGAGACGACGACGGACTGTTCTACTTGACACCTGCTTGCCGGATTCATGAGCCAGCTGATACGAGAGCAGTCGTGATGGTGCTCTGCGGTTCTGCAGTGTCATTCTCTTCAGTCGATGATCTTCCCAGATTGTCGTTGCCTTCCCACGTCCAGGTCGTTTTTCATAATCGCTGCTGCCATGGGAAAGCCGATGCAGGCACTGATGAACCGAATTCCTGGAGCGGCGGACAAAAGCTGCGATCTGACGCACAGAATCGCCAACTGAGTGAAGGGCTTCAATTTTCCCTCACGTTTTTGGACACAACTGTTTGCCTCGAGGCATCGCTGCAACTCGTGAAATATCGCACGGAACAAGACTCTGCAACTGCGTGCAGCTGAGCGTTCAGGCTAACTTATCGCCTAAGTTTGGCGGTCTCAAGGGCAGCGGTTTTAGTGCAGCTGACATTTTGGCGGTAGCAGTTTGAGATTTTGCTACGTAGAACGTGGACCGGAAGTGACATGTCAATGTTCTTTTGTTGCTATAACTTGTTTAGTTTTTGTCTTAGCAGGATTGTTTTTGTAATTAATTATTGATGCATGATTTTTGAATACGTTGATGTTTGTTTATTGATTAAAATGGCAAGACAATTCAAATTGTGATGACATGCGCGAAATCAATGTGCAAAAACAGATGATTCGCCTTTTTTCATAATGTTGATAAAAGGACCCACAAAATTGCTTTCACTCTCTACTACAGAGCATTCTTAAGTTGTATGCCAAGAATGAGCATCCAAGAGCGATGAACGTGTACAAAGACAAGAAAAGTAGGAATGGCCGTCTTCCTTCCTCAAAGTAAACTAGATGCGCAGTAGGTAGTAAGCACAGCTGCAGTCTTGAACTCAAGCTATGTTACATACTAACAATGGCGCAATCCATGAAAAAAGAAATTCGAAAAACATTTGGTTTTGCTAGAGAAAAGGTCAGTGCCAAAGTTAGACTAGACACAAAAATGCCAGGTGTCCCTATAATTTTGTCCAAGTCCGTATACACTAGCCTCGCGAACCAAGCCTTCCTCAGTGCTCACTGTGCGACCTCACGTGCTGTTCGCCTGCTCGCACGTGAGAGGAGGTGCTTGAGCCAGAACTGCTCGCACGGGTGGAAGGCTTGGTTGCAAATCCGTACGTCAGCTTATGACGTGGTGGCATGTTTATGTCACGAAACTTGACCTAACTTGATTAACGTTTAACCTAACATGATTATAATGAGCGTGCGTTGTGACATGAGTTAGCAAGGTTTGTCCAAACGGACAGATCGGATTCTTTGCAACTGAGTTCCATGCAGTCTCATTCCGAGTCACTGAGGCAGTCTCTAGTAGGGTTTTCGAATTTGGATTTCAAACCCAGGTAACACCATCATCCTATCTTACGTTCTGGAGCAGTGGGACTACTCATCTAATACGAGTCGAAGTTGCGCGTGTCGAAGTTGCGTGTGTGAAGTAGTTGTTCATGTCGAAGTTTCGCATGTCGAACTGTTGCGCGTGTCGAATTTACGCATCTCTTGCTAGTGAAACGCATCTCTTGCTAGTGAAACGCATCTCTTGCTAGTGAAACGCATCTCTTGTGTTTTTCTCTAGACTAGTACGAGAGAACAATTTTTGGCACGGATGGCGCTCCATAAGCGGATGCTTCCTTCTTCACCTTACTGACTTCAATTGAAGTTGTCCAAGAATGTCCGACGTTCAGATGCAGCTTCACCAAATCGGCAGCTACTTGAGCAAGTGTGCAACCGCGCTACGAGGGCAACTGTACATGTCTAGACTTCCTCACAAGGCAATTTTTGCAGCTTTGTAGTCTTGCTCAGTGCGTTGTTGAAACATCTGGAAAGGAATTAATAATTTTAAGACACTACTAGACTGACAGGTGTAGGAAATTACCAGTGAGGGTAAAAATCACGGCAGGTGCGTTGACCAGCGTGTAAACTGTTAGTGATATGATCACCTTGTGGGTTGAGAACAAGGAACTACACGCGTGTCCAGTCAAGCTAAAGAATTCCAGTAACTTTAATTGCATCAAGTCACCGACCAATGGAAACTATGTATTTAGGTCAAGTTTCGTGACGTGAACATGCCGTTGCACGTCATGAGCGACTTACGGATTTGCAACCAAGCCTTCCCTTCGTGCAAGCAGTTCCGGCTCACGCACCTCCTCTCACGTGAGAGCAGGCGGACAGCACGTGAGGTCGCGCAGTGAGCACGGAGGAGAGAAGGCTCGGCTCGCGAGGCTAGCTAGAACATATTCGTCGCCGTTTCGTCAACCAGTGGATGAAAGTAAGCACGCAAGCGGCAATTGATGGACGCAATGTGTCATGCACCTGCTACTTGCAGAGTGATGAGATGTCCTAGATCACTCAAGCAGTACAACATGGAAGACGTAACATTCTAGAGTTACTACATCTATACGCATTGCAGTTAAAAGAGTCTCTCTAGAGGGGTTTCTTCTTACTACCAGCGTTACAAATTTCTTGTTTTTAATTAATGTTTGTGGAGGCAGTCGATTGCCATCAGGTTTATGTACGTATAATGACTCCTATATATGAACAAGCCTCTGCATGGTACGTTAAGAGTTTAAAAACATCCGTTGGCAACCCTGCAAAACAAAATGATTTAGTCAACGAACCGTGCTTAGATTTGCTATTTGGAATGCGAACAGTTTTCTATCTACACTGTAACAGAGTGTGATGCACGACTGGTGCATGACCTTCAATATGCAGTGCATGGTGAATGTATAGGTATTTCCTTCACTGGTGCTGAAGAGAAAGAAACGTTGTTCGTTGGAACGTATATCAAACAGTACACAACGATTGAAAAGACGCGCGCAAAAGACAAATTTGGATTCAGAAAATTGTTTCCTGTTTGAGTGCATGTATCTAGGTATGTGATAATGTCCGCAACTTTTTCACGGGCCTAGAAACACTGAAAAATCTATCCGTCATGTTTATATTACAGTGTGCAGCAGACGGCCGGTCGGCTACAACTACACAGATTGCTGCACTGTTGTAGCTGTCCGTCCGTCTGCTGCACACTGTAATATAAACATGACGGATAGGCTTTTCAGTGTTTCTAGGCACATGTCATCCGAATAGTTCTCCAACATTCCCTGTATGCTAGAGAACGAAGGCATTTTGAGATGTACAGTATCGGTTTT
>CAXXBX010000147.1:0-4178 GCA_964274945.1 Dehalococcoidia bacterium | reverse complement strand
ACGCTCGTTATCGGAAGTTGAAGAACCGGAAGCAAATTTGACGTGCTATATCTCGGCGAAGACTAAACTTAAAAATCTAAAACTATTTTTCCTGTCATGTATGCAACTAGAATTATCAATTTCCAACATAAAAGAACTTTTGATTTTTGCGTTGCAGTTACCCTTTAAAGGGAAAGTCCAACAAAAATGAACTTAACTTGTATGGGTAGATCTTACGAAGACAAATCGATCGGTATAAGTTACTCCGTTATCTTCGCTTTTGTATACGAGAACGAGCGATGTTTCTGTAATGTGCAACGCCCACGCGCCTGCTCTGCTCTTCCTGGTCGATTAAGCTCCGCCCACTGCAAACGAATCAATGCGTTTACGGATGACTGCTACGGATATATCGAGAATGACGAATGTGAATGCAAAGATATTATAAAGATCTGCCTTCTTGCCGTCAGTGGTTCCTCTTTAAAGTAAAATGGTGTCGGTAGAGCTGTTTCCCCGCCAGACTTTGAAGCAGAATTCCTCAATACCACAGCTTACCTAGAGAACGCACTTGTTCTTGAATATTTGTTTATCCTTGTTCTTTTAATATCCGAAGAGAAACGTCCAACGCACAGTCTGGCGTGTGCTACAGAGGATGATCCTATTTTTACATCCGGGATTGTAATCTTCTACCATCAGCGGCAAAAGAAAGTGAGCTGTCGGATTTGAAGATGTGTAGCTATTTATATATAATATATACGTCACAGGGTATATATATATATAATATATACGTCACAGGGTAGAAAGACAGAGAAGAACTGATGTCGTTAGAGGAAACAAATTGAGAAGCAGGTCGACGCTGAAAACAGTGAGAAGTGTTGCACAGAGATATCGCACCAGTAGCTGCATTATACGCTTAGTTGTTCTAGAAACACAAGCTTTCATGAGTGAAAAATACATTTGTATTTGACGGCGAGGGCTAGATATACAGTAGATATAGATACTGTGATGACATGTTGTGGAAAGAGGTTACTTTCTAGACTAATAATACTCCTCGAATTGAAGAAGACCGGAGGGTCGTCGAGTACACTAAAACAATGCCGTGACGGAAACTCGTGTTTTCATGTTTTCAACCTTGTCCGATATCATGTCGCTCGGCTTTTCGTTGCACGTGACCGCAGAGCTACACTGCACTCCTACTTAATTAGCTAATTGAATGCGGTGTCAAGGTGTTCCTGCAGTTCAAGAAGAGGCAAATCTCGTGGAAGGTCTGCCGGAGACGGCGACATCCATGCAGTCGACCTTCAGCTCTTTGTTTACATTTCACCCCTGCGCTCATGATCAGTGCAATGTATTACGCATGCACAACTGGTGAACGTGAGTATGACGTTCGAAAAACAAGGTTATTGACCGTATACGGACGAGCCTGCTGCGCAGAACAGTGAGGTGTAGAGATGTGTATTGATTATCATCAAGAACGTAAATTGTCACGTTGCTGATGTCAACTCGATCATATTCGTAGAACAATCAGTCACGTGACTAGAAACATCTCTGTTTTATATGTACGACGAATTAGGTTTTCTACACGTAAGCTAGATCTTGTCTAGCTGACACAAATGCACTATTGCTCTACAAGGTTTGACGAGCATGAAAGCTGTATAGTTCTTACCGATAAATTGTTGTTATATAAAGGTAAGACAGCGGTGCAGACGTCTACTGATGTACATTTACACGTAGGATGACGGTGGCTTGGGATGACTCTTGGAGTACGTCACGTGACATACTCACGTGAATTAGGTAGGATTGCAACTACAACAAACTCTAGATATATATAGCGATAGAGAATACGGCGAATAAGAGGCGTGCTGTGCACGATCTCGTTCGTATCTAGACGACGACTTTCTGTACTTCGTAACTCTAGAGTGTTGTCCAGAACCACCATCGTACCAAAACGGCGTACCAAGTACCAAACGACAGGAGGTAAAGTTGTACATTTACACGAGCGAACCCTAGAGGTACCAGGAAGAGCTTGTGCACCGTGTCTGCATTCAAATGGCTCTCTGCTGTCAATTTTATCAAACTAAGAATACTAGTAGCTATAGTAAAGAATAGAACTGACTTACCTGAGATTTGTCCGCAAGCAGAAGCTGAACAAGGCGTGCAATAACGGTCAGACTAGCTACGTACTTGGCGATCTGATTCCACCAGCACTCCGGTGACGTTTAATTAAGCAAGCGCTGATTGGTCCTTGCACTTGACGTCACCGGAAGGTCAACATTACACTAGGGAATTCCCCTTAGGACGGGTCTACGAGGGTGTGCTCGCCTGTTTACCCTAGTAGGGTAAACAGGCTCGTCTTAAGGGGAATTCCCTAGTGTAATGTTGACCTTCCGGTGACGTCTAAGCAAGCGCTGATTGGTCCTTGCACTGGTGGAATCAGATCGCCAAGTACGTAGCTAGTCTGACCGTTATTGCACGCCTTGTTCAGCTTCTGCTTGCGGACAAATCTCAGGTAAGTCAGTTCTATTCTTTACTATAGCTACTAGTATTCTTAGTTTGATAAAATTGACAGCAGAGAGCCATTTGAATGCAGACACGGTGCACAAGCTCTTCCTGGTACCTCTAGGGTTCGCTCGTGTAAATGTACAACTTTACCTCCTGTCGTTTGGTACTTGGTACGCCGTTTTGGTACGATGGTGGTTCTGGACAACACTCTAGAGTTACGAAGTACAGAAAGTCGTCGTCTAGATACGAACGAGATCGTGCACAGCACGCCTCTTATTCGCCGTATTCTCTATCGCTATATATATCTAGAGTTTGTTGTAGTTGCAATCCTACCTAATTCACGTGAGTATGTCACGTGACGTACTCCAAGAGTCATCCCAAGCCACCGTCATCCTACGTGTAAATGTACATCAGTAGACGTCTGCACCGCTGTCTTACCTTTATATAACAACAATTTATCGGTAAGAACTATACAGCTTTCATGCTCGTCAAACCTTGTAGAGCAATAGTGCATTTGTGTCAGCTAGACAAGATCTAGCTTACGTGTAGAAAACCTAATTCGTCGTACATATAAAACAGAGATGTTTCTAGTCACGTGACTGATTGTTCTACGAATATGATCGAGTTGACATCAGCAACGTGACAATTTACGTTCTTGATGATAATCAATACACATCTCTACACCTCACTGTTCTGCGCAGCAGGCTCGTCCGTATACGGTCAATAACCTTGTTTTTCGAACGTCATACTCACGTTCACCAGTTGTGCATGCGTAATACATTGCACTGATCATGAGCGCAGGGGTGAAATGTAAACAAAGAGCTGAAGGTCGACTGCATGGATGTCGCCGTCTCCGGCAGACCTTCCACGAGATTTGCCTCTTCTTGAACTGCAGGAACACCTTGACACCGCATCCAATTAGCTAATTAAGTAGGAGTTGCAGTGTAGCTCCGCGGTCACGTGCAACGAAAAGCCGAGCGACATGATATCGGACAAGGTTGAAAACATGAAGACACGAGTTTCCGTCACGGCATTGTTTTAGTGTACTCGACGACCCTCCGGTCTTCTTCAATTCGAGGAGTATTATTAGTCTAGAAAGTAACCTCTTTCCACAACATGTCATCACAGTATCTATATCTACTGTATATCTAGCCCTCGCCGTCAAATACAAATGTATTTTTCACTCATGAAAGCTTGTGTTTCTAGAACAACTAAGCGTATAATGCAGCTACTGGTGCGATATCTCTGTGCGACACTTCTCATTGTTTTCTGCGTCGATCTGCTTCTCAATTTGTTTCCTCTAACGACATCAGTTCTTCTTTGTCTTTCTATATCACATTTGATTATTCGCTGTCTCTCTATGTTTAAAAATATGAAAAAGATAATCATCAATCACCACCAGCACACAAACTACTACGTCCAAGGTGTGCAAAATGCTGCAGTCGGTCCTAATGCTCAACAGCAGCACATCCGCAACGAGGTGTGGGGATAGAACAAATGTCAAGAACAAACTTTAATGTGGATGTTGTAAACATGTTTGGTATGCATTTGGTAACAATTCTAGACTTTCCAATACATTATAAGTTACAATACGAGAACTTCTTTACCACAACTGCCAGTAAACGGAAAGAACGTCACTCGTCCTACCGATGGATCATACGTAATAAATATTTCCCAAGTCTGTTTGCTTGGGGAGTTGT
>CAXXBX010000146.1:0-10615 GCA_964274945.1 Dehalococcoidia bacterium | reverse complement strand
TGGATGGAAGAAGCACAATTCACAGAATGGTTTTGCTCTGTCTTTCTGCCAGCTACAGAATCAGTGCGAAAGTCTCTGCCTGTGATGCTTATAATTATTCTAGATGGTCATGGCTCACACATCTCACTGAAAGTAGTAACATGTGCCAGGGAAAACAATACAATTATATTTTGCTTACCACCACACACAACACACATTTTACAGCCCTTAGATGTGAGTGTCTTTCGAACTGTCAAGAGAGCCTGAAGTCAAATCTTAAAAATCTACAAAACTGAAACATGTCAGGCAGTAGTCACAAAAAAGTCCTTTCCTTGTCTACTAAAGAAATTATGGGAAAATAGTGTTTTCACTGAGCATTTGGTCAGTGGCTTTCGAGCAACAGGTATTCATCCTCTAAACGGGAAAGTTATTGCACATGGTGCACTTAATCGATCAATGCCTTACACGAAATGCAGCTATGATCACCTGACAACAGCAACACCAATCACAGAAAAATAACATCCATCTTCAAGGAGCATTTTCAAGCCAAGCTTACCAAGCCTGCCTCTAAGAGCGGAAGACTTCAGCTCAACTATTACGGAGAATCAGTGACTAGCGAAGAAGCCGTACAACGCCTCAGAGAAAGAGAACGCCAAAAGAAAGAAAGAAAGACGAAACTTGGAATGCCGAAGTTGACTTAGCTTTGCCCCTTAGTAGTAGTCAAGAAAATCTGTGCCAGGGATGTGGTAATGACTATGAAAACGATATCACAGATGATCAGCAGTGCTGGATAGGCTGCGATAAAGCAGGCTGCAGGAGGTGGTACCACTACCGGTGCGCCATGTTTACAGACATGCCTGATACGGCTGAGTTGTGGCTCTGCCCAGCATGTTCTTAAATACATCTTTCATAAATTCTTCCTTGAGCTCAGTAGAAATAATTTCCTTTATGTAGAAACCATTTCTCTATGTAGGAGTAACGTTGGCCCCACATTGTAAATGGTTGATATTAATAACAATAAAATAATGACGATGTTGCAAGATTCTAGACTCAAGTCCATCTGATGAAAAGATGAACACTTCCTATGGTGTAAATTATGTTTCTCAGGCATATCCACAGTTCCTTTTCGTCTCTGATGATAGTTAGCAGTCTTTCACGTCGTAAATGACACAGAAACCTCACAAAAATCGGTTGAAGATCAATGGTTACTACGTCCTTGGCGATGATGTAGTTTAACATCTACAAAATCAAAAAAAAGAATTGAAGCTAAATCTTCATGATTTCAAGAATAGGCAACAACACCTATGCAACATTTGAACGTGGTCTACCCTGCTTGACAAGCACAAGTCCTATCCTCAGTAGCCGTGCATGTAGCTTTATCTCTTCGGTACTCGGAGCGCACAAATCAAGACTCTTGCAAACGCGGTTAGCAAGAAAACGACTGTTCCGAATTAGGATCTCGTATGGTGATATCAACTATCACGCAATATTTCAAACGTCTCGTGATCACGACGAGCGGCAGCGACTGCGTTCACTCCCACTAGTCTTACGAGTAAGGTCATGCATTGGTCTACAATATGATATACAATGTTTGGCAAATACGCTTTTGTTTTATGAGAAACACGGCTCTAATTCCAGGCGTGACCGGAAAAGTTCCGAATTAGGTGCCGCTACCCTATTCCCTGAGTTACTCGCCATTTGTCTCGCCGTGTTTCCTTTCTTCGATTTGACGCGGATGTCGACTCCTTGGTCAACGAGCCACTTGACGGCGTCCATTTGGCCGCTCTTAGCCGCAATATGCAATGCAGTGCAGCCACTTGCGTCTGCCTTGTTCACATCCCAGCCTTGCTCTACCAGAGCTTCCATGCATTGAATGTGGCCGTTTATAGCGGCCTTGTGTAAAGCACTCTTGTCAAGCGCATCCGGTTCCCACTGCGTGTATGATTTTGCGTGGAAGTAACAAGCATATGCACACGCGCCCCACCGCTCCAGCGTCCACTGCGCGATGAACGTCTCGAACATTCCCAGTAAACGCTAGAAAACAAAAACGGACAGCCTAATCAGAGCTGTAGCTACCGTTTCTTCGCAGTCATTTGTCTACCAGCTTTCCAGACATTTTGAGTCGGCATGTTGCTGTGACCCTCCGGCTTGTTTTCGGGATGTTGAACAATCGAACTCGCCTGGAGACACTGACGCAAGCGCCTCCGTCGGTTGTAAATCGTTAGCCGGGCACTTGCGAATTCCCACACCTTGTTCTCAGTTCAATATTTTGACAAATTACGCAAACATACTTGTCACCTTCGTACGTAAGCTCTGTCACGTGTCACATCCTAGACCCGTCACTGCCATTTCTGACGGTCAGAAATAAAAATTTGGTCGACGTGTTCTTTACACGGTTTCAGGGTCAGTTTCCTACATGTACCTGAGATAACAGATGAACAAACTAACTGCTAGCGTGCGCACCGTTGTCATGGCAATATGAAAGTTACCTGTAGCCACTATAAATATACTTTTACCTAATTGTCTGCTAAAATAACATTTAAAGATCATTTACTGCCAACGCTGCTGGTATGTCAATTGTCTCTACATGCAGCCCCACAACCAAAAACTAGATCGCCTTAGAGATTTCCTAGTTTTTGAAAATATTGTTAATTAAATATAGTGCTATTGTTATTAGCATGGTTAGTGTCTAGCCAACACTTTGATTTGTAGCAAATTGGATTATTGATAATCACCTACATTTGTGATTACCAAAATTTAGTGTTCAACATATTTATTGCTCTGTTTGGCAATATCCCGTGTCCACTATTGTAATGTTGCATCTGTATTACTGCAGTGCTCTAGAGTCTCATATATTTCAATGTAAAAACACGCAATTTTATGCCTCTGTGTCAGTAAGTACCAAGCCATGGGCACATTAGTCCAGACAAACAGTGAGAGTGAGAGATGTCTGGCTACATATAACTATGTGTACGGTTATGGCCAAACACAAAGCGGTGATAGAGTCTGTGTACAGGGTTCTGGGCACCCAACGAGTAACTCAAGCATGTACTTGATCAAGTGCCTCCTCATTAAACTGCTATTTAGTCTCATGGAGTATCATAAACATCACAACAGACGTAAAAATAACGTTCAACCTTTCACACCTAAATCTCCAAAGAGCGACAAAATTGATATCATTTCTGTTAGGGCATTCTAGCTCAACATGTGTGCAGCACTTCACCAATATGCTGACAAATGCGTAGAATTATAAAGCTGTAATTAGAGGTATATTGCTTACAAACTATTGCAATGATCCCTAATGCGCCAAATCCAAGAACATGTCATATGACCCATCCCTCCCCAGGTCAAAGTTCTTGGCCAAGATCCCGCAAAAACAAGAAATTTGCAATTTTTTGCCAATTTCTCGCAAGATTTTGTAAATTCCTTGCAAGATCTTACTATAATTATAATTATAATGGGGGCAACCATTTTGAAACTTGGAGGAAATGTTCTCTATTTTAGTATAATTTTACTGTTGTTGTAAAGAAACGACATCAGCTATAACACTAGAAAAGCAGATTACAGCAAATGGAGTCAAACCGGTACAGCTAGATCCAGCTGCCAGAATGACTTCATCTCTAGAGGCACACATCCCGTGCAGACAACAACGATCATTCATTGATGGCAACTGCCTCCAAATCCAGTCAACCTGTGTAGACACCACACACTATTTTCTATCGCAGCATTATCTTGAGGCGTTGTTATACTACTACCGACCACGAGCTTCCTCGATGCCACAGTGCAAGAACAACCATACAACGATGTCTCAGGCAAAGTAAGCAAATAGAGGTCAGAGATAGTCATGCTTCTTCAGAGGTAATGTACTGGCAGGCCCATCCTCTGACTCTGACAACGCAGAGCACATTATTTATAATGACACTGCCACAGTATTTCTTTGCCTGCTTAATCAATTGAGCTTTGCACTGCCAGTCTCCTGACCACTTCTGATATCATATATCAACACATTGCCCAAAGCACATATACACCCCATAAGTTCTTATCAATATCATATTAACCAAGCTTCAAGCCCAGTCGCTATACTATTCCATTGGTAATAATATAGGACAAACAAGCAATCGTTAACTAGCTGATAGTTTATATGTAACAGTTATGTCATGAATTATAATGATTTTATTTTGTCAGTAGGAAATCAGACCCCTTATTAATTAAATTGCAACAACCAACTGATTTAGACTCAATTCTGTACCAATTAGCACTATTGTGGAACAAAATGTCCATAGTAATCATAAATGGAATTCTCTGAACCGGTTTCGAAAAACTGTACTGAGTCCCATCACCGGCAGAGGAATATTTTGAAGTATTTCATATCATTCTATTCTCAGATGTTGATACTAATTATTCGTAAGGTCACTACTGACCAACGCACCTAGGTTAGACACAAATATCCTGAAAAACTGTTGAAATTTCTTGCCCGGCATACTTTTGTCCACTACTATATTTAGAGGTGTGGTATTTCAGACAACAAAATAAACAAGATCACTTAATCAAGCAACCCCGCAGCTGGTATCCCAAGTTTTTTAGGCCCATGCAACGACGCCACTGCATGCTGCTGCAATTGTTCTGAAAAAAGTCATTCCCAATAGCGGGTACGAAGATTCCAGTTCTAGAAAACTTCAGCACGTCAAATAACATTTGCCGTTGTCGAAATGTTTGTTCTTGTACACACAAATTGGCACTTCGTAAGTAACGCTAGGCTATAGTATAAACGACACTGTTAGACAGTCATTAATCCTCCTTTCGAAAGGATGCTCTTTGCACATTCCAGCATCTCTGGAATAGAGCTAACAATTTCTCCCGGTTTCCAGTCCAGTCCTCTATTCTGTCGTCGTAGGTCCTCACATTTACTGCTGCGAATGTGAACATCAATCTAACACATCAGCAGTCAAACACGTAGCTATACAAGCCGAAAACATACTGCAATATTTACGTTTTCCGGCGACTCCGGGTGCATTTTCTTCTCCCTTGAAACGGTCAACTCAAAACCTTGATACCGGTAATAATCTCGCTCACACCTTCTGTGGTAAATTAGTCGATATTTAGGAGGTAGAAGCCACCTAGATGGCACCTGTAGGCTTTTGCCGTCGACGCGAAATTTCTCGAGGTAATATTGACTCAAAATGGCGTCTTCTTTCTTTTCTTCTTCCGTTTGATCGGTAACGTCAATTATCCCTATAAGCAATTGCCAGATAAAATATGCAGGTTTATCAGATACACGATTCTTTATCAACCTGTTTGGATTAGTAAACGACAGTCAAGCGGATAATATGGCATGGAGACTTCTGCTATCAGCCTCTTAGTGTCTGGAAAAAGAAGAACACCACAACCCACTTTCCTTCCCCCTTCAAGATATTCTTGCTGCGAAGGATCGACGTCGTCGGTGTCACCTGTCTGGTATTCGGGTATCCAGACCTTGAAACGACGCACTCGATGTGATGGAGTTGTAAACTTCATGTCATGGCGAGTAGTCGAGTGTATCAACGCAGCATTCTCCTCAAGAAAACGGCAGAAAGGAAACCAATCCTGTTCTTGAAATCCCGATTCGAAAACGCTTGTCCAATTGGTTCCATGTTCACTGTGTTTCATCTTCCATATCACTTGCCCAATATTATAACTGCGAAGTGCTTCACCTGTACATAAACGACAAACTTACATGTCGTACTAGCAATCTCAATGGGAGCGTACCGTTAGCATCAACAACAAGAAAGCATAAATTTACTATTCTTGCACGCCTAATTGTGTCATCACCTTTCTTGATAAACGGTATTTTGTCCTATACGGTTACAGAAACTGCCAAGATCGATTACTGTTAGTTCTTGGTCAAACTCATAGCTAGTTTCCAAATTTTGAGTCTTCTATTTGAGACACGCATTGAGAGGCAAGTACCTCAACTGTGGCATGCTTGCCTCTCTGTGCCTCAGCCCTGTGCTTCTCCACGGCATGCAGCTGAAACCACGCAGGAACGCAGCCTAACACGTCGTTCACATTCACTGCCTTCATGCAGATGCAGTAAACCATATTTTAAAAGTTATATATTACTTCAGGCAATCTTAGTAAGCACGCTTTACGTTCTAAAATGGTATATTGCTAGCGCGCGTCTACGCGTATACTTTGGCTATGTGTCTCATACACTGTACTGGTACATTAGGTGTACGTAACGACAGAACCAACATCAAGATAAAAAGCAAGCAACAAAAATAGCAATTTTTAACGATAATATGCGTAATGTAATGCAATTATTTGCCTGAAGACATGCAGCGTCACTGACGTATAGACTACAGCGGGACCCTTCTAGAAATATCAAAGACGAATGAGACCTTACTTTTATGCACATTGGTAATCAGTTGCCGGCCGACATGTACCCAGATGTCCATCTGTACACACTGTGTGCTTGTCTCATCGGCTTCACGTCGTATTTTAGTCAAGACCTCACTTGCAGCTTTCAATGTATGAGATAGATGCAGAGAAGGCGCACGCCGCTAGAAAATTAAGAACAAAGTTTTTAACCTATTTAGCGATAATAGCATTTTGGACACACACCGACTGCGTCAGTAATCCAGTAATCCTATAGAAATATGAGCATTCGTTCCCACTATGAACCTCCACGGGTGTTTGAGCAGTTAGAATCACGACTGCACTGTTTCCAAACGGTGTTGAGTCTATTACAAATTTGCGCTTGACCTTTTTAGATCTCCGTGTGTTTCTTCCCGCTTTCTTGGAGCTTGCAATGTCACTCTGCCTGGAGACTATTTCCTCATGATCAGTCGAGACTGTACAAATACAGAATTAGTTATATCTATTTTATTTATCTAAACATCTAAACTAAACTCATCCAAACTAAAATTAAAAAATTGAATGGCCGCAAAGTGCACTGACTCTCCGGCCACAAAACGTTATGGGCGTATGGGCGTGACTTCTTACATGTGACTGCGACTAAATTTTTGGTCAACTTTCAACTCAACCACCAATTAATGAGCAACAGTTTGGCAACGAGATTGTCTCTTGACACAACTAGAGTAATCTAATGTAATCTTAGCCATGAGCTTGAGTAATTTTTTTATACAATTTCCTGTATAAATCGTTGTTTCTCCTCAGTTCCATATCGTCTTACTTTGACTGCATGACATCATATAGCAAACCAGTTAGAAATGGTTCTAGTACAGTCGAGTCTCTAAATAATCTGTATTCGATATACTGTACGTATAGATATTCTAGTGCAAATTTTTAATAGAATAGGTTTTACTGTGTTCTTGCTACTGTATACCACAACATCAGGCATTGATCGAGAGCCCCTCGTAGGGGAGTGCACAAACATGAGAATTATATACACACACACACACACACACACACACACACACACACACACACACACACACACACACACACACATATATATATATATATATATATATATATATATATATATATATATATATATATATACATTGAGGTGTTTTGCATGCAAAAGTTAATTAATAATTTTGTCATGGTGTATGGCCATATTATAATAAATATGCAACAAAGTGAGGCTATTTAATCTCTGCTGACTACCTTTAGAGCAACTGTATGTTTTGAGTCTACCTATAGCACTGATGTTTCATTTGTCATTCTCCTGAGTTTAATTTTTTAAATTAACCACATTAGAAAGTTGTGCATTTGTCCACAGCTAACAGAGTGTCTTGTGGAGATGCTGGTAACATTTCAATAGCAACAGACTCCTGCTAGGTATCCCAGCACACAAGTTCCTCACCAACTGTTCTTGAATAAGCATCTATATGTAGAAGCTGGCAAATTGCTTCACTTCAGATTCTTAAGATAGATTTGGTGATCCAGGGGCGGAGGCTTAAACCCAAACTGGCCCTTTGCTGTGTATCCAAAAAAGGAGGTGACACGCCTACAATGTAGGGGTGCACGTGCACATGGTGCATCATCTCTGAATCTGTGCCTGACATTATTCATTACATTGATTACAGTGCTAAGTGATACAATGATATTCTCTGCAACGCTTTCATATCTATTCACACAGCAGTGGCATTATATGGCAAAAGAGAACTTTCAATATGAATTCTTGTACAATGTAGTAGTCTAAAGTTCGTTCATACTGTCCTCATCTATCTGATATAAAGTAAATTGATCAGTGCTATTAACTCAATTGTAGAGTTTGCCCAATAATTCATACTAGAACTAGAGAACTTGACCAAAATCATGCATTTTGCAACATCAGATACTAAGGTTCACTTTCAATGTCATTAATTAAACCGCGTAGGTCAGTTTGCTTACTAGAATGAGGGCTATACCTATGCCATAATTACTACAGTAGGTTATCAAATGCAGGCACTCCGTCGTTTAGGGCTACGCCCACGCAAATTTGATTGCATAGCTACGCAATCAAGATAGAAGGTTGGTCTGAACTACAGGCAAAGCTCGACATGAGAGTGCTAGATATTAGCAGTAAATAGCATGAAAACAGCGCATACAATGGTCACGTGAGAACGTTTCGTCAACGCGCGCTAACGCTAGGAACCTCACTACATGTACCATCAAAATGCTGTAAGACACTCGCGAGATGTTGAGAAAATGCGCATGCAAGACTGAAGGGACCATCTGCACTGCATTTGTGAGTTGCAACTATTACGTAACCTTACCACGTGATCACCGTATATGTTCTGTTTTCACGCTGAAATGTAGCGCTCGCATGTTCAAACCTGGTTTTGTGTAAAATGTAACCTTTTTAGTGCCTTCGACTTGAGAAAAGGTGACGAGTTGGTTTGCGCGCGACATGAACTCTACTTCAACAACGAGATTTGCAAAATCGCTCCTGTACGTTTTCCTTATTTGTAACGGTGACTACACTCTGATATCCAGCTCTGCCTGTAGTTCAGCCCAACCTTCCAACTTGATTTCGTAGACCATGCAATCAAGTTTGCGGGGGCGTAGCGCTAAACGACGGATGGGGGGTGTACAGTACTGTACCTCTAGTGTGTAGGACGGTGTTGGAACACAACTATCATAAGGCTGCCACTATTGTCAATCAATGAATCCAAATGTAACTAAAATCTTTTCCTCACGTGCTAACATCAAACGTGTGCATGTGGTACTGCATGACAATCGATCATACCAGCAAATTTGAAAGACTGCTACAAACCCTCCAAGTAATAGAAAATAAAGCACAACTACAGTAATTAGAACTGCTACTAAGGTATCAGTTTACATACACTGACTAACAGTAATGGTGTTTATTTGTATCAAGGGACTACTAGCTTCCACCATAACTTCTTAATTTCAACATTTAGTCTTCGTGTTACCTAAATCTTTGATAAGGACAAATTAATACCGGATTATATAAGGTATCTTCAACAATATTGATCAACTGCACAGATCCAAAACATACAGACTAAATATAGACATTACCCAAAGGCATAGGAAGGGTGAGCAGACTATGGGAGCACAGTGATATCAGAATCGAGGCCTACAGTAGCCGTTTCTGATTTTGTGCCCACAGGGCAAAATCTATGCCCCCATGCTTCCTACGCCTATGTTACCTTAATTTCAATAACCAATATCACATATAATGAAAAACCAATTAATTTGCTCATGCAAAGCCAATCCACATAACAAACCTGTAAACAAATCAGATACCCTTTTCAGTCTGTGCTGTAGATCTTCAAAGTTTCCCCAACTGGAAATCAACTATCAGAATGCACAAATTAGAATGCAAAATGAAAAATACAACACAATTACATTTTCTTTCTTCAGTGTACGCTCCCTCATCATATTTAACGTCCCCTCAACATGTTGTGACAATAAACCCATTTTCTAAAATAGAAGCACCCATCATTGATTTCATTATCAGAATTCATCAGCTTATCCTATGCCATAACCGTATAAAATTATAACTGGCTGCTTAAAAAGCAAAAAAATCGTAAATAAATTTTCTACACTACATACACATAATGCTGCACCTTCATTAGAGCAATTTCCAGTCAGCTTGAAATCTGATGCATCATTTCTGCTACAAACTGAGCTGCACAAAGTGCTTTCAATGTAGCAATTACATGGTCTGATCCAAGATATGCTACTATTTCGCTTAACATAAAACACGTTTCGTTAATAAGCAAACTGTTCCTTTGAACCATTGCTGAAGTGCTCAACAATTATGACATACTTTAAACTGCATTCAATAGTAGATCCAGAATTTGATTGAAAAAAGAAAAGTGGTTGGAAGCTAGTTACTAAGTACAAAGCCATTAATTTCATAACAAGACAGCTTCACGAGAGTCTTATCTCTTATTGATCAACACAAGAAGTTGCAACTATGATACCTAAAATATTTTGCAACTTGTAAAGTACAAGTAGCGTTCATCTGAGATTTGGTTAGACAAGCTGAATCAATGCATTACAACAAAATATGCCACAAGTATGTTACTGAACTTAAATAAAACACTCATCATTCTCTGAAACAGAATATGTGTGTCCCAATGTTTTCATTTACAACCTACATCAACAAGACTTTCAGTCTAGTTCTGTATTCAAGCCACAACACTCTGTGCAACTTCTCATTAAGACAACCACAAGT
>CAXXBX010000145.1:0-3837 GCA_964274945.1 Dehalococcoidia bacterium | reverse complement strand
GACGACAGCTCTCTGTTCCTGAGAACGAGGCCTCCACTCGCTAAACGGAGACTAATGGGCCTGCACTGACTAACCTCCTGGAGCTTGGTCAAAGTCATCAAGGAGCACTAACTATGGCATAACACATTGGGTGTAAGTATACATCCCACCCAAGGACTGAAGACAGCAAACAGGAGGCTCAAGGACAGTGCACTCAATACACAGTCCACTTGATACCATACAGCAAAATTGGAAGGATCACACCATTCAAAAGACAAACCATGGTGCTGGTCAAACGACGATACCACAAGATCCAAAAGAGTAACTGGAAGGCATGTCAGGCTTTACAGATTTACAGATTTACAGATTTACAGGCACTGTCGAGAGGTCAAACTGATTGTTAGAGAGAAGAGCCAGATCATCGGCATACTCCAGGTCAGTCACCAGAGATTTGAACCTCAAGGTCTTCCTGTTCATGACAAGATCAGCACCATGAATCGAAGGTAGGCTACTTTGATGCCCTTTTCTTGTGATCTGTGCTCATCCAGAGCCATGTGAATGGCAATGTCAAAGTAGAGATTAAATAAGGCAGGTGTCAACACACAGCCTTGCTGAACACCGTTGGTGACAGGAAACTTGTCCCGATACCTTCTCATAAGCCTTTACTGCAGCACTGGAATTCTCGTGTAGGGCACAAATAAGGGCCAGCAACTTGGAAAGCAAGCGATACCGTACATGTGTATAACCGATTATTTCTGCAATCAGTGATATTTCTGCAAATTCTGAGAAGAAATCATGGACCGCCCAAATAAAATTGCAGATATCTAGGCCAATCCTCGGAGTCCAAGGCAGTCACTGTGCAGACAAATGTACATGTGTGTACCAACAACTGTATTCCTGGTTGAAACACAGAAGTTTAAATCGCAGTACAGTAGGACCTCAAAGATACGAACACCTCGGGAAATTGGGTGTTCGTAATTGTGAAATGTTCATAAGTCTGAAGTTTGTAATATCGATGATTACATAACTTGTGAAAACAGGAGTACACTGTATGGCTAACAAAAAGGATAAGTACGTGAACTACAGTAACTGTGAGAGTGTAAGAACGAATTCAAGGGTTACTAAAATAACAATCCATTGTCTTTTGCTTCAAGGCAGAACCCCTTTTTTGTCCTGCAAGGTCCAGGAGCTCTCTCAAAAGCATGAGATTCATGGGGGTGGCTTCAGGCTGCTGAAAGTGCGCGTGCGCGTGGCTACATTACGTGATCAAATTTTTGCAAGAGCGCGCGCTCGCGCTAGAGCATGCTGTTCGGTTGACCGGTCAGTTCGGTTGTCTGGTGTTCGTATCTTTGAGGTCCTACTGTAATTAAAACTTCTGTTTAGATTCTGAAATTGCAGTAATTTAAAACCGCAGAAGTAACCGGTTATACGATATGACTAATGAAGGATGTGCCAAAGAGCATTGCTGTTGCCCAAATCATATGCGTTTTTAGATCAATAGACAAGGGCGTAACTAGCATTAAAATTTTACCGAGGCAAGTTTAAATTAATTAATTAATTAAGCAATAATTTGTCCTTATTAAACCTACTTTATGTATAATGTAAGTAAACATAGCTTCTATAATAACAACTGTCCCAATCTGCGATGTTCTGTACAATCAAATCTTCGTAAGACGTTCTCTCTACTCACAGCCACATCTCTATGAATATATAAAAGAGCTACGCCACTTAGAATGCCAGATCTTTTCTGTTATCTACTAACTGATGCATTTAGCAAAATTTTTGCAACGCCACACCCATTTTATTTACCGAGGCAACTGCCTCGGCTGCCTCATGCCTAGTTACGCCACTGATAGAGCAAGCATAGATCGGGTGATGATATTCTCATGCTCTCCAACAATAGTCGAAGAGAAAACGTTGCTCAGCACAGAGCCACTATTGCAATGGAAACCACACTGGCTTTCACAGAGTTGTTCTGCTATGGGCTTGAGTTGATTTAGGACAGCTTTGGCAAACACCTTACCAGGTATGCTTACAAGGGCAATACCATGGTAGTTGTCGCAGATGGTACGACTTCATTTCTTGTGTGTTGACTTTGCCAGTCTGCCGGAACCGATTCAGTCGCCCAAATGACTTCAAAAATAGATTTGCCCTGTTTCTCGCAGTGCGCGCAACACCCGAGAAGTCAACATGCACATTTCAAAGGTCTGGGACTCCGAGGCCAGCTTAGCCTTGGAGCCCCACGCAACGCGCGCGCAGTCACCAAATAGTATGCCTTCAACAAAATGCTTCTTAAACCAAATTTTAAAATTGCCAAAAATAAACGAAAATTCCTAAGGTAAACCGGCGACGCAGCGGTCACCGCGCCCCCACTAATCAACAATTCTGTGCTAACACTTCAAATGCCTTATCTCGATCATTTGCACAGGCTGGCGCAATAAATAACCATAAACAAAGCCTGTGCCATCCGCTAGAAATCTAAATCTTAGCGGTAAATTTCTCGTTGCTTGCTTAGTTAAAATCAATAAATAATTGGTATCTATAAATGCCCCATTTGTAATGCTGTTTGCAATGCGAGAAGGTCGGAGTGGCACACGACACGCCAGAAGGGCAATCCAAGCTGTAATGAGAAAAAGGTGTTTTGTGGGTTGGCTGCATCAAGTTGAAGAGTTTTGGAGTACCTTTTTGCTTGCTGCCTCTTCGTCTTTTCCGTCGCCGATCACCATGTATGTACATTTCAAACCGAAACGAGCTGATATTCTCTCAAAGCAGCTGTCCTTTCCTAGAGTGGGATTGGTGAGTAGTAATCGAGATGGTGGATATACGCATACACACACGTGTGCGCACACACAGACAGACAGACAGACAGACAGACACACACACACACACACACACACACACACACACACACACACACACACACACACACACACACACAGACTCACACACGGACACAGACAGACAAACGCGCGCACACACACACACACACACACACACACACACACACACACACACACACACACACACACACAACTCACATCAATTTAACTAGATACATGTACGTCTACTATAGCATGTTGCATTGCTAAATGCTGTATTGCAGAAAATTGAATATTCATAAGCAAGGCAAACTCACTGATCTAGTCGAGGCAACAGTGTATGGGGTATTATGAGCTTGTACAATGTTTTGACCGTTTATATAATTACTACCATTTCGACTCGGCATTGCCTGGGTAACATTAGACAGGTGCAGCTAGGGTAGCGAATTTTTACATAATACATTGTGTGCCCTATATATCTATACATACGAAGTAAGAAGTGCTTCAGTCTTTCTCACGTTATTGACATAGAACCCTCAGAAACTGCTTCACAACTGCCATCGCTCTGTCATCCCATTTGGAATTGGCAAGTGGGTCAACCGTTTAGTGAGAACAGTAAGAGAATTATCATACGACAAGTTAAACTCACGACAGTTCCTCCTCCACCTCAAGATCCAACAAAATCAAGATCGATACCAAGGAAGCTTATGAAGACAAACAGAAAGAAAGTGAATTACTCGCCCCTTGCTATTGCATAGAAAACACTTGCATCATCATTTGTACTGCTTCGCTTGTATATTATTTACAAAAGCAAGTGGGAGACGTCATCAGTATCTGGGATATAGATTTGATTGCTTGTTTTCAACTGTCGCTTTCATTTATGATGGACACGAACGTGTGGAGAAGTTTCTGAACATTTGTAGTAGCTTACAGCATCACACTTATTTTATAAGTATCATAAATATCAGCTGTATCATACGTTGTATGGTGTACATCTAGGCATGTATTGTCTGTACAGTCAAGGGGACAGGGCAATTCA
>CAXXBX010000144.1:0-4990 GCA_964274945.1 Dehalococcoidia bacterium | reverse complement strand
ATTTTGAAAAAGATTTATCAGAATCTAACATGTCATCAATCTTTTCTTTTATGTTATTTAAAACAATATCCTTTAATTCTGCTTCTAATCGTTCTTGATCTTTTTCTTTCTTTAGTTTCTTTTTTGAGGCCATCATATCTTTGAGGGTTTTTGCAAAGTCTTTAATTCCAGAATTTTTCTTTACAGATGTTTTCAGAATTATTGGATTTTTTTCAGAATCACCAATAAAATCACGTACTGCATCAAAAAGATGATTTGTTCCAGCAAGATCACTTTTGTTAACAAGATAGATATCACCGATTTCAGTCAATCCAGCTTTAATTGTTTGGATACTATCACCAGTATTAGGATTAAAGACAACTACTGTAATATCAGCAATAGTTGAAATTTCAACTTCAGTTTGTCCTGCACCAACACTTTCAATGATAATAGGGTTGAATCCAGAATATTCTAAAACTCTGATACTATTTCGTAAAGAACGAGAGACAGCACCTGTTGCACCTCTTGATGCAATACTTCGAATATAAGTTCCAGAATCAGTAGATTCAGTCATTCTAACTCGGTCACCCAATATTGCACCACCAGTTACATGACTAGTAGGATCAATTGCCAATACAGCAGGTTTTATGCCTAATTTTTTCATAGCAACAGTAGTTTTGTTAATCAAAGAGCTTTTCCCAGCACCAGCTGGTCCAGTAATACCTATAATAATAGAATTTCCAGTATTTTTGAAAATTTTTTTTAAGAGTTTTTGTGCTTCTTTTTGATCATTTTCAACCATGCTAATTGCTTTTGCAATTGCTCCACGTTTTCCTTTTTTCAAATCAACAAGCAAATCCAATATACAATTAAGATTCAGAGGGGCAATAAAATCGTGTATAACGTTAGTTTTTAATAAATAGAAGCGATTTTTGCCAATTTTTAAGTTATCAACTCATCTCAAAACTGATCATTTAGTGAAATTTTTACGATCATCCTGATCTAACAATTGCCGAACATGACTGATTTTCATGCAATTTCAAGAACTAACTGACAAACAATGGAACATGATAAAGCCACACATTCCAAAACCTGCCAAGACGGGCAGACCAAGAGACGATGACAGAAGAATCATCAACGGAACAATCATCTACGTCTTGATATCCGGATGCAGGTGGAGCGAGATGCCAACAAAATATGGTGATGATTCTACTGCAAACAGAAGACTGAACTCTTGGCAGCAAAAAGGAGTCTGGAAGAGGATCCTATCCGGTTTAATCAAAACAGCTCATAAGCAAGGAAGAATCAACCTGCAAAAGATATCCGTTGACTCCTCGACAATCCCTGCCAAAAAGGGGGCAGCGTAACAGGATATGACGGATTCAAGAGGATTTCAGGCACAAAGATTCACGTTGCCGTAGAGCAGAACGGATTTCCAATCTCAATCAGGACCAGTCCTGCAGATGTTCATGACAGTACAAAGTTTGCAGACGTCATGGAAAGCATTTCAGAGTTTATGGATGATGATGGCACCATCAAACAGATTGCCTCAGTTTATGCTGACAAGGGAGGATATGACAGTACGGCCATTAGAGGCTATTTGAAAAATAGAAATCTAATTGCATGTATTCCGTTTAGAAAGAATAGCAAATCATCGGAGAACAAATCGCACAAGAAATATAATTCGGTTCGATGCGTTGTGGAGAGATTCTTTGGTTGGCTCAAAAATGGATTTCACAGGACAAGAATCAGATATGAAAGGAGATGTGAAAACTATCTTGCGTTTGTCAGTATTGCGTCATTTTTGATGTATTGCAGGGTTTTGAGATGAGTTGTGTATTCCGTTTAGAAAAAACAGTAGTGCTACAGCAAAAAATAAACCATACAAAAAATACAATTCAATTCGACATGTTGCAGAACGGTTCCTTGCTTGGCTCAAAAATGGATTCAGAAGAACGGCAATCAGATATGAACGAGTGGCAGAAAACTATCTTGGGTTAGTTAACATTGCATCATTTTTGATGTATTGTAGGGTTTTAAGATGAGTTATATGATGTGGAAGATGGAACGAACCCAATAGAATCATGAGACACAAGCTATCAAAATCAGAGGTAAGATATGGACGACTGTACGGAATCCTAGAAGATGGAACTCATGCACTGTATGCCTCAATGCCCGAATACTTTAAGATTCACATGCAAGGCAGACTGCTGGAACAAAAGAGATTCCGTGCAAATAAGATCTACATCAGTGAGGAAATAATGGGCAAGTTTGAGCCCGGCGACGTAGTGGACATTGCAAGAGATGATGAAGATACCATTGCGGTGGAATTAGTTACGGGCAACAACGACGGCTAAGTTTTGTACGCCGTTCATTCTCAGGGCGTTTTCACGGTTTTCAAGCGGGTGTTAAGTCAGGGAGCCGTTGAACGGCGTAAACACTGAAAATAATTTAAAATTTTTTGAATGAGTGGGCCTTGTAGAAACCATACCAAAACAACAGACTCTGACTTTGCATCGTCGCTATGCCATCAAGTTATCTGACGAGAAAGTGAATTCAGGCACAAAACATCACAATCTTATAAAACAAAAATTACTGAAACCACATACTAAACTAATATTTCATTAGTGTAAACTGTAAGAAAAATTACTTAGTTGTGCAACACAGTACCGTTTGGGACATGTCGCATGTGCCGTCCCGTTTTACGAGTTTGACTTTTCTCAGCATGTCAAAGTTGGAGAAAAGTTTGAGATTGACATTCCGTATGCTTTTGTAAAGATTGACCCGGAAGACGGGGATGTAGATGAGATGATAGAACCATATGGCCTAAACCCGGCACTTGGAAATGTCTATGTTGGAACCGCCTTCAGTATTAGGCATCCTGAAGAGTTGTCTTTGAGTCAAGGTTCTTCAGGGCCTCAAATCTTCTTTGACCGGCCATAAGCAGATGAGAGTTTGAACCGTTTCTTTGCGCCATTGGCTTCGGATTCTGCAGACCTTAACTGTCAGGCATTTGGCCTGATACAGATTTTAATTTCTCCAAGCTCCTTTTGGAGCCAATGTCAGATCTGTACTCCAAGTGAGATTCTTGTGCATATGTGACATGTGTGTCAATTGCGTTGTTTATCATTGATGATGCCGTTTCTATGTCATCTGAGACTGCACTGAACGCGCAGACCCTGGATTTCTTTAAAGTCTCATATTGGTGCGGTCCTGTTTTGACACATGATGCAAAGAATATTTTTATCTTCTTTTGAGCAATCGCGTCCTCGTCAATGCCAAATGATGTGACACTGTCACTGCTATCAGGATATTCTTTTGCTACCAGATACTTTACGACGCTTGCCTTTTTGATAAATGAGACGACATCCTCTGATAATGTCTTATTCCAAATATGTATCAGCAGTTCTGAGAACGAACCTTCAAGGATGCTGAGAATGCTCAGTCCTTCAGGATCTCCAAAGCGTCCGTTAAACTCCATGAACTTTATGCCTTGTCTGGTTTTGAAGAACCCCCCATTTATCACGCCGTTAAAGAAGAGGTTTTCAGATCTCATCTCATCGATTATTTTCTGCATGATGCATGTGCAGTCATCCAAGTCTTGATCGGTCATAAATGGTAGTCTCTTTTCCGAATTGGTAAAGCAGCCCATGCCGCCAGTTCCAGCGCCAGTATCGCCCTCGTTTCTAAATGGATAGTCATAGCTTGCAGGAGATACTATCAGATGCTGTCCGTCAGTAATTCCCATGACTGTAAACTCTATCCCGTTTAATTTCTCCACGAGTAACACTTTTTCATCGGGGTTTTTCTCTAGGAGGTATGATGCATAATCTGCGCAATCCTGATACGTTGGCAGATGCTCAGGCATTACCTTTACGCCTTTTCCGCCAGTAAGCCCCTGCGGCTTTACTGCCATTTCCAATCCTTTGGATTCAAAAGATTTCATTGCGCCGGATAATTCTTCAACCTTTGAGACTGTCTGGTAGAAAGGGGTAAACTCGGGACAGACTTTTTGCATCATTTGGATAGCATATATCTTGTCCCATTCTATGCGTGTCGCATCTTGGGTGCCGCCGATTGCCTTGAAATTATTTTCCAACAGGATGTCAATTACTCCGTTTGCCAGCGGCTGGTCTGCACTCACAAAGGCATAATCTATGCCGTTATCTTTTGCAAATTTCAGAACTATGTTTGGATCATCAGCATCTGCAATCAAATACTTTCCACCAGACCGAACCACACAGTCTGCGATAAGGGGATTTTTGTGTGCCATGACTGCGCAGACTCGGGTGTCTTGCATGAGCCTCATCGCAAAGGCACTTTCCCGTCCTCCGCCTCCGACAATGAGAAATTTTTTTTTGTTCATTAGTCGTATGTCGTAACTGTTTGAAAAATATTAACCTTCACTGGAATTTGAAATTGTGACATTTTTGGCATATGTGCAACTCATCCTAAAACCCTCCAATACATCATGATGCATGCCAGATATGCAAACCCCAAATAATTGAGACTTGGGCATAACTAATCCTAATTTTTAATCAGTTTCTCAAACTATTCAAATGAAAAAAGCCAAGGATCCTTGCAATGTCATTTCATTGCTGCATGAATGTAAAAATCCCCCGGCAGGGTTCTGGCAGAGTCGTCTCTTATCGGTGTTTTGTATCTGGTCAGAACATCATCTCTGCATGGGGAGATATTCAGACCTGGCAGACCGTATGCCTGTTCAACTGTTCTGATGGTGCAACTATTCATCATAAAATCTTGGATGAGAATTCCAAGCAACAGCACGCTTCATTATTTTTTATCAATCAAATGCAACGATGACAAATTCTTCAAGGTCTGCAGACTGACTCGAATCCCAGACAGGCGTACTATTGGCAGGCGATTTCAGAACCTGCCCGTTGGGGACATCATCGGGCGATGGGAAGCCTGTTCGTATCAGAAGGAATGGCTGATGACACGTCTGCATCAGCGGATAGTTCTCTACTAAAAGCAGATGGTCCTGTATGGC
>CAXXBX010000143.1:0-8402 GCA_964274945.1 Dehalococcoidia bacterium | reverse complement strand
TAGACTTCAGCTATAAGCCTTACTGATCTATGAGTCCATGTCCTTTTGAGAGCTGATGGTTTTCTGCAATGCTGATGCACTGTCATATTTGGTAATACTGAAAAGATTTATGTGGCATTTTCATGGGCTAAAATTTCAAGAAACTAATAAGTATAAATGGAATCTGCATTGCTATTGTACTTGTGCATACGTTTTGCTGTATTCACCATACATGGATTGAAAGTTGTTCATTTCACTTTGAAAATACAGTAGAAGCCCACCTTGCAACCACCTGGAACTATTACCACTTCAAAAATACAATTACTATTCTCCAGTTTCAAACTTTTTGTGCATCTCTCCAATACATTGTGTACTCATAAATATGACTACCTTGGAATTCAGAATTGCGTCCAACTTGTACAGTCTCAATGACCTTCTAATCTCTGAAGTAAGACTACATTCATGCTCATTTTATCAGTAATCGCCTATGAAAATGGCAAAGCAAATCCATGAAGAGAAAAGTACTCTTACTTGAGGAGAAAGTGAGACTGATTTGATGAGAATGCCAGGCAAAGTCAATAGCAACTTGCTACAATTTAGTTTGGTATTGGAAATTAATTGTGACACAAGTGCAGTGTACGTATACTGTCATTTGTAGTGTCAGATGTAGCGTGCTGCAACAGACATCCCGGATCTACTGAGACATAACCTAGTGACTCCATGCTGATTC
The DNA here is from genome assembly GCA_964274945.1 of Dehalococcoidia bacterium. GTDB lineage: Bacteria > Chloroflexota > Dehalococcoidia > Lucifugimonadales > Lucifugimonadaceae > CAXXBX01. The sequence continues at coordinate 7,693 of CAXXBX010000143.1, read as the reverse complement.
AGAACAAAGACTACCTTGGAAATAAGTCCAACAGGGTGTGGTGCCAAAAAAGATGGTTGTAATTTTGGGGGTTACACTGTATGTTACCAACTGTTGCAAAACAGACCATCTTTAACAGATTTACTTGTGCAACTACCATATGAACAGTTGTAGTCATTGTGTCTAAAGGTTATATAATACCAAGGGAATGCCCGTTTCAGCAAATGTGAGGTTGGTATGTGTGTTATTGCCATAACAGTGGCAATTCTAATGTGTGTGTGTGTGTGTGTGTGTGTGTGTGTGTGTGTGTGTGTGTGTGTGTGTGTGTGTGTACGTGTGTGTGTGTGTGTGTGTGTGTGTGTGTGTACGTGTGTGTGTGTGTGTGTGTGTGTGTGTGTGTGTGTGTGTGTGTGTGTGTGTGTGTGTGTGTGTGTACATGCATGTGTGTGTACATGCACGTGTGTGTGCATGTGTGTGTGTGTGTGTGTGTGTGTGTGTGTGTGTGTGAGTGTGTGTGTGTGTGTGTGTGTGTGTGTGTGTGTGTGTGTGTGGGGTGTACCATTTTTGTTTTATGAGAAAGTTAATTTAGTTGTGGAAGATAAGAGCTGCAAGTTGACGTCAACAAGTCACTTTTTCTTTGTCATATTAGTGCATGTGGTTTTAGCCATTAATGATTTTATCCTTGTGATGATCATATGATGATCTGAGCTGATTGGTGACAATCTGGAGAGTTTTTAACATAAATTATGGCATGGGAAGTCGTTGTTTGACTTTTAGAGGCTATTTATGTACTAATTTGAAAAGCAATAAGGAAAAGTTTCACTGCAACAAGACTCAATAGGACTCTGTTTTTACAACAGTAAATGTGTGAGTTCTTTTTGTGAAACCCAACTTTTAGTATTGCTCATACATGATTAACTTGCTCGCTATACTTATTAGAAGAGAAGTTCCTTGATAAATGGTGGGTAAATTGGCACAAATCTATTGTTATATTGGTTAATTAATAAGTAGAGTTATGCTTGATGATACGATTGACTGTTTCCTACACCAATAATTTACTTTTAAAGGAAAAATATATACAAGTTACTGTGTAGTATATGCTATATTTGTCGTTTTTCATGTTTGTCTGGTTATTACAACTTGCTGCTTTAGGATTGTTGCAGCTTTACCAAGCATTCGTTATGCTCTTGAACATGGGGCAAGAAGTGTTGTGTTAATGAGTCATCTTGGACGTCCAGATGGGCTACCAAATGATAAATACTCTTTGGGCCCTGTTGCAACTGAACTTCAAAAACTGCTTGGAAGGTGAGTGTGAAAGATAACTTATTCATAATTGTGTGCGTGAAAGTGAGTGAGTGAGTGAACCAATACTTTATTTTTAGGTAGTTAGGTAATGGATTATTGTAGTTAGCATAACAGTATGTTTTGATTGAGTAGTCATGTAATCGATCTAAATAAAAGTGAGTGAGTGAGAGGCTGTGCGGCTCCATGATCGAGCAGTTCCGGAGTGTTTTCAAAACATCATTGGGTGCAAGTTGTCTAGAAAAACAGTGTGAGCAGCTTGCCTTGTCTATAAGTGAGGTAGGCTCTATTTTAATTTTGACAGCAAATGTGGCTACTTGTGCCTATCTTGGCACTTGGTCAAACACATTCAAGGGTTTGCAAGAACTTCAGCAGATCTTGAAAAATTGTGTATCAAAGTTTTGGCAAGCAGGTTCTCCATTGCAACAGAATTGAAATCTGACTTGAATGATGTCCACAACATGTGTGAATCTGCTCATGAGTTGATACCATCTATCAGTGATCTGTCAAGTAATGCGAAGAAACTGCAATCACACTTAAGTTCTATCAAGAAGGCCAAAAAATTCAGTCGTTTCTTCAGTCATTTAAGCAATGATCAGGACAGGGCAAGAATTTGAAGTTGCAGAGGTCCTAATGAAGGAAGCTGGCTAGATGCTACACCAAGTTTGCAGCTCTTTACACATGGCAATGTGCACTTTGCATTGCTTGCCTTTGCGGCTTGGTGCAGCGATACCTGCCCTAGGAAACTTGGCAGTTGTACCACTGAATGTGGGGATGTAGTCGACAGTGATGGTTACGATGTTTGGTCTGCAAGTGGTGGGAGGACCTCTTCATCACCACGATTAAGTCTTGGATGCCTTTATGCTATGCTCCAGTCTCTTGACTACTGCTGTAGGAAAGAGCTTACAGCTCAATTGTTAAGGAAACAATGACCAGGCATTGCTGTATATGATTACAAAGCCAGCAAAAAAACTCATGTTGGATATAGTTGTGACACATCCTTGTCAAAAACAAATATAGGAGGAGGAAGGACAATGCAGGCTTTGCAACAAAATCCAAGGAATGCGGCAAGAACAGCAAGTACCTAAAAACAGCAACATTACTCTGCTAGGTATTTCATCCCTTAGCCGTAGAGGTTTATGGCCATTGGGGCTAAACGGCAATGGGACTTATTAGAGGAGGTAGCCTTCATTGCACCAACTTGCCTAAATATGAAGTCGTCTGATTTCAAGAATATTTGACATAGACGTATTGCTGTTTGCTTACAACAACAGAACACTGAGACCATCATGAAGAAGATCACCAATGTTGTTTCGAAGGCCCCTGTGGATTGGAACAGTTTGTCACAGCCATGAGTTTGTTCCTTTCAGTGATTGCTTGTCAGTAGAATTTGTGTGTTAGCTTTGTTTGTTCCATTTTATTGGTTCTATCATGAAGTGTTTGTGTAGTTAATTTAATATGTAGCATAGACTGGACTGTTACCTAGAAAAGACATGGATTTTAATGTACTGCATGTGTAATTTTTTGCTTTGGCGCTTTGATTACTGTTGAACTTCAAATATACTAAGTGAGTAAGTGGGTGGGTAGGTGAGTGAGTGGATGAGTTTTACAGATTTAGCTGCTATGTTTAGCACTGCATGGTTGTACTTGCGATTACAACTATTATATACCAAAGAAATGTGAATAAATGTGAGTGAGAGCTACGTGTTATCAATGCAGAGATGTGTTGTTTCTCAATGATTGTGTTGGAGAAGAAGTTGCCACTGCATGTGCTCAACCAGAAACAGGTATCAGTGCAAAAAACTTTTATGACACACCTGCGTATGTGAGTAAATTGGTTTTTTTGTCAGTACAACTTTTCTTGTTAATGTCACATTCACGTTTACTGGCATTCAACAGGCAAACTACGTAGATTACTAAAAGTGAAATGCATTAATTAATTGCATTGCAAGAAACTATTACAAGATATTGTTTAGATATGGTAAAGGTGTTTGAGGTACATTGCTGAATGTACTGATACTGTCTTAGTAGTTTCTAATAGTATGCTGTGAAACAGGGTAGCATTGACGTAGTGTCGCAGTATGTGGTAGTTTCGTACGGGGAGCAACTATGAGGTGTTGCATTGATATGGTGGTGTTCATGAACTGGACAAGTTCTAGTTTGGAGTGCGATGGGTGAAATGATGCTACATTGTATGTGTGCATAGATGGAGCCATACAGATAATTACATGTTACTGTATTGATTGATATCAACAAGACTTTTTGGACGTTACTGTAATGCGGAACGATTGTACAATATGAACAGCTAGATGCATTGAGGTGTCTTTTTATTTGTCTGTTTGTTTGTTGTCTTTTAACCTCATGTTGTCTTGTTTATCTTCATGTATGTTTATCAACGTTACTGTTCTTCCTATTGATCACAACAGTTAAAACTGCAATGTTATTGTCTACACTAAGCAAATTCTAAACACCAACCTGTCTGTGTGTGTAAAGGAGACCACTCTTTATCAATCTTGAAACAGTACATCGTCTTAGGCCTTGCAAGGCTTGTTTATTAGCCAACATGTCTGTTTGTCTGTCCTTTATGTTGGACTAGCTATGACTGTTTGCATATCAGTGTGTGATAGTGGTTTGTCGTCATCATTTCTCTAAAATGGTTGGCAAGATATGGTACAGTAGTTACTTTTATTTTTTAATTTTTGTAATTTTTCTTACATAGACGTGTTTACATGTTTAGGTGAAGCAAGTGCAGTAACTGCTGTATTGGTTATATATGTGTATGCACTAATACATTTATTTGTTCATGCACAATTACATCTTGTGTTCATCTCTCTTTTGCAACCAACTAATCATTTACAATTGGTTCTGATGGTTGTTCATTACGAGCACTACATTTCATTCTTTAGGAAGTGTGATCTTGCTGGAAAATCTTCGTTTTCATGTAGAAGAAGAGGGAAAAGGAAAAGATCATGAAGGAAAAAAGGTAAATTATATAAGTCATTATAATTCTCCTTTTTGCCGCGTTGATAGACACCAGTGGGCTTACTTGGAGAGACAGCTTCTGATTACTGAGGCGGATCTATGCTTAATGCCACCCAGCACTGGGCACGCAGGACTGCAGCCTGCCACTGTTGCCTGACAGCACGAATAACTCGCTACCGCGTGGCAGCTGCCACCACACCTAACAATAGCCTCGTCCCCAGAAATACCACTGGTTGTCAAGGGTACGCCCGTACCCTGATGGACTGCCGCGTGCTTTGCGATCCCGGTGGGGCTGCTCCCCAAACACCCTTCCAAGCAAGCGTGAGTATGCGTCGGCTTGTCGAGGCACCACGCAAGATAGAGACATGAACTAGATGCAACACAATTGCTGATTTATTTCTATTATTTCCACTTGCTTATGCAACGCACTGCAGACCACAACCCTTGTGTATCTGATCATACGTCTTGAAGCGGTCTGAGATAGCCTGCCTGGATGTGAAAGAGACGAACCGTCGATAAATACACCCTGTTAGTTTCTGTTCCAACATGTTCTTGCCTGGTAGTGAAACAGATGGACTATAATGATCCGTCTACTTCGTCCCAGCATCGAGCCGGCTCTCAAGAAGCTGCTCTACGGAATACCTTGTCGTATTGTAGCCATGCCGCTGTAGTAAATCGACTGGCTGCTTAGCAATTAATAGCTGGTGACCAAATAACTCAGATGCTCGACTTGGGTTATCCATTGTTAGCGTGTTTGCAAACAAAGACCATGCCGTCAGCCACGAAGTAAGGTTCGTCACCAAGCGGCGTTGGTGTTTCTGTGCTGTGCTCAGACCTGCAGGGCCAACCTCTAATGCGACGTGTCACTGGTCGGCCATTGCACCGGCTGCGTATACAATTGAACTGGGGCATTCAGCCAACAACGCATTGAAATCAACGAGCTTGCTTCTAAGGATCTTTCGAACCCATTTTCAGAAACAGCTAGGATAGACGCTATGCGATGAGTGAGGCCGATCGATAGGCATACCTGTCTGTGTGTGACATTGAGCTGGCCGCTTCATGTCCTCTTCATCTTCCGAGAGCTCAGGTGTAACAGAACAGATGGTCCCCTGCCCAACTTGTCCCCCCCCCCCCCGGACACAATGGACTGGTCTAGGGTGTACCCCGGACACTCTCGCCCAAGCCTGTAATGTCCCCCTTGGAATATCTGGTTCGGGGGAAGAAAACGTAGTCCAGCCTATTGTGTCCGGGGACAGTATAATCCAGTCGAAAGCAGTGCACTTGTCATGCCAATAGCTTTTGTCGTAGCGAATTGATTTTGGGCAGCTTTTTCACAGTCGCAATCAGACCTATGATCACTGCTAAGCCACATGGTACAGCAGTGCATGATGAGCAATGCCCTACGAACGGTCTGGATTGCACTTCGTTCATATCATATCTACGAGCTATCGGTAAGTATTCTAAGTATAACTAAACACATCGTCTAATAAGTGTTCGTACACACCATCTCTACTGTCTAACAGTCTTCTTAATTATTGCACTTAGAACATTGCCATGGGCTTGATGCTGTGCCCAGTCCAACTCACTTAAGATGGTAAAACATTTCACATGTGTCACACTCAATCATGTCATCTATGGTATCTGGCATCATGCAAGTACAATGAAGTTTGATCACCCTGAGTCGAAGTCTATGAGGACGACTGATGCCCACGGTCTTCATCTTCAGGGGAAAAGCCACCATTGGTTTTTATCAAAACATTTCAGGAGATGCTGTCGCATCAGACTTTGTTCGAAATTGGGTAGCAACGACTTGCTATGGTCGTCTGCTGACGAAATCATTGCACCTTCGCTACTCTATCTGACGAACAACGGACGAATATTCGAATGTGGATGTTACCCGGATATAGATATGACGTTCCTCGAATGTAGCTAAGTCCCGTGTGTGGAGTAACAGATAGTGTCCAGGGAGATAAACCAGATTTTGTAAGGGGACATTATAGGCTTGATCACAATTGTTCGGTTGGATACCCTGGACCTGAAAATTTGGTCCAGGAGAAAGCTTGGGCAGGGGACCAGATATTTCAAGGGGGGACATTATAGGCTTGGGCAAGAGTGTCCGGGGGACACCCTGGACCAGTCCATTGTGTCCGGGGGGGGGGGGGAGGGACAAGTTGGGCAGGGGACCATCTGTTCTGTTACACCGGCGTACTTGCTATTCCTCGTGCAAGCCTTGTGCGTTTTGAATTTGAGAAAGTGTGCCGCTGGTTTCTCGAGATTTGCTCTGCCAGAACTTGTTGCACCTGCGCGCCATCTACGTCTACCCGCTACTTTCTGCATGTACCATCTTTGTCACCAATTCAGAGATAAACTGCTGCTGCTCCGTGGATAACATAGGTCTCGTTCCCGACTGCGTTATCTCTTTTTGCCCGTGCTTCCTCTTCCTTTCAACCCTGGTATTCAGTTTGTGGGAACCACCGGATGCTACTGGGAACTCGGTCTCGGACTCTGAGTGTGCACCCTCATCCACGTCTGTTCGTGTCTCGTTCCAATGGTTCCATAATCTCATGGCTTTTCATTCTTTGTGCCAATTGATACCAGGTTAAGGCTGTTCAATTCTAGCTCCAGCGTTTCACCTGACAGAGCCAAGTACTCTTGAAGCGACCGAACTGAGTGAGAAGTAGCTGTGCCCTTTTTGCGGCATAACAGAAACAGATGCTACTACACTGTACAGAGTCCACTACTGTCTAGTCCGCCAAACACGTTTCTATGTACATTAAAAGTACCTGTACACTCTTCTAATGCCCGTCATCATCGTGTTAACATTTATTTAGCTCTGCTAAATAGTCCATTATTGCAAACTAAAGAAATGCAGGCATTTGTCAACAGTAACTGACATACCATGTTTTTATTGTAATAATTGTGACTTTTGTTGTTTCCAAGTCTTTTTTATGTAACTTTATTTGTTGGGAAGAACAGATTATGTATGTTGCTTTCAGCATTGACATAACTCAACTGTTTACCTACATTTTGTATTTGTAGGTAGTATAGGTAGGTATGGTGCCATATTATTTGATTCATACAAAAGATAATTGAAATAGAACTAGCCGTTCAAGGCTTGTCAAAGCTGTTGTGTGTTATTATTCGTCTAGACAAAAGTCAAGTGTGTTGGTGATGCATGATGATGAGGACTAGTGATGGATCTGATAGAGGTTTACTGTCTATGTTAGGATATGATTATGAACTATGAGACTTACACATTGTCAAGTAGAATTTTGAATATCAGAAATGGATGAGATTCTTTGCAAAGGTTGGGGCTTTCAATAATCTCATACCTGACAACCTATTTGGAAACTGTTTTCAAAGAAGCTCCTGTATTAATGATATGTTGTCAGCTATTTTTAATGGTAAGTTGCTGTATAATGAATGGCTT
>CAXXBX010000142.1:0-8744 GCA_964274945.1 Dehalococcoidia bacterium | reverse complement strand
AGGCAACGAGCAGCCGTTTCCATAGTTTCGTTCTATCATTTGCCATCTCTCGGAACAGAGCTAGGAAGGATGCCTCGGAGGCACTAAACCGTGCGCGGTCGTATACTCGTAAATTATTCGGGTCGTTTTAGCTCACTTTTTGAGGTTTCGTTCACACGAATTTATGAGAAAGTTATACTACTAGAACTGCATGTATATTTATATATACATACATGTAAATATATAGTTGTACGTCTTTAGCCTCGGTCTCCCAGACCTTTTATCGTGAATCGGCGCTACACGAGTCTGGAAGACCGAGGCTAATATGTCTCTAATTAGCTAAGGTTTCCGCTAGCAACTAGGCCAAATTAATTAATAACAAGTGGTTTAATTAAGCTAAACTGGTTGAACCAGTTATACTTTAAACATACTAAAGTAGGTTTAGCAAAGTGTTTTGTTTAGGTTTGACTGTCACGTGACAGTAGCTCGCTTGTATCTAGAGATAGTTTCTGACAACGCCGTTTTGATGATATTGACTATTTTGCTGGGCCGTCAAAGATGTAAGGGTCGCTAGTTAGCTAAGAGAAAGAAATCATCAGCTGTAGTAGTACTGTAGTACTACAGTAATTATGCAAACATTTGCATAATCAAGTGAGTCCAAACAACAATGGACGAGCGCGCGTTAAAGAGTAGGCAAACGTGCGTGGTCTGCAAGCTTGTAGGCGGAGTCTACTCTCTGACGAATTTTGAAGGAGATTTGGTAAGATCGAACCATAGATACGCTAGAGAGATGGTATTGTACATAATTATTGCTGTGTCGCTAGCGGAATTAGAACGTCAACTCGTAGACGCAATGAAAAGAAACGTTGTTGACGCTGCAAGGGTACAAGACTGGGAAGAAGTTCGACGACTTGTTGAACTAGGAAAGGACGTGGATAGTGTAAGCCGAGAAAGTAGACGAACAGCTCTACACTTTGCAGCCAGATGGGGAGATAGAGAGATGTGCTCGTTCTTGTTGACTCGTGGCGCAAACGTTCATCTGGCAGACGCTAGAGGAAATCAGCCTCTTCATCTAGCTGCTTTTGCTCCTGGTAGTTTCGTTCATCGTGCCAATATTTGCCAACTTCTAGTGGATTACAAAGCCGATGTTACTGCGCTCAACTATTGTGGTGAAACACCCCTCCTCAGAGCTGGCCGTGCTCTTTACTGGGAGGGCTCTCCTGCACTCTGTCCCTCACTGATAACAAGGCAGACTGCCAATGTAGCAAACCGTGAGGGTAAATTTCCGCTATATATGGCAGCTGGATCAGGCCACATTCAGACCGTTCAGTTACTAGTGGATCACGGAGCTCAAATAAATGAAGTGACTAAAGAAGGACAAACAGCGCTACACGCAGTAGCTTCATGGCGGAAAGACTGCTTTGAAGTATGTAACATTTTGCTAAAACATAATGCCAAAGTCAATGTAGTTGATAAAAATGGCAATCAAGCAATACACCTGGCATGCCAACGAGGTCACATTAAGACAAGCGTTCTCTTGGTTTCTCATGGCGCGGTTGTAAACAAAGTGAATAGAATTGGGCAGACAGCATTACATACAGCTGCTGGTGCAAACAGAGACTGCCCTGAATTGTTTGACACGCTACTACAGCATAATGCCAAAATTGATTCGGTGGATAAAGACGGCAATCAGCCATTGCACTTAGCATGCAAAGAAGCCAACAGCAAGATTGTTATTTCCTTAATTTCTCGTGGAGCAGTTGTCAATGCAGTGAACAGATTTGAGCGGACACCACTACATACAGCAGCTGGTGGAGACAGAGACTCTCCTGATTTGTGTGATATGTTGCTGCAGCATAGGGCAAAGATACATTTAGTAGATGAAGATGGCAATCACCCACTACACTTGGCCTGCAAACAAGGCAATCTCAGGACAGTCATTTTCCTAATTTCTCATGGTGCGATTGTAAATGAGGTAAACAAATTTGAGCAAACACCGTTACACACAGCCGCTGGTGGAAACGTAGACTATCCTGATATTTGTGATGCGTTGCTACAACATAATGCCAAGATTAACTCAGTGGATGCAGATGGCAATCAGCCATTACACTTGGCATGCAAACAACTGAACGCTGAAACTGGAGTTAGGTTGTTATCCCATGGAGCTGAAGCAACTATCTTAAACAAGCAACAAGAGAGTCCTCTATGTTTGGCAAATGAATCTATACTGAAATTAGGTCAAGAAAGGGATGGTAACTATCCATTGCACATAGCCGCTAGAAAAGGTACAATCCACATGGTCCAGCTGCTAGTAGAGTTTGGATCTTGTACAAATTCAGTCAATGATTATTCAGAATCGCCATTACATGCAGCAGTTGCTACAGTTTTTATGTCTCTTGAAATCTGTAGGCTGTTATTACACTCTAGAGCTAACATCGATGCAGTGGATCAAGATGGCAACCAGCCTTTACACTTGGCATGCATACTATGTCGCACTGACTCAAGCAATCTTTTCATCTCTAATGGGGCATCTGTAAATGCAGTAAATACTCGTGGACAAACACCGCTACATATAGCAGCTGATAAAAAATTCAGTTGTACCGACTTATGTAGTGCTTTGTTGAAAAACAATGCCAAGGTGGATGCAGTAGATAAAGATGGCAACCAGCCACTACACTTGGCATGCAAACAGTGTCTGACTGAAACAAGCAGTCTTTTGATCTCTAATGGGGCATCTGTAAATGCAGCAAATACTCGTGGGCAAACACCGCTACATATAGCAGCTGGTCGAAAAAGAGAGTGTACTGAATTCTGTAGTGCTTTAATACAAAGAAATGCCAAGATTGATGCAGCAGATCAATATGGCAACCAACCACTGCACTTGGCATGCAAACAGTGTCACACTGACACAATCAAACTTTTGATCTCTAGTGGGGCATTTGTAAATGCAGCAAATGCTTGTGGACAAACACCTTTACATATCGTAGCTGGTGGATTGAGAGAGTGTACTGAATTATGTATTGCTTTGTTACAAAGCAATGCCAATGTTGATGCAGCTGATGAAGATGGCAACCAACCACTACACTTGGCATGCAAACAGTGTCACAATGACACAATCAATCTTTTGATCTCTAGTGGGGCATTTGTAAATGCAGCAAATGCTTGTGGACAAACACCTTTACATATAGCAGCTGGTGGAGAGAACGAGCTACAGTGCACTGAATTATGTACTGCTTTGTTACAAATCAATGCCAAAATTGATGCAGCAGATCAGTATGGCAACCAACCACTACACTTGGCATGCAAACAGTGTCACACTGGCACAAGCATTTTCTTAATCTCCAATGGGGCATTTGTAAGTGCAGCAAATACCTGTGGACAAACACCTCTACATGTAGCAGCTGGAGGACAGAGAGAGTGTACTGAATTATGTAATGCTTTGTTACAAAGAAATGCCAAGGTTGATGTAGCTGATGAAGACGGCAACCGACCACTACATTTGGCATGCAAACAAGGTTACACTGAAACAGGAATACTTTTAATTTCTAATGGGGCATCTGTAAATGCAGTGAATACCGATAGACAAACTCCGCTACACAAAGCAGCTGGTGGAGAGAAAGAGTGTACTGAATTGTGTCGAGTTCTATTACAAGAAGGTGCTAAGATTGATGATGTGGATCAAGATGGTTACCAACCACTATTCTTGGCATTCAAGAAATACCACGCTCAAATCGTACGCTTACTTTCATCGTGGCCACATGGTGCTATGACTGCTCTCAAGAAGCAACAGAGAAAGCCTTTAGAGGTGGTAGAACAATACATAGTAAGAAGATATTCTCATCTATGTCGGGTACGTGAGAAAAAGGCTTTGCACATAGCGGTAAGAAAAGGACTGTTGGAATTTGTACAGTTGCTAGTAGATTGTGGAGCTGATCTAAATGCGATGAATGACCATAAACAAACAGCACTACATGCAGTAGCGAATAGTAAGATTAGGGGAACTAGTATATGTGAGCTACTACTACAGCAAGGCTGCAAAGTGGATTCACTAGATAGCTATGGCGACCAACCTATACACAAGGCGTGTGGAAGTGGTGTCACTTCAATTTGCCTGCTATTGCTACAAAATGGAGCAAATGTAAATGCGGTAAATAGACGTGGACAAACTTCACTACATATGGCAGCTATGCGTATCAGAGGACGTAGAAGTGAGGCAGAAGACGACCATAAACTGTTGGACGTTTTACTGCAACATAATGCCAAAATTGATGCTGCAGATTGCGATGGCAACCAACCACTTCACTTGGCATGTGCAACTGGTACACAGCAAACTGTCCAACATTTCTTAAATAGAAATGCTAATGTCTGTGCCACAAACAATTATGGGCAAACTCCTCTTCATAAGGCAGTTTGTGCCTCTGAAGATAATCCTACGGTTTGTGAGATGCTCCTAGCAAAGGGGTCTCTAATGAATGCTACAGATCACGATGGAAACACGCCTCTACATTTAGCATGTCAAATGAGAAAAATTATAACAACTCGTTTCTTGGTTGAAAATGGTGCTAATTGTAGTTTGGTTAATGTGTCTGGTGACACATTACTGCACCTTGCTTGTGCAAGTAGATTTGAATGTGTTGAGTTGTGTGACTATTTGATATCACACGGAGTGAGCCCTTGTACACCTGACAAACAAGGCAGACTCCCTTTCCAGGTTGCTTTGCACAAAAGACTTGGACAGACATTCTGCCATCTGTTTGAAATTTTGGGTAGATCCACATTCAATGAATTTCAAAAGACTGCTATTGACGATCTTTTTGCCCTGTTGAACTATCTCTCTAGTATCCTTAACACTCAAGCTCGTTACACTGGCGTATTACAGATTGCTCATTACACTGACATAGTACGTCGCATTTTAGAGTTCAGTGATAAGTCAGACACTTTGCACAGAGTATGTTTGACTAAATTAGAAACAAGAAGATATCATCCAATGTTTCAAATAGCAGTTAGAGAGTGCGATTCTAGACTCTGTCAGCTATTGATCAATCATGGAGTTTCAGTCAACGGTTTGCTTCAATCTGTCAACAAACAAGGTCAACACTGCAACGAACTACCTCTGCATTTGGCAGCAAAGTTGGGACACACTGATATATGTCGTTTGCTAGTAGAAAACGGTGCTAGTATCGATGGTGAAATCGAAGGAAAAACTGCATTACAACTAGCTATTACTTGTGGGAAGATAGATGTAGCAAGGTTTCTTCTGTGCTATGACGCTGATTTGAGTAAAGTTACGATAGGCGGACTACCTGCTTTGGAGACAGTAGAATCGAGAAAAGGCCCAATGGCATCAATAGTTCGTGCTACTGGTGAGTATCAAAAACATAGAACTACTATTTTTGCTTTGACTAACTTTTCCTTGCTTGCAGAAACATTTCCTGAAGAAATTGTGTCTCAAGGAGAGGCAGCGTTGAATGTCTATCTCTCATGCTGCAGCGAGGGATCAGCAGTGACTGTGTTTCTGCGTGTTGATGTTGTAGGTCGTGATGGTGCTGGAAAGACAAGCTTGACAAAGTCTCTAACTCTGCAGACCTTTAAATTTGATGAACCGAGCACAAGTGGAGTGGTATTTGATCCAAAATGTCAGATTATTGTAAAGGAAACATGTGATTGGACCAATCCTCTCACATCTGCCGACTATCCAGAAGTTTATAACAAGAACGTTGTGGTCAATATGGCAGACGAATTTGACAAACCAGAAGTGAAGGATCAATATTTTAAGTCCAAAGAAGGTCCACAACGAAGACGAAAGCGTGAAGTTGCGACGGTTACGACTGCTTCTTATGACGAAATAAAGCCTCTGTATGATGCATCACAATCTACTGCATCTGATACGCACTCTTCATTGCAAAGTGCTTCGTCGTCTTTGGCATCCAAACACTTGCCTTGCAAGACAGGGGTAAAATCTAACTCCTTTGGTACAGCTACCGCGTGTGTTGTTAGACAAAGTTCAGCATCACAACAACCATACGAGGCAGATTCAACAAATGTGGATAACTTAATTGAAGATGGAAACAGTAGAGCTACAGCCACTGGGTTTGCCAGCAATTTACGCAGCATTCACAAGCAACACGAAACTAAGCCAAATCTATTTTCTTCATCTCCTTCAACAGAGGAAAAATTGCCTTACAAGTTAGACGAAACTGATAGTGGTTTAAAATATCAAATGCGTAAGTCGTCAGGAATGAAGAGCAGTAACAAGTCTCAAGCAGCTGGTAAGAGCAACAAAGGAAAATCACCCTCTAACCATATCGGTCATCACAAACAAAAACAGCCGCCCAAAGGAAGACAAACGAAACAGAAGGAAACGAAACCATCAAAAGTTCTTGTATCGTCAAAACCCCGAATACCTTACAGTGTTGACAATATCTCTGATGATAGCACAACTATTGTACCTGAACGCATTAAGAAGGACGTTTCAATGAGTTTGAGAGATCCGTCATCTCGTCAGAAGGCTAAGAATGAAATCATGGTTACTATGTTAGACTATGCTGGTCAGAACGTGTTCTACATCACACACCATTTGGTGATGTCAAAATCTGGTTTCGCGTACATTGTATTTGATGCCTCTAAGCCAATGGATGCCAAAACTCTATCTGTTTTCCGCTCAGAAGATGGAAGAACAATACAAATTCCTTTGTTTAATAACGAAACAAACTTTGATCGATTAGAAGAGTGGATGTCAGGTGTTCATATCATGGAACCCGATCAGTTACGTCGTTTCATAATATTTGAGAACGTAGGGATAAGATCACCTGTAATGTTCTTAGTCGGAACACATGCAGATATGCTTCGAGAAGAGCCTGGGATGTTGGAAGAGCAGGACAAGTTCATAAGAAAGAAGCTGGAGGGTACAGTACTGGCAGAGCATGTCATTTGGGCATCTAAAGATGTAATGTGTTTTTATGTTGATAACACATTGACAGATGTAGACAGTGGTGTTGTAGACCCACAGGTTAATCTGCTTCGTCAGAAGACTGAGGAGGTGGCTCACAAAGTGGCCCGACATCACAGATTGCCCGTCAGATGGCTCAAGTTTGACCAGAATGTACGAGAAGTAAAGTCTTCTAACCCAGAAAAGAAGACTATAACCATCAGCGAATTGATGGACCTCGGCAAAAGGGTTGCAGGAATCAAAAGTCTAGAAGAGCTGTCAGTGGTGCTGCAGTATTTGAGCACTCGTGCACTGTTGATGTATTGCCCCAAGGCAATGAAAATTGGAGACGAAGAAGAAGTCGTCTTAGACATCGAGTGGCTTGTATTACAGCTGCAGAAAGTCATCACCATATACTTTGAACAAGATGTACCTCCCATGTTTCGAAATGATTTGAAACGTAGCAAAGAAAAAGGCATTATGACAATGTCTTTCCTGAAACACCTTTTGTCAGATGCCGGTCCTGCTCAACAACTTGTTGTGTCTCTGATGAAGCACTATGATTTGCTGTGTCAGTACCCTGCAATTGAGGTCAGCAATCTGAAGACTTCAAACAGTTGCCAGGATTTTCTTAATTTCGAAGAAGAGGTCAAAGGCCAGCTAGACAACAAGGAAGAACAAGATGAGCCTGACAGTCAAGCTTACTTTATTCCTTGTCTCCTGGAGCATGTCGTAGGTCTTGAATCACTTGAGATGGAAGACGAGAGGAAGTCGTTACCTCTCCTATTGTCTTCTGCTCCCCTTCGCATTCCTCAGCCATTATTCTACAGAGTGTTAACTCTTCTGTGTAAACGTTTTCGTCGTTTGCCCGTTATCTATCGCAATGTTGGCTACTTTCACATATACCCCGGTCACCGACTGGAGTTTGCTCTCAACAGGTACAGCTTTAGATTCACTGTGCTGTTCGAGGCACATGCCACGCCTAATACAAAGGTGTGTGCTGCTATTCGTCAATGGATTGTCAATATTGTGGACAAGGCAAAACAACAAGGAATGGGAGGACTGCAGTTGCAACTGGGATTTGAGCTCAGTGGATCAACATCAGATGAGTTTATCTCCTTGGATGGATATCAAGATACTCGCTTTGAGCTCTACAGCAGTGAGAAAAGTAGAGAAATTCAATGTCCTTGCAGACTTCACCTCTGGTATCCCCAGGTTCAGTGTCGTGATCTTCCATTGCATCAAGAACGTAACGAGTTTTGTTTATCTATATTTGTAATGACCTTGCAATTGATGATTTTTTGCAGTAAGCTATGCAACACCCGTGAAATTTCTTACTGGCAATAGTACGGCAAGTTGTATGCTGGATGTGTCAAAGTATCTGGATGAAGCTGATGATTTGGGAGACGACTGGAGAAGATTATGGAAACAACTGTTAGAGAGGCCTCTCGAGGAAGACGTCGCAAGAAAGAATAGTAAGAGCCCCACTCTTTACATACTGAGGCGGTGGTGCAGAATGAAGCATCCCAGTGAAGCTACAATTGGACAGCTGATGAAGGCTCTTAATGCAATATACAGAAATGATGTCGCTTGTGTACTAGAAGAATACTGCCAGGTGAGTGACTGTCTGAACATTCGTCATTCTAGTTGATACCTGTGCAGACAGAAATTATAAAACATGTACGGCATGGCTAAACGAAACAATGAAGCGCACGGGTGTAGAAAGTTTTTTAAAGTAGAGGGGTTAATAGTTAAGATTTCTGTAACCACACCTACTTTCTATGCATGCCTATTTTCTTGACACGTCCACCTTGCGTAGTGTATGAATCATGTGCTA
>CAXXBX010000141.1:0-9603 GCA_964274945.1 Dehalococcoidia bacterium | reverse complement strand
TTGCCCATATAAGCCTTTACTGCATGAAGTGATCCACCCCCATTTTTAGATGGCTTCATCTAGACTTTTAGTACTCCGTCCTTGAACAAGTTGGGGTCAAATCGAATACCTATAGTCAACAAATGTCGGTATATCGATATACAGCAATCATAGGCGTAGGAAGCAGGGGGCCACTGGGGCCATGTCCCCAATCAGCAGTCTATGGTCACTTTACATAATTAGGTCATTGTGAAAACAAGGTACAGTACAAGTGGAAAAAACTAAGAGCTCCATGCAATAATGGCATCTATGTTGCTCCCCCCAACTTGGATTGTGCCACTGGTGCCAATGATTTTGAGCTGATTAGGTTGTTTATTGTCTTCAATTACGTTTACGTTGCGTAAAATGTATTAATATCAATATTTTCCGGTTCTCCTCAAATTGTCATGGCAGTTAGACTCGCTCATGCTTGGAGAGTTGAAACAGAGAACGGAGAGATAGAGGAAAGGAGAGCAGAACCAGTCGCCGGCGAAGAAGTTAGGAATCCGGGGACGGGAGCTCAGGGATGTCGACTGGACCTGAGCATGTTGCCTATCAAGAAAGACTCGTTCATGACCAGGCAACACACGTTCTACTCCAGTTATTCCTTTCGAGATGTCCATGACTACAATCCACTCACTGTCCTGGACGTCACTGATTGCGGTCTCAACACTTTTCCACATTTCATCCTAAGCGCAGTCAATCTTGTCCGCCTCCGCTTGACCTCCAACAATCTCAAAACCTTGCCGGACGCAATAGGTGATCTTGGTTACCTGGAAAGGCTTTCAGTTTATGGGAACCAATTGGAGTCTCTTCCTTGGTCTCTCTACAAGCTGCGCCGCCTGACAATTTTTCGTTTGGGCGGAAATAATCTCCAAGACCACAACCTGCAGCCAATCCAGCAAATGGCTGGACTTCAGCACTTATATTTGAGGGAGAATTACAGGCTGACGTCGATTCCACGCGACGTGTGCCTCATGAGAAGTCTGAGGGAGCTCAATGCTGATGAATGTGATAACTTGAGGTCTCCCCCTCTTGGAGTCATTAAACAGGGAATGTCCAATGTAAGGAGGTACTACAAACATTCTGGATGGTACTACTAAAAGGCTGTAACCCAAGGGTATAGTCTTGAAATCTAGCATCTAATTCAGTAATTGACTGCAACATGTTGAGAAACAGTGATGACTTTGGTAGTTTGAGTTAGAAAACGAAATTCTCATTTGCATTAATTAGATGGGTTCATACTTTAGTTATGTTAGGTGTTTGTTGACTTTCTATATAAACAACTGAAGTCTGAAACTAGATCTAGACGCAGTTTTGTGATTGAAATACAATAGATTTGGATTGTCACGCTTGGTCCCCCGCCTTCTAACTGGTCCGGGGACCGCCATATTGGTATCGAGAACTGGTCCCCCGTACACGTGTACCAGTTGTGGTTGCCAATAGTTGGTCCGGTATCGCCGATGATTAATTAACAATCCGGGGAATGGCGAGGGCGGAGTGAGACTGGGTCGAGTCTATTCTGAGGGACTCATACACTCTGGAAGCGGCTGGACGCCCAAATAAAATCTATCCATGCACAAGCACAAACTACAGACATGCAGCAGCACTTTTAGACTCGTAACCAGTCTCGCCGAGTTGTCGTCGTTCCCGGATGTGAGCATCGTGTGTGCTGGGCTCGAGAGTCCAGCTGGTCATTCCCCAGCGGCGGGCGATTTTTTTGGGACGAGGTTTGGGAACTTAGCTGCTGCAGCGAATGCGCTTTGGTGTACGAGGCTACACACACACACACACACACACACACACACACACACACACACACACACACACACACACACACACACACACACACACACACACTTCAAATTTAATATCTAGAGAATTACTACCCAAAGTATCATCACCAGTTGTCTTCTGTCATAACGACTTGCAAGAAGGTTCTCGATCATTTCAAACAATTCTCCTCTAAATGTGTGAGTCCGTGTCTCATTCTAGGAAACATCCTACTCATAGACGAAGCAGACACTCAGAGACTTCAATTAATTGATTTCGAATATTGCAGCTACAATTACAGGTATGCTTGATGTGTCTGCTACCGTACACAGTTAAACTATTTTCCAAATCGAAGAGGGTTTGACATTGCCAATCACTTCTGCGAATGGTCACTAGACTACACAGTCAGCGATCCACCATACTTTGCATTGGAGCCGTCAGACTTCCCATCACAAGCACAGCAGGTAGTGAAGTAATATTACTATTGTATGTCATCGCCTTAGAAACTGTGACCTTTTAGTTGCACTCTAGTACTAGACACATAGCATGCAGCGAAGTTGTCTATTTGTATGTGTGTGATCGACATCTCGTACTTCGTTTCTCTAGACCTTCTCCACAGTAAATCTGGCCATCGTCCTCTCTCGCTTGTTTGTCAGCACTAACGACACCACTTAGTGCTTTCTTGGACTAGACATACAGCAGGAAAATAGCCATGGAGAGGCTGCGTGTGAGCTTGGCATTGCTGTCGTCTCTTTATCCAGTTTGCTGTGCGTTCCTTTTCTTGCCGTTGACATTCTAAATAGAAACGGATCTATTGGACGTTCCTGTTTGTTGAGACTGCGTATACTAGACGTCATGGTTTCTACTGCAACGAGTCTTGTTTGTTTTGCTGAAACAATCTACGCTATCTGAGGCACGGCATTTTTTGGTACTCACAAGTTCTCAGACTACTTTCTGGACTACTACCTCGTTGCTGCGGCTTTCTTTGCATCTTTTCTGCAGTTTTGACTATTGTTTGGGTAAGGTGTGTGTGTGTGTGTGTGTGTGTGTGTGTGTGTGTGTGTGTGTGTGTGTGTGTGTGTGTGTGTGTGTGTGTGTGTGTGTGTGTGTGTGTGTGTGTGTGTGTGTGTGTGTGTGTGTGTGTGTGTGTGTGTGTGTGTGTGTGTGTGTGTGTGTGTGTGTGTGTGTGTGTGTGTGTGTGTGTGTGTGTGTGTGTGTGTGTGTGTGTGTGTGTGTGTGTGTGTGTGTGTGTGTGTGTGTGTGTGTGTGTGTGTGTGTGTGTGTGTGTGTGTGTGTGTGTGTGTGTGTGTGTGTGTAACAATGTTGTGTGTAATTAAAAATATTTGTTTTGCAGGTCGGAATTGTGTATCTTAGCTTTTCCTTTTCATTCCGTTTGTCACGAATCAGTCTCCTTTGCTCTTTAGTCGTGTAAGGGAGCAAAATCGAGAGTCGTTTGACTCTTCTCGCCAACAAATTACAATTGACTCGACCCCTCGAAAGGAGTCCCTTGCTTCAATTTTTAGCGCATATGTTACGGAGTCAAAATTGCATTCATCTGGCATCGTCGTTTTGTCGATTCGTCTTTCTGTTTTGCCGTAAATCCGCATGACAAGTGCTGACGCACGTATATATATAAATATATAAATATATAAATATGCTAATAAATGCTCGGTTAGCATTGTGTTTGGCGAGCGATGGTGTTCTATCTTTACCTATTGAGTGATAATTCGTGTAACAATGGTTGCGTTACGTGGCAATAGTTTCTGTCAAACAAACGCGGGAACTAAGGAAACAGACTTTCAGTTGCTCTTCTATAGTATTTGGCGTTCATTTATCCGAATTGGGCGTTCAATTATCCGATTCAGGCGTTCAATTATCCGTTCCTTACGGCTGTTGTGCAATATCATGGAAAACTGAATAACTTACATAGTCTGCGGTTGGGCAGCTGCTCAAATATCATCATTCATCAGCTGTCTAGACGCAATAATTTGTAATTAATCTTGACTTTAGCGTGAATTTTTAGCTTGTGTTGTACGATATTTTTCTTTGCACTAATCTTGGTGTCCCACGTTTCCGCGGAGGTCTAACTAAACTGTTGTGAGCGAACTAAATCTACATATCTAGGAAGCCTACAACAACGGTTTTATCCCGTCAATCGTGGTGTAATTCGCATATTTTGTAATCCGCGCGTCTTGCGTGATACGATGCATCAGTCCATCATGCGTCTTAGCAGGTTTTTAGCTAATCAAGAGCTCGAATTTCACTACTTCGCCTTCTCACCTTTCTTGAATCAATCATTTATTGGTCAGCTGAAACGTGAGTGAGCATCATAGAAAGACGTCATGAAAGAAATGTGCGCCGTTTTGACTTTACGTATCAGTCTGAAACAATTATTTCTATAAATTTAGTACTTCTAAGACAGAACATCGGATAATTGAATACCTGAGTCGGATAATTGAATGCCCGAATCGGATAACTGAACGCCCAAATCGGATAATTGATTGCCTGAATCGAATAATTGAACGCAAAATACTATAATCGTCTTCAATTTTTCGTTCACGCTTCAATTGTCTCACTCGTTTACTAAGATAGTCGCGTAACAATGGTCGCGTAGTCACGTGATAATGGTTGCGTCACAATAATTTCTGTCAAAGTAACGCGCGGAAACTCAAAAAACAGACTTTTCTCTTCTTTTAGCTTTTCCTTTCCATCCCGTTTGTCACGTATCAGTCTCCTTTGCTCTCTAGTCGCGTAAGGGAGCAAAATCGAGAGTCGTTTTACTCTTCTCGCCAAAAAATTACAATTAAGTCGACTCCTCGAAAAGGGTCCCTTGCTTCAATTTTAGCGCGTATGTTACGGAGTCAAAATTGCATTCATCTGGCATCGTCGTTTTGTCGATCCGCCTTTCCGTTTTGCCGTAAATCCATATGACAAGTGCTGACGTACGCATATATATATATATATATATATATATATATATATATATATATATATATATATATATACTAGTAAATGCTCGGTTAGCATTGTGTTTGGCGAGCGATGGTGTTTTGTCTTTACCTATTCGCGTAACAATGGTTGCGTTAACGTAGCAATAGTTACTGTCAAACAAACGCGGGAACTCAGGAAATAGACTTTCAGTTGCTCTTCTATAGTATTTTGCGTTCAAGTATCCGATTCAGGCGTTCAATTATCCGTTGCTTACGGCTGTTGTGCAACTAAATAACTTACATAGTCTGCGGTTGGGCCGCTGCTCAAATATCATCATTCATCAGCTGTATAGACGCAATAATTTGTAATTAATCTTGACTTTAGCGTGAATTTGAGCGTGTGTTGTACGATAATTTCTTTTGCACTAATCTTGGTGTCCCACGTTTCCACGGAGGTCTAGCTAAGCTGTTGTGAGCGAACTAAATCTACATATATAGGAAGCCTACAACAACGCCTTGCTCCGTGAATCATGGTGCAATCCGCATACTTTGTAAATCGGGCGTCTTGCGTGATACCATGTAACAGTCCATCATGCGCCGCAGCTGGTTTTTAGCTAATGAAGAGCTCGAATTTCACTACTTCACCTTCCCACCTTTCTTGAATCAATCATTTATTGTTCAGCTGAAACGTGAGTGAGCATCATAGAAAGACGTCATGAAAGAAATGTGCGACTAAAATAATTATTTCTATATTTATTACTTCTAATTAGAACAGAACATCGGATAATTGAATGCCCGAATCGAATAACTGAACGGCCAATTCGGATAATTGATTGCCTGAATCGGGTAACTGAACGCTGAGTTCAGATAATTGAACGCAAAACACTATAGTTGTCTTCAATTCTTCGTTCACGCTTCAGTCTTCTCACTCGTTTACTGAGATAGTCGCGTACCAATGATCGCATAGTCACGTGACAATGGTTGCGTAGCAATAATTTCTATCAAAGTAACGCGCGGAAACTCAAAAAACAGACTTTTCTCTTCTTTTAGCTTTTCTTTTTCATTCCGTTTGTCCCAAATCAGTCTCCTTTTCTCTTTAGTCGCGTAAGGGAGCAAAATCGAGAGTCGTTTGACTCTCCTCGCCAAGAAATTACAATTGAGTCGACCCCTCAAAAGAGGTCCCATGCTTCAATTTTTAGCGCATATGTTATGGAGCCAAAATTGCATTCATCTGGCATCGTCGTTTTGTTGATTTGTCTTTCTGTTTTGCCGTAAATCCATGTGCTGACGTACGTATATATATAAATATATAAATATATAAATATATAAATAAAATATATCTCGAGCTCAATTGACATGACAAGAGAGAGGCTCGCTTCGCTCGCCAATAAATATATAAATTAAATATATCTCGAGCTCAATTGACATGACAAGAGAGAGGCTCGCTTCGCTCGCCAATAATATATCTCGAGCTCAATTGACATGACGAGCGAGAGGCTCGCTTCGCTCGCCAATTAACTTTTCCGCTCTAAACATGGCGGCCCATCACGCTCCTGTTTGGGTAATACCGACAGAAGATGGAAGGGTAGTTGAAAGGAAATTGACAACGGTCAACGACGAGGAGGTGCAAAATCAGCGGACAGGGCGACTTGGACGTCGACTGGATCTGAGCTTGTTACACTTGCATGAGCGTCTCTTGCTCGCCATCCTACGGAATGATCTCACCTGGCAATCGGTCACCGTTTTGGATCTCAACTCCTGCGGTCTCAACACTCTTCCTTGTCTCATCAGCAACATGGAAAGTCTTGTCCGTCTCCGCCTATACTCCAACAACCTCAAAACCCTACCGGACACCATCAGTGATTTAAACTTTTTGCAGAGACTCTCAGTGTATGGTAACCAGTTGGAGTCTCTTCCTCGCTCTTTGTACAAGCTGCAGCAGTTGAAGATTTTGCGTCTGGGTGGAAACAGACTGCAAGATGAAGACTTGGAAGTGATTCATGAGATGGCTGGAATCGAGGAGCTTTACCTGAGACAGAATTATGAACTTACAATCATTCCTCGTGAGGTGTGTCTTATGGAGGATCTCGCAGAGCTTAATGCAGACGACTGTGATGGTCTGGTAGCGCCTCCTTGGCAGGTCATTACGAGGGGAATTGATAGTATAAGGAGGTATGCCGAGACTCATGAGTGGTGAAGTAGCAGGAAACTACTGGACATCAGGCTTAAACTCTCTTATGCCTTTCTGTAGGGCAATAGCTAGCTGAGGTGATTGAATGTGCTAGTGTCAGCTAATGAAGTACATAGTAGGTGGAGAGACATTCTCAGATTGGGACGCTCTAACATTTATGAGACTGCTGTGTTAGGTATACGTAGTAAACATGGTTAGGGTCATGTAAAGATCTATATTGTAGCTCTCTATTTAGTAATTGAAAATTGAAAATTAACAGCAGTTGTAGTTTTAGAGCTACAGTAACCATCTATGACACTTGATTACTTGTTAGGCTGGTTGCATTTGGTGAAGACTGCCTATGACCAAATCAATCTGCACTGTGTGCTAAACTTTTAGACCTATACAAACTAACAGTTAGACTTGTGACCAGTCTCGTCGTACTTTTGTCAATCCCAGATGTTTGATCCTCTAACTAACAGCTGCAGTGTACTTTTGCATTAAGGTCTAATGAGACACACGCCTGGATCTAGAAATTACATATGTAGAACAATGAAGACACTCTCGATGACAAACGTCTCGTCTCTAGGAAACCTTGAACTGAGATAATCATCAGACTAAAATTGCAAAAACGTGTACAATTTAATATGCTAACTTAATTAATTAAAGTGGCTATGAGTCCTCACACCAGACTGCTTTCTGAGAGGAAAAAAGCAGTCTGGGATGTCGAGGCCATACAAATTATTTAGTCTGTGTGTGTGTGTGTGTGTGTGTGTGTGTGTGTGTGTGTGTGTGTGTGTGTGTGTGTGTGTTTTTATGTAGATTTGCGTGTATGTGCCCTTTAAGGGAACTGCACTTTTTAGTGTGCTACAAACATTAATCTATATATATATATATATATATATATATATATATATATATATATATATATATATATATATATAAAATTGATACAAGTCAATCTATATAAATTATATACATATAATTTATACAAGTTGATAAATTCTGACTGTTCTTACACGAGTACATGCAGTAGTATCGCTTCGTTAGCAACTGCATGATGGTAGGATGGTCTGGCGAAGAAATGTACCAAAAAAATTGGCGTCCATTTTGGCAGCCACAAACGAAGCGATGTCCGAGGAAATCCTGTTCCCTCCAGAAAGTGTCTCCCGAACAAATCTAGCTTAGCCCTAACATGACATGGGCTAGACCAGGCTATACGTACACCTCGTCATTTGTAGGCGTGGTCATAAAAATTGTGAATTGTAGATACGTTAAGTTAAAGAACCAAAGCTGTGTAGAGTATATATCCAGTCTGAATCTGCCACTGATTCTACTGTATCAGTCAATTAGAAGTCATTAAAAGTAAGCGTGTTAATAAAAGTAAGCGTGCTATAAATTTTACTTGTAAAAAATTTATGAATACTAAAATTTATGGGTACTACTATTTATAAATACTAATAATTCTGGATATTAATATTTATGAATACTAATATTTATGAATACTAATATTTATGCATACTAATATTTATGAATATTAATATTTATGAATACTAATATTTATGCATACTAATATTTATGAATATTAATATTTATGAATACTAATATTTATGAATATTAATATTTATGAATACTAATATTTATGGATACTAATATTTATGAATACTAATATTTATGAATAATAATATTTATGAATACTAATATTTATGAATACTAATATTTATGAATACTAATATTTATGAATACTAATATTTATGAATACTAATGTTTATGAATACTAATGTTTATGAATACTAATATTTATGAATACTAATATTTATGAATACTAATATTTATGAATACTAATATTTATGAATACTAATATTTATGAATACTAATATTTATGAATACTAATATTTATGAATACTAATATTTATGAATACTAATATTTATGAATACCAATATTTATGAATACCAATGTTTATGAATACTAATATTTATGAATACTAATATTTATGAATACTAATATTTATGAATATTAATATTTATGAATACTAATATTTATGAATACTAATATTTATGAATACTAATATTTATGAATACTAATATTTATGAATACTAATATTTATGAATACCAATATTTATGAATACCAATGTTTATGAATACTAATATTTATGAATACTAATGTTTATGAATACTAATATTTATGAATACTAATATTTATGAATACTAATATTTATGAATACTAATATTTATGAATACCAATATTTATGAATACCAATGTTTATGAATACTAATATTTATGAATACTAATATTTATGAATACTAATATTTATGAATATTAATATTTATGAATACTAATATTTATGAATACTAATATTTATGAATACTAATATTTATGAATACTAATATTTATGAATACTAATATTTATGAATACCAATATTTATGAATACCAATGTTTATGAATACTAATATTTATGAATACTAATATTTATGAATATTAATATTTATGAATACTAATATTTATGAATACTAATATTTATAAATACTAATATTTATGAATACTAATATTTATGAATACTAATGTTTATGAATACTAATACTTACGGATACTAGTATTTATGAATACTAATATTTATGAATACTAATATTTATGAATACTAATATTTATGAGTTCTAATATTTATGAATACTTATATTTATAAATACTAATATTTATGAATACTAATAT
>CAXXBX010000140.1:0-12730 GCA_964274945.1 Dehalococcoidia bacterium | reverse complement strand
TGCTGATGGACAGTACAGAAACACGAGTATTGGTGAGAGTAAGTGGAGAAGTTTACTGCCAACGTCGTCCCTGCAAGAAAATTGCAATGGGGTAAGCATTTTTGCAGGAATGCAACCATGCGTTTGTGCTTCACATTTTGTAAACTCATCACTAGCATTCATGCATGTCTCCTTGCTCGGATATCGTTCAAGCGTTTGCGCGTCAGATAGTACTGTACTGATGCAGAACAATTGCACATGACTATGGAAGCACTTAGTACCAGTGCTAAACCTTTTCGGTGTAGGTCTCGCCAGCCACGCCCTTTTCGCGAGATACAGGCGTGTCAACAAATGTCCAGGCTTGCGTACGTAAACTTACTGGTCAGCCGCTTTATCCAACAAACAGATGCGCTGTCGTAGACGATGCACGTTCCCCTTCGCAAATTCCCGTGGAGCGCCAAATTTCTGTTGAAGACGACACCATTGATTGTATAGCTGCAACAACACCGCTCAGCCACGCACACCCAAAATACAAGCTGCCAGACTGCAGAACCACTATCTATGCAGAGACACCGGAACAAGCCAAATGTTACAAGTCACTCAGGTAGCCTCGACGCTAGGCCATCTTCGCCTCACTTGGTGGAGTAACGCGCGCGATCGTACGTAGGGTTCACTTTTAGACGCCTGGTTGTTGGTGGAAAAACATGCACGTGCAAATGTAGATTAGGCCTTGTTTCTAAGTGCTAAACCCTTATCTAGAGCAAAGGACTAAACACCATGCATATGCATATACGCATGTACAGGATGGACGACCAGATCGATTGGTGTCCTTCTCGGTGGCCGCTGCCCTGTGCTTCGCTTTGCGCTGGTGTTTATCGGTAGATCGTGACGTCACCCAAAAGTTTCTTCCCTGTGCGCTCGCAAACAAACCGCTGCGCTTCTGCGATCCTCCTTTGGCAAGCGGTCTTTCTCGCTGTGGAATAGCAACTGCTGCTGTTCTCGGTGCTGTGTGCCCTGTAGCTGTGCGGTGGCCTTCTCTGTAGTTCGTGACGTCTTTTAATTAATTAATTGGTTGCCGATCGAACCCGCCTCCACTCGCGCGCAAATTTCTCTAGAACGGCGCGGCGGTCTCCACTAAATTTAAAAAGCCTATTCCTGACGTCGGACGGTACGCACAGACAGTGTCGTTTATTATCGACGACGTCGATAAATAAGAGCAACATATTCTATATACGAGGTTACAAATTATCCAGGAGTTTGTTTTGTCTCCTTATAGTGCAGTATGCGCGTTTCCGCTTCAGAGCAACATACGGGGAACGGCAGAGATACGCATACGCGTTACTGACGTTCGTGATGTCATCATCGACGTGTCGCACGCAGCCTTTACTCACTTTTGAATTGGACCTGAAGCAGCTAGTCTGAAGCAGTTAGACCAACGATAAATTAATGAATTAACTAACAACTAATCTAACTAATCTGCCCGTACGAAGAATGGGTCAGTGATCTAGTCTACAATATTTCGCACTCGCTTTTGTTTGTAGGAAGGTTTCAACGCACGAGCTGACGTTGGCGTAGCAATTGTTCGTCTGGGACTTATTACTAACGAACAGAACGACTGCAACTCTCCAGACTCTTATCTTGGTTTTGGATCACTCTATGTAAACAATAGAGCTGGAAACTACGCGCCGTGCTGCTCTCCAGACAACGGTGAGGTAAACATCATAGCAATTGGCTACATCATGGCACGTCGAGATCAATACGCTATAGATCGGTCAAACAGTTTGCGGGTGTATAATAGCAGTTTCCACTATGTAGCAAGCGCTCTTGACAATAGCGTACACGTTTCATGTATTTATTCAGTACGGTTAGTATAGCTGACAAATTTGCACACTGTAAATAACCATTTAAGTGCTGCTCATCCCGTCCTAACTGATGCAATCAGGTAGTCCAGCTATGTATTGCGTATGCAACCTCTAGAAACTGCTAACAATCATTATTTGAAAGTAGACAATTCTCTCAGTGCTGTTTGGCTGTTTGGTTCTATTAGATATTGTTTAGACCATATGCAATCGTACTGAAACTAATTTTCGCTTTTATTGAAATAGAATTAACAAACATGCACTAGTTTGTGTGACGTCATCAGTGAGAGTTTACAGTAGCAACCTGATTATTGGCGAAACCAACTTGTCCGGATAAGGTGTTGTGACTCCCTCGATGCTCAGTCCTAGTACACTGAGTCAGCCAAGTAGTGAACAAGCGTACAGTTGTCCAAGGACTCATTTTTCTGCGCAATCGTCATATACCTTTTTCTCTTTTAAGTAGATTGAGTGCTCATTGGTTTCCATGACGAACGATGTCACACGGGAAGCACGAGAAAGACACATGCATTCCAGCGGAGAGAAATTTGCCCGGATAATGGAGTTTGCGTTGTATACCATACCTAGATTTGATTGAGGGGGACATTTTTGCCTATAAGAGGGAGTGATCTGCACAACAAGGCTAGATGTAGTAATTAATCACGTTTAAGCATGCTACACAGCAAAAAACAGAAACCCAATAGTCTTAGTGCAGTAATATTGTATGCCATGTCAGCTATCAATTTCTTCGTCTGTCATCCTTTATCTAAATATCAGCAGTAACTTGGCTGTAAAAGTTGAGGGGACGTTCTCCCCCCCCCCCCCCCCCCGGTGCTCCCCGGTTCCTACACCTATGTGCCGGTACTATGACGTTTAGAGAATTGGGTGTGCTATGGACTATGCATATGCATGCAATGTTGCGCGCGACCAACATGTTATCCAAAATCTTCAAGAGAACAATATGTTCTAGCTATAGAGGACTGATGAACGATCGAAGTCGTCTTGCAAGAAAGATTCGTAGGGAACGCTGACGCTCAGAATTGCAAGACTACACATTGGCTTGCATTTTTCTGGATCCGGTCACTACTAGTAGTAATACGATCGATTGAAGAACATGCATCGAGTGAGGTAGCCTCGAATTTCCAGACCAGAGAGCGCGCGAAGCGCGCGAACTCTAGTCTGGACCAAGTCGATACTAAAATGATTTCGGAAGTATTTATCAATAGCGATGCTAAATGGTAGCCTAACAGCATAGGATCGTTTTACCTAGATCAACATATCATTTGTAAATGCCATGAAATTTCATGAACAAAGAAGAGACGTCTGCAGTGTTTGCGGCGATATCTTGGTAGACGGCATGAAACGACGACTTTTTGATTCTTTGGCAGATCGCTAGCTAGTCTAACCGCTCGACTGGCGAGACTACCGCTCGACTAGTTGTCAAAGGTGATGGTCTAGCGACGCTGCTGTGCATGTCATGTCACCGCAAGCTTGAAAATATCAAACAACTGAGGCAGAAACTAAAACTAAGATGTGTGCGTGCGCCAGAGTCTTCATCACGGCTCTGGCGTGCACTTAGCCGCCCACGCGGGTTTTACACGAGCGCAATCAGCGCTAGTGAACTTAGCATAACCAATTACTGCTAAACCAATCAGAATTTACAACCGACATTCCGGCTATGAGGAGCTGATTGGCTTAGAAGGCTATTTCCGAAATCATTTTAGTACCGTCTTGGTCCAGACTAGAGTTCTCGCGTTTCGCGCGCACTCTGGTCTGGAAGTTCGAGGCTACGAGTGAGGCTTCTATTCGTAGAGGATTAATACCGAATTAATTAATCGTTGATTTCCTATGCAGCTATAGGAGACGTACAAGACGATCCATCTCTAGCATTACGACTAGCGGAACGAAAGATGATAGCAACGGTACCTCCGGTTCAACAAAGCATGTTAATTAAAATACTTAATCGCGACTGCTTATAGGCGTAAAAAGCAGGGGGAGAAGCGCACGTAATCCTCTGGCTAGGTTTGATTTTGGCCAAGATGTGTTCTCAACTCTACAACCGTGTACCTACCTATCCGGTGACCTGCTAATTTAGGGATGACAGACGTAGAAACTACTAACATTGACATGACATCTGACTATAGTGTTAGTGTTGGTTTACTTTTTTTTGCTTTTTGCTGTGTAGCATGCATATATTCGAATAATTAATTAATCATGAATAGAGAAGCACTATACAGTGCTAAACCCTCGGCTGGTGTACATGCACACCACATGGCGCTAAGACAATGACATGTACAGTGTATGTAAGGCAGCCTGAGCTCATGAATTGACACCATTGAAAATCTCCTCACGTGTTAGTTACGCCTACCGTATTTACACAGCTATCCGTCTAACCGCAATCATCTAAGTTGTCGTAATGAGGTGACCCCACAGCCGTCAAAGCCAAAAAACATTAATGTGGGAAAACATGCACGTACAAATGTAGATTAGGCGTCTCTGTTCGCTCTGACTTCGAATACCGTAACAAAAATGAATAGAAACGCACTAGCGTACTTACAGGTCGGTCGCTTCGTCCGACAAACAGACGCTGTCATGGACAAATGCACGTTCCCCTTCGCAAATTCCCGTCGAACGCCCAATTTCTGTTGAAGACGACAGTAGTGATTTTTGCAACAACACCGCGGCAGCTCATTGAAAATTCAAGATGTCAGAAGTTAGCACCACTATGCAAAACGTTATAAGTCTGCAGGTACAGCTACACCTTTGCTCGCCTAGACGCCTGCATGGTTGTTGGTGGGAAAGCATACACGTGCAAATGTAGACTACAGGCGTTGTTTCTATAAATGTGCCAAACTCCCAAAGCAAAGGAAGAAACACCATGTACAGGACGGACGCCCGATGGCTGAATTCTCGTAGCACAGCTGCCAAACAATAGAGGTGGAGCCTTAGAATGACATCACGTTCGTCTGTATTGGTCGGTAATGACACCACTTCTCGTCTATTGGTCGGAATAGCGTCATTTTTATCTGAGCTAATCGAGTATAAATACGGTCGTACTGTACGACTACTATACCCTTAGCCCGGATATCCGGGCCTCGGGTAATAACCAATTTAGCTTTGTTTGCCTAGCCACGCTCACATATATAGGCAAATGTGTGTCCCTCAACCAAATCAGGGTCCTACACCACTATAGTTAACTTCAAGTGATGTAAGAGCAATACAGAATTAAGAAATAACGTGGACAACGAACCCGCACCGTGCAATTAAGAGTCACGCAACTGTCATTCGAAGTTGTGTGGTGACGTTGATGAGATCGACGCGTCAGGGTGTTCTCACTATACATTCTGGCAACAATTATAAGCTAATGATTAGTTCATGATAATGACCAATAGATAAACAAAAATTAATAAAATTTACATTAATATTTACAATAAATACATTTATAATTAATTTTATATTTGTTACAGATCGTTTTATAAATCACAAATAGTAATTAAACCATGCAATTTACTTGTACAGACACGCACGCACACGCACACGCACACACACACACACACACACACACACACACACACACACACACACACACACACACACACAACTACAAGCACATATGCTCGTAGCTCTGAAGGGAGTAGAAAACAGCTTCATTTACCAGTAGCAGTTTGAGCCAGTGGCGTAGCCAAGAATGCATGCCCCCCGGAAATGGGCGTGACGCTCTGTGACCAATACACTCGTCCTACTCTATGTATGTATTTCGTGTTTGGCAATACTAAACTGTATAGTAGCAAATAATAACCATGCATACTAGAGTAGATGGTTTGTGAGTCAAGTGGGTAGTGCATCTTACGTCACCTTCCGGGGTATTTCCGTACAGTTTGATTTCAATGGCTGTCCACGGCTCTGAACCAAGCTCTATTCTAATAAGTAAGCGCTCGTTAAATAGCTGATCATCTAGCGCGCCAAAAGGAACAAAAGAAACGGCCAGTGTTATCATTAGTAGAATCTAGACAGCGACTTCTGAACGAAAGTACCACATCTGCTGACCTGTCTGCATGGACCTTGCTCTAGTAAAGAGACATTTATACAATGTTGCGGGGGCGTATCCCTACCAGCTTCACTGGTGCTCCGCTCAAAGTAGTCTCAGTGACGACAATGTTGTAACTTCGAGCTCTGATTGTAACGTAGTGGATTAGATTGGGTACACGTATTACGATTGTGCGCATGCGTATTGCTGTGTTCTAGTTTTGAGCGGGATCTAGTAGAAATAGTTGTTTGATATTTCACAAGTCTCCAAACGCGATTGGCTTGCGACGCAACACTAGCGACGAGGACTTCGTGATCTAGATCCAACAACACAGACAAGACAGCTAGAGTCGACTCACGCTGCATTTTTTCGACAGACAGACTTATAAACGGAGATCAGCCCACTCCACCACTAGCAGCAGTACACATTGTTGGTACCGAAGTCAGTACGAATGGCAGAGCAAGGAGGGGACCAAAGGGGTCAAGAACCGACGGTCATACCCGTCGGGAAGGTGACGCAGTATACTGTACGTCTAGTGCAGTGCTGGGAAAATTATACGAAACAGTTAGAATTATTTTCTTGGGGAACGGTATTCGCAATGCAGAACGCAAAAAGGCTATTCTTAAGTCAAACTTTTCAGCTGAGACTTTTCAAATAATCAAGGACCCAATCGCCCCAGAGATCTAAAAATTCACTGATCCAAGTGTAACATATGAGAGAATAGTCCAAGTGATGAAAGCTCATGTCAAACTGGAGAGATCAGCACTTGTCAGCAAGTATGAATTTGACAATACAGTGCGCCAGCCCCAGGAATCAGTAACCGACTTTGTCAAGGCGTTGAAACATCTAACTTCCTACTGCAAAATTTACAGATGAAATGCGGAACGAACGGCTGCCTGACCGCTTCATAGCTGGTAATCGGAATGATAGAATGCTCCGACTACTGCTGGCAGAAAATCTAACTGAGATCACTTTTGACTCCGCTGTTGACTAGGAAGTGCATTGCCATCGAACAAGCCTCTAAAGATATTAAGACACCAAGGGGGCGTGGTGGGCAACCACCCGGATACTGAGCATACAGCCATTCGTTATGTTAGTTCCCGACCGACCCACCGATGCTACCGATGCGCAGGGGATCATCCAGCAAACAAATGGCCTTTCAAGGAAGCCACATGTCATGCTTGCAAGAAAATTGGCCACATCCAACAAGCATGCCGCGCAGTAATCAGGGCGGACAATAAACAAACAACGCCAGGTGACGGCAAGAGACTATTAAGAAAGGATAAATCCAAGAGCCAACGGAATCCGTACACCGTGAACGTTGTGGAGGCTACGCAGCAGGAAATAGATGACGAAAGCTCCGATGATAGCTACAATCACAATCAGAATCTCAGCACCATGTTTCAACTGAAGAAAACAAGGCCATTACAATAGATTTCACCATAGAAGCCCTGGAAAATGGAACTTGACACAGGGGCAGCTGTGTCAGTGATAAGCAAAAGCGAATTTGACACAGGTCCGCCCGTTAGTAAACCTGGAACCAACAACCCTTGAATTGCGAACGTATATAGGAAGACGATACGGCCTACTGGTGTTTGCAAAGTAAGGGTGCAGTATCAAGATCAAGTGAGATACCTCTAACTTGATGTATTACCGGGAAAAGGACCGGCTCTATTTGTACGTGAATGGTTTTGAGAAATACAATTACAATGGCCACTGCTTAGACCTCTAGAAACTAAGAGGAATCTGGACAGTGTCCTAAAAAAACATGCGGATGTGTTCTCACCAGGACTAGGTGCGATCAAGGGAGTCAAAGCTAAAATTGTCTTAAAAGAGAACAGTAGACTGCGGTTCTGGAAAGCCAGACCAGTACACTTAGCACAAAGGCCACTGGTGGAACAACAGCTACATACCCTCTAACGCAACGGTTTGGTGAAGCGAAGTTAACAAAGTGAGTGGGCCGCTCCAATAGTAACCCCTATGAAGCGGGACAATACCGTCCGTATCTGTGGTAATTTCAAGATAACAGTGAATCCACAGCTAGACATTGACTCTTACCCTTTGCCACGGATCGATGACATATTCTCGCGCTTGAGCGCATGGGGGAAAACAATTTATCGTCCTCGATCTCAAGCAAGCTTATCTACAGATGGAACTCGAAGAAGACTCAAAGACTATATGGTCGTCAACACGCCAAAAGAACTTTATCAATATCAGCGGTGCCCGTACGGCGTCACTTCTGCGCCAGCAATCTGGCAACGAACTATGGACCAAATACTACAGGGCATAGCGAAAGTACAATGTTATCTCGATTACCGGCCGAACCACTGAAGAACAATCTTGGATTCGGTCCTACAACGCCTTCAAGAATATGGCCTCAAGGTTAATCAGGACAAGTGTCTATCGCTTTTTACAAACCTCCGTCGAATATTTCGGGCACATTATCTCAGCACGGAGCCTCCACAAATCATCCAAAACAACACAAGCCATCACCGAGATGCTACCTCCTCAAAACATCACTCAACTTCGCTCATTCTTAGGAATGGCGCAGCACTACTCAAAGATTCTTCCTAGTCTGGCTATCAGACTGGAACCATTGCACCGATTACTACAGAAAGATACAGAATGGCGCTGGAGTAGTGAACAAAGTCGTATTCTTGAAGTCGTAAAACGCCTACTGTTGGAAGAGTTCTGACATACTATGACCCGAATTTGGAACTCTTCTAGCCTGTAACAGTTCGTCATACGGACTCGGAGCCGTGCTGTTATAGGATGATGGATGGGTCGGAAAGGCCAATAGCCTCGAGGACGCTGACGAAGACCGAACGACAGTACGCGCAAATAGAGGAAGCTTTGGAATTATACCGGGGAACGCGGAAATTCCAATGTTATCTGGAAGGACGACCCTTTACGCTAGTCACTGATCACAAGCCATTGCAGTATATAATGGCACCGAGTAAAGCTGTTCCATCTACTGCCGCCGCACGTTTACAGAGATGGTGTGTGTTCCTGGGTGCCTTCACCTACAAGACTGAGCACAGGGGTACCAGACAGCACTGTACTGCGACGGTTAATTTCGTTTACCGGTGCCCTGAAGTCATCCTGAGAAGTCAGATGAGGAAACACTACTCTATGCAGATATTGTGCAATGTCTGCCAACCACAGATGCCGAAGTACGTCGCGCTTTGCGTCAAGATCCAATACTGTCCACTGTTATAGAAGCTACGCAGACAGGCTGAGAGAAGCTCCCACTGTCGACTGGACTACAAGCATTCTACGTGCGGAGAAATGAATTGACCACCCACCACGGAATACTACTGTGGGTACTCGTGTCGTCATACCTACCAAATTACGGCCACGAGTTCTGAACGTATTGCATGAGGAGCCTATTGCAATGACGAAGATGAAGCCGTTGGTTCGTACGTACGTTTGGTGGCCTAAGATGGATCAAACATTGAGGAGATGGTGCGAAGATGTCAACGTTGCCAGGAAACCACTTGTGCCCCGGAGAAGGCTCCCCTACATAGATGGGAGTACCCAGCACTGCCCTGGCAGCGCCTACATATAGACTTCGCTGGCCCCATTGACAGCACGCTGTACATGGTAAATGTCCACACAAAATGGCCGGGCGTAACGTTCGGACAAAATTTACCTCTTGAACCCTGATGTTCGTAGGACGGTGAATCGTAAGCTGTTTAGTGATAAAACAAACCTTATCGGTCTTTGACGAGGGACAGCAAGTGTTGGTCGGGAATTATCGGCCAGGACGGAAATGGGTACAGGGAGAGATAACCGTACCAACAAGGCCTGTGTCATACCGAGTCCGTGCAAACGAGACAGTTTGGAGACGGCATGCCGATCAACTGCACCCGGGACCTCGTTCCAACCATGACCCTGGATTTGAAGCCGGAGCTGGTGTGAGAAAACTACCAATGTTACTCAGAGAACTCAGTCAGCCGCCCTCCAGATAACTCACAGAATGAAGTAGCGATAGCTGAGGTCATGCGACAATCAGACAGCAAGGCCAACGGGAATGCTAACCAGGAACATGGCAGCCTAGCTGTCGGACGGGATCCCAACTAGGTCAGGACGAGTAGTAAAGTCGGCCAAGCTACCCGACTATACGTACTATTAAGAGTCATCAGGTTGTTAACTGAAGCGTTAGTTAATCTAAGGACATTAGATTAGATAAGGGGGAGTGCACCGTAGTGGATTCGACGGGTATTACGATTGTGCGCATGCGTATTGTTGTGTTCTAGTTTTAGGCGGGATCTAGTAGAAATACAGATGTTGGGTATTTCACGAGTCGCGATTGGCAACACCGATAACTGTAAAATAGGTAACAATAGATTAGTTTAGCTTCCAGGTCGTACATCTCAGAGACCATGTATTTCTACGCTGTGTTGACTAGACGCTAATTCTACATCTCAGAATGACTCTATTGGTAAGTGTTAGTGCGCGTTGAACGGACACCCCAAACCTCTGAGAAAAGCGAGTAATGGTAAGAGTACCGAATTGCCCCATCCACCCATTACGACCTTCCCTCACATTAGATCCTGTTTCTAATCAAGGTGCATGAACAAGGACATGACCACGAAATTTCCTGTATGCACCAATGCTGACGGCAGATACAACAAGTTAAAACGGCGCGTTGTCTAGACGATACGGGTCACCAAAGGTAAGTGTGTACGGAATTACCCCGGATTACCCTTCTGTTTGGATTAGCCTAGCCTCGGTGCAGCTGCTCCAAGTATCTGAGTCAATCATTGCAGTATCCGGTTAAGGGATAACACAGGGCAGGCGAAGCAGGGTGGGCCAGGTGGGCCATGGCCTACTCAACTTTTGAAAACGCATGGGACCTCAGGCCGCCACAGGCCTATTTTGAGGAGAATTTCCGCAAATATATTGGTTTGAGCTTGCTGCTGCGTCTCTAAAGACAACCTATTACTCTTTAATTTTTTGACTCCTGGGCACAAATAGATATAGAGAGTTTGTCTGACTTACAGAAGGCATGCAATGCCACTGAGGATCAATTTATTAATATAAAATTTATTATTTAATTAATAGAAAAGATGATGTTAATATCAAGTAAGAACGGGCAAAAAAATTTCTAGCTACGCCGCGCTGTTTGAGCCCTAGCTAGCACTGACGCTCTAGACTGTTCAAGTCTCAGTAAGACGTATTTACACAATTTCCTTGTATGGCCTTGCAGCAAAGAAACTACTTGTTACCAATTAAGTTTAGCATTGACAGTGACAGTTAGAGCAAGGTCAAGTCACAGTTAAATGAAACAAAACATTCCAGATAAAAAAAATTTAAACACAAGCAGCTAGTTGCTGCAATAAAGTGTAATTCAATTATCACTAGTTACACGGATAAAATTTAAGTTAATTACCACAGTAACTGTACCTGCAGTCAACATTAACGATGCATGCAAAGAGTATTATAATGTAGTCACAGTAATAATGATGCTAAAACAAACTGTTTGATACACCTAACCATGGCCACTTGCCATAGCCCAGACCAACTACACCCCTGTGTAGATATCTATTTTAGTTGTTAGGTTGGGGTTTAGCCAACATTTTGCCCATCCAATAAGTGAGCTTTCATCTGTACTTCATAGATAATTATTAGCTCTACACTATAAAGACAACAGTCGCCTTAGAATATCTAGTCTCACTCTATACATCAACCAACTAATATCATCACAACAGTAGCTGTAATAATGTCACTTTGATCTGATACCTGGTCTGTTCAAGCAGCTCAAGACCAGCAGCTCAAGTACATTGTAACACATCAGCATCGTGAAGCCTCTTTCACATAGAACTGACGAGGGAGTCGCAGAATCAGTTTTTTCGACGTTGACGTCTTCATTCTATTGACTGCTACCTTGTATGTTTTGTTTTTCACCAACTTGGGACACACACAATCTCCTTTGCCCGATTCAATTACAGACAAAACAGTGCCTTTAGCCTTCTTAGATATCTGTACTCTCTTCTTTGATTGACAAATAGAGATAATATTAATGTTGTATGTGATTTTGCCATTGTTCTCCTTTCTGTTAGACGTTATGCGCAACACGGAAACTGTTCAGAAAGGAGGACAAATGTTACACACACCACACATCTAACTCTTTCATAGTGTATACCTGCATCATACTGATTTGTGGCTTGTCTCAAGTTCAGCGATGAAGAGCACACACACTTAGGGCATTTCTTCTGACACTGTGTCTCTGTGATAAAGTTATTCTCGTTGCCAAAGCAGCCTCCATACTGAAATGATTCACAACGTTGTGTTGTGGTGTTGAAAAACCATCGTGTTTCATTTGCTGTGTTGCATTTACCAGCATCAAACGGAAGACCACAAACGTCAGCTATGCAATAAAATGACAGTCACAAGATGCAGAGAGTTTGAGAAGTTGCTGGCATAGTAAGTTACAAAGTTCGAGAATTTGGGCAATATAGTAAGTGAACTGTTCCATGCACGTAATCCA
Organism: Dehalococcoidia bacterium; assembly: GCA_964274945.1. Taxonomy (GTDB): domain Bacteria; phylum Chloroflexota; class Dehalococcoidia; order Lucifugimonadales; family Lucifugimonadaceae; genus CAXXBX01. The sequence goes on along the minus strand of CAXXBX010000140.1, from coordinate 375 downwards.
GTCTACACAATCAATGCAAACTTCAATTTTGTTCATATCTTATTTTAATTGATAATGTAATGTGTCCTAGAGATTCCCTATGCTTGAAAAGTCTAGCTTTCCTGTGTTGATTAGAAGACAACTTTTGCAAGTCTGTTTAAATTAAGCTTGCCACCCATTACACATTTCCTTCTACTTGTGCATGTTTGCCTACTTATGCATATGTGTACCTGCTCTGTGCAATGAGTTTGGACTGTATAAACATGAACATGTGTCCATGGCTGTTAAAGAGTGTCTTATAGCATGTTGAGTGTACTATACATGGACCTTCCCTTTGCAGTTCAAGTCCAAGATGAACATAGGCATAATTCGGCACAGAACTCACACAAAGTGCCT
>CAXXBX010000139.1:0-11251 GCA_964274945.1 Dehalococcoidia bacterium | reverse complement strand
ACTCAGGATCATCTAGAAAGAGAAAGAGCTACAAAATTACCATAGAAAACTAACTACTACTCCTTGGTCGTTAGCATAAAGATCCACTTCAAAATTTCTGGTGGAACAACATATTATGCAAGGGTTGTTGCAAGAAATTGTGTTGGTGCTAGTGTTCCTGCTACATACTCTTGCTCTACACGCTGTGGTCAGTGTATTTGTGAGTAGTTGTTTGTATTCATGTGTTGTTTGGTCTCCTACACATTATTTTGTGTTTTTTTTGTAAGGTCCATTATATTGAAAAGAGTGGTGTTAACTTACATGCATCTGTTTCCCCACTTCTCCCCCCCCCCCATTCCCCAACTTTTCCCACTTCTCCTACTGTGCAACACTGGGTAATTGTGCAATTTTAATAAATAGAAATAGTCAGAAGCGAGACCTCTAATGTGTACAAGAGGATGGGTATATATGACAATGTGTCTCTAGGTGAGGAAAAAGGTCTATCATCAGGTGTTGTAGCTGGTGTGGCTGCTGCAGTTGTGTTGGTGATCATTCTCATTATTGCTGGTGTGATAATATGTCTATACAGAAAGAAGAGAGATGTAACCAAGTCCACTCGAGAGACTAGTAGGACAGTCAGAAGTCAAATTTATGAAGACCCATTGCAAACTTCAATCTCAGACACAGTGATGCAACAATCAAATGCATATGGCGTGGTGGGAAGGGAGAGAACAGCCGGTGACTCGGAAGTAAAGATGCAGGAATCACAAGCATATGCAACGATACCCATGCAAGTGGCTACTACCAATGCAACCGTGTCCAACATGTAGAGACAAGCTGTTGGACATATTGTTTCTGTAGTAGATGAGTTTCTTACTTACATGCAAATTGCTTAGGCGTTATTCTGCATGTTGTGATTGTGATCAGTGGCTCACTTGTCTTCTGGTGATGCATTGTAGCTACATAGACAAAAAAGTGTTTGTATTATATGCGTGTTTTGACTAATCAGTGCTTTCTGTATATAACTGTTGGGATCAACTTGCACAAGGCCTAGTCAAATAACTAATTGAGAATAAGCACAGCTTTAGTGCAGTACGTCTTTGCTTGTACGTATATAAATGCTATGGTGTTAGTTTGTGTTAGTACTTCTAGATGTGACGTTTGCTAGCCAAATACTTCTGCAAGCAGGATTTGATTTACTGAATTCTTATTATTGTAAATGATACTTCTCAACAAAAAAGGTCAGCATTGAAAGCCTTGTCAAACTGATAATAAAAGTTTTATATATTTATATAATTATTGCCACTTTATTGATATCAATAGCTTTAACTACAACAACTGTGACTAAAAGAAACTATGTCAAGTAAAATGAACAACAAGAAAAAGACTTAGTGAGTGAGCTCGAGACGAGCCTCACTCTGCACTATGTCCATCATGTCTAATTTGAGCGGACACTGTAGTTTGATCTTGCCATTCGAACACACAGAATTACTGATCGTAATAGAGCAAAAGCTAGTCTGCATCTAACCATATACATTGTTTGTGCATGAGGTATTTTGATTGTTTGAAATGATGTTAGCTATATGCTTGAAAATGTGGTAGCTTCTTTGCCCATCCCTCCAGTTGAAGAAAATACTAATGGAGTGTTCCTTCTTCAATCTCTCTAACTCATTGGTTCCTGTAGTTGGAGGTTGGTATGTCGGTAACTTGACAAACCTGACACAATTTGAATTACATATAGACCAGTACATGTAGGCTTTGACAATGAGGAGTATACTCTACCTGGTATCTACCAAAATACTTCTCTCTACCAGTATACTATACAGTGAAACAAAATGTGCATCAAAGTGACAAACTTTTTGTGGCTTTAGGTGAGTAGTGGATCATCTAGAAACAGTGAGAAAACAAGCAATGCCCTGCCAACACCTGTCTGTTCCCATAAGTGTGAACTTTGAAAATCATCAATATCTCCACTGTTTCTTGGACTTCCGCAATGCTCTGGTATGGCTATAAACGGCTAGCTAGGTCTGGCATTTCTGTTTATCAAATTATCTACGCCCTTCCTACAAACCAAACGCAAGGATATAGTACTTTTGCATATCAAAGACAAACGGGTGCAGCAATGGTTATTATCCAATTATCTTGTAAGACCAACAGATCAGCAACTGGAACGGTCCAACTGAAGCAGCTCATAGTACTCTAATGAGCACACCTGGTGTGACCTCTACTTCATTACTCACCTCCGAGTTCACACTTACAGGGAATAGACACAAAAGGGAAAGTAGGTTTACCCCCCCCCCCCCCCGCGGGGGGAGAGATGGGATGGAGTCGACCCCGACACCCAGAAGTGTGAACATATGAATTGGATTCTAGGAAAGGTTTAGACCTAGACAGTTACACTGTACTGTAGGGGAGTACTGTAAATTTTTTGAAAGGAAATACGGAACGAAACTGGGAAATTGGGAACATGTAAAACTCTGCCCTGGGAAATCTGACACTAGACCCAAATTTTCTGAGAAATCTGGTGGACACCCAAATTCTCTTACTTAGTGAAGCAAACTGCATAGTTTCCTTGTTAATCTTGCCTTGATCTTTCTGATTTTGTGCATGAGTAATACTTTAGAGAGAACACATCGGATCATTACACATATATATTGCCATAAAACATTAATAGGTAACTGTAACATCATACGCAACATGCAGAATTAGGGAGTCCCAGCAAAACAGATAAGGACTTCACTGAAATGGTTTCATTTCCAGAACACACTGACAGTGCCAGGTTTTCTTTGTTGACATGTCATAAGCTCTCTGTATGCAAGTAAAATGGTACCATTCTTCACATTTGTCACACTGTAGCATTCTGTCTCCCGTGTCAGGCAGTCAGAACACTTTGATAAAACTTTCCCCTACTCTATGGCGAAGATGTGTCATTCTCTTTGTAGAAGGGAAAGGCTTCATCTCTTCCTCTCTAATACGGCTTAACAAGTGCTTTCTCATCAGATCCTCTTGAAATAGGATGGCTTCGGGATCTTGGCCACAACAGATAGAATAAGCAAATGCTAAGGCAACAGCCCACAGTTAATTCCTGTCCTTTGTCGTTGTACTTGAGGAAGCATAAAATTGATTGACGCAGATTCAGTGAAAAGAATAGAAGCGACGATCTCCTCAACATCCTTTCCTAACTTAGGACACGATGATCGAAGGCTGTCAAAAATACTGACATTGTTTGAGGGACACCCAAACGACGACAAACATATCCAGTGATTTCTAGAGCAGTTAACAATTTGTACAAGAGGACCTTTTGTATGTCAAATGTTAGTGTTTCCGACAAAATAGGATGTTGGAAGACCACCAACAGATGGGAACTGCTTTCGAATCAGCTGTTGACCAGCATTGATGCTGCTGTTCCACTGTTCTTTTCTAGGATCTGAAGATCATGACTAGATAGCCCCAATGGCTGGATGTCACCAACTGCTTGAATGCCATCATTATTGTCGGAAATGACAACGGGCTCTGGCACTTCCCTTGTGACCTTGGTCTTTATCTGACATTGCTTGTTCATTTTCTTTCGATATGAAGCTGTGCCCATGCCAGACTTATACTGTAAGAACAGTTACACAAAATATCTAGTTCAGTTTGTGCTTCCAAGCAAACCATTGCAGGACATTACCTTCTGATGAGGTTTCACTCGTGTCTGATAAACTGGCACAGCTTCCAAGTCACTTCAGTTCTATTCAAATCAGGATTTGCTTTGTCACCCAGTAAGGGAGTGATCGACTCCTTTATTAAATCCCACATTTAGCAAGTCTGAAGATCACAAGTAGTTTACTATGAGCATTGAGGTATACCTCTGCACCTGCACCATCTTCATCAGTATTGAGCTTACCTCATAAGGTGGCGGAGGCAGTGGAATGTCATCAGGCACAAATGTTGGTGGTCTGGAAAGTAGAAGAAAACCAGTATTGACATTTTCACTGACATGTGTCTACAAGTGTTCAAAACTTAATAATACATGTCAACATTACGCTTCGTACACAGTCTGGTAGTTAACTGACCTCATCGTTGCTCTCATCATTGCTTTGTCTGAACAGTTTGGATGGAGGAGAATCGCCTCTGTTCCATAGCTGGTGGTACCTTTTGAGGCGACAAGCATGGACTGTCTGCTTATTCCATACGGAACTTTCCTGCTCGACCGTTGGTTTTGAATTTGAATCTGTTTCCAGCCAATGTCCTTCAAATCCATCACCAAAGAATGCTCACACCTTACCTACTTTTGAGGCGCCTCTAACCCGTGGTGTGCTACCAGAAACTTATACGTCTTCTGCTTCTCCTTCACGGGAAACTGAAGCGTGGGAGTACATCCGGTCTTTATCATCAGAGGAGATCCTCAAAATGATTCCAGCGAGAACGGTGATCAGAAATGACCCAACAGATGAAACAGGCTGGAAATTGCTGCTGCTGATACCGCGTATGGTATTACAACCGCTTACAAGGGGCGGAAAAGCAAAACTATCTGTCATGCAATCCATGTATAAGCAGTTCCGTAACTTCCAATGGGAGGACTTACTGTCTAGCGGTAGAGAAGACACAAAGAAAGGGAATGCTAAAGCTAACTCCAGAGATCACGTCAAGAGAGCTGCCCTAAGTCTGGTCCGATGTGGTGAACTTTCAAGAGCTGCTCGTGTTCTTACAAGCTCAGGATTAGCTCCAGCTACTCCAGATACAGCTCACAAGCTTGCTGAGAAGCATCCTATCCGGGTGTTTGACATTCCGGACATGCCATCTCCGGACATGCCATCGCCTGCTATGCATATCAGGTTGTCAAAACAACATATGTTTAATTCCATCAAGAAATCACCAAGAGGCTCAGGGTGTGGCCCATCAGGATGGCGATATGAACACCTAAAAGTTATTGCTTCCGACACAGTTTCTGCTGAACAGTTGCATTTTGCTTTTTCTCGTATTGCCAATGGATCAGTCCCTGTTTCAATTGCCAGGTTGTTGTCCTCAGCACGGCTGATTGCTTTGCCCAAAGCCTCAGGAGACGTTCGACCAATAGCTATTGGAGAAGTGTTCAGAAGAATTACTGCAAAATGTATTTGTGCACAGATAAAAAGTGAATTTTCGAATTTCTTTTCTCCTCTGCAGCATGGAGTGTCAACAGAGGGAGGAACAGATCTTCTTTTACACCATATCCAGCTTCTACTAGAAGCCAACAATGACTGGATTGTTCTGAAGACTGATGCTAAAAATGCCTTTAATTCAATCCACCGCTCCAAAGAAATTTACTCAATCTAGTAGTCTACAATATATCATATGAGAACACACACAGGAGAAGGACCATATGAATGCAGTGAGTGTGGAAAGAAATTTATTCAGTCTTGTGATCTACAGGTTCATATGAGAACACACACAGGAGAAAGACCATATGAATGCAGTGAGTGTGGAAAGAAGTTTACTCAATCTGGTAATCTACAAGTTCATATGAGAACACACACAGGACAAAGACCATATGAATGCAGTGAGTGTGGAAAGAAATTTACACAATCTAGTATAGTCTACAATATCATATGAGAACACACACAGGAGAAAAGCGATATGAATGCAGTGAGTGTGGAAAGAAATTTACTCAGTCTTGTGATCTACAGCTTCATATGAGAACACACACAGGAGAAAGACCATATGGATGCAGTGAGTGTGGAAAGAAGTTTACTCGATATGCTAATCTACAAGTTCCTATGAGAACACACACAGGAGAAAGACCAAATGAATTAGAGCAGTGAGTGTGGAAAGAAGTTTACTCAATCTAGTAGTCCACAATATCATATGAGAACACACACAGGGAAAAGACAATATGAATGCAGTGAGTGTGGAAAGAAATTTACTCAGTCTTGTGATCTACAGCTTCATATGAGAACACACACAGGAGAAAGACCATATGCATGATTGCAGTGAGTGTGGAAAGAAGTTTACTCGATCTGGTTATCTACAAGTTCATATGAGAAAACACACAGAAGAAAGAAAGACCATATGAATTAATGCAGTGAGTGTGGAAAGAAATTTACTCAATCTAGTAGTCTACAATATATCATATGAGAACACACACAGGAGAAGGACCATATGAATGCAGTGACTGTGGAAAGAAATTTATTCAGTCTTGTGATCTACAGGTTCATATGAGAACACACACAGGAGAAAGACCATATGAATGCAGTGAGTGTGGAAAGAAGTTTACTCAATCTGGTAATCTACAAGTTCATATGAGAACACACACAGGACAAAGACCATATGAATGCAGGTGTATTCAACTGACTCTTGTTTCTTGGTTTATGATTGCTAATTAAATTAGAGCAATGCAAGTAATTAAATTAATGCAAACTAATTTTTGATTACTAACTGCTTTTGATTACTAATTAAATTAGATGACTGGTAAAAAATTTGAATGACCGGCTAACTTCTGGCATTACTGGCCATACGGCCGACTAACTTTGAAAACTAATTTTGAGCACTGATAATGACAATAAATAGACATTTACAAAATTAATAAAATTACATTAATATTTACAATAAATACACACGCGACACACGCGTGGCACACACACACACAGACAGACAGACAGACAATTTGAGCTTTATATATTAGACAAGCTCCAATGCCCGGCTTCGCCCGGGGGACAACACCCGGGGGACAACACCTGGGTAATAGTTTAATCACACAAATTATTGATTTGCAGACAGTGTTTGCTATTAATGACAGACAGACAGTACAGAAAAACACACAAACAGACAGACAGGTCGCTTTTATAGGTAGAGATTACAGCAGAAAGTATCTAAAAATGCGTTTGATGGTTGGAGAGGCAGAGGGGTGTAGCCAAGTCACGTACAGTTTGTATAGAGAGATCTTTGTAGATTTCCAAACTCTCTGGTCTAGAGTGTTGGTTATCATCCCTGTGCAAAAAAAAGTTGCAATCACAGCACAAACCAATTACACTAACTTATGCCCTTGTCAGTGCAACCCAAGCCAGACCACGTGGAGGTCAGGGCATATACTGGCTCAAAAAATTGGTTGAGACATGCTCAACCTGGAGCTCTCGCTCCGGTGGTATTTGAACGTTATGTACCTGCTTGATGTCTTCAGCATAGGTTTCTTTGAGAAATTGATGCATCACCAGCTGCTGCAGCCGCCAAAACGGTCTACTTTGTCCTGTTTGTTGCTGTGTGATACATATTGTCTACCTAACTTTTAGTGCATTATTGTAGTGTTTTGTCTGTTTAGTCGTTAGTCATTAATCAATTTAATGTTTATCTAATTGACCATGTGTGCATGATTAAAAGCGGTGTCTTGATTGTTCAGTTGGGCTGAATTTACAGCCATGCAAAGGCACAGTCTGAGATGTCATGGAGTGCTTGCACACTCCTATTAACAGTCAACCTCTTCTAAGCTAACCCTGGTTCAGTCGCTGTTGGCCAGCATCATAGGTGATGTTGGCCATAAATGCCTGCAGTGAATATAAAGATGATCATCTTGTCGACAGCACTTCCTGGTACACTACGTTTTTGGTTTTTCCTTCTTTTGCCAAGAAAGTTAGTCCATGTTTGGAGGCAACTCTAGAAATGCCAACATAAAGCTGTCCATGGCTAAAGGATGGCTCGTGTAGATCTAGCCCTGCCACAGCTAAGGTCTGCCCTTGTGCCTTGTTAATAGTCATAGCAAAGCAGACCTTAACTGGAAACTGAAGTCGTTTGAATTCAAATGGTAGTCCAGTATCACTGGGAATTAGTGGTATCTTTGGCAGATACACGTCCTGGCCTTTATGCGGTCCAGTAGCAATAGTTGCTTCCAGACAGTTGTTCATCATTCTCTTTAGTATAAGACGTGTGCCATTTGCAATCCCAGGAGCCAGATTTCGAACAACCATTAGAGGAATTCCCACCTTTAGAGCCAGTTTATGAGGAGGCATACCAGCAGGTTCCACTTCTTCGAAGACGTTGCTGGCGTTTCGGGGAACAGGTGCATCGAACACGGCAGCTCTTCGACGGTCGCAGACCGGCAAACGACTGTGTGCGTATTTTTTCGAGACCCGGATATCAGCAAGAATATCTTCCCTTTCCCGACGTCGCCGGCAATAGACGACACGCTCGGCGCGTACCGTCCGACGTCGGGAACGGGCAGTCTAAATTCGGCGGAGACACGACGCGCCGTTCCGGAGATATTCGCGCGCGAGCGGAAGCGAGCGCGATCGGCGGGAAACGGCGTCGTCGTGGGAGAAGTCAGGAAGACGACGGCGGTCTGACTTTCGACCCGAATGAATTCGGCGTGCGCGAGCGAAATTCGGCCGAGATCGGACTCGCCGTCTTCGAGAGACGCTCGTACGTACGGACACACAGACAGACAGACAGACAGACACACAGACACCTCTCCTATATATATATAGACAAGCTCCAATGCCCGGCTTCGCCCGGGAACAACACCCGGGGGACAACACCCGGGTAATAGTTTAATCACACAAATTATCGATTTGCAGACACTGTTTGCTATTAATGACAGACAGACAGTACAGAAAAACACACAAACAGACAGACAGGTCGCTTTTATAGGTAGAGATTACAGCAGAAAGTATCTAAAAATGCGTTTGATGGTTGGAGAGGCAGAGGGGGTGTAGCCAAGTCACGTACAGTTTGTATAGAGAGATCTTTGTAGATTTCCAAACTCTCTGGTCTAGAGTGTTGGTTATCATCCCTGTGCAAAAAAAGTTGCAATCACAGCACAAACCAATTACACTAACTTATGCCCTTGTCAGTGCAACCCAAGCCAGACCACGTGGAGGTCAGGGCATATACTGGCTCAAAAAATTGGTTGAGACATGCTCAACCTGGAGCTCTCGCTCCGGTGGTATTTGAACGTTATGTACCTGCTTGATGTCTTCAGCATAGGTCTCTTTGAGAAATTGATGCATCACCAGCTGCTGCAGCCGCCAAAACGGTCTACTTTGTCCTGTTTGTTGCTGTGTGATACATATTGTCTACCTAACTTTTAGTGCATTATTGTAGTGTTTTGTCTGTTTAGTCGTTAGTCATTAATGTTTATCTAATTGAGCATGTGTGCATGATTAAAAGCGGTGTCTTGAATGTTCAGTTGGGCTGAATTTACAGCCATGCAAAGGCACAGTCTGAGATGTCATGGAGTGCTTGCACACTCCTATTAACAGTCAACCTCTTCTAAGCTAACCCTCGTTCAGTCGCTGTTGGCCAGCATCATAGGTGATGTTGGCCATGAATGCCTGCAGTGAATATAAAGATGATCATCTTGTCGACAGCACTTCCTGGTACACTACGTTTTTGGTTTTTCCTTCTTTTGCCAAGAAAGTTAGTCCATGTTTGGAGGCAACTCTAGAAATGCCAACATAAAGCTGTCCATGGCTAAAGGATGGCTCGTGTAGATCTAGCCCTGCCACAGCTAAGGTCTGCCCTTGTGCCTTGTTAATAGTCATAGCAAAGCAGACCTTAACTGGAAACTGAAGTCGTTTGAATTCAAATGGTAGTCCAGTATCACTGGGAATTAGTGGTATCTTTGGCAGATACACGTCCTGGCCTTTATGCGGTCCAGTAGCAATAGTTGCTTCCAGACAGTTGTTCATCATTCTCTTTAGTATAAGACGTGTGCCGTTTGCAATCCCAGGAGCCAGATTTCGAACAGCCATTAGAGGAATTCCCACCTTTAGAGCCAGTTTATGAGGAGGCATACCAGCAGGTTCCAGGGAGTTAAGAACCACGCGCTGCAGCAGTTCTGTTGCAGTCGGCGGCCAATCGTTCTTGTCTGGCTAGCTCATCTTCCGCTGCACGCGCTGCAGTAGTTCTGTTGCGGTCGGCGGCCAATCGTTCTTGTCTGGCTACAGTGTGTTCATCTACGCGAGTTCTAGCAGTGGTATCACGATTAATCTGAAGTCGTCGCTGTCTGTCTAACTCGTTTTCGTTCGCGCGAGCCGTAGCGCTTCTGTGTCTGTCGCTGTCTAGTCGCCATTGTCTAGCTGCCTCACCTTGCTCAGCACGCGCTCTCGCCACTCTATCTCTACCGGAGTCCAAACGTTGCCGTCTCGCTACTTCGTCTTCTTCTAAACGTCTCCGTTTTTGACTGGCTGCAGCTGCCGATGAAAAAACTGTCTTTCGTCTCTTCGGAGGCATTGTAAAAACGACGCAAAATGTCGCGTATACACTTGGAAATCTTATATTGCGCAGCTAGTAGACTGTAATGTTTTGGCGACAGTAGAGTGTAATGTTTTGTCAGTAACCGTTTACTGTCACTAATTAGCCGTGGTGTTACTTCACTAAAGGCATATCAAGTGCGTTGACATCTGTGACGTTTGCTATTAATTAAGATAACGTAAGATTATCGGCAGTGCGAAAGATCCTGTACAGACATCGGCACTTCTCTCCGCTGCAGGGAGTGCATACTGTCCGATGTCAGGAACGGGCCGGTAAATTCGGTGTAGATACGTAGTGATTAGTTGAAGTCACGTGCAATACTTACGCGGATAATCCGTTCCCCGTATACAACGAATGCTGACTCGCGTCATTTCGACAGTCCCGCTGAACGTCGTCTGTTCGAAGACGTTGCTGGCGTTTCGGGGAACAGGTGCATCGAACACGGCAGCTCTTCGACGGTCGCAGACTGGCAAACGACTGTGTCCGTATTTTTTCGAGACCCGGATATCAGCAAGACTATCTTCCTTTTCCCGACGTCGCCGGCAATAGACGACACGCTCGGCGCGTACCGTCCGACGTCGGGAACGGGCAGTCTAAATTCGGTGGAGACACGACGCGCCGTTCCGGAGATATTCGCACGCGAGCGGAAGCGAGCGCGATCGGCGGGAAACGGCGTCGTCGTGGGAGAAGTCAGGAAGACGACCGCGGTCTGACTTTCGACCTGAATGAATTCGGCGTGCGCGAGCGAAATTCGGCCGAGATCGGACTCGCCGTCTTCGAGAGACGCTCGTACGTACGGGCACACAGACAGACAGACAGACAGACAGACAGACAGACACCTCTCCTTTATATATAGAGATAAATACGCACGTGACACACACACACAGACAGACACACACACATACACACAACAAGCAAACACACACCCACGCGCGCGCACACACACACACACACACACACTCACACACAACGTCACTTCTGTCACTTGTGCTGAATTCGAAGTGTAGTGTGGGACATTGATAATATTTAGTTAATTATCTTTAATCACGTTGACACATCCCTGTGTTTT
>CAXXBX010000138.1:0-5022 GCA_964274945.1 Dehalococcoidia bacterium | reverse complement strand
CAGACTACGCGATGTATGTTGATGGCACTACGGCTAACACCACCGTTGTCGGTGGCTTCTTCTCTGTATCCTTGTGGGACGAAATTTCTGATGAAACCCACGTTGAGGTGTGCACTCTGTGTGACGCTAGTAGTGCACACATTCCACCGCACCGCTTCGCTGTTGAGCAGGCCGAAGCTCTTCTGTACGCCACAGATTTGATCAACGCGATGGACAGGAACAGGATGCTGAGTTACAGGCTATATGACACCTGTGGGAATGACGAGACTGATAATAACTGTGTTGGAAAGCAAATGACTTGGCTGGCCTCTGAAAAACTGCCAAGAGTTTTAGCCTCTATTGTATGCCCGTTTTATCAAATGCATAGCGTATCGATGCCTGAATTGGAATTCGTTGAGTTGACAAAGAGTGTTGTGAATGAGGATAGTAGCACGGATTTTCTCATTCGAACAGGCTTTTTGTCACTACTTGACAGTCCGTTTTCCTACAGTTCTACAGTGACATTTAAAGTTTTTAATCTATATAAAAATCAATTTCTTATGCTGCAGCAAACTTGTGAGCTTCAAGCGTTGGTAGCTGTTGATTTCCTGGCACAGGAAGGTTGGGGTGATGTTACTCTTGTCACCAGTGGAGATTTCTGTGGTGGAGAGTCTACCTTGTTGTTCAAGCAACAGATCGACGACAAAGACTTGGACTGCCATTTCAATGTAGGTGGCTAGGTGATTAATTTGAAACAAGGCATCTAATGTAAAGTGTGTAGATGCAATCAGTGTGTCCACATTAGAGTGTCTTTGGAGGCTTTTGATTGATTTTCATGAGGAGCTAAAAGATGTTTAGGAGACCTCTCTACTTTATGAATTATTTGTATTAGTACTTCTTTCCAACTGTCCCATTGGGTATGGAGAGAATCCAGTAACAACCAGACCAGAGTGACAGTCAGCAGCGACAGGCAGGCCTCCAGTCAAGTAATTAGGAATCAGAGGTATCCCTATTTTTGAAAAGAATGAAAGATAAAGCATTTTCCAGTCAATGTCTGATTAGCTTTGAATGGGTTAGTTATATTTTGGTTCCTTTGTGCAGTGGCCTCTTTCCAACATTAGGAAGCTTGGGATGGTGGGAAGTATAGATGGTCTAAACATTAATTAGGAAGCTTACTATTAGAGTAGCTACCATGGTGGGAAGTATAATGTTGTGCAATTGCAAGGTGCATGCAAATTTGCATAATTCATGGGTCATCTAGTTAGGTCAGATCTAAAACTGGTGTGTGTGTGTGTGTGTGTGTGTGTGTGTGTGTGTGTGTGGTGTGTGTGTGTGTGTGTGTGTGTGTGTGTGTGTGTGGCTGATGTCAAGCGAGGGTTCAGAATAGACGCTCTAAGTGGTGACTATTTTAATGACAACCAACTACAAATTGTTAGTTGCCAGTGGCTAGTTCATGCATTAGTTGCAGAGACAGGACACCTAAAATTACTGACTTTTGTCTGATTTTCCAACTGACTGATCTAATTAAAACAAGCTTCAGGCAAAAGAGGTAAATGTTACATGTAAATGAGGATAAGAATTTTAGCTCACTGAAAACAAATAAAAGTTGTGACTTCCTGAATTATCATAACGTTAGCAACTGTTGTTAGTCATATCAGGATTTGAGATTATTCTGTACAAAATGCTGTGTACCTGATTTGTATCGGTATGTACAAAGTTCTCACATGATATCATGGAAATGCTACCATAGCTTGACGTTACTCTGCCATATAAAGCTGATTTGTGTTTCTTACAGGTTGCCTATCGACGGCAGGTACCCCTTGAAACAACAACAGATATACCAAAAGACTATAGGCATTTGGCTAATCAAACCATTGGTGAAGCATATGAAGAACATACGGCTAATAGTTATTTACATCACCGTAAATTCTACGATGATTTGGAGCAGTCAACACACATTGTCTATCTCTCGTCTATTGAGTTTGCTGTTACCACTCTTCAAATCTTTAGTGAATCCGTTTTGTCACATGTCAATCGCACATATTCGTTTCTGTTTGGAGATTTCTGGGGTGACCCAAGACAAGCAGATACCTTGTTTGAACTCATCGTACAATTGGTGGAAAATGGCCACAAAGTCTATGCTCTCAGGAACGATATCAATGGGACTGAAGTAATTCAGGAACACATGGCATCCATTCGTCTCAATTCATATGAGTGGAATCGGAACACGTGGTTGCAGCGATATTGGCACAGTTATTACAATTGTTCTGATCAATGCAATGCTACTGAATCATTGCCTGCAGTTATAAGACCAATTTTGAGAAACTACAAAGCTGCACTTGTCATGGTTGGAGTTTCTCTGATCAGAGAATTCGTAGAGATTCACTATGCTAACCACAAAGGACTACCTAAAACGTTCAATTTAGGTGACGGTTTTTTAGATGTTGGGGCCACAAGGACAATTGAGAACAAGGAGACCAGAAATACGTTAGTGTTTGGAGAAACAGGACACGCACATCGCTCAATTTCGTGGCAACAACCTTTGCAATGGCAATACAGAATTCTTGAATTAGAGATGGTGATCGAAACAGAAAGTGATACTGGAGGAGATGGAGTGTATTCTAGAGATTTGAACGTCTCAGAGAATACATCAAATGAAACAATGCTGGGACTTGGGTTCAATGATACATCAAATGGAACAACAGAGTTTACTTACGTTTTAGGTGGGAAAGAGTATGGGATATGGACAATTGATAGCAATGGGATAGAAAGAAACAATGGTCACCTCTATGTTTTTGTTAATAACTCTGAATTTCCCACTACTCCTACAGTCAACAGTGTGGATAATAACACAAATGTGGATAACAACACGAATGCCTCTGTAAACAGCACTGTCAGTTCAGAGATTCTCACTGTTGTTAGTACTCCTACTGTCAATATCTCCGACAGTGTAGGTAATATGACTGACTTTGGTAGCAACACTAATGGCAGCAACACTAATGGCTCTCTTGTTAACAGCACTGTCATGTCCACTGTCATGTCCACAATGACACCAATACAACAGCAACCGCTTCCTAAGTTTCAAACATGCCCAACAACAGCAGTACCAACAACAACAGTGCCAACAACAGCAGTACCAACCAAATCAGTACCAACCACATCAGTACCAACAACGCTGACGATGAAACCAACAAAGGAGTTTATTGACGACTCTTGTAATCCTGACAAACTGCACGGTATGGTTGGTCTTGTTGTTGTCATCCTTCTTCTGCTTATCGTCGTATGTCTCGTGTACATATGGAATGACAGTTGTGTAAAGAGTGACAATGATGAAACAGTAAGAAATGACAGCAATATAAAAGTGAGTGTGAAACGTGTTCTTAGATCACCAGGATACAGTATTCTGCTGGGTCTCACTCTGTTTTCGATCTCCATTTGCTTCTGGATCATATTCGGCGATGAGTCTTTTGATTGTGATAATCGTGGAGATGACTTCTTGGTGAATTTGTCGAATGGCGTTTGCTTCACTGTCTTACTGATTTACGTTGCCTGTCGAAGGTTTGAGAATCGTCTTGGACAACTGTGCCTTAAAATATTTGGCTTCCTTGCTTTGGTCATGATTCAGCTCATTGTGGCGGCTGTGGCTCACTTTGACAAAGTAGAGAAGTTTGATGACAACAGTACGGCAATTGAACATTGTTACCAAGAACGAGGCAAATCAGTAGTGGCTGGTTCGTACTGGTTTGGTGCCATTCTTATGATTGCATTCACTGCTCTCCTCATTGTCGACTTGTGTGTGAAAAAGGGTGAAGATGAGCATCATTTGACTGTTTTTAACATTACCAGGACGTCGATTGCAGTTGCAGCCAGCATCCTGTACATGATTGGGTTGGTGTTTGTTGTGCACGTTGATAGTACATCACAGTGTCTTAATCATGGACGGTGGTTCATTTTCCTTGCGCTGTTTCCTGCATTTGTTGGTCTCCTTGTGAGTGTTCTTCAAACTGTCAAAAGCATTCATGAAAAGAGGAGAGAAATCCAAGAATACCGTTATTCTATGGAGCTGCTAAGTAAGTAATCAGTGTTCCATTCTGTTGTCCTAACACATTATCTCCATGCATGTTTACACAGATAGCCGCACACACATTTCCAGATTGTGACATTATGGCTTAGTAACCAGTTCTGTGTCGTAATCCAAGTGTTTCGTATTTATGCTTAATGTGTACGTACAAATGATGATGTTTTGTCCTAAGGAATTCGTAGTCAGTCTTTGCAAAAGCATCTCTATCTATTTGATGGATTTCCTCACCTCTCTGCCAAAGCTGAAGGATCAAGCTTCAAGCTTGACGAGGATGTCCTAAAAGAGATGGGCGAAGTGCTGATTGATCCTGGAAGGATAGACATCAAAGTTGCAATTGGAAAAGGTACTCTACGTTCTAGCAAACTTTATGGTACTAAATTTTAATATCTGTTTGCTGTCTAGGCAATTTTGGAGAGGTTTTCAAGGGTATGCTTGATACAGACAACGAAGTCGCAGTCAAATCGGTGCAGGGTAGGACACTGGCAATTTGCATTAACAGTGCTAATAAACAACATTATACAATATGATTTCAGATGTGACTAGTCAAAAGGAGGTGACTGATTTTATACGGGAAGGACTGCAGATGAAGGCATTCAATCATCCCAATGTAATGGAACTGGTTGGGATCTGTTGGCTAAACGACAACAGCGCAAATGTACGAATGACTGCACCGTTGATCGTACTGCCATTTATGGAGAGAGGAGATCTCAAGAACTACCTGAGAAAAAGCAGACCAGGAAAGCTTTCTCCGGAGGAAGCACTGGTTCGTGAAATGTTGATTCTCACAGCTCTTCTGCTAACTGTTTCTATGTTTAGAAAAGTCCAATCAATCTTGCTCAACTAGCAAAGTTTTGTCATCAGATTGGTATGGGAATGGAATATCTCAGCAAGCAGGGCATCATTCATCGTGATCTTGCCGCTAGAAACTGCATGTAAGGCTGTAGGTGTACGTAGTCAGTTTC
>CAXXBX010000137.1:0-55135 GCA_964274945.1 Dehalococcoidia bacterium | reverse complement strand
TACTATAGGAGACACGATCGCGACAATGACGACATATCCACAATCTTCTTCACCACATTTCTCTAGCTTGCAGTCAACCCTATACGGTGTATGTTGATAGCACAGCGATTTACCGTTTCCTGTAGGAAGCCAGCTGCAGACGTCGTTTTCATTGTAGATGTGCTCTACGACAACACACTGCTGCTCCTTCAGCTCTACATTACACAGCTTAAGCTTGCCTAGAGCGTAGTGCAACACCATATCAAAACCAGAAGCTCTGCCTTCATCCACCATTTGCCAAATTGGGTCTCACTGCGCGCGACATTATCGGCTCGAGATTCTAAACAACGTCGGTTCCGCATGCGTGCAAACATTACCACGATTTCCTTCTAATTTCTGCGCGCATGCGAATACAACGTGTACCAGGCCCTCTTCTCCGGGCGCGAAAGAGGGCCTGGGTACGAGGCTAAGCCTAGAGCTACGTACATGCGTGATATTAGCCGCGTCCCCAGACTCACGTGGGCCTGGCAGTGTCCGGTTCCCGTATAACACTTTTTCTGCCAGGCTCACGTGAGTCTGGGGACGTGATATCACCGTCGGGGATTTTTCTTAGTATGCGAATCCCTGATGTAACTTCCTATACAGGTGGTTTTTGCGATGTCTCTCACTGAAGTAAAGTTCGTTGGAATTCCAATCGTGCAGTCACTGTAGTATGGATGTCTGGGCCGGACTGCGAGGCCCACGCATGCGTAACGAGAGAGAGAGAGCGAGCGCGATTGCAGACTAATAGAGTAGCATTGTTGTGGAAGCAACTCTCTACATTTGGCGTAGTCGGCAGGATACGAACGACCCACAGACATGGCGGTAGCGAAGGCGGGCAGAGCCCCTAAAGAGTTTGTTCCTGATTATGGACATCACCGTCGATCCCAAGGCAACGCCGGTCGCTCTTCCTCCCAGGCGCCATGCCTTCAGTCTACGAGAAGCTATCGAAGCGGAGATCAAGAGGCTGGAAGAACGCGGTGTGATCGAGTCAGTTCAGGAAGCCACACCGTGGGTATCGCCGCTAGTACCAACAAGGAAGGCGAATGGCACGCTAAGACTGTGCGTGGACTACAGACGTCTGAACAAAGCCATCATACGGGAGAGGCATATGTTGCCTACATTAGAGGAGATAACGGCAAAGCTGGAAGGAGCTAAAGTATTCTCCGTTCTAGACGCTGAGTCTGGCTTCCATCAGATCCCGCTGGCCCTGGATTCTCGCCCATACACCACGTTCGCATCCCATTGTGGCCTCTACCGATTTAAACGACTCCCATTCGGGATAAGCAGCGCCCCAGAGACCTTTCAACGCGTGGTCAGTGACATCCTGCACGGCACAGAGGGAGTGATGGTCTATATCGACGACATTCTCGTTTTCGGCACATCTCAGGAAGAGCACGACAGAAGGCTTGAATTGGTACTGCGGCGCCTGAGCAACGCCAATTTGAGGCTCAACTGGGAAAAATGCCAGCTTCGACAGACTCAAGTCAAATATCTGGGCCATTGGCTAACCGGACAAGGAATAGGACCAGACGCAGACAAGTTGAGGGCCATTCAGGATATGCCCTATCCCACGTCAGTTACGGATTTACGGCGTTTCCTTGGCCTAGCCACCTACCTAGGCAAATTTATTCCCCGCCTCTCACAAATCACAGATGGTTTACGTCGAATTGCCAAGCAGGAGCCATTCGTGGCCAACGCGGAGTTGAAGAACGCCTACGACACAGCAAAGAGGAGTATTGCCACAGCCTTGCAAAAGCTCGCATATTTCCGACCCTCCAGCTTGGTTCCAACGGCTATCAGTAGCGATGCTTCACCACACGGACTGGGGGCGATGCTTTGGCAGAAAGACGACAGTGGTCAATGGACCCCGGTGGCATGCGCGAGTCGGTCATTGACAGCAGCGGAAACCCGTTACTCCCAGTTGGAAAGAGAAATGCTCGGAGTGGTATTTGCAATTACACGCTTCCGTCAATATGTACTGGGACGACACATACAGGCCTTCACCGATCATAAACCGCTGGTCAACATCGTGTGCAAGCCATTCGATGACGTACCACCTCGGCTTCAACGTTGGTTGGTCGCCCTGATGCCGTATCAATACTCACTGACGTACACACCCGGCCATCACTTGGTGTGTGCAGACGCATTATCTAGGGCCCCACTGGGGGACCAACACCCGTCGCCCGAGGAATGCCGGTCCATGCGCGAATATGTGAATATGGTCTTAGAAGAAGCACCAGTGGGTATCGACGAGATACGAAGAGCATCCGAGGATGATCCTCTCATCAGCAGTCTCATGAAGAGAGTCATTACAGCGTCCTGGAGAGACCGCAACCCACAAGAAGAACCATACTTCTTAGTGCGGGAGCAACTGACAGCAATTGACGGTGCCTTACTGTTCGACAGTCGCTATGTGCTTCCTGAGAATCTCAGACAACCGATACTAAGACTAGCTCATGAGGGTCACCCAGGCCGAGATGCGTTCTTAGACACGCTGAGGACAAGAGTCTGGTGGCCCGGGCTGACCAAAGATGCGACTGCCTTCGCAGAACAGTGTGGAGTATGCTGGCGGAGGCGTTCTAATCAAGAACAAGACTTGCAGCCGTCTGAAGTTGAAAGTGTCTGGCATAAACTGGCGATCGACCTCGTGTCAATAGAAGGACATTCGTGCCTGTCGATCATTGACTACGGCTCTCGCTACCCTGAAGTGATCCCCCTGGGCTCTACAATAGCCACAGCAGTGATCGACAAACTTATGGAGGTGTTCGCGAGATTTGGGCTCCCATCAGTCCTAGTGACTGACAATGGACCTCAGTTCATAGCGGCTGAGATGGAACAATTTCTCAAGCAGTAGAATATTCGTCACGTCCATTCAAGCCCGCGATACCCGAGATCCAATGGGATGGTTGAGCGGCTCCACCGTGTCTTGCGGGAACGGCTAAAAGGATTACGGCCGTCCATTTCTTTCCCACGACGACTACAGCAAGTCCTGATGGACATCCGCAACTCTACCCACAGGATGTTAGGGACCACGCCAAGTGAAGCCCTCTTCGGTCGTGTCCTCCTTACCCGAGTACCGTCCTATCACCACCCTGTTATGGTTAACCCCGCACACCAGCTGAGAGCGAAGGCGAAGATGGCGGATGCCCACGACGCGAGGAGAGGGGTACACCCCCTGCCCACACTGAAACCGGGAGCTACAGTGACACTGCAGGATGGACGCACAGATACCACCAAAAGGTGGCGAGTGGTGGAACAGTACGGGCGCCAGGTGGGGGTATCCGACGGCAAGCGAATTTTGCTCAGGAATCGACAACATGTGAGGCAGTATAATCGACAGCCCGAAGGAGAAGAGCAGGATATGCCCCAAGCTTGGACCCAGACACCCGCTCCCGCAGTTCGTGCGGAAACAACATGGAACAACACCCCTACGCTTGCAGACTCAGAACGCGAAGGAGAGATTACAGATCACACCCCGCCAACCCGGTCATCTATGGAAACTTGTGTGGAGCCTTCATCTAACATGACTGGGGGCAATAGCGTGGGAACAGGGAACACCGATCCGGATCCAAGATCAGGGGACGACTTAACGGAGCACCGGCACTCAGGACGGACTTTATACAAGTCAGGGACAGTGACGAGGTCGGGGCGTCAGGTGAAACTCTCGATGAAAGCGCAGGAAGCAGACATATAGGGGACGTTAGTTGTACCGCGGAGTTGAGTTGAGTTAGTAGCTTAAAAGACAGAGGGGGTAATGTAGTATGGATGTCTGGGCCGGACTGCGAGGCCCACGCATGCGTAACGAGAGAGAGAGAGCGAGCGCGATTGCAGACTAATAGAGTAGCATTGTTGTGGAAGCAACTCTCTACATTTGGCACTCTCTACAGTCACCAGATGAAGACATCAATATTGATCTCATCTACTCACCTCGCTTCGCACCACAAGCAGATGACGTAGTTCTATTGCTACCTGTTGGTTGGAAGACTTTAGATCAACACGTAGCTGTATTAGGAACAGACGGAAAATCTAGTTTGAGAGTCAAATCGAATGTGTTTGGAGAAGAGGCTGGTGCGGCTGGTATCTCATTTCACTTTGTCTATGTACAGCAACGAGTCCCCGTTGGAATGAGCGATCCTTTCGTTGTGGACACCCCGTTTGATGAAGAATCTTTACATGACGAATCTCTTGATATTGATTTGGTTGTCATCAATCGAACAACTACGTATACAGCCACGACAGGTTTGGATGACGAGAGCAGTGAAGAATCGATGTTGCAAGATTTTGTAGGGACTGATGTCCATCTTAAAGATAGGAAAGATTATATGGTCCACCATATCTGTAATGCGAAGGTCAATGTTGCGTTGGTCAATCGTCAAATTCGTTTCATTTTCGTCTACAAATTGTTGCAGTGCTTCTCTGTCATAAGATTTTTCTCTAAGTAGGTCAACTGTCAGTCTGTCTTCATGTCCCCTGTTTACAGGCGGCAGTCCGTACTCTTCAAGTTTCTGTCCACTCATCTGCTGTACTAATTCCTGTAGTCGAAAGAGACACTCGTTGTACATATCATCACTATAGTCCATGTCAGGCTGTCCAGCTTCCCTCCTACACTGATGCAGTATGTCATCAGTCATATCATTTCGATATGCAGACCATATGGCAAGAGGGTCAGCAACATCACACGTGGTCAATATAACAGCAAACAGAGCACGTAGTGTAGATGCTCCGGCTCGCATGGCTGCCTCTTGCATGGCCATGGCCCAATGCAAGTCTTCTTCCAACAAACCCATGCAGTTACATGCTTCGCGAAAAGTCTGGCACTTCCGTGCATCAATCGTAAGCAAGTCATCAAAAGAGCAAGGTCCCCGCTTATGGTGAAGCAGAAGGCGTAAAAAGAAGCATTCCTGTTGCTTAGGATGCACGGCGTACACTCGACCAATGACCTCACTTTTTTTAAATGAAGTAATTTGACCATCACTGTAAACAGCTGTGCCAAGCCTTCGAGGGTTCCAGGTTTTGGTGCCTGAATGAAATGTAAAGTACTCGGGCACATTT
Source organism: Dehalococcoidia bacterium (assembly GCA_964274945.1). Taxonomy (GTDB): domain Bacteria; phylum Chloroflexota; class Dehalococcoidia; order Lucifugimonadales; family Lucifugimonadaceae; genus CAXXBX01. Next base: position 50,062 of record CAXXBX010000137.1, on the reverse strand, counting down.
ACATAAAGCAAATTTTGAACAAACCTCTGGTCGGGCGTAGCAAGCTGGTCAAGATCTGGACGATACCGAGCGCAGAGATCAAAAAAAGCTGTCAACGTGGTTTTAGGTGGACGTTGAGCAAGAGCAACAGCATTTTGATCATTGTAAACAACCCTCTGCCCATTTAGTAGGTGGACATGAAGGTTTGTCACTGCTGGATGACGATCGTGAATGGTAAAGTGTAGTTACGTAGGGATTAGTTGAAGTCACGTGCAATACTTACCCGGATAATCCGTTCCCCGTATACAACAAATGCCGACTCGTGTCATTTCGACAGTCCCGCTGAACGTCGTCTGTTCGAAGACGTTGCTGGCGTTTCGGGAAACAGGTGCATCAAACACGGCAGCTCCGTATCTAACGAAGTCACGACGCGTACCGACTGTCGTCATTTCGACGGTCCCGCTGAACGTCGTCTCTTCGAAGACGTTGCTGGCGTTTCGGGGAACAGGTGCATCGAACACGGCAGCTCTTCGACGGTCGCAGACCGGCAAACGACTGTGTGCGTATTTTTTCGAGACCCGGATATCAGCAAGAATATCTTCCTTTTCCCGACGTCGTCGGCAATAGACGACACGCTCGGCGCGTACCGTCCGACGTCGGGAACGGGCAGTCTAAATTCGGCGGAGACACGACGCGCCGTTCCGGAGATATTCGCGCGCGAGCGCAAGCGAGCGCGATCGGCGGGAAACGGCGTCGTCGTGGGAGAAGTCAGGAAGACGACGGCGGTCTGACTTTTGACCTTCGTCTTCGTCAAAAGTCACAGTCTTTGCGCTCGTTTCTTTACGCTAACTAAACAGTAAGCAGCATCGCAACGGCCAGCATGCACAGTTACTGACTGCATTTCGCGCCTTTCCGTTTCAACACCTTTGGTATGACGGTATACCTGCTGTAAACGAAAACACACCTGATCTCTTTTTGCAAGTCTTTAGCAATATGAAATAAACCGACAAAGGGTGGGCTTTCCTAATGACATAATTAGTTAAGGTGTCACGTGACATAATGAGTTACTAGGCCTTCCTTTGCTTTTCGGAGAGAACATCACGTGATACAGTCCCCTTGCTATCCTCGTGCGGTCGGACCACCAGAAGCAAAGGGAGGCCTAGTGTTGAGGCTACAGTCCTTCCAGTTATTTAGTTACCCAGTCTTGCTAATTTATCAATAAAAAAGTTAGTCTAGTTGTAATCGTTATGTTGCACATTGCAAAAATGTATGACAGCTTGATGCAAGGAAGATGTATTGACACATGCTGTAGAAAGATGCTGACAGAAAGACAGAGAAATAGACAGAACAACTGACAGACAGACAGACAGACATACATACAGACAAACAGACAGACACATAGACAGAACAACTGACAGACAGACAGACGGGTATGGTCTCACGAGTCAATTTCGTATCACGAGTCAATTTCGTGCGTTTGGTCTGATTATTTTCGTGGGCTGCATATCCACCAATGCAGGGAACCAAGGAGTCGTTATACAACTACAGACAACAGACTGGACATCGTATTTTTTAACTCGGACATTGGAAACAACGTTGACCTAGATATCTTCCTCGCCCAACCATGGAGTAGTGACATCTTTCCATCGTCTGCTGGTGTTGGTGGTGCTGCTGCAGAGAGGAGAGCAGACAGGAAGGAAGAGAAATACAGCAAACAGCAATTACCAGATGGCATAATTGCCACTGTAACTCCAATGGTAATGGAGCAGTTTAGAGCTTGGGGATTGAAGAGTGAAAACTCCTGTGCAAATTATCAAAGAAGTCATCACACAAAGTGGGACGACCGAAAACTGCAACGTTTATCGATTTCTGGTCCAACGCTTGTCTGTTCAGCTCCAAAAGTGTAATGCTAGAGTTGTATCTAAAAAGCTATCTTCGCTGTCTGAAGACAAAAGATGTGATAACTTTGCCACCCAGTACTTCAGCCACTAACTGGTACTGGAGGCTTTGCTTTATACACTGTAGCTTTTAAGTGTAGTCCTCACTTTGGTTTACATGAGTTTCAATGTTAGCTTAGTTTAGTTGATGAACACTACTATTAGTTGGACAGTACATAGTAACCTGCATTGCAAACAAAATGTATCATAGATAAAAGTTCAAATATATGTGATTGACAGACAGACAGACAGACAGACAGACAGGCTGACGTTGTTGTATTTAATCTTCAATAAAATATTGCTATGATGACATGATGTATAATCTAATGTCAAATAACCTAAATTTTTTGATTTAGCGCAAGATATGGAGCTGACACTGAGTTGGATGTGTCTTTGGCACATCCATGGGATGGGGAGATTATCTCCCAAGCCTCTGTACTGAGGTTGATGGATTTGCTGCATCAAAAGGGAACACCAGAAAATTGTAAAATACAAAAATGAAATTGATGCCTTTGGCAATATCTCCAACTGCACCCCACAAGTCTTTGAGTATTTGAGCCATTGGGGGTGGCAGGCTCACGTTTCTTGAGGAGTTGTCTGAGCTATCTGTGGATAAAAACATATTCTGAGCAGTTGTTAGCTAGATAGTTTAGTGTTTTGTTTTTAGCCTTGGTGGTCACCACACATTCTCTTAGTTTATGATATGTAAATGTTTTAGTGTCAATTTATGAAAATATACTACCATTGACAGACTGACAGCCAGACAGAGCATCCAGGAGAGAGCAGAAGAAAACGGAAAAATATAGCAGAGAACGACTTCTTGGTAAGGAAACAGTGACAGCAGTCCCACTAGTCTTGGAACATTTTGGTCGATGGGGACAACAAGCAGAAATGTACCTACAGCATTTGTCAAGTAGATCAACGGATGCCTATGGAACAACAAATGCCTCCTCATTCAAGACACATTGGAGGGAGCGCATGTCCATTCAGCTACAAAAAGCCAATGCTCGAGTCATCTACAGGAAAGTGGAGAGACTTTTAGATGATGCTAGTTAATTTGTGTTTTTCCAAGGCCATTTGGCCTTTACTTTTTTTTAGTAAAGGAGCAAGCACGTGTGTAGTTAATTGGACTGATGAGGACATTGTGTTGTAGAGGATTTAGCCTCCATCTGTACGTACTTTGTTCTATTGAATAAAATACCTTTGACAGACAGAAAGACAGACAGACAGACAGAAAGACAAACAGACAGACAGACATTGCTCTATCACACTCATTCAGCAAAGATATCCTATCTAGAGCTGTATATATATTGATGGTGCTGCCGCATCCAGAAGAGAAAAGATCAAACATACAAAGTATGACTCCCAACTGCTACCAAGGAGGGTATGCACCAACAGCAATCCCTTTGGTATTTGAACATTATGGCAGATGGGGTGATGAAGCTCAACAGTTTTAAAGACTTTCTCTCTCATGTCTTATGATGAGGACGGTCGTCAGAATGCATCCAATTTTACAACATATTGAAGACAACGCTTATCAGTTCTGTTACAACAATGTAACGCTAGTGTGACTTCCAGGAAGACATCCCGCTTACTGGAACATACAAGGAAAGTCAAGAGAATGAACAATATACACAATTATTAATGTTCTTTACTGTACAGCCCTATATAGGGCTGGTTTCTGTAGAGTTATAGTTTGGTAGAGATTTTGTGCGATTGGGACAGTAGAGTTGCTTAGTGGTGTTGAATGTAGATTTCAATGTTGAAAATATATGTATTGGACAGACAGACAAACAGACAGACAGACAGAATCAAGTTTATCAGACAGACAGACAGACAGACAGACACATAGGCACACAGACAGACAGACAGACTGACAGACAGACACAGAGACAGACAGACAGACCAGCAGGCAAACCGACGGATACACAGACAAATGACAGACAAACAAGAGAACACAAACACACCGACTAGGTGTCTGACATACCTAATGATTTCAGGCGCGTGGATAATTGCCTCAACAATATTTGCTCTCATAATCATCTTGTCTGCAGTGTGTAGCAAGAATGGAGCTGAATCCGCATATTGCAGATCTGATTGATCTCGTTCCTTCCAGTGTTTTGTCACCGTATTTTTTAAATAAATTGACCCTAAGGACATAACATTGCATTTAAAGAGTAGCGACAGCAAATGCTCGGGTAAGCAGATAGACAGACACACAGACAGACAAACATACATACATACATACATACATACACCAGACAGACAGACAGACAGACAGACATTGCTGCCTCGGATGCTCCTTCGTCCTCCCGCGCGAAGAGGCAGGCCCTCCGCGGCGTCTCTACGATCCAACTATGACAAGTTTCTCACCTTTAACTGGAAAGACCTTCTCAATGTACCTTCTCCTGCATTTCACAGGCAAGTCTCAGATCACCGCTCTTATGTTAGACGATCTGCTTTGAACCTGATCAAGTTAGGCGAGCTTTCTCGAGCGGTGCGGGCACTCACCAGTCCAGGATTAGCTCCGGCCAACGAGGAGACAACGAGCAAGTTGGCTGCAAAGCACCCCAAACGACAGGGCGACCTCAATGGGGTACATCCACGTAATAAAAACGCCATCAGTCTTAGCAAATCAATTTTTTATTCTAAAATCCGTCACTATCCTCGTGGATCCAGTTCAGGTCCATCCGGGTGGCGTTTCGAGCATCTACGTCTACTGCTGGATAATGCTGAAACTGCTGAAAATTTGTTCTATGCTGCCACATGCATAGCAGAGGGGAAGCTTCCTAAATCGGCCTGCAAGTTACTATCATCGGCGCGCCTTATTGCCCTTCCTAAAGCTTCAGGAGATGTTAGACCGATTGCGATAGGTGAAGTTCTTCGACGAGTGACCGCTAAGGCTATTTGCTGCCAGCTAAAAAAGTCACTCTCAGCCTTCTTTGCACCGATACAGCACGGTGTAGCGACAGACAATGGATCTGAGTTGGTTGTAAACCATATCCGCCTGCTGCTGGAGTTTAACAAGGACTGGACAATCCTAGAGACAGACGTAAAGAACGCGTTTAATTCCATCAGAAGGTCACACTTACTGCAAAAAGTATATGAATCTTTTCCACAAATATACAATCACGTGTCTCAAATGTATTCCGACATCAGCTCCCTAGTCTACACCAATGGAAAGAGGGTATCAATACTTTCTTCAGAGGAGGGAATCCACCAAGGAGACCCACTCGGTCCTGCACTATTTTCCATTGCCATTCAGAGCAGTCTGCTAGAGGTGCAAAGAGCTAATCCAAATGTCACTTGCTTAGCATATTTGGATGACGTTTTCATCTTGGGACCAGTCGATGCTGTTGTAGCAGCGTCAGCTGATCTCAGATCTTCTTTTTCACCTATTGGACTAGTAATTCAAGATATTAAAGAAGTGTGAATTGTTTATTTCTGAGGTATCACCACCTTGTGATGTCTCATTCCCGGTTTCAAGTGATGGTGTTATCATACTGGGGATCCCCATTGGCAACAGCTCATTCATCTCAACAGTCTGTACTGACTGTGCCCAGTCGGGAAGTTTACTCTGTGAGGAATTGCTTCAGCTGGAGGATACACAAAGTGCATTGCTTCTCCTTCGCTATTGTCATATTAACCGTTTGTGTCACCTGCTAAGGAGTATTCCTCCTCAAGATTTAAGTCACGCTGCGGTCATACATGACAGACAAACACGCACTGCCTTTACCAAACTACTGAACATTGATGAAATGACTGCTGAACCTTGGGCACAGGCCACTCTCCCTGTGAGGTACGGTGGTTTTGGAATGACCCCTGCGACCCATCTTTCACCAATAGCATTTGCCTCTGGTTGGGCTCATTCATTCCATGTGCTGCTGGATCGATTTCCAACCCTACAGCCTTTGGTAACCTCAGTAATCAATGAAACAACATCATCAATAGCACAAGAGAACAGCATTAGTCATCACCTACAGCAGTCCCTGTGTCCAGGTCAGGCCCTATCAGATCTCCTCTGCAACACCAAAGGGCTTCAGCACAATTTGACTGAAAAACAGACAAAACTCAAAGTTCAGGACATGATTGAAAGATCTGCGACCAAGGATGCAGCTCGTTTGAGATCTCTTCAAGGGAGGGAATCAGGAGCCTGGCTAGATGTCATTCCCAGCTCAAGAAAGCTTGCAATTTCCCCTGGATTGTTCCGCCTGGCAGCTTTATTGAGGTTGGGTATGCGTTTGCCATTGCCTCTGTCAGCAACCTTATGTGATTGCGGCACAGCCTTAGATCCTGAAGGATATCATCTGATTACTTGTAAGACAGGTGGGGGACCAGTTTGGTCTCATAATTCAATAGTCTCTGCTTGGTCCGAGTGTTTGAAACGCGTGTCTCTTCCCCATACCGTTGAGCCAAGAGACTGTTACAGCAGCTCTCAGTCCAGACCCGATATTGCTGTTTATAATGCAACCGACTTTAACGTTGAGCTCAACATTTCCTTAGCCCACCCATGGAGCACCGACATAATTTCAGTCGCAGCTACAACTGATGGATCTGCTGCTTCAAAAAGGGAGGGAAAGAAGAGAGAGAAGTACAGCAGAGAGACTCACACTAGTGGGGGTTCTCCATGCCTAATTCCACTGGTGTTTGAGCATTATGGCCGCTGGGGAAATGCAGGAGAAAAGTTTCTCCATCAAATCTCTCTGCGATCACGAGATGACGACGGCAAGGTGAACTCCAGTGAGTTCAAGACTTATTGGAGACGATTAATGTCCATTACTTTACAGCGGTGTAACAGTATGGTTTTGGCGAAGAAGATTGACAGAATAGTGTGTAGAAATGACTCCGTAGCTGGTTTTTACAGTTACCAGAGTGTACGTTAAGCTTTCATTTCATGACCCTTTGGGTCATTTTTCTTGGACTCATAGATAGTGATTTAGCGTTGACTGTAATAGCGTTGATGTTTACCAATAGATGTTTTTGACAGACAGACAGACAGAGACAAACAAACAGACAGACAGACAAGCATGTAAAACTCCAAAATGCAAACAAACAAACAACCAAACAAACACACAATAACAAACAGACAATAACAAACAGACAATAACAAAACAGACACAAAACTGACAAACACAAGCAGGCACATAGACAGACAGACCGACAGACAGACAGATCCCGGGAAAAGAGTGGCATGCCACACATTTCTAGCCTGTTCGTCTCAAGGATCAAAGATAAGAGTTTTTGAGTCATCATCCAAGTCATCGTTCGCGGCTTCGGCCGCTAACGCCTTTTACAAGTCTGTTGGCCATTGGGGCCTCCTTTCTTCTTTGATCGTTTATTTGCTCACCTTTCCATCTGAACAGTCTGCTGTCTACAAGTCATTGTTTGGTACTTCCCTCTTCATGTCTTTGTGCCAACATTTCCTTTGTTTGAGCGTCGTCATCAGGGATTGCACGCATCTTTACCTCGCATCAGTGCTAGGCGTCTTCTACGGTCGCCATGCACGTCGTGATGTCTTCCTCTACCCGTATTGTCTACTCCTCTGTATCAACATTGTCATCATGGAGTGCAAGCATCTTTGCCTTGTGTCAGAGCTAGGCATCTTCTATAGTGGCCCTGCACGTCGTGATGTCCATCCACATCATCAAGAAGACAGACAGTCATTGTTCAGATTTTTGTTCTATAGTTATCATTGTAAGACCCTGATAGGGTCAACTGTAGTGTATCGTGCATTGCTTAGTTTGATTTAGCCTGTAATAGTTCTGATTTATAAAAATATAATACCATTGACACACAAATAGACAGACAGACAGACAAACAGACAGACAGAAAGTAGTTGGACAGTACATAGTACCCTGCATTACAAACTATATCATAGACAAAAGTTCAAGTATATGTAATAAACAGACAGACAAACAGACAGACAGACAAACAGACAGACAGACAAACAGACAGACAGACAGGGTTCTCCATGCCTAATTCCACTGGTGTTTGAGCATTATGGCCGCTGGGGAAATGCAGGAGAAAAGTTTCTCCATCAAATCTCTCTGCGATCACGAGATGATGACGGCAAGGTGAACTCCAGCGAGTTCAAGACTTATTGGAGACGATTAATGTCCATTACTTTACAGCGGTGTAACAGTATGGTTTTGGCGAAAAAGATTGACAGAATAGTGTGTAGAAATGACTCCGTAGCTGGTTTTTACAGTTACCAGAGTGTACGTTAAGCTTTCATTTCATGACCCTTTGGGTCATTTTTCTTGGACTCATAGATAGTGATTTAGCGTTGACTGTAATAGCGTTGATGTTTACCAATAGATGTTTTTGACAGGCAGACAGACAAACAGACAGACAGACAGACAGACAGACAGTAGTTGGACAGTACATAGTACCCTGCATTACAAAATATATCATAGACAAAAGTTCAAGTATATGTAATAAACAGACAGACAAACAGACAGACAGACAGACGTTTGCCATTGCCTCTGTCAGCAACCTTATGTGATTGCGGCACAGCCTTAGATCCTGAAGGATATCATCTGATTACTTGTAAGACAGGTGGGGGACCAGTTTGGTCTCATAATTCAATAGTCTCTGCTTGGTCCGAGTGTTTGAAACGCGTGTCTCTTCCCCATACCGTTGAGCCAAGAGACTGTTACAGCAGCTCTCAGTCCAGACCCGATATTGCTGTTTATAATGCAACTGACTTTAACGTTGAGCTCAACATTTCCTTAGCCCACCCATGGAGCACCGACATAATTTCAGTCGCAGCTACAACTGATGGATCTGCTGCTTCAAAAAGGGAGGGAAAGAAGAGAGAGAAGTACAGCAGAGAGACTCACACTAGTGGGGGTTCTCCATGCCTAATTCCACTGGTGTTTGAGCATTATGGCCGCTGGGGAAATGCAGGAGAAAAGTTTCTCCATCAAATCTCTCTGCGATCATGAGATGATGACGGCAAGGTGAACTCCAGCGAGTTCAAGACTTATTGGAGACGATTAATGTCCATTACTTTACAGCGGTGTAACAGTATGGTTTTGGCGAAGAAGATTGACAGAATAGTGTGTAGAAATGACTCTGTAGCTGGTTTTTACAGTTACCAGAGTGTACGTTAAGCTTTCATTTCATGACCCTTTGGGTCATTTTTCTTGGACTCATAGATAGTGATTTAGCGTTGACTGTAATAGCGTTGATGTTTACCAATAGATGTTTTTGACAGACAGACAGACAGACAGACAGACAGACAGACAAACAGACAGACAGACAAACAGACTAACTGAGAGATAAGTACATAAAACCCAAAATGCAAACAAACAAAGAAACAAACAGACAATAACAAACAAACAGATAACAACAAACAGACACAAACTGACAAATACAAGCAGACAAATAGACAGAAAAACAGAGACACACAAACAAACAAGACAAACAAACAAACGTTTAGACGAGCTAACACTTCCTATACGCTCATCCCATCTCACCTGCCTGTCTAACAGGCATTGCAATATCCGTTGACATGACAACTTGAAGCAGACAAGGAGTAAAACCCTGAACTTCAGTAATCTACACAAAACCCCAAACAATCAATGACACACTCACAGCACTCTTCACCGAACGACGATCGGAAACAAACAAAAAGAAAAAGAAAATTACTTCAAAAAACAACAACAAAAATCAAAAAGAAAGACACAACAACTGTCTACTTCTACTCCAAACAAGCGATTATGTATTTTCTAGTGTACGATCATTCGTTCGTTCAAAAATCAATTCGTTCTGATGTGCTAGACGAAAATCTGTGTCACAGTTGGTGTGTGTGGTGGTCTTTGCGTCGATTTCTGCGCTCGATCTTACCCCACGAAGCTTTAATTCAGCAGTTTGACGCATTTGAGGATTTAAGGTCGCCGCTAGGAGTTCGCCCAGCTGCTTGTAATCCATTGCAACCGACTAGAGGAACTCCACGTTGTGTGATAAGACCCCGGATAAACGGTTAGCCTCGGACTCCTGACCATTACCTGTGTAGTACGCGCCCTATCTTTCTCGATGATTAGCTAGTTAATTAACTAGCAAGGAAACCGTAAACAGAAAGAAAACAGTGTTACTGTTTGTTTTTTGTCTACCTAGTGAGTGTAGCAGCGCGTTTTGAGAATTCCTCTCGCAGTTCGAACTGCAGCATAATGCCATTGTCAGCCTCTTCAGACGCTATGACGTCCTTCCTGGTTTAGTAAGACCCGGATAATAACTAAGTCAGGACTTTCTGAGATTAGTATACTATACCGCGCTCTCTGCAATAAGTAATGCAGCTGTATACAGAAAATGCTTAAAAATAAAATTGAGTTTAATTAAGTTTAGTTAACTAGGCACAATCGCGCATCGCATTACCTATAGTGTACTCCCAACCACGTGTGTAGTAATTAAAACGCAATTAAAACGCACGTGACAATCTAGACCAATCACCAACAGTCTTAGTGTAGTTTGGGAATGGACCGACGTCTGGCTGCCGTTTCTCTTCGTTTCTACGCTCATTCTCGTCACCTACAGCAGGCTCGCTCTTGCCACCAGCACGTGTCCCAAAAATTACTATCTGAATTCGGAGGGAACTTGCAGAGGCTGCGATATCTGTCTTCCGGGTGTGAAAATCGTCAAAAGATGCACGAACACGAGCGACACGGAATGTCATTCGGAGAAAAAGTGCGACAACCCACACTATGTGTACGACGCGAGGTACGATTACCACTGCCGTGCAGTCAAAGCGGCAGACTGTATGGATGCAGAACTCGTCTCTGACACTCGTACCGACTGCAGGACGCAGGGCAGCAATTGCAGATGTCGCGTACGTCCGGACGACCATAAGAAGGTGGAATGCCACTGTGATTCGACCTCGCGACCGTCTCCATCACGAACGTCACGTGCGCCAAGAACGTCACCGTCGACGTCATTTTCCGGTTCAACAAGGAAGGCAACTGTCGGACCGGTTACGCCCACTTTTCGGGCCACGCCGACTACAACAACCGAAAAGGCGAAGCCTGATACTGACATTGTTGCCACTACTGACGAGGAATCGGTAGGAGGTGACAAAAACAATGATTCTCTAGTCATTCTGGGTATTGTGATATGTCTGGTTTGCGTATTCCTGTCAGTTGGGTTATTGTTTATCCTTCGTCACCGTTGCAACTTTATTTCCTCAGGAGACAAACGGAGAGGTCAGCTGTTAATGCAGAGGTTAATTATAATGAGTTAGTGTAGCCTTGTATCCAGATTTGGCAGTGTCTGGTTTAAAGTGTCATACCCCAACCGGACACTGCCATGTGAGTCTGGAAACGAGGCTAAGTTAAAACCCGGTTTGGAGTAGGATGCTAGCACGAGCATCCTGTGAGCATCCTGGACACTGACATGAGCAAGCCTCAGTGTCACACTGTGAACATGTCAGCGTCCTCGATGCTCGCCTAGCCATGACGCTGGAATAGAGAAGTTCTAATCGAGCGTCCTAGCCAGAAATGGCCCAGCGTCTGATGACATCATGTGCTCATTTTCAACCAATCGAAAGTTAGTCAGAGCAACTGGACGTATCCGGGATATCCTATTCGTTCACATGGCATCGATGGAAGTTTCATTGAGTGTGTGCGTGGCTTTGCTGTATTGGGCAAGTCTAGTCAAAGGACTACGATGACCTAAGAATGAAAGAAAACTCTTGAGACTATGATGCAGCAGCAACAAAAGCAAAACGTCGTTTTCCATGTCTGTCGTGAGTACATTGTACACACGTGGTTATTTTGCAGTGCCAGACCACTGTCACAGTGTGTTCTTTGTATGATGGACGCTTGTCAGATGCAATACTGTGTGAATGGTACAGTGTCAGCGGCTCCTGTGAGCATCCTTGTTAGGATCCAGGAAACTCGCAGGATGCTGGCACAGTGTTGTACTGTGAACAGGGCCTTAGTCTTTATTTAATTAATTAGTTAATTAAGAAACAGATATTCAGTGAATGATGTATTAATATAACTTTTGTCCATGGGTCAGCCAAGTGTGCAGTCAATTGACTGGTCATCGGGTTCTGCAGGAAGGCAGTGAACGTTTCTTTGAAAGATGCAGTTTAAATTGGTAACTCTAGGTATCGACTTTTAGTATGTCCTGCATGCGTCCAGACTGTGCTTGTCAACCATTTTCAAATGTTGTCGTGTTGAGTCGTTATGAAAAGATAAGAAACACGAGCAGGATATCAGTATGTTCTGCTGTGCTTCATCGAAGCCTTACATGTCTAGCAAAATGCAATGTAAATTAAAAAGGTTCGGCATTTTGCCATTGACCAGCAGTTATGTCTTTTACCGAGTACTTATGAGGATGTGAGGGAATAAGGGAGTCGAAGACACGTGGAATGCGTGTGTATTGTGTGTGTGTTCTTGCATGGAAATGCGTTATTACATAGAAAAAGAATGGGAACTTAGACCAGATGTTGATACTGGTTGTACACTACTGTAATCGCCTATAATAGAGCCTTGGACGCATAGAAAAGAAACGCTTTGGGGGCGTATACTAGGCCCCGAGCATTTGTTGTACGTGGTTGCAAATGCTGTCATTTGGCTATTGTCATCTAAACACACCAAGACTGAAATACCACGAAACATCTGCAATTATCCATTTGCAAGATCAAAGGTACCAGTATCTGTACAGCATCAGCGTACATGCAGAAACTATATAGATAGACATTACATGTACACACAAACACGTGAAGAAAAAAAGGAATGCAAGTTACTGATGCATATAATACGGATACATGGACGGGTATAACTGGTATGTGAGTGCCACCGTCAGTCATCACCAATGTCTGTAGTCTCAACAGCAGCAGCACTGCCAGCTGGCATTACCTCGTTGCGTGGTCCTGGGCATTTTATCAGGCAGGAAGTCCTGTACACAGTCGTATATGCAGGCATGGGCATTATATCGGTATGGGTGATATTATGGGCGATTATGTGAAGTAATACAGACTTGGACAAAATTATAGGGACACCTGGCATTTTTGTGTCTAGTCTAACTTTGGCACTGAATTTTTCTCTAGCAAAACCAAATGTTTTTCGAATTTCTTTTTTCATGGATTGCGCCATTGTTAGTATGTAACATAGCTTGAGTTCAAGACTGCAGCTGTACTTACTACCTACTGCGCATCTAGTTTGCTTTGAAGAAGGAAGACGGCCATTCCTACTTTTCTTGTCTTTGTACACGTTCATCGCTCTTGGATGCTCATTCTTGGCATACAATCTAAGAATGCTCTGTAGTAGAGAGTGAAAGCAATTTTGTGGGTCCTCTTATCAACATTATGGAAAAAAGGCGAATCATCTGTTTTTGCGCATTGATTTCGCGCATGTCATCACAATTTGAATTGTTTTGCCATTTTAATCAATAAACAAGCTTCAACGTATTCAAAAATCATGCGACACTAATTAATTACAAAGAAATCCTGCTAAGACAAAAACTAAACAAGTTATAGCAACAAAAGAACATTGACATGCCACTTCCGGTCTACGTTTTACGTAGCAAAATCTCAAACTGCTACCGCAAAAATGTCAGCTGCACTAAAACCGCTGCCCTTGAGACCGCCAAACTTAGGCGATAAGTTAGCCTGAACGTTCAGCTGCACGCAGTTGCAGAGTCTTGTTCCGTGCGATATTTCACGAGTTGCAGCGATGCCTCGAGGCAAACAGTTGAGTCCAAAAACGCGAGGGAAAATTGAAGCCCTTCACTCAGTTGGCCATTCTGTGCGTCAGATCGCAGCTTTTGTCCGCCGCTCCAGGAATTCGGTTTATCAGTGCCTGCAACGGCTTTCCCATGGCAGCAGCGATTATGAAAAACGACCTGGACGTGGGAAGGCAACGACAATCCGGGAAGATCATCGACTGAAAAGAATGGCACTGCAGAACCGACGAGCACCATCACGACTGCTCTCGTATCAGCTGGCTGATGAAACCGGCAAGCAGGTGCCAAGTAGAACAGTCCGTCGTCGTCTCAGTGAGATAGGAGTGAACGCTCGGAGGCCTAGAAAAAACCCACTGCTAACAGAAACCCATCGGCGTTTGCGACTGGGATGGGCAACCACTCACACACAATGGACTTTGGATGACTGGAAATCTGTTCTTTTTACAGATGAGTCAAAAGTCAGCATAGGAAATGATGGTGCTCTGTACGTTTGGCGTCGCAAAGGTGAGAAATTTCTCCCTGAATGTTGTGACCGTACGGTCCAGTATGCGGCTAGTGTGATGGTGTGGGGATCGATGTGTTGGCATGGTGTGGGGTCTCTGGTGAAACTGGAAGGTTGTTTGGACAGCACGGCGTACCGACAGGTTCTGGAGGAGCACATGCTTGCAGACGCAGTGGTATTGATAGGAGACGACTTTGTCTTCCAGCAGGACAACACGCCAATCCACACGTCTCGGTCAACAAGACAATGGCTACACCAGCATGACGTCACACTGTTGGACTGGCCGCCAAACTTGCCTGATGCGAATCCAATCGAGAACTTGTGGCATGAACTCAAAACTGCTGCCAACCGTCACGAACCGAGAACTGCAGCTGAGCTCTGGAATGCTCCACAAGAGGCGTGGCAGCAGATTCCAGCCGTGCGTGTCCGAAACTTGGCAGAAAGTGTTCCGCGACGTTTGGACGCAAACAGGAGGGCGAGAGGCGGGAACACTCGGTACTGAGGAACTGGTGAAGGGCTTCAATTTCCTTCGCGTTATTAAAATCGGCTTTTTTAAAAGCCACTAAACAAAATCAGAGAGAGTCTAACTTACGACACTTACGCAGTCATGATGTCATACACTTTTAGGTCTCGTTTTTCGTAATGCGAAACGTAAAGAAAACAATTTAGGTCTACAGTATTCTCAAGAAACCTAACAATCAACGCGGTAACTATTTAAGTTCTTAACAATATTGATAGTTGGTAAATTGTGATCTAATTATTGTGTTACTACATACCCACAGCGGGGTGTCCCTATAATTTTGTCCAAATCTGTACTTATTAAATGTTTATTAGCTTATAGTTTATATGTCTAGTACAAACTGTGATTTTACCATTGCTTGTCTTGTTTCACAATAATTGTCTCTCTGTGTGGTAGGAAGTTAGAAGACTGTTCTCGTGACATTTACAGCACGAGAAGTTTCAGACAGTGACAGCAGTGTGGTAAACATGTACCAAGAGCTCTATAGTGTATCGCATTAAGTAGTAACTTTGTAGATCGATGTCAATGTTTAAATAATTGCAACAGATTAATGGTAAGAGCTCATCGCTCATGTCGCTCTACTCAATCGGTTTAATTTGGGTAGAATGATTCTTGTAGGTATTATAAGCAAACTTTGCTTGAACAATAAATTAAACTTGTAATATACACACACTGTTGTGCTAGATTCAATTGTGTAATTGTCCATATATAATCATGTCAGATCCAATTAGCAGTCTCAATCTAAGTGTAAACTGTTCAGGTTGTAATTGCCTGGACTTGTAAGTTTCATGGTAGTCGATTTACCTTCTATAGCAGCCAGTGCATATAATACCATATCATATGCATATAGCATTTGGGAGTAATGTATAATGAGGTTGGAAAATTACAGGGAAACCATCGCCCCCTTGGCCCACACAGTTCCTACGGCTATGGACACTACTATTTCATTGTTTTCATTGTTATCTTGATGGTTGGCATTTACTTAATTAATTTACTGCCATTGAGGATTCACTAGTAGAGTATTTAACTTCATAATGATGTTCATTTACCATTCAGGTTACTGCTGTACCATCTGTGTACCACTGGAACGCCATTAAATTTCCTGATTCAAATAGTCCAGTGGATGATGGAGGCAACCTGCATTGGTTCCTTGGTACATAAAGATGTGCTACAGGCACACTTGCCTATTGGAAACTGGGTAAGCACTCTTGAATAAATAGCCCTTTAATGCTAGACTCAAGACAGCCTCTCCCCGCCCCATCGTTCCCCGGATTGTCGATCACTACGGCGATGATTGACAATCCGTTGATTGAATGACGAAGGCAGGGAGAGACTGGCTCAAGTCTACTTCAATGCAGGGCACAATAATGTGATTGATATAGTGGAAGGTCTACATGGTCTGTGTACATGTGTTGTATATATAGGAATATATGTAGTCCAGATGGTTTCACAGTTGGAATCCAGTCTTGGGCTACACCATATTTTTGTGGTATTCTCTGTTACTGTGCATCCCTTTGAACACCCTTCTCCCCTTATCCATATGTCCAGACCCTTAACACCAAGCCATTCTGACACAAATTCATGTGTCGTGTGTCATGTACAGTTAGTACATGCTTTGGTATCATTTCTGATACTAGCTGTACTGCACTTTTGGCATAATACAGTTGGATACATTGCACTCTATCTCGTATTTTTCATCTCTCAGTAGGATTTGTAATAGGACTTGTAGTGCATCTGTTTGGTAGAATGGATTGCACTACCTTTTCCTGTGACCACAAGTGGTTTAAATCCACTTATATCCAAACCAACTGTTTGTAATTAATGTACTTAACAAATCTTATTCAGTCCATGACTCTACATTTTGTAGTACGTATGGTGTACTACCATTTCCATTGTATAACATAGATGCAATTAATATATAAATTAGTACATATGCAGGACTTCAGCAGCATAGGTCCCAACTCCATCGTGTATTCCCCCACTCTGTCAGTTTTGTAATTTATCATAAAACTGTGTTTCATATGTTCAGTACATGACAGGTGTGCAGCACATTGCTGCAGGCTTAACTGCGCCTACATCACGTCAGAAACTCTTGTAGGCATATTCACATGAATTCGTTAATTTGCATTAGTAAGAATGTTGTAGCTATAAATCCTTGGGCACCTCACTTATGAAACCTTTATACATTTCATTACCATGCAGTTGACTTAGTTTTCTGTAATGGGTCTACTAAGATAACCTGCATTATTAAAATTATAAAGCATACATTCTTACTTTACGTTTGCATTGCCTATGCATGTAATTAGTCTTCAATATTCTGCATTCTTGATACTGTAAATTAGTTACAGCATTACGAAAATAATAGCATGGGTGGCAGATTGATACAAGCCTTGCCAGTTGAGGTGTTAGCTATGCTAATTTGAAAGTAAAAATATGACACCGATGATATAAGAATTTATGCAATACTCTCTAGATAATTGAATAGACTGCCTGTGGGCTTACTTACATTTTTGTATTAAATTTGATCAGCAAATGATTGCGCATTGCTTACTGTGTTTAGATAACATTTATTTCTGTAATTTCAACTGATTTATAATCACTGTCTGCCTGATTGTAGCTGCTCCATCTGTGGAAACTTCCCCTGTTGATAAAACAGTGACTGAGGGTGCAGACTTTGTAGAATTCAACTGCACTGTTGCTTTGACTATGCCTGTACCGACTGTTAGCTGGATATTTACCAACAGTGATGGTCACGTGCAGACAGTACAAGAGCAGGTGCACGGACAAGTTTTATTAGAGTATCTTCAATTTCAAGGGACAAAAGTGGCCGTTATGATTGTGTTCTTGAGAATGAATTTGACAAAGTCAATTCATCAGCACATTTGACCCCGTACAATGTAAGTAATACAATTTTGTAATTATTGATCAACACTAAGCTGCTGATATAAAGTACAAATTCTGTACTGTTTTCACTTTATTCTGCACTAGACTAACTGCCTTGTTCCGTTTATTAGATTTTGATGGTGTCAGTCTTAGTGTTATTCCAAGCAATGAACTTGTATCTAAAACGAACGGAACTTTAGTCATCAATGTGACATCAGTTCCAGCTGCTACTGAGATACGTCTGAGTCGAAATAATGTTGTATTCTTCTCATCATCTAACGGAAATCTCAACAGACCAATAGGAACTGTCATTGTGAATGAGAACAGTCACATACAGTACATCTTTATCGTTGATAAAAGCTGGAATACTACAGTAATGGCATATGCTGTCCATTTGCTTGGAAGTGATACAGCATCTCAAGTAATAACTGTACTTGGTGAGTTATGTGACAAATTTGTTGTTAAATGACATGTACATTTATTTCTGGTATTCTTAGCTCCTCGAGGTCCAATTGATGTGTCTGTAAACACCTCTTGTTATAATAATAATAATAATAACAACAGTTTACTGGTTATGTGGACTGTGTACAGTGATGGTGGACGTGACATCAGCGAGTACACACTGAGATGGAGGAAAGGTTGTAGTAATACAAACATCACATCTAGAAGTACTAACACAAAATAACACCATAGCATTTATATACGTACAAGCAAAGACGTACTGCACTAAAGCTGTGCTTATTCTCAATTAGTTATTTGACCAGGCCTTGTGCAAGTTGATCCCAACAGTTATATACAGAAAGCACTGATATCTGCGTGTTGTGACTGTGAAGATGAAGAATGTGAAGGGTTAAGATTTGGGTTATGCTTGTTAGTTGCCTCATTGTATGATGATTGCTGGAATTCAGAGCGTGACATTGGATGTGCATCTTTCCAATCACTAGACTGACTATAACCGGAGGTATCTGCACGTGACTGAGACTGGAAATATGAATAACGAGAATTCTGGGAAGACTCGTGTGGATTATCTGATGGATAGGAAGACCTATAACCTCGTCTCGATGCTTCAAGCTCCTCGCCCACACGTCGTGGACCAGACTGAGGAGATGAACTAGGATATGTCTGGCTGTTGTCAGGCTTCCTTGAATAAGCATTTGAAGCCCGATAAGATGACGGATCACTGTAAGATTTTTCTTGACTATCACGAGAATAACGTGATGGCTGGTGAGAATATTCTTCTTCTTCATATATTTGTGGTTTTGTAGGAGAGTAACGTTCATACTCTCTTATGAAATTTCTAGTTTGTTCTTCTGACGTAGCATATGCTTGAGGAGCCAAACGACTGGCATGGGGTCGACCTGCACTACCAGCTGCACGACTGTCACTGTATGGGTTGGACTGCTGAGGGAAACGCGATGACTCATCAGAGAATGCGGCCGTTGGTCGACCATATGAATCATATTGACTGGCAGGTAATTTAGCGGAGTCTTGAGGTTCCCATCTACTTTGCTGAGGGACAGACTGCTGATGAGATGAAGGATCTCTATAGCCATCACTTGGGGTCATGCGTCTTTCACCTTGTCTCTCATCATAGTAACGTGATGATGGTTGCTGAGTGGGACGTTGTTCCTCCCACCGACTCTCTCCACGGCTCATCTGGCCTTCAGGTTGCGTAGGAACATAACTTCTTTCACGTTGAGAATCCATCCTACCACCAAGGTCAGATCTAGTAGCACCTTGCTGATCTTCTTGACTCCATCTCCACCTGCTGAGATCTTCTCTTGGTCGAGGTCTCTCATTCTCAAGTCTGTCTGCCATCCTTTCACCATGAGACCTTGTCCCAGTCCATTCACGGGGATGGTTCATTTCTATCCGACCATCTCCACTTCGTCGCTCAGCCACACCCATTTGCTCACGCGTGACTGCTCGTTCAGGCGCACCCAATCTATCAGAAATGGCCGTTCTTTCAAGCAAGCCTCCTCTCTCAGACAAATCAGACCTCTCAGGCAAGCCAGCTCGCTCATAACCACCCATTCTTCCTGGTTCTCCTAACCTTTGAGGTACACTCAATCTATCGGATGTACCCATTCTGGATGCCCCACCTACACCCATCCTATCGGCCATGCCTGCTGCTCTGTCTGACATTCCAGTACAATCAACCCGTGGACCAATCTGTTCACCTTCCATCTGTTGACCAGCCCATTCGTTTGCCCCCATCCTCTCCCTACTGACACCTGCACCCATTCTGTCTCTGTCTATTCTCATTCTGTCATCACCTTTTGCATACATTCGTTCATTATCAGACCTGTAGGCTGATCTCACTTGATCTGATCTCATCCTTTGTCTGTCATCCTGTCTATATGCCGAGTCGCCCATTTGCTGCTGCCTGTTTGTATTGCAGTACTGATCATCCACCCTTCCTCCTGCCTCCTGGTTCACTCCCCAAGAAACGTCTCTCTTTATTCGAAATTCTCTCTGCCTTTCCTGCTCTTGTCTGTCATTATAATATCCAGTAGAGTAGCCATGCTCTTCACCATAATAACCACTTACTTCACTGGTTGCTTGCACACCACCCATTTGGCTACGACGACTTTCATCCTCATTAGGATCCCAACGTGTGAAGCGTCTGTCAGTTTGTGCACCTCGCCCATACCCTGCCATCTCTCCACGTAGTCTGCTACCATACGAACCATCATTGCCATGCCAAGTATCTCTGCTCTCCTGTTCTCTCCTCTGCATATGTATCCTCTCCTGTTCTCTGATTTGATGCCGTAAATCCCCATCGTCCCTCCCTCTCCATCGACCTCGACCAGCATCTCTGTTGTTTTGCTCTCCCCACGTGCCTCTCCTTGGTTCTCTCCTCTCCCTACTTCTGCTTCTTGAACGATTTTGGTCTCTTCCCATTCGTCTCAATGGTGGAGAGCAACGATATTCCCCTTGCCGTCTTCTCTGAAAAGATTCCTTCCCAGGGTCTGTTGAACTTTCCTGACAATCAGTTTGCAGCTGACCGACTTCTGAAACACACGTAGTCTCCTGATCATTGCTTGATTCCTGTTCAGTTGGAGAACTAACAATGTTTTGAGTGACCGCGGGCTTCTCTGTTGAACATTCCTGACAATCAGTTTGCCCATCCCTACGAACAATGCTCAGTTGACTGGGCCTTTGGTGTTGTACGTGTAGAGGTAATACGGAATTAACTTTTCTAGCCACTGACGACGGGAGACGAATTCCAAATATTGTCCTACTAGGACTTCCATCTTCATTACGTTTCTTCTGTTCTGAATGGTGTAAAACCTTTTCTCCAATTTTCTCTCGCTTATGATGATGACGATGTCGATGACCATGACCATGATGATGATGGTGCTGATGACCACGGTGATGATGTTTATGTATTCTGTTTCCCCGTTGCAAGTTCCCTTTCACTTGATCTCTATCCAGTTTAGTGCCGCTCGTAGAAGACTGCAGTACTGTAGAAGGCGGGTGGCGGTGGCAGTGGAGCTGGTGGTCTGTGAGCTCCGTCCAGATGTTTTCCTCTACTTGGAACAACCTTAGTCAGAGATACACCCAAGATCGACAGATTGTTTTGGCAGAAAGACTTCTGCCCGTCTTCAAGATTATCCTGACTTATCGAACGTGGTTTCTGCTGATTGCAGCGTTGCATCCGTTCTTGACCTCCCTTTACCTCAATAGAATAGCTCTCACTTTGTGATAGACCATCAACTGAGCTACCGTCCTTCTTGATAGTGATTGCAGCAACCTCACCTAGCTTGTTTTTCTTCTCTTGGTCTTTCTGATTACCAGTCCTTTCCATTTGACGGCTTTCCCAATAACTCTTAATAGACGACACTCGCTTTGGTTTCACTGAGGTTGGCTTCTTATCTTCTTTCTGACCCGATGATTGCTCAGTAACTAAGGATGCAACAGCTGGGGGCTGAGAAGTAATGTGTTCTGTTCCAAACTGAGAAGACGTTTTTACAACAGACGAGTGTGATCCACTGGGCAAACGCATGGCAAACGAAGAACTAGGAAGTGAGTAATGTTCAACTCTGGTACTATTTTCAGGTAACTGCATCTTTTTAGGTAACTGCATCTGTTTAGGATGCTGAGCATGGCCATATACAAAATTCAAATGATGAGACTGATCGATGCCACAAGTAACAGATGCTGAATTCCCACAAATTGACATGAATTCTCTATTTTGTAATACAGGTGAACAATGAAATTGACTTACTGACTGATCACTTTTACCTGTAGGAGACTGTGTACTGCGAAGTCTTGCTATTTCAGTTTGGTCAAGCAGTGGTACAGGGTTGCTTTTTGGTATTTGGACTCTATCATTCCTTGATTGCACGCCAAGATTCAGTTGATTTGTTGGTAACTTGTCAGCCTCAGAATGAGGCAATAAAGAATGAGTTTTCCTCGATTCCACAATATTTGTGTATGGCATAAGATGGTTTGATTGAGCTGCTGATTTCTTATTCTCAAAACTAAAAGATGAATGGTGTGATGTCCCCTCACTGGTTCCACTCAAATATCTGTTCCCTCGACCTTCCCATCTGCTCTTGAAAACGCGTCCCGTTTTGTACTGACTGCCAAGTGTTTCATCTGTTTGTCTCAATCGTGTTACCTTCTTTTTCTTTTTCCAGTTGAACTTATGGCTGTCTTCTGGCTCATCTCTCTGTGTATTCAATGATGGAGCATGAGAAACATCAGTTAGAGATGTACACACTGAAACATGACAGGAACTGGCAACTGCTGACATCACAACAGCACTAGTAAGGCTGGATGACGACGTGACAATACTAGGTAACAAGAATTTCGGCTGTTCTACTTCTTCTGTGTCAGAAACAGAATGTCCCACCTGCTCAAGATCTGACTGCTCTATAACAGAAATTTGAGGTTGATCAGGTAGAACAACTAAGGCGTCTGCCTCGCTAGAAATAGGGGCCCTTTTCTCTGTATCACCCTTCGAATGCAATTCAGTACAGAACGTTTCTTCTATTGCATGAGAGACATCATTTTCATCTGTCTGGTCTTTCTCATTGCCCTTGTCCAATACAGTCATCTCTAAATTTGAATGTTTAATTTCTTCATTCACCCTAGTTGTTTTCTCTGCTTCTACCTTCTTCCTTCGTCTCCTTCTGGTTGCAGTCTTCATGCATGTCTCTGTTTTTGTCGATTCTGGCTTTGAATGGATTGCTGATGATGACTGAAATTGTAGCTTTGTTTTACTGGGTAAAGGAAACATGTTGCCAAGATTGCGTACCTCTCTTGAATGTGATTGGACTACTTCTATAGGAGAGTCTAAAATGTCCATTGACTGTAATGTCTCTTGAACAGCTAAAGCGTCTACAGGACATGCCGACTCCAAATGCTTTACTGCAATTCGAGAACTATACCGCATTGTACCACTGAAATGCTTCCCTGCTGCTTTGCCACGTTTACCGACCGATTTACTAGCACCAACATAACTCTGTTTGGCTTTAACTAGACTTGGATCATCGTCAATGTTTGTGTCATTAGCAGGAATCCCTTCAGTCTCACTGAAGGCTTGCTGTGCTTCTTTCGAATCAGTTCTGTCCTGTGTATTAGCAAGTATCTTTTCAGGCTCACTGAAAACTTGATGTACCTCTATTGAATCAGTTGCATCTTTTCTACTATTAGCATGTATCCTTTTAACCTCACTGAAGGCTTGATCTGGCTCTATTGAATCAGTTGTGTCCTGTCTATCAGTCATCCTTTCCGTCTCACTGAAGATTTGATGTACTTCTTTCGAATCAGTTGCATCCTTTTTGTTATTAGCATGTATCCTTTCAGTCTCCCTGAAGGCTTGATGTGTCTCTTTTGAATCAGTTGGATCTTGTCTATCAGTAGATACCCTTCCAGTCCCACTGAAAACTCGATGCGCCTCATTTGAATCAGTTACATCCCCTGTGTTATTAACAGGTATCTTTTCAATCTCACTGAAAGCCTTAAGCGTTACAGTCCTATCCATCTCACTTTCCACGTGTTGTTCTTCAATACCAGTATTTACAGCAGCAGCGACTGTTAGCTCTAGATTGTCACTTCCAGCTGTGTTATTCTCTGATACGACTGGCACCAATGGTTGTGTTTTGGACACTTTGAGTTGAGAAGACCCTGCCGAACGTCTCTTCTGTTTCTTTTTCCCCTTAGCCACCTCTGTAGCTTTCTTCTCTGATTTCTCTATTTCGTTGGTAGCTGGAGTTGTGCGTTCCGTCAGTAACCGCTTCAACTACAAAGAGTAGAAAGCATTAGCTATTGGACGGGATGGATGGCAATGATTTTACCTCTACTATTTCAGTCAGCATGTTCACTTCTCTTTGCAGGTCACCCATTTGTCTCTGCAGTTTGTTTCTTTCCTGCACTGCGGTTGCAATTCTCTCCTTCAGGTCGTTTTGCGTGTCTCTTATATATCCGTTCTTCACTCCATGCCTTTCTCCAACTTCAGCTTTAGTGCGTTCTGGAGTCTTTTCTAGCTGTTGTATGTCACGTCGTAACTCAGCTGCCTGCTCTCTCAGATCATCCTTGTTTTGTTTTAACATTGCTTTTGCTGCATTTACCATAGCATCAGGTGTGTGGTCGCATACTCCCAGCTAACAACCAAACAACAGTCAATAGGGCAACGCAGCATGAGAAATATGCTAACTTCATCTAGTTGTTTGTGAATTAGAACAACGGTTTTCTTGACAATGTCATCTACCTGTACATCCAATCACTAAGATTAATTAACAACTTCAAGCTACCAACCACTACTAAACTATCCATATGATGGCACAACAAATTATCCTCACACGCAAAATGAACACAATGGCTGAGACAGCATGAGTTATACAGAAATCACAGCCAAGTGGCGGATCACTGGTACAATACATCTCCAGCAAGTCAAAGTAACGGACAGTTACCATGCCAAGGTTCCCCTCACAAACAACACGATACAGGTAACCAACCTCAGCTTCCAGCTTACAACGATCTTCTGTGAGTCTCTTCTGCAATTGCTAAGTACAAGTAGAATTTATCAAAAGTGAATTCCAAGCCTTTAAAATTTTTTGACAACACTGTACCTCCTCCACTTCAA
This sequence comes from Dehalococcoidia bacterium, assembly GCA_964274945.1. Classification (GTDB taxonomy): domain Bacteria; phylum Chloroflexota; class Dehalococcoidia; order Lucifugimonadales; family Lucifugimonadaceae; genus CAXXBX01. The sequence goes on along the minus strand of CAXXBX010000137.1, from coordinate 25,457 downwards.
CTTGAGATCTTAGATTTGAAGCAAATTCTTGGCCTTTCATGTACAATGCAAATGTAAAAAATTCACGTCTAAAGTTCACTGTCACAACAAATTAAGTCATACATCACTCTTGCAAGTTGTTGCATGATTTGATAACTGGAATTGGTCACTTACCCATGAGTCTATCAATGCTCTTTTCCAGTTCACTATTTGGTCCATTAACTTGCAGCTGACTTGCTGGTCTACCTACTTTCCTTGCCCTTGCTACCTTTGCTGCTTTGACTAATCTGAGTGACTTCTTATGCCTTGTAGACCAAGTAGACCAATTTGACTGGTTAGCTTGTTGAAGAAGATCTTGACGTGAGCCATTGGTATGATTGAACTAAACAACCAGACAACAAACCAACTCACTTTAGCTAAAATTGAGGTCCAACGCAAGCAGGCAGCAAATTTTGGCTCACATGATTGTTTGATCTCCTTGAATTCCGTGTTATTCCATTGCGACCTTGTGCCCATTGATTTAGCACACCATTTCCAACAAACACCTCATTCTCTGCACTCTCGTCGCTCTCACTATCATCACCATTGGGAGATACACTCCAATCAGATGTTGCATCCTCACTCGCCATCTAAGTCCAACAAATATACAAACAAGCAATGCTAGAGGCAGTGCTAAAGATGGAACATAATGCCCCACTCTTGTAGATGCACTGACACCGTCCTTCTGCTGTCGAAAATAATCTTCAAGCTAAACCACAAATTCAATCACTAATAGTGGTTTAACTAGCTAGCGAATGCTATACCATTGTTCTGTCAATGACATGCAAAAAGTACGAGACTGGATTTCCTGTCCAGGACACCGAGCCTCGCATTGGAGACAACTCAGACATACGTATCATGCAACCAATATCTAGCATACATGTCAGTCAGTGGCAGTGATTAGGTGTAGACAACAAGAAACAAACCAGTCAAATTTCTCTCTGTTATTCGGAAGTTAAGAGGGCAGAACTCACGCGATGAGATAATTCTTGTACCTAAACAAGAAACACGGAATTAGACAGACTGAACATAACTTCATTCAACTAGTAAACAAACTCACTAAAATCTGGTTACAACCTTGTGGCTAACAAGAGCTATACATTGAACTCTTCGTTTGGTGTGTACTCCTTACTGTCTGTAGATTAATTTCACATGCTTCCTATAATGTGTGTGTGTGTGTGTGTGTGCGCACGCGTGCGTGTATGTGTGTGTGCATGTGTGTGTAATAAACCTGTACTCAAAATAAAACATGCACTGTACCTTCTTTCAAATGCGAAAACCGAAGTTTCAGCTGATGGTTGACATGAGGCCCAAATGCAAAGTTGTTGCAGAAGAGAATACTAAAAACCAAAGCAAAAACTACGAAATTTGCAACCACTTCACACAAACTTGCAGCTTACGTTGCAGATGATAGTTTACTGTCCATAGATGGATCCAAGAAGTCAGCATGAAACAACTGAAAACACGGAGTGATCATTGATTGCTATGTGTCAAATGTACCATCAACTTACTTCATATTGTCCATACCTCTTGCCATACCATGCCATCCACCGAACAAATTCCTTATCTACTTCCTACGTATGATAAAGTTTACAATCGCAGACACAGGTTCACAGAAAGCATTGACATGGTACCGCTGCAAACTGAGCTGGAACGTTTGCTTTCTCTATGCCAATGCACTTGCGACACTTCGTTGCAGCAGCTACTTGCAACACTACCTGTCCAACACCTGCACAAAAATGCGATTGCAACAGTTAGCTCAAAGCAGATCTCAGTTCTAAAGTCACCACTGCCAAGATCAATAAACACGTCATCCTCAGTCATGTCAGTTTCTTCGATAATTCGAGCAACCAAGTCATAAGATGTTTCACCATACACCTGCAAGCAACAAATAACAAACCCTGATAGATAAAAAGTCAATTTTCATATGCTTCTATAAATGTTACGTATGTCTCCAAATTTACAAGAAAGTCAACAAAAATCATTTAACAAATCAGACAAGCAACATCCAAACACTGCAACCAGAAATGAACTAAACTACCAGATTTAGAAGTCTGAAAAAGTTAAGGTGATTAATGTCCACTTGCTTTTCCAACAAGAAATACAGTTAAAAATAATGGAAAATGTCAAGAAGCAGTGGCAATAGTACATACAATTTACTGATCCGATGATTATTATTCAACTTCATATACCATATTAGTGGCATCCATATCAACAAATTAACAGCGCCACACACAGTGAACCATTTTTGCACTTCAAAGATCCTACTGCCCTACACTCAGTATAATGGTTGCCTCCATAATGACATTGAAATCAAATTAAATTCATTGAAACAGACAGAAAATTGACAAACAGGCGACAGACAGACAAACACACACACACACACACACACACACACACACACACACACACATGGACAAAATGGATATGCCCTTTGGAAAGTTCTGAAGACACCACTCCCTGCCTATTTCTAGGTAGAGCCCCAGCGCTACTCAAAGTTTTAAGCCACGCTGACGAACCCCTTCATACATGGCCAGAGCATCAAAGGGCACTGACTTTGGCGCAGCTGCGGGACTGGACATCACGTCCACACGTACCTGTTTACACACGTACTCATATATACTGCGTGATGTTCTGCTAAGCCAGCGGTCTAGTCCACCCCCAGTCAAAGACCAGGTATTCATTTATACTCCTGAGTTGAGAGAGGCAATTGTGTGTAAATTTCTTGCCCTAGAATATTACATTTGTCCTCATCTGCGAACCTACGACCTCAACATCCCGGATGTTTCCATTCTCAAATGTAATTCTCTAACCAACTGAGCTACAGACGCCACACACACACACACACACACACACACACACACACACACACACACACACACGCACACACACACACACACACACACACACACACACACAAGACAGACAGACAGATGCTAAACACATTTGAGAATAACTCTTACTTCCGGTGAAAATGGCTCGTAATAGTTCAGCTTTCCGGGATTAGGTATTGCATGATTGTACGCCTGAGTGATGATATGCTTCAACAACTGCGGACACGGCCGTTCACTCAAGCATCCTGGTGGCATCTGCCCCGCCCACTTACAAGGCACAATTGACCATCACGCAAGAATTAGAAGCGAAAACAAAATGTTACCAGCTTCTTCACTCCATCAATAGCTCGATTATATCTCTCACATAAAGATTTCATGCTCTCAAAGCTACAAAGCGAAGACAACATAAAGAACGTTCTGACGTGCCACGCCCACGTAACGCAGAAAAGAACCTGCTCGGATCCACGTCATCAAACCACTTGTTCATTGCCAATTTCATGTTGTCAAAATCGTTACACACCCATCTGCGCACAATCGTAAAAATACCAACAGGTTGGCATAAAATCGATTTCGAACCGTAGCCAGTGTGCCCAGCAAGGGGCCCTAACTACCTGATGGTGTCTATAATCTCTGTCGCTTCGTCGACTGTGTCCTAAAACCATCCAACACCCACTGAATATTTCCAGACGTCCGCTCTCAATACAACTCACATTGCGAAGGAGAGGCCACTTGTATGAAACTTGTTCTACCCGATTCGGACTGTGGAGCTTCAGAACTTGCTGCTCCTCCTCGTCCATTGCTGATTCGTTGACCGGAACACACTCCACCCACGCAGATGGATGGAATGCCGCGCCAAGTGATCCCTTTTCCGTTGGTATCACGTGATCTCTTTTTTTCTCGGACATTGTGTACACCCAGAGTGTACGTACACCAATTCCACATGTTTTGACATTCCGCACTTTACTGCTTGACACTTACCTAATACATAATTAATTAACTAAGCAATAATATCTTTTGCCAAATTGGTTACTATAGAAACAAACAAGTAACTTAGTGTTCTTATTTATTTAATCACGTGCACGTGTAGTAGTCAGTTAGCCTCGTACCCATGCCCCCTTGCGCGCCCGGAGAAAGGTTGCACGCATGCGGAACCGACGTTGTTTAGAATCTCAAGCCGATAATGTCGCGCGCAACTATTGAACGGACAACGAAACAGCTTCCGTGCGTGGATAAAGCCATAGATCGTTAAGTGATCCAACTAGACGATTTTAGGCCTTGTTTTTGTGGCAGTGTCGAGTTTGTCGTCCCTCGATGTCTAGTCGTACTGCAGTCAGGCTTACAGTGTTTGCTTAGCGAGAAGGACTGCAGCAGAAGCTGCAGCTTATTTTGGGAATTTCTATATGTACATACATGTATGTACTACGACAGATGGTAGATCGGCCATCGCGCTACACGGGTCTGGTAGGCCGAGGCTACTGTGAGCATCCATTTCATTTATGTACCGTACCTCTGTATTTGTCTTTTCAATCAATAAAAAAATTCCAAAGCCGTACACTCCACTGGAGTTTGCTATTCTCACCGACTAATCTGTCAAGTGACTTAAACTCTGGCGGCTGCATTAGCATAATGGCTACTAGATAAATCGTACATCTTCCATGAAGTTCGAGGATATCTTAGGAACAGCCAAAACTGACAGCATCCCAGCAGTGCACATAGCAAGTTAGTTATCTAGCACAACAGAAGGGTTTGCTCACAACAGTATTCTGTTGTTATACGTGACAAGGTCAACCTGAATGTAGCTGTCACCCACTGCTCGACCATACAATGTCCATATGACAGCAACCAAAAGATGAGTTAGCGTAAGGTGTCCTGATGATAACTGTGTACTGCTGTCATTCCTCTTTACCCCGTCAATCTGTTAAGAAAAGATACACAACACACACACACACACACACGTAAGCAAGCACGCGTGCACACACACACACATGTACACACACACACACACACACACACACACACACATAAGCAAGCACGCGTGCACACACACACATGTACACACACACATGTACACACACACATGTACACACACACACACACACACACATGTACACACACACATGTACACACACACATGTACACACACACACACACACACACACACACACACACATAAGCAAGCACGCGTGCACACACACACATGTACACACACACATGTACACACACACATGTACACACACACACACACACACACACACACACACACACACACACACACACACACACACACTTGTCTGTATGCATATGCACTTGCATACACAAGAATGAAATGCATTCAAAATTCATACCACATTCAATAGTCTTGAGCTGCACGTAAGAAGGGATGTAAGACTACAAACTACTCCGAGTCCTACAACAGCCTTCTCGTAGTCATCAACAAAGTACTTGATGTAGATCAACAACGGATAAATGACTGCAGCACAGCAACACAAACACATGACTCTCGACTAGAAAACACGCGTACAGATTCAAGTCATCATACCAAATCCTGTACACTGAGATATCACTAACCTTCTCTGTGGTGTTAAGAAAGTACACCAGCATATAAAATGAGTGCATTGCAACTCCTACAATGTTGACCACAATGAGAGTAATATCCTCTTGAAGAACTCCATACTTAAGCCACAAGATGCAACTATGAAAACAGATATAAAACCATAACAGACAGACAGACAGCCAGCCATAAATACAGCAGACAGACAGCTGCAGAAAGAAGAAGAGAGGAAGAAGACAAACTATGCAAAGGAAAATCTACCAGGTGGATCAACAGTCAGTTTCATTCCCTTAGTTATAGAACATTTTGGACGATGGGGTGAGATGGGAAAAAACTTTCTGGAAAGGCTAGCCAAGAAGTCACGTGATGAACTTGGTCGACCTAACGCTGCTGAGTGTAGCATAGGACTCAAAGATTGGTAAGAATAAATGTAATTGAACACAAGAGACACAACAAAGAAAACATGTATCCGTTAGCTGAATATCCAAATGACTGAGCTGCCCCGCCTATGAAAGCCCGGATGCCACATCATCTCCCTCCTTTCTACGCAAAACACAAAATTTACAGCACTATGATTATATCAGTTCTATAGCCTCTCTACACTGTCCACTCTCCATATCTTGTAGGTGGTATAGCCTTTGTAGTACGCTGACTCCTTCTTGGCTGCTCTACTCTTGTGGCAACCTCAGGCGCACTCAACTCGTCTTCAGTACCATCGTCTAAGGACTCAGGCTCTGTGTCACCGCTACATTGATCCTCTCGTTTGTTGTCTCTATTGCTACCTGCGACGTCTCTAGGCTCTAGATCTGGTTCATCTTGTACTAGCTGCTGGGTTGGTAGTTGATTTGACCGTTGGTGCAGTCTCAAGTGATCCACGTGAACCTTTTGTCTTACTCCTGTGTCTGTATACTGTACTGTATAATACCTCTCCCCCAAAACTTGTACTACTCTGGCGTTTCTCCACTTTGGCATCTTTGCGTGACGTACCGACACCATATCACCATATCATATGATCTAATTGCATTTCTCTCACTCGCTGTTTGGTCGTGCCCTCTCTTTTGTTTTGCTTGAGCCTTTTTCACCGTTTCCTTCAAAGTCTTGGTCAACACTGAGGACTTTTGTGGCGGCTTTAGTAAATCCAGTTGACATCGCAGATCCCTATTCATCAGGAGAGCCTTGCTGGAGAAACATTTGTAGTGCTATGGTTGGTATTTCTGTAGACTGACAAAAAATCTGTCACTACCTCTTCCAAACTTGCCTTTCCGCTCTCCATGCCTTTCTTGATTGCCCCTTTCAACGTTTTAACAAAACGTTCCGCTTGCCCGTTGCTTTGGGGATGGTAGGGAGGTAGGTACTAAGGTATGACGAATACCCTGTTTCTTACAGAAAGTTCTGAATTCTGATGACATGAATTGGGGCCCATTATCTGACACAATTTGCTTTGGAATACCAAACCTTGCAAAGATGCGACAAAGTTGAGTAATGGTTTGGCTCGCTGAAGTCGCTCCCTCATGTAGCTGTATTACCTCAGGCCATTTTGAGAATGCATCAACCACATCAAACCATATTGTTTTGCAAATGGTCCTGCAAAATCAGTGTGAATTCTTGCCCAAGGGCACTCAGGAAACTCCCATGGACGTAAGGGTACTTCTGGTGGTCTATCAGCATGCACAGCACAATTTTCACAATTTCGGGCCATACTCTCTATATCTCTGTCGATACCTGGCCATCATATGAACCTCCGTGTAGTTTCTTCATCCTCTCCATACCAACGTGTGCTTTGTGCAATTCTAATAGTAACTGCTCCCTTATTGCATTTGGAACCACTATTCTAGGTTCTTCTGCATGTTTTAGTACGCATCCGTCACACACTGACAACTGATGCTGGCATGCAACAAAATCCAAAAGAGCTTTGGTCTTAACTGTTGAAGGCCAGCCGTCATTGATGAATTTCATAACTTGTTGAAGAGTGCGATCTTGCTTTGTACATCTTTGTAGTTGATCAAAAAGAATTGGTCCATCTTTGATGAATTGAGATTCCATTGCGGCTATATATCTTTCTGACTGATCTTTGTACTCATTTGTCTGTTCAAAATCCTCGTCATGTCCAACTGGGAGACGGGATAGACAGTCTGCATTCCCATGTTCAACTGATCGCCGGTATTGAATTTCATAGTCATACTGTGATAACCGGAGTGCCCAGCGAGCCAGGCGCCCACTTGTTCGGGTAGCAGTTGTCAGTTTGGTAGGATCAAAAACTGTCAGTAATGGTCGATGGTCAGTTCTGAAAACAAACTTTTTACCCAGTAGGAAATGTCGAAATTTTCTAGTCCCAAATACTATGGATAACGCCTCCAATTCTATCTGAGAATAATTTCGTTCAGCTTTTGTCAAAGACTTTGACGCGTACAACACTGGATGCTCTTTCCCAGCTCTTCTAATACGGAAACCATGTTGCTGTAATTTCTGAAATACTTGGGACAAATTCTGCAACTGTTCTTGTTAATCTTTTCCTGAGATAAGAATATCATCCATATAGATGCAAATTCCTCTCACGCCTTCCAAGACTTTGGCTATTGTTCTCTGGAAAATGGCAGGCGCTGGACTGATTCCAAACGGTAATCATCTATACTTGAACAGTCCCTTGTGCGCGTTAATCACTAGCCACTCTTGACTTTCCTCGTCCACCCGTAACTGGTTGTAAGCACCCTTCAGATCAATTTTGAAGAACATTTTACCCCCAGCTAGGGAACTAAACATCTCTGCTGGTATAGGAATTTGATATTAATCAACTACCATAATCCAATTGAGGGGTTTAAAATCACCGCATATCCTGATATCACCGTTCGGTTTAACAATGTTCACTGTTGGAAAAGCACATAGAGCAATGTTAACTGGTTCTAATACACCGTTTTTCACATTCCTTTCCAATTCCTTCTCGATCCGTGCCCGAAGATGCATAGGAGGTCGCCGGAATGGAAAAACCTTCAAATCCACCTCTGGTCGCACAGAGATGCCCACAATCTCACTGCAGCAACCCAGTTCATCTGTAAATAATTCTGAGAACTGTTGTAATAGTTTCTCCACTGGTGCTGCAATCTCACTTGATTCTGCCAACATTACACCACCATGGTTTCCCGTAGCTTTAAGATAGTCTATGCACACTGTCGCCATCCCAACCTTTTTCACCCAATCCATTCCCAGCACGTTTGAGCCTTTTCCTTGTCTCACGTAGAATTGAATAGGTGCAAGGTTGTTGCAAAATCTAACCTGACCTGTCATCATGCCCTTAAATCTCATGATTCGACCTGAAGCATTTCATAGCTGCTCCCTCTCCTTACTCAACTTGGGCTGTCCCAATTTATTCCACGCTATCTAATCCATCAAGGAAACGTCAGCTCCTGTATCAACTCTAAAAGTTAAGAAACAGTCATCCACTCGTACCTTCACCTCAAGTTCCCTTAATTAATTAATGTATCACAAACAGTTTCTGCACAGTAAACATTCTTTGTGACAGAGTCAATGCAATAACTTGATTCTTCATCCTCCTGAGACGAGCTTCCTTCTAAATCTACCTTCTGGGAGTTTCAAGCTTGTTGTACCTTCTTTGTTCTCTGAATTACATCTCCTGGTTTAGCAACTTTGCCACGCCTAAATCCCAATGATTTTTCTTGGTTCTTCACCGTCTTCTTCGTACATTCCCATTGGTAGTGTCCTTCTTCTCCGCATTGAAAACAGACAAACCCTTGTCTGGCCTGGTGACGTTTATTGTAAGGTTGCCTCCCTTCACATATTTTCTTCCTTGTAGATGACAAACTTTCCCTTGCCATTCTGTCGTTGCTTCACGTGTTGCCATAACACTATGTCTTGCTCCTTCCAACGTCTTAGCTAGGAAAATCACGTTATCCAATGGTTGCGTCAGTAAGTCTTCTTTCTCATACATCTTTTGTAGAATAGAGTCATCTTTAAGCCCTGCCACAAAAACGTCTCTCAATCTGTCTTCGAATTCTCCTGGCTTGAATGAACAATTCGTTGCGATTCTTTTCAATCCTTCGGCGTACTCCTGTACAGCGTCTTCTTCCTGTTGAATTCGCCGATGTAATTTTACTCATTCTACAATTGCATTGCACTTACGCTGGAAGAACATCTGAGTCTTCTCAATAAGTTGTTCGACATTGAAGTCTGTGATTTCCCTTGGCAGTACCGTGTTCTCCAGACACATACGTATACCTTCATCTAGACATTTCAGAAATAAACTTCTGTGAGTGTCTTCCGTGATATTGTAATCTGTAACAGCTAAGTCCAGGTAGAACTTGAACGAATTGGAATTCCAACTCTTGAAACGCCGACATGAATCCTGACTCACGTCTTCCTTGAACGTGCAATTGACCTGGCAAGTCTTTCAAAATCCTTGAATCCAAGAACCGGTTTCGAAGCCATCTGTTCGCAGCGCCAATTGTAGCATAGGACTCAAAGATTGGTAAGAATAAATGTAATTGAACACAAGAGACACAACAAAGAAAACATGTATCCGTTAGCCGGCTATCCAAATGACTGAGCTGCCCCGCCTATGAAACCCCGGATGCCACACTGAGTTTCTGGACATCTGGAGAAAGAGATTCCCAACTCAACTTCAGAAGTGCAACGCTAAGATCATTGTGAGAAAAATCTCAGCTCTGACAAATGACATTGACTGTACTGTAGTTGCTCTACCCAGTTTTTCAGCCACTAAGTTGGCTCCGGGTAGTCTGCATTGTTCTCTTTTAAGTGTTACATGTTGTTTTTTTTTTTAAATCTAGTCCTAGTAAACTCGTAGTTACAGAACTTTTTTATGTAGTTAATACCTTGCTAGCATTGTATTATAGATGTATGTTTGAAATAAATGTTATTTGACACAGACAGACAGACAGACAGACAGACAGACAGACAGACAGACACAGCGGCAGATTATGCCTCCGCTGTGCATACACACTGATGTATCAATAATATATATCAGCAATTGACAGACATACTGTTCAACTTATATAGCAACTTTGTAAAACGTTGTTTAGCAAATTGCAATAATTGGTTCTAGTGTCCCATGTCTATTCAAATTCACAAAATACACAATAGAGAGCAGACACGGGTAACAAACTGATTCTTTGGTGATTAGATTCACTGAGATAAAAGAAAATAAAGTCACTAGATTGTGGCAAAGTCAACATTAAACTTGCCACATTACTGGCCTTGGTAAGCCACTAGGATAGCAGGTTACTGCAATGATTTACGGAAACACTACCTGAGATTACAGGAAAGGAAGGTCACGAAGAACACGTGCTTTACGTTGCGCTTCCGCCTCATTTCTTTACACGTCTGGCTGCTCAGCAAAACACGTACTCAATAACACAGACGCAAATTCGCACAGCAACAAAGGCTTACAATCCAGTCCCATACATAGCCACCGTTGAAACGGCTGCAATACAACTAAGGACTAACGTTCGATCCATTTCTTCTAAATTGATATATACTACCTTTGTTATCCCGGATAAGTTGATAGGGGCAGTCCCTGTTCGTCCCACCTCATGTTCCCGGCATCTACTTATCTTCCCGACGACCCCTCCTATTGGTTGCGGTGAAACTAAAGTCACATGACTCGGATACGCTCCCGCGCCAGAGAGGCTGATGCAACAACAGCCGCCGAAGCGACGACTACGAAACGAGAATGGAAATACGTCGCGAAGAAGAAACCGTGGTAGGCCATCTTACAACCGGACAACATTCCAGACATGATCAATATCTCTTTCCAACCTTGATCCTTTTTACAGGAGCAATACCGTCCGTTTATTGAGACTCTACTGCCCTACGTTCGCTCGTTTTCCTACACGTGGTTCAATCTGCAGGCTCGCAAGCGAAAGTACAATAAGGATCACGAACGACGCATGACGCCTGATGAGGAGCGACGGTGTAAAGAAGAACTTGAGGCTGAGGCGCCTGACGAGAAGCGAAAATGGGCGTCTAGACTTCTGGCAAAGCTGCGAAAGGACATCAAGGCCGAACACAGGGAGGAATTCGTTCGATCAGTCCAGAATAACGACGTCGAAGCGCCTCATTCGTGCGTCTTGTCGAATCCCGATCAGAAGGGCAAGATGCGTCGGATCGACTGTCTGCGTCAGGCTGATAAAGTGTGGCGTCTCGACCTGGTTATGGTCATCCTGTTTCGTGCGATTCCACTCGAATCGACGGACGGCGAGCGATTGGGGAAGTTTCCGAGGTGTCAGCATCCTACACTCTGCGTACAGCCGAAACACATCACTGTTACAGTCCGAGAGTTGGATCTCTTCCTTGCTAGTTTTATTCATCTTACTCTGAAAGGTTAGTGTACTTTGACGGTATCCGTTTCTCGTGCTGGGGTCTTCTTACTTTTAAATCGCCCGATATTCAGTCCACGTGGCCAGATTTTGCGACCGCCACAAGAATTTTCGGCATCTTTTTGAAACTATTTGTCACGCCCTCTTCCTTGAACAGTAGACATCAACACATACGAAATCGTGCACGTCTGTTCTTCGCATCTGCTCACCATGTCACGTAAACTGCGAAGCGTCACCTGCCAGGTGCCTGCCACTTTTCTTTGCGTTATCGTTATCGTTGTAACTTGTTTGGTCGTTGGACGTTCCCCAAGTTATTCGAGTTATGAGCATGCCCCCGACACACCCTTCTCTCCAACTTCCACCCTCTTTTCGTTTTAGATTCTGGAGACGAAGAAGAAGACGCTGAACAGGCTATTACTGGTGAGTCTTCTTTGTTGCATTTCGCTTCTTTCTTTCTGATGGTTAATGTAAATTTGAGTTTCCTGTAAACTGTTTGTCCAGCGGAAGTTGTGTTTGTTTCATATAGTTTTCTGTAGTTCCAGACAATCTCATGAAGCGGGGAGCTTTTTCTGCCATGGACTTTAGAAAGACGACAAGAGGTCAGTGCTAAGATTGTTTTTGCTACAGTGTAAGAGGTCGTCAGTCAGGTTTAGGTTTTGGTACACGTGTACTTACTGTACTAGAGTCAGGTTGTGTGACAAACAGGCAGGATATGAATGTTAGAAGCTAGACAGATGTGGTGTAGACTGGGTGGCGCCCTCTAATCAGTTCGAATTAGAGTTCAAAGGTTCAAAGGGATCAGAATAGCAAGAACCAGAGTGTAGGCGCACTATTAACACTTGTGAACAAACGGGGAAGACTGTTGCTTGTGTGATCGTCGATCTTGCAACAGGCCTCTAAGCTTGCATTTTCCGCTGCTGGCCATTGGCGACCAGGCCTAAACTTTTGGTCGCCAATTAGAAATTTTACTCGCCAGCCACTCCCACGCATACCTTTGGCTCAATTCCAAACCGTTCTTCCGTTGCAAGTCCAACAGAGGACGAAACTTTGTAAATGGCAGTTCCTCCTTAGCTATTGCGTACGCTGTGTTGATCTTTCCCAGCAGATCTACCATCTCCCTACCGTCACTGACGGCTTCTTGAGTTTCAAACCCTACCTGTATCGTTGCTCCTCTTTTCATCCCAAGGGCAGAGTCTCTGCAACTAATATGCCTCTTGCTTTTACCATGGGCAGTTACTGTTTCTCGTTTAAAGGTTGTCACGCAGCCCTTCGCAAATTCTGTGCTTCCTGCTTTGGCAGGAAAGGCACTGCAGTAAGAGCACGTCATAGGCCGTTCTCATAACGCAACCAAGAGAACTCGTTCAGCCACCTCGGCTGAAAGTTTCTTTTCGTCTGTGTGCTGGATTCAGGCACACTTTCACTGCATGTATCGCTAGCACGCTCCAATGGCTCGCTGTTGATCATGACTCGGACGGGGGACGTACCGCTAGGAGATTGTGGTCTGTCTTGGTGCTCCTCTGTTTCATCACGCGGCTGCTTTGATCTTGAACTGCTGTTGAAGAAGTCTTCTATCCCTCGTACGCGCTTCATTATTGTACACAACACGTGCCGTTGCCACCAGTGACCCGGATGTGGCTCGGATATACCACTGCTATTAGTGCACGAGCAGGATGCGGAAACGTTCGGGTTGGCTATACACATGTAAGATCGTATTCCCTCGTGTCGTCAACGCCCATTGAGCAAAAAAAACGGACGGCGCCACTGGCTCATGTGACGGTTGGTCGCGATTGGCGACTTACTTCTATGATCTGCTCGCCAAGTTGCAGATTTGGTCGCATTTGGCGACCAAAACAGTCGCCACTTAGAGGGCTGTGCAAGAATAGTGAATTTGATGATCACTGAACTTCAATAGCTGTTATTGTTCCAAGGGTATCTGGCAAACATTCGAATGGGTGAAACCCATGCTGGCCATCAGTAGATCTGGACATATTCGTATGCATGTGATTGGACCTGTTAAATCTCCTTTTAGTATTTTACACTCATATTTTCATAAATACTTTAATTATTGAGTCATTGTAGGATCTATAATTGACAGGTTTTAAGTTTAAGATTACAAATCAACGGCAGGGGAAATACTGCAAATAGAGTGCGGTACAGCATGAAATAACAGCCCTAATCTATGAGTGTAATGCTGGTAGATTTACTGAGAACTTTCCAATTAATTAAGTTGATTAAAGAAGGGCTTAGAAGAAACAGATATTTAGAAGATTATATGCAGGAACCTGTTTGGCTAGACTCCAGGCTCCAAGTTAGTAGTATGTATGTTTAGCTTGTAATAATAAGATTTTGGCATTGAAGTACCAGTAGTCAGGCTTCTATCATTTCAGCTATGAGCCATGAGTTACGGGACTTTGTGAAAGTCACATGATCAGATGATATAAAAAGTGCACTAAAAGGGGCACGAGCAGTTGGCTCTGTGTGGCCATGTATGTTGTTGTTGGTTGTGTGACTAAGTCTCCACGCTTTTGGTCTGGTGAAAAGGTCCAGTGACGAGCAGTAGTTATGTTTGGTCATGCGTGTACCAGCAACCATAAACAAGTGGACGGAAAGCTAATAATCATAACTTGCTGACGTTCATGACTACGACTCTACCTGAACAGTCTAATAATCTATGTTTGCAAATTACTGAGTTTTGTTGGAAATGCAGAACTGAATCATACCCATCTAATGGCCAAGGCAAAAGCAGTAGTTTTCCTGGTACACTCATACACCATCTTAACCGGAAGTGACTCTTATGTCCCATATGTTTTGACCCGATTACTTGTTGGCAACAGACAAATATAAGTGTTATAAAATTTTTGTTCATGTGCAATGACAGGTGTTTGTATGATTTTAAATATATTTTTTACATTTTATGATTTTAAAGAAAATTTGATGAATAGCGAATGTGTACTTGATCTGGTCATGTAATTGTTATTGATCTACATTACATTCGCAGTGTTATTTGCATTGGATTTTGGCGTAGTGAATTCCTTTGTTCCTGGAAGGAACATTCTCTATTAACATCAGCTAGGAATGCTTCATTGTGACAACTAACAAATGCCTATCTCTGCTTTTTATACAACAACCAAGCTACTAATTAGTTAAGTTTAGTAACAGGTGTAATTAGTGAGTTCAATTAGTGGTAATCTAAAGACTGGTTCACAATATTGAAGCTGATGCTCAGCCTGCGTCAATATCAAAGACACTGTCTTGACGCAGACGGCATCCTTTGATGTTGACACTGACGCTGGAATAGGATTCATTTGTATTCCAGCGTCAGCATCAATATTGTGAACCAGGCTTAATTAATGCTGCTTTGGTATAGTTTATTGTATGAAGTTTGTAAAGAAGGCGTGATTTTGCTGACTGTTGGAATCATGAAGTTCACTTTGTGTATAAGTAATGCAGACTGTAGATACAGATTACGTGTTCTTGTTTTGGTGTACAACTTGGCTGGTGCTTACTTGCATTGTGTTAGTTGTATTGTGCATTGTTAGTTCCACTTTGATAATTGAGTTAACTATTTCAAAATGGTTCTGTGGGTGTCCTAACAATGTCTCTATTATACACACCTGGATTCACACGAACCCTTTATTGGCACTAAATCGTACAGACACCGACTTTTGTCGTGTACATGGATTTGGTAAGCTGTGATATGCATTAGAGCACCTAGGTAAGTGCTTACTGCGAAAACGATCCAGTTTATTTGACAAGCTTTTTGGTAGCCAATGTCACCTGAGACTGTGTCTTTGTTCACACTTTCCGTCACCTTGAGACTGTCATGTTGGGTGTTATGCTCAAGGTGACTGCAAGTTGCCACCACTATCAACACGTCTCCACCAACAGACGGATCGTCCCAATGAGGGCATGAAAAGGCGATGATCACTTTTGGATGCTTGCTAGAAAGCCTTGGCATGCCTTTTACGGCAGTTGCTATGTTACAAACACTTTGTTAGGAGCATTTGACCATATTGCTGTTGGGCAATAAAGACAGCATTAGTACAACTGAAATAATGAGAAACAGACTACGTTTTTTTTTGTGATATAGAGTGACATTCTTATGTGATCAATTGTTGTTGTAGTTTTGAAAGTTGTTCTTTGTTATTTGGGTGGCAAGGCACTAGGCATTTTGAGTGTTAATTAATTGTGCTGTTCTTGTAATCTGGTATTCATGTAACACCCTTATCTTTGTTTACAGTTTCGATTGTTAGTGGATCAGACGTTTGTGCTGGAGTTGTCTATCCTTGTATTGACAGTCCTCACACTGAGACAGCTCTTCTTCATGAAGCGTCGACATCTATACCTGTCCCCACACGAGGGACCAAACGTCCACATCGCAATCCCATTGCTGGCTCTCTTCATTCAGAGCATGAAGAAGATTACAGTGACTTCGAGAGTGGGACACCTGTCAGTGCAAGCTGGCCTGGTGAGGTATATGCACAAAGTCCTAATGTCGTTCCTTATTCACCTCAGACACCATATGGTGCTAAGTTTCCAAAGGCTAGTTATGTATCGATTGTGGATACATTCACACCGCAACATCTTTCACAGAGTTACCAGCCTGCAGGATTATCTAATGTGGGCTCTGAATTTGATTTTAGTGTTCAGTCACAGTCGTTCCCTCCTGTAGCTGTGACATTACCAAGATATGGAGCAGAAGTAGGACCCAGTGATGGTGGCATTACAACACCTCCTGCTACAATTGTTCGACAGCAAGCCTCGGTTGTTCGGACTTGTTCAAATGCAGCATTTACCACTCAGACAAGGGGCAGCTATGCGCAATCAAGTACATTAGGTAGCGTATGTTTTCGTAGAAACAATAATCCAACTTCACAGCGAGTCCAAATTCCTAGAAGTCATTCGTCTAGCTTGCCTCGACCTTTACGTACTGCTCATGGGCTATATAAATCATCGCCGATTGCAACAGAGCGAGTTTCTACACCAGTCTCTCCCTCCTTAGCATTTGATGTATCAGCTCTGAGTCTGACATGCCGGGAAAGAGAAACTCCACCAATGATCAAAGAGGAGCCATCTGGTGATTGTGACATTGTTGTACCCGGACCGGGTCAAGGTGTATATAGTCATCTACTAGACCCTGGTATGTTTCAGCATATGATGCCAGGAGTAAACCAATCAGTCCACCTACATAGTCAATCAGCAGTCAGTGGTGTAACAGCTCCACTAGCTGCTTCGTTCAGTCCATTGAGTGTATCTCCAACTGTTACTCCAACAGGGGGAACGACTCCTATTCTCAGATGGTCTCACACTACCGGAGGTGGAAACACACCAGAACATCAGCTGCTTGAAGATGAGATGACTCTTTTTCTGGGTAGGGGGCAGCAAATAGGTATTTGTAAGTCTAGATTATGACAATATTACTTTTGTTTTCATAGATCTCCCTGGATATCCCTACCCTGATGCAGTGACGACGTCTACTACGACTGTCTGAATTTTAGTCAGGTGTCTACACGTAGATGGAAGAAAAATCACTCAGTTTGTATTTTAGCCACAGCTGGCAGTTATCACATCTTATTTATATAGCCAATTGGTGGCATAAAAATGTTTTTAAAGTGAAAGCATGGTTACGTATCGTTTGCTGGAGACATGGTGTTGAACTATTACTTCAGAATGTACATTGTTTTGTTGATGGGGTTCCGTTGTATATTTTGATCAAGCTACTTTTATGGTGTCATGTTTTGTGTATTACTTAGTGAGCAAATTCGCGCGTTACATGATCCAGGGAATTTCCCTTGTTAAAGTCCCCTGTTCCCGAAATCGACCACCATCGGTACTCTCCCTTCAGTTCCATCGATACTCTGTGCGAACGAGATGGCTGCAATAGATGTCATGCCTCGACTCATTGATGACGATGAAAATGAAGACGACGACATTCCAATCGAGGAATTTAATTGGCTGCAGACGGAAGCGGAAAGCAACACACCTCTCGAGCGAAACAAGACAGTTGCGACGTTCGGAGATCTGCCACTAACGTATGAAGAAATCGTTTTTATCGAGCCCGATCCATTGGCTATGTTGTGCACGGTGACAATATCGGACATCATGCAGGAGAAATCGGAGGAAGATGAAGCTGCTGCATCCGTCGTCATAAGGAACTGCGAGAATGCTGTTGAGACGAACGCTAAGAGTGCACCCTGTACAGCAACTCACACTGCAACGGACATAGTCACTGCTGGAGACGGCGCGGTATAGCAACCAATAGCCAGAAGAGCACTGACTGCTGTACTTGTTGTTGAACAATAGCATGATGTTTTTAGTGCCTGACACTATACTGCCAGGTATATATATTTTGATAGCCAGTACAGTGGGCTGATTTTTAATGAATTGATTAACCCTAAGGTGTTACAGTGTACTGACATTAAAAAATATAGAACGTATAAAAACTCTACATCCTCATCACAGCTCGTGTCCTTGTCATTCCAGTGTTGCCCATGGGTCTGTAAGGATACTGTGCTGCAGTTAGACTCAAATGCAAGACCTTGTGAGACACAACAGAGAGATCCTACATCGTGATCTATATATATCAGACTGTTTGACATACACTAGCTGTACCTGTCGTGTTTGCTGAGGGAGAATAATGCCATCGTCCCACACTCTTGAGGTTGCATGTAGAGAGCTGCACTGTTGGTTCAGCTTACAAAGACCATCATCTTCACTACTGCTTTGGACCTGTGTAGAGACAAACTCAGCTGACTACCGCTTGGCAAGTTGAACTAGATAAACAGCACCTCTTCTGGGCGTACTGCCCCAATTCTTGCATTCGGCCACAGGAACAGGAAATTAGGGCTCAAAGATCGACTACACTAAATACATACAGTGTACACACCTGTTGGTGAAAGTCAATCAACTGAAGACTATTATACTAATGCACTGAATAAATACAGCACATCAAGGCATGTAAGAAGCTATAATAATAATATTAATGGTCCACTGGTTTAAATATAATTTTACAACTTCAAAGGTTCAGGGAGGTTTCCTATATGTGAAGGCTTTAGAACAACAGTTTAGTACAGTCAGACCTCATTATTCCCTAACCCAATAATCTGACACCCTCACTTTCTGACACGTGAAACCAGTTTGCATGGTCACTGTGTATTTGTTATCGATAACCTGACAGTCGCATTACTTGTAGTCTGACAGTCCCATTAGTCTGACAGAAACTCACAGGACAAACATGATTGGAATGAGGTCTGACTGCAGTACACTGCTAAACATAATCTACACTATTCATAGATAATAGCTAGAATTGATTTTGATACATGCAGTAACAACTTCAGCCTGTATTTTGGTAAGTGCATGAGTACAACTCTTAAGTAAGGTATACATCTTACCATGGCAAAGCTTGTTGGACCAAAACTGTCTCCTACAACAATAGTGATGCATGGAACTTGAGCAAGAGAAACAGTGTGGATCATCTGTGCTTGAGCCTTTATTGCTAGTCCACTCTTGTGGACATCAGATGAAATTGTATCTTCATTACAGGAATAACACCTGTCCACCACATCACATAGGAATATCAAAGGAATCCCTCGACTGTTGCATATCTGTACAAACTGCGAGCCCTATGAAAACCAGTTGTTAACATTCCAGATTCCAGAACTGTTTAATCAGCAACATTTAACTTTAGATGCAGCATCAGGTGTCATTTCGCCATTGTTCGCAATAACACCTACTACTTGTCTAACAAACACAACAAATGACAACCGAGTCTTAATTAACCGATAACAACATCACTGTAAATATTAATTTACCCATAAAGCTTGGCATAACCCGTGATGAGCTCTGGTCCATACCTAGGCTTGAACTCCTGGAATTTACTGCCGTCCACAATCCTAGCTATCACCTGATATAAAATATTATTTAGTTTACCTGTACAACAGGAAAGCATAAAAGTCCATGTAGAACGACTAACCTCAAGTGCTGGATACTTCGATGAACTTCCAGGATAATGTGCTAATCCCAATAATTCATCAGCACTATAGCATGGTGGGTCTGAATCTATTCATTGTAGAAAACACATACTACAGAGTGTGTCATATGAGATGATATTATCAGTGACCAGCATGAGAGAAAGGTGACTTGTCTTCACCGAACGTAGCCACAATGTTTCGAGTTATGGCCAAGGCCTCTTCTTCATTGGTTGCATAATGATCAGTGCAACCACTAATGCTGTTAATTAAGACAACCATGATTGTATATTATAAAGAAACAACACTTGGAAAACCTGCAGTGAACGTCGGCTCCCCCTAAGTCTTCTGATGAAACTTCCTCTCCTGTAGAAGCCTAAAACCCAATCCCCACACTTGACATACACAGACAGACAGGTAACACTATGACCGCAAGTATGACCTTTACAAGAGGAGGTCCACCAAGATAAAGTGATCCAATACTTTTCACTATGATAGCTTCTTGTGACATTGTTGGTATGTATGCTGCTCCAGCAGTGCAAGATCCACACACAATTGTTACAACAGGAATTCCTTTTGATGATAGCGTAGCTAGATTGGCAAATGTCTTCCCACCATGCTCACTGTCTGGAAATATTTCAGCCTATGTAAAAGAAAGGGTAGTAAATGTAATGCCAAAAATGTTAAATACACAAATGCACTGTGTGCGTGCGTGCGTGCACACACACACACACACACACACACACACACACACACACACACACACACACACCCCTAAACTGCCCATCCACATGGATGATGGCAAGCGTAAAAAGCATAAACAGATATAGCAGAACTAAGTTAGAAACGAAGTCACTATCACTGTTTGTCATGTCTGATGACATTTGTGTCTCTTCTTATCACTCTCTCTTGTGAAGAAGCAAATTGCATTTGTCACACTTGACTGCTCCCAATTCTCGTTCTTGAGGACCAGGGCGACTCTTTCCTCTGTAGCAATTATGTTTGGTTTTCCCTTGCTGTGACTTAAAAGTTCGATTGCAGGTTGTGCATAGTAGAAGTTCTTGATCTTGATGAGTGCTTCTGGAATTTACTTCGACACATGCCTTTCTATTTTTACAAACAGCTTCCAGTTTCACACTCTCTTTAATAATTGAGTCAATTCTACTACTGCAAATCTGCTTCCATTTCTGTCTATCCTGCGTGAGATTGAACCATGTGTTTGTTAAGCCAGCCAAATTGATGTCTCTTTAATCCTGTCTTTCCATCTTAATCTCACCCCATGGGCTGGACACGTGGATGGGAGCCATGCATGAAGCAACTGCTTGGGTAGACGATTGCCTTCCATACGTTCTAGATGACCAAGCTATCTAAGTCACTGAGCTATCAAAATGTCCTCTGCAGTTCCAAGATTACCAAGCTAGCGTCTGATGCCATTTGATGTAGTATGTTCCAATTTTTGTTTGAGTTTGCTTATACCCAACTTGGAATGTTGACATTGATTTATGAACATATTCAATCTTAAAATATCTCTCTTTTTCACAGCCCAAGAAGAAGATCCATACAGCAAAACCGCTAAAACAGTCGACTGGAACAACATAATTTTGGTTTCTGGCGCTATATGTGGAGACTGAAAGATGACATCTTTCTGTGCTCCAAAACATTTCCCATCTTGTGTAATTCTTTCTGTGATCTCGAGATTTAAGCTCAGATCATCTGATACAATAGAGCCGAGGTATTTAAACTGTTTTACGTGTTGCACACTGTGGTCTTGAAGCCCTCTATCAATATCTCCAACATCTTGTTCACATAGTTTGGATCCATAAGTCATCAATTTCGTCTTTTCAAAACTCACCCTCAAACCAACCTTGCAACAATTGAAGCAAACTTGTGAATTGCTGCTTCTGCACTCTTTCTTGTTCCAGTTATTAGTGCTGAGTCATCAGCAAACTGCAGTTCCATTACCATCCCTTCAGGAGCTTTCCTTCTTTCATATTCTCCTACCAGTGGTTCGGTCATGCCATAGTTGAACCTAATACCTGTACCTTCCATTAAAGTTCTCCATTCCCTCATGATGCAGTTGATATAAATGTTAAATAAAATTGGAGCCAAAACACATCCTTGTCTTGGACCATTTCGTATTTGAATTTTCTTTCCAATAGACAATATTTGGGGAGGGGTGGAGATTCTAGAGCATGCGCAATCTTGAGGGTAACACACACCTTTCACCCATCTCGCTGTACACGAAGTCCATGTTTCCGGGTCTGCTTCTGAACCGTAGATCATCTTGCCATTGACTAGGCTTTGTAAGTAAGTTCACTACTTACCATTTCGTGCATCTTGTGAGAGTTTGAGTGTGAGAGACGGGTAGGAAGCCATTTCTCGAGTACGGCTTCTCGAGGGTAAGAGACTGCTGTTCAAGCTGAAGTTGCCTGATTCACACTCTGAACAGATACACGTGGAGTGGAAAGACAGACTACTCATTGCCTAGCGATGGAAGTTTTATCAGGTGAAGATTTTGCGGTAGGAAAACCCATTCGGGGTAACCGAACGTGACGCACTGTGTGGCTGAATTATATCAATAGGACTACTTGTTTCCCCATCTAGCGTTCCTAAACTGTGAAATTGTGTATCTTGTCAAACTAGAGTCAGCAAAAATTCGTCTAGCCTATTCAACCCTTCATAGAAGGTGGTGAGCTCATGAGCTTACATCACTTGATGTACCTTGGCCTGATTCTTTGTTTGCTATACAGAGTAATAGTCTTGGCTGCTGGTTCAATCCAACTCCACACTGTATCAAGCACATTTCTCGACACAAAACTTGTATAATGTGATTTTAGACTTTGCAGATGCAAGGCCTTACTCGAGAACTCTAATCTTGTTTTCAAGTTCCACTATTTCATTTGCTTGCTGTTCAATTATCCGACGTAAACCATCAGCTTCAGCCTCATTGACATTTTTGACAATCAACATCTTTACTTCTATAGAATCACTAGACTATATTCTAAACATGTCTTGATCAACTGCAGCTGCAACTGAGGTAGAACAGCCTCTGCTTTCTGATTTAGACATTACAGCTATGAAATAGCTAGTGCGTGTGTGTTGTGTTACTTTAGACATAACTGTTGCTGGGACTTGTAGGCTGGTAGCTAGTGCTAATAAACAGACTGTAGTGTACGTGTACTGTACTCTGATCCGCGTCAGTACCTATCGAGTGCAAGTTATCACAGTCACATCTTCGACTTGGCCAATCACATATATACAGAAGCAAGCTAGACTGCCCAGAAACAACGCGGAACGTCCTACATGTCTGGTTACCCCAAATGGGTACCCAGGTGGCATGATTTCACTCGCTAAAACTAATCCATCACTAGACAATGAGTAGTCTGTGCTTCCACTCCACATGTAGCTGTTCAGAGTGTGAATCAGGCGTCTTCAGTGTGAACAGCAGTCTCTTACCCTCGAGAAGCTGTACTCAAGAAATGGCTTCCTACGTGTCTCTATGCAGGCAAAGTCTCTCACATATGCACGAAATGGTAAGTAGTGAACTTACTTACAAAGCCTAGTCAACGGCAAGATGATCCACTGTCCAGAAGCAGACCCGGAAACGTGGACTTTGTGTACAGCGAGATCGGCGAAAGGTGCGTGTTACTCTCGAGATTGGGCATGCTCTAGACGCTCCGCCCCCAAATATCGTCTATACTTCCTTCATATTTGACTACCGCTGACATCTCATCATGAAAGGATCGAATAATTGTAATCAATGATGATGGAATACCTTCTTTCTTTAGAACTAAGTAGAGAGCCTCCCTAGGTACAGAGTCATATGCTTTTGTGATGTCAACAAATACTGCAAAACCTTTGGTGTTGTGTTCCCGAGTTTTCTCCATTATCATAAAAATGGACACACACACACACACAATCACACACACACACACACACACACACACACACACACACACACACACACACACACACACACACACACACACACATCCAAGTTCTTGATATAAAAGACGCACTTGCAAAGGCAAGAAGGCTCCTCCTGAATCAACCAAATTCACAACAGGTAACTGATTCTGCAATGCTATCTCCTGACCCCTCAACTGCTTCTTGACAGACACAGGGAACATGGAACCAGCCTTCACTGTTGCATCGTTAGCATTAATGAAACACATTCTTCCCTCAATTTGTCCTATTCCCGTAATGAGACCAGCACCCTTAACATCCCCGTATGGCATCTGGTGTCCAGCCAACTGAGAGAGCTCGAGAAAAGGCGCGTTAGGATCCAACAACAGTTTCAGTCTGTCTCTTACAAACAGCTTTTTGTTCGCCTTGACATGTCTCTCTAGCGCCTTCGTTCCACCTCCTGCACGTGCTGACTCGATTGCAGTCTGAATTTCCAGGGCAACACCTCTAGTTCTGGCAGTATTGTCATGAAAACGAGACGAATTGATGTCTAGC
The DNA here is from genome assembly GCA_964274945.1 of Dehalococcoidia bacterium. Taxonomy (GTDB): domain Bacteria; phylum Chloroflexota; class Dehalococcoidia; order Lucifugimonadales; family Lucifugimonadaceae; genus CAXXBX01. The sequence continues at coordinate 1,279 of CAXXBX010000137.1, read as the reverse complement.
TGGCTTTTTATAACAGGAAAAGAACTCAAAGTTCGCTTCACGATACATGTACATGCCCAAGTAGCACGAATTGATAGAAACATAAGTCTACGCTAACGGCGAATACATCCGGGTAAATAACGTACGGGATTTTGGATAGAAGCCCGTACACTGTCAATCGTCATCATTTGTGAAGTTTGCTGCACCGTTAGCCTACGTCTAGTTAGTATGGCAGAGGAACTCGGTATGTTTTCATTCACAATGGAGCTGACGTGTTCACAATTAAAGCCTAACTAAGTCTTTTGGGGCTAGTTTTATTGGAAAGAGTATTTCTCCGTCTGACAGCTGCAGAGACAGACGAAAAACTGCAGCAAGTTTTGGGACGCTTCTTGGCGCCTGTGCTGCTAAAACTTGCTAGTCAGAATGAAGCTGTGAAGAAGAGAGTGAGAAACATGAAGTTTTTACGGAAGCAGGTAGGAAGTTGAAAGCTAGATAATTATCTTTGTAGGTAATGGAAATTCTAGCTCACATCAACAAAAGGCTTAAAAGTCGTCCGCAAGTGCAGTTGCCAGTTGAACAGCTTTTGCAACAGTATGAGGTACATGACAGCTGATCTACATACATACTTAGGCGGGGCAAACTTGATTCACAGTTTAACGTCCAGCCTTTTTCACGACGGCATGCGGGCGGGTGGTCATTATTCATTGTTCATTTAATATTTTAATAATAATATTAATTAAATAATAAGTTTGCAGTTACAGTAACTACCATGCATCGACTGGCACTACAGCTGTGAATGGCTCACTCTCAAGTTTGGCAGGTACTAGTATTGATAAAACCCGTTTTCTTTAAATGTTTTTAATGTTTCAACAAACGCTTGTTTCAACAAACGTGCACAACACGAGACAGGCACGTGCGAGATGTCACGTGTCCTATATAATGAATAATGAAACTTATTTTGTTTTCCCAGAATATGATGCGGGCGGGGACGTTAAACTGTGAATCAAGTTTGCCTGGCCTTATAGTGTCATTAATTAATATTGTCTTTGTACACGCGCTGTGTAGGATCAAAACAATTCGCCATTTGGTGTGCGTTTGATTGGAACGTTTACTCATTGTGGTTGAAAATAATTTGTTTAGTGTTTAGAATTTTAGTATTTTGTATTTGAAAATGGGATATCAAAGACTCAGTGAGGGTAAACAAGCTGATCTTGCTCCACGTTTGCTTGGATGCATAGAGAAGAAACCAGCTCAACAACAAGACATGTATGATTAGAAGAAAGTTTTAATATTGGATCTG
>CAXXBX010000136.1:0-44015 GCA_964274945.1 Dehalococcoidia bacterium | reverse complement strand
CAAAACAACTGTCGTCAACAGTTTTTTGTTGAATGTGTGCAGATGTATCAGTGGAAGGAATCTCGAAGTGAAGCTCATGTAAATTATAGAAATGCATGTCATGTTGCATCTTTTCTTGCTATTGATGACATTTGTAATCAATAGAAACGAGATCACCGAGTAGTTGGTAGATCACAGCAACTTTACATGACCCATCCAGACAGGTTGGTATCTAATATGATGTTATGTGATACTTTGTCAAGTTGTGTCTTTCTTTTTTCTCATGTGGTCTTGTATGAATGCAGTCCGGGTAGTGTTTTCTTGTTACCACACGGTGTGAGGATTATCAGTGCATTACGAAAGCTGCTAAATGAACATAACAGGTGAGATATGTAGGTGGAAGTAACATGTGATAGTGGAATGATGACTCTTTGTTTTTGTTGTTACTTAGATCATATGGATACCAAGAGGTATGTTCTATCTCACATTCTGTATTGCTCATGAATATATCTGATGACAAATTGCATTGTGTTTTATTATTTGCATCACTAACGTTACAGGACCAGCAGAATACTGGGCCAGGTCTTGCTTAGCTAAGCTCGTCCGCAGTAAATGTAACGAATAGCTACTTTATTTAATCACTTGAATCAATATTTTCAGAAGTTCTCGTCAAAAGCCCATTGGTGAAAGTTTCATTTTTAAAAGTTGGGTAGGTCATGACTTCACCTGGCTCACCCTACTTTGCCAGCCCTGTGTTAGATCAAGCAAAGGCAGATAGTTATGTCATGAATGTCACGTAGACTAAAGCAGATCAGCAGACAGCAGGGGATTGTTAATTTGCTGATATTCTTGCTGGAGCTATTGTCATTGCCTATCATGATTAGTAGACATTTGGATACACAGAGCAAAAAGTCCAACTAACAATTGTACATTGTTTAACATCTCATGAAAACAGCATTGAAGCATTGCAATTATGCAATTGGGGTTATCAGAAGTTAGTATTATATCAACACCTTTTCCATGACATGACGTTGCAGGAGCGGATTCAGGATTTTTGGAAATGGGGTTCCGTGACGTCACAAAGGTTAGGATCAGCCATGCCTCCAGATATATATTAGCTATTTAATTACCTATACCATAGAACGGAAGTATACGTTAATGAATCTACAGTACTGGAGAATTTGAATTGATCTTGCAAGCCTATACATGTCTTTTGCTAGACAGACAAATGTTACTGCTTTTTCTTTGGTTTTCGAAGAAAGCTTCTATAGACATATATGGTTTCATGAATTGTGAATGTTGTGACCATCAAAGGTGGAAGTATATTTTCATGAGATAGAATATAACTACTTTGAAACATTATCATTGCAAGGAAGTAAATGAAACATGTTGTTGGAGAACAACTGAGATTGAAAACAAGTTACCATAAATTAATGTAGAAAGAGTAGGAGTACTGTACGACTCACTTGTACTGTCCGACGATGATGGACCTACGTTGAAAGTTCATAATCTGTACTGCACCTCCATGTGAAGTTACTTAGAACTAAAACGTGAGCTGCGAGTCACGTCAGGTAGTAACAAGCACTGCTGGTACGCGGTCATCTCTGGTAATGATGTCACAAAATTTTAGGGGGTTCCACGGAACCCCCAGAACCCGCTCTAGATCCACCACTGCATTGTGCTGGGAAAGTGAGAACTCAGTGTACAGCTTTTAACTTTTATACCTATGCGTGGAATTAACTGTAGGTACAGTCATTGATATCAGCATAACAGTAGAAAATTATTTGATATCAACTTACATGATTATTGCAAGAATGATTAATTTTAAATGTCGAGTTCCTTGATAGAGTAGAACGACATTGTGACATGTGACAAGACAGTAGCAAATGATAGACTGCATGTAGTTTAGACTTGATTGTACTGTGTGTATAACTTATGACTTCTTGTTACTATATGCTTGTAGGTTATAACACCACTCATATTTAGCCGAAAACTGTGGGAAACATCTGGACACTGGGAACACTATTCCGACAACATGTTTACAGTGGGGGTATGTCAAATACAAATGTGTGTGTGGTGTGGTGTGGTGTGGTGTGTGTGTGTCTGTGTGTGTGTGTGTGTGTGTGTGTGTGTGTGTGTGTGTGTGTGTGTGTGTGTGTGTGTGTGTGTGTGTGTGTGTGTGTGTGTGTCTTTGTGTGTAACTGATGTATCAAGTAGCATCAAGGCGGACATCTGCATCACGGAGGAGGTCAAGAGTATGGACTCAAGCCTATGAACTGCCCTGCACATTGTCTTATTTATCAGCAGCACCAACGGTCATACAGAGAATTACCTCTGCGATTTGCAGAATTTAGTCCACTACACAGGTTAGATTATTTAGTCACAAGTGACATGATGTGCTGTTAATGTTTAATTTATTATTATTATTATTTGTTTGATAAGTATTGCACTTTGCTGCTCGATTTGTGCAAATGTATTGTTTTTACACTTTGTTCTTAATTGTGTTTATTCTAGGAATGAGATCAGTGGTGCTCTGTCTGGTCTGACTCGTGTTCGTCAGTTTCATCAAGACGATGCTCATATTTTCTGTACAGCAGAACAACTGGCAGTCGAAGTCAGGTTTGTTATTTTGTATCACTGATAATTATTTCTCTTAATTCTACATCTCTATTTGACAGATCTTGCTTAGAATTTGTAGAAAAGATATATGGAGCATTTGGTATCGTATAATCACGGCAGCATGTTTGCAAAAGCACATATCAGCTATGCTGTCTTAGGCTTTGATTATGAACTGCGATTATCAACGAGACCGTCTGATTACATGGGTGAATTAAAACTATGGGAAGAAGCGGTAAGACATCCCATCATGCAAAATTGAATTGCATGTGATTCAATAGACATGACCTTGACATAAGTCATAGGGTTGCAACTCTTTTTGATTTTTATGGCTATGTAATTAGGTATACAAAGCCCATTAGTTGGTGAAGTCACTTGTTGTTGTCAGAAAGATAGAACACTAAGTGAGCATTTGTTTGCTTGTGACAGAATGAGAAAGCCATGCAGGACAGTATTGTACTACTACTCGTGTGAGTATGCGCCCACCCCAGTCATAATAATTGTTGTACTGTGCTCAGGTGGATCAGAATGTGGTTGTAAGATTAACCGTTTCTATGAGTGGTAGTGGCTGTATTGTATTAATTATTTGGTCAGAGTGGCCAAATAAATGTTGACAATAAAGGGGCAAGAACACAAGAGGCAATTTTAAAAAAAAATTAGTTTTGAGACTTGTGACTGGTAATTTCTACCACAGCAAAACTAAGTGTGTTGTAAAGCCTCAAATGATGTATTAGGTTTGTAGATCTGAACGGTTGCAATAGGTTAAACTGTTTGGTCGTTGCTATGCCTTTTTGTTGAAATATTTTGTACAGCAGTTGATGTGTGGTGAATAAAAAATTAGATCTTTTGAATAGAGAATCTCTAACTCTAACTCTAAGAAACTCTCTATGTATATACAGGCTTATTAATTTGTAGCGTGATATTTGTTATTATTGTCATTTACTTTAGGAATGTCAGCTGGAGACTTGCTTGCTGGAGTGCGGCTCTAAGTGGTCAATAAATGAGGGAGGTCTGTGACTAGTTAACTTTTCTTGAATTATTTCTGATTTGTATTCTTCAAGATGGAGCATTCTATGGTCCTAAAATTGATGTTTTACTCACTGATGCTATTGGCAGGTAAGACCACTGTTTTGTATGTTACTAAGTTCTGGTTGTTTTTAACATATTCATTCTAGGCATCATCAGACAGCCACAATACAACTTGACTTTCAGCTACCGTATCGTTTCAAGTTGAACTACAGAGGTAGTTAGAGCTGGAACTGTTTCCTAGTTTGAAGTGAGATCTGTAATTAATGTTCATAGGGCCTGACGACAATCTACACACGCCTGTTATGATTCACAGTGAGTCTGTTGTTAGAAAAGGCAGCTGTTCAGACTGGTATGTGAATGGATTTACGTAGGAGCTATTCTTGGATCGTTTGAGAGATTTCTTGGCATATTGACTGAACACTATGCAGGCAAGTGGCCTTTCTGGATAAGTCCTCGACAGGTTTGTCGTCTCCACTCCGTCTCTTACAGCAACACATTTGCGATATGCCAGTTTGTATGTTGCAGTGTCTAGTTTGCACAGTTCACAGTGACCTGAACGAGTATGCAAGAAACGTGCAGGCAAACATTGTGGATAGAAGTACTTATCTTGATGTCAGACAAATTGTCATTTTGCCAAAGTGTTTGTTCAACCAGGTTTCTACTGCGATGTCGATGAATCTGACTCAACCCTTGACAAGTAAGACCAGATCGTACGACACCATTTGACTAGTTTACTGGTCATAGGCTACTTGTACACACACACACACACACACACACACACACACACACACACACACACACACACACACACACACACACACACACACACACACACACACACACACACACACACACACACACACACAATGTATGCTACACTTGTAATGACTGACTGTATGGACAGTGCCAACTTATCGCCATGTGTTAGACCATGAGCCTGGTCACAAAGTGACACATAATGACGTACTGTACTTGCTTGATTATTACCCCAAAGCTCAAGTCAGCTCCCAGCCCCAACTTTGGTCAAGGCTCTAAGATTTTCACACCTCTTAGTCATTTAATTAGAGCTAATTGGCGCTGTTTGCTACATTTGCATCTGTATAGAAATGGTGATAGATAGATAATTCTTCAACTTGGGCTCGCGCGCACTCCACGTGTTTCAGCACCTGCTTTTTGTTCTAGTTGTCAACCATCTGTTAAAGGTTTTGATGACTTAGATATCATATAGAAGATTAGGTTTCTATCTTTTAGGCAGTGGTGGTGGTGATTCGAAGCTTTTAGTGTAGCAACATGCTGGTTAAATTAAGTTAATAAATCGATCACTTTCACCAATTAACAACTTTAGGTGTCGTTTTGAGAAAAACCCCATCCCATACTTGACCTTAGGTTATTGGGGGGGGGGGGGGGGTAATAATCAAGCGAGTAGCCTAGTGGCCTTATCTGGTCACTAGCCTTGAGCTCAAGCTACTAATCCTTGCATACTTAACACTCTGTCACACTGTATGGATATGGGGTTAGACTGCACTTTCATTGTAATTTCTTTGTTGTCGAAGTAAGGAAATTATGCAGTGTGTTACCTGATGCACACATGTAGCTGCCTTTGGGGAATGGTCGAGTTGCTATGCTAACCGTTCGCAATACAATGATGTCTGTCGTTGTCGTAGGAAAGTAAGAAATGGCCAGTTAATGCAGTACAACTTCATACTAGTTGTTGGACGGAGAGAGAAAGAAGGTTACAGAACACGCATCGCATTGTCTATGGTCAATTACTAAAAAAGTGTTCTGCAGGTAATTTGCTTCATGTACGCCACCGTGATGGACAGCAAACACCGATGTCAGTAAACAGCTTTTGCCAACATTTGGTTGATTTACAAACGTCATTGAAATAGTTAGAGCCTCGTATGCAAAGTGATTGATATCAGCGAGTTACAAATGTGTATATATACCTTCACGATCACACAATCTACAGCAACCTATCGACTGGGTTTCCTTCCTCGTCATTTGTGTGATCTATCTCCTGTTCAGAAGGAAGTAAATAGTCATCTTGTGCCTCATTCACTGCCTGTCCATCGTGTGTTCCATTAATCATAGTGTTAGTGTCTGCCAATAGTAACGATTCTTCGTAAGACGGCAGATCGTCATCATTTTCACTTGATGGAAACCCAATGAATGTCAAACGATCTTGAATCTGTAGCCTGTTGTTAAAGTAGACATTGCCAACATCCGTTTCGCTGTACGGTGGTGGAAGCAAATCGTTTGTTGAAACAGAGGATCTTTCAGTCGTATACTGCTGCCGCCGCCGCCGCCGCCGCCGCTTAAGGCACAAGCCAGCAATGAGAGTACATATGACTGTGACAGCCAACAACATAGAGATGATAGCAATGATGGCTTTGCTACTGAATGCCTCTGTTTACAAAACACATGTAGTAACCACGAGAATAACAGTGAATTAGGCCAAACTGAAAAATTGTCAAGTTCAGATAAAATTCCCTAAAAATATGGTCGGTCAGGTTATTTATTTCTTCAATTTTTTTTCTAACCATTGTTACGAAGGTATTCAATTAGGTCGCTAATCAGAAAATCGCTGTTATCCTGCTAATGACATCAGCACCTCTGTTACAGACCGAGGTTGATCGGTAGTCGTTTCAACAGTTAGCACACTAGCTCGCTTCTAACCACAAAGAAAAAATAAATGTCTTCCAAATTCTTTGGAAGCCCAAGCACTCTGCACGTGATCAACATTGTAGGCATTTTACATCTCACACATGGGACTTCCATCAGTTACTGAGTTTCCTGTCCAGCGTCTGGCTCACAGCTACTCTCAGCGCTCTACCCATTTAGCAAACAGCAGCATGGACCTAGTTAGTTATGGATGAGTACTGTATTTGCCTAGTTGACTTCAACAAAGCAGGCATGTTCGCACTGCACTGCAAGGCTACTGTAGCTATAAAATCGTAAAAATGTCAGAGCAAAAAACCCTTTGGGAAATACGGTTGGTCGGGTTACCCAAACTTGACAGTTTCTTGGTTTGGCCTATAATATTTACTCTGTGGGAGATTGATGGCAGTCGGTCCTGTTCTTGGATGATCTGAACCTACTACATGCGAATCACCTCAATCAAATATCATCCTGTCAGTTATATTGAATTAAAAGTAATTTGAACGTGTCATCTTACTGCTGAAGACACAGTTCATTTCATCAACAGAAGGACTCGGGCAGTCAGCATGTTCATTACAGCGTTGGTGCTGGTCATAGCACAATGTCGTCAGTTCGCTCCCGCCGCATGTAAACTGATCAGGACGACATGGACCTAGAAGTCCATCTGTGATTACTTGAATGTCGAAGCACGGTGAACAGTCAGCGCTTGCTTACCACATCCTTTTTCGTCTTCTCCTGATGTGCAAAACACCCTACCGTTACATCTCTCTGCTGCAGGATACAGTTGATCTATACCACCACATGTGTCTTTAGCTGCAGAGAAATTGTAGACAGAATTCATTGAAATAGAAATAGCGTCTACGCCGAACAGACATACAGCAATACATTTCATCGAATCCATCCCAACAGTCTCTAATGCCATTGCACATGTCAGATCTGTGGAAGCACTTGTTGCTATTTCGGCAGAGGAATTGATCAAACAGGCATAATCCTAAACACAATTCGAATTGAACGAGACCAGACAGTCGACAGTTTTTGCAACAATACCGCATCCTTCCTCATCGGAAAAATCTGGACAGAAATACTTTCCATCACATCTGTTCGTCTCGTTCCAACATTGAAACGTGTCCTTACAAAAGTGGTCGCATTTATGTGAACCTGAAATGGAACAACAAATCCAGCTACAAGTACGTACGTACGGCGACGATATGAAATGCTACAGCCAGTCTCATCGGATGCCGATGGTCGACAGTCGGCTATACCATCACATCTACGAACGGCATCATAACATTGTGTGCCTTCGCTGTCTTTCAACAGACACGAATACAGACCAGTTGGACACTTTTGATCTGAACAGTATAAATCATATAAAATTGTGACCGTTCAATTGGAAATTGGTCATTACAGTTAGACTGGCAAAGAGGATTAGACTCATCCGCCTGATTCTTGTTACAATCGATACGTCCGTCACACAACTGCGAGGAATCGTAACAATGAGACGCATCTGCCTGAGTTATTTCACACGCAAACTGATCTGGATCACAAGCACCTGACATAGATGGGATTGTCACTATTACAGCACAAGCCAATCAAAATGGTAGCAAATTGTCCTCACCACAGCCTTTTTCATCTGCACCTTGTTTACAGTGAAAGTGTCCATCGCATCGCTCCGTGTCAAGATAACAATTGTCGCTGTGGACAGGATCCCAACAACGGAACGAACCATCAAAGCATGGACCTAGGAACACCAATTGCAACAACCAAACAAACAACGACGTCCAATAAAATCGTACTACAGTTCCTCTCGTCCGACCGATCCCAGCAGTTGTTGCCACCGTCACAAACGACTATTTGATCTACGCAATGCCCGTTGTCGCACAGAAACTCTCCCTTTTTACAACTAGAGGCTGCAGTAGCAACACAGTATGACCATGACAGTACAAGGACATCAACATTATGTTAGAGACATTGGGCCCAAGAATATTATTATTAATAACTTGCTAACCAATAAAATATTAATTATATATTAATATTTTATTAGTTAGCAAGTTATTAATATATTAGTATTTTATTGGCCAGCAATTATTAATATAATTTTATTTTAATATTAATAATTGCTGGCCAATAAGAATATTAATATATTAATAACTTGCTAACCAATAAAAATATTAATTAATATCATATTTCTGTGAATAGTGCCCATGGGGTACTATTTTTCATGGTTCTAAACCATGGGGCATTACTATTTCGCAAGCAAACACTGTTGCATTGTTTGTTTGCATTACATCGCACTAAACAAACAAACTACCTAATCTATCTTATAGTTACCCCTGGCTACTTTTGCTATCACTTGAGTCGTATTCCTGGTCTGTTGCATACGTTAAATCTTCATCGTCTCTCTGGGTGTTCATTTCATCACAACCATACACACTATTACAGTAGGACCTCAAAGATACGAACACCTCGGGAAATTGGGTGTTCGTAATTGTGAAATGTTCATAAGTCTGAAGTTTGTAATATCGATGATTACATAACTTGTGAAAACAGGAGTACACTGTATGGCTAACAAAAAGGATAAGTACGTGAACTACAGTAACTGTGAGAGTGTAAGAACGAATTCAAGGGTTACTAAAATAACAATCCATTGTCTTTTGCTTCAAGGCAGAACCCCTTTTTTGTCCTGCAAGGTCCAGGAGCTCTCTCAAAAGCATGAGATTCATGGGGGTGGCTTCAGGCTGCTGCTCTAACCATTCCAAGCAGACACTAAAGCAATCAACAGCCTTTGTGTGGCTAATCTTAGCTACATCAGTGTGCTCAGCTTCATCTTCACTGTCCGATGGATCCTGGACCTGAACAGAGTCGATAATTTCTTCATCAGTCAGCGATTGAGACCCAGTTTCATCCTTGTCAGCAAGAAGCCATTGCTCCATTTCTTCCTCATTGATGCCCAACTGGGAACATACTTCAAAGGTAATTTCTTCTTCGGATTCACTGGCATCGATCCGAGAAGCATCACCCATACTACGACCACCAAACCCTAGCTTATTCCAAGCACGACAGAGAGAAACTTCAGGAATTTCGTTCCAAGATTTAGCACTCAGGTACACCGCATCTTTTATGGTCAGCTTTTTGCTGAAGGAAATGAAGGAGTCTTCACTCGATTCAGATTGAAGCAGCAGTTTTCTCATGAGCTCTCGTTTGTACCTGCGCTTCAGGTTCTCCAGCACTCCCTGATCCATAGGTTGAACCAGACTTGTGACATTGGGGGGCAGAAACATGCAACTCATTCCTTCAGAACTCAAAGCCTCTACTGAAGGGTGGGATGGTGCATTATCCATAATGAGAAGAGCTTGAAGTGGCAATGACTTTGATTTCAAGTAACGCTTCACCTCTGGTACAAAGTGCTTGAAAAACCAGTCCAAGAAAATTGATTGATCCATCCAGGCACTTTTTTGGCTATAATAATGGACTGGTAGAGATGACATGTTGACCCCTGAAAAACAGCGAGGCTTAGCGCTCTTGTGAATAAAGACCAGAGGGCTACGCATATCTCCACTGACATTGGCAGTTGCCATCAATGTTACCCGATCTTTAGGGGATTTGCAATTCTTTGCAGCCTTTTCAGAACCATCTGCCAGGGTTTTGTTCGGCGGCAGGCGCCAACACAGACCTGTCTCATCACAATTAAAGATCTGATGGATGGAAAGCTTATGATCTTCAATATATTTATGCAAAGACAGCTTGAATGCTTCAGCAGACTGAGGATTAGCTGAAAGAGACTCTCCCTGCATGCTTAGTTGACGAATACCATGCCTCTGCTTGAATCTATGAAGCCAACCAGTGCTAGCCTTGAAATCATCTGGTGACCGATCTGGATACATTTGCTGGTGCATCAGCCTGGCTTTCTCCATGACAACAACCCCACGCAGAGGAGTGCCTTTGTGCCGTTCTTGTGTGAACCAAAGGTGCATGGCCTTGTCAAATTGGTCATCATCAGCTCTCCTAACAATGCAACGCTTCTTAAAACTACTGCTGTCTTTAGCTTCAACGGCAAACTGAGTAATTTTGCTCCTAGATTTCTGTATATCAGTTACTGTGGATTTTCCAATGCTATATTCAGAAGCAATAGCTGTATTAGAAATACCTCTGTCCAGCTTCTCAAGAATCTCGATCTTTTGTTCAATAGATAAATTGACTCGCTTTCTCTTAGGCTTGTCCTTTGCCTCCATCTTGGATCAGCTACCACGTGGCTAGCGCTAGGCCACGCCTCAAAAGTGCGCGTGCGCGTGGCTACATTACGTGATCAAATTTTTGCAAGAGCGCGCGCTCGCGCTAGAGCATGCTGTTCGGTTGACCGGTCAGTTCGGTTGTCTGGTGTTCGTATCTTTGAGGTCCTACTGTAATTGATAAATGCGCATGCAAATAACTGGGTTTGAATACTACCCAAGTGGGGCACTAAATTGAGCATGGGACATTATTATTTCGTATAGGCTCACCATGGGGCACAATTTGAGCATGGGGCACTATTCACTGAAATGCGGTATTAATAAGTTGCTAACCAATAAAATATTAATATATTAATAACTTGCTAACCAATAAAATAATAATATATTAATACCTTCCTAACCAATAAAATATTAATATATTAATAAGTTCGTAACTAATAAAATATTAATATGTTAATAACTTGCTAACCTATAAAATAATAATATATTAATGAGTTGCTAACCAATAAAATATTAATATATTAATAAGTTGCTAACCTATAAAAATATTAATATATTAATAAGTTCCTAACCAATAAACATATTAATAAGTTGCTAACCAATAAAAATATTAATATATTAATAAGTTCCTAACCAATAAAATATTAATATATTAATAACTTGCCAATAATAATATTAATATCAATCTGATTTTGAAAATTATAGATTAAGTCTACAAAAGGTCATTCGTACTGCAATTTGTCTCGTCTGAGTAGTCTCCACATTGGGGGTACCCGTCACATTTTTTATTGCCTAGAATACATGTTGCGTCCCCACATTGAAATAAATCGCTAGCACACGGAGCAGCTAAACAATGCAACACACCCATTAGAAGATACTACAATGACAACGTTCTGTAAAAATCAGCTCACAGCAGCCGAGTTCGTCTTTGCCTCCGGTGCACTGGATAATGCTATTACAACGGACCTTCCACGCTGGGACACACACACCACTGCATTTGAAGTCTCCTTGTGTACAATCTGCAAGACAGCCAAATGACATACGTCTGTGATGGGAATGCCAAACAGTTGTAAGCACTTGATTTGCAGTTTGTCTCGTCACTGGAATCGGAGCAATCACTCTGACCATCACATCGTGAGGCACCACTTATGCACACCATGTCGGATTTACAGAGAAACATCATTATTGAGGGACACACATAGTTGTCTGAAACATAAAGAAATGATTACCTATAAAACAACTGAATAGCAGACTGGCAAAGATGCAATATGTATATACCGCCTGTATCATTTACAGCTGTCACTTGAGTTGAATCTGTTGGACAGTTTGTTTCATCGCTGTGATCGTCACAGTCGAATGAGCCATCACATATTGATGATTGGTCGAGACATAGTTCTTGAGTATGACATTTAAACAGGCCCTTCTGACAATGGAAATCTACAGAGATCACATGCTGATGAAAGGTGTGTGTGTGTGTGTGTGTGTGTGTGTGTGTGTGTGTGTGTGTGTGTGTGTGTGTGTGTGTGTGTGTGTGTGTGTGTGTGTAGACGAGAGAGTGTGTGTGTATGTGTGTGTGTGTGTGTGTGTGTGTGTGTGTGTGTGTGTGTGTGTGTGTGTGTGTGTGTGTGTGTGTGTGTGTGTGTGTGTGTGTGTGTGTGTGTGTGTGTGTGACAAATGTAGAAGTTCTGCAGAGCTGAAATAACACAAATTGAATACACGTTAACTCAATGGCAACTAAGGTGGGTAGGTCATGTCGCAAGAATTGATGAGAGACGTTTACCAAAACAAGTGCTATACAGTCAGTTGTTAGATGCACCAATTAAAAAAGATGGTGGTCAGAAGTTGAGACACTTTATTTAATTAAGACACAGTCTACAGAATGTCGATATTGATCACAAAAATTGGGAAATGATAGCATGTGACCGTTCAATGTGGAAGAAAAATATGAGATTAGGTTTATATCGTTATGAGGAAGGTAGAATTGACAAATTTGAAGAAAGGAGACTAATGCAGCACAACTATACACCACAAAACTTGACTACTGGTACAAAGAACGTTCGTAATCAAGTGCTGAATGGAAGTCGTGAACTCATTATAGCAAAAAAAGAAAAGAAAGTGTGTGTGTGTGTGTGTGTGTGTGTGTGTGTGTGTGTGTGTGTGTGTGCGTGCGTGTGTGTGTCTGCCTGTCTGTCTGTCACTGTGTGTGTGTGTGTGTCTGTGTGTGTGTGTGTCTGTGTGTGTGTGTGTGTGTGTGTGTGCGCGCGCGAGCGTGTGCCCGCGGTCCTGCGCGTGTGTGCGCGTGAGTGACCATGACCACATTCTGCAAAGACAAACGTTAATATTAACCTCCATCAGTCTGGCCAGCGTCTTTACCCTGTTGATCTCCTACGTTGCAATAGTCACTTTCACAGCACGTCACACACAGTGTGTCACCACCACAGCTAGACGTCTCATTACAAGGTCTATAGCAAGCCAACTTCCTAACCACCATTCTCCTATCTACTCCTACATACGACGACACGACAGCGCACGACCCATTCGATCCACAATCGACACCTCGTATGTAGCCATTCTGTTTATTAGCGTCTGTAGCTTGGCAATTTCCCCGATTGTTGTCGGAACAGTCGTAGCATCTCAAACCACTGTTAGCGACTATATGAGAAGCGAGGAGAGCAAACAAGAAGCTAGAGGCGCACTTCGTGATCATGATCGATATCCTTTCTCGATATCAATTCCATGCCACTTCGCAGACTGTAGTAACGCTCGAATGAACTCCACACTTCACCTGGTAAGCGGAAAACTGAAGGTAGCCTCGAAGTCCCAGTGTAAGATATATACGGGACTTTATAGGATCGAATCACATTACTGAACGAATATGATAGATGTAGCGGACTTAGAAGCAAAATGGCACCTAAATTCGTAATACTTATCTTAGCATCGCTCAACAACTGTAGCAGCGAGAGTGAAAACACAGCTTCAGTTACTCCAACAATCATCTGTGTAGCCACGCCCCTGACGCAGTGTCGTTTGCGGGTTCACTGAGACGCATCGCATCCGGGACTGCAATCCGGGGCGAGGCTTGGCCGAAGGCGTGTTTTACGGGTGTGTAGTGATGTGTAAAATTCTCACCTACGGCGAAAAGTTTGAGGAAGTCTACCGAAAAGACGACACGAGGAAGAGAAGCTTTGACGCGTATGGCGTCTAGGCATCAAGATACACCAGAAGACCACAGTAAACACTCAAGAATTATCTTATTCAAATGTAGAGTGGTAACCACGTGACCATGATTTAATTAAGCATGCGCACTATGGAACAATTGGTGCAAATTTTGATACTGGCCATACTCTATGGGCTAATTACCACCGACCGTTACAGTACATTGTACAAGTTGTCCAAATCACAGTACAACATGCTACAATTTTCTGTGCCAATCACGTGTATCCTTGCAACAGTTCAAGCTGCACTGGATGCTGCATGCATTTAATACTGTAGTACTGTACATATCCCATCGAAACAAAACGCTACTATCTGCCTGTACATTGGCATCAATCTGTAGCATGCTGCTCAACTACTTCGCCTTGAATTTCTCTCTCATTGCGGCTCGGTAGGGATCTACAGAACGAGTAACGTTGTGTTTCACCATGGAGTGACTGGGTAGTATGGGGCCAGCTGCTGATGGGATAGTTGCACTAGATGAGTGACTAGCAAGTGTCGGTGGTGGTTGTGAAGGCAGAGCTGAGAGAGCGGGTGATGCAGCATTCCCAGTATGCTGATCATCTCCACCTTCGGCAAGTCTAAAAGCTTGGTTGAGGCGATCACAGTCTTCCTCAATCCTCCGCATAAGCTCGGCCTGAATGACAAGAAACAAACCGTTTGACTTCAAACAGCTCCAAATCACAGAAACACAACAACACAGCAAGAATCGCGTAATCCCTAACCCCATCTCTAGTTTGAAGTTTGAACAAAGGCAACCCTATTCACAAATCCTTCCAATTGGTGACAGTTGCATTCCACGCCACAAAAAGTGGTTATTCTGTTAGCCTCGACACTACATCCCTGTTGCTATCCTCATGAAAGTACCAAGGAAAGCAAAGGAAGGCCTAGTAGTATCGAGGCTAGTTTTTCTGGCTTACTATGCTTAGTCTAATAAAGTATTTTACTTGTTATTTGTCATTATGCTTGCTATGCTCTACAGAAATGTACAATGTAATAGCCATAATTCAGCACAGTCTCAACATGAGCTTTTGCCAAATGTCTAGCTTGACCACAACAGTAAAGTTGTCATAAACAAACTATCCTATTGATATTATTTTATCTCCACGCATTATTGTTTTCAAACGTTTTGTCTCAAAAAATTACTATCACAAAATATCACAATATGTTGAGTCTTTGAAAGTAATATTATCTGGGACATTGTTTATGACCATGCACAATACATTCCTAATAGTGAAAAACATTAAGGAAGTGATGCACTGACAACAGACCAAAAGGGCAACATCATTGTTGGCTTACAACTTCGTGAGGCAGGAGGACAATTCAATGCTGACCATCATCCGGTACAGCAATATTAGGGCATACTACCTCTTATGATCTTCAACTTTTGTCTTTCAGACTTCTGTATTGGGATGTACTGTACAGTGGGTTACCATAGTTGGTAAGTAAGCAACTGCAAATATATACCGGTGTCTCAGCCTTAATTAATTAGTGTGTCAAAAAATTGGTGTTCAAAATTAAACAAGTCCCTTAGACCCCAAAAATTAGTACTCAAAAATTATTATTAATATCAGTAGGGAAAACTCATTCATTCTGGCTCATGTACATGAATCTAGTAATAAGAGATGGTCACAGCCACGGCAATCTCACAAACAGAATTTAGTACAACTGCTAGCAGGCATAATCAACAAAACGCTACGCCTATCATTATACTGCACTGAGTCCCTTGTGTACACAGAAATTCTGCAGAAGCAATAAAGACTTACTTTCTCTTCCTCTTCCTTGCTGGCAGCTTCGGCCGCTGCAAACTGCTCTGATGTGTCGGGGTATGGACCAATCACGCAACCGTCGGCATATGGTTGCAATGGCTGTGGTTCTTGTACTCCCTTGCCTTCACTGTAGTAAGCCTGCAAAGCTTCGGCAAACTGTTGCTTTGTTCTTTCAACAACCTGTAACATCATAATCGATATATATATATATATATATATATATATATATATATATATATATATATATATATATATATATATATATATATATATATGACCCTTGACTAAACGATGCATCAAAAAGCATGCAGCAAACAAGCACAACAACTCTAGTTTCTGGGCGGGAGTAACTGCAATGATTTAAGTCATCAGATGGCTTCTAAATTTAAGTCTGTTCGAGCCAGATCGGATCATTATCCAAGCAGCAACCATCATTACATGAGCAATCTCGACACATGTTGTCCCTTCTTGTACATCCTTTGAGAAAAGCAATGTGGGTTACTCTGGCTTGCTAAATATAGAGGTTGAACTGTGGCTGCCATCATCAAAATTTAATCAGAAATATCCCCAATGCACAAATGTGGCCAAACATAACTTTCTAAACCACTACCACAATGCCTACATCCGACAGACAGCGGCCTTGGTGGTCACTGGACATTCTTTTAGTTATGATATGTGGATGTCTTAGTGTTAATTTATGAAAGCACACTACCATTGACAGACAGACAGACAGGCAGGCACACAGACAGACAGACAGGCAGGCACACAGACAGACAAGCAGACAGAGACAGATACAGACAGACAAGCAGACAGAGACAGATACAGACAGACAGCCAGCCAAACAGACAGCCATACGGACAGAAAGAAAGACAGATTGGCAAATGTGTGGAGAGGTAAGCAGGGAAATTCTCTTGTGGACTGATGTGTAACAAATATTTCATACACATTGTTAATTAATTAAACAAGCAAATCCATCTCTGTCTGCATGAAATTACAACTGTCCAGACAAAATGTATAAAGCTTGGCTTCTGCTAGCATGAACAAAATATAGGTGAGGACAATGAAATCATTTAAATTGACTTAACATAACAGTTGTGCAATGCAGCCACCAATAAATACAAGAACACGTGAACTTAAACTTTAACAGATGAAAATGTTGAGTTTAGATATTCAGAATGTCTTGCTATACCAATACAATGCGTGTTATCGTGTGACATACGAAAGGAATTACAAGAGTCAGAATAACTGGAGACACACCATGTCTCATAGGACAGAAAAACACTCTGGACTATCCTGCTAGTGTAATCGGTACAAAGCAATGACATTGCCTAACTGTCACAGTGTGTCAGTTTATTGTATCATCACCATCATGCAACATTATACCTTCACTTTTGCCTTCGGATTAGGGTCATCATAGGCCCATCTGACATTCAACATCTCTCCTCCATCTAGTTGCTGGTCTGACATTGCAATCTAAACGCGCCAATGAATACAATAACTGCAAGTTACCATATATCATCATTAATGTTAATATCTTAAACTCTTACCTTGGCAAACTCAGAATTGAGTCTCTTCTTGTAAGTTATAAATGCAATGTGTAATCTTGGAATGATTTTTACTTCTTCCAGTTCGCCCCACTCTTCAAACTCGGTCTTTAGAACCTTCTCTAATCCACTGCGTATACTCAATCCGCCAACGTAGAGAGTTCTACACTCCTTTTCGAATGATCCGACGCCTCCCATGTCATCACGATGCGACTGATGACGATCTCGACCAAAACAATCGTGACCGAGATCAATCCTAAACAAATGAAAGCATAATCCTTTGCTGACTGTGCATGCAGAGTGTTTCCCTGTGACTATATATGCCTAGTCTTGAGCCAACCTATAAGCTTCTATAATCCCCATAATACGCCCAGTGGCGTGAGAGTCTAACTTGCCCATGTGAGCACCTATAGAAGATTGAGAAGTAAGCATTCCTTCTAATACCCATATCTGACTCCATCTTAGCAAGCAAGACTTTGCAAACATGGTGCATATGTCCTGTCTAATCAAAGTCGGCAAGGCAATAGTGAGGCCTTCTACGAGAGTTCCAAGGTCACCAAGGAATGTAGGGGAAAAAAGAGTCAATTAATTAACAGCTAAAAGACATTGCTTATGACTTGCCCACCAAAGTTGATTGCAAAAGTTGGAATCCTTCTGACCATGCATCGATTAGCTTGGTACCATCTTGTGAGATAAATCGTATCAAGATTGGTCAGGTCTAGCTTATAGCCTATCCTCACCCATTATCCCTCAGCATCCACCCACTTTACACACATTTATCTATTGGTCTCAACGTCTGTCAAATACTGCCGTTTCACATAGCAAAAATAACAAGCTACTGTTTAATTGTTGACAATTTTCAAGACACACGGTACCAAAGCAACCTACATCTACATTTATTTGTTGAAGGCTTTCTGTCCTTGCTTAGGAGTGTGTACATGTGTGTGTGTGTGTGTATATATATAGATAGGTTTGACGACTTTTCAAAAGTACCCCACTTACCATACGTGTACTGTAAGCATTTCAGACTTTGAAACCTCATGTGGTGAAACAGTATACTCCAGGTAGTCTAAGCCTCACATATGCCTCCCAAGTAGTACGATTTTTCCTTTAAACTTTGAGATCTAATAAATTCATTGAAATGCGGTGTTCATTAGAGGGTGGCGTTTATATTTTATCTGTACTCTCAGCTGCAGCATTTAAGTTACACACACACACACACACACACACACACACACACACACACACACACACACACACACACACACACACACGCGCGCGCGCGCGCGCGCGCACGCAGATAGACAGACAGACAGACAGACAGACACACACAAGCAATGTATGAATTTTTCCCTTTCAAAGATATTAGACTCAAGACGAGAGAAAGATGTTAATCAATCAATCAACGCACCAAACACCTAAACACTGACCGTTCCTCATCCTTTGGTAGTGGCAGTCTATGAAGGTAGTTACACTCCGCTCCGTTCTCACAACAGCCTCTCGCAAAATACATGCAAAAGAACACCCTCTCGCTCTTCGGGTCCTGAAGAGAACCCTTCGTATATCCCGTGTCTCTTTTGATATTGCAACGTGTATCTGCCGGTCCTTGGTCTTTGTCTCCTTTCCAATGCTCTCCCACCCACTTGTGATACCAAATGTTGTACTCGTGTGCTCCTTCGGGGCGCCAGTGAGTACGAGACTTGTCTTGAGGTTTCATCTGTCTTCTGGCCGGACGCTTCATCATCTTGTCTGTCTCATTCTCGCGGTCGTGCTTCCAATCATCCGGGATATCCCACTGAGTTTGTTGGGTTAGGTGATTTTGATAGTATAGTCGACCTGTTGCCTGATCCATGATGGCCCACCAATCTCCCTTTGACACGTAGTATCGTCCATAGCTGTCTACCTGCCACCCAGGGTCGCCTTCCTCGCTTTCCTCACTCATTGGTTATACGGGATTCGATTTTTTATTAAACCCCGGATATTTACAAGCCAACTACGCATGCTCAATTTTTCGTTACGAAGTCGGTCCGATGAACAGATTCACGTCGCTTTTGAAGGATGCTGTCTACCACATCAATAAAATAGACAATGGTAACAAGCTCAGCTTTGTTTCGCTTTTACGTTGAAATTGATTTCTGTAATTTAGATTCAGCCCTCAATCCTCAATTCAGACAAATGTATGAGCAGCAGAGAGTGCAGCTGCTTAGGGCTGTTTCGAGGGCCGTGAAGCAAGTACGTTTGACTTTTTCAGGTGGCTGCTAGGCAGCTAATCACTTGCCCTTTTGCTGTTTCGGTTTGACGGTCTGGATGTCTGTTAACTCTGCGTTTACATTTCTAACACTAAATGCAAACCAGCTACTGAGTTCAACATAAGTTTAATGCAAGCTACTTTGATAGTCTCTATCGTCTATGCATGTTCTTGTCTACTTCTCCAGGTAAGACACGAGTTAACCTTGGAAGTTCCAGACCGTCTCCCAAAAGAAATGAGAGACGGTCTGGATCAACACACGAGCAAACCGAGTGATCCAAATCAGCCAATCAGCAAGCTGCAGCCACTTTAAACGGACGTCAAGAGTTCTGTAATAACATGCAGGGCTTCTGGGAAATGCCTGTTGGAATTGAGTGTTAAGATAGCTCGTAAATGATTCCATGTGAAACTGCTCTGGACTGTGCCTTTGAAACAGTGGCCAGGGCTCTTGAAATTGATTGAATGCATCCCGAGCAGGAGACCACTGCAGAAGACCTCTTGTCTTTGTTATATTTCCCACTGGATCTGGAAGGTCCATAGTAATCTACCAAGTGCTACTGTCAGTGATGAAGTTTCTATACCTGTTGATGGAGTCAGTAGTTATCCTCAGAATTTGATTGTTCCCAAGAGTAATTGTGTCGTAAACAGATTTCCGTGACCTAGCTAAAACAGCTAGTTCTCAGCCAACTTTTCACTTGTTTTAATATTATTAAATAGCCTCCACTTATTCCAACTTTCAATGAATGTACTGCCACACACTACAAACTTTGTCTAGATGATTCACAGCCATGGCAGTTGATTACCACCCACCCTTGTTTGCACACACATCTACAATGTAGTAATCGATCTCCTGTTGTCACATGGGGTGGCATATTGCTATTATTTAAAGAGGTGTTTTTGACTGTTACAGCCCTTCCATTTTACTTAGGTAGATCATATGCTGATCTAGACCGTCTCTCATTTCTTTTAGGAGACAGTCTGGAACTTCCAGGCTACACACGAGTCAGCTTGTGGAGGATGACTTTAGCATTACATCGTTGCAACATTATTGAGAATTTTTCTCCAAGAACCGCTAGAGTAGCTTTATTTGTATAGCCTTCAATGTCTCTTGATCTTCTGCCTAGTTTGTTTAAATAGTTGGTAGCTTTTGATCGCCAAGTTCCAAAATGTTCAAATACCAGAAGAGTGAAATTGAGACTTGATGTGTTGCCCGGCAAGTTGTTGTTTTCGTATTTGATCATCTTCCTTTCTTTTCTTCTTGATGCAGCCAACCTTCGTCTAAAGCTGCATGATTTAAAGTATCTTGGCGAAATGATATCCATGGCTACATTAAGGTCATAGTTGAACACAGCCATGTCTTGTCTATTCTCGTTTCCAGAGTAATGATGTTGATGTTTTTCTCTATCTAATTTGGTACTTTCTCTTTTTATGTAATATTTCCATCTTTGAGTTATTTTTTGCACATGTTGACAACTTTAAGTGGTGGCAAAGAACTGGGACAGTTGCTGGATGATTCCACATCTCTTCATATGACTATGACTTCTACGCTGCTTATTTGCCTGTCCAAGCGTCGTGT
Source organism: Dehalococcoidia bacterium (assembly GCA_964274945.1). GTDB lineage: Bacteria > Chloroflexota > Dehalococcoidia > Lucifugimonadales > Lucifugimonadaceae > CAXXBX01. Next base: position 23,157 of record CAXXBX010000136.1, on the reverse strand, counting down.
GTGTGTGCTCTCTGTTTTCTGTCTGTGTGTTTTGTCTGTCTGTCAGTCTGTTTGTCAGTCTGTTTGTGTGTTTGACTGTCAGTCTGTTTGTTTGTTTGTCTGTCTGTGAGTCTGTTTGTGTGTTTGTCTGTTTGTCAGTCTGTTTTTGTGTTTGTCTGTTTGTCAGTCTGTTTTTGTGTTTGTCTGTCTCTCAGTTTGTTTGTGTGTTGTCTGTCTGTTTGTTTGTTTGATAATATGTACAGTTGAACGTTCAACGGGCACCCACAATTTATATATCACTTTTGAGTGTAGATAAATTATACTTATTTCTTAATTTAATTGTTCTAAACTGCTGTTGTATCTACGAAATTGAAATTGCAAAAAATAACTAAACTATGAACTGTTAACTAGATTAGTCATGCTATTGATATTTTCTCTAAAGGCTTGTGTGTGGCATGTCTGAAGAGTGACTCAAATAGGTTTTATCTACTGGCTCTTGAATGTATTTGTGTTTCTGTTTGTTACTTTGTTTGTTACCCGAGACGCAGAAGTGCTAGGGTACAGTAATGGCAGCCGTAGACTAACAACCCAACGACCAATTGTACGACCAACGACGTTTGCCATGGTTAGATTGTTATCACTGGTATTATTTTTTAGCAACTTTGTCTAAGGTAATTAACCCACACTCATGCACTAGGCTTACTATAATACTGCTGTGGATCATTGAACGGCTGGAACAATTGGAATGATTACTCTGCATTCATTGTTATCACTGGTGTTAATTATTATATGATATGGATCAAATGCAAATCTGGACTGCTTGTGAATCAGTTAGGCCACTCCCATTGAAATGCCGTAGTTCAAACCCTAGCTAGTAATAAATGCCACGGCTTTGAATTGAAGAAATACGGTAGTACTGTTATAGCAATGAGTTTTCAATTTTATCTTGTTTTTTCTCTATTTCGCATCCTGCTGGTACATTTATTTAGGGTATTAGTATATTTTATCGGTACTAGTAGTAGCAATTGTTATCTCTTGTTATCATAAAAGTTCAAGCAAAAGTTTGTCATGGTATCAATGACAAAAGTGCTACATTATCATGACAGCACTAAACTTTATGTAAACTCAGAGAATTGTTGTTGCAGTCAGCTAACACAATTATTAGTCTGCATTGAAAATTCTTGTCGTAAAAAGTTATCGCATCTAAGCAGTTAACATTTATATAATACTGTCTATCTGATGTTGCACATTGTTGTTGATTAATTTGTGCATAAAGGTACAGCTGGAACACGCTTCTTTGTCGGCTTCTACATCTGATGAGAATGAAATTATTATCCGAAGTGGGAAACCAACCTTTCAGCTGTGTAGCTGCTGTGAAATCGTGTTACGCCACGGCTTGAAAGAAAGGTAGGTCAGATGTTGTACGTGTAGAGCCGATTTTGTTTATTTAATTAAATTTAATTTTCTATTGCAAGTGTTCTTCATTTTGGTGGAAAGCCGTCTTTTTGGTCACTCGCTAAGCAAGTGTCTCGAAAGGAAGCTATTGAATATATTAACAGGTTTCATCAGTTGCGTTGATACTGTTGGTACGTGTTGTACATTGGATTCTACTAGTTTGGATCAGGCAAAGTCAGACTTGGGACGATGCAGGGCATGGCTACGGCTTGCTATCAACGAGAATTCACTGCAAAGTTACATTACCACCATACTCAACGATGTTTCACTCATAAAGTAAGTTATAAACAGATGATTAATTGGTCAATGTTAATTTCTTGCTCAGTAAGGGAGGCTTGCAGCATGTAGTGACAGTAATGTTGGTTGTAGTTGGGTGTAGTAATAAAACTGAACACATTAATTTTAGATGGTCTTTGTACAGTTAGTTGTATGACTGTCTTATGATTTTTGAATGTACGTATGCAGGTGTAGAAAAACTAATGAAATGATATCGTACATACTTTGAACATCAACAGTTTACAAATTGATAATGATGCAGAAGCAGTATATACGAGAGGTTAGGATTAACCCAACTCATCACAGAATTTTGCTTGTGTGTTGCAATCATTTTCGAAATGGAAGAACATATTCTAGAACAAACATTCGCTACACAAGCAACAACATACAGGATGGGATGTACTAAGGTTGTGCAGATGAGTTGTACATGACAAATGGTACATTAGAGTCTTACTATCGTTATGATTATTTTTTCTTTTGACTCTAATAGAGGCTGTTTGCCAGCTATTCGGCATACAAATGTTTGGTGGCAACATTGTGTATATGTGGTTGTTGTTTGGATTGAACCAAAGAAACAGCCATCTCTATCATTTTGATGCTTTAGGTAAACAGTTTTACAGAACAATAACTTGGAATAGCATGCCATCTATTCTGGAGTGCAAAAAATGATGGTAGACGTGTCGTTGGTATTCTGGGATGGTCACAATACGTGAGAAGCTCATCCGTAGAATAGCCTGTCTTATGTGTGCCAGTCAGTGATCTTGTCATGTTTTATCTGAAGCATTTACCTCATATACAATAGCTAAAGTATAGATTATTGCATTCAATTTATTTATCAAATTACTGTAACTCGAATGCTTCAAGTAGTCAGTGTGAGAGCAGTTGATGAGCAATACAAGCAGTTACCTTATATGTGACCGGCTCGGCAACTGAAGTTGGCGGCATGAATATTTTGGTCATAGTAGTTTGGGTGCAATTATCTATCTACTTGATTTGCTGACATTGTGTTCTCATTTGCTAGGTATTACTATGACCTCCATGCATTTGTTTTGGATGTTGACAAGGCTGAAGCCATGGCCATGATGATTTCAGGCATTGCAAACTTCAACTTCGACATGTACCAATGGCTTATCAGGTATTAATCAGTTAGTGTCATTTTTGTTATGTAGGCCAATCAACACCGCGGCTCTCGAGTATGAACCAACCCCACTTGCTCAAATGTGGGGATCTCTTGCCAAGACATCGTGGATTAATAAAGGTAGGTTTACATAGTCAGCAGTATGTCTAACTTCATTGTTGTGTGTTTTGTGGCTATAGAATCACGTACAACGGGTAGGATTGAATGAATGCAATTTTTGGCTGTTGTGATAGTGAAAACTTGGTGTTATTATAAGGTGGTGGGGGAAGAGCAGGTCAAAAAGTTGAAAGAGTGAGAAAGAAACGAGTTGCAAGGAGAACTGGTGGCAACACAGCTGAAGGAAGGGAAATTCGCCAAGTAGAAGGTCAACACAATCAGGAGGAAATACTTGGTCAACCCTCAGATATGACACGGGAATTATCGGAAGACACCACCAGTTTGGCATCTTCAAGTGCCATATCTAATGAACAGTTTGCTGATGAAGAACGATGGTTTAGAGAAATGATGGATCCTGACACAGAAAGTCTTGGGGAAGAGGGAAAGAAGTTTGAAATGACACCTTTGGAAGAACTGAATAGAGAAAGAGTAATGGGCAATGAATTTCAGAATGAAACAGACTTGAGTGATGTTACAAGAGCAACAGATGATGATTGCTTCAGTACTGATGCTACTGCTGTAAGCGAAGAACCGAATGACTTAACTGAATTGGAAGTCAAACCTACGAAACAAACAGAATCCGTAACTGAAATATTGGATTTAACTAAACAGGATGATGATGATGTCAATAGAGAAAAATCTGATGCTTGTCCAGGTTATGAAAGTAACGACAATAATCTTGGTCTTGTTGCTGGTCAACAGACAGAGCAACTTGATCTTTCTTGTAGTAGCAAATTAGACAATGAAACACAAGTACAGACCTTTGCTGAAACTGATGGTGAGAAAGAGGAAGTTGATAAAGGTGATAGCAGGAATGAAGAAAGAGATGTGACATTCTCACCTGAGGCTGTACTGGAGGCACCTACACTTGGTCAGACTGGTAATGTTGAGGAACCATTTCCTCTGTTAACTGATAAAGTAATGAGTGAATTAGGTGGTGCAGAGAATGGCCAGTTGACAGAAGATGGCAATGAAACTGCAGATGAGCTGGCTGTTGAGACGTGTGAAGATGAAGATATGGACAGTCAAACAAGATCTGATAATGTGAAAACAGATGAAACTAATGTGGGAAGTGGAGTGGCTTTTGATGCTTTTTTATCTTCTGGTGTTGCTACAGTTGAACACTGCAAACCAACAACAATGGTAGCTGCAGATGTTACACCTGCCACAGTCTCTCAGTTTGATAACGATCGTGATAGTGATAAATTATTGGAAGCATCACATGATGAGGGCAACTACCCAGAAGGTAGTCCTCTTGAGACAGTTGGTCAGAACAATTTGAATCGTTATCTTTCATGGAACAATGATGCAATTGACCAGTCGGTGCCTGAGCGTAGACTTCAACTTCTAGACATTGCAAAAGCAAATGAGTCAGATGAAACAGTTACAGAAGTCATAGTCAGCCCATATGGAGACAGGCAATCAATGTTGCTTGATCACTTTACGAGCAACAATGGCAGCCATGTTGTGGAACACAGAAAAGATGAACAAGTTGGAGATGATGACTCAGAATGTGACGATTCACTGGAAGATTACGATATTCTGCCTGAACTGCCTGACACAGATATTAGGGTGACAACTCAGAGTGAGGCTATTGGAGCTGAGCTCAAAGCAACAATAAAAGAGCTAGACTTGTCAGACAAATTCGACATGCAAAGACTGATTGGATTTGAAGATGATCATTTCTCTCAGCCAGAGGTAAGATCTACTGTACATTGCATAGTACACTGTGAAATATTTATATGTAATGGTTGTGTGGCAAAGCAAGATATGGATGAACCAGTGTATGTGAGAGTTGTTGAAAGTGTTTTCTGTGTCAAATTTAGCTGAGCGATGGATGACTTTAAGTTTTAGTTAAGTGAAACAGATGACATCGTTACTGATAATTGTTACATGATGTAGTAGGAATCTGTCAGTATGGCCCATATGTTTTGTAATTATCTTGCTATAAATTCTATATCAGTCTCTCTGCTTGATTAGCTGACTGACTGACTTTGCTTGACTTGTTCTATGTTTGTTTATGTATGTGTGTATGTACATTGTGCTGTAATATGGCACTGCAGCATTGTTTAACATGGCTGGAAACATGTGGTTAAACGTTCAAGGAAAGACCATAAAATAGTACGCTTGGGAAAGATGTTTATGCACACATATCTTTTTTCTTAGCGCAGGCATACATGAGTTATCTCATTTAGCTAGTGCAGGTAAACTCCTAGCAATGGTTACAAATGTAAAATTATACTAGGATTTGATGTTCCATTACTCGTGCTTCAGGTGGCATTATTGTCAGTACTTACATTATTGACATCACCATAGATTCAGAGATTTGTCAGGGTATGGTGTCATTATGCCCCTCCATAATGGGCAAGTGGGGTCTTTACCCCCATCTGGGCGCCCACCAACCCGGCAGGTGAGCCTAGCAGGGTGTTTCTGTGTAGTCTACACGGTGATCAATGACTAGCCAATTTGATATAGATTGCAGGCATTACGGTGACCACAAACTTGATACAGCATGCCTAGTGGATATGAATTACCACCAGGAAAGCACTGAACGTCATTCATTGTCAAAGGACTGTTCACCAGACCACAGAAACTCCCCAACGACTGAAAGGAGTCATAGTCTCATGGATAAAGCTAGAGAAACATGAGAAAGAAAGACAGACAAGTTTCATAATGTACTGTCATTACTAGGGTTTGAACCCCCAAACCATGGAGTGGTAGCCATTGTCGCTAACCACTAAGCTATTGTTGTTATGTCGTGATTGATCTATTGTTCAAAAGTCAAAACCAAACTCCAAACTTATAGTTACTAGCCGTCTAAAATTGTCTCTATTAATTATTAGTTTACTGTTGTTAGTAGTAGTTTAATTGTGTCTATACTTTGGGACATACTTGAATAGTTACCTGTGAGTTTCTACGTAGTTTCTAACTAAACTGTACGTTACATTTCTTAGCTTCTAGGTCCCAATGCTACTATTGAGGAACTAATCCAAGCAGTTTCTAATCGTGTCAGCAAGTTTAAGGCCAGTCATGAAATGCTAGACGAAGGAAAGCAGAGACTGGTGATGGAGATCGTACAGCTACGTTTACAAATTCAAGAGCTCGTGGTGAGTTAGAGTCATCAGTATTTGTTATATCATTATCATGTGATGGATACATGCAGGAAAGTGGTGGTGAAGGACCAACATCAAAGGTAGTATTGGGACACAGACTTCTACGAAAGAGAAAGAGTCCCGGCATTAAACGTCACTGTGACCACTGCAAGATGATCATTTGGTGCATCATTCAGACATGGTATCAGTGTGAAGGTAAGTGTTTATTTTGGTTAAGTTAATGACACTAATTGAACATCTAGTGCAATGTGCTTCTATCAGGTTGTAAATATAGCTGCCACAGGAAGTGTTTGTCTTCTGTTAGCAGAAGCTGCCCATTAACAAAGGTCAGTCAATTTACGTACAGGTTTTTGAGTTGTTTAGTTAGTTAAATGTACCGTACTACTGCACCCTTTGCTGCATGCCAGTATAGCTGAAGTTTACCAGAAAGTAGATTGATTCTCATTTTGTTAAATATACGAACATGCTGGTGTAGAGTGGGGAAACTCATCGAATAGTGAGATATATGGGGTCGGCGAGGATGCAGAAACATTGTACAGTTGGATGTCGGTTATCTGAACAGTGTGAGACTTGACCCTGTTCATAACTCTGAATATTTCGGATAACTGACATTCACTCTCTACTGGCACGCAACAGGTGTTCTTGGATCTCATTGAAACGGAACACTTGTATACATACTGAACAAAAATTGCACAAACACTCAAACTTGACTGCACTCTATTAGGTAATAATGAGAAAGTAGTTTACCATATGATATTACTAACTTGACATTACACCTTGTTGCGCATTCATGTAACGGCTTACAGCACGTACTTCTAGAGGGCGTTCGAGGCACTCTGCTTTCAGATAACTGACATCGTACTGTATTGTGCTGGCGATATGGCAGAGAACAAGCAGGTGTTGTAGGCGGAGGGACACGGCAATAGACAGAAACATAGAGGAGGTTATAGACACCAATAATTAACTGTTAAATTTATTGCATGCATATTGTACCTTGTTTCAATGGTTTGCGGTTATATTGTTAACCAGAGAGTTGTTATGAATAACTTGCATTTACCAGACAATCTTAGCCTTATTTTCAGCCGCTTTTTTGTCGCTCTTACTGTGACTTCGTTTGTGTTTCTTGCAATAAGAGGTGGTTACAGGTAGAAATGTGCACGTTTACACTCTCTCGGCTACATTGTAAATTGTATTTTTATTGAGTTGCATAGTCACTATCAAGTTCATCAATTGCAATCTCTACTGCTGGTCACGTGATCATTCTTAGCATGTGGACGTACTTCCTATTACTTTTGCTGGAAAGCAACCTCGGATTACAGACGACTACCACACCTTGTTCCATAATGCCACCTCACTTCATATCTATACATAAAGGAAAGTGCTTCATGGGTGCAGCCATTTTGAATGTTTGTTCCCTGTGTTCTCGCAAACCACCGCTCCTTTCTGCCCCTCTTTTAGCACGCAACCTTGCCTAATTTTGAAGAGCGACTGTTGTCCTTCCCGGTGGTCAGTGCCTTGACATCACTCACAAATATGGGGTTACAAATTATCTGGGAGTTGTTCTATTCTCTGTAGATATTTGTTTTAGAGTGATATTTGGAGAATGATACGTAGGGGCGGGAGAGACTGGCTCACGATTGGCTCGAGTCTAGGAAATTTGTTTTAATTTGCTTCACCAATTAAATCACAGGTTATCATCCGGGATATTGTGTATTCTCGGCTCAATAACGGGAATGTTTACACACAGAAATTTGTGTTAATACATTAATTAATTTTTCCCGGTTAAAGAATGGGCTACTTGGCTAGTATGGTATATTACAGAGAATATGAATGTTGTTTTAGGTTACTGACTCAAAGCTGTGTACTGATATTTGTCCTGAGCATGGATTATCCAATCAGAAATACAAATGTATGGAGTGTCGCCGCAAGATCTCATTCCAGCCACGTGTGTTACAATTCGGTCTTTCGTCTTTTATTGCTGTTGCTCGATTGAGTTGTGTATAGGGGGTGGAGTGAGTGAAGCTCGATTGTGTGACTACACTGGCTACTACTACTGCGACAACTGCCATTGGAATGACACTCACATTGTTCCTGCTCGAATCATACACAACTGGGATTTTAGTCCACAGAAAGTGAGTCGATATTGGGTGGATACAGAGACGAGTTGTGTTCATCGATTGTGACTGCAGGTATGTAGACAGGCGAAACAGGTTGTCTCAATGACGGTACTTCATGCCTGTCTCAATATCCAACAGTTAAATCCATTGTTGTTTAACTATGTGACAGAACTAGCGGAAATGAGGGTCAGTCGGTTATGTCTCTGTGGCACGTGTGGCATGTAAAATTGCTAGTCCTAATCTGCAAGCGTTGTGTGATATTAGAAACTCAGGGAGGAAATGTTGGTGATGAAGAAGTATTTTTTGTCATGTCGGACTGCTCTTGAGTGTGGACTACTGAATCTGGTACGTCCAACATCCATTGATCGCAGTAATTGAGCCAACTTTCATATTTGAGGTCATAGAATGGTGCATAGTATGCTTCCATTCTACATGGTTTGTCCGTTAATGTGAAAGCTGTCTTTGCATGTCTGTCATAATGTTCTTGGATGGACGGTAGAGACGTTTGTATGGTACAGTAGAACCTTGCTAATCTGAACAGCCCCATGCCAAACCCTGTTTGGATTAGTGGAGTTGTTTGGATTACAAAAACCCGTGGCATCGGAGGTCCAGACTTTACCCAGACCACTGGTGCATTTACTTATGTCCCCCATATGTCAGGTTTGTCGTAAACAACACTGCTGCAATGGCTACATACTTCTAAATATTGTAACAGACAGGATTTATAAAGTCAGATATGTGCATTGGCTGAAGACTAGATAATCGCTTCGATGCAGCAGCAACTTGGATCAGGCTGCCTTGGAATTCCTATTGTCATCTTTTATTTGTTTGTTTGTTTGTTTATATTGTTTTATGGTACGTGAGGTAGGGTCCTAAGGGTATTTTGGATTTGCAAGGTTTGAATTAGCAAGATTCTACTCTATCTACCTGATTCCCAATAGGTGTTGGGTGCTATCTCCTAGCAAGATCCATAAAATCTTGCACATAGTAGGAGTGACATTCTAACTTGAGTTTAAACTATTAAAATTTAGTGCTAACAACGGTAGGTTAGCTGACAGCCTATGAATAATGCAATGAGAAGTGCAGTAAATGGTGTTTCATGCCAGTGATAGTTTATCATTTACATTCATTGAAGCATTTTATAGGAATTAATGCAAGCACAAATGACAGACATTTTCATGAAGTGGACTAAGTGGTAGTTGTTTCACAATTCTGTCTTTTGCTACATGTTTTGATCACATATTACCGAGTGCAATCTAGAAACGTTTAATTTATTTCATGCTCTTTTGAGGCAATAATATGTAATTAGTAAACAGATTGAATGTCTTGCTGAACAGTTGCAGGAACGACAACATTTCAAGGAAAGTTCTGACATTTACTCCTTACAAGACCTCGTGGATCTGGCAAGTGGAGTACTCATTTCTGAAATTACTGACATACACAGGAAGTTTGCCTTGCACATTCGCAATGACTGCCACGTAAACAGACAGCCATTGTTGCTTTGGATTTTCTTTTTATCAGTATCAGTTATGTTTTCATAGCGATGTCAAGGTAAAGGCTTTTTCTGTGAGATTTGTCGGGCAGATCACGTGATCTTTCATTTTGACATTGATGCTGGGATGTGTGCAGAGTGTTCTACTGTTTACCATCGGTAAGCATTCTGTTTTTTAATACACATTCCAATGATTTTGCAAGTGTACTGTGTGCAGAGCTTGTCTTAACTCTAATCAGTGCCCAAAATGTTTGCGTTTGGCACAGAGAAAGAAGGAGTATGTGCTCTGAGTGTATACATATGTAACTTGTCGGACCATGTGCATACAATGTATGTACCTCTCTGCTTCTATTACTTTATACTGTACCGTGTGCTTTATGCCACTATTTTTGTATTGGACATTTCTGATTATACAAAGCTTATAGGATACGAGTATTTTGGACATGCAGAGTTGGTGCCAGTCTAGTGTTGGATGGCGAATGTGTGAGTATGAATACAAAGAATACATAGCATACTTTTGCTGTTGTCATCTCTTATCTAGTAGATGCATTTTACATAGAATTAATTTGTGTCAGAGTCAGCTAATAGATGTAGCAACACACAACTCCACTTTAGCTGACGTGTCCCTCTTACACTTCCTTCCCCCTTACACTCCCTTCCCCCCCGGATATCATGTGTGTCAGTGTGACCAAGCTATCAGAGCTGTCAAAGGCCACTTGTCTATCCGACCCTGATTTTTGAGCATACTAACACTTTGTTCATAAATTGAAATTAGAGTCTTGTGTTTTCAGCGACAGCGCTACCACAACGCGCGTGGCTTGATCCTCCCATCACGTGACGTCTCCCATAGCAACATTCGTTTGCTCGTTGTTCTGTTTTAACTGTTCCGTCAGACATCTAACAAAGGGCGATGGCATATCCAGGAGAAGGCTACAACATGTCAAATTACGGCCTAAAGACTTACACACCGGAACAAATGAAAGAACAGTGGAGAGAAGCGTGCGAGGTAAAGTATCTCACTCAACTTTCAGCGGTCACGAGCCTCTTCTCTATGTTTCTGCCATGATAGCATGAGATACAAGCAACCAAGAACCGAATCGTGACTACAGAGACACGAAGACCTCCTCAAACAGAAGGAAACGACGTGGGAGAGGCAATCAATTACTATAACACCTCGAAACAGGTATTTGTAAGCCATCATGTAACTACTAATTACAACTTAACTCCTACGATGTAGTAAAATAAAGGGATGGTTTCAAAAGCAATGATCTAAATAGCTTTGCACGAAAATTACAAAATTAATTAACAATTGTTGCAAATGACAGAATGTTGTTGATGTTGTATACGGGTATGAAAATACGGGATGTAGAAGATTTGACACGGTTCTATAGCTCAGTATCTTACCCAAACTCGTGTAGTACACTATTCACACAGAAACAGAACTAAAAATTGCAAGTTAACTAATTAATTAAAGTAGTGTCTCTTTGCTTTGAAAAAATTCAAGCACGACAAATTTCTGGTTGACTGCTAAACTAACCTAATTAATTTAAATTAAGTAGTTGCTCAAAATTTTTGCAAATTTAGAAATACAACTGAATACATTGACTAATAATAATTATTTAAGTTCATCTCCTTCCTGCAGCACGTGACTGGGTCCACCTACGATCGTATGTTTCACGTCAAGGAAGGCTACTGCAGCAAATTGCATCGAGATGACCGAGAGCACACGCAACATCTGGACGTTCATTCGGAGGTAACACGGGCACAGGCCTCTACGGTCGTGTTGTTGTGTATGATGGGCGTTTTGTGTCGCGACAGGAAAAAGTCAAAGCAGTTCCTGTCCTGTCGTCGTCTCATTACGGTCACCGGCAATCACTGGAGAATCCATCTAGAGCGCATGTGCGAGTCGCTCTTGTGAAGAGAGACTTTTACCGATTCGGTGGTACAAACATACCCCTTGGCGGTTCAAACTAGTGACCGCAGCAAATCGACGGACTGAATGTGTACGCGTACACGACTAGACTAATTAATACACTCAAACTGTAAATGTCATAGGCTAATAATTATTGGTTCCAGTGCTAACTTAATAATGGAAGCTTATTTCATTCCCATGCACTTGTACCTGTGTGCGAACCAGGACAATTTCTAGAGGAGGGCGTCCGCATATAAAACATGGGCGTGGACATGAGCTTTTTTCTAGGTGTTATAAAGTATATTTAGTTAATGGAAATAGGTACACTGATTCCATGCATACTGAATCTATTCCAGTATCCTAGAACAATTGAATTCTCTCATTGTATATATACATGCATTGGGTAGCAAATTCACTGGTGCTCCACTAGCCGTAGAAATTGTGTACGTGTATTACTTAGTACGTACAATACTACCTAGAGGGCTGCAAGTACTCTGAATTTCAACTTGCACTGCTTGAGTCCGGAATTCAAGGCAATTACCATTCTTTCTTCAGAGGAGAGAGAAGTAGTGATTCTGAGGACAGCAAATTAGTTAACTATCAAAGCAATATAGCTTGCACAAGTATGTTCGCAAGTGACAACTGTGTAGGTATACGCATATATATAGTTCTACTGCTAGCGCTGTTCGTAGGTGCAATTCCAGTTGTCTTGTTTATCTCCGTCCAGCTGTAAAGAGCAGATTGAAATTGTCAATTTTCGTCGCCCTGCTGTAGTAATGGCACCAAGTTTTGATTGGGATCGCAAGGCTGCAGACATCAGCTATCTCATCAATTTGAAATTTGTGCGCAGTACTTTGAGAAGAGTTTCTTTGTTCATGAGGTCGTAACCATCCCAATATCTTCAACATCTGGGCTACTCTTGAAGACACTCGATCCATCCCTCTTCAAGCATATCAAAGGTCCATGATTTCTTCCTCAGACAAATATTACATAAACCGAGTATTCTACCCGGTTAATTAAATTAAAGTCTCATAGAACCTACCGTCGTGAGCTTCAAGTGAATTTTGTCAGCGTTCTAATTAGAGATGTATCGAAGACAATTTTATATCAAAGAACAGATCTAACAATTATTGGTCTTTGGAGGTGGGGTCTAACCCCTGGAAACCTCTCCTAAGTCCGCCATTGCATAGTGGAAAACGTATACAATGGTATTTCTAGCTAACAACCGCACTACCTAACTGTCACAACAACTCAGATGCTATATAAAGGTTAATTATCGCTGCTTACGCCTAATTCAATACTGTTGCTATAGCAATAGCCACGCCACAGAATGACGTCACATAACGTAAGTGTCTATATTTTACATTCAAGGAAAGTTATTCAAAATCATCAATTTGTGATAGCTGCCCCCTCCGTGTAGGAGTAGGAGAACGCAGTCACATAAGTGCATAATTTTCATAGAAACATCAATTTATAAACGATTCCCCTATTGTGTAGAGGTGGTAATGCACGGGCGGACGAACGGACGTACACGTACGTCAATGTGTACTCAACACCCATGTCGCAATAGGTAAGCTCGCTCGCTTCGCTCGCTCGCCAATCGTAACTTAAACCCGAATGTAATAAGTAGGCGGGGTTTAGGAGGGCTGTTTGTCATCACTCAAGGGCGTAGCCTAACACTATGGAGCATGACGCTCTCATTCAGGAGCTCCCGGAAATGGAGAACTGGCCGATGCCGAAGCGTCTCAAGCTTGCCAAGAAACGGCGTCGAGAACAGCTACGGAAATGGCGAGAACGAGAGGACGCGACCGATGACGAAGCCGAGTATGAGCTGCTGACCGAATCGGGACCGAAAGTCAAGTTTCAGCCGTCAGTCGCGCTCTTGGAATCGACTGCTCGAAACGACACGGCAGGAGGTGAGTCAGGCAGAGCGAGATAGTAGGTACTGGGTATCGAGTTGCAGAGTTGTGGGATGGAAGTATGTGCGGTTGGATGGCGTCGGATTTTGGCGTCGAAACGTTGCGGAATCGGGTGTGAAGTGAGTTGGCAATGTGTCGTCTGTTTAGTTATCAAGCTTCTCGACGACGGCGTCGACCCGAACCTGTGCAATTCCGACGGTCTGACAGCGCTGCATCAGGTTAGTCTTGCTAGAAACTTGTTGAAGTCTAGTCGCGTCACTAACACGTTGTCGATGTTACTGCGAGATTGGTGTGTGTATTCAGTACATTAGACGGTGTTTATTGCTTGTACACACGTACAGGACGTCTACTTGTCCGTTTCACATGTCCGTGGGATAGGTCACGTGATTTGTTCATTGTCCAAAAGTGGGCTCTTTCCGGTCGTGTTGGTGAGATGTGTGTGTGTGTGTGTGCGTGTGTGTGTGTGTGTGTGTGTGTGTGTGTGTGTGTGTGTGTTTGTGTGTGTGTGTGTGTGTTTGTGTGTGTGTGTGTGTGTGTGTGTGTGTGTGTGTGTGTGTTTGTGTGTGTGTGTTTGTGTGTGTGTGTGTGTGTGTTTGTGTGTGTGTGTGTGTGTGTGTGTGTTTGTGTGTGTGTGTGTGTGTGTGTGTGTGTGTGTGCAGTCAATTTGAATATGCAAGAAATCCAATTTGTTTTAGTGCAAAACTGTATAACGTGAAATGGGTTGTTGGATATACATTATTTGGTGACCATGACTGCCTGCCTATCTCTACAACTTCCTATAAAAATGATTGCTTCAAAGACCAAAAAATTCCTTTCTTACTGAGACAAAGTTTGTTGGCTGGTAAAGTTTTCTGTGGATGTGAGATGTGAAACAAAAACACTTGAGACATTTACAGTCAGGCCTCATTCTTCCCACACCTGACAATCTACACCCTCACTTCCTAAGGAAGCTACATGTGAAACCAGTTTGCATAATTCAGGGTGTTTGTTACCAATAATCCAATGGTAGTCAGTGTTAGTCAAACCTGGTCAGAATGAAGAGGTCTGACTGTATTTGAAAGTGTTATCACAGTTTACTATCACAAACTAAAGGTCAACAATAATTTAAATTGCATATGTGCTTTACTTCCATGAAGTAGTTATATTAGTCAGCAGAACAGGCAATGACAACAACAGCATCATTACTACACTCTGTGTGGTGCTTGGCAAACATCAGTGCCCCTGCCACAGGCTATATAAACATGGCAACTAACGGAAGAGTAGTGATCACTCTGGCCTGCAATGAGGACATTGAAGCATGATCCATGTATCAGTAGAGACATTTACAGGGAATAGCAGATACAGTGTATATAATAGAATGTACCGTAGTGTACATATACATACGCGTATTTAGAGAGTTTGCCCTTGTAGAGACATCCTGGAGTGGGGTGAGTAAGACACGATCGCTTCTTGCTAAGTTTTGACACCTTGTGAGCGACAAATCTTGTACATACTAGTGATACTACTCCTAGAGTTAATCCTTGTAGTAATGTTGATGTTGCTAAAGAACTGTAACCGAGTCATGCTTCAGTCACGTGACTAGTTGATATTAATTGCCATCTGGTTCCTAAATGAAAAGCTGGGTGAAACCCTGTTAGTGATGGAAAATGCAATAGTGGTTTGTAACCATCTTGAAGTTTGTTCTCTTAGAGATGACAGTAGTATCAAAATTGCTAAGCAGAAAGCAAGGAAACAATATAGATTTGACATGTTTGAAATAGTGGCTATACGGTATGGGATGTGTACTTGTTCACACAGCACGAGGCTTGATGATATTGAGCACTACATGCATGCCGTACAGTCTGCGAGCGTAACATACAAACAAATAGGATAGTTACAGTGACATGGTGACTGGTAGTCGAATAGTGTACTCATTCAGGGAGTATTCACCACCAGCTTGGGTATTCACCATTGGGTTGGGTGACCCTTCATATTGTCGCAACCCACCTATCCAAGCATGTAACATTGGTCACAATCTTTAACTACTGGTATGTGGTACATTATGTATCACACATGAACTGAATAACTAAATAGACAAGACTACATGTGCAATATTATTAATTACTTACTTAATATTTGTATTAATTAATTAATTAAAGGCATTCAGCATTAGGGACATCACTCTACATCACCTGGTGGAGTGTAACGTTGAATGAGGCCACAATATTGTATTGTCTCTTGCTGCTCTACTCTCTGTTTGTCAGTTTGGTATATTGTGTCGTATGTGATTGATTCATCTTGGCTATCTACACTTTAGCTACGACTACAGTACAACCCTGATTATCCGGATAATCGAAAGTCTGGATAAATGAAATGATGATGTTTGACATCCTTCAGGCTCAGTCAGACATCGACAGTCAAGTACACAATGAAGAAATATTTAATTAATTAATATACAACAGTATTAGGTCAACAATGACTCGACGTGTTTACACTTTTTAAAGATTAGATGTAAGAAGTCCACCTCTATAGTTCCAATTTTGGATTAGGTTCCAAGGTTTTTGTGTAGGAATGATGTCGCGACATTTCTGCCAAAAAACACGTACGACATGTGTTTTTGGGCAGAAATAGATTTTGTCGGGATAATTGAGGTTGTACTGTAATGCAATGTCAGTTAAAGTAGAACAGATGTCTAAGAATTATACACATTGTTTCGACATTTCAATAGAATTATTAAGCCAATAACAATAATTATTACCATGTGACATAATGTTTAAACTGCAGGTATACCACAGACCCTGAAATAAGGATTTCAAATTGATCGGCCACTTGGTCAGAGGCGTAGCCACCATTTGAAGCGGCACCCTTGCATCCGCCATTTTGCAAAACAAATGATTAATTACATAACCCTTTTTTGAGTCTGATGCATGTCATGACTCACAAGTGTTCATGTAATGTGAGTTGTGTCTCCAAACCTGGATATGTTTATGCTGAACAGTGTGATTCCATAAAAATATTTAATCAGCTTAGCTATAGCTAAATATTCTTATTGTAGAGTATGCCTACATTGGAAGCCTAATTGTGCAAATGCCCTGTAATGTGTATGTACTAATGGTAGTCTGTCATGGTCATTTGTGGACAGTCTCACTGGCTGTACAGTGAATTTTTAATGCTTCATGGGGTTGGGGAAAGACCCCTTCAAAACTCTACCCACCTGATTTACAACATGGCAACACATGGCAGAAAATGATTGGGAATCCATATTCCAAAGTGTAATCAGCCTATTTAGAAACAACAGCTATCCTGGGATGTGCGACTGTATTTAGTACAGACTGGCATGGGGCAATGTTGGGGCGCTATGCATGTTGCATGCAATCCCAGGTGCCACATGTTGGAGTATGTCCATAATCTGGTTATAGCTGCATACTTATTCTGAAAAATCTTCAAAATGGATATTCTCATAATCTATTATGCTCTGGCCTTGTTGATAACTTGCAAACTGCATACAATCTTTGTGTTTATCTAAATTTCTATACCATATCCCAATACCACAATATCCTTATTCAATTATGATGCCTCTATAGTTAAGTGGTCATGCTCTCTAAAAAGATCTGCCAACTGCTAAAGTACACAACACAAGAATGATAGGGACCCAGGCCACCAGCAAGGTAAATTGCACACCAGCTGCACCCACAGCTTCATTAGCAGGTCCCGGTGTTGTTGCCTCTTGTTGCTACATGGTGAAAATTCTGTTGAGTGCCCTGTTTTACCATTAGGAGTAACTGAATTAGAGTAGAATGTGCATGTAGAGAGTGTTAGCGTTGTGAAAGAGCACTCTCACTGTGATGGGTTTTGCTGTGGGTAGCTATCAGCAATTAACATGTCAAATGGCCATGCAATCTTCTCATTGGTCAGTCAAAGGCGTCCTTTGGCTGGCCAATTTCATGCTCTTCACTATAGTCTCATAGCCAGCCCCTGCTCCTTTTTGACATCCTTTCCCCAACAACAGAAGTCAAAAAGGGGGCAGGGCTGAGACTAGGCACAGGGTAGGTTGAACTCTATTTAGAAATGAGTCTCACACTCGTGTCTCTTTCAGTGTTGCATCGAAGATTGTCCAAAGTTGGCCGAAATTTTGTTGTCGTACGGAGCCAATATGAATGCTCAGGATATCGAGTTATGGACTCCGTTACACGCGGCATCTCGATGCGGACATCTGGATCTCGTAAAGTTGCTCATCAGTCAAGGTGCCGATATAGCCATACTCAATAGCGATAACCAAATGCCGTACGAAATATCAGAAACGTCCTTTGTCTTGAATGAACTACAAAAGGCAATGCAACAGCAAGGTAATCATTATTTACCCATTTCTATGACAACTGGGAATGATACCCGTCACGTGTTGTAAGGGTACACAGCAGAGAAAATCGAGGAGGTACGAAATGCCGTTCCCAATCAAATGTTGCAGGATGTGAGAGACTGTGTAGAGAACAATTTGGAACTTGATCTTGAGGACGAGAATGGTGCCACTATTGTAAGCATTCGTTGTTTCGTCAGTTTTTAGCACGAGATTGGGTACGGGTATGCATTTCCTAGTTGCACATCGCTGCGGCAAATGGATTTTATCAAGTGGCAGAACTACTGCTAGAAAACGGTGCGAATGTCGATGCACAAGATGATGAGGGATGGACACCACTACATGGAGCATCATGCTGGGGACAGGTATTCTTTGTGTTACTATAGTATTCTTTGAATACACTTGGTTTCTTTGAGACTAAGAAGTAAGAAGAATAGTGAGGCACCATCCATAATTGTCAACATTTACTCAAGCGTACAAGGTGTACGCTAGGGAGTAAGTAGTCTCGCATAGCCAGACCATTTCCACCGTCATACTTCAGGCAAGACCATATCTCGCTGGAAGTATGATGGTGGAGATGGTCTGGCTACACGAGAAAGGGGGGAGGGGTAGAGTAGTTGTACACTTTTGGGGTGGACTATAAAGTGTTGATGATCTGTTGTGGTTCAGAAGTAGGTAGAGAGTGATACTGAAGTCAGGATACTGCATTTAAACCTACCCGTGTTGTATATATGTGTAGGTAACTATCATCGCAAGCTATGACGCCAGGAGCATGCTCCTGATGTTGCATATAGTGCACACTAGCTGTTCATCGCACGTGTTTGAATTCATGTATGGCATTGGACGGTAGATACTCTGCAGTGCTGACAGACCTGTCTAAGAGACCTTGTGCTGTTCATTGAACAGTACCAGTTTGTGAACACTTTTGACTTTGGCACTTATCCATTTGCAAGATCAAAGGCACTGGTATCTGTACAGCATGAGCATACATGCAGAAACTAAACACTACACGCACAAACCAGAGTGGTTGTACTGTTCAAAAGCATCAGGATCAGTAATTGCGACGAAGAAACGAGTCTAACGGTATGCACTTTTACTCAACACTGACACCAGTGCATCAAATGCACACAGATGGAGACCAATGTTCTGAGGACACCATTTTGTTTTGTCTGCGCATCCATATCCTGCATGTATACTTGGCATAGGCATTTTTTCTGTATGGGCATTATTACGGGCAAAAATACGGTACTAAAATATAGATGGATGCACTTGAATTCAGCTACAGTACAGTACAGTGTCAGGGCTCGAAAAATAGGTCGTCAAGTCATCATTTGACGAGTTAAATTTTACAACTGACGACTAGCGTTGTCGTGTAGGTTGTCAACGGACGACTATAGCAGACCACGGCTAGTTTGTAATGGCTTTCTCAGTATGCAGGCGGATAGCTGTAATGAAACATGCGCCGCTTTGCGGTTGATGCTCGCATTGGGACATTTGTCATACAATGACATGTACGCGTACAGTAGTGGACAAAAGTATTTGCCGGGGAAAGAAATTTCAAGGATTTTTCAGGGTGTTTGTGTTTTAACCTAGGTGCGTTGGTCAGTAGTAACCTGATGAACAATTAGAACCAACATCTGAGAATAGAATGATATGAAATACTTCAAAATATCCCTCTGCCGGTGATAGGACTCAATTCCGGTTTTTCGAAACCGGTTCAGAGAATGCCATTTATGATTACTATAGTGACTGAAATTGGACATTTTGACCCACAATAGTGCTAATTGGTACAAAATTGAGTCTAAATCAGTTGGTTGTTGCAATTTAAGATTATGGTTACAACCTAGTTAAATGTCAATTAAGTTTACATTACAACTTATCAAAGCATGTTCAATGCAAACAATATTCCAACCTTTGAAAACAAACTAACGTATCAATTTATGCTCATATCAGCACTTATTTCCATTCTGTAGGCCAGAATATGATGAAAAATCAACATAAAACTAACCAGCAAATACTTTTGTCCACTACTGTAGTAAATTATTCCGCCAGCAGCATACGTTGACAGACTGTTGATATCCCGGATAATAAAACGGAAACCATCTCAGGATTCCGACAGAGTACAGGCATGAAGTTTATGACGTGAGGAAGTGGAGACAATGGTAAATCCTGTAGGTCTATATAGGGTAGATATGATATTAGTAGCAAGAAACGGACAACTTCCATAATGTGATATGTAGAAGAAAGTCTGGTTGAAACTCCGCCTTATTTTGACAAGGAGGTGGTATGGGTTTAATTACTAATTCAATTAGCTATCACCATTGTCTTTCCTGCTCTGTCTAGTGTAATATCCATTGGTTCAGCGATAATGTGTTGGATACTCTTGGTTGCATGCCATTGTGAAGTATGGAATACTGTGCTGTATGCTTGCACTAGACTCGTACCCAGTCCTCTCCTCACACGCTCTCCAAAATGGCGGTACACCACTAAACACCATGATTGATATCAACATAACATCCTAGACTCAAAATTTGACGACCTAAAATTTTTCGAGCTCTGAGTATACCGATGTCCCATATGAAAATAACATGTGTACAAACTATGGGCCAAAGTGCTAAATTTATGAGTACGGAAATTTCTGGATTTACAGTATCTGGTCTTGTTTTCCGATGCTTGCCAAATAATAATTATAGAACAGGGATTCAGTCCTTGTGGTTATGGAAACAGGAGCTCACAAATTATTAAGCTACGAGCATAAAAGAAGGACACCACAATAAGTGGTGGACTGCTTCTCGAGAAGCTCACTCTAAACAGGTTGAATTGACTTCCGGTCTGTCTGTCGGTATGTCGCTATGTACCTACCTATGTTTGTTTGTTTGTAAGCGTGTGTCACGCTCGGGGAGTTTGTCGAGCCAATCAGCAATTGTTTTGGGACGCGAAACATAACTGACGTAATACTAGATTGTCAGCGTGAATCACCCTCGGGAATTTGTTGAGCCAATCAGTCGTCCTTTGGGACACCAACAATGGGTGACGTAACAATCCCGCGCATTATGACAGAAAAGCCGAGATGTCGTAAACCTCCATTTTACGGTCGAATTGTCGTCAAACCGAGAAGCGCAGAGTAAAGTTCAGGTAATAGTTATATGCGTTTGTTACTTTTTACAAAATAATCGCAAAACAAACGAATTCGTCGTTCTTCAAGAAGCCAAGCTAGGGTCCCATGGGACCACGCATGTGTACCGTTGCGCACGACCAACATGTCATCCGCGATCTTCAAGAGAGCAAAATGTTTTAGTTGTAAGTAGGATTGATGATGAACGATCGACGTCATCTTGTAAGAAAGATTCGTAGGAAATGCTAATGCTGCATTCTTCTGGCCGTTCACTACATGTCGCTTCGCAGTATTTCTAAGAGACGTGCGAGATCAATCTTTATCTATCTAGATACGACGAATTATCATCGGAACGAAAGATGCTAGCAACGTACGGCTCAACGAAAGCATAATAATCTCGTCCACCTCAATAGTTAATTAACTGAAAGTGATGCAAGATCGAGCCCTACAGATTAACAGAATCGAGAAATATCGTGGATAACAAGCCCGCTCCGTTCAAGAATATATTTACAGGTGTAAGTAAAACTGATGATGAACGATTGGCGGCGTCTTGCAAGAAAGATTCGTAGGAAACGTTGCGCTGCATGCTTTGTTCTGGATCCGGTCGCTACACATACATGTCGCTTCACAGTATTTTCTGTGCACGTACATTCATCTCTAGCTATCACGAATTAATTCTAATGGAACGAAAGATGATAGCAACGGCTCAACGAAAGTGACAGCAACGGCTCAATGAAAGCATGCTAATCGTGTCCATGCACCGTAAGTGATGCAAGCAAGAGCGCTACATGCAGAATTGAGAAATATCGTGGATAACAAGCCCCCTTCGTGCAAGAGATGCAGCTGTCACGCATGTGCATGTACTAAAAAAAGTGTAGTGTGGGACATTGATGATATTTAGCTAATTATCTTTAATCACATCGACGCATCCCTGGGTTTTCAAAGAATTATACATTCTAGCAACAAGCTAATGATTAAATAATTATAATGACAATAAATAGACAAAAATTAATAAATTTACATTAATATTCACAATATATACACGTGCCACGTGCGCGCGTGCGCGCGCACACACACACACACACACACACACACATGGACACACACATACATGCACACACAAACACACACACATACACACACACACACACACACACACACACACACACACACACACACACACACACACATGGACACACACATACATGCACACACAAACACACACACATAAACACACACACATAAACACACACACACACACACACACACACACACACACACACACACACACACACATGCTCGTAGCTGTGAAGCGACGGTGTAAACAAAGTTTCATTTACTAGTTTATTTCATAACCATGAAACCCAATTTTTGGCAGTTTCACAGATATCAACGATCAGGGTTCTCCCTAGAGATTTTGGGAGTGTGGCGAGATGGGCGGGTCCACGATGCATGCAGTCTGCTCTTTACAGTTGGACATGTTCACTGGAGCCGATCTCATGTGAGGTAGACTTTGAGTTAAAGCTATTGCGTGTAACATATGTTCAAATGCCCTGGCAAGGAAGTCAACTTCGATTGCCAGTAATTAAAGCCTTCTTAGCGATATTCATAGGTTGCACATGCGCAATACAAACTACAGGAAGTCTGTCTAGTCAGGCATTGATTGACACGAACCACTGTTGTTGCTTCGCATGAAGCCATGACTAGTCTGGGACTGCAATCAACATTTGTTCCTATGTTTGGAACGCAGCTGTCATCCCGCGTTATTTTGTAAGAGACTAGATTTATGGCTATTGTCACCTTTAGTATTGTGTTTCAGTAGTATGGAATTCTCAAACATTCCTTAGCCGTAAGACTTTGGACTCCTATCTACTCTTCTGAGCGTGGCACACTCCTACTGGAGCGTGGCGCTGCACCACGCCGCCACCCTAAATGATATCAAGGGCATAGAAGGGAAAAGATAATGGTTTGGGCCTAGCATTCGCTAGAGGGCGGGGCAATGTGGTGCACACTAGTGGGTGGGTGGGACTACTATAGTCAACAAGAACTGCAGAAGTCACACTGTACAGGATCTTCGACTCATGTCCTGTCCCCAGAGAATGCAAGGCTGATGCACATGCACGAAGTACGGCCACAAGTAGAAATATATTAT
>CAXXBX010000135.1:0-7955 GCA_964274945.1 Dehalococcoidia bacterium | reverse complement strand
CGACAAATCAGAGATCAAATCCGGGAGTGAAATAACCGAAAGTAAACTATGGAAGAGAAGCCTACCGAAAGTGTGTATGTGTAGGTACGGCTGCTTGCGGCAGATCAAGTCACGGTAACTTAGAGATGAGAGGCGCAAGAAAAACGCTTGGAAAAACGTATCGAAAAACCGGGCTCCCAGCAGCAGGCTGCCAAATAATGTGGAAGCGTCTCCGCGACAACTTGGTGAGGGAGAAACTCAATGAAAACCAAATCACAGACTTTTGTATACGATTATGATGAGCATGCGCGTAGTGACTCGTCGCTGACGCTTATCAAATGCAGACCTGCCAACCTAACTAGCAGTGTCAAAATGCGTGAGTTTGCAGGAAAAAATGCGGGAGAATGCGGGAGTTTAAATTTTTTGGGACACGCCTACAATAGCATTAATATATAAAAAATTATATCGTAATAAGTGTTAATATATAAATAATATCTAATCATCAAAATTTAAGTATTTGCATTCCCGGTTGGAGTAGAAGCCATTAATTAATTTAATTATAGTGCAAAAAATGTATAACTAATTGATTAATGTGCCTAATAAGCGACACACAACATCAACACCAATTACTAAACATAATAGTTAATTAAACACAGAACTTGTACTGCACCTACTACTGCCTGTTATAAAAATCTAAGAACAAAGTACATGCACATTCTCGTGGCTAGTTGGGATGTTCTGGATTCTATTTTCTTGTGGCCTTCTTGTATCGCTTTCGAGCAATACATATGGTAATCAGGTAACCAGCCCCTCTCCCTTTTCCACTTCTGACCGACTCTTCCTTCTATGTCAGTATTTTGACCAAGTATGTTATGAAAGAGCCTGATGAAGAAAGAGAGGGGCTGGCACATAGAAATTGATATTGGGATATCAAGTATGTATGTATACATGCATGTACTAGAACTGTAAGGTGTACAGTTACACAGAACAGGCACGCCCATCAAAATCACACCCACCAATGGTCAGAATGTGGGAGATTTGATGCCAAATGCGGGTACATAGGCGGGAGAAGGGTCCCAAATGCGGGAGTCTCCCGCTCAATGCGGGAGAGTTGGCAGCTCTGCAAATGA
Organism: Dehalococcoidia bacterium; assembly: GCA_964274945.1. GTDB lineage: Bacteria > Chloroflexota > Dehalococcoidia > Lucifugimonadales > Lucifugimonadaceae > CAXXBX01. Next base: position 6,846 of record CAXXBX010000135.1, on the reverse strand, counting down.
TATTGTAAATGGTACAGCGTCAGCGTCAGTGTCTTCGCGTGAGCGTCGCGGGCGTCATCAGCATCATATTGTAAACCTAGCTTTAGTGAGGTTGACTTGTTCGCAATTTTTGAATAGTTGTGCGACGCGAAGCACAGATCAGATGGTCCAAGCTCTAGTTCAACACGCTCAACATGGACGATCACGCGACTCTTCTGTTGCTCAAACAGCTGGAAGGAGACAAAGTGGATTACAAAATTGTTTTAACGACACCGACAGCAAGGACAATTGCACAGACATTTGCATAATTGCACAACCGTTCGACCGGATTTATCACAGACACGGGCACTAAAAAATTTGGTAAATTCTTTCCTCGCAGCCTACTGTGCCATTGTTGATCCGGGATATGTTTTTCAATCCCGGATGAGTGGTTTTGATTGGTGAAATGATTGCGTGCTTGTGGTTGACGCTGAGTACTTCCAGTTGTTGGCGTTGGAATAGGACTTGGTTATAAGTCCAGTGGCAACGTCAATGCCATGATGCTAGACACAATACTGATGTCACATCTGTGACCCTAGCATCAGCAACATCAGATGTTGATGTGACCCCGAGGCGTCGATATTGTGAACCAGCGTTAATTAATTAAAGGCCAGTTTACAATACAGACATTGATGTCTAGTCTTGCACCACCACCTCATACTTCCAGGTTGCCTTTCTCGAGTAGGTGGGACGAGTACAATGCTTTTGAATGGATTAGGGTCTGGCAGAGGGTCTGGCTACATGGAGAGAATGTTTGGCCTGACTGTGTGATATTGACGTCATAGAGTTGACAGCTTCACAGTATTTGCAGGACCTACATCAGAATCTGATGGTCCACGGCTTGCAGAACGAATACATGAACCTTCTGTATTTTTACTGCCACAGTGCATCATAGCAACAATGACAAACATGGGTAAAAGGAATATGTAAGCGACGCCAGCAGCAAAAGGAATTTCACCAACTTTTGCAAAAACTGTGACTGCACGATCTCCATAATGACTTTTGCATGGGATTTGCTGGACACATAATTTCTGCAGGATTCTTCACTTTTATTGTTGATCTCGGGTATGTCTTTGTGATCTCGGATATGTGCTTTTGATTGGTCGAAAATGACCATGTGGTAGTAGTTGATGTTCAGAACTTACTGTTGCTGATGCTGGAATAGAAGTTGATTATAATTCCAAACATGAATTAGACTGTTCTGGTAAAAAACTGACAATTGTTGGCAGTTGTGATTGGTAGTTTGTCTATTGTCTGTGGCTGCCATGTACAACCAAATGCAAATATTGCTCAGTGATTGGGCTGCACTTAAGGGTGTGGCACATTCCTGAGCACGACAAACAATAGTTGACCACATGTCCACCCACTTAGTCACAGATTGGAAGTAAGTGGAGCCCTATATTTTGAGTACACTACTCACTAAGCCACACAACTTTACAAAGTTCCATTTCTTCTGGTTCATAGCCGAAATTAGCCCTCATATTATTTATCTTATGTAGTTACTCATTTATTGAATTTGCTGTTAGCTAACTTAATTAATGGGATATCTCATTCTAGGGTTCGCTGTTTGACTTTTCCAAAAATGCTTCTCTCCATTCTCTGTGTCGTTATCTTGCTTGGAATTGCTATCATGGTATCAGCTGGGGCAGCTCTGTATTGTGATAGTCAAGAAAGTGCTTGGAAGAAAGCAGGCGGTCATGGTGATTTTCCAGGGTAATAATGTTATTGGTACTGTTAGTATATTTGTTTGCACATTTAATTATTGTTTTCACAGTTGTCGGACATTTGATGAGAGATTGCACGGAGGGTGGGCCGAGTGGCCTAAGAATGGATTTCTAACTATGGAAGTGATGTTGGTAAGATGCTACACACACACGCATGTGCATGTGTCCACAAACCCTTGTTACCCGAGGCCCGGATAGTCGGGCTAAGGGTATAGTAGTCATCCGAAGTGCGACTGTATGATCCTATTTATACTCAATTAGCGCAGATGCAAATGAAGCTATTCCGACCAATAGACGAACGTGATGTCATCATAAGGCTCCACCTCTCTTTGTTTGGCAGCTGTACTACAAGAATTCAGCCATTGGGCGTTCGTCCTGTACATGGTGTCTAGTCCTTTGCTCTAGATAAGGGTGTAGCAAGCAGAAACAATGCCCAGTCTACATTTGTAATGTGCATGTTTCCCAACAACAACCAGGCGTCTAGTGAACGCGTGCGTTACTCCATCAGGTAAGGCAAAGATGACCTGTAACATTGGCTTGTTCCACGGTGTTTCTACATAGATAGTGGGTTCTGCATTCTGACAGCTTGAATTGTTGGTGTTTGTGGCTAATTATTGTTACAGTATCCAAAGTCAGAGCAAACAGAGACGCCTAATCTACATTTGCAGGTGCATGTTTTCCCACATCAATATTTTGTTTTGGCTCTGGCGGCTCTGGGGTCACCTCATTACAACAACATATGCCTATGTAGCTGTGGGCCTAAATGATTACGGTTAGACGGTGATAGCTGTGTAAATAGGGTAGGCGTAACCACCACCACGTGAGTGGATTTTCAATGGTGTCAAAGTCATGAGAGTTCATGCCTCGTGATCCCAGCTGTCTTTCATATACACGGTACACATGTCTTAGCATGTGGTGTGCATGTACACCAGCCGAGGGTTTAGCACTGTAATGCTTCTTTATTAACCCTAGGCGTAGCGAAGGTTATAGTAGTCGTCTCATCGCCCGTGTAATACATGTCCCAGCAGTACCCTAACTATTGAAAATCTGGGAACTTGCGGTTTCGAGCATGCTTGCAAGTAGGTGCTTGCCAGTACACATGTGCAGCAACTGTTTGGTGTTGTTAACCCTAGGCATTGTTGCAATTGGAGTATGTACTTGTGCCTTGTTGTTGAGGCTAAAATCAATCGTTGGGTGTTCTAGGAGCACACGCCTAGGTAAGTTTCTTGCTTTTGCAGTGCGTTTGGAAGCACATTGCTAATTCTACCGTACAACCAAAGTGCCCGGAACTGGAAAGGGGTCAATTTTTCGTCACCTAGGGTTCAGCACTGTTAGTGCTCTCTTTCATATTTTGTACTGTATTGCTCAATGTTGGCTTAATTAATAAGGTGCCGACGTGCAACCATGATAAGAACCACGTGATTCTATAAAGAGGAAATTGGTATTTCTCCATGGTAGACATTGCAAAGTATTCTGTTACCACAAAAAATGAAATATTGGCAGGAATTTATTTGCCAGTTTCCTTGAAAAGCATGTTGGCATTTCTTATTTGGGTAACTTCATATTTACCATTTATTTTCTTATAGCTTGTTACACTTTGGGTATCTTTTTCCCCTTTCTCTTCTCTCCCCTCTTTTTCCTCTCTTTTTTCCTCTCTTTTTTCCCCTCTATTCCCCCTTCCCCTCTTTTCTCCCCCTTTCCCCTCTTTTCTCCCCCTTTCCCCCTCTCCCTCCCCTCTCCCTCCCCTCTTCCTTCCCCTCCCCTCCCCTCCCCTCTCCCTCCCCTCTCCCCCCTCTCCCTCCCCTCTCTCCCCTCTCTTCTCCTTCTCCCCTCTCTTCCCCTTTTCCCCCTCCTCCCCTTTTTCCCCTCTCTCCTCTTTCTCCACCCTCTCTCCTCTTTCTCCCCCTCTCTACCCTCTCCCTCCCCTCTCTCCCTCTCTCTCCTCTCTATCCCCCTCTCTTTCCCCTTTCTTTGCCCTCTCCCTCTCTCTCTTGTGTGTGTGTCTGTGTCTGTGTCTGTGTCTGTATGTGTCTGTGTGTGTCATGTGTGCACTTCTTGCCTAAGTGGTCTACCTAAAGGATGAATGTACGTGGTGGTGTTGTGGACATGCAGTGTCATGCACTAAATGTATTTGTGAGGAAAACCAGAATGGAGAATTTTTTGTGGACAAAGTAACCTTCTCTTTTTTATGTCTGCATTATTTCGTACAGGTATGTATCTGTTGCTGGGCTAACATTGATGTCAGCTAATGAGCCATCAAACAGGACTTTGCAAAAGTTGCATGATTAATTAAGTAAGTCTAACTTACTCAAAAGGCATTGAAGAACTTCTGGTGTGCCTGGCTATTTGTGGTTGGGTGGATGGGTGGCTACTCTTCATTTGCATTGTGGTTGCGATCATAAATTCCAGATAACTTCATTGTGCAATGTGCTAGAGAAAATCATCGTGGTATCTTTGAAACAGCAGAACCTCCCATTTCTACTAGTGGAAATTGCAGAGATCAAAGTGCAGTGTGTAGTAGTAGGAATAGAAACCACATTAGAAACACAGAGAGGACAGCCGATTATTGAAGTTCCCTTCAACCACTACCTAATGATCGTGAAGGTGTGATTAAATTAAATGTTTGGGTATCGTCTGAATCCTAAGATGCACACTTGTCTTGGTGCCATTTTAATAATAGACTCTTTGCTCAACAACTGGTGCAGAAATCTTTCTGTTTTAGCAATGGTCACTCGGGGAATGGTTGCTCTTAGAGTTCTCCTATGTTTAAAATTAACAGTGATAATCTTGACTAAATTTTTAGTTCACATTGAAATATGTGGTAGATTTAATGTTTGATCTTGCATTGACACACCGAGTGGCAGATCAGTTTTAAACCTTTTGGGGCTGTCTTGGTGCAAGCTTTTGTTCTTCTCAGATATATAATCCTTTTATATAATGCATGAGATGTATATTGTGTATCTATTGCATCTAAGTGTCTTGTTCATTTAGGCAGGAGGATGGATAATGTTTGTCTCTTGGCTTGTTATCATGATTATCAATATCATCGAGTATCACCGACGTCGTCGTGCGTATGTGACCGGTTTTACAGAGATGAAGGATTCAACCACTCATACATAGCCTGCATATTGGAAGATGGATCCAATGACTGCGATTTGGTGTTTTTCAACGTTGGTGTGTTATGTTATGTCAGCGTCATACATCCAGCATATTAGACTTTGTAGCTGCTTAGATGTCACTGCTTGAAAATGGCCCTACGTAAAATACTAGTTTTTATGTTTGTAATCCCGTGTTTTCATTGCCGTCTTACTAAGCATGTGGAAGTTGTAGCAATGCTGTGTGTGTATACAATATATACAGTATGTAGTTGGCTCCTTCTTAAATTTAGTTTACCAACTTCCATGAAAATGGCAATAAGTAAGCAAGTAAACGCATCACAAGCCACATTAATATTTTTATAAGCTTCAATTACGAAACAATGTCACATGATGTGGAAAGAAAGGCTGTGACATAGTAAGTGCTCTTTTTCACTGACTGATGGGTTATTGTTTGTTATGCAAACCGTCTCTATGGCAATGTATGAACTGGCTCTGGACGACAACAATGTGAAACTGTTTTCTAGATACCTATACCTATATTGAAGGTAAATCTGCATTGCCATTTTTGGCCAAATCAGATTGCTGATACTTGCTTCAATGCAGTTGCTGTCTAAATGTAGAACTGCTATGCATTTGAAGGCTAAAGTTTAATAGATTAGAGTGGGGCGGAGTCGGCAAGTGGCACAGGTGCTGCCACAGATATTTCAAATATGCGTTGTTTTAGGCTTCGTCACAGTTTATCGCTGAAGATGCTTCTAGCATTATTTTTCGTGTTGGGTTTGTTTGCAATTGCTGTTGTGACATCTGTGGGAGCAGCTGTCTATTGTGAGCATCTAAAGGCTGTGTGGAAGGAAGCAAACGAGACCGTAACATATCCAGGGTTAGTCAGTTGCAGAAGACACAAATAGCTGAGACAACGTAAGTTGTAAGGTCAGATTAGTGACTTTGTGTTGTGTTGTGTTGTGTTGCAGATGCCAAGAATATGATAGGTGGGTTGCACAGCTACCAGAGAGTGGCTGGCCCAGCAATGGTTTTGTGACAATGCAAGCAATGATGGTAAGTTGGGTAAATTCAAAGTCATGTGTACGGTATTATAATGAGAAAGCTTGTATGTTTAATGTACTTGTATCATTGATATGAAATGATATTCAATATTAAAATTTTTTGAAAACACACTGAGGAGGTAGTGTTTGCTAATGATAGAGCAAAGTATGATGGCGAGGTTAACGTTTACCTGGCATTGCATTGGGAACAAGGATATCAATGACATACATTCATATTGGTTGTATAATTCATGATACAGTTGGAACTATTAGTTGTTAACCAAGTCGATGGGATTGAACGCTTGTAGAAAAGTTGATCAGGAAAAAATTAATAGCAATTTGCAAATGACCAGAAAATCTATTGATTTGGTCTTGGGCACACATGTATGCATAAGCTATTCTGAAATTATGCTGTAGCCACTTCATGTTACTGTTTACTTGCTTAATTTGTTCTTTAATTAATTACAGGCAGGGGTATGGCTCTCGTTTGTGTTTTGGCTTTGTGTTTGTTGTGACCATCGTTCAGTATCTACAACGTCAACAACTTGCCAGATCAAGCCAGTTTACAAAGCTGAAAGACTCTGCACATGCGGTCACATCGTACAGCTCAAACGATCTAATCTGACTGTAGGTGTTTAGTTGTAGTAGTGCAAGATACAAATTATATAATCTAGAGATATTAATGGATAGATATCAATTAACTGCATACAAGCAATATGGTATGGCTGCATATCTTTCTGCATGTTGTATTAATTAATTAATTAATTAACACTTTTCAGTTCATAATCTAGTGGATTTAATTATAATTGCATACTCTGTACATATAGTTATATCTAGAGGAAAGCACTCATGCAATTTGGTAAGCTAGTATACTTTGCTGCTGCAGTCAAGTCACATAACTTTGCTCTGCTAGACTGTTGTATCACTTCAAATAGTAGTACGGCGCTCGCCGACTGCCGTGCT
>CAXXBX010000134.1:0-12051 GCA_964274945.1 Dehalococcoidia bacterium | reverse complement strand
CTATTATTATAGATTGTATCATAGCAGGACCGGTCTACCACCATGTCACCATGTGAACAAACTGTTAACCTTCTGAATCTACTTGGAGCAAGCAAAACACTAGCTGAGCGATGTTCGGTGTTTGTTGAGTGATGGTTGGACTCGACCATCTCCGACCACCTTGGGCAGAACCCTGTACTCTCACTTACATACACATGTCACTTGACCATGGTATAAATTACTTATTTTTGCCACAGGCAATGACTCCACCCTCGTACTTGTAAAAGCCATATAGCACGCCAATCATACGATAACCTAGTCTTATGTTTCTCTTGATACTTCATGCTGGCATGTTCAGTTTCAGGAAGTATCTCATGGTTTGCCGAAGCTCTCTGAGGTCCAGTTTGCTCAGCTTCTGATTCAAGATTCGAGACTCAAAGACGACGAGAAGCGGGACTACTTGTCTAAAGCCAAAGAACGAGTCCGGACTAATTCTGTACGTTAACGTATTTCTAGTAAATCACGATAGTGTATGAATCGAGTTTTGTCACAGGGAATCACGTTTCCACAATTTCTCGAGTTCAACGATTTTCTGAATGATCTCGATGATTTTGTCGTCGCGTTACGATTGTACACATTTGCAAAACAGCCGGTTACACAAGGTGAGTCCAATGCACACGTTTTGTGATGGCCACAATGTCATTGCCGAGTTACAGTGAAAGTGTTAGTTAAACTGTTTAGTTTACTGATGCAGAGCTCAAAACTAAGATTTTTTGTGGTTGCAAGTGCTGACGCCTGTAACTTGCAATTTAAGGCATACAGGTGCAACTTTGCTCTGAATTGTTGCAAAAAATACTCGTTATCTGTGCAATACTCCGTAACTCAGTTATTTACTCTAACCCTAACCCTAATCCTAACGCAGGAAACTCTAACAAGGTACTCCTGACATTGTGTTTTCTACTTATTAAATAAGAGTAGCTTGATGTTTTAATCTGCAATTTTGCATATTGCTGTTTTCATGATCAATTTGTGAAGAGAATACTTGACTAGGTAAATCGTCTAGAGTTTGATGCAGCAGTGTCCTAACATCATCTGCCTGTTGGTCTTCAAGTGCTGACGATTTGGCTCTTTGCATAAAGACGTCAGCATAGTACTGCATGCACATTCAATTCTTCCATGACAGCCATTCGAAGACTGGAATGGCTGTCTTCTGTGCAAAATACTCACCGATTGGAAAAAGCAGTTGCCGTTGCCGTAAGTCATCACAGGTACTAATCTAACAGGCATGTCTTGCGGACGTAGATATGCCGCAAGACTATCAACCTATATTCAGACTATATTTGAATGCCAGTGATGATCTCGTGTCAGTCCATGCATTCGGCAATGGTCTAACTTGTATGCAAATTTGCATGTGGTTCTGACCAGTTGCGAAGGTCCTAAAATTAGTTTGCATTTGGTCATTATCATGTATACACTTACGTTCATTCTTGCCTGGGAATTGCAAACTATTTACGTTGTATGTGACTTACCCGATGCAACTGTAGTAGTGGACACAGTCAGACATGCATACGTATCTGTATCCGAGGTTTGGAGATCATTTTTGGAAGAGACCGATGCCATGTGTAAAACTAAGATGTCTATTGCTGAGCGGTTGGCAACAGAGGTTGCTGAACCTGTCAAGTCTGAGAGGCAGAATAAGAGTCAGCAATTCAAGAAGGTTCTTCAAGTGTGGCAAAGTGTTGTGTTGTACACAAGATTGTAGGAGGTTGAACTGTGATTGTAGTGCCATGATCTTTCAAGCAGAATGCATGCAGAACTACAGCAGTCACTACGAGATGTATCTAAGGTTAGATGATCAGATGTTTTGCTGCTTGCATGTACTATTAGTGGGTGTGTATATGTATGTAGAAATGTATGGTCTGGTAATCTTATGTTTGTATTTGAATAAGTTTGCCCTTGGAATGAATAGCGCAACCTTTGATGTCATATGAGACAAATAGAATATCAATGTCATTATCCATTATGTCATTAGATGTTAAGATATACTAATGGATTACAGTCTGTAGTATTCCACTAGCTAGTCTATTCTGCTAGACAATGTAGTATCTGTAGGGAGTTTGTTTCTTCATAGGCATCCTTGCTTTAATGTGCTATTTATGAAGCTTTGCTTGTTTTGTAAATGGTTTGTTGAGGTGGTAATGAGACTTAGAGCTGGACTTGTTGAGCTTCCTCATTCTTTGATAGACCTTGATCTACTAATAATAGCAGTGACCTATAATATTACAGTCACTAAGGTATCACTAAGGTATGTATTTAGGTATCATGCTACTCTGTGTTTAGTGGTGTTTGTGTATTGAATACAATATGTGTACATAGCTCTGCACACTTATATTTCGGTGTTGTTGTAGGCTAAGAAAACATACAGAGAGTTGGAGAGCATTGCATCAGCTGCTAGAAAAAACTATTCTGAAGCACAAGATCGGTATGTGTATAGTTTCTGTTTTGGTTAAGCATGTTCATGATGTTATGGGAATTAGGCCACACCCGAAAAAATTGTCAGCTTGGGGTAACCCGCCCGCCCCTGTTTGCAGGGTCGCTGGTAATTTTTGCACATGCACATACCAAGAAATAAAATGTTCTCTGTTGCTTTGTGCGTATCCGTGTCCGAGGGAGCATGCGTTTTGAGAGATGGCAAGATTCTTCATGTTTCTGGGAACTGTAGATTTCGTGAGGTATTGCAGGAGCTTGGATTAGGTGATCTGGTGGACGATGTACATAGTGTGCGAACTACGACCACAGACACTTCCTCCAAACAAGACGCAGAGTTAGATGATGAGGTGCAGTTCCATGCCGAGTTTAAGCGTCGATACCTGTCAAACGTTGATAGTAAAACCATATCATAGATATCAAAAAACAATAATAATAAAAACAAAAAATCCTCCCGCCTGTCTTTTTCCGCTGCATGTTACCCCAATCAGACAACTTTTTTGGTGCGGCCTTATATTTTATTTTATTTTATTTGGGAGAGATGTATATGTGTCTTTGTCATGGCTAGTATGGTTGTACATTGGACATTGTCACAATTGAGCGGTTTGCCATCAGAAATGACTCGAGAAACCTTGCTAACAGACAGTTAGCTTAGCCTGTGTGTACAGTACTGAATTTAGTTCTACAGTCAATGAAGTTAATAGGCTCACGTATCTGTAGACTTTACCATTGTGTCACACTCAAAGCAGAGGGTTCCAGATGGTACCCTCATCCAGGAACCCGGGGATTCCCTTACCATAGATTAGGCGCTGATGGCGTCATTTCAGTCAAGCCGGGCTAAGTTTAATGAACACCAAGTTGGTTTAGAATGACACATAGGCAAAAGTCACTCACTGACTCAGTAATATCTATCTACACACCTGTAACTGTAACTACGCAACTGTGTGTGCATTGATTTTCACGCCCTACAACATCCCAAATCCTGTATGAACTCCTGCGAAGCAACTAGCCCTGGAGGTGTGTATTACTGGCATAGCAACCTGATATCAGGAGTACCAGCCTTTCCTGAATTCGAAGCACGAGTTTTAGGAATAGTACTCAAGCACACTATATAAGGATATAACAATATAGCCTTACTGAATTACACATGGTCCAACCACTGCAAGTGAATTTGACGTTTTTGTGATAGTTCGTGATAGTATGTACATGTGAGAGTTTGTTATTTATGAAATGTACCTGGAAACAAGCAAACAATGATCATGTTTGAATTTGTTACAGGAGGAATAGAAAGACAATGCGTTTCTACCAGTCAAAATCTCAACTGGAAAAGAAGTTTGCCCAAGCAGAATCAAAGCTGCAACTGTGTGAAAAACGTTCCGTGGTAGCTCGTAACGAGTACATTTTGTCCCTCTCTGCTCTCAATGCACATCAGGAGAGATATTATGTTACTGATATACCAAGTCTGATGCAGGTTAGGACTTCCTTACCAGTAGGATGTTTGTATCATATTACCTCATATGTATGGCATGCTGTTTCATGGCTGAGTTTAGCAGATTGATGTTATAATAGATTCTACATTGGGAATAAGGGACTGTTTGTAAATTTATACATTTACCAAGAAATGGACATACCCGTTTCCACCCCAGACGCTACCCGTTACTCCAAAATGGGCATTAAATGTTAACTATTCAAACCAAATTGAAAGTACCTATTGCAAATTGGTACAACAACTTTGGATGAACTTGTTGAGCAGCACTGCAAGTATTGTGCACACTTAGATACACTGATAGACATTCATAGAATGGAGAAACTATGCTTAATATGCAACAACTGCACACTGTGATTTATGCCTGAATATGACGCGGCTACATGAAGGTGTGACATATCACAACTTGGGCTTTTACCTGTTTAATTAATAATAATAATAATAATAATAATAATAATAATCTGTGATCTGACGAATGGTCCGTTGACGATGACGTTCAGTGTTTTCCTGGTGGTCATTTAAATCCACTAGGCATGCTGTCCCGATGTTCGCGGTCATTGTAATGCCTGCAATCTACATCGAATTGGGTAGTCATTGGTCGCCGTGTAGACTACACAGAAACATGTATCCCGCTGGGCTCACCTGCCGGGTTGGTGGGTGCCCAGATGGGGGTAAAGACCCCGCTTGCCCATTATGGAGGGGTATAGCGACACATAATAATGATGACAATAAATTATGAAAATTTGTCTGTCTCTCTCTTGTGTTTCTCTAGCTTTATCCATGAGACTATGACTCGTTTCAGTTGTTGGGGAGTTTCTGTGGTCTGGCAAACGGTTCGTTGACAATGACATTCAGTGCTTCCCTGGTGGTCATTGATATCCACTAGGCGTGCTGTCCCGATGTTCGCGGTCACTGTAATGCCTGCAATCTATATCGAATTGGCTAGTCATTGATCGCCGTGTGGACTACACAGAACATGTACCCTGCTGGGCTCACCTGCCGGGTTGGTGGGCGCCCAGATGGGGGTAAAGACCCCACTTGCCCATTATGGAGGGGCATAGCGACACATAATAATTCTGGGGTCTACGTGGAGCCTTCGTAAAGTCATGTTTTCTTTCTAGACAGCCATGATGGTTTAAGGACTTCTGAAGCAGTATTTGCTTCCGGTACTTGTAATAGACTTTACAAACCAGACTGATCTGGTTGAGCACGACAATAATAATAATAATAGTAGTGGTTAGTGACAATGGTTATCACTCCATGGTTTGGGGGTTCGAACCCCAGTGACGACAGTAAATTTTGAAACTTGTCTGTCTTTCTCATGTTTCTCTAGCTTTGTCCATGAGACGATGACTCGTTTCTGTCGTTGGGGAGTTTCTGTGGTCTGGCGAACAGTCCGTTGACGATGATGTTCAGTGCTTTCCTGGTGGTCGTTGATATCCACCAGGCATGCTGTATCGAGTTTGCCGTCACCGTAATGCCTGCAATCTACATCGAATTGGCTAGTCATTGATTGCTGGGTGGACTACACAGAAACATGTACCCTGGTGGGCTCACCTGCCGGGTTGGTTGCCGTCCAGATGGCCCCACTTGCCCATCATGGAGGGGCATAGCAACACATAAGAATAATAATAATAAGTCATGTCTTCTTTCTAGACAGCCGTGATGGTCTAAGTACTTCTGAAGCAGGGTTGCTTCCGGTACTTGTAATAGACTTTGCAAACCAGGCTGATCTGGTTGAGCACGACATAGTTATAATAATATAGCAAACAGTAAAGACTTTTAATAGTTCATTCTAGGGTTAGTTAAGGCATCCAAGGATTTGTAGTTTTCTTTCTCAAGCTTTCTGAGCTGAATCAAACATCGCTTTACATGTTGGAATCTCTTAAGCCCTTTGAGGGCAGCAAGCATTAGTGAACCTCTGTTGTTTCCACAAAGACCACAATGAGAACTCACCTTGAACTGCACAGTTTTACTAGTCTGCAGGAGCACAAGGACAACATCACACCACATCATAGCAGTCTGATGACCAGTTAGTGACTTGGCAACGGTAGCTTCTTAGCCTTCTACTTTAAAAGCTTTTGTAGCTGACCTGGCTATAACCCAAGTAGAGTTTTCTGCTTCTTTCTTGGTGGGGAAGCCATATGCATGGGGGCGCCTGCATTGGTTGATTTTGCTAGTGCACTTTAGCCATTTGTAAGTACATAGTAGGTAGTGTGCACCAAGGCTGCATGTATGTCTACTTGTTTCAGTTTCCATAATCCATTGTTTCAACATCATATTCAAACAATGGCATATGGCACAATGTGTGTTTTCGACATTGTCCATTTATTATGAAATGTACCTTTTTTAGTACAGACATCTCTACAACCAATGAGCGTGGCTCATTTCTTGGTAAGTGTATTAATTTATGAATGGTCCCTAACAGCCTGCCATTATCTTGAGTTAGGTTGTGCAGTCAGATACCAACAGGTTGCGACTTGAGGAATTATGTAGCTAAAATTAGAGTAGTTCTATGTGTTTATGTACTATGTTAGAAACAGTCTAAAGGTGGAGTCTTTTTAAATGATAGCTGCTAGCTTTATGTCAACAGGATTGATATGACTTGCATATTTGTGTTGCTTTACTTGCACCTGTGGTTTGGTCAAATCTGCTTGATCGTTTGAACTTCTCCACATTGCTACGTATGTGCTCTTCTTTATTGGTTGTCTTGTTGGAGCGTATTACCGCTTTTCAGACGATAACAATATATTTGGGTACCTCAGCTGACAATGGTATCTCTGCCATTTAATCACGTGCTTGTTCATTGAATTTGTAGAGTTGTCAATTTGGCATTTCTGCTAGACCTCAGCTATAATGGCATGCCCTTAACGTAAATGTGAGGTATTACTATATGTGTAAGTAATGCGTTGTTGTTGTAGACAATGGATGCTGATTTGTTTGGAAAATTACGAGAATGGTTTAGTCTAATGGCAGACATGGAAGTAAAAGCATCATGTTCATCTTTGGAAAGCTACCAAAGATTGCACAGTCAAGCTGGAATGGTGAGTTGTCTCTATTGCACTGTCATATGCCTCTGTGATAGAGAAAAGGAACGTGCATGTATGTGTTCTTGTTTTTGTAATCAGTAGATTATAGGAGCCGGGTAGGTAATGTCAGGGTTTCTCGCAGAGCCATCCAATCATCTCAAAGTCAACTATGGAGAATGTTAGTCGGCTGTCAAAATTGCTGCTGACCCACTTTCCTACCAGTATAGTTTTGTCTATACTTGTTTCTGTATTACATTTGGCAACTAGGGCAATTGACGCATGCGTGTATATAATAGCTCGAATTGATGACTCCCGCTTTGTTCCGTAAGTTGAGAAGAATAGATTTTGATCTATGTCATTCCAAGCGATCATACCCCATAGCAGAGTACACAGACTGCGAACAGGAACCACACAAAGCCATTGCAAACAAGCGTAGCTATGAAGCCAAGTTCTGTAATTGATCAGTAGGCACCAAATCGTGATTGGTTGAAGAAGGAAGTCCATGGCAATGGTAAAATGGTAATGTTCTGCTCATACATTTACTGTCGAAGTTACGGCCACGTACCGGGTAGTAAAACAAAAGTCACCATCTCTTGATGGTACTGCACATTTGAAGCTGGGAGCCAAGGAGGTGTAGAAGATCACGAGAAGTCAGCTTTCCACAAGTCCAGTAAAGTACGCTCTTGTTCAGAATGGTGGTAACCCGCAGGGAATGACACATTGCATTACATCATTACCTCATTATTCGTAATACTATTGCATTACGTTAGATATTAGAAAAAAGTTGTGTTGATATGAATTAATTAATACAATACTGAGGTTGGTGGTAGAGGTGTCTGCGGGAAATCCTGTAATGTGATAAGACACTGACACATTAATGACTGGAGAATGGTGGTAATGATATACTTTATGCATGTGTTATTTTGTGAGGTGCATGTACTACTCAGTTTATATTGCACCTAAGTGTATGTAGCAGTTAAGTTACTTTAGGCATGTTTAAAGGTGCAGGGTCACGGTCGGACATGCGCACTTGAGCCGATCTTAAGTGAGGTAGCTTTTGCATTGTAGCTATTGTACGTAACATATGTTCAAGTGCTCTGGCAAGAAAATCAGTTTTGATCGCCAGTTCTCTTTGCTCTTTGCGCATGCACAAAGGCCACTAGACGAAACTACTGCAAAACTGGCTATTTAGCTGTCGATTGACGGGCATCGCAGCAGTGTAAGCTTTAAACAATACAAAATTTTGGTGCTCACTGTGAACTGAGTGCGTTCGGTTATTCTGAGAAAAAGACGGGACTACGGCAAATGCCACATACGGGAATGTGACATGTGCATTCTGGTCACGTGCAGAGCGTAAGGAACTTCGATCTGGCTCGAAGTACGAGGGTGCTTGTCGAAATTTACTGAAACTGCAGTGTAGAAACTTCAGTTTGAGGTTTTAGAAGAAAAATTCAGAGAACTACATCTAAAAAGCTTAGAATTTAGTTACCAGAGTCACGGTCTAATGCAACGTCATACTGCAACGTTTTGATTGTTCCAATTCAGGCTATGGAGAGACTTCAGTCAGCTTTGCCTTCAGTGCAAATTAGAGCGTCTGAAGTCCTCGCGGTTACTGAGTGTTTGAAAAAGTGCACCCTTTTCAATGCGCATGTCCAAGCATGACCCTGCACCTTAAGTTAAAGGTGCACACTCATGGTTACACGTGTGCACCTGAGCCAATCAAGTAGCTCTTGTGTCATACTTATGACAAATTACATATGTTCACGTCCTCTGGCAAGTAAATCAATTTCAATTGCCAGTGAGCCCTTCCTAGTGCTGTAAGTACTCGAGAATGGGATGACATTGGATGTTTAGCTTCCAGGCTGTCTGTCTGTCTGTCTGTCTGTCTCTCTGTCTGTGAATACATATATTTTCAAAGAACAACACTATTACACTGTAGTCTGGCCCAACTGTCTGTCTGTCTGTCTATCTGTCCATACGTGTATTGAATAAATCAATGCTATTACAGGCTATTGGCAATCGTCCCAAAAGGGCGGCACACTACAATGTAAGTTACTTAACTAGCAACGAATAACTGTCACAATGAACATCTTTTGACTTTGTCAGTCTTGTCAGTTTCCTGCCTATAACGGTGGCATTGCATGTTTGTAAGGCAACAGATAGGTAGCTACGCCAGAACAACTTGAACTCCCTACTATTCTCCTTTCCTTTTCATCTACAGATTGCAGGGACAGCTGGTGCAGAAATTTCATCGCATCGTAGATCTGTCTGTCTGTCTGCTTTGGTTATAATAACGAGTTATTCCCTCACTTGAAAGGATGATGCTCTTATACCTCAATGTCCTTATACCTTGAGGTATAAGGGCAGTCTGCTGAATCTCATGCTATAACGGCATGCTCTTCTATATGAAGTAATATGGCAATCATACCTTCCTTATTTGTTGTTTGTTCAGTAGCCGTTTTTGTATTTATTTATTGCTTGCTAATGATACAAGTGTATATTCTACTCTCCCTACACTCACTCCATGTCATGTGATTTGATCATTGCATCATCTACATTGTCTTATAGACCCATGGCTTTCACGTGAAGTACACAGAGCAAAGAAGGCCAAGAGAAAGAAAATAAAAGTTGAAAATGACATGAACTTAGAGAGTATTATGACTAGTGCTGGTGTCAAAGTAAAACAGTTTGGTATGCTGAACAAGGCGTCAACTCCTGTGGCTTCTCCAGCTTCACTTGCTGCTGACTCACTCACCAACTCAGTTGCCAAGTTGAAGTCTTCATATTCTCCGAGTCCAGGAAATGCATTAGACACGCAACGATCTAGTTCTTCGCTTATTGGTCGTTCTTTCAAAGTTGAGACGGAGCCGGCTCTTCGTGTGATTCACATGAAAGATGAGCTGCTGGAGGAGATTGCAGACCTAGGAAAGAAACTGCCTGCTAATACACTGGATCAACTGATTGATCAACTTGGAGGACCTGACAAAGTAGCCGAGGTTTGATAACGTACCTGGTTGCTTGTCTTTGTATCTGCTTCGTTTACTTCTCTGGTTGCTTGCCTTTGTCTTGTTTGTTTGTTCAACTGTCTTTTTGTTGGTGTGTTATGTATCTATTTATTGATGTGCATGCTGTATGTACAGGCACATTAGTGTGTGTGTGTGTGTGTGTGTGTGTGTGTGTGTGTGTGTGCACGTGTGTGTGTGTGTGTGTGCACGTGTGTGTGTGTGTGTGTGTGTGTGTTGTAGGAAATCTCGAGCGAGAAAACAGAGCTTTGCGTGCTAGGTTGGATGAAACGGTGGGTAGTAAGAGTGCCGACAGTGAAAGAGCAGGCAGCAATGCAGACGTGCAAGGTGATGACGATGATGATGGAGCAGCAGCACGTGAAAGTGAGGCAACCTGCTACACTGTACAACATGCAATGACGTCAGAATACGTAATCTAGCTACAGTATGTAAGAATGTGATTTTGACGACTTCAATTATTTCTGATGAAGAACATTAATTAATTGATACTACGTGCATACTATTTGACTGTCTGTAATAACAGTGCATTCGTTAATTAATCTGCTGGCAATTTGCTGTTTAGTCGAGGAATCATTGCAAAAGTTAAGCCTGAGACTGTTGGGATCAAGCGACCAGTTTGAAGTCTAAAGACAGAGAGATTGCGTTAAAAAACCAAGACATTCTGGCAGTAAGTAATAAATTAAATTTTGTCTTATTAATTGATTATATCAGTATGCTAATGTATTAATTAATGTGTTTCAGCTGGAGTCACAGATCAAACGACTAGCTGGTGTAAACCAAAATTTACGAAGAGAAGTTGCTTTGGTAAAGGCACGGTATCAAACTTTGAATGAGGCTAAGGCAGCAGTGGAGCTGCAGTTGGAAGTGGCTAGACAAGCTACAACGAAGGCAGAGGAAGAGCTGCAAAGGAGAGCCGAAGAACAATCTGAAATGAGTGAAGGTACGGAGATTAGTTGTAATGCTGATAGGAAAGACAGTACAGCAAGTATGGCGAACAAGAAGAATGACGACAATGATAATGCAGACGTAAACAGGCCTCGTTTTACACTGGAAGAGTTACGAAGTGTTATCACTGACAGAAATGACTGGAAAATAAAGGCAGAAGAATTACAAGAAGAAATCGACTTTTTGAAGCAAAGGTGTGATCGTGTTGCTATACATGCATGCATGTTGTATTTTTGTATAATTTTTGTACTGTAAAGTTTGTAGCCTCACTGCATGTTGAGCTATTGAAAACTATATTTGCAGTGATTAATATCAATAATTAATAACTACCTTGGCATACAGTTAACCAACGATACTTATGGAAATTTCAAATTAATTTTTTATTAGGATGTAATAGCTTGATGTGATAGCTTGGTGTTTATTGACCTTGACTAAGGTGTTCTATAGGACAGCAATCTGACAGCAATTAGTCACTATGGTCAATTGGTTGAGTAATTAGTTTTTTTCTGGAATTGGTTTGGTATCATCGCCTTTCTTTCAAAGTAATGCAAACTGCCATTGTAGCTAACTCATGAAAATTGTCATTTACTACAAAATTAGTCAGTTACATTAAAAATTGATTAACAAGATTGTAAGATTATAACTGACCATACAGTATTACTGGAAATGATGCAAATTCCAAATTAATCTGAATTGCTTTTATTGGTAAATCTCACTGTTGCCTTGTGTAGCATATCACCCGATGTTGACATTGAATGGCCAGAAGATGAAGATTCAAAAAGACGTGAAATGCTTAAAGAGCCACAACGCAGGTCGTCTACATCCACATCACAGAGATGTGAAGACGACAGGACAGCAGAGATGGCACTCGACAGCATGGAAATGAAAACCTTGAAAAGCAAGGCAGATGTCAATGCATCGGGAGTCAAACAAATGTGAGTAGAAGTGATCACGTGGCACTTGTCCTGTCAATACAACATCAACTTTATACTAACTATCTATCCCTTGTTGGCTTGTTTCTCAGCTTTCAGGCAGTTGGTGAGGCCGGTCACAAGAATGGTATACAAGCAACGTAAGGTTGTAGAAAGTGACGTAAGTACAA
>CAXXBX010000133.1:0-30112 GCA_964274945.1 Dehalococcoidia bacterium | reverse complement strand
TTGTTTGTTCGCTGTGACTAGAAGATTGTGCTTTACGTTGACTAAATTCTGCAAATCATTAGTAAAAGCCAATTCCATCCATACGTTTATTAATAATTGGCATTTTTATCCTTAATTCCTGTTTTTTGCTTCATCGGTATCTGCTCAGTACACACAGACAATAACAGAGTTTTCTTTCCATTAAGAAAATAAAAGTGACGTATACACTTATATAGAGGTGGATGCTCTACAAACTGTGGAACTCTGCATGCGTCAACTTTTGACAGAACGAACCTGACCGCAAACGTCACGGAGCGAAACGGACTGCTGTCCGTCGCATATTGTGAACTCGGCTTTAGACATTGTGCACGCTAACATGGAGTTTTTCATCTGGAAGAGCAACTGAATAGCAGCAGCCTTGACAGTTTCATTCAACAGTAATCCGCCTTAATAATGTCGGACATTGAAGTACTAGAACTCATGCGCGATTAGTAACTTTGCATAATGCATGCATGGGTTAGACTAAATAGTAATCCACGTATTATGCTATACCGTAACATTTCCGCACACTATACCACACAGATTTTTATTCCGGTATTTTAATCTTTAGATAAGTGTATACACACACAAACATCTAGAGTTTGTTCGACATTTTTAAAGAACACTTAAATTCGTTACCGGTATGAGTTTATTGTACTTGAATTGAGCATCGTGTATAAAGCACAAGCTTACGATACATATTTAGCTTTGTAAAGATGTTGTAGCGAGAAAGTGATCGGCTGTTTGCATGTATTGATGAGGTGTTTGTTGTTTTGAAACAGGTTGCTGGCCTACTGAAACCTCTTGTAGACATGACAAACTGATTCTCATGGCTGAACGAACACGAATTGTAGTATTCCAACAATCAACCAACTCTAATGGAAGAAAACTTGACATTAATCTCTACGGTACAGTGTAGAACGAAATTTCCATAATATTAGCAAACGCAGTTGTGTTGGTGTTGGTTTGATAATTGATAGCGAATGAATGCTGTCTTTTTTATAAATGTATAGTTTTTGTTATATTGTGTTCGGAAAGACGCGACGTTGGTAACGGATCCTTTTTTGGCGGGATTGAAATACAGTAAAAATATATTACAAGCTGTGTGCATGCCATCTATTACATTGGCAACAAACGAACCTCTAGCGGCAATAGCGGCCACGATAGGGAAGTCGGACGGGGTATTTAACTAACAACAGGAAGAATGAACCACTACATCTTGCAGCTACCCTTCCTTTTGGCAATCCGTCAACAAGGTTGAGGACGTCGGCCAGAAACGGGCAGTGTTGCTGACAGTGTGCATGTGGTCCACACCAGTGTCATAGAGAATTTGGCATCCCCTGGAATTTGGCATCCCCGAACCATATTCACTAGGGAATTTGGTATCCCTTTGGGACGTTTTGCGTCCCCGAACCGTACATATCCTAGGGAGTTTGGCATCCCAGGAAAGTGAGTATCCCCGAGCCGTGTTTCCTAGGGAATTTGGCATCCCCAGCCGTATTTCCTAGAGGATTTGGCATCCCACGAACCCTATTTCCTACAGAATATGGTATCCCGCGAACCGTATTTCCTAGGAAATTTGGCATCTATTTCCCAGGGAATTTGGTATCCCCAAGCCGTATTTCCCAGGAAATTTGGCATCCTCAAGCCGTATTTCCTAGAGAATATGGCACCCCGAGCCGCATTTCTCAGAGAATATGGCACCCCGAGCTGTATTTCCTTGAGAATATGGCCCCCGAGCCGTATTTTAGAAAATATGGCACCCGAGACGTATTTTCTAGAGAATATGGCACCCCGAGCCGTATTTCCTAGAGAATATGGCACCCCGAGGCGTATTTCTTAGAAACACGGCACCCGAGCCGTATTTACTAGAGAATATGGCACATAGCACTCGAGCCGTATTTACTAGAGAATATGGCACATAGCACCCGAGCCGTATTTACTAGAGAATATGGCACATAGCACCCGAGCCGTATTTACTAGAGAATATGGCACCACCGAGCCGTATTTTCTAGACAATATGGCACCCGGAGCCGTATTTCCTAGAGAATATGGCACACCGAGCCGTATTTCTTAGAAAACATGGCACCCGAGCCGTATTTACTAGAGAATATGGCACCTCCGAGCCGTATTTGCTAGAGAATGTAGCGCCCCGAGCCGTATTTCCTAGGGAATTTGTCATCCCCGAGCCGTACATGTTTCGCATATCTAAAAACGTGACATTGCAATCCCTGTTTTATAGACTGCGTTTTTTGCTAAATTTCTAACAAGCTAACGTTAAAAATCACGTGTTTGTTTCTAATTAAATTTGTGACTGAAAACGTTTATTTCAGTTAACTTCGTTATAAAGCAAATTACTCTAGATCGTCTGCCGTATAGCCACAGCGTTCTTACAAACAGTTACAGCGCCATTTGTCACTTTGTTGTGGTAGATGTTGAAGACAAACAACGTAAAACCAGCATTCTTTAGACATCAAACTGTTAACAGTTGTGGCAAATTTCTACGGCGAAGTCTATATATATATATATATATATATATATATATATATATATATATATATATGTATGTATATATATATATATATATATATATATATATATATATATATATATATATATATATGAGTGCGACTAGCAGTTGTTTGGGCGCATTGCGGAAATCTGGTAGAGATGGTCCTTCATTCGTGGTTGGTCGAATTTCAGGCTTGCTACATCATCTCCTAAATTAATGTACAGCAAATGCAATAGCAAACACACCACAGTTCTCCCCTCTGCTGTAGAACAAACGGCAATTCAACGTTTACTTCGTTTAATTCAAGTTACAATTGACTAGCTGTCCATGTGCTATGCGTGGCTATATAGGTGCGTTTGGTGGCAATGCATCATGTAGCTAAACGATCAGTCGGCTGACAAGTACTTCCGATGAGTCATATATATATATATACGGTCATGTGCCACGTACTGGGAACATGCAGAGTGCACGACCTTATTCATATGCATGGTTATGTCATTGTAATACCAGACACCATTTAACCTAAATGGTGACGCAAAGATCAACATACGGCTAAAGTATACGCACAGCCGGCAGACGTCACTCCTTTCCAACTAAACTTGCTACAGTTCAGACCGTGTAATATACTTCTCTCGGTTTCTGCAACACTTCTTAGAATGGTAGGACTAATTGAAAAATGGTGAGAGACAATCGAGACGTACACAGATAGACGGCACTAGATTCATTTGTACCAGAATTTGTGTCATAGGTTAATCGGTGTTTCGTACTAAAAACTATGACATCAGCTTAAGTTCGTGCAGTCTGTTGCATGGCGGCACATGATCGTCTAGCGTCTCACAATTACTTTTTAGAAGTGCACCGGTAGTTCGTCAGCCGACTGACAGTTTACCTACATAATATGAGTACGGGATACCAAATTCCCCAAGGGATGCCAAGAGGGGTGCCTCAGATCCTCAGAGAATATTACTCGGGGATGCCAAATTTCCTAGTGATCCCTACCTTGGTATATATATAGCTCCCACGTCCATGCACCGATACGGTCGATTATGATAAGATTACCAAGAAAGTGTAGGAGCATCTCAACTCTAAACTATTTGAAATCCTCCAGCAATCCAGTTTAATTAACATTCGGACCCAGCAACCAGGAGAATCCATTGGAGACCTTGTGGCAAACTTTCGGCGATAATTGTCATCTGACATCGAGTTTGACGGCACACTATCGGTCATTCTGCGAGATTGTCTAGTTTGTGAAGAACCCATTCAGAGACGCCTGCTCGAAGAAGATAAATGGACGTTTGAAGATGCTTTTCGAATAGCCCGGGGCATGGAGACGGTAAGTAAAAACTCAGAAGAAAAAGTCAGTTGCCCATGCACAGGCCAGGAAGAATTATATACAAACGGTGACACAAGGCAGAATCTACAGCTACGTAACCATGACGCATAGAGGTGCCATTTTCTGAAAGCTGCAGGAGTATCAGAAATGCAAGAAACAGGGACATTTAACACGAGCATACTCAACCGCTACTAGCTTCCAGAAGATAGCTCACCAAGTCACAAGCGATGAGACTTCAGACGACGCTTCCGTCACGGATGACTCAGCAGGAATAGTATATATTTCCTGTCCACGTGGTGGGTATATAGTTTCCCAAGTGACATCACCTTAGAGTATCAATAATCATCAACAAAAACAAAAACAATTTGTTACATTTCGAAGTGGACACAGGAGTGTTGGTCTCGTTAGTAAATGAGTGCACATTATTAAGACGCTTATGCATTAGAAAAACAGCTCCGACATTTAAACACCCATGCACATACTCGTATGTAGCTAAAAAACGTATTTTGGGGAACACTTGGAGGTTTTGGGCAAGACAGAGATAGACTATCAGCTGTACAGTCTACGTTATGAGTAACAAGTGGCCATGCAGGGTACCATTGATAATCGTGAGGGAAGAAGGCCCAAATTTACTGGGAAGCGTCTGAATGCAGAATTTCAACTTGAAGTGGTCAATTATTTTCAGACTGGCCACATTCATAGCGTGTCAAGGGGAAGCAGAGTCACAAATAAAAGGATTTGCTGGAAAGGTTTGAGGATGTGTTTGAGGAATTAAGAAATGGGATTGTAGCAAGAAACGTTGCCTCACTGTCAGTGGAAGCATCCATTCTCCCTCGTTTTTTTTGTGGAACAAGAATTGAAACGATTAGAACCAAATGGTGCCATTCAACCAATGAGATTGTCTGCGTAGGCGGCACCCACAGTCTCAGTACGTGTACACTGAAGACTATCGGCTTCATGAAAATTTGTGAGACTATTGCTTAATTAACCGTGTATTAACGTAATTAAGAAAGAGAGCTAGCTAACACGCAATAGATCTAGAGCTTCCCTGATAGGTTTTCCAAGAGTTTCTCGCAGAGATGTTCTGTTTGATATCCCTATCCCTCTACGATACCCTCTCTTCTCCGAGCTTGATGTAGTAAACGCTTGGTACTTCTCAGTCCAAAATCCCACAGTTCGCATCCATAGCCCAATACAGGTAATAATACGGAGTACATTATCGTTGACCGTAGACTGTAGGATTACAACCCACACCGTTAATTGACAGCCCCTACGTAATTGAGTATAATGAAGAGTAAACTTCCGACACTGCTCTTCCACAGCACCAGTTGTTTCTTTCGCAACAGCCGATAATTTATGACCTATATGAATAAACATGTACTTCAGGTAGATGCTCTCTATTGATGGAGAAGGCTGTCTCTTTACAGTAAATGGATCGCCTCTTCCTGATTTACTTTTCTGAATATTAAATTTCAGGCAGTGGTCTGTTGCAAAACTCTCGCAGATCTCCAATAACCTCTGAAATGCTCTCTCTGCTTGTAGACAGAAGCGATAAATCATCGGCGTATGCGATGAGACGACTAAACCTCCCGTTAATTAATTAAGTCGAACACCTATACCCCGCACACATACAGTATACATAGCACTGGCAGATGACAAACAATTACAGTGATATGTGTCTCGGACTCCCCGTGTTACCTGGTTCTTCGCACACATGCCGGATTTACGTAAAACGCTCGGAAGAGGTTGGAAATGGTTGCACGTTCAAGCTAACCGTTATGTCAATATTTATTTACCTAAGTACAATGGATTACGTAACAAAACATGAGGTCGACGTCGTCCCTTGACAGCTGCAGCATTTGCATTTGAATGTCTGATTCATTGGATTCTATTACAGTTTTTTTTGCCTACGGGTCCAGTTGAGCAAATTGATCCAATTTTGAGGGCTTTCAGTAAACGAAATCTTACAAAATACGGCTATATTTACCGTACGTTCTCAGAGATGATGTCATAGGCGGGGGAACCAGTCCATGGGGGCCACGGCCGCCCCAATCAGCAGCCTATGGTCATGCACCCTAAATAGAGTAGGTCGATCGTTGTGAAAACGAGCTATAGCTATAATACAAGTGAAAGAAAACGAGGAGCTTCAATAGACGTCAGTGCAAAAGCTGCACTTGAGCATAGCTACACAAGACTACAAAAACGTCCAGAGCTTCTAGAGCCTAGGGCTCTGAGAACTTCCAAAGTGACCGATGGCAGGAGAACAATTCCGTTACCGCGCGCATTGAGATTGGGTCCCCAACGTGGATGCCATTATTCTGACGCCTCTGGATTGGATCTTGCGCAACGTCTCGGTATACGACAACAGCACCTCCGTAGCGTTGTCCTCAAGCTAGTGGACTGATCAATCACACTGGCAATTTTTTACTTTTTACGTTCACCGCCCTCCATTGTCGGGACAGCGTGATGACAAACAATAATTCATCTCACTGTGTGGTAACCTGATGGCAACGAAACATGACGCTTTTGCTTGACAGGCATACTACAAAAATTGGGGAAGCTGCCCCCCTATCTCCCCGACGATATGCCAGTGAAAACTACAAAAAATTGTAGACTCGAACCAGTCTCTCCCCACCCTGCCGTTCCCCGGATTGTCACAATGACTAGCCTCGTACCAGACCCTCTCGCGCCGTCGTGCCCGGTTCCCGTATAACACGAAAACGCCGGAGAGGGTTTGGGATCATACCGCCTACCGTTTATGCTATTAGGTGATCATCTTCGCTCGTATGTCACAAAGCCTCGGGCTACTAACACGATTAGTGTGAGTGCTATTCTCATGTGTCACACAGAAAGTCTCTTGGACGTGGACGCGTTTCTCCTGCGATCGCCAATATATTTTTACGTTGAAAAACCTGCAGGATGTTTTCAGAAGGCGTAGAAGACACGGTAAGCTGGGAGGTGGAAACCCTTTGGGTAGGCCGTTCCGAAATGGTAGAATCTTTTTACTAGTACCAAAGTGGTAGGTCTCAGACAAAGCATAGGGTACTTGATTCGCACAGCTGTGCGCAGACTCTTCACAAAGCGCGGAATGGCTCTGAAAGCGCGAATTTTGAACTCGGTCTGAAATCTGTTCTTTCCGACGTATTTGGACACCATAGTTTTCGTGAAGGTCAGCTTGAGGCCTTCAAGGCTATTCTTTCGAACAAGGATGTGTTTGTTCGACTGAAGACTTCGGGCGGCAAATCTTTGTGCTACCTACTGCCTGCCCTTCTCTTGAACGGAGTGTGTGTGATCACAAGCCCGCTGATATCATTGATGCATGATCAGGTAGGTGTAGTTGCTTGAAGCAGCCAGTTTGCTTTAGTTATTAGCTTCCTGATGATTCAAGGTCGCCAAACTGGTAAAAAGGGAGTGTTTGTCACACAAATTGAGTCCTTGTCAGACGAGAAACTGTTGAAAGACACTTCTTCCAGCAAGTACAAACTAAGTGAGTAGTATTGGACAATCTTTTGGTAAGGCAATGGTGGGTAACAGTGGTTTGTCTAGTTAATACGTCTCCAGAAGCGATCACATCAAGTTTTTGGCGAAACGCATTGTCTAGGCAATTGAAGACAGCAATCTCCTTCATTGCTATTGATGAAGTACATCTGATCGAAGAGCGGGGGGTCTACATTTAGACCTTCTTACAAGGAACTAAGTTTTATTCCTTCTTGCCTGCCTACTGTCCCAATTATGGCTCTCTCAGCAACAGCTCCACTTTTCCTTATTACTTCTGTAACCCAACATCTGAATATGCCTGACTATGTTCTAGTATCTGGATCTCTAAATCGTCCAAACTTACATTTTTCTTTGTATTCATCCACCTCTATTTCGTCAGTCTTCCACTTGTTAGCTTCTATGGTGTCCTCTATAAAGTATTCTAAAGATATTCCAAAAATCAAATATATATTTTGCAGATCAAAGGATGTTTTGTATGAAGTCTATAACCATCTCGTGTACAGCTGCAGTAGCATAACCAGGGGTACAGTAGGACAATACCATGCCACAATGACACTTGAGGGGCGATCTCAACACTATGGAGAATTCAAGTGTGGCAAGCAGCGAGTCATGGTAGCTACTAGTGCGTTTGGCCTTGGTGTGGACATTGATGACATTAGTGAAGTTATTCTATTTGGTTTGCCAGACAGTGGATCTGAGCTTGTGCAACTTGCTGGACGTGGAGGGAGAGATCCACTAAGGTTGTGCCTTGCTCGGTTTGTGGCACACTCTCAGGACCGTAGACTGTCAGTGTGCAACAACGAAATTGTGACTCTTGCCTCAAATAAGGTCTGTTTGAGAAGAGTTCTTATTTACAAGATTTTGGAGTCAGATGAGCCGTTACCTGATAGTGATTTGTGCTGTTCCTTCTGCAATGCATCTGATGAGCGACCTCATATTTTTCAGCCAGAGGTGGATTGCACCATACCACTTCCTCCTATTCCATGCAGATCTGCACCGTTCAGATCACGTCGTGTTGTTGCTGGTCAGAGAGCTGCTTTGAGGAAAGCACTACTTGAACTTAGAAGGACGGCAGGTGGCACAAGATACAGAATGAGAGGACTAGATGGGGTCTTATCCATGTTAGTGATTGATAAACTAGTAAAAATGTAATAAGATTCGATCAGAAAATGATGTTAGGTCACTAGGAGTTGTAAGGGACTTTAGTTTAGCAGCTTTTAAGTTAATTGAGTTTCACATTCCTTACACTATAGCCAATATTAGTAGTGATGGTACAAGGAGCACTTCAGCTTGTAGACATGTTTTAGGAGAGATTACAAATCACTAGTAACTCACTTTAGGCTATGTTTCTCAATACAAGTAGTTACGATATTATGTACATGTGTCTATTTCTGTCATAGCTGTATGTCATCAGGAGAATCAATTTCTTCATGGTCTTCAGTGGACTGATTGTCCTCAATTCTCAGGTCTGTCTTACTTAGGAACTTTTCAATCCATTGCTTGGATAAGGCAACTTCATATCCTTTTTTCTCTGGTGTTGTGAAATGTCTGTTAGATGGCAACTTTCTTTGGGAATCCGACAAGTGACTTGACTGGCCAATAGATTGGATGTCATCATTTGGATGTCTTTTCAGCACTTGTACTTGTATGCCTTGTACCTACATGAGGGGCATGAACTTCCTGATCGCATAACAGTTCAGCATCATGTAATAGCTGAGATGCTAAGCTTATTACTCTTAAATGATGGAGGGTGATACTGCCAACAGAAGATCGTAAAGTTGTTTTGATGACAAGATTGTGGTGTTCTACTGCCATGTCTATTGATTTCCCATGACCAGGTATGCCCAGAGAATTAACTGGTCTGTTGTGAGTTACTATGTAAGCAAGCCTCTTGGAAAAGTCAGCCTTCAGATTGGCTAAGAGATTTGCTGCTTCATTGCTGTAGTTGCTTCTCTTTGTTGCGAGGAAGTACAGTAACCACATTCGCCAATGTTGGATAACTCTTGGGCCATCTTCGTACTTCATGGCCATGAGTTCGTTATAATGGTTGCATCTTGTACAATTAAATCTGGGTTAGCAGATATGTTGAGAAAGGTGATGAGG
The DNA here is from genome assembly GCA_964274945.1 of Dehalococcoidia bacterium. Classification (GTDB taxonomy): domain Bacteria; phylum Chloroflexota; class Dehalococcoidia; order Lucifugimonadales; family Lucifugimonadaceae; genus CAXXBX01. The sequence goes on along the minus strand of CAXXBX010000133.1, from coordinate 20,648 downwards.
GATGCAGTCAGATGTGCTTCTAATGCATGTTTGAGGAACTCATCGGATTGTTGAAATTTTTTTGCAGCAGCGGTGACTCCACTTCGGTTGATCAGTTTGCTGAGATGAGCCAATGAGCCAGGAAAATCAGGTGACTCCCAAAATATGAGGAAGATGACTTTTAGGCACTCCCATGCAAAGTGGAAATCACCAAGATTCTCTTTCGCCCATAGGAGGCGTGCTGAAGGAATATCTGCTACCCTTCTACGCCGAGCTGCACGAATTGCCCTGCAAGTCGCTTGGTCACCGACAACACATTGTTGAACAGTGTCATCTATCGCCAGCATTTCTGAAATTCTTCAAGAATAGTAACATTATTGTCAGTGTAACTTTCGTCTATGTCTGTCACTGCAATAGGGTGGATAATAGATTTTGTTGTTGGTTGGTCATGGTTGTCATATTGATGTCTTGCTTTAAGGTGATTGTAGCATTTGAATCTGTGTATGAGTACCGTCTGAACTCTTGTCTGAGCAGATTCGTGAAATGTTTTGTCGTCATCATCATTCGGTAGAATGTCTTCTACAGCTAAATCTCTTCGAGTGCATTGTGGTAATTCTGTTGTATTGTAATCAGGTGGAGGAAGTCTGGCTACTTTGACAGCCAAACGGCTCGTGAAGTTTCATGCCTCTGTATGTCTGGCATGTCTCTCATGGGTGACACGTTTCTCAATATTTATGTTGTCATAGGCAACGATCCAGTCTCCATGTTGAAGCTCTCTGTTCTGCTCTATTGTCTTTGCAGCGTTTCCACATACCTAAAAGTTTGACTATATGACAAGCAGACACCCATATGGTTAAGAGTAGTAACGACTTGTTTACTAGTTGCCCTGGCAACCAACATCAGACTAACTAGAAGCTGAAATCCTTTGACCTTGTCACTTGTCTTCTTCGCTAGTAAGCAGACTGCTGCCAAGCTGTAGATATCTTTTGGTCCTGTAGTGGTGTCAGCTTGGCCTATCGAGGAAAGCAGTAATGTAATTTTGGGAGCGTGTGCAATTACGTAATTGGCTGTGTAGATTATGTAAACTAAAGTCTGCAGTCAGTGAAAATCAAACGGTGGACATGTGAAGATTCTGTACCAGCGAGAGTGTTGAAATACGTGCTGCAAGGATGGCCCGCTAACTTACTAGGCGATTTGCAGACGCGATGGAGCCGCATCTGCTGCATCAACTGGACCTGTTGACATGATTCCTCCAGCTCTCTGTAGCGCATTCAGCTCTGCGTTAATTTCTGTTCCTACTTGATGCCACTGGATAGATTGACTCTGAATAATTGATTGTTGCGGTTCAGCCTCCAAGTCTTGTGTGCGCTTCTTTTCACGTTTGAGCTCAGCTTCTAATTGTGTAATTCGTAGTAGATGGTCAGAGGTCGGTGATGTAATATCCTTTGATGTCTCTTGTATGCAAGAACGTTTGGTTGGACTTTCCTCATGATCACTCTTTCTCCGAATACCGCAGTAAACGTATGAGCGGCAGCCTTGAACTCTGGCGCTTCTCCTCTCTACAGTTGATCCAAAGGCAAGGCGCACTAGCTTGCCAACATCCACAGAGGACAGCGTTGTCTTTCCGGCGGCCAACAAGCTACAGTTGACACTGTTCATTACCACTTTCGTTGGAACTCTGTCTGATGAGCTTCCCGACTCATACTGTTCTTGTAGCCTAGCACAGTCATAGAGCAGCGCTTACAGGGGTGGGCAACTGGCGCTATGGCGCTCAAAGTGAGCGCCACGGAAAATCAAGTGAGCGCCACGGAAAATCAAGTGAGCGCCAGATTGTTTTTGCAGACAGACAGGCAGGCACGCACCGTCACGTCGCTTGCACACACACACACGCACACAACAAACGTCCTTAATTGCATTGTCTATACCTTTATCTATAAAGCACACTTGTACGGAAATTCAGCAACAGATCTGGTGTCTAGCGCTAGTGCCATTAGAGCATTTAGTGTCTGATCGGCTAAGGATTCGTTTACACTAAACCTCTTTCACACGCTACTGAGTCTGGTGATACTGTTAGCAGTAGCAACGCCAATCTAGCAAGTTCGCTGAATTCTTCTTGCTGGACGAGGGTGAGGAAAAATCGTGTAATGTCTCTGTCGCAAGTGTCAGTAAATAGAAAGTCAAGAGAACCGTCGAATAGATATGACTTGTATTGTCTTTCCAACTTGTCTACGTTGAACCATGACCCACTATCAACCATTTGAAGGACTTGTCTAATGTCAGCCTTTTGAAAATTTCTCTTCAGTGGTTCTATAAAGCTGCATTGATCTGCATAAAAGCTCTCATCACTGAACCTTTTTTCTAGTGCTCTCCCTACTTCCTGTACATACGAAACCATGGTTTTCTTCATATTTCTCAGCTCTCTGTCACTCACTAACGAATGCTCTTCGCACTTTCTCAACTCTTCTTGAAACTCACTATCTGGCAGTCCTCTAATGGCTTCGTCCATACTTAGTCGATTGTCAAAGTCGTCAACACTTTTTCAACGTCCCTTACTACTGAAGAGACAAACGTCTTTTTGCATGCCCGGATTTTTAGATAAGTGATGTGGATTGACTGCTCGTCGGTTTGTAGCACCTTGTTTAGGTCAGCCAGAATTTCAAGCTGTGGCCTAAGAAAGTACAGGTAGACACAGAATTCTGGCTTTGACAGGTCGCTGTACAATTTGCCCGCCTTTTTTTCTAGTCTGGCTGTTGTTTTGCTGATTGCCTTTCTCCCTTTCAAAAAAATTAACCAAATGGGGTAAAACAGTACACAGAGTATCGACACAAGCGCGAAGGAACAACCATCTGATACGATGGTAGTCAACTATTCAACGATATTCCCCTCCAGGTTCAGCCAGTTGTAAAAACTTCTGAAACTCGTCTCTCCTGCAAGGACTGCCTTTGAAATAGTCGATGGCTGAGGCTACAGTTTTTTCTATCCAATCAGGTAGCAGATGCTGACCAGCCTTTGATGCAAGGACAAGTCTATGAGGACAGCAATGCTGAGACAGAAGTTTAGCATTTCCTACCTCGTTTCTGATTTTACCTAAAACGCCATTGTGAGAAGACAACATAACTGATGCTCCATCTGTGGTGAAAGAAACTAAACGGTCTGTTGGTAGAGCATAACCAGATCCTTCACTGCCAATTACAGACATGATACTCCTACAAAGGTTTTCTGCGTTGGGGTGACCTTCAATTCTCTTTACACCCAGAAATCTAGTAACAATAGACTGGAGACGCGAATCAATGAACCTGACATACAATATCATTTGCTCATGTGTTCCGGTATCAGTAGAGTCATCAACCATCAGTGACCAGAAGTGACTGTCATTGACCCCTTTAAGTACTTCAGGCACTAGAACTTTCTGATGAAGATCCATTGTTCTTCTTGTAACGGTGCCACGACTACCAGTAACTGACCGAAAAACATCGGAGTTTGGATCCTCTGCTACAGCAAACTCAACCATAGCATCACAGTATGAAAGCGGCATTTTATACTTAGCAACAGTGAAAGCTAGTTTGTAAGACGCCGCCACCTTTAGACTAGACGGATCAGTGTCCTGGTGTAATGATTCTTGTTGCCGCCTCTTCTGGACTTGCCTTTGCTGAAAAAGTCTTGAAATTTCATGCTTCTTTTCTTTAGTGAATGTTGTATAATCTTTGTGATTTCGAATAGCATGTCGTTTAGCAGTGCTGTCCTTCAGAGACGTTAGTTGCTGACCACATATCATGCACACCATTGTATCTGCTAGTTCGCCAGGAGCCATCAAATATTTCTCTTTCCAAATTTCTTGAAAGTGAAATTTTCTCATTTTTCTTGTGGGTGCATGCCGATACTCGTTAAGATCTTCATCGGCCTCGTGAGAGTCAACAGCGGCAGCCTCACAACATACCGATTCTTCAGAAACTAGATGCACTTCTAGAGATCCGCCAGCGTCTTCGACTAGACTTCTGGACACCGCTACTACAGAGTTGTTATCGAGATAACTGTCGTGTACCTCGCTCTCATTTCCCTCAATCCTGGTACTTCCACTGTAAACATTTTCCGAGCCGACGTCACTTTGTGGAGAACTACACTCTCGCTCTGAACGAGTTTTACTAGTACTACCTCTTACACGGAGTCCGAGTGGTTCCGCTTTCGAGAATTTCAAAACTGGTTGGATCCGTGATTTCTCTTGAGCCTTCCTACTTCTAGTCTTCAAGGAAGAATCCGGAACAGATTCAGGATGGGAAAATGAAGACGCCATGTTTAATTAAAGTTGATCACGTGTAGTACCTCGTGCTATCCCGTATAATCCGGAGCGCCAGTTACAAGAGAGCAAGGGAATTTGAGCGTCAACCCCACCGACCATGCCCACCCCTGGCTTAGTGCATGCATATACTCCAGGCTACTGGTGATCAAATCACATTGGACCTTACAGCTTCAGATAACGTGAATCGAACTCAGGAGATCGCTCTGTGAATGAATCGGTTTCCATGTCGCATAGACGAGCGAAGAACAAACAATGAATGTATGCAATTATGGGATATCACAGATAGCGTAATGCCTAATTTGCTTTGATAGAAGGGTGTATTGTTACATTATAATGGACTAATAGCATGAAAGTATTGACGTTGGTGACGTGGGGTGACAGTAGGTGAAGAAAGTAGGTGGTATGATCCCAGACCCTCTCCGGCGTTTTCGTGTTATACGGGAACCGGGCACGACGGCGCGAGAGGGTCTGGTACGAGGCTAACAATGACGAAGAGACTAGAAACATGTCAAGCCAATTTCGACAATGAGCAATACACGAATTTGATGATATGCAATATGTAACAAATAGTCTTTCGCTGTGCTAAGAAACACAGTCACCTGTGGACGAATTTTGGTTTCCCGCTTCTCTAACGCGCGCGAGGCTCTTTTGCTAACGCACGTTCTGTTCTTGTGTTTCAGCAACTGGAGATGTCTGATAGTGAAGGAAGCGAAGGAGAAGAGGTTAGTAAATTGTAGTTGTTATACGCTGTGTTGAAGAAACTAAATTATTCTTCTGTTATCTACTGAAGGTCAATTTTGATCCTGATGATCTAGAAGACGATGAAGATGGTTTTGACGAATTTGAAGATGAAGAAACTGGTCGTTCTGCTCCTAAACGACCTAGAAATGAGTTCATTTTGGACGAAGCTGGTTTGCACGTGTTTACGCGCGCGCCTTTGCTAGTGAACAAAGTTGCACTGTACGTTTCTGTTGTAGAAGTTGACGACGACGTCGAAGACGATGAAGACGACGAAGAAGAAGAAGGATTTAGTGCTTTTATCAAACAAGGTGCATCCTGACAGACACTGATGCACGTGGTTAGACACGTGATCGTGCTTATGTTTAGATGATGGGCGGAGTAAAAGACCAGAGAAAGATGCTTCGGTACGTTTTGGTGCAATTGATTTGATTTATTCATATAGTTTGGTGATTTGTTTTCATGTGGCTAGGGAATGAGAAGAATTCATCAGATGCTGCAACGGGCGTAAGAATCAGTTTCAAAGTTTTGTCTCCAAAGTATCTCTAGAAATGTGAACCGAGACCACCTGAAATTATTTAGTTTATTATATGTGCTGAGATGGACTTAGAAATTGGGATTCTGGAAATTAGACCACTGTTTGTTGATTCATAGTTTCTCGTCAGCAATTCATCTCAAATGATGCAGGCGGGCAGACCATTACCATTATGCCATTATTTTTCACGTACTTATGTGAACTGCACAGAATCGATTGTGGGTGTCCAAGACAATTAGCATTAATTAATATCATGAATAACTTGTTCAATATGGTATTAATTTACCACAACAATAAATCAAAGTTGCAGACTGTTTCATACTAGTAATAGTTCCTTTAATGAAGGATGGTCTTCTTTGTTGTCAAACTATACCCACAAAAGTTGATCGACCCAGACAGGTTGCTAGTGAATCAATGTATTGCACGTGCGTAATGGGGATAATAGCAATTTTGTGCGTGTCATATTTTTCCGTGCAGGCACTGATGAGAACTAAGAATCAACAAATAGTGGCCTTACATAATATTATGGTGGGATAGTGTGCACTTGCAAATGCACTGTGCAAATAAGCACTTGTAATTATGCTAGTGTACTTTGGCTTGGGTCAGCTTGTTTAATTTTGTAGTGTGAATGCATACTGAGCTGTGCTAGGCTAGCCCCACCAATCTTGTTGAGCCAGCTTGGGTTGGCTCTACATTTGCCTGTGCAGGTGAAGTGTCCAATTTGTGCAAGAAACTGGGTTACTGTAATTAATAAAGTATAGTCGCGTGTCACTTATCCGACCCCCTTGAGACCGGACCCCTGTTGGATAAGTGAAAATGTTGGATAACTGAAGCAGTTACGAACTCAACTATTGTTCATATTATACAGCATTTTTCCACATTAGGTATACTGAATGTAGATGTAGAATGAATGTAGATGTAGATGAATGTAGAATACAATGAGAAGAAACGCTTGAACTCACTCTCAAACTTGTTTCAAGAAACAACTAACATGCACATGGATGTACATGTATGTACACATACGCAGCTGACCAGCCACGTGACAAGCTTGACCTGTCGGTTAATGGCATGTCGGATAAGTGAACGTCGGATAAGTGACATGTAACTGTACTCTGTCGTTTGACCTAGATGTTGTAGCATAGATATGTTGTCCAATCTTTACATGTTTAGCAAAATTTATGACTAAGATTGCTTACAATGGCAGCTGAGTTGAGCAAAATTTCAAACGATTTTCTTAGTGTGAACGGAATGTGGCATTTATATTTCTGTGTGTGCTTGCTTGTGTCAGCACCTTGTGTATGGACGAGTTCTTGTGTTTGCATACTTTCTTATGAGCATTTTTTTGTATCATTATACTATGTGTCAGTTGGAGCATCTTTCAGTGCATTTATGTGGCCCATTTGAAAAGTTTGTACCAAATTCTCCTTAACTGTCTATTTAGAAGTGTTTTGTGTTTTGATGTCATTAATTATTCATAGCAATTTCAGCTGAATTTACGTTAGTAGCAGTGAGGTAGTGCGATTGATAGAGATGCAGGTTTTCTGTCGTGGATGGAGTGGAGTGACTAAGCAAAGGGTATACATCAAAATTGAGACACTGCGTGGCAAGAAAGCAGATGTTATCTGCATTGTGTTAATTAACCATCGCCAAGATTATGCACTAGCAGCCAGGGCAGTGAGGAAATGGGTAGCAAGATTTGGTAAAAGGAGGGAATCCATCAAAGACGATGAACTAGCAGGTTGTCCTTGAACATCAACTGGGAGGAGGGGGGGGGGGGGGAAGAAATGTGCAGCCTGTTGACGAGCTAATGAAAATCATTACTTTAGCTTTAGAGGTGGGAATTCTCCTGTGTCTGCATCTCAAATTTTTTGTTGCATCTTGGCTACAGGAGGATTACTCCCAAGTGGGTGCCGCACAAGCTGACTGATGACCAGAAGTACATGCAAGTGAATTTTGCTTGCTAGATGGTAAGACGAGACGTGGTTGAGGGTGTCCAAACTTGAGTTTAAGCGGCAGTCTTTAGAATAGCACCATCCAGGATTTCTTTGACTCTAAAATTCAAGCAGGCGGCAAAACAGACTGAAGATGATGGCAATCATTGCCCACGATTGGGAAGGAGTACTGCATGATGTTCCAGCAGGTCAAGGAGTAAACAAAGCCTACTACAAGATTTTTTTGTGGACAGACTGTGACCGACCAGCTTTGCGGAAGAAACGACCACAACTTCTGCAGACATGCCTACACATTCTTCATAACAATTTAAGTTGCCTCACTGCCAACATTGTTACTGAGCTCTTGGCCTTGAGCGCGAGGTTCCTTCTCATCCCCAGTACTCACCAGACATGAGCCCTTCGGACGTTGATTTGTTTCCAAAAGAGAAAGAGCCGTTGTGCAGCCGAAGATTTGAAGACTTGCTCGAACTTAATTAATACCTGCGTGGCCGATGTATTTAGAGATATTAACAAATATTCCGGCATTCTTGGCCTTCCTAGGCGATGGCAGTCAGTTAATATAGATGTGCAGGGAAATTAATTTGAATGATGAAGTAGTTAGATTGCAAATAGAGTAATTCATTTCATAAACAATGTAGCGTGGCTCAAACTTTGAAATGATTTGGTCTCTTGTGGTGTGCCTTGCTGTCAAACGTGCATATGTGGTCGAAAAATTCATGTACAAGTTAAATCTGTATTTGTGTTTTGGTAGTTAGGGTTTTGCATTGGGAGTAACTTTTGATCATCTTCTGTAGTGATGAAGATGATGAAGCTGAGATAGAGAAATACTATCGAAGTAAATATGCTGAAACCCAAGTCAGCGAAAGGTGAGAAATAGATTTCAGTGTGAAATTTGTAATCATTGTTAATGAACAGTGTTCGTAAGTTACTTTTAAGCTATTGATTTTTGGATATGGTTTAGTGTATCTTGTTATTTTAAATGTTTTGCTGTACTTTTAAGTGATATTTCCAAATATCTAATTTGAATGTTACTTTAATTGTTTGAGAATTACCTGTACAAAGCATAATACCTTTTCCTTGACAGTTTGTGAGTTACGATTGCGTATTATGTTGCAAAGAAATGCTGACGGTTGTAAATTTTTGGCACTAAACTCTGGTATTGTTAATCATAAGGTTGTTGACAGGAGAGTGGCATTGTGTGATGAATTTACATTTAATGGATGAAGTATCGATGCTGTTGTTTATTTAGTAAACCTGCTAGCAATTTTTCAATTGCATTTTTCTCAGGGTGTGCCCCAATAAAGTGATATATTTGTGGCATTGTTAGTTGTTAACTGAAACATTTAGTAACTGGATCGTCTTTAGCCTTGTCCCCAGACTCTCTCGTGCTAGTCTTGTCCAGTGCCCGTATGACAATTCCAGGCACGAGAGAGTCTGGGATCATCCCGCCTACTTCCTGCCATATCTTCTTACTAAATGGTCACTGAGTGTTACCCCCAACGTTATCAGTCATCACTCACCCCCAACGTCATCAAGTATCCCATAACTTCAAAATCAAATTAGCATTAGAACTAATCCAATAAACGTACTACACGGGATGCTATGACCATTGTTTGGTGTTTGTGGCATATCCAGCACTTGCAGACAACTGAAGCATGTTGAAAACGTAAGTGTATGGAGGTTTGGTGACGGGTGTCATGTAGGCTTGTAGTCTGAGATCTACAATTGGCGGAGTGATGACCTACGTAGATCACATGCGGCCATTACCGTTTGCGCGCAGACTAAACTCTATAGCAAAAAGCGCGCAGACTAGACTCTGTAGCAAAAAGCGTGCAATGACAAGGGAAGGGGTTGATCTTGACATGAAACTACGGTCTGGAGGGTCAACTTGAAGCTTCCAGGGCTATTCTTTCACAAAAAGATCTATTTGTTTTCATACTTGAAGACTTCTCTAAGGGTAGATGGTAGTTTCATGTCAAGATCAACCCCTTCCCTTGTCATTGTGCGCTTTCTGCTACAGAGTCTAGTCTGCACGCAAATGCTATTGACCGCATGTGAACTAGGTAGAAGGTCATCACTCCGCCAATTGTAGATCCCAGACTACAAGCCTACACGACACCCGTCACCAACACTCCATAGAATTACCTTTTCAACATGCTTCAGTTGTCTGCAAGTGCTGGATATGCCACAAACGCCAAACAATGGTCATAGCATCCCATGTGGTATGTTTATTGGATTAGTTCTAATGCTAATTTGATTTTTGAAGTTAGGGGACACTTGATGACCCTGTGGGGTGACACTTAGTGATCATTTAGTAAGGAGATATGGCAGGAAGTAGGCGGGGATGATCCCAGACTCTCTTGCACCTGGAATTGTCATACGGGCACCAGACAAGACTAGTGTGAGAGAGTCTGGGGATGAGCCTAGATCGTCTTCACGTCTTCTAGCCTTGAATGGCAAGATATCAAAATTTTATGGCTATTCCCACATAGATTCTCTAGTGTTTTTGGTGACACAGTTTCATCTTATCTTTCATTACGATTTCTTGTAGTAGAGCAGGCCATCTTTGAAAGAGGAAGTATTTGTTACAGTTTTCTTTAACTTTGTTGTCTTTGTGAGAGATGTTCTGGGTATGTGCTATGCTAAAGGTAGGCCTGCATCTCATTACAATCATCTTTTTGTTTGTTTGAAACTGTGGCATTTGAGCTTTGCTGCATGATTGACAGTGTAAATGCAAGTGTTTCTATGTCTAAACGTTGCTCTCTGTCTCATAGTCTTAACGCCTGCATACAATGTCAAGCAGATGCACAAAGAGAGTTGCTTATGCAGTTTCAGTGCTGGTGCAACAATTCTAGATCTGCCTCAACTCTGTGACACATTCACACTTTTTCAAAAAATTCCAGCAACTAGAATGTTAACCCTTTAGAACAAGAGACTTGAGGTACATACAGGAGACTTTAGGTACTTACTAACAAGCTAATCTGCCTGATCTGGGATACTCAGTAACATTGTAATACATTCATAATTGTGTTTGATTAAACTTCTTCTCCAATAGACTTTAAACTTCATTTAGCAAAGCAGGAATTTGGCCAATTAGTCTCAGACAGGTTTGAAGATTGGATCATCCAACTAGCCTTTTGCAATTTACTTTCATGAAAACTTGTTGTTAAACTAAATGTGCTTGAGGAGATTTCTTCTTAAACATTATGACTTGGTTGCTGTCTTACTACATGACATCTCAATGTTTGAATGCCTACCAGTATGTGACATCATACTTTGAGAATTGTTAACTAATATAGCTGCATCAGTTAGTCAATGAAACACAGTACATGTAACATGTATACAGTGTTTCCTTTGGAAATTTTGGAGTAGTAGCCATTTGGCTAAAGCAAGTTTTGTTTGTTTGTAGCCAAGCACTTTATTTTAGAGCCAAGAAAAAATCGCACAAACATCAAACAGCTAACAATTTAAAAGGCAACAGTTACTATTATTCAAGTCTAACTCTGGACAGACAAGCAACTAATCTGACACATGTCATACTCAAATGAATGTGACTTTGGTAAGACTAGTCCACACATCAGACTTCAAGAGTTTAATGCCATCCCTTTTGGCTTTTTACCAAAAGTTATGAGCTCTGTCAAAATCAAAGTCTTGAAGCTTTGGCCTGCTATGTTTAGCATCATCAAAGTTCAGCATCATTGAGGTCATCGTCTTTCGTTCTTTGGTTTCTACCATCAGTCTGCTTCTGTTTTACAGTTGTCTTCAGAACTTTGTTGCTGTAGTTCTCTGCTTACGGATGCCTTACGCAGACAGTACTCAAAGACAGTACTCAAAGACAGTACAAAGACAGAGCCCGCCATGTGTAGAACATAAAGAGAGCATGCGCAATAGACCGGCTTTCTTAGCTCACTATAGCGACTGTGCTTGCAGGATCCAGAGAAAGGCATCTATGGTACACTGTAATTGGCGAGGAGGAATTACCATTTTATCATCAGTGACATCTGTTTGTAGTGTTTGGCTATTTGGTAATTGTCCAGTGGAAACACTGCTTGTATACATACACTGAATTAGGTAATAATATCTAATTTTTCCAGGGGAACAATGTCTACCCAGATAGTACTGCGTGTTGTGAATTGTAGTCTAAGAGCAATTGTATGTCTTCTAAGTTGGGCCAAGGCAGGAGACTACTTCAAAGCAATTGAATCATTTACTAATCTCAGGCGTCTTCTGGATTGTTTTTCCCTGTTTGGTAACATAGCTAACTTATTGCTGCAACTTACATCTATCAATGAATTGAGTGAGATGGGTTTATGTGATATTTTGTCTTCACATAATGTTTAACTCGTGCAGTCACATCCTGTAAACCACCTCTTGAAGCAATTTGTTAATGCCTTTTAAGCAAGTCTGGAGTCTAGACTACTGATTTGAAACTGACATGAAACTGATTGAAATTGATTTTCTGCTGGGAATTGGGGTTATAGCAATGATAAGGACTTGTAGTGTTGTCTGAAGTATTGTGTAAGTGCTGTTCTTCTTTTAATTAATTAACAAATTTGAGTTGTTTAGCAGATAGTATCTGAATGTAGTTGTGAGAAATTGCATGGGAGAGCAGTGCTGTAAATTTCTTAGTTGTGCAATGATGTAACATTTATCTTGATAATCTACGCATTGTACACAAGGCATTACTATTATGTCGTGCTCAACCAGATCAGTCTGGTTTGTAAAGTCTATTACAAGTACCGGAAGCAAACCCTGCTTCAGAAGTACTTAGACCATCACGGCTGTCTAGAAAGAAGACATGACTTTATGAAGGATCTGAGTAGATCCCAGAAGCTCTGTTTTCTGTAAGTGCTGCAGGTTGTGATGACCTGGAATAATGTCCAGCCACTGTGCAATACCTGCAGGTTGTGATGACCTGGAATAATGTCCAGCCACTGTGCAATACCTGCGTGCACTGTGCCCAAAGCTCCCAAGACCACCGGAACCACCAGTGTTCGACAATGCCACATGCGGCTTATGTGTCGTGCTCAACCAGATCAGTCTGGTTTGTAAAGTCTATTACAAGTACCGGAAGCAAACCCTGCTTCAGAAGTACTTAGACCATCAAGGCTGTCTAGAAAGAAGACATGACTTTACGAAGGATCCGAGTAGATCCCAGAAGCACTGTTTTCTGTAAGTGCTGCAGGTTGTGATGACCTGGAATAATGTCCAGCCACCGTGCAATACCTGCGTGCACTGTGCCCAAAGCTCCCAAGACCACCGGAACCACCAGTGTTCAACAATGCCACATGTGGCTTATCTCCACTCACAATTCACTGTACTTCGCCAACTTCTCAGCATGTTTCTTGCCAATGTTGCCATCAGCAGGACAGCTGATATCAATAAGAAGACAAGTGTTTGTCTTCCTATTTCTGAGACAGATGTCTGGACGATTGGCTTTGATCTTCCTGGCAGTGGGGATGGTGGTATCCCACATCATAGTAATGTCATCCGTCTCCCCAAGCCTATCAGGATGATGCCGGTACCATCTGCTCTTCACTGGAACCCCAAAATGGCGACAAACATCTCAGTGAATGATGGAGGCCACCTGATTGTGTCGATCAGTGTAGTCCATCGGTGCCAAAGCACTACAGCCTGCCACAATGTGGTCGACTGTTTCCAGGCCTACACTGCACATGCGGCAAGTAGGACTGACATCACGATGTAGAATCTTGCGCTCATAGTACCGAGTCCGAAGAGCTTGGTCTTGAGCAGCAACAACCAGTCCCTCAGTTGCAGCAGGAAGATTTGCTGCCTTTAGCCATCCGTAGGTCTCTTTCATGTCCACAGGCGGTTGCTCAGTGAGATGATGATACTGCCCATGCATAGACTTCCCGCTCCAGGACCGCACACGAAGAGAACTGCAACATGTACGGTAATGTCTCGCATCTGTTTCATGCGCTTGCTCGAAGTCACCTTCAACCGAGATGGATGCATTCCTGTGTAAGCTCTGCGACTTGTCGTCCGAAGCAAGACTCCTCCGCAGCTGTGCAGTAAACCCACAAGCCATGCGCTTGATTGAGTGAAGATTTTCCAGAGTCACACTCCTGTATCATCTGCATGAAAGGATCAGAACTGTCAGCAAGGTAACAGTTCAGCCTCACAATACAAGATTGATATGTCGACTCAATCTGTTGTAACCCCCTACCCCCATCACTGCAAGGAGTGTACAGTCGGTCAATGTCTGCAGCTGGATGGTGGACACTGTGCATAGAGAGGAGCTTTCTGGTCCGTCGATCAAGCTGCTGCAGGTCCGTGCAAACCCATTGATGGCTAGAATCATGTTCCGACCATTCAACTCAGTCCGAAGAACCACCTTCACTCTGCGCAAGTACTCACGACAGAGTCTCTCCCGCATCATGCTGTGCTGAATACCGTTACTCTCATCTACACCCAAGTACTTGTAGACTTGACCCGGTTCCAGACAGTTGATGGTGTTCGTTTTTCCTACCGTCACTCCAGAGTTGTGTCCAGATAGCCTGCCGTTGACAAAGTGTGCAACAGCACATTTGTCCAGACCAAACTTCATCTGGATGTCATCAGAGAAGGTACGAATCGTGTGCAACAACCCGTCCAACTGATCAGAGTTTCTGCCATACAGCTTCAGATCATCCATGTAAAGTAGATGACTGATGAACTGACGTTTGGCAGTCTCACCATGCCCAGTGGTCATCCGGTAGCCGTAACCGGTTCTGTTCAGCTCCTTGCTCAGAGGATTGAGAGCCATACAGAAGAGAAGTGGAGAAAGTGAGTCATCTTGGAAAATACTCCTCCGGATCTGCATAAGCCTTGTCTTGATAGTACTATTCCCGCAAGACAGCACCATCGATGTTCTCCAACTCTTCATCACACGTGACAGGAACCCGCACAAGACTGGACTGATGTTATGCAGCTGAAGGCATTGGAGCAACCAACTGTGTGGCACGCTGTCATAGGCTTTCTGGTAGTCCACCCAAGCCATGCTCAAGCTCTTGTGCCTGGTCCTACAGTCTTCGGTAAGCAGCTTGTTGATCAACAGCTGACCCTTTGTACCAAAAGATCCCTGTCGACAACCCTTCTGCTCCGGAGTCATGAGGTTTCTCTGATCCAAATGCTCTGCAATCCTCTGCCTGATGACTGAGGTGAGGGTCTTATAGAAGACAGACAGACACGTGATAGGCCGGTAATTTTTGGCCTTGTCAGTCTTGTCATTCTTAGGAATCAGAGTGGTTATTCCTTGAGACAACCAGTTGGGTACAGAGTCTGGATTCTGAACCAGCAGGTTGTAGTTACGATTCAGATCAGTGTGAAGACACGTGATACACTTGACCCAGAAACCATAAACCTTGTCTGGACCAGGAGACTTCCAGTTCCCCATCCTTTTGAGACACGATGTGACCTCATTGTCTGAGATAGGTAACCACTGCTGCTCATCTTTCTGGTGCATCTCACCATTGGTTTGACATCTCAGCCAGAAGGCAGACTCATTGTGATCTACCTCAGTTTCTAGGATACCACCCCAATACCGTTCGATCTCAGACTCGGATGGCGGGGAAGTGACTTGGATAGTCTGCTTATCCAGCTCTCTGTAAAACCGTCCAGCATCTCGTTGAAACAAACCATTCTGGCGAAGTCTCTTACGATTCTTCTCCAGCCTCCTGGTCCGCTCGACCTTGGACTTAAGTTCCATTTTCAATCGATTGATGGAGACCTCACAACTCTCCGAACAGGAAATGCCCAACCGATGCCGGAGAAGTCGGAGTTCATGTAACATACGAATGCCCGATGAACCCTTTCTAACCTCCAGCAACAGTGAGCTCGCACGTCAAAGTGTGAGAATCTCCATATCCAGCCTTCGTCTCCATGTCGGTGTTTGAGAATTGGTTGACTTCGTCATCTTTAAGCCCCGCCTTTTGGACACTAGCGAAGCAGCAGAGTATACCAGGTAACTGATTTTACTCATATCTGGTTCATTCTTCAACGAACTGGTGATTGTGTTAAGATCACCAATAAGATTCAGGGTTCCACTGTTTACAGAGATCCTTGGAAGGCGTTGTCTCTCACAGATAGGAATTTGCCTGACTTTCTGCAACTCCTCAAGAAACTCGCGACGAAGTACAGGGTCCACAGCAGCATCACTATCAAGCGAAAGATCATCCTCCGTTTGACAGCAGTCTGGACTGAGTTGAGATGTGGGAGTTTCCATCCTTTCTAGCCGAGAAGCTATAATAGGATGTGTAGTCATCGTATCAGAGCTCCTAGAGTCACAGAGGGATGGTGATTCCCTGATAGTACTACACTGAACTGAATCCAAAGTGTCATCTACGGATAGGATATCACCACTATCTCTTGCAGATGAGCAGTCCTTAGAGAGAACAGTGACTGACTGAACAAGGGAGCCATCTTCCAAGTAATTAGCAAACTCATGATCCTCTTGCATTATTGACACGACAGGTTTCCCACCACGTGCAGCAGGCGCCATCCTGACTGAAGCCATGCAAAGTGACACATTGTCAAGCAAAGGCGTGACAACTGAACTATCAGCTGATAGAGCAGAAACCACATATCCGACGCCGACATCTGCACGCCAGGACAAACATCAGTCGTAACAGATAACAAACCTGACACGGGCTTTCCATCCTGTGCGGCCTCGTGTTTAATCTCCTCCAACTCTGATTCAGTCAGACTTCCAGAAGTTAG
The DNA here is from genome assembly GCA_964274945.1 of Dehalococcoidia bacterium. GTDB lineage: Bacteria > Chloroflexota > Dehalococcoidia > Lucifugimonadales > Lucifugimonadaceae > CAXXBX01. The sequence continues at coordinate 4,429 of CAXXBX010000133.1, read as the reverse complement.
GAGATATTGCTTCTGGTCTGCCAAACGCTGTTCAGAGACGTCAGTCAGAGAAGGATTTCGCTCACACCACAGCTGATGCATGAGTTTTCTGAATGCAGAACTTGCATGACAACAGCACGTAGTAATAATTAACAAAGCATCACTTTCCTATTCATTTGTCGCGTCCATTTCCGTCGCCTTGTTGCATTGCAGTTCCTGTTAGCCGAAACACAAGATTCGCTAGGAACGGTGGGTATCACAGTAGTCTCGTCAGCGGGATTTGAAGCCAAATTCAAATCAGACGCCGCACGAGAGATGGTTCGACCAGTCGCCCTACACCCAGAACTATTCCTGGTCTTCCGAACAGCTTCAGTGATTCCAGATGCCGACATTTCGAGCCCTGTCTTGGTTTCTCGACAAGAAACGTGCTCCTCAGCCAACTCTGAGACAAGCGATATAGCTAGACGTCCAAGTTTCATCAATTATATATTATTACTATATTATTATGTGTCGTTATGCCCCTCCATAATGGGCAAGTGGGGTCTTTACCCCCATCTGGGCGCCCACCAACCCGGCAGGTGAGCCCAGCGGGGTACATGTTTCCGTGTAGTCCATACGGCGATCAATGACTAGCCAATTTGATATAGATTGCAGGCATTACGGTGACCGCGTACTTGATACAGCACGCCTAGTGGATATCAACGACCACCAGGAAAGCACTGGACGTCATTGTCAACGGATCATTCGCCAGGCCACAGAAACTCCCCAACGACTGAAACGAGTCATAGTCTCATGGATACAGCTAGAGAAACATGAGAAAGAAAGACAGACAAGTTTCACAATTTACTGTTGTCACTGGGGTTTGAACCCCCAAACCATGGAGTGGTAGCCATTGTTGCTAACCACTAAGCCACGTATTATTATTATTATTATGACATGATTATTATTATTATTATTATTATTATGACATGAGTATTTCAAGTTGGTTTTAGAATTACTGTGATTGACAGTTGCTATTTCAGTTGTTTTTGTTGATGATTGATGTATTTTTTTGTGGGCAATATCAACTGATGCGTTATGTGATCATAACCAGTTGGTTGGATAACTGGTGGTTAGAAAGTTCATGTTGCTATGTGAAATGGTTGCACAAACAAGACTATCATGTACTGTGAGTAACTTCTGTGTTGGGTGTTTAGATTCCGTGACTTTGATGAAGAAACTGAAGAAATTTCTCAACAGAGTTTACTTCCAGGAGTCAAGTATGCTTGATTCAATGCATATATTTGTAAACCAGACTGGCAAATTGGTTACCTACTGGAAGAAATGTGATAATTACGGCTAAGCAGAATTGCATGCAAGTTAGGCAGGCAGGCAAATATAGAGATAGACAGGTTAGCAAAGATATGTACAGGAAAAAGCAAAGCAAGACAACAGACACGTAAGCGTACACTTAACTAGCATCTCAATCTCACCTATTTTGACTAATCATATTTTCTATGCTGTTGTTGAAGGGATTGTTTGTAGTAAGGTTTTGTTAATGAAAGTGTTTATTTGTGAGGAACAGCTAGGAATACTTTTTCTAAGCCAGAACTGGATAATGAAAGTTAAGGTCACATGCGAATAACTGATGATGTTGAAAGATCTACATGCTGTGACATGAAAAGGAGCTACTGATTATGATTTGATGTGCTTATATATATATATATATATATATATATGGCTCTGCTATAGGCTACATAGGAATCTTGACATTCTCTATGAAACATTTACTTTATTGTCTAGCCACCAGCAGTTTAGGAAGAAATTAGCAAGAGTATGGGCCACCAATTTATTTTTGTTCAAGAGACTTTTGATTGGTAAGGGCATATGAAACATTTCTTAATTAAGGGAGATCACGGAAAAATGATGTTGTGAGACATTCGTAGACAAAGTGGATGGAGTGGGATGAGAAGGCTGAAAATTTCGAAAGAAGGCACAGGAGAGGGAATCAATATGCTTATGGCGACAGGCATTATTGCATTAACTCACATGTCAATAATGCTGTATCAATTGATTTAGAGATGGTTTCAACTTGAAAAAGATGTACTGTATAAGATGAAATATTGGCGGAGAATTTATTTTGGAGGATTGGTGGATTATTCAGAAACCATCAATTTAAAATCTGCCATTAATTTGGCCACCGGGATATGTTGACGTCATCACCCACATGGATAAGCTATGTAATGCGAAGTGGCGGTACATCACGCGGATGAGGCCACAAGATGGTAGGTAATTCCTGCTTGCAATTGCCGTCTGTTGTGCCTATGAATGAGCTAGGCCGTGAGGCTATGGCTGAAGCTGGACTGTCACGTTCACGCGGGTCACCTTCTTTGCACTGACACAGCAGTTCTTCATCACTATGCAGTAGTTGGAGACCAGTAAGTTAGAGAAATGTGAGCCACTAACACCGCTGTCAATCACAAACTCCTCTACGACCACTTATGGTAAGACATATCAGTTATCAAACAATGATTTCCAACCACCAAAATAGAATCCGCCAATATCCTTTGTTCATCAATTTCTTAGCAAACTGCCAAAATAAATTCCCGCCAATGTTTCATCTTATACAGTATGTATGTGCTTTGTCTGCATTACATATACAGTTGAATCTCGCTAATAGACCTTTTCACAGGGCGTGGCACTAACGACGTCATCGCCTACCGTGTGCCGATTTGGTTCGCTTTTGATGCATTGGTGTTTGTTAACCGCGTGAGTCTAGAGCCAAGCAACAATTTTTCTTTTCGAACTTTAACCGGTGCATATAGCGATCCATCGAATCAGGTGAGGCCTCATTAGGACTTGGCTCTTGTGTGCTTTGCGTGTTTTGCAGTGATGAACAACCTCTTTCTGATCTCTTTTGTGACTCTACTGCGTCATTTTGAGTGATGATTTAACATTGAGACTTGACAGACATCAAGTGCGGGTACAAACGTGCGTACGTAATCTATGGTGCTTGTTCTATGTGGTACGCACTTACCAAATGGTTTGGTTTGTACCTCCTGAATACTTCCTAGAAAGTGCGGCATTTAGGGAATGAAAGGACCCTTGGTAGCAAGTAGATAAAGTTCTGTTAATTAAAACAATTAATTAATGTTGTAGTAATATAATTGAGTATTACTATTAAAAATGGTGTACACAATGAAAATGAAATTGAACAGCAAGTTTTAGTGTATCCTAGAGCATTACACATAAGAGTACAGAATGATAGCAAGAGCCAATATATATTGACCTTTACAAACTAATATTGATATCATTGACACTAATTACTATTAATTTACCGTACAAAAATTAAATCTATGGTACAAGAGGTGGATGCAAATTTGTTAGATATGAACAAACAGTAAATACCTTATATAAAAGATCTATGCGTGAACTAAGTGTTATTTATACCTTGCGAAATGCTATAGTTTGTTATCCGTCTGATCACCCCTCTGTGTCGATTCTAAGAGAAGCCACTTGTCAGCATTTAATGACTTGCTCCTCAGTAAACTGACCTCCTCCTTTTAGAAAAGGAGGTAGCAAAGAGATGCCCAACGTCCATGAGAATGTCAGCAATAACAAACCTTTTGTTTGCCATGACTTGATCTCCAGGCACAAATTTATTGAGAAAACCAGACTGCTTGGTAAGTCCCTGTTATGGCACCAGTAAATAGTCGTGACACAAACATAACTTGACCACATGGCGATATTGCAACTAATGCTTTCACAGGGTGGTGGTGTTTGTATCTGGAGAACAAAGCTGATTGCAAACCCCTATCTGAATGACTGTAAATAGTTCTGTTGCATCAATGATGCAGGTCTTTTTTGGGAAAGTCTCTCTAAATGACTGTGGTAGACTTTGATGTAGAGTATCCCTTGGCAACCACCAGTCAACGTCATTCGAATTGCAGTAAAGTTTATTCATGTGACAAAAATTTCCATGTGAAACTTCAGATATTTCCCCTTTGCAGATACATTGGTACATCCAGGAACACAGCAAATAACCATGATGGCACGGCAACTACACACTCCAAATGATATGTCCTCAGCTGTACGTAGCTGTCATATAAATGAACCAGTTACTCAGTGTTGCTGTAATATCAAGATAAAATATTAATCAAGCTTTCTCTTCTTACCTCTCAGTACCACCAGGCTTGTCTAAAGACTTCCTCTTCACGTCAGTCATTCCCTAATGCCGCACGTTCTAGGAAGTATTCAGGAGGTACAAACCAAACCATTTGGCAAGTGCGTACCACACAGAACACGCATCATAGATTTTGTACGCACGTTTGTACAGTACCCGCATTTGACGTCTGTCAAGTCTCAATGTTTGTGTAAATCATCACTCAAAATGACGCGGTAGAGTCACGAAAGAGATCAGAAAGAGGTTGTTCATCACTGCAAAACACGCAAAACACACAAGGCCGAGTCC
>CAXXBX010000132.1:0-18753 GCA_964274945.1 Dehalococcoidia bacterium | reverse complement strand
CCCTTGTAGTACCCGATACAGGAAACGTGTTGGTTGAATTCGGTGCAAATGCAATCAGAATTGAGGGAAACGCTAGCGGTAGAAGAGCAACTTCAATCAGCTTGCAGTCTTCGATCGCTGGAAGCGTTACCGAGGGCAATGACTCGTACAGTCTACACGGGACTGGTGTGGGTATGTGTTTAAATGAACAGGAAGATGTAGCGTTTACGTCATCGAGAAATTTAAGGGAGGCGTTTCTCGAGAGAGGACCATGCACTGCAATGACGAATTTGAGTAGTCATGGACCTGCTCCGTTGCAAGCACAGAGGTTTGGTATAGAAATCACCTTTGTAGCCTAATCGGCGGATACCCGCTCTTACAGAAGAACTGAACACGAACTCAACCCTGCATAACAATGCTAGCGCGTTGGTGATATTCGTGTTCTTTAGCAATAAAGCTACTTATAGCTTTGTTTGCCAGTGTATGCCCGTCGAATAGCTGCCATGTTCGCTAGACCTGTTTTTTGCAACGGCAGCAACGTCTTCGAAATGACCATGACCAAGCTGGCTGTCTAGATAGCATTTACGGTGAACAAATTATCTGGGAGCTTAATTACCGCTTATAGGTGGAAATTTGTGTTAATTTGCTGGGTCAAGTAGGGGCAATCAGATACGGCACGCAGTCTATCCCGGAATTTGTGTTTTGCCCAATAACCGGAGCATATTCATGGGAATTTGTGCTAATTGACTTAATTAATTAATTTGCCCGGGCAAAGAACTGGCTAATCAGCTAGTAGTGCTATAAGTCGTACATTGCATGTTGGAGCCAACGCTAACTGTATTGCCTTTTAACTCCATCTATTTCAGCACGAGAGAGGCAGCATCGATCTGTGCATGCTTTCATTTAAAATACACTTGACACACTCTTGTCTGGAATTCATCCAGCACAACAACAACGGTAGCACCTTAATTAATCACAGATCTACAGACAACAGGATTATTACGTGTGTCGTCATCATCCTTTTAGTAGAGTAAGTGGGGTCTGTACCCTCAACTGGGCAGTCCCACCATCCCGGCAGGTAAGTCCCAGAGAAGTACATGTTTCTGTGTAATCCATATAGAGCTAGCGACTGCCATATCGATTATTGGTTGCGTGAGCTACGAGGAGATTAACAGCTCTAACCAGCGTGCCCAGTAGATATCAATGACCACTAAGGAAAGCACAGTTCCTGATTGCCAATGCTTCCCACGCCAGATCACAGAAACTCTCCATCAACGGAAACAAGTATACTCTCATTTAGCGTATTATGGTCTGTGCTCAACCAGATCAGTCTGGTTCGTAAGGTCTCTCGTAATTACCCGGAAGCAAACACTGTCTCAGAGGTGCTTAGACCATCATGGATGTCCAGACAGAAGATATGGCTTTATGCAGGTTGCGAGTGAATCCAAGAATCACAGTTTTCTGTAAGTGCTGCAGATTGTGATGACCTGAAATAATGTCTAGCCATCCTCAATACCTGTGTGCACTGTGCCCAACGCTCGCAACATTACTGAAACAACCAGTGTCCGACACTGCCACATGCGGCTTACCTCCTCACTGTATTTTGTCGACTTCTCAGCCTGTTTCCTAGCGATGTTGCTATCAGCAGGTCAGCTGAGAAGACAAATGTTTGTTTTCGTATTTCTAAATCAGATGTCAGGACGGTTGGCACCGATCTTCTCATCAGTAGGGATGGCTGTATCCCACATCATAGTGATGTCGTCCGTCTCCACAAACTTATCAGGATGATACCAGTACCATCTCTCAACTGGAATCCTAAAATATCGACAACTATCCTAGTGGATAATGGAGGTCACGTGATGGTGTTTATCAGTGTAGTCCATCTGTGCTAAGGCACAACAGCCTACCACAATGTGATCAACTGCACTCTAAGTCTGCACTGCAGAAGCGGGAAGTGGGACTGACATCTGCAAGTAGAATATTGCGCTTATAATACCGAGCCCGAAGAGCTTAAAAGTCTTGAGCAGCAACAACCAGTCAGTCCCTCGGTTGCAGCAGGAAGATTTGATGATTTAGCCATCTGTGGGTCTCTTTCATGTCCACAAGTGGTTTTTCAGTGAAACGGCGATACTGACTATGTATATGTTTTCAGCTCCAGAACTGTACACGAAGAGAACTGCTGCACCTGCGAAAATGGTTTGCATTCGTCTGAGACGCTTGCTCAAAGACAATATCATACAGGATGGTTCCACTTACGTGCAGGCTCTGCAACTTGTTGTCCCTAGAGAGAATTCCCTGCAACTGTGCAGTAAACTGACCGGACATGCGTCGGATTCAATGAGAGAACCTCCTAGCATCACATTCCTCTACCATTTGCATGAAGAGATCAGAGCTGCTGCAAAGGTAACAGTCCAGCCCACAATTCAAGACTGAAGCGTCGACTGGATCTGTTGTAACCTTGACCTGTCTCTGTGGACGGGAGCGTACAGCCGGTCAACATCTGCTGCAGGATGTTGGACACCATAGAGAGAGTTTCTTGGTCTGTCGATCAAGCTGCTGCAGATCCGTGGTCCTCCAATGAATGACACCAAAACTTTAATTGAGAACCGGCAATGCAAACCCGTTGATGGCCAGAATCTTGTTCCGACCCTACAACTCGGTCTGGAGAACCACATTCACTCTACAAAAGTACTCACGACGGAGCGTCTCCCGCATACTGCTGTTATTATGTGTGTCGTTATGCCCCTCCATGATTGGCAACTTGCAAGTAGGGTCTTTACCCCATCTGGGCGCCCACTTACAACCCGGCCGGTGAGCTCAGCAGGGTACATGTTTCTGTGTAGTTCACACGGCGATCAATGACTAGCCAATTCCATATATATTGCAGGCATTACGGTGACCGCGAACTCGGTTTAGCACGTCTATGGATATCAATGACTACCAGGAAAGCTCTGAACGTGATCGTCAACGAACTTTTACCCTATACCACAGAATCTGGCCAACGAATGAAAGTCGTATAGTCTCATAGACAAAGGTAGAGAAACATGAGAAAGAAAGAGAGACACCTTTCATAGTTTACTGTCGTCACTGTGGTTTGAATCCCAAACCATAGAGTGGTAGTCATTGTCACTAACCACTAAGCAACGGCGGTGACTTTAAGTCGTCATCACCTTTACGTAGGGTAAGTGGTGCTTTTACCCTCACCCGGCAGGTAAGTCCCAGAGAGTACATGTTTTCGTGTAATCAGCATGGCGCTAGTAACTGGCTTATCTATTATTTTTTACGTGCGCTACGAGGATTTCGCCAGCTCTGAACAGCACACCCAACAGAATATCAATGTCTAATTGCCAACGATCCCACTCCAGCTCACAAAAACTCCCCTCTGACGGAAACATGTATATATATATATATATATATATATATATATATATATATATATATATATATATATATATACACTCTCACAGACATAGCCAAATAGACAGTGAGAAAGAACCAACAGACTCGTTTCATTATATGGCTGTCACCCCCCGGGATTTAACCCATGCCACCATGGTCAAAGAACCAGAACTCTAACCACTAGGTTAGTATTATTGATACTAGTACTACCCCGCCCTATGGGCGGTGGCTATCTGAGCGGTGGCAATCTATCGTTGTACGCCACTTCTGCGAAGAAGAAGCACCTTCCGTGACGCACGGACGGACGCACGCACACAGAAGCGGGTCCGGTAAACCAGCTCACTCCGACTGCAGCCTGCGCATCTAGCACTCTGGGAATTAGAGGATGGCGTACAGTGGTTGGCAAGCGCACTTAGAAATTGCGCTAAAACCTACATTGTAGCTACGTCTAAGCAAAGAAAACGTGAAAAATTGACTTTCACCATTCGTCCATTATTTGAAAAGTAGAGTAGCCCCATCTCACAATCCCACTGTAGAGCGAGTCCACGTGTTACTCTAGAGACAAAATCTACACACACACACACACACACACACACACACACACACACACACACACACACACACACACACACACACACACACACACACACACACACACAAACACACATTTGACAAGTTTTCAATCTACTCAGCGGCAGCGCGCGTTAGATCGTACAATACACATTGATTTAGTTAGACTTTGACTGCAGCGGGCGCATCTTACACTCTACTATACCGTTAGAGACTGGCGAGCCACGTCACATCGCCCCACTCTATGGGCGATAGCAATTTATCTGCGTCCTATTACTCTGCATCTTTGACTCCTTACTTTGACTGAACGAGTATCATTTGACTCTTTACCTTGACTGGACGACTATCATATCTGCCTGATGCCAGACTGCATACCGGCAAATACAAGTGGGTGGAGCCCAGTCAAAGGCCCGTATATTCCTCACTTTGGTGCTTGAGAAGGCAGAGCTCTCCAGACCAGACTCCGTCTCCTGTCTGTCACGTGGAGTTCATATGACCCCTACGGAGAGGAGAGACAGTGGCAGAAAGCACGCTGCTCGTGGCGCCAACGGAAACTATGCGGATGAGAACTGCGCAAGCCCGGCAGGAAATTGAACGCATGCTCGCGGACATCCCCTTGTCAGGGAGCCGCGGCAGTCAGGCGCCGCCAAGGCGAAGTCAACTTTGTGTAACATTATTTAACTCCTTACCTTGACAGGACCTGAGAGGAAAAGTGGCAACAACGAGTGGGCGGAGCCCGGCCAAAGTCCGTATACTCTTCATTTGGTGCTTGAGGAGGCAGGGGTCTCCAGAACAAGCTCCGTCCCAAGCAGAAGGAAGGGCTCAAAGAGCCAGCCTCGGTCGACCCATGCCCCTCTTTACAAACATTCTCCAGTACTACAACAACTCTTTAATACTTTGCTGCTTTTGCCGCACAATGAGTGTAGCGGCAAAAAAATTACAACACCGCATTAAAGTATTCAAGTAACTCTGCTCAAACTGCTAGCGTGCGAGTTACTTCTGCTAAAGCGTTGGCGTCCAGCCTTATGTACAGGTGGTAGGCGTCGCTGCCCCGGCGACCCAGTGCACTAATAGTAGAGTCGTCCACTCTCCTGGCGGCTACCGTAGTCGCTGCTACGATTCTAAAACTATGACCCAAGTAGAGTTTGCCGTTCACTCTCGTTGCAGAGAGAGCTTGCAGTAACTTGTCCACTAGTCGACGACGTGAGAGTAGAGAACCGTCGCAGAAACTGAACAACGGTGCATGTCGGGCGCCCCTGCGAGCTGCATGCGCAAGGACGGCTGCTAATGGGCAAAGCGCATTGCCTGTCCCTCCAAGGCGAATCGTTCTTCCACGGCAAAAAAAAGGATCAGTCTTGAACTGTTTGATACTCACACTGACCACGCGTGGACCTTCCCTGAATTCGATGAATATGTCGGACGGCGTCAGATATCAGGTGGGATCAAAGTCTCCAAGTGAGTCTACCATACACTCACCGGCTCTGAGGAACCCAAAGAAGCCTAGGCAGCAGGCCGCCCACAGCATTACGACGACAAATTGGTCTGCATGTGGTGACCAATAGAAATGTAGTTTACGGAGAATGTTCGGCGTTATGGGAAGATGGGGTCGTTGCTGACGAGATTTATGGAGACGCTTTACTCCGCGAAGGACGTACTCGAAACGAGGCAACCGAGAGGCAAACCAATCTCCGCGACCTTCGAAAATAAGGAAGTGACGTTCTGCCGAGAGATAACACTTAATGATGCCATGCGCTAGACGTTCTTCATACAGCGATGCCGCAAAGCGACAGAGAGTTTCCTCTGACAACACATTAGCTGAAAGGCCAGACGGACGACATAAGTCTAGACAATGGATATGACCACTTCGGTAGGTTCCTGCAGTACTATTTGCTATACCTGCGGCAAATAGGCAAGAAACCGAAGTCTCCAAGTCTGATGTCCAGTCGAGGTGATCGTCCTGCAACAGATTCTTGACTTCCGGCGGTATTGACTCTGAATTCGATGCGGAGGAGGAGGAGAAGGAGGAGGAGGAGGAGGAGGAGGAGGAGGAGGAGGAGGAGGAGGAGGAGGAGAAGGAGGAGGAGGAGGAGGAGGAGGAGGACCAAGAGGAGCGTCGACCACGCAACGTCGTGCCCTCTCCTCCCGCAAATACGAGCAAATTGCTTCTTTCTGTTCTTTTGCGGATTTCATGTTTCTCTTTGCTGCGCGACTCTGGTACCTGCTGTAGTGAAAGCCGATTCTAAAACCATGATTAAAATCACAGACGACCAAAGCAGCAAACTGGGCGTCCGGGTGGGACAACAACTGTTCTTTCCACTTGGCGACGTTAACAGTTGCGGAGATCGTCATGGACCCCGTGCAAAATTTCGGACGGCACTGGTACAAAGCAAGCAAGTCCGCTATATAGCGATACCAAGCGCCAGCCACCTTGCACGATGATAGTACATTGTCTGGTAGGGCTGACTCACCTGCAACAAACGCACGGCCAACAGAGAAGACCAAGCTACCGACAGCGTCAATTCAGCGCACTTATATTCTTTACTTAGATATATTCCACAACGTCACGGGTACTAACACGTATCTTGGCACCATGCACTGCGTGCCACCACGCATGCTAATGAACCGCACATCGGTGCAACACGAGCAAGCCAACAGCGAAATCTAATTGAAGCGGCTCGACCAGAGACTGACAACTAGTGGCCACATAGTGTTCTGTAACCGGTAAACTCAACACTGGAACGCAAAGAACGAACAAACAAAACAAAACACACAACGGTCGGTGTCAGCGTCTGGCTTGACCCAAAGCAATCAATAGTGCTTTGCTGTGCTGTGGCAGCGTCCAGGGAACGCGTGACCTTTGCACTTTCCTCCCTTCCAACCGACGGGGGAGTGGACCTCTCGATACGTGCCGACCTTGCGAGACCGCTTGCCACACTATAAGCAAGCATGGCGAAACATGCAGCTCGGATAACCCTTACACCCGATTGGATTATAGTTCTACCTCGTGCAAATCGGGCGATCTGCAAATCCTGGCCCGGATCCACAAGTATCCGTTTTCTGCGGAGTGACCCCGGCGATAAGAGGCACCCTCCCGACCAGCTTGCACCATCCCTTGCTACCTCGACCACGCGTGCGAGACTACGAGGGCTGCCGTGAACAAGGCACAGTCCTCAGACTTATGATCTTCTTCCAAACAATGTTCGCAAACAAGAGGCCAGCCGACCGAGTTGGCATTAAGAAATTGCGTACAGCGATAGTATGGGCTGATCCCATTGCAATGCTGGGTTAGTAGCAGCCGTTTTGCGAAATAGAACGTCGAAGGAGCGTCAACCTTCTACTCTGTTGCGCCGTGCCTCTCTTGCAATAAGCCGTGCGTACGCGAAGAGATCGCGTACCCGGTGGGGTGGGCTTTTGTGAGGACTGCTGCGTATGTAGCGAAACATGGCACCCACGTGCCCAGATCGAGTACTCTCCTCAACTGCCGTTGCCCTTGGGGCAGTTCAGAATCGGCTCATCGCTTGAGCTTCATATTATCTGGCAGGAGCTCCGCAGGGTCAATAAATTCCAACGACTGTATTCGTTCAATTTCGCCTGAATAGGTGAGAATGTCTCCGCTAGCGAGAACCAGTCGGAATGTTTGCTAACCAATTGGCGATCTCCCGAAATGGTCGGGTCTTTATCTACTCCGGCCTGCTCTCGGTCGTCTACTGCCACATGAACCAGATCGATCGGGTTCTGTAGCACTCCCAAACCTAGAAAGTACAGACGTTCAATCCTGAAGAGCCTCGTCGCGCCCCCTCCGGCCCCAACCACATCATTTGCATAATGAATTATAAATTACGACCCCGTCCACGCGACAGCGATACGCTCTCTCAACTCTGGCTAACCGATGTTGAAGTACCATGCAATCTGAGGGGCGTGCCTATTAACTTTATTGTCTTACAAACACTAAGGCTATTGCCATTGCGGCCAAAACTTCTGGAGATACAGGCTTGCCAACTTGGGCAGCCATGCAACAGCTTTCCACTGCGCCAACCACATCATTGCATTACATACCGTGAGGTGAGACTCTATACACCAACCTAACTGCGACACACCAACACTAATTAACATCAAGCAACGAGGGGCTGCATGCGGCCATACTATCCATAGGCAATCAGCTAGTGTTCGTTGCAACCAATCTCTCGTCTAGAAGCGATCGAGTTTTATAAACTTGAGATGCCGTGCAGTAGCTGGCGACTGTCCTCACCCCCGTGATGTTTCATATACCATGGATTGCATGTTTGCGACAAAGCCAACGTGATTGCGGCAAGCCAACGACACGATACGTGCTTGTGACCGTCACCCAACCACTGTTAGAGCATTATGCCGTCAAGGGCTGCGGCCCTGCTATCAGTGCTTGATTGTTGGCGGCTGCGCCCACGCCCTGCTTAGCGCGCCATTGTCCGTGACACGCTTCTTGGCCATGTGATGTACGCTATCCGGGCTGCGGCCCAACCTGCGTTATTAATTAACGCGTGCCGATTTGGCTACAATCGAGTGCTGCTCCTGCCTAGCAATGCCTTGCGTGTCATAGATGGTAACTCTGCATAGTGCTATACGTCTCTGGGCAGCAGTCCAACTACTGTTAGCTAATTAAAGCGGACTGCGTCTGCGCTGTCTGTACTCGATTGGTGGCTGCTGCGGCCCGTCTTCCTTGTCGCGCCATTCTCCATGACAGGCCACTCAGCCACGTGATGTAGGTTTCCTGGGCGCATGCTTACCCAACGTTATTAACTTAATTACCGCGTACCGACTTGGCTACACTCAAGTCTGCTGTTGCCAAGCAATGCCTTGCGTACCATATACGTCTCTGGACTGTGGTCCAACTACTGTTAACTTATTACCTAGGGCAAGGCTGCGGCCCAATCACTGTTAGCCACTTAGAGCAAGGTTGCTGCCCAACCATTGTTAGATCGTGCCACCCATGAGCTGCAGCTCCGCTGTCTGTATTCGATGGCGGTGGCGACGGCCACGCCCTACCTTCACGCCATTATCCATGACAAGCCACTCAGGGATGTGACCCCCGAGCTGCGGCCCAGCCAACGTTAGTACGCATACGGACTTTGGCTACACTCGAGTGCTGTTGCTGGCACGCAATGCTTTGCGTGTCATAGATGGTAGCTCTGTACGATCAACCGTTCCCGCCATTGTCATTACGACCATGCCCCGATTAACGCGTTATGCCCCTATGCTGCCGAGTGGCGGGGAGTGTGTTATGAAGTATGATTCATAGTCGGGCTAATACTTCCTCGCACTTGAGTCCCACCACTCTTGGCCTCCTACGGCGTCACCAGCAACGGCCGCGGGCTGCGGCCCATCTATCCTAGCTCTTGCGAGTCCAGATCCAGATTCTTGCATTTTTCTGACGCATGCCAACGCTACCAACACAACTAGCCTGTTATTCGTACCCACTGATCTGTGTTGCTGTCTGGTGGATTGCCCGGATCGCTGGTGGACCTTGCGGAGAGAGGACTTGTTTCGCTGCCGATTTAGCTGCTGCTTGCAGCAGAGACACTAGCTGAGCTTCGTTCAGTTGTACAGTTCCGGTAGCAGTCGTTCGTGATCGGACATCTGGAAGCTAGCAAAAAAGCACACCGCTCGTGGCGCCAACGAAAACTATGCGGATGAGCACTGCGCAAGCCCGGCGAAAAATTTGCACGCATGCTCGCAGACATCCCCTTGTCCGGAAGGCGCAACAAGCTCGCGCGCAGCCAAGGCGGAGTCAACTTTGTGTAACTACGTTAGACATCATTTCACACTCCAGACTACGCATTCCCAATCTCAGGCTGTTCCCACATTAAACGTCATGATCTATTCGTGGAGAATGACGTCGACGCCACTTCCGTGACATACCGACGGACGAACGCACGCACGGACACGCGGTCCCGGTGAGCCGGCTTAAATCCTCTGACTGCATCTTGCACTCTACTTTAGACCAGAGGATGGCATACCGTGGGCTGGCGAGTGACGTCACAACGGCATACTCGGTTAAGTAATTGAAGAAACAGACTCCGGCGCATCTCATTGCAGCCCGCTAAAGTCTCGTTTCTGGCCGTCAAAGGCAGTCTGGGCGAAATCCGACTCGATCGTTCGTCTCGGACGGCCGAACTCGACCGGGCCGCCGCGTTTCACGACGATCCGAGGGCGGCGTCGTGTCGATCGGTGCGTTACAGACATCCAGACAGACGGAAGCGTAGTTGGCGTTATAGTATAGAATTACTACTACTATTACTATTATTATCGGTGACACGAAGTTGGTATCAGGTACAGTTTGACAGCGTGGTTCAGCAATGATTCTGTAATGAAAAGTCAAAACAAAACGCAAACTTTGTCTAATCATGCACCATACCGCAGCAGATTCATAGCTAGATATATATGTTCCTAAAATGCAACTACACCGCACTAATCAATTCAAAGTGCGTATTCGTGTTTCTAAAGTGTCGCATTGACTTGAGCAGTTGAAGCTCTTTGTCCGCTTTGACGTCTATTTCTAAGAAAAGCGTTGTTTCGATCCATCTTGTACGTGCGAAAGCATACGTTTTTTTCAGCATACCGGTTGCCAAACTTTTGAATATTAGTTTTATGTAATGGCTTCAAACTGTAAGGTAAACATCACACACTGTTACGTCCGGTATGTATCCAATGAAAAAACTTACAATTGAATTGGTTTGACAATTTTCTTTAAAGTTATCTCGTCTGGACAAAAGAAGAGAAAGATGCAATCATCATGAAAGCAGTCCGCCATGTTAAGAAGAACGGTTTGAGCTACAGACATATTAGTGCAAGTTAAGTGAACAGAATATGGTAAAATAGACATAATGAAATTTTACTGGTGGCTATCCTGTCCGGAGGTTCCAAGCGAGACACTACAACAAAATCGTATTTCGAATTTCGTGATGTTGGTGCCGTTTTCAATTGTTCCAATAACTATATAACATATTACAGAAAAATGGTTTGTACATAGAAAAGCAAAATTTAAATGTAATTAATTAATTTGTCTCTGATGTCATTAATTGTATACCTAATAGAAAAACTGTATGTCCGTTTAACAAACGAGTACTGATTTGGATGGGGTTACTGCCTAGTTTGCCGACTAGCGAGACGAGTAGAATAAAGTACATTGTTGTTGAGACTACATTTCGGGTGCTGTTAAACGTCACAATTCTCAAACTGTACACATTCAAGGGTGCACACTCATCATGCTAGTCACAAGACATCTTACCACTAACAATCTTGATGCATCTCTTGCCATCATAATTGTGTCGGGAACGGTAAATATCTATACCAACGGTCATAAACAGGCATCATTTACTATACTTTAATACATAAATGTTTAAAGACTGTTTAAACTTTTAATTACCTGCAAAGCACCGAAATCTTCTCGAAACAATGTTTCCTCTTTGGTAGAAGTCATCAGAGTTGCTTGTTCTTGGTCACGTAACGACGCCACTGTAGGAAATGCATCCTGATGGGGTGATCGCTTAGAACTTTGTGGAGGATCAAAATTTGTGTTAAAGTCAACAGAGACCAGCTGTATGCACGAGCATTTCTAATTGCAAATTATATCGCACATGCACAAAAACAAAGTATAACTTACGAAGCGACAAAGGTAGGACAAATTTAGTGTAGCTCCTCTGCTGCCGCAGAAAAGATGTAAACCACATTTATAATAACGTTCATCTTTCCTTTTAGCAAGAGTGTGAATAAGATGCCAAAAACCAAGCTTTGTAGAAAAGATAGCAAAGTTCTGTCACAAAATCAAAGTCTGTTGCTATTTTGATGCATATTGCAAAGAAACCCTTAAATTTACCTCATAATTATTAGTTGTTTGAGAAAAGATATCCTATAACATGGGTCACGTTTCACACAGTTGTTGCTTACTGCACATAACAAAGAAGCTGTTTACTTCAGATTCACTAGCGCCAGATCTTTGAGCAGAGGCATCCTATGATAAGATTACGGTGTAGAACGTTGCAGTTTGCTAATCAGCTTAAATTTATTTTTGGTTCTTACATATTGGAAAAACGCGTCGTTGTCAGGATCTAGAATTTCTTTCAATTTCTCCGTGCGATAATCCCAATCTGAACAGTCACTTAACAAAAGCAATTGATTTTGAAATGTAACGTACTCTTTATAGTCTTTTTCCCACAAGCTGTGCAGTTCTATATCAAACTGCACTTCACAAAACGTGGTACCATACCCTTCGTCATTTGCAAACAGCATCATAACCATTAGGTATAGATCACTCCAGAAAAACCGGAGCCGTTTCTTTTCTTTCCATTCTGCTTGACGAGAACAAACATAATAGAAAACCATTGCTTTTATTTCATAGTCAAGGTCATGCCAATGAAGATCATATACGTTCCCACACGTTATCTTTTGAATATTATCATTGAAACGCACTATGAACCAAACCGGTATACAATTGTATAGACACACAAAAAATATGAACAGAAGAATAGAATAATTAGCCGTGTGCAGCCAGCCGAGAAAGGTAGCATCTTCAAATGCACAACGAAACTGAAACGGTTTATCCAAGCAAGTCCTCGTGATATTTGTAGACAGTTTGAGCGTAAGGTTGGTATTTGGCAAATCTGGCAAAACACTATCACTGCTGTTAAAATCACTGAAGTTGGTACATACCACTCCCGAGATTTCAGCTAAAAACCAATTTGGTAAATCAGAAAAACCAACAAATTCGCACTCAAATAGTTCTTCAAAGTTTCCGTTGATATACACCAACCCAGATACAATGAGACATATCAATCCTACTAAAACTTGACAGAAGTTCTTTACCAGGTACCTCAACACTAAATTTCTGGTGTTAGAGAATTTGCTTTGCAGACACCTCACTGTTTCTATTGTGTCCCCTGAAAATAGCCCAGTTTGTTTCTCTCTGTACCGATCAATAGTAAAGGCCATTGAGAAGAACTGCTCTAGTATTGGTTGATTTAACCGTTTCCATACCAAATGCGGTAGCAAAATGAATAACCCTTCTGCAAGCAACAAGAACGGAACCAATTCAGCTGTACGAGTCGTCTTTGCGCAATATCTGTTGACGAAAGTAACCTGGTCGCGACTGAAAGCAGCGGGGCACAAACAACTGACGTCTCCGACCTCAAATAATTCCTCACCAAGTCCAATTACAGCGATAGCCAATATCAGATAGCCAACGAAAACCGGGATCTGATCCGAGAAGAAGTCATTGTACTTAACTCTCTTACTGTCGTTTCTTGGAGCTTTTGCCGAGCTGTAAATAAAGGTTCTTAGCATCTCGACGCCTGTTTGAAACTCCTATTTCGACTCTAGCTAGAATCACAGCAACAATCCACAGCGGGAGTGTCTGGTCTGGCCCGGTCGAGCGTAATCTAAATCCAACGCTCACGTGACTACAAGCTCGATTGCATTCTCATGATAATATATAAACAGCCGCTGAATCGGACGTGTAGAACGCATTTTTAGACAACAAATTTCTAATAACTCAGAGCCCGCATGCGCTTTTTTTTGGAATGCTCTCAAGAGGCTCGAAACGGATGTCGACAATTTCAAATGTTAATTAAATCAAAATGTGTCCACCCCCATCCTCACGTTCTTGATGTAAATTAGCAGCTAGAGCACTGCACATTTAGCAGTCTGTCGTCCCACGTGTCGTTTCTTGCGTGAGGAGTAGCTGTTTCGTGTTGTTGCCGGCCAAATCAGTCGTAGCAGCCGAGGGTGTAGCTAAGCACCAGTGCTTCTTCATTGCTCTAGAGTGGGTTTTCTACGCGGTAAAACTGTTACACACACAAGTCAATAGAACGAATTAGGGGCGTGAGAGCAACTGATTGGTTTAGTTTACGCCCCTCTAGTATTCCGTAGAGTGCAACTCCATACTTTCATTTGGTCTAGAACAAACGAAACAACCGTAAACATCATGCAGACGTCGACGTGATCTGTCCGTGGGTTATTCGCACGGACCGTGAAGACATGTTCTGTGCAAATGCACGTTGTACAAAGTCACAAATGAAAAGGGCCCCTTTTGAGGTCTAGGAACCTTGATCGTAACCTACCATTACCAAGGATGCTGTTACTAGCCTAAGCTACTCACTCAACTTCAACTTAATAATACGTTAGTGCTCATTTACGGCCACAAAGTTTGCACGACGATTTACGTCTTCTAGATCTTCCCGACGCTCGAATTTCTATACAAAACTAGCATCAGATCTCCATCAAATTTGAAAAGCCCATTCGTGACCACGGACGAAGCGTGTTGTTTGAAACGGTTTCCTAGTGAAAATGTCAATATTTTTCGACTGTACATGTACCGCCTGTACCCAGAGCCGTATTTCTCTCGGCCTCCCAGACCCGTGTAGCGCCGATATAAAATGGACGATTTTGAAACGGCGCTACACGGGTCTGGGAGGCTGAAGCTACCGTACCTGTGTTTATCTGCCAGGGTACGGTAAAGAACAAGCTAATCAGCCATAGCTAGTAGCGTTCTAGATGTCTTTAATAGTACAGTACACTAGTAGCTACACTGTGATAGAAGAGCCATCTCACTAACTGTATTGCCTAACTCCATCTATTCAAGCCCGAGAGAGGCTTGCAGAATTGTTGTGTCCTGCTCCGAGGTTTCATAAATAATACACACACATTCACACTGCAGTCTGGAATTCCACCGCTACAACTTCATCACATGTTATTACACATACCTGTCTAAACATACAACAGAAGATATCGATTAAATGAGACATCCTACCATTACAGTCTTCCTATTAATCCAAGTACAACAATCTAGGTAACCGTACTGTACGTGTACCAAACAGCTATGCAGAATTCACTGAATCTGGAAGGTCTGTCGAAGACCAATTGTGTAGTGATAAAAGAGTACATTCAAACCCACAATACTCCAATTTAGCTAATAGTATAACAAGCATTCTAGTGATAGTTCTGACAGAATGTCTGAAATATGTCTGGATCAGTACAACTGCCATGCTTACTGACCAGTACAACTGCTATGCTTATCCATCAATAAGACTCATAGTTCCAGTTCCACACCCTAAATAAGTAGTAAAGTATAACGATTACTAGTATGGTTAGAATGCTGGATAACGAGGGAGTAGTTGGGCTGTCTCCACTTGTTGCTCTTTAAACAGGTTTAACGTTAAACACATTTAGACTCTAAACACGTTTAGTTGACAGTGTCTCCATTTGTTCATTTATTCCGGGCTATTACAAGACTTATCCGGGACTTTGTTGTACCTCGCAAATTGTTTTTTTGTGCAGCAGACAGTGAGAAATCGTCTTCTGGTCGTCTGAAGGACAATCAGAGACACACAAGTCTCTTTCTTCGCCGAAATCGCTCTCTCCTGACACTCAGCATCAGTCTACGCACTCTCTGACATTGCGTAATTCTGTGTTCTTCCAATAGTCTCCAAAGAAAAGAAAGAACTAACAACCATTGTCGTGAAACGCGTGTTACTATCACGTGACCGTTAAACCTAAACCACTTTCGTTAAACTACCTCTGAAACATGTTTAGCAAAAGCTGTTTAGGTTTACAGTTAAACCAGTTTAACGCTAGTAGAGACGCATTATTCTTAAACATGTTTAGACTTAAACAGGTTGTAAACATGTTTAAGTCCTAGTGAAGACGCGCCCCTGTCAAATGATGGGATTCATTAAAAATTATATAAATGTATGGCATTTGTATGTAGATATTACATTGCAAGAGCAATAGACTTGTTACAAGTTTTAGGTCAACGAGCATTTCCTCATCCAACACATTTGACATAATGTTGTCCAGTTGCATGATTGCACTGTGTACCTAGTTTGGAATTGCTATGATTAGAAGTATGGTTGCAAGGATTCTCCTAAGGTTTCTTCTAATGCCTTGATCACAGACCGACATTCTTTCTCAACATCCAAAGATTCGTCTAACAATTCAAGACAGTAAGACAACATTGTATATCCACACAAGTGACAGATGCTAACCTTCCATCAGCTCCGAAAGAAATGGTATAGTTTCAGGTAGCAGCGAGACAAACTCATCGCCCAT
The DNA here is from genome assembly GCA_964274945.1 of Dehalococcoidia bacterium. Lineage (GTDB taxonomy): Bacteria > Chloroflexota > Dehalococcoidia > Lucifugimonadales > Lucifugimonadaceae > CAXXBX01. The sequence continues at coordinate 2,727 of CAXXBX010000132.1, read as the reverse complement.
CTTCTCATACAGCTGTTTCATGACATGTAAGGCACCCAAGCGAATCTAACAAAGAACAAACTAATGACACACACCACACACACACACACACACACACACACACACACACACACACACACACACACACACAAACACACAAAATCCTAAATGTCAGGAGTTGCCTTCAGAGATCACACACCCCAGCTGCTAAGCTGGGCCCTGTGCGATACTCAGGAAACTCTGGGCCTCCGCTAGCAAACTCCTGGAGCCGGGCCAGGCACTCGCAGGAGCACCGACTTGTGAAGCCAACTGTGGTGTGAGCACCCGAAGTCTTACCAGGACCCCAGTGGCTGATGTCACGTACACAGCCGATGGCCACTAATAGCCTGTTCACACTAGCATGATTATGTAGCCTAACCGAGCCAAACCGAACCGAACCGTGTCAGCTAACTGTGTTGGCCTGCGTTCACACTGCAAAAGGCTGAAAGCGCGTAGTCAAAGAAAGTGGGCGTGTATTCAGCTAACTGTGCATATCCGGGTAGTTCTTGTGATGGATCGTAGGCAAGATGCAATTGCCCTGTTTTAATTGGTATCTCAGCAGTCCATCACAGTGAGATGTACAACATCGAGGTCTCAGAGACGATTTTCCACTGGACTACCAAACCGAACAATGGTGGCACGGTAGCTTGAGGTGAGCCAGCTCAACACGGTTTGGTTTGGTTCGGTTCGGTTCAGCCAGCGTTACCACTGCGAAGTGAAGCTGAACCAAACTGTGGAGCACCGTGCTGGTACAGTTACAAATGCTAGTGTGAACGAGCTATTAGGACCCCAGTCAATGACCAGGTACTCATTTATACTCCTGAGTCGAGACAAGCCAATGTGTGTTAGTTTCTTGCCTAAGGAAATTATGCCATAGCTCGCCATCAGTGTGACTAGAACTTGCAACCCTTCAAGGTCCCGGAAGTAAACACTCCGTAAGATGACTCTAACCAACTGAGCTATCGCACCACACACACACACACACACACATGCACGCACGCACACACACACACACACACACACACACACACACACACACACACACACACACACACACACACACACACACACACACACAGTAGTGACAAAGGACTACAAGGCATCAAGACATTCTCTCTTACCTTTGCTGACGAATGCCTTGTCTTGAGAAGGACTTGATAGTTCAAAACTTTCCATAAACTCTTGTCAACAACAGCGACTGCAAACTGACTAACACATGGAACAAGATGGCCACAAATCAATTCACGATAAGCATCGCCTCCACCAAAATCATTCTCAATCTGTACAAACCATCAAACACTACTCTTTGCTACCAAAAAAGCACCGGAAAGCATCATTCATACTTGATCAACTAAAGGCATCAAAAGAGACTGAAACGTTTCTTTGTTGACGAAAGACTCCGATGCATATAAGAAAGATTTGTGTAGACAGTCGAGAACAGAATGCACAAGAAGTCTAGACTTATGAGAAATCACGTCCAATGATTGATCAATAGACCGCTCGTCGTCAGTCTCTAACTTGGAATCGACTGCTCCATCAAAGTACAAAGAATCTAAATGCAAAATAACCTATAGAAAGGAACCCTAGCAACACAATGAACTTATTTTTGAAACCTGTCTTTGAGCAGTTGCTTGCGTCCAGTATTTGTGCACAGTTGCCGAATATGTGGCCGATGAATAAAACTACTAGACCCTTCAACTTCTCTGCAATGCTGTAAACAAAACCAACTCACACCTTGTTGAAGATACGGTATGATATGAGGCACTACACTGCTGCACTGTGATCATGTACACTCAATCTCCCCTTATTATAAGGCACATCCGTCTGCAGGATACAAGACATCTAGTTGCGTTACGCGTTTCTTGTGAGGACCACGTGGCCTATAGAAGGAGTCCCTCCAGCAAGAACCGGACAATTCCGAGATACAGACAATGGCCCCAAGCTGACCAGATAAAGGGAGTTTGAGTATGTACCACCAGCGAGCATGAGCATGCTTGGATGCTTGGATGCATGAGCATGCGTGGATGCATCAAACTACACATTTTTCTGTTATGTTTCTGGTTACAAAGCAGTACAGTTCCTGCCATGCCTGCCTTTCCAAGATCACATACTGTTAATTAGTACCTTATTGTGAGTCGGTAGAAAGTCAGAATTCTGTCTCTTGGAGAGCCTTTGCCCGAAGCCCAATCAAATAGCTACAAAATATCAAAATCTACATGGAATGCATTCAACACTATCGATAAGTGTTGCATTTGCCTTACCTTCACAAATAATGGACGAAATGCGTTTTCTGACAGTTTTACTACCAATTCAAGGAAAGCAGCACTGATGCAGTCCTCGACAACGGCTACTTTACTGAGCGCCATCTAGCAACACACATCACACATTCACACATCAATGGATACACAAGCAACGCTGATCAAACTATAACCCTTTTCTTATTTGTTCTATATTCCAAGGCAACCATAAAAATGTCAACTAATGACTGAGTGTATGCTACGACGTTTTCCTTCAACATATTCTGAATCGATTCGCCCAACATTTGAAACAAGACAACAATCGACTCCTTCGAGAGAAGAAAGAAACTTACATCAGACATAAAGATTTCATTAATTAGTGATTGTTAGCTCACTGGGTCCAACTCGTGACTGTCAGTAGCTGGCAATGGCAGGATACAGAACACGAACAGGAACAGATGCAGCAAGTAAA
>CAXXBX010000131.1:0-7166 GCA_964274945.1 Dehalococcoidia bacterium | reverse complement strand
AATGATAACGAACCTAAAGCAGTATTTTACATGCAAGCACACAAACATGCATAAATAGTATATAAAATCATTGTCTACATTCTGTTGGCATTACTTGCCATTAAGGGTTGCATAAGTCAATCAAATGTCCAAACAAGTAAACGTGTTCGAATTCATTCTATTGCTTTGAGAATTACTGTAAAAAGTTCATTCGACTAATCTTGACAGCAATCACATGTCTACACTTGCTAACTGTTCCGAAACACAAACGGCATTAACAATCTTACTATTTCCAATTTGAAAGCAGGCAAAATCAATTGATAATTCACGTATGATAAACACAGATTTGTATCTTCAGTCAAGTCCCTTCACTATTTAAGAATAATCCCTGCAATGCTGGCACTGATAAGAAAACAGGCAAACAAGAGAGCCAAACCAACCATCCAATTATTGCTGAAACGAGTAGAGTACGGGGTCTCTAACTCATCACCTGGCTTGACAGAGATGACGCAAGCAACGTCAGATCTAGTCTTGGAGATAGACTGGGAAACACATCGTTGCAAGCCGAAAACTTTCCTGCACATTTTCATTGATGAGTACTGCATTAGAGCGGGAAATACCCAAAATACAATGTATGTCAATAAGCCTTCATATCGAAGTAAAGTTTCTAACTCGGTGATAAACGTCGCACCGATGAGAGGAATCAATGCAAAGACCAGTCGATACACTACTCGTGTTGACCGACTGTGAAGCAAGGAATTCTGTGGAGTATCGTGACCCAAAGCCGAGTGAATGACGTTTGTTAGAACTGTAACTCCTAAAGGAAACGCGGACGTGACATCGAAAGATGGGAACAAGACTACAAAGTATGCCCAAATCCGAAGAAAAACATTATGTTCTGGCGATGTCAACGGTTCCTGACCCACAAAGACAAACAAACACTCTACTCACAGACTGATAATATAAACTAAGTTGCTTACCCAGTTGAGTGTAAGTGTTTTGTCTACTGATGACTGAAAAAAGGCTGTGACGACAACACCCAGAATCACATACAGTACCGTCAATGTCAACAATGCACTAGTGTAGAGTCCTCTCAGTTTCCTTTTGGGCTCGATCGGTTGAGTGAGAGTCGGAATGTTGACCTGAATCGATTGAGTAAATGCAAAGACAGGAATGGCAGCCAACCATCCCACCAAAGATCCACCAATCCAGTGATTCGATGAAATAGCCTTGTCAGAATCGGATTCATCTTGAACAGGACTTGATCCCATCAGTTTCATCACCACACAGTATATTATTATACTAAAAATAAGTAACAGTCGCATGACACTGAGAACAACTTGAAACCACTTCTGCTCACTCAGCTCGAGACATGACAGCGGCACAACAATCAGTGCATATAGCAGAATACACAGGCTGTAGTTATTCCAACACTTTCCCTCAGGATGAAGAGAAATGTTCTCTAGATTGTCCCTTGTACACTTTTCAAATATTCCCACATTAAGAGGTATGTTACTAGACCATGCAGTCGCAGCCACAGTGCCCTTGATCCACAAATCCATAAAGACTCCCAAAACCATAATACCTAAGTATATATACTTCGCTATTTTGCCAAGAAAGATCTCGCACATTTCCGGACCATCGAACTTCCTGTCTGATCTAATAACATATTCAGGCATAGTAGGTAAGCAGATTTCGTCATCTTCCTGTTTCTCATCATCGATTTCTTCCAGTAAGTTCTGATTATCAGAGTTGTCCAAAAAACTATGTGTGATCATCTTTCCACTGTATTCTAGTGCCTAAGCAAAACATCATTTAGACAATGTACTACGCTTTCAGATACAGATTGTAGACAATATTTTTGCATCACAAAGACAATGATCTGACATGCAGAGAGTGCCTCTACCTCAATGTAACGTACCATATTATAATAGTATATAAATTGCACAAGAAATACTCAAAATGGCAATTAATAAATGTTTTGTAATTTTGTATTGAAATGTTTCTCTTCAATTGTTCAGACTCTATCAATGCAATTTGCTGTCTTAATAATTAAATTTTAATTAAATAATAATCAATAAGAACACACTGTTTCCTTTCCTACTGTCATGTTGTATAATCAAATCAGAATTGTTGCTATTACCGTATTGCAGTACAAAATTCAAAATGAAGAAGCAGTAAAGTGCTAAACCCTGGCTGCTAAGACTGATTTCTACAGTAATAGCACAGAACAGCTGATAATTAACTATCAGCCACATCATCACATCGCCTGGCATGCTATTTAACACGAATGCTAACAATGAGGGCATGCAGCATGCTATGCAATCCAATTGGCTGGTCCTTGGTCTACAGAAGTATTACTGTAACCCTAACGCACGTGTGCCTCGGGTTAACCAGCTGAAGCAATTTCAAGACAGACTTTGTCATATGGGTATTAAACATTCTGTTCCATAGGTGATAGCAAACGCCTGCCAAGACATTCACCTCATTACCTGGGGCATTTTATGGGTTGGTTCTTTCAGTGCTCTAGTCATGAACCTGTCAATCAGTTCAAAATGCTCTATTCTAATGTATTTATTTATTAATTACCAGTTCTATTGGAAGACATTGGTAAATATGCATAGTACAGTATAAATGTAATACTGAATGTGACGTACACTGCACATTAAACGCCTTGCAGTCTTGGAGTCTAAATCTGCTTACATCGATCTAACTACATACTCGAACTTGGGACCCAGGCCAGCACTTCGGCAGCTACAGCTTCTATAGCTGGTGCATATATATATATATATATATATATATATATATATATATATATATATATATATATATATATTGCATGCAGATTGGTCTTATACAGAGGTACGAGCGGACCTCTGACTGAACAGTGAAGTGGGTCAATTGGGTCGTTGGCACCCCTCCAAACGCCCCCATAAGTACAGTTGTACGCGCATGCAGCAGCAACCAAATAGATATACACACACACACACACACACACACACACACACACACACACACACACACACACACACACACACACACACATGCACGCACGCGCATGCATGTACTCTAGTGTAGTATCAGTTTCACAATTAATGAATAAAATATATGGCTCGTAAGACATACAATACGCCCCAAAGGTTTGGGGGTCCATGACTCTCCCATGGCTCGAACTCTCCCGTGGTAGGCTACTTCCATGGCCCCCAAAAACAATGCTCTAGACTATGCAGCTAACCAAGTGTCGAAAACGACCTGACAAATTACATCTGTAGCTGTGCAACCCACACACCTACTCACCTGAGCTCTGGACATAGTTTCTACAAGCCAAATGGTCGTAACAACGTTGAAGAAAGCGATAACGGCCAGAGTTATGCACGAGACCAGCACGCCGGCATTGTAGAAAGAACGCGGTAGATTGAGGAAGCCAATACCGACGCTAAAATTGACGGTGTAGAAGAAACCAATCGCAAGGCCGTATGTGCCTATCCTTCGTCCAGTTGACTCTCTGCTAACACTCATATCATCCATACTAATGTGATTTATTCGCCTCGCGTGGCAAGACCGGCGCTCGGTAATTATAATTTTAATCACAACTGACACTATAGTAGCATGTATCTCCAGATTTCTAGCAAGCAATGTCGTTGCAATAGAAATAACATTAAAATCTCTCTGATGAACGACTTGCTACTATCCGCATCGCACCATAAACTTTCGAAGGTGGACTCCCTAACAGAAATGGATAAATCATATCATTAATATTAAAAAATGACAACATCACAAACCTAAGATAAGACTGCAGACAGCTCGTATAGCAATCTTGATATTCTGGAATGCTCCAAGAATGTGAATTTTGCTGTAAAGGTGACATAATATTTTGTTAATTTAAAAGGCAAATCAGTGTCTGAAGAAGTCTGTACCTGTCGGCTAGTACTTTTCTAGTCTTAGTTACATTTTCGATTGTAAACTTGGTCTTTCCACCCAAGCCAGCTATTCGACCGATAGCTCTTGATAAATGTTCACCCTTCAAAGGCTTCACTACAAAGAGAACATACTATGTATACATGTACTAGATACAAACAGAAGATACTAGATACAAACAGAACATACTAGATACAAACAGAACCCAAATGATACTGTTGATACATAAACAACTACAACAATAATAACAACAACAATAACAACAACAAAAACAACAGTTGCTCGCATAAAGGCATACCTAAACATGTGCAGCATGTATTGCCAACACCATGCATCTATGTGCCAGACATCAACTGACAAGACAGTTCAATGGGTATCCTGGTAAAATAAATCGATACCTTTCTAGAGTGTATGCAGTTCATGGTCACTCTATCAGGTTAACAGAAGTTGTTCATAGCATTAGGTAGTATTCCACTGATACCAAGTTTTACTGATACTACCGATACCCGTCGACACCTCGGTTTCCAAGTATCGGCCAATACTATTAACTGTTAAATCAGAAAGAGCATTGATTCAAAACAAAAGCCTTGGTCTTCACCTCAACATTAGTACTCTGATTGTCTACGGCAACCATCTTCCTGATAAGATGACGAAGTTGCTAAGCCCGGGAATGATTGAAGTCATACTGCTGCCCCTTCTGCATTGCTCTATTGATCGTCTTGTCTGCACTAATTTTCTGAATCCTCCAGCAGCCTAAACTTGTCATGGTGCTTACTCTGCAAGTGTTACTGCAAGTTCTTGAATTTGTTCCACCTCTCAAAAATGCTCTCTGAGCATATTTTACATGATGTCTTACTGTTTCTACTGCTGAGACCAAGAAATAATACCAAATGCCACTGGCATGAGTAGCCGCGATAGAACCACATCCGTTACTCTTGAAGAGCCAGACACAAGTGCGATGTAGGCCTATCAGCAAGTGAAATTTTACAAATACTACTGTCCAACCCCAGTGTCAGAGCTGATACCAATACTGATACATGTACTGTACTAGTATTGGTGCAACACTGCCAATCTCTAAAATTGCATGATGTGCATCTGAACAGTAGGTATCTAGCACAAGCACTTTTTACTAAGAAACAACAAGTAAGAAAGACATTCAGCTGCTCCTGTAATTATAAAACAGCTACGCTGACAAACAGTAGACGTAAACATATTATATATGTTACATAACAAATAACTATAATTATAGCTACAACAATAATCACCTCATATCACCCCTATCACAATTTTATTATCATCATTACCGTCATGTCAGTATTGTTAAAAGTTGGAATGGCAGTTGCAACAAACCAAAGGAACACAACTGCCCAATAAAACAAGTTGCCGCCTAAATGACGTACTTCTATCAGTAATTAAAACTTACCATCCTGAATCTCAAAAGAATCAAGATAAAGATCATCTAGGCGAACTAAAACTAATGAATCCTGAAAACACAAAGACACATTAGTTTCACCCCTAAATATAGATCACACACACACACACACACACACACACACACACACACACACACACACACACACACACACAACACACACACACACACACACACACACACACACACACACACACACCAACTTCAAATCCCAACATAAATGCTTTGACGAAATCTGCTCCTTTCTGCAATGCACTAGGATCAGTCATCACCTCTGAAGTCTACATGAACACACAATTAAAACTAGAAATTTTCGGCTAGACTCCCCTGTACTGTATTCATCATATTTCATACTTTCAGTTCCACATTTTTCGTCTTCAATTGAGTCTGATTTGAAGTTTCAAATGCTCCACAACAGGAGTGAAGATCTTCATCCAGCTCTCTTTGAGAGGAGAAAATCCATGTGGTGGTACGGGTATTCTTCTAAATTCAGACTTGCTATTCTAGATACAAACATACACAGAAATGACAACGTGTGGACTTACACACTAAAGGACAACAGGGAAGAGTGACTCCAGTCGTAGAACCTACTGACGTTTTCGAGACGTCGACCGGTGGATATTGCGCTCTTTTCGCTGAACTCGACGATTCGCTCGCTTCCATGGCCACTTGGGGATCCTTTCTACGCTTCTGCGTGGACAACCCTCATCTCCTCCGACTCGTCCATGCCAGTAGTCTCGCGTAGCCAGACCATACCGCGGCGCACCGAGTGGCCTGTATCCACATCTACTGCTGCAAGCTATGGGCTCAAACTTCTAAATTCAGTTGTTTGCAAGAACTACGCCTTATCTTTATTTTTCAATTTGAACCAACTAGATAGACTGGTGCGCTGAGGATTGAACATCCGGGAATGACGAAAGCGCGTAACTAACTAGACGTGTCCTAGCTACTCGTCAAGATGCTCAAAACCAAATTAAGGCATACGGGCACCAGACTTTGGGGACTCGGCTAGCTACTTTGTAGTTTTGTCCCGTAGCTGCAGTGGGCGGTGCTGTAGCCTCTGTTTCCGCCCACTTACAGTTAGAACTAACTAAAATGTGAATACTGTACCTTGATCGAGTGCCCGATGCTAAAAGCAACCTGTGTAAATATCCAAACCCCTTCTTCAATTTGACAAGTCGTGATGTATGGCTCTGCCAAAAGCAACAGTGTCGCGTAGTATTCCCTCGAGACCCAAACGCCTTACTGGGTACGTGGGCTAAGAACTTTAAAATCAGCAGTAATTACAGCTTGCACGCATTTACGAGCCGGAGGCAAGGCAGTTCTATCGATTCCTTGTCTGCGAGAGCTCGATTATCAATGTATAGGCAGCTGCACAAAGCGTCGAAGATGAAACAAAAGTCAGTTCCAAGGGTACGCCCCTCTGCTACAGAGTCCGGTGCCCCTCGAGAAAGTCTTGAATGAGCAATCGGTGACGAAGCTGGCGCGCTTGCCCGAGGCACTAAATGTTGAGGAAAGCGAAGTGGACAAGTGGATGAATGTGAAACGTTGCGGGAACTACTTCTCACACATATGATATTAGAAGACCGTCACGTAGATCGAACTGGTCCTCCGTTAGGTCAGCACTATATCTTCATCTACAGTGCCAATTACACTAGTACTTGTACACGTAACAAATACGTTTTGTCCCATATCTATAGACTATTGCCGTAGCTCAATCGCTACTCAAACAGCTAGTACAGTGATACACAGAAACGATTCGTAGAGCTAGTGAACAAAACAGAAGACATCTTTTACGGTGAAGATGTTCTTGAATGGTTTGAAAAACTCTGCATCA
>CAXXBX010000130.1:0-71927 GCA_964274945.1 Dehalococcoidia bacterium | reverse complement strand
ACCGTTGGAGGGTCGTTTACATCTTGTACGGTGACCGTGAAGTTGGCCAAGTAGGTCTTACCGTTTGAGTCGGATACTAACACTGTGATATCGTGCTGGCTATTCAGCTCGTAATTCAACATTCCAGACACAACAATTTGCACCTGACACGCAGTCTTGACATCCTACACTCACACAAACACAATTCAAAAAATTTACTCCAACTTTCCTTCAACAAATGTTTCTACTGGAGTTCCAGATACGCTCTTGCAACTGCTTTGCAATGGAGTGGATAGTGTAAACAAACCACCGGCATCATCTGTCAACTTGAAGACAATCTTTTCATTGATATCCGGGTCTCCGGCTTCAATCGTGCCCACAACTGTGTTTGTTGCTGAATTTTCCTTTACTACTGGAAAGTTGTTAGGAAACGTCAACTGGCCATTCAAATCAAGAAATGTCACAATAATCGGAGATTCGTTTTCGTCGATAACTTCAATGGTAAAGCTTCTCGTCATCTGCAGTGATAATCAATATTTCATAAAACATACAAACATTTACTAAAATCTAACTAAAGAGCAAAAGCAAAACTAACCGATAGAGGTGGGGTGCCATTGTCGGTGACTTCGACGACGATATTGTGAGTTTTTTGTTGTTCAAAGTTGAGCGATTTCTTAAGAATAAGTTGTGAGTTCTTCACATCAAATACACCATTGCTGTTGCTGGTGAGTGAATACGACATCGATTGACCGCTGTCTTCGTCCACAGCCGAAAACACGCCGATTACGTCTCCAATGCTAAACGTTTCACTGATCTAAACATTAATCAAAGTTCATTACGACAATTTGAGTCAACGAGCGCTACTGTACTCTTTGTTTGCTGAGTTTCAACTCTCTCGGTGGATCGTTACGATCGACGACATTAATAGTAAACTGTTTGTCTTTAAACATTGATGGATTTCCGTTGTCCGTACAGCGTACAGTCACTTTGTGCCATTTGTTTTGTTCGTAGTTGAGCAAACAATTTGCGCCACCGGCTTGAATGCAACTTGCGTTGGACGCTCGTACCTGCATACACAAACAGAAAAGAATTCCACAGATTCATTCAAATATATCACAATGTATGCATACCTCTAAATTCAAACCATTCATAACAAACCGTCCTTCCGCATCGTCCAACATTGTACACGTATGAGATTGACTCGTTTCGGGATCACTGATGAGAAGAACGTCGACAACCGTACCAGTACCGCTGTTTTCTGCTACCTAAAGTAGAAATACGTAAATAACTAGAAAGAAAGAGATATCTGCAACGATAGAGTGCAAGCAACCTTATCGTGGGCAAGAGAAATGCTAGTTGGTGGTTCGTTAATATCAATAATTTTCACAACGATTTTCTTGGTGAAACTGCGAGAAGGATTCCCGTTGTCTGTCGATTGAATCGTAACTGTATACGACGACTTGATCTCGTAGTCGATATTTCCCGTTTGCTTCACTTTCAGAACATTGCCATCCAATGTAAAAGGTCCAGCTGGATTGTCCACAATTTTGTACACAAACGACTGGCCTCGATCCGGATCTGTTGTGATCAGAGATGCGACTGTCGCTCCGTTTGCATTCTCTTTTACTTGAAAGACTCCTTCAAATGCACTGATGTCCTGCACACCAACAATACATAAAACAAACTTACATGCACTTCATTATCAAGCAAGTACGTTACCGTAGGATGTTCGTTGACGTCGTTCACTTTAATAGTAAACTGTTTGGAAACTATTAATCCTTCTTCATCTGTGGCCTTGATCGTTATATTGTGTTCTGTGCTTGATTCATAGTTTAATGTTCCAGCGACGATCATTCGAATGCTACAAACAGTCTTTACATCCTAAATATATCAATAAAATATCGACTTCAACCCAACTTTTCGTCATATGTACATATATATATATATATATATATATATATATATATATATATATATATATATATATATATATATATACACACACACACACACACACACTGTATGCACCTTGTTCGTTGTTGTTTGACACTTTGCTGTGCTCTGAGACAGAGAAAAGCGACCGCCTCCGTCGTTGTCTAACGAGAATGTCAACTTGTCCCCACTGTCTGCGTCAATCGCTTCCATCGTTCCAACGACCGTTCCGACTGTCGTACCGCTTCCGTCAGCACTCCTTTCGTTCACTGATGGGAAATTATCACTAAACTGTATTTGACCTCCAACATTCTTGAAAGAGAGTAACGACGGTTTCTCGTTGACATTCAGTATCTCGACAGTAAAATTAGCTGACATCTATTAAACAACCACTAAAATTAGCAAAATTACAAGAAAAGTTCTATAAAGTATTCGCACCGTTAGAGATGGTGATCCATCGTCAGATACTTTAACTGTAATGACGTGAGACTTTGCACTCTCGTAGTCAAGTAAACGAGCGACGATAAGCCGATTGCCTTTCGTCTTGAAAAACTGACTTGCACTTGTAATCGTGTATGTCAATACTTGACCGACATCTTCATCAGACGCACTCAACGTGCCAACATCCGCACCAATTTTGGCGTTTTCCGCTATCTGTTACAAACGACACAAGCGTAAACAATAAATTTTGCTGACAAATGTCGACACCGTACCTATACTTATAGTTATAGCAGCACAGACTCACTACCTACATTATTAACTTACTTTGAACTTATCGATCGTCAATTGTCTTGGTTTGTCATTCACGTCGGTAACGGTGATAGTTAAGGTAAACGTCTTTGACAATGCCGGACTGCCGTTGTCGGTCACCGTCACAGTAATCTTATGTGTCTTGCTCACTTCATAGTTGAGTTTGCAATACAAACCGCCCTTTTTGTTGCACTCCGTTTGATCGACAGCCACCTAGAGCAACCACAACCACATAGTTGGTAAATTTGTACGAGTCATCATTGTGTTTACCTTCACGACGCCGTTTTCAATCTTAAATCGTTTTTGATCGCCATCCAGTAGCGTATACGTAAACGACTGACGATTTACCAACAGGTTATCGGGATCTTTCGTCTGAATGGTGCCAACCACCGCGCCCGCCTTACTATTCTCCGCCACCTTGAATATAGTTGGTTATTCATCACACACAGATTACTATATACGTGCACGAGCACACGAATACACATTGATAAGCATTACCTTAGAATTTGTCAAACTCAATGAGGTAGGAACCTCGTTGACGTCTTCTACGGTCACAGTAAACGTTTTATCTACGGATAATCCTCCCTTGTCTGTTGATCTCACGACGATCGTGTATTTTGATGTCTTTTCAAAGTCAAGATTTGCCTTTGCAGACGTCACCAGCTGACTACCAGTAATAGCAAACTTTCCGCCAGCGTCGTTGACAAGCGAGTACGTGTGTTTGTTGCCGACATCTTCGTCGACCGTTGCGAATTCTGCGACTGCAAAGTTATTAAGATTTTCTTGAACAGAAAGCTTACCACTAGCAACAGTGATGTCCTACACACACCGTCAACAATCAGTATACGAGTAATAATTGTAAAGTAATGCCAAATGTTACTCTTGGTGGCTCGTTGGCATCAACGACTGTAATCTGATAGCGCGCGATCTTGAAGAGTCCGTTTCTGTCCGTAGCGCGAATAACGATACCAAGGAGCGAATCTTTCTCGTGGTCTAAAGCGCCGTCGACTAGCAGTTGAGCTTCGCACTTTGTTTTGGCGTTCTACACGACATCACAGTCACACCATTATTTGTCTGCATCATTACATATACTCACTGACCAATGTATTGACTGTAATACATTGTGGTTTCATTGTGTTCAGAGCAAACCGTCGACCCGCATTGTCGTCCAGTTTCAACGTCAACTGCTCGTTTGCGTCCTGGTCGTACACCACTATCGTCCCCACGACCGTATTCTTCACTGCATTCTCTCCAATTTTTGCTTTGTCGTCCGGGAATGACAGCTGTCCGCCTGTAGCACTAAACTTAAACTCGACGGGCGGTTCGTTCTGTGCGAGAACGTCGATTGTGAAGGAAGACGATGTCTAGACAAATAACATTCTCGTTGTACGTTTAGCAATCAAAGTCGTAAAGATTGGTCTCACAGATTTTGGCGGATTGCCGTTGTCTGTTGCGACGATGACAATCTTGTAGGTTTTACGGGTTTCGTAATCAATCGAGCTACTAGTGGTTATCAACTTATCTCCTTTGATAGCAAACACATTTCCCGGATTGGTGCTCAATGAGTATGTAATACGTTGCCGTGCGTCTTCGTCGGTGGCCGACACTTTTGCGATCTCAGTCCCCGAGATTGCGTTTTCTTTAATCGTGTAACCGGTTAAGTTCACGTTTCCAGGTTTGTCGTTGACATCTCGTAATTTGATGGTAATAGCGAAGTCGGTGGAACGAGGCGGATTGCCGCTGTCCGTTGAGCGAATGACGAGATTATAGAGAGCGTTCGTCTCGTAGTTGAGTTGACAGTTACTTCCACCAAACGCTAGACACTTGCTGTTGTTAACATTCACCTACAATAAATGATTAAAACAAGAAACGGAAGTTACTCTGTTTCTGCGAGCATTTACGCTAATCCAGTGCCAACGAAATTATTCTAAGTGTTTGCTAACCTGTCTGTCTACAGCCTGCTATTGTAAAGTGTAAAGTGTAGATCAGAATCAGAGAGCTGTTGAGAGAAGGCCACGTGTCCCCATGCACTTTCACTAGCTAGGCTTCTGAATCCCCGCCACGTATGCTATAGATAATAACATACCTCTAACTTATCTCCATTTAGAGCAAAAAGATTGCCTGGTGACTTGATCAGTCGATGTGTATGCGTCTGACTTGCTTCAGGATCATTGCTAGTCAAAGTTCCAACCACAGTACCTTTAGCGCTGTTTTCATCCACGTACAGTACAGTTGGCTACACAACAAAATAGGATGAACAACGCGTTGCTTCAAGAATGCATGCATTTCAGCCATCATACAGAAAGTGCAGTAGGAGCTTCGTTGACATCGAGAACTTTGACTGTAAAACTCTTCGTTATACTAAGAGGAGGAGTTCCGTCGTCAGTACATTGGACGGTTATAGTATGTTGCTGCTGCGACTCGTAGTCCAAGTTTGCATTCGAACTCACTCGTACTTTGCGACCGACCATCACAAAACGACCACCGGCGCTGTCAGTAAGTTGACACGAGTGCGACTGCCACGTGTCTTGATCTGTGACCGACACTTCTCCAACGACAGCACCGTTTACATTTTCGTGCACGCGAGGATTGCCACTAGCCACATCCACGTCCTAAATACAAAACATAAACACGTTTTTATGACAATCATTTCACAAATTTCAATATGCAAATACAGTTGGAGGATCATTGACGTCTACTACAAAGACAGTCAACTTGACTACTCGAGAGAGACCGTGTCCACTTTTGTCGGTAGCACGAATGACGATCGTGTGTTTTACATTGACTTCGTAATCCAACGTCTTGCCAACAAAAAGTTTGGCTCGGCAAACGGAATTGAAACCCTAAAAACGAGATATTCTCTTAATTAGTCACTTCAATCTGAAAGCAGAATGATCGAAATGATTACTTGTAATGTTGCAGAAGCACAACGAACGTCATTTCCCGTTGCTATTCGAAAATTCCCTCCGTCATCGTCGTCCAAAGTGATCGTCATCATTTCTCCTTTATCCACGTCCACTACTTCCACTGTCCCGATAGCAGTACCAGCTAATGTGTGCTCTCGAATTTTGGGAAAGTTGACCGTGAAGTTTAATTGTCCGTCTGTTGGGAGGACAGAAACCGAAGTTGGTCGTTCGTTGACATCAATAACGGTCACGGTAAACAATTGATTTATCTATAATATGACACAAATGACATCACGGACAGACACACGTAAACCAGTATAGTGACCGCTCACAGAGAGTTGTGGAGATCCGTTGTCTTTGACTTGCAGTTTGAGTTGGTATGACGATCGGACTTCATAGTTCTCGAGCTGTCCAGTAAACAGTTGGTTACCACTCAAGTAAAAGTTTCCACCGTCGCTCGAAATAATGTGATATGATAGAGAGGAACTAGAATCTTCATCAATAGCAGACAAGCTTCCTATTAGAGTTCCTTTACGAAGATTTTCGTTAATCTGCAACATTAATATCAAAGTAACTACGGATAGTTTCTATCTAAAGAAGTTGGAAGCTTAAAAGAAGTGCAATATAATATTATAGTAACTACTAGTGTTGCTACTTGTTTTATAACGAATTAGCTTTGCCACTTCAGGTGCGTCCGGATTTATGCATGTACGTATGTTTGCAGGGATGTGCTCTACATCTACGTACTTTACCACCAACAGAATACAATAGAACCAACGCTCACACCTCCACATATACGAATTCTCCCTCTAGCCCTCTCTTTCTTTCTTCTTCTCTTTCGTCCTCTCCCCCCATCGCCCTTTCTCTGCCCTTATCGTCCTCTAACCCTTCTCTGTCTCTGTCTCTGTCCCTCTCTCCTTATCTCTCTCTCTCTCTCTCTCTCTCTCTCTCTCTCTCTCTCACACACACACACACACACACACACACACACACACACACACACACACACACAACACACACACACACACACATTGTGACGCAATTACATTGAAACGCTCGTAGCTTCCAGGATATAGCTTTAGTTACTAGTCTATACGTACCAACAGATTGCTGACTGTTAATGATCGAGGACTATCGTTGACATCCAAAACTTTAATTGTTACAACAAACTCTTTCTTGATTGACGGTTTGCCACTGTCAGTAACTTCGATTACAATGCGATGACTTGTCGACTTTTCGTAATTCAGCAAACAGAAATCTCCACCAGAATTCAAACATTGCTTGTTTGAAGGTTTCACCTTAGAGATAAAATAAAATATATAATAATTTTATCAATGTCTACGACCATCGAAGATCTTGCAACCTTAAGAGCACCATTGACGATTGCGAATCTTCCTCCGGCGTCGTCAACTAATCTATAAATATGAGTCTGAGTAATTGTATCGTCATTGTCCGGGTCTTTTGTACTAATAGTTCCTATTTCTGTACCCGCGTCACTATTTTCATTGACCTAAAAGCAAAATTATTATTTTACTCCAATTTTCGCAACACTTTGATAAACAAACCTCGTATTTAGACAAATAGACATTGGTGGGAGCTTCATTGACGTCAATAACTTTTACTTTAAACGTTTTCGTCAAAGACATTGCGGGTGATCCTCCGTCGGTCACTTTAATGCGGATGCTGAATTGTTTGTTCTTCTCGTAGTCGACGCTTGTTCCGCTCTTCAGTCGAACTTCTTTCCCCACTATATCAAACGGTCCACCTCCATCACTCACAAGAGAGTAAGTAAACTTCTCATGTCGGTCGTCGTCGGTTGTGACGAGTTCTCCTACTACATCTGACTGCTGGTTTTCAGTAACTGTCGCCAATCCACCGGCTAATTCCACGTTCTATACAAACAACACAACATACAAACACGACACAACAAATATTTTGTTTCGGTACCGTTGGAGGGTCGTTTACATCTTGTACGGTGACCGTGAAGTTGGCCAAGTAGGTCCTACCGTTTGAGTCGGATACTAACACCGTGATATCGTGCTTGCTGTTCAGCTCGTAATTCAACATTCCAGACACAAAAAGTTGCACCTGACACTTAGTCTTGACACCCTACACTCACACAAACACAATTCAAAAAATTCACTCCAACTTTTCTTCAACAAATGTTTCTACTGGAGTTCCAGATTCGTTCTTGCAACTGCTTCGCGACGGCGTGGATAGTGTAAACAAACCACCGACATCATCCGTCAACTTGAAGACAATCTTTTCATTGATATCCGGGTCTCCGGCTTCAATCGTGCCCACAACTGTGTTTGTTGCTGAATTCTCCTTTACTACTGGAAAGTTGGTAGGAAACGTCAACTGGCCATTCAAATCAAGAAAGGTGACAATAATCGGAGATTCGTTTTCGTCGATAACTTCAATGGTAAAGCTTCTCGTCATCTGCAACGGTAAATCAATATTCCATAAAACATACAAACATTTACTAAAATCTAACTAAAGAGCAGAAGCAAAACTAACCGAGAGAGGTGGGGTGCCATTGTCGGTGACCTTGACGACGATATTGTGAGTTTTTTGTTGTTCAAAGTTGAGCGATTTCTTAAGAATAAGTTGTGAGTTCTTCACATCAAATACACCATTGCTGTTGCTGGTGAGTGAATACGACATCGATTGACCGCTGTCTTCTTCCACAGCCGAAAACACGCCGATTACGTCTCCAATGCTAAACGTTTCACTGATCTAAACATTAATCAAAGTTCATTATGACGATTTAAGTCAACGAGCGCTACTGTACTCTTTGTTTGCTGAGTTTCAACTCTCTCGGTGGATCGTTACGATCGACGACATTAATAGTAAACTGTTTGTCTTTAAACATTGATGGATTTCCGTTGTCCGTACAGCGTACAGTCACTTTGTGCCATTTGTTTTGTTCGTAGTTGAGCAAACAATTTGCGCCACCGGCTTGAATGCAACTTGCGTTGGACGCTCGTACCTGCATACACAAACAGAAAAGAATTTCACAGATTCATTCAAATATATCACAATGTATACATACCTCTAAATTCAAACCATTCATAACAAACCGTCCTCCTGCATCGTCCAACATTGTACACGTATGAGATTGACTCGTTTCGGGATCACTGATGAGAAGAACGTCGACAACCGTACCAGTACCGCTGTTTTCTGCTACCTAAAGTAGAAATACGTAAATAACTAGAAAGAAAGAGATATCAGCAACGATAAAGTGCAAGCAACCTTATCGTGAGCAAGAGAAATGCTAGTTGGCGGTTCGTTAATATCAATAATTTTCACAACGATTTTCTTGGTGAAACTGCGAGAAGGATTTCCGGTGTCTGTCGATCGAATCGTAACTGTATACGACGACTTGATCTCGTAGTCGATGTTTCCCGTTTGTTTCACTTTCAGAACATTGCCATCCAATGTAAAAGGTCCAGCTGGATTGTCCACAATTTTGTATACAAACGACTGGCCTCGATCTGGATCTGTTGTGATCAGAGATGCGACTGTCGCTCCGTTTGCGTTCTCGTTTACTCGAAAGACTCCTTCAGATGCACTAATGTTCTGCACACCAATACAATTTTAAGAAGAAAACTCACACATGCACTTCATCGTCAAGCAAACACGTTACCGTAGGTTGTTCGTTGACGTCGTTCACTTTGACAGTAAACTGTTTGGAAACTACTAATCCTTCTTGATCTGTCGCTTTGACCGTCACAGTGTGTTGTGTCACCGATTCATAGTCTAATGTTCCAACGACCAACACTTGAATGCTACAAACAGTCTTTACATCCTAAATATCAATGAAATTTCGCTTCAATCTTATATTTGCTATCACTCGTCGGATTGATGTACCTTGTTCCTTGCTGTTTGGCATTTTGATGTGCTCTGAGACAGAGAAAAGCGACCGCCTCCGTCGTTGTCCAAAGAGAATGTCAATTTGTCCCCACTGTCTGCGTCAATCGCTTCCATCGTTCCAACGACCGTTCCGACCGCCGTACCGCTTCCGACGGCACTCATTTCGTTCACTGATGGGAAATTATCACTAAACTGTATTTGACCTCCGATATTCTTGAAAGTGAGCAACGACGGTTTCTCGTTGACATTCAGTATCTCGACAGTAAAATTAGCTGACATCTATTAAACAATTAACCACTAAAATTAGTAATGGAGAGAGAAAAGTTCTATAAAGTATTCTCACTGTTAGAGATGGTGATCCATTGTCAGTTACTTTAACTGTAATGATGTGAATCTTTGCACTCTCGTAGTCAAGTAAACGAGCGACGATAAGCCGATTGTCTTTCGTCTTGAAAAACTGACTTGCACTTGTAATCGTGTATGTCAATACTTGACCGACATCTTCCTCAGACGCATTCAACGTACCAACATCCGCACCAATTTTGGCGTTTTCCGCTATCTGTTACAAACGACACAAGTGGTAAACAATAAATTTTGCTGACAAATGTCGACACCGTACCTATACTTATAGTTATAGCACAGACTCACCTAACCTACATTATTAACTTACTTTGAACTTATCGATCGTCAATTGTCTTGGTTTGTCATTCACGTCGGTAACGCTGATAGTTAAGGTAAACGTCTTTGACAATGCCGGACTGCCGTTGTCGGTCACCGTCACAGTAATCTTATGTGTCTTGCTCACTTCATAGTTGAGTTTGCAATACAAACCGCCGTATTTCTCGCACTGCGTCTGATCAGTAGCCACCTATAACAAACCACAACTACGGCAGAGTCGCTAACACTTGAGTCGTCATCGCGTACTGACCTTCACGACGCCGTTTTCGATCTTAAATCGTTTTTGATCGCCGTCCAGTAGCGTATACGTAAACGACTGACGATTCGACAATATGTTATCGGGATCTCTCGTCTGAATGGTGCCAACTACATTGCCTGATTTACTATTTTCCGGCACCTTTAATAGTTATTCATCACACACAAATCAATACGCACCAACGTGCGCGCACACGACTACAGGAGACTTACCTTAGAATTTGTCAAACTCATTGAGGTAGGAACCTCGTTGACGTCTTCTACGGTCACAACGAACGCTTTGTCTAAGTGTAATCCTCCTTTGTCTGTTGATCTCACGATGATCGTATGTTTTGATGTCTTTTCAAAGTCAAGATTTGCTTTTACAGACGTCATCAGCTGACTACCAGTAATAGTAAACTTTCCGCCAGCGTCGTTGACAAGCGAGTACGTGTGTCTGTTGCCGATATCGTCGTCGACGGTTTTGAATTCTGCAACCGTGAAGTTATTGAGATTTTCTTGAACAGAGAGCTGACCACCAGCAACAGTGATGTCCTACATACACCATCAACAATCAGTAAAGCTAAAATAATACAAACTTGAAGAAAATAATGTTTACTCTTGGTGGCTCGTTGACATCAACCACTTTAATCTGGTATCGCGCTGTTTTGAAGAGACCGTTTGCGTCAGTAGCGCGAATAATGATAGTGAGTGTAGGATCCGTTTCGTGATCCAAAGCGGCGTTGACCAGTAGTTGAGCTTCGCACTTCGTTTTGGCAGTCTGGACAATGTCACAGTCACATCATGATAATATCATCATAAAGTATTACTCTGTGTGTGTGTGTGTGTGTGTGTGTGTGTGTGTGTGTGTGTGTGTGTGTGTGTGTGTGTGTGTGTGTGTGTGTGTGTGTGCGCGCGCGTGCGTGTACGTGTGCGTGGCGTGTGTGCGTGGTGTGTGTGCGTGGTGTGTGTGCGTGTGCGTGTGTGTGTGCGTGCGTGTGTGTGTGTGTTTGTGTGTGTGTGTGTGCGTGTGCGTGCGTGCGTGTACGCGCGTGTGTAAATAAAATGAATCATTTAACTGACCGGTGTATTGACTGCAACACATCGTGGCTTCGTTGTACTCAACGTAAACCGTCCATTCGCACTGTCATCCAGTTTCAATGTCAACTGCTCATTTGCATCTTGGTCGTACGCCACTAACGTTCCCACGACCGCATTCTTCACTGCATTCTCTCTAATTTCGGGTTTGTCGTCGGGAAACGTGAGCTGTCCGCCTGTAGAGGTACACTTGAGCTCGACAGGCGGTTCGTTTAGCGCAAGTACGTCAATTGTGAAAGAAGCCGATGTCTAGACAAACGAAATTCTGACTAAAACGTTGGGCAAAACAAAAGCGTCAAATGTCTCACAGATTTTGACGGAGTGCCGCCGTCTGTTGCAACAATAACGATTTTGTAACTTTTACCGGTTTCGTAATCAATCGAGCTACTAGCGGTTATCAACTTATCTCCTTTGATAGCAAACAGATTTCCCGGATTAGTGCTCAATGAGTATGTAATACTCTGTCCCGAGTCTTCGTCGGTGGTCGACACGTTTGCGATCTTAGTCCCCGAGACTGCGTGTTCCTTAACTGTGTACCCTGTTATTTTCAAGTCTCGAGGTTTGTCGTTGACATCTCGTAATTTGATGGTAATAGTGAAGTCAGCGGATTGCGATGGACTGCCGCTGTCCGTTGACCGAATTATGAGATTGTATGAAGCTTTCACCTCGTAGTTGAGTTGACAGCTACTTCCACCAGACGTTAAACACTTGCTGTTGCTAACATTCACCTATACAATAAATAAGTATGATACGCTACGTGTCATCTAAAATAAATGTTTGTAGAATTTCTATCTGTATCCAGTCTAATCCACGCAGTGCAATGCTGCAGTCGTATAATTTGCACTACTTATTGAAAGTGTCCGTTCACTTGTCTTTCCGTCTGCTCGTTTCAATTAAGGTACGACCGTAAAAGAAGTACTTATATAGACCAAGTACAAATCCCGACAATCGGCGAACGGTCCGGACCATTGGCGAAATTGGGTTAGAGTTAGGGTTAACAGAAAAGGTACAATGTAGCACAGACTATCCTAGGGTTGGGGCTGTGGCTGGGCTGGGGTTGGGGCTGGGCTGGGGCTGGGGCTGGGGTTGGGATTGGGGTTTAGACCATTCGCGAATTGTCATATATACGGACCGTTCGCGAATGGTCGACATTCCTACTTGGTCTGATGATTACCGGTACCATGCAATCAGGAGTTATGCGCTTGCTCATGAAATGATCTCTGAAAGAACCCAACCACACCACATCCGGTTTGTCTATCGCTATGTTTACTTTTAAGTTTGTCGTCTGTTCACCCCGCAGTTATTCGCTTAATAGATATGAATCACAATTGGCATACTTACTACAACATACCTCTAACTTATCTCCATGTACAGCAAAGAGATTGCCTGGTGACTTGATGAGTTTGTATGTGTGTGTCTGACTTGCGTCAGGATCATTGCTAGTCAGAGTTCCAACCACAGTACCTTTACCACTGTTTTCATTCACGTACAGCACAGTCGGCTACACAATAGAAATGTTAATTATTAATTAAACATCACGTTGCCTCAAGGATGCGGCCATCATACAGAAAGCGCAACGGGAGCTTCGCCGACATCGTTCACACGAATAGTAACCTTCTTATCGACGTACAGTCCTCCAGGATCTTTGCTTCGAATGATAATCGCGTACCTGGAAAACAATGGCATGAGATTCACGTAAAGATACGACGATCGATGCTTGTCGAACAATAGAAAATCGCTTACTGATTAGGCGGAGTCTCAAAATCTGCTTTAAATTTGACAATGAGTGAGCCTCGATTCACAGCAAACTTACCACCTGCGTTATCCACAAGACTGTAAGTATGTGTGTCGGTTTTATCAGGATCCGATGTAGACAGAGTGGCGACGACACTACCAGATGACGTATTCTCGTCAAATGAAGTAGCAGAAAGCACGACCTAAAACGAAACATTAGAAAAATGACGTCGTAGATAGAATTATTGTTTATAAGAACCGTACGCTGGTGGGTTTCCGATTTCTTCTTTTACAGTAGGTGGTATTGTAAGCAGTCCATATCCCAGATGACTGACAAAGTATGACGGATGGTCCATTCTTGAGTTGGTAACCATTCTTGCACGTCAGCGTGCACGAAGACTGGTAGGTGGTTCCAGAACAGGAAAACCCCGGATACAGACAAGAAGTGGAATACGTCGTTCCACTAGGACAATACTGCACAGATGGAGAACCACAAGAGACAGCAGAGCAACTGCCAGCGTCCAGTTTATAACCCGTATGACAAGAACACACGTCATCTTTACACACGTGATCACAACCTCCATTGGTCTGACCACACGTTGCCGTCTCCTGAAAACAACAACAAACAAATAATTATAAAATAAAAAATAAATTGCCAATTATAATAATAACCGTTATAGGCGGGCAAGATTTGCCCATACAAATCGTTGGCGTTTTCACCCTTGCATTTCGTATCTTCGTTCCAACGCTGCATTTCGAACTACAACTGCCCCAATTTCCCCATTCTAGTTTGCAATCTTGATTTGAGGAGTAGTCTTTACATTCGGTTGTTTCGTGAACGTTCAGACACGAGCCTCCACATATAGCCGACTTTCTGACGGTTCGAGATCGAGATTTGGTCCCTTTGCCGCACACATTGCTACAAGCTGACCAGTCTGACCACGCTCCGTGTGTGCAATTGACGGGAGGGCTTCCTTTACAGGAGCGAATCTCCTCCAAGCTGCCACATATACCACCACACGACGCGGGTGTAGTCTCAGTCCGTTTGCGAGACCTTAAACAAACAAACAAACAAACAAATTAGAATCAGTCCAAAATAGATTTGTCCACACTTTATAACATGAGGCCCACGTGCGTGACCACATGCTGACAGCTTCTCGTAGCCGTAAGCACGTGGTCGCACACAGTGGCGTAGAAATTGCATCAAGGTTGGGGGCAAACCGCAATACGCGAAAGTGTAGCCTCGTGTACCCAGGACGTCTGCGCGCAAGTGTAGTTTGTACTATCGTATATTGGAGCTCCTCGTTTTCTTCCACTTGTAGCTCGTTTTCACAATAATCTAGTTTACATCTAGTGAGCATAGGCTGCTGACTGGGGAACCATGGCTCCCGTGGCCCCCTGGTTCTTACGCCTATGGTGCCACACGTGAGGGTCCATGCTCTAAAGCGAGTAGATACCCGGAAGCGAGTATAACAAGATACAATATGTAACTTGGCCAATTTGAGAGCTTACTGGACGCCTGATCCGCACGTTGCCGAGCAACTGCTCCATCTCCCCCAATCAGAAGTAACACAATTGGTGAGACAACAGCGAATACAGCCGATAGTACGAGACAGTGCCGGACAGGCAGCTCCACCACACACACGATTCTTAATAACGGTGCGGGTACTGGTTTTAGTCCCTTGTCCGCAATTTCCGCTCTTTGGTATGCAAGCACCCCACGACGACCAGTCACCGACCTAAATATTAAACGTCAATCAACTCGATTGTTATCAATTACTGTTGCAGATACCTTGCAATCTCGATCCGGTTGGCCACTACAGGTCTTGGTCTCTGCAAGGTGAGGGCATGGAAGACCGCCACACGATGCTTTGCTCTGTACAGTCCGCTTGCGTAAAGTGTGTCCGTTACCACACGTTACAGTACAACTCCACGAACTCCAGGCGCTCACCTACACACCACCAACCCTCACTTTTCTACCCTCGCTGTAGTGAACGAAGAAGGTACCTGACAGTCTCGTGGACAACAGGCAACAAAGCAAGGTTGTGACTGTGTCTCCTTTTTACATTGTTTGCCTTTACACGTCGCCTGAATTGTAACGACCTTTTTTCTTGTCCGAGTTCCTTTACCGCTACAGAGGTGCTTTCCTGTACACGCTGACCAGGCACCCCAATGTCCGAGTTGACAGTCCACCGGACAGCACACCCCTGTGTCACAATATTTAGTTTGTAGCAACTTTGGACAAGTCGTTCCTTGACACTTGTTCAACCTAAGTTTACACTATAGTCGTGACGTCAAACTTTAATACAAGACACAAGACATCACGATACTTTGTGACTAGTCGAGTCCTCGTTGTTATCGACTGTCCACATCCTTTACAAGGTGACCAACCAGACCAGGTCGTTACAGTGCAACTAAATTGACAGCAAATGGTTGTTATACTCACATAAACTGAACGCCATCAATATATAAACATCATCATATAGTGACAGAACTTTACATGATACATTGCCCGCCATAGCTATGGTCCATACCAAAATGTTTGCTGCAAAATTGATCTAACAGTATTATGCACTACTAACCTACTATCTGATGTCGAACAGACAAAATCATGAACTAACAGTAACAACGTATTGAGTCAATGACTAACCTAAACGAACAGTAAACGATGACGGTACGTTTGTCTGACTTGATTTTCAACCTTCCCTTCACTCCCAAACTAACAATTGCTCACTTAGCATAGTCTGAACGTGTAGCGGGCTAGTGCAAGTAACAAATCACAAAGAAGGCGCATGGTACCGTTGCGAAACAGTATTACTCTATAATATTCC
This sequence comes from Dehalococcoidia bacterium, assembly GCA_964274945.1. Taxonomy (GTDB): domain Bacteria; phylum Chloroflexota; class Dehalococcoidia; order Lucifugimonadales; family Lucifugimonadaceae; genus CAXXBX01. Next base: position 55,909 of record CAXXBX010000130.1, on the reverse strand, counting down.
ATCGATACTCAAACATATCACTATCCAGCTGCAGTCTCCAGTACCCCTTGTACCAAAATACGAGTAAATACCAACACACGAGTACAACATTCCCCCTCCTAGCCCCAACATGCCTAACAATCCGATGTATAAATTAAATGTATAAAAGCATCTATCCGATACGTAAGTAAGTAAGGATTAGCATAAGTAAGAATTAAGTAAGAATTAGCATAATCCTATTAACTTGTTAATTAACCGGTTGCCGAAAGACGACAAATTGCTTGTCTAGTAGAAGATGGACACCCTAATCACTTGGGTCAGAGGTCTGAGCTAGAAGCAACATGTATACAACATAGCTGCTAAAAGCAAATTTACTTGGTTGCCTACCAACACTTTCTTCCTGTAGCAAAACGTCGTCTGTAAATGATATCGGGCAAGTGCACGTGCCTGCATACATGCATTCTTCGGATCCTTCGCTCATTGCTCTATCTAAACGTGTTATAGACACGATCGCAGCTAAAAACACGCATATGTGCTCAGTTGGCCGGAAAGCTTGCTATTTCTTGTTTACAAACGTAGTCTAGAGTTCGACTGCATGATCATTTCGTCATCTCCCACTTACAAAGACAAACGCACTCACGCGTTGTCACTCATACAATTACCAATCTGAATGCACACAACGCACGAGCGTTAGCCCTTACTCTTATGGACAGACCAGCATCATCGTATAGATGTTTTAAAGCAGCCAAACCGTAGTGCTATAGTCTAACGCGACTGTACTATATATATTCGGCGCGTTTCGATTACCCAAAGCTCTGCACGTAGCCCATTATTTAAGAAGCACGAGGCAATCCATGCACGACACGAGCCTGTCGCGCAACACAATAAGAACGAAATTTCAAAAACTCTTTCTTGGCATTGCCTGCTAAACAGTAGACATGCGAGCCACTTACTTGACAACTCCACTGCTGCAAGTACTAGACTCAACCAAATAATAATTGCAGGTTCCTCCGTTCGCCTCGTTAACTGTCTTAGATCGAACACGAGATTTAGTTCCGTATCCACACGTTACCGAACACCGTCCCCAGTCTCCCCATTTACCAACTTGGCAGTTGACAGGAGGTGGCGGCGGTGAACTTCGCCGCCTCCCCCATATCCAACTCTGTGCTAAACCATTGAGTAGAAATACAAAAACAACAATTCTAATCCACAGTGGCAACAAAGCCATTGCGGCAGCAAAGCGACTGGTCGAGTGAACGATTGGTGTTCAATGCTAGGAGCGATTGCTGGGGAGTGAAATACGGGGGCATGCAGCAGCCTATCACTACAATCTTATCAACGCTGCAGGTCAATCCACAGTCCGTACCATGCACAGGCTACATATAGAATGTAGATAACAAATGTATGATACGACGAGACAATCACCACAAACAAGATCGACGTAGATTGTATACATTGAAGTCTTTTCTGTAATTACGTAAAGAACGAAATGTCTGCTTGTATTGTTGGTTACCGTTAGGAATTCCTAAGACTCTACACACCTAGCATAGACAGTTAGGTCATAGAGAATCTCTAAACACCGAATGAGCTGATAGCCACGCCTAGATAGACAACACAACATTTTCATCTGGCAACATTTAGAGGACAATCTGCTTGTGTAAAGAAAATACTCATAAGATACTGAAGATATCTATGCATGCGTATTCTTAATAGAATCATTCTAGGTTTCTGTAATACTGTAACATGAAGAATGTTTGTCAACCTAAACTGTAAACAAACATTGCAGCTGCATGCCTATCTATCTATGGTTCATGAAATTGCAAACAAACATGCAGGCAGCAACAGAATAATGAATGAACAAGCAACAGCTACAATCTAGAAGATACGCACTACAAGCAAAGCGTAATGAAGAAGCAAAACACGCAGTAACCATCACTGTAAAAATGAAGTGCTCTAGCTACACCTTCGAGTGCTATTGTAACTCTTGTTTGTGCTTTACACCTTGGTGTAAAGTTATACACCTACTCACTGTTAGAACTAAAGTGTTATATTGGGTCAGTGGGTCTTTCGGCCATTTCAAATTTCAAATTTCAAATTTTTAAATTTGAAATTTTTGAAATTCAATTTTAATTTTTTAAAAAATCAAAATTTAAAATTTTATTATTTCAAATTTGTAAATTTTTAGGTGCAGTATATTGGAAATTGCTTTGCCAACGAGAAAGCGGACGTAGTTGTATATATGAACTGATGGCCGGATTTAAACTAACAGAAATTGAACGCTCATCCGTTCTCTCAAATAATTTAAGTACATCAGAAAAAGAAAATTGAAAGAACGAGTAGCAGTGTACGCAGTAGGGAGTCCATTGGACGGCGTAGGGGTGTATTCCAACGCGTGCTGATACGTTGATTCAATTAAACTAGGCGCGGTTTCTGCTAATCACATCAGCACGTTACTAATGTTTAGTAGCTCGAAGTGCATGGTCGCGTCATTACTGTAGATGTAGGAGTACGATTGGTCCAACTGCAAGTTGCACTTCATGTCTAGATTTTGTACATCACTTAGAACACTACCCGATAACGCAGATAGAACCTCTACTATGGCGCGCCATGTGTGTCAAAAGTCGTTTCGTCGGCTCATTGATGTCGATTCGTCGGCTCGTTGATGTCGTTTCGTCGGCTGGTTGATGTCGTTTCGTCGGCTCATTGATGTTAGCGGGTGGCCTCAGGGTGCGTGACCATTTCGTCCATCCCATTTTCAACAAATGAATAAATATTGAATTAGAAATTGAAAATAGCCTAGAAGTTGCTTGTAATCTCAATATTCAATTCTATTAAAAATTAAAATTGAATGATTGACAAACTATAATTATCTGCGGATTATAATAAATATTGAAAACATACTTAATATCTAACCAATTTCTATTTCAATGCAATGCAATATTGAAATTGCAAGCACGTTAGTTTAATTTTCAATGTTAAATTCAATAATCAATTTAAATTTAATGTAATTTTAAATTTTATTTTTATTTTTAATTTAAATTTTAAAAATTAAATTTTGAATTTTGAATTTGCATGGCCAATTGGTCCATTCCATTTTTAATTTTTGAGACAAATTAAAAATTGAATGTCAAATTAAAAATTGACTGGCGTTGTTTGCTCTTACCTGCGAATTTTCAACACTTGCTGTGTCCACTGTGGACTCGGGCCCGCCACACGCGGGGAAGTCCCTAAAGGCTGTATAACGGCTTTCTTATAACAGGCACCCTAGTGGATACAACAAGCTACGACGTGTTAATTAACATGCGTACATCTCTAGACAACAATGTTTACAACAATGTTTACAACAACGTGTAGAGGTGCCTGTACATGTACAGGCCTGTAAGAACCTTATCACAACACAAAGTGTTTACCTGTGAATTGTTGATCTGTTGTATCCACTAAGGTTAGTGCCTCTAGGGACTTCCCCGCGTGTGGCGGGCCCGCGTCCACAGTGGACACAGCAAGTGTTGAAAATTCGCAGGTAAAAGCAAACAACGCCAGTCAATTTTAATTTGACATTCAATTTTTAATCAAAATGTACTTTTTAAAATTTAAATTTAAAATAAAAATAAAATTTAAAATAAAATTAAATTTAAATTGTTATTGAATTTAACATTGAAAATTAAACTAACGTGCTTGCAATTTCAATATTGCATTGAATTGAAATAGAAAATTGTTTAGAAATTAAGTATGTTTTCAATATTTATTATAATCCGCAGATAATTATAGTTTGTCAATCAGTCAATTTTAATTTTTAATAGAATTGAATATTGAGATTACAAGCAACTTCTAGGCTATTTTCAATTTCTAATTCAATATTTATTCAATTGTTGAAAATGGGATGGACGAAATGGTCACGCATCCTGAGGCCACCCGATGACATCAACCAGCCGACGAAACGACATCAACCAGCCGACGAATCGACATCAACGAGCCGACGAATCGACATCAATGAGCCGACGAAACGACTTTTGACACACATGGCGCGCCATAGACGTCGACATCAATGAGCCGACGAATCGACATCAATGAGCCGACGTCGACATCAATGAGCCGACGAAACGACTTTTGACACACATGGCGCTCCATACTCTACAACCTCATGCTGTGTCTCTCTTGTGTCGTGGGAACAGAACCCACACTGACTACAAGTGAATTGCGAGACCAAATAGTAAAGGTGGACACGCACGCAGTGCTCATGGCAGGAGGGCATAGGGAACGTAAATGTACAGTACCGTCCTGCTGACACGCCCCTCCCCTCGACGGTACCGCGTCCAACTACTACATTTACGTATGTCGTACTGTACCGGCAGACTAGTCGCCAATTCAATACCAACTAACTTTACACAAGCAACGTACTGCATGATCGCGTAGAGATCCTCTAGTATCAGTATCAACATCAATTATGGGTTTCCTCCTGTTTCATTGAAGGTCGCCCCCACACTACACATAGATCACCCGGCACACACAATAAACAACGGATCCGAGTCAAAGACATCGTTTAGCACTCGGTAGGGGTTGATTCTTAGAGCGTGCGTTGAAAGAATGCTGTCACATGTTCGGCAAGATCGCTAGCATCACGAGGTTGTGGACGGCACAATCACGTTGGTGGTCGATGGTGCTTTGGAAATTCTTCTGGATCGTGAGAGCTGACAGCACCGACTAACTAAATTTTAGTAGCTACGTAGGCAGATACGCGAGTTTCCGGACAGCCATGCAGACGGGACAAACTTGGGATTCCCAACTAATTAGCAGCACGTACAGTCTAGGCACATCGTATCAAATTGAGTCACGGATGGACCAGAGAGAAATTCAAGAAATGGTGAAGGCTGGGCTATCTCACTCAAACGTAAGCTAGATACTTCGAAGAAGACATTCTGAAGTCAAAGGTTTTTCTGAACGATCCGCTAGACGATTTTGTCATGAGCAAAACATTCATTATCGTTCTGCATTATCTGACTTTGACATGAGGCTGGTAGTCAGGGCAGCTGCTAGAGAAGTAATATGTTCTCTTTTTACTAAACCCGTTTAAACAGATGGAGACTGTTGCCGCTATTACAAGTCTCTACGTAGGTTGGTCCAGCGTATGGAAGAAAGATGATGAAAGGGTATCTTCAAGCAGAAGGACTTAGAGTTGGTGACAAACGCATTGGACGCATTCTAAGACAAGTTGCTCCTGGATAACATGGAAGGAGGCAGCAACTAGCTCATCGGCAAATAAATCCTGTGCCTTACTACGCTCAATATCCTAGACACAAAACTCGGTTTATTGTGTGTGCGTGTGTGCGTGTGCTCTAAGTGTAGTGTGGGGGCGTCCTTCAACGATACAGGAGGAAACCCATAATTGATGTTGATGCTGATACTAGAGGATCTCTAGTTGCGTGTTGCATTCTTAGCTATGTAGAGACTCTGTAGAAAGGTTACAAAGGTAATTCACGCGATCATGCAGTACGTTGCTTGTGTAAAGTTAGTTGGTATTGAATTGGCGACTAGTCTGCCGGTACAGTACGACATACGTAAATGTAGTAGTTGGACGCGGTACCGTCGAGGGGAGGGGCGTGTCAGCAGGTCGGTACATGTACCTTCCCTATGCCCTCCTGCCATGAGCACTGCGTGCGTGTCCACCTTTACTATTTGGTCTCGTAATTCACTTGTAGTCAGTGTGGGTTCTGTTCCCACGGCACAGGAGAGACACAGCATGAGGTTGTAGAGGTTCTATCTGCGTTATCTAGCGGGTAGTGTTCTATGTGATGTACAAATCTAGACATGAAGTGCAACTTGCAGTTGGGCTAATCGTACTCCTACATCTACAGTAATGACGCGACCATGCACTTCGAGTTACTAAACATTAGTAACTGTCTGAAGCGGCGTACGTACAGGTGCAGAAACACGGTACAGGAAACGTGCTGATGTGATTAGCAGAAACCGCGCCTAGTTTAATCGAATCAACATATCAGCACGGCCGTCCAATGGACTCCCTACCGCGTACACTGCTACTCGTTCTTTCAATTTTCTTTTTCTGATGTACTCAAATTATTTGAGAGAACGGATGAGCGTTCAGTTTCTGTTAGTTCAAATCCAGCCATCAGTTCATATATACACCTACGTCCGCTTTCTCGTCGGCAAGGCAATTTCTAATATACTGCACCTAAAAATTTACAAATTTGAAATAATAAAATTTTAAATATTGATTTTTGAAAAACTTATTTTAAAAATTCATTGCAATTTTTTTAAAAATGGTAACGTTAAATTTAAAAATTTAAATATTAATACAAAAAATTGAGAAATTGAATTTCAAAAATTCAAAATTTAAAATTTTAAAATTTGAAATTTGAAATGGCCGAAAGACCCACTGACCCGAAAGACCCACTGACCATATTGACACCTTTCAGTGCTATTACTGAGGATGTAAAATTTTGCACCGATATCGGTGAAATTTTACTCCAGGAGGTGTAGCAATAATACATTAGCTGGCTCAATTGCAGAGAATCCCGTATACTTACGTGTGAGTGACTGAGCGTGGATTGCCGGCGACATTATGAAAAAGACCGTGATGCAGAGGTACAGTATTTACAGTAATAATTGTCATGTGTCTAGCGCTCAACTTCCCAACTTGCAGACTAGGTGTTTGTTGCAAAAACGGATTGCGCCTCGTCGCGGGCTACGCTAGCCGTCCGTTTTCGTCTACGATGTTACCTTCCTTCTTTGCGAGATGTACACACTGCATTCGTGCGTGATGCCTGCACTACACGTACTGAAAGGAGATTCCTCATGGGTGACAACCACATTCACGACCGCCATTTTAAGTCAGGTGATTCTGTCACGTGCCCGTAGAAATAGACACCTCATCAAATAAAGCATGCGGTTCTCAAAAAGTACGCTGGCGGGAAATGGGAAACAATGAATCATATTGGAGTGGCCTAATATGATTGAGTTAGTAGACTAAATAAATGTTTATATAAATAGTAGATTAATCAATAAATTAATCAATTTTCAATTAGAATTAAATTTATTTAATTAATTAATATAAGGAATTTATATAGATTAATTAATTATATTTAAAGCAATTCTTGTACTACTAGAACAGCAACAAATATGTCACTCCAGTTTCTGATGAGTGAATCACTTGTTGAGACTAGATTGGGTGCATCACCTGATTGAAAACAGTGTTCTAATGTATTGTTATGATTAGTTAATTAATTGTCTTATTTGGATGCTGCTGTTTGTGGCGAGTGGTTCACTTACCCTGACTAAGTTGAGTGCTTCACCTAACTGAAAACAGTGTCATAGTGTATGGTTAGCAATATAATTTGGTAACAGTAATTATGACATATTAATTAATTAATTAATTTGATGCTGCTGTTAGTGGCGAGTGGTTCACTTACCCGGACTAAGGTGGGTGCTTCACTTAACTGAAAACAGTGTCATAGTGTATGGTTAGCAATATAGTTTAGTAACAGTAATTATGGACATATTAATTAATTAATTATTTGGATACTGCTGGTAGTGGCAAGCGATTCACTTACCCTGACTAAGTTGGGTGCTTCACCTAACTGAAAACAGTGTCATAGTGTATGGTTAGCAATATAGTTTAGTAACAGTAATTATGACATATTAATTAATTAATTATTTGGATGCTGCTGTTAGTGGCGAGTGGTTTACGCACCCTGACTAATTTGAGTGCTCCGCCTAACTGTAAACAGTGTACTAACCTAATCTAACCATCCCTAATCATCCATAACCTCGCCTAACCCTGAAATAAATGATGAGTACTGGTTGAACCACGGCTTGCATCATTGACTCCTGACGAATGTCCAGTTCTGTCAAGTTTTAAACACAACCCTATACACTCTATTTCTGATTATTAGTACTTGCTACCTTGTACTTGGTAACACTTTGTATGCATGGGATGTCTTTTAACCTATAATGTGGTTTTATCAATACAAATTTGCTAGAATAATCAGATGAGAATCATTGTCTAGCTTGGTTCAGAGTTCAGACGCATTTTTGTGCTAATCTTTACTGCAAGCATGATGGAGAAGTGGAATGATTCTTGCACAAGATTTTGGCGATGGGGCAGCAAGAAACCAAAGTGGGTGGAAAATGAATGATTGAACTTGAACAGAGATATGGGGCTGAGTTTAAAGACATTGAGAGGTTTCACACTGGTGGTTAGACCGTGGTAAAGTTCAGTTAAGTTAGGTTAGCTAACTCAAGTTAACCAAGATAGGTTGCGGCATCACTATGCATTACTGCATTACTAGGCACTTATAACACCTTGTACATAACCCGGATAATGGCGGGAAGCTACCGAACTGGCGATAATTTTCGGCATTATCAAGCCTTGGGCAACTCACCGTTGATAGCCAGGAGCCTCTACAAACTGCAGAGACCACTGATCATTATCCCCTAGGCTGGAACCCGTCTGGAGCCAGTCAAGAAACCAGTCAAGAACAGGAAGCCAGCGAAGAGCAAACTGACCATCAAATTGATCAACCTGTAGAAAATTCTGGAAGACAAGGAAGAAAGAGAAAGTCTCGTCAATTTCTTATGAAGAAACGACGTGGCTCATCAACCTGTGGTCACACTCGCTGATACAGAATCTCCTGACAAAGCCTGGTAGCAAGAGCAAAATATGGCAGGAAATATCACATGAACTAGCCAAACATAAGTTCATCAGAACACCAGAGCAGTGCAAAGAAAAAATATATAATCTAAAAAAAAGATTACAGACTGGTCAAGGATTGAATAAGAAGAAGTGGAGAAGGAAATACAACAAGTGATTTTGCGTACTATGATGCTATGGACATGGTGTTAGGTGACTGTCCATCTGTGTCACCTACTAATGTATACGAGTCTCCTGATGGTATCTGCACATTATTGTCCTCTTCCTTAGTTGCCTCTCCGTACGACTCTACTCAAACAGGAGCTGAATGTCTATCCGGAAATAGCAGTGGTACACCTCCAGATTGCAGTGACCAAAGCCCATGCTTCTCTGAAACACCTGCCAGTACTAGTAGGCACCATAGCCCTCCTAGTGCACCTCCTAGTGCACCCAAAAAAACGAAAAAGACAAGAAAGCAGTGGCCTTGATAGAGTTGTGAATGAACTTACTCAATTTGGGGAAAAGATCGTGGATTTGATGTCAAGGATGGAAGATGCTGACAGAGAGAGAGAAGAGCGAGAGAGAAGAGAGGCTGAACGAAGAGATGCATTCTTGCTCAATGCGTTACGAATTCTTACAGGACAACAAATGGAAGAACCTGACAATGCAAACCAGTAGTCCAAAATTCCCAAAAAAATTTAAAGCACACTGTTTCAACACACTGTTCTAACAACACAAAGTTTTAGTTCTAACTATATTGTTAACAAACAGTTCTTAACAATACAATGTTCTTATTAATACTGTTCTAGCAATATTTTAACACTGGTCAACACTGTTTTAATTAATACTGTTCTAACAATATTTTTATCACATTGTTCTAACAACGCTATGTTAATTGACAGATTGTTTTAACACAATGTAACCATGTTCTAATTACAGTAGTCTCGTGTGTAGTCATCGTTGATTTCATTTTGTGCCAAACAATAGTTATGTAAGGTACAGCAAGCAATAACGACTACTTGAACGTTGTTGATGTCAGTCTCTTGCTGATTTAACAGAATTTGCCACCTACCTTTGAGTAGCCCAAATGCCCTTTCCACTGTGATTCAAGCACAACTCAGTTTGTAGTTGAAACTTTTCTCAGACTCCCTCATATTGGAGCTCTCGGGATATGCTTTTATTAGCCAACTTTTCAAAGAGTAGGCTGGATCTCCCAGAATTAAAACAGGTATTCTCGCACCATTACAGACAACAGTCTCACTTCCAGGAAACGCTGTTCCAGCACGTTCAGCAACTGGAAAGAGGCGACTGTTAGCAAGAACACGAGCATCGTGGACTCGTCCTGGCCAGCCAATACAGATATCGTTGAAGTAAAGAAATGAATCTACCACAGCTTGAAGTATAATTGAGTGAAACCCTTTACGATTGATATAACAGGCTGGATTGAGAGGTGGACTTTTAATAGGTATGTGTGACCCATCTACTGCTGCACCAATTTGAGAGAACCCATGACCAATATTTCTGAACCGTTCAATGACTTTCTTCAAGCGATCTCCTTGTGGCATCTGGACATACTGACAACTCAAGTGGGAAACGATTGCCTGACATACTTCATTGGAAATAGTGCTAGCTGTTGACACACCAACGACAAACAAGTTTGAGACAGTCCTATAATATTCACTGCCAGCCAACCTGTATAAAGTCAAGGCTAGTCTCTTGTCTGGCGATATAGGGACTCTCAAGTGGGTGGACTTCTTTGTTATCAGATGTCGTATATCATTGCACAGATTACACACAATAGAAGAAATTAAGGTTATCAGTTAACTAGCTAATCTAGAACAATATCCAAACCTCATGAAAGTTCCTCTTGACATCCTAAAATTCTCTCTCCAATCAGTATCTGATGCCTCCGCAAGCATTCTGTCCCACCACCTTGATTCTCTTGGTTTGATCCATAATGTGCGACCGGCGGGATGCATTCTAGCTACCACTCTTAGAACACACTGGAGTAAACAGAGTAAAACAAGAAGGACTCCTCGTTGCCGACGACGAAGGAGCCTCCTCTGATGCCTCCTCTTCTGAGCCCTAATGTCTAGCCGCAAAACCATTAGCAGAAAGAAGGTAGCCGCATTGCCACGAAACGTAGCTGGCATTCTCAAGGCTTCTAGCTAGTACACAGTAATATGACCTATTGCGCAAGCGCGATCTCTTAACCGAGTCTAACCCAATGCTAACCATGGTCTGGAGGTTGGGTACTCTAACCACGATCTAACCGAAGTTAACCAAACTTAACCATACTTGGTTTCACACTGACCTTGGTAACCTAACTTAACCGAACTTTACCACGGTCTAGCCACCAGTGTGAAACCGCTCATTGATAATTTAGGTATAACTGATATAATAGGTTTACTTGTTGGTAACACTTGTAAGTGTGTAGGTTGCAGATGCTTTGCTGCAATGGAGCTGATGATGGTGCAGCTTTCCAGCAAGATGCAGAAATCAGTTCGACAAGAAGTCAAAGTTGATATATCTGATTATCGGTAAGATTGTTTCATATGAGATAGTGTGACAATGTCCCATTGTATATTACAAGATTAAAACATTTTGAAAAAATGAGAAAGATGTAGGGTTGCTGTACGAAAAAGAATAGAAACAAGACCATGTAGGGTGTGCTGTGACATCTTTCATGAATTCACTCATACAGACTGATCAATACATCATCCGTACATTGCACCATTTCCTAAACACTATGTGATACCTTGGAAAATGGTACAATGTAGGGATGATGTATTGGTCAGTCTGTATGAGTGAATTTATGAAAGATGTCACAGCACACCCTAAATGGTCTTGTTTCTATTCTTATTTGTAAGGCAACTCTACATCTTTCCCATTTTTCAAATGTTTAATCTTGTTCGCATTCATCACAGTTTGTCAGATTTACTCAGCAATGTGTGTGTGTGTGTGTGTGTGTGTGTGTGTGTGTGTGTGTGTGTGTGCGTGCGTGTGTGCGTGCGTGCGTGCGTGCGTGCGTGTGTGCGTGCGTGCATGCGTGCGTGCGTGTGTGCGTGTGTGTGTGTGTGTGTGTGTGTGTGTGTCACTCAAGGATCTAGTGTCATTAAAGCTGCTATGTATGCTGATGATTTAGCTTTAATTGGGAAGACCTCGGGTGAACTACAAAAGTTAGTAGACAGTCTACATGAGTCCTGCTGTAAATGGGGAATGAAAATCAGCATCAAGAAAACAAAAGTTTTGAGCATTGGTTACGAGCAGGCACGTATTCTTCTTGACGGTTCTGTTCTTGAAAACGTTACAGAGTTTACTTACTTGGGGAGTATCATGAGCCAAGGTGGTGGATGCAGTGCTGAAATTGATGCTTATATAAGCAAAGCAAGTAAAGTTTTTGGTTCCTGGAAGAAAAGGGTATTTACCAACAGGCAGTTTTCAATCTCCACAAAGATGAAAATTTTTCGTGCTTTGGTGAGACCTGTTTTGCTATATGGATGTGAGACTTGGTCCGTTACACAACCAAACTTGCAATGCTTAAATACATTCCACATGCGGTGCATTCGATCGATTCTTGGTGTCTCAAGATGGAATAAAATCAAGAATTCAGACAATTTAGAACGAGCGTGTGAAGACCCTATTGCTATGACAATACAGAAACAACGATTGCAATGGCTGGGCCATCTGCAACGCATGAGTGACAATCGTCCCCAAAAACAACTACTTTGCAGCAGACTTAGTAATGCAACAAGACCAACACATGGGCCTAAACAGAGATGGATAGATGTTGTCACAAGACACCTCAGATCATTACATATCAGTCTTCGTGATGCTGATGATCGTGCTGCTTGGAGAAGCGCTATTACGCTGCGTTGCCAAAACCCATAGTGGGTATGGTGGAATCAAGGTTCAAGGTGTGTGTGTGTGTGTGTGTGTGTGTGTGTGTGTGTGTGTGTGTGTGTGTGTGTGTGTGTGTGTGTGTGTGTGTGTTTGCATTTTTGCATGTGTGTCTGTGTATGTTTCTCTGGTTCTGTGTGTGACATCTTGTACAATTTAATTAATATGTTGATGTTTTTCCTAGCTTGGTTGTGAACTTGGACGTATTATTGCCTTTGGACATGAACAATCGACTTTCTTGTTGACTTCCTCTGAGAAGTGGTCTGAAACATGTACTATAACTCAACCAAGGACAAAGAGAGTTGAAGGCAGGTGGCAAAAGAATGAATGACGTAGGAAGAAAATATGAATATGATCTCTTGAATAGGAATGTGGAAGGTAATTGATCTTGATACTAATGCAATGCATTATGCAGTTTCTAAGTGCCTTGCTTCGATGAAGGTCATACTCATGTACTATTGTCATGCAAACGCCAAATACCAGCTATAGATGCTGTGATCAAGTACCCTTAGGTACTTGGCCAGAGCATCCAAGGGCACTGACTTTGGCGCAGTCTCAGGACTGGACCTCAAGCCCACATGTACCCATACTGCATGATCTGCCAAGCCAATGGTCTTGTCCACCCCAGTCAATGACCAGGTAATCATTTATATTCGTCATGCCCATCCCATACTTGAACTCATGACCCAAAGGTCCCGGATGTTTTCATTCTTAAAATGCGCTCTCTAACCAATTGAGCTAAAGTCGTCACACACACACACACACACACACACACACACACACACACACACACACACACACACACACACACACACACACTTAGTAGATTTGTTAAGTAGATTAATTGTTTGTGAAGTATGCAATAATATGTTATGCCATATAGAACATATTTAATGTGTGGTCCACTGGATATGGATACCTTATGCCTTTTGTGTATTCTCCTAGGAAAGTGATGATGCAGAGTCCACAGTAGACAAGGTTTCTCAAGTTGCTCCATACTTGATTGTATGTGGCAATCCAGCCAAACCAAGTCATGTTATTGGCATCCGAGCTCATCATCATGTTCGAAATTCAGTGCAGCAACAGCATATGCTGTCCAGCGCTATTGCTTGCTGTAATTTATGTTTTCAATACAAATTTCTCTCAATCTTTAGCAACTTTTTACTGGTGCCTGGACGTCATGTTACTGGGATGTACTTCAGCTCCAGTGATATCTAGTTTTTTTGCTGGATTGCAATGAGGAAGTTTGTTTGATAAATTGTGTTTTGCTTTTGTTTAGTGCGTTGACTCACTATTTTTGGTTTAACTGTTTAAATACAAGCAACGGTATTAAAATCTATTCTAATGTGCACGTGCCAGAACAGTTGGCCGCGGACCCCAGACCGCCTTTAGAAAATGGTGCTAATAGCAGCCTACAAAAGAATAAAATAAACACCTTTCTGGTGTTTGGGTAACACTAGACTAAGGTTGTTTTAAGCATCATGAAATGGTGTAACAATTTTACACCAGATTGTGGTGCTTTCCTGCACGCTTGCGAGTGTCAGTCACCGACAGCATCTTTGCACGTGTTTGTAGAACACCTTTGTTTTAACAGTGATTATACAGTACGGATACTAATTAACCGTGATTTCCCTTTCTGTAATGTTGTAACCTCTTGTTGTCAATACCAAACAATGCAAAAACAACCTGTAATGACACGCTCCGTGCGTACCTTCCAAGGTACGAAATGGGTATTTTAAATTTGGTGGAGATCCGATGCGCCGCGTTCAGGAGAAATTCACGCGCGAGTGGAGGAGGGTTCGATTGGCAAAAAATCGCGTCGTCCCAAGAAAACTCTGGAAGACATTCGCCGCTTTGGAGATACGCTTCACATACGGACGGACAGACGCACGCACGCACGCACGCACGCACACACACACACACACACACACACACACACACACACACACACACACAAACGCACAAACGCACAAACGCGCACACACGCACAAGCGCACGCGTGCACAGCTCTCCTTTATATCTATCAACACGCGGCAACCACATCTACGACACGAGCCTGCCGCAACATAAATCAACACGAAATCGCCTTTCTGCATGGCGTTAAAGTACATATTAGACGTACGAGCAACTTACTTAACAACCCCACTGCTGCAACTACTAGACTCAGACAACGATAAATGGCAGAATCCTCCGTGCGCCTCCACACGTGTCTTAACTTGAATACGAACTTTGGTTCCATAACCACACGTCACCGAACACGGTCCCCATTCTTCCCAATCACCAACTTTTCAGTTTACAGGAGAAGGAGTCCTACTCCCCCAAAACCAACTGTGTGTTAGTCCACACAGAAAGAACGCAACAACAACAATTCTAATTCCCTTTAGAAAGAAAGCCATAGCGGGAATGGAGAAATCGCATGAGCGAGCAAGCTAATACTAGAAAGTGAAATGCGGAGCAATAGAATATATCACTACAAACTCATCAACGCTTCAGGTCAAGTGAGACGTTATCTATACAGCCCGCTGCATGCAGGCCCTCTTTGAATCTCAATCCAACCATAACCAAATATATGACAACAAGACTATACCAAACAACCAAACGCTGTATTACATGAACGTCGCTCTGTAAAGCAAACTATACCGTGTATAGCCTTGACTTCCGTTTTACTATAATTCTACACGTGATGGTCACATCTTTCAAACCCAGCGACGTTTACGAGGTATACGTACCTAGGCAAGTACACAGCGAATCTCTAAAACACCGTGAACAAACCGCTGAAAGCGCAGTAGGTTAGAATAAAACCATAAAGCAACTCTATCTAACTACATGCATGCATAAGCGCAGGAGCCACGGGAGCCACGAGAGCCACGGGGACCAAGACCTCTCCAACCTATTCGAGAGACATTTTGACGCGTGGGTGTGTTCTGGCCTCGAAGCTCCAATCAGGCGCGCGAGGTGCAAGAACGTCACACGAAGAGACGATGCGCTAGAGCCTGGTTCACAATATGACGCCGACGCTGAGTTGAGCATCAAACTTCAAAGAAACCGCCTCGACGTCGGCGGCATCCTTTGATGTTGACGCCGACGTCGACGCTGGAATAGGATTCATTTCTATTGTCGACGTCGACGTCGACGTCGGCGTCAATATTGTGAACCAGACTTAATACGTAAGTTAAATACAGTTAGTGCATAGTTACGATGCAGTTTTGGCGAAAATGTATAGGCTAAGTTGAAAATGGAATAATTATCGAATAAATTTATCGTAAATTCTAATAAATGTTTTATTATAAATTAGACAGTTTTAATAGATTTATCCGAATTCCTTTAGTCAAGTCACATTTTCAACGTATGTCTAGACTGCTAGGTGTTGCACTGTTTGCCCTAGAAGTTGTGCGTGCGCGTGCACTGTCTAGCTAGAGAGAAACGTTGGAGACGAAATTGCTGTAATTGCACAGATGTGCTTCCAAATGGGTTATCGCGTTCTAACGACACTTTGGAATTCTAGCAAAAAATCAATCTCTACGTACGCTGCTTTGTAGTTACAACAGGAGTAGCAGCTCACGATACTTGTGGAACAGCCATCGATAGGGAAAGCGTAAACACTGAAATGAACTATAAAACAGTGTGGAGAGTAATTCTATATAGTTATCCGTATACGTCAGCTCTAGATTTAATAACTAAGCAACCATGAAGTCTATAGGACAGAAGAGACTGTCTGTAGAGTCTAGATAAGACTGTAACATTGAACGAACACGCATGCACTAGCTGCCATGTTCTTCCATTATAACACAAAATAATTGATTAATAGAAATTGATAGAAAGACAGTTGCCGCTTAGGGTTGTCATTCAACAAGAGGTAAATTGAAGCCAATCAGGTCGCACTATCACGAACGGATTGAGGATTATCATAAACGTTCTCAGATCCTTCGTATATTTCGTTGTCTGTAATACTAGTAGTGATGACTTTTTGATACAGAGGGTTGTTACAGACTTGTTGTGTCTCATTTCCTTCTATAGACGATTCGTAGAGAGGATTAGGGTACAGAATACCGACAGCCAACCTCGGATCCTCTTCTGAAAACAAGGGATTTCCGACGCCATGATAATTATAACAGTTAGGGTTGTTGTCATATTCATAATCCACGCTGCCTTCATCATCACTGTCGTATAGTGGGTTGTCTATTTGCGTGACCGTTTTGAACCAACCATTTGGTCCCCCGTATATCGGATTATCCCTCATCCGGTCACCACGACTTGAACGCATCATTGAATAATTTGTGCCTTCAGTGATCGCTGGTCTGGCGTTCGTCGACTTCTTGACGACCCAAATGCGTAGCAGCAAAGCACCACCAACGACGACTGCAATGGCAACCAAGCATAGAACAATGGGCAATGTGAACTCTTTGACAGAAAAATGGGAGGAGGAAACCAGGGAGGAGACATCCGGGTCGGATGATGTGCCTGGAGTTGTAAACTTAGAGCAGAAATCATTGTCATGCTTCAGTGTACTCGAGAAAAAATGTTCATAAACATCGTCATTAGACAATAGTCGACTGGTAGTGTTGTGTCCACAATCGATAATCACAACAAAGTGAACGAATGCGCTCTCTCCTATCGATTCCTTGTGTACGATGTAGACAGTTGATAATTTGATCATAGTACCGGAAGAATTTAAAGATGCAACGTTGAGACTATCTTCAACAAGACGCTCAAAGTAATCGTCCAATTTGGTTCCGATGCCATCATTACCTGGAGGAAGACGAATTTTGATGTGGGAGACATAGTTTTCATCAGTGCAGTATCTCTCTGATGAACTATTGTCTGGCCGTGCACCTTTTCTTTGTCCCAACAAAGCATCTATACCCTTAGTGGGTCGAGGAACACATATTTGTCCTGGGCACGTGTCATGTTGACAAGGACCTATAGGAAAAGAACAGCGGTATCCTTTATAGGATGGCGGACACGTACAAGTGAACGTGTCTATACCATCGATGCATGTGCCAGAATCACAGGGAAGTGAAGCACAATCGTCGATATTAGTTTCGCAATTCGATCCAGTAAATCCTTTCTTACAAGAGCAGAAATATCTTCCTATATCATCATCACATTTCCCGTAAAGACAAGGAGAAGATAAACATTCGTCGATCTCTTCGCGACAGTGTCTACCAGTCCAGCCGCTAGCACACATGCAGCTGTAGTTGCCTATGCCATCTACACACGTACCGCCGTTTGCACATAAGTTTTGAGATGTTTTGTTTGCAGCGGCAGAGATAAATTCCAAATCACATTCAGGAATGTCATAACACTGTTTACCATCTCCTGTAAAGCCGTCTCGACATTGACAGCTTGCCGTCGTTGATCCCAGTCTATTGCACGTAGCGTATTTGTGGCATTCCGATGTGTTCGTAGCACACGGATCTATTGGTTTCACCGTCACAAACAAAGTCTCTTGGGACGAAAGTGGCGGGAAACCGTCGTCTACTGCCAATATTAGAATCTCGTATGTAAAGATCTTATCATATTGTAGAGTAGTATTCAAGTACAGACTTGATCCGTTCATGTAGAACTCCCTAGAATTTTCGTCTCCATCAATGCTTACTATCTTGTAGATGACTATTTCATTTGTTTCCGGGTTGTCACAGATCAACTGTCCTACTTTCTCCCCAATGCTACTGTTCTCGTAAATCCACGCACCGCCGGCTACTCGAATGTTAACTGGAGGCTCCGCCTTGCCTGTAATATTGAAGAAAAATGTTTGAACATAAGTATAAGAAGAAGGCAAACCATCATCATATACAGATATGGTAACATTGATGATTGGCACAGCCAAACGATCAAAGTCAAACTGGGCTGCATCGGTCACAATCAACTGTCTCTTCGATATCTACACAACAACGTAGCAAAAGCATCACTCAACACATAACGACAATCACCAATAACAACCTTGAAAGCAGACGCCCACCGTCCAATTACTCGAAATATATAAGATTGTCCGATGTCTTCGTCGACAACCGTCAGATTACCAATAACCGTTCCACTTGGAATGTTTTCTGGAATCGTTTCATAACCTTCAAAAACGATTTGTGTAAGCGCCTCATTCCGGTCAGTCACAACGATGTGAAATGAACGCTCAATATTAAGTGAAGGTCTCCCGCTGTCCGTGCAGAGAAGCCTGACCCAAATGTCAGGATCCGTTTCGTAATCGATATGAGCATTACGTGACAGCAGCAGCTCGGGAACGTCTCCTTGCAAAATGTGAAAATATTCCGATCCGTTGAGCAAGCGGCAGACGTGAGTCTGATTAAAGTCGGGATCGACAATGGCAAACTTGGCTACAGAAGTTTCCGGTGCAGCATCCTCGTCGAGCGAACCGACAGAGTGGAAAATGATGTCGGACGGTACTTCATTGACGTCACGAACATCTACAGTAATCTCAGCCTAAAATGGAAACAACGACGTCAGTTGCTTGAAATACAAGTGCTACAGCATTTTGCAATTGTTCGCCTTCCTTGCCACCATCTTTCAGTCAGTCTCCTGACTTCTCTCAGTGTCTTTCAGTATTTTATACTCGTATAATCAATCGATTATACAAGTAGATACAATAATACAAACATCTTATCCATTTTAGCAAGTTTCGAGGAAATAATAGGCAAGGACCACAGACACGCCCACGCTAATGTCTGTACCAATGTATGTATGTAATACAGTATGTATGTATGTACGTATGTTTGTACTGGCTGATGTTCCGTCTGTCCGTCTACTTTACTTCCTTCCTTCTTCTCTCTCCATGTGTTACTACCGTACCTCGACGTAAAGTCGCGGCGTTCCCTTGTCTGTGCAGCGTACGATCATTGTATGACTCGGACTCTGCTCGAAGTCCAGTCCGTCGCTTACGACCACCACCAACTGATTGTTAATAACGGTAAAGAGATCTATACAGTAAAAGAGTACGACTGCATGAAACACATCAAGTCTAACTACATTAAAGTACGACAGACGCACTCGTTGTATCAATGACTTGTGCAATGGAATACGAATGATCCTGGAATCTATCTTCATCGTAGACAGAAAAGCTTCCGGCTACCGTTCCTACGGGAGAGTTCTCCAGAACGCCGTTGCTGACGAAACGAAGAGATCGAGGATGATCATTCGTGTCTGTCACGTGGACAGTTACCAAAACGATCGTATTGAGAGGTGGCATTCCGTCGTCTGTGGCGGTCAACGTGATATTATATGATGATATATTCTCGAAGTCCAACTGTCTGGTCGTCAGTAAGATGGTGCCGTTCACAAGAACAAACGGTCCATTCGAATTCAAACTAAAGACGACAAAAGAACGGCTGCGGTTGATCTCGTTGTCAGGATCTCGACAAGTGACGACGCCGACAAGAGTAAACGGCGGTAAATTTTCAGGAATTTTGGAATTGCTTAAAGCCACGTCGGTAGGAGACTCGTTAATATCAAGAACGCGAATAGTAAATGCTTTGTCCACATACAATTGAGGTTGACCGTTATCAAAACAACGAAGCTACGGTTTACAACAACAACAACAACAACAACAACAACACAATTAGTATAGATTGTAGTTGCTAAAGTCGTTATGTATACCGTAATATTATGAAATTGTTCCGCTTCGTAGTCTAAGGTATCGCTTGCAACCGTCAAAGTCATCATACTTGTAACCTACATTTTAACAGAAATGTACATAGCACACAACACGCCGTATAGCTTACTGTCTTTTCTACCATAAAAAGAGCATTAAATGGTTGCAGAACGACGCAGGTATGGGACTGAGTATTATTGATACGGGAGTTGTCCGGATCCGTTACATGTAAATAACCTACAACAGTCCCTACACGACTGTTTTCCAACACCTAAACACACAAAGTATCACAATACCACCTCAGGCAACCGTATGTTGGACTCACGTATTCACGATCAAGCGACATGTTAGTGGGCTGTTCGTTGATGTTTGAAATTCTCACGGTTATGTGTCCTGTCACGTTGTACGAAGGAATTCCAGAGTCGATTGCGATGATTTGAAGACTATAGTACGGGATGCTTTCATAGTCTAGAACGGCACCTCTAGAGACCGTCAAATGACCGGTCGTAGAATCAAGAGAGAACGGCAGACGACGTAGAGATGAATTGCCAAGACTGAGAAAATAAATATTAACAATTAAAGTCACGAAATGTGTTAAGTGTAAATATTCATTACCCTGCTGTCACATTTAACAGAAACACTTGATATGTTTGGTTCACATCTTGGTCGACTACATAAACCGATCCGACAAATGTACGAGCACTGCTGCTCTCTGGAAGAGACAGACTTCCTGCAAGACCGACGTCAGTCGGTACATCGTTTAAGTCAATTACAGATATCTATACATGAAAACATAAGAGTCCACGATTTTGACTAATTTTTGTAAACAATTTACTTGGAATGTTTCTGTTATGGATAAGCCTCCGTGATCTATTGACGTCACCGTTATCTTCCAAGATGGCGTCTCCTCATAATTTAGCGTCTTTGTTGTGACCAGCTCGTTGTTCTCGATGGCAAAAGGTAACCCTTCTTTTGTATGCAGTATGATGTACGTAAAGTTCTAAAAATAAAAAATGACAAAAATATACTTACAACTTAATTGTCACGTGATCACCTCTCTGGTTGTCAGTTGGTCATCTGGATCGATTGTATAAAACTTAGCTACGACTCCTGCAGCCGTGTTTTCTGGAAATTTTCCTCCCGTCATTATGATTCTATCTGGTGCCTCGTTGACGTCCAAGATTTGTATGGTGAACTTGCGATCATCATAGAGGGTTGGAATGCCCGTGTCGGTGCAACGGATGACGACGGAAAGAGAAGTATTCATCTCGTAATTTAAGTCACTTGCGGCAACCTGCAAGTTATACACAAGTCGCGATCGTCTCTCGACCTTGCAATTGCAAAATTGCTCACTCTGAGAACGTTGCCCTTCACTACAAATCGTCCACTTGCGTCGTCAATCGCACTACAATTGTACTTCTGCCATTTTCCTTTTGGTCCGTCATTGTCCGGATCGTGGACATTCACGACGACGACGACGCTGTCTACTGGACTATTCTCTGGCATCTGCAACGCAGTGGCATCGAGTGAGCATACACAAATACTTGAAGCAAATACTCGAGCGTTGTTAATTAACCTTGAGATGTGATGTAGTCATTATCGACGGATGTTCGTTGACATCTAATATCGTTATTGTAAACAACTCCTCTCGATACAAAGATGGTTTGCCATCGTCT
Organism: Dehalococcoidia bacterium; assembly: GCA_964274945.1. GTDB lineage: Bacteria > Chloroflexota > Dehalococcoidia > Lucifugimonadales > Lucifugimonadaceae > CAXXBX01. Next base: position 34,107 of record CAXXBX010000130.1, on the reverse strand, counting down.
GCGGAGCGAACTGTAACGTTTATCTCGTTGAGCATCTCGTAGTTGAAATCGGCCGTCGCTGACGTGTAGAGGCAGCTATCAAACACAACAAAGCGACCGGGAAAATCGTCCTGCAGTGTGTAAGTGTGATTGTGTGTCGGATCTTCATCGTCGGTGCTGAAACAACCGATCAGGAAATCGTCCAAATTCTCATCCACATTTGTATTAGAAATATGAATGTTCTACATAGAATGAAGCGTGTAATTCATACAATACCAACGATATTAGATTTGTGTCGTACTATTGGAACGTCGTTGACATCAATCACCTCGACTTTAAATCTGCGGACGACAAAGAGCCCGTTTGCATCTACTGCACGAATGTTGACGTAGTAGCTTTCTTGTGCTTCAAAGTTGAGATGTCCAGTAGCTCGTAACGATGTGTAACAACGAGTATTGACCCCCTGAAATGTTACGTGATGCACTAAAAATTATGTTTGTGACAGAGTTATACTTACTGTTACATGTCTGACAGTTTCGCATCTGCCCGCATCATCGAGTTTAAACGGAATATTATCAGCAGAGTCAAGAATAAATTTGACCGTTTCGTTGCTGTCGTATTCGACTATCTCGACTATTCCCACCAATGTATTCAAACCAGAATTTTCCTTAAAACGTGGATTGTTCAACTCAAACGCCACGTCTCCCTCGTCACCTTGCACGATGGAAAGGTTGAATGGAGGTTCATTGACGTCTCTCACTTCAATGACAAAACGTCTCGATATCTGTAAAATAAAAACATTGTTTTATTATATAAACGACGTGCAGGTTAGAAATAGAAGAGACTAGACTAACGTTAAGTGAAGGTATTCCGTCGTCTCTTACGGTCACCAATATCGAATGACTCGTCGACGTCTCGTAGTCTGCAGGCAACGCTTTCCGTAACTCGTTAGCGACGATTTTAAACTTGCCGTCATCGTCATCGACCAAGACGTACTCCAAAGTCTGTCCTTTGTCTTCATTTCTAGCGGAGAGAAGTCCCACTAAAGTATCTTTGGGATCGTTTTCGTAAACGGTGTTACTCGATAAATCGAGATTCCTCGGTCTGTCGTTGACGTCTGTCAAGTGGATTGTGATGATCTCATCTCTAACGAGCGGAGGCGACCCGCTGTCTGTCACTCTCACTACAACGTCGTATTTATTCTTTTCCTCCATGTTCAACATACACCACTTGCCACCTAGAGCTAGACACTTGCTATTGTATACTGCAACCTGTAGACGTCACATAAACAATAGACAAAAAGAATTCGAAATGTAGATCTCATTCTGATACCTTGAGAATATCTCCATCCATTCTGAAGCGACGATCGGCACTATCTACGAGTTTCCAGGTAAACGTTTGTCTAATAGAGTGTGAATTGTCGGGATCCGATGCTGACAGTCGACCCACAGCGTGCATGAACTTTGCATTTTCCGGTATCTAAAAAATACAGCACGACAGACATGCCTAGTATATAAATGAAACAAATTAGTATTGGTATTATTGTTACCGTGTCGTGACTGATGTGAATTGCCTGTGGTTTCTCGTTAACATCGAGAACTTTGACCGTGAAGCTTTTTGTTACACTAAGAGGAGGAGTTCCGTCGTCAGTACATTGGACGGTTATAGTATGTTGCTGCTGCGACTCGTAGTCCAAGTTTGCATTCGAACTCACTCGTACTTCGCGACCGACCATCACAAAACGGCCACCGGCGCTGCCAGTGAGTTGACACGAGTGCGACTGCCACGTGTCTTGATCTGTGACCGACACTTCTCCAACGACAGCACCGTTTACATTTTCGTGCACACGAGGATTGCCACTAGCCACATCCACGTCCTAAATACAAAACATAAACACGTTTTTATGACAATCATTTCACAAATTTCAATATGCAAATACAGTTGGAGGATCATTGACGTCTACTACAAAGACAGTCAACTTGACTACTCGAGAGAGACCGTGTCCACTTTTGTCGGTAGCCCGAATGATGATCGTGTGTTGTACATTGACTTCGTAATCTAACGTCTTGCCAACAAAAAGTTTTGCTCGGCAAACGGAATTGAAACCCTAAAACGAGATATTCTCTTAATTAGTCACTTCAATCTGAAAGCAGAATGATTGAAATGATTACTTGTAATGTTGCAGAAGCACAACGAACGTCATTTCCCGTTGCTATTCGAAAATTCCCTCCGTCATCGTCGTCCAAAGTGATCGTCATCATTTCTCCTTTATCCACGTCCACTACTTCCACTGTACCGATAGCAGTACCAGCTAATGTGTGCTCTCGAATTTTGGGAAAGTTGACCGTGAAGTTTAATTGTCCGTCTGTTGGGAGGACAGAAACCGAAGTTGGTCGTTCGTTGACATCAATAACGGTCACAGTAAACAATTGATTTATCTATAATATGACACAAATGACGTCACGGACAGACACACGTAAACCAGTATAGTGACCGCTCACAGAAAGTTGTGGAGATCCGTTGTCTCTGACTTGCAGTTTGAGTTGGTATGACGATCGAACTTCATAGTTCTCGAGCTGTCCAGTAAACAGTTGGTTACCACTCAAGTTAAAGTTTCCACCGTCGCTCGAAATAATGTGATATGATAGAGAGGAACTAGAATCTTCATCATCAGCTGACAAGCTTCCTATTAGAGTTCCTTTACGAAGATTTTCGTTAATCTGCAACATTAATATCAAAGTAACTACGGATAATTTCTATATAGAAGTTGGATAGTTAAAGAAGTAATAATACTATAGTAACTACGAGTGTTGTTACTTGCTTTATAACGAATTAGCTTTGCCAAAGAATACAACCACATCAGATGCGTCCGTATTTATGCATGTTCGTATGTTTATAAAATAGAAATGTCGTCTACGTCTACTCTAACCACTACACTACTTACCACACTAATACTAACACTCACAACAACACATATCAGGTACTTTCTCTCCTCTCTCCGTTCACTTCCCTTCTCTCTCCTCACACACTCGCACGCACGGACCCACACCACACACACACACACACACACACACACACACACACACACACACACACACACACACACACACACACACCACACCACACACAGACAACACCACACCACATTAGCTACACAATGCATCTCCTGAATTACATTCGAACGCTCGCACCTTCGAAAATGATAAAACCTAGCTTTTAAGTTACTAGTCTATACGTACCAACAGATTGCTGACTGTTAATGATCGAGGACTATCGTTGACATCCAAAACTTTAATTGTTACTACAAACTCTTTCTTGATTGACGGTTTGCCACTGTCAGTAACTTCGATTACAATGCGATGACTTGTCGACTTTTCGTAATTCAGCAAACAGAAATCTCCACCAGAATTCAAACATTGCTTGTTTGAAGGTTTCACCTTAGAGATAAAATAAAATATATAATAATTTTATCAATGTCTACGACCATCGAAGATCTTCCAACCTTAAGAGCACCATTGACGATTGCGAATCTTCCTCCGGCGTCGTCAACTAATCTATAAATATGAGTCTGAGTAATTGTATCGTCATTGTCCGGGTCTTTCGTACTAATAGTTCCTATTTCTGTACCCGCATCACTATTTTCATTGATCTAAAAGCAAAATTATTATTTTACTCCAATTTTCGCAACACTTTGATAAACGAACCTCGTATTTAGACAAATAGACATTGGTGGGAGCTTCATTGACGTCAATAACTTTTACTATAAACGTTTTCGTCAAAGACATTGCGGGTGATCCTCCGTCGGTCACTTTAATGCGGATGCTGAATTGTTTGTTCTTCTCGTAGTCGACGCTTGTTCCGCTCTTCAGTCGAACTTCTTTCCCCACTACATCAAACGGTCCACCTCCATCACTCACAAGAGAGTAAGTAAACTTCTCATGTCGGTCGTCGTCGGTTGTGACGAGTTCTCCTACTACAGCTGACTGCTGGTTTTCAGTAACTGTCGCCACTCCACCGGCTAATTGCATGTTCTATACAAACAACACAACATACAAGCACGACACAACAAATATTTTGTTTCGGTACCGTTGGAGGGTCGTTTACATCTTGTACGGTGACCGTGAAGTTGGCCAAGTAGGTCCTACCGTTTGAGTCGGATACTAACACTGTGATATCGTGCTGGCTATTCAGCTCGTAATTCAACATTCCAGACACAAAAAGTTGCACCTGACACGCAGTCTTGACACCCTACACTCACACAAACACAATTCAAAAAATTCACTCTAACTTCCCTTCAACAAATGTTTCTACTGGAGTTCCAGATTCGTTCTTGCAACTGCTTCGCGACGGAGTGGATAGTGTAAACAAACCACCGGCATCATCCGTCAACTTGAAGACAATCTTTTCATTGATATCCGGGTCTCCGGCTTCAATCGTGCCCACAACTGTGTTTGTTGCTGAATTCTCCTTTACTTTTGGAAAGTTGTTAGGAAACGTCAACTGGCCATTCAAATCAAGAAATGTCACAATAATCGGAGATTCGTTTTCGTCGATAACTTCAATGGTAAAGCTTCTCGTCATCTGCAGTGATAATCAATATTCCATAAAACATACAAACATTTACTAAAATCTAACTAAAGAGCAAAAGCAAAACTAACCGATAGAGGTGGGGTGCCATTGTCGGTGACTTCGACGACGATATTGTGAGTTTTTTGTTGTTCAAAATTGAGCGATTTCTTAAGAATAAGTTGTGAGTTCTTCACATCAAATACACCATTGCTGTTGCTGGTGAGTGAACACGACATCGATTGACCGCTGTCTTCGTCCACAACCGAAAACACGCCGATTACGTCTCCAATACTAAACGTTTCATTGATCTAAACATTAATCAAAGTTTATTATGACAATTTCAGTCAGCGAGCGCTACTGTACTCTTTGTTTGCTGAGTTTCAACTCTCTCGGTGGATCGTTACGATCGACGACATTAATAGTAAACTGTTTGTCTTTAAACATTGATGGATTTCCGTTGTCCGTACAGCGTACAGTCACTTTGTGCCGTTTGTTTTGTTCGTAGTTGAGCAAACAATTTGCGCCACCGGCTTGAATGCAACTTGCGTTGGACGCTCGTACCTGCATACACAAACAGAAAAGAATTCCACAGATTCATTCAAATATATCACAATGTATACATACCTCTAAATTCAAACCATTCATAACAAACCGTCCTTCTGCATCGTCCAACATTGTACACGTATGAGATTGACTCGTTTCGGGATCACTGATGAGAAGAACGTCGACAACCGTACCAGTACCGCTGTTTTCTGCTATCTAAAGTAGAAATACGTAAATAACTAGAAAGAAAGAGATATCAGCAACGATAGAGTGCAAGCAACCTTATCGTGGGCAAGAGAAATGCTAGTTGGCGTTTCGTTAATATCAATAATTTTCACAACGATTTTCTTGGTGAAACTGCGAGAAGGATTTCCGTTGTCTGTCGATCGAATCGTAACTGTATACGACGACTTGATCTCGTAGTCGATGTTTCCCGTTTGCTTCACTTTCAGAACATTGCCATCCAATGTAAAAGGTCCAGTTGGATTGTCCACAATTTTGTACACAAACGACTGGCCTCGATCTGGATCTGTTGTGATCAGAGATGCGACTGTCGCTCCGTTTGCATTCTCTCTTACTTGAAAGACTCCTTCAAATGCACTGATGTCCTGCACACCAACAATACATAAAACAAACTTACATGCACTTCATTATCAAGCAAGTACGTTACCGTAGGATGTTCGTTGACGTCGTTCACTTTAATAGTAAACTGTTTGGAAACTATTAATCCTTCTTGATCTGTGGCCTTGAGCGTTATATTGTGTTCTGTGCTTGATTCATAGTTTAATGTTCCAGCGACAATCATTCGAATGCTACAAACAGTCTTTACATCCTAAATATATCAATAAAATATCGACTTCAACTCAACTTTTCGTCATATGTATACACACACACACACACACACACACACACACACACACACACACACACACACACACACACACACACACACACACACACACACACACACACACACACACACACACACACTGTATGCACCTTGTTCGTTGTTGTTTGACACTTTGCTGTGCTCTGAGACAGAGAAAAGCGACCGCCTCCGTCGTTGTCTAACGAGAATGTCAACTTGTCCCCACTGTCTGCGTCAATCGCTTCCATCGTTCCAACGACCGTTCCGACTGTCGTACCGCTTCCGTCAGCACTCGTTTCGTTCACTGATGGGAAATTATCACTAAACTGTATTTGACCTCCAACATTCTTGAAAGAGAGTAACGACGGTTTCTCGTTGACATTCAGTATCTCGACAGTAAAATTAGCTGACATCTATTAAACAACCACTAAAATTAGTAAATTTACAACAAAGTTCTATAAAGTATTCGCACCGTTAGAGATGGTGATCCATCGTCAGATACTTTAACTGTAATGACGTGAGACTTTGCACTCTCGTAGTCAAGTAAACGAGCGACGATAAGCCGATTGCCTTTCGTCTTGAAAAACTGATTTGCACTTGTAATCGTGTATGTCAATACTTGACCGACATCTTCCTCAGACGCACTCAACGTGCCAACATCCGTACCAATTTTGACGTTTTCCGCTATCTGTTACAAACGACACAAGCGGTAAACAATAAATTTTGCTAACAAATGTCGATACCGTACCTATACTTATAGTTATAGCACAGACTCACTACCTACATTATTAACTTACTTTGAACTTATCGATCGTCAATTGTCTTGGTTTGTCATTCACGTCGGTAACGGTGATAGTTAAGGTAAACGTCTTTGACAATGCCGGACTGCCGTTGTCGGTCACCGTCACAGTAATCTTATGTGTCTTGCTCACTTCATAGTTGAGTTTGCAATACAAACCGCCCTTTTTGTTGCACTCCGTTTGATCGACAGCCACCTAGAGCAACCACAACCATATAGTTGGTAAATTTGTACGAGTCATCATTGTGTTTACCTTCACGACGCCGTTTTCAATCTTAAATCGTTTTTGATCGCCATCCAGTAGCGTATACGTAAACGACTGACGATTTACCAACAGGTTATCGGGATCTTTCGTCTGAATGGTGCCAACCACCGTGCCCGCCTTACTATTCTCCGCCACCTTGAATATAGTTGGTTATTCATCACACACAGATTACTATATACGTGCACGAGCACACGAATACACATTGATAAGCATTACCTTAGAATTTGTCAAACTCAATGAGGTAGGAACCTCGTTGACGTCTTCTACGGTCACAGTAAACGTTTTGTCTACGGATAATCCTCCTTTGTCTGTTGATCTCACGATGATCGTGTATTTTGATGTCTTTTCAAAGTCAAGATTTGCATTTGCAGACGTCACCAGCTGACTACCAGTAATAGCAAACTTTCCGCCAGCGTCGTTGACAAGCGAGTACGTGTGTTTGTTGCCGACATCTTCGTCGACCGTTGCGAATTCAGCGACTGCAAAGTTATTAAGATTTTCTTGAACAGAAAGCTTACCACTAGCAACAGTGATGTCCTACACACCGTCAACAATCAGTATACGAGTAATAATTGTAAAGTAATGTCAAATGTAATGTTACTCTTGGTGGCTCGTTGGCATCAACGACTGTAATCTGGTAGCGCGCGATCTTGAAGAGTCCTTTTCTGTCCGTAGCGCGAATAACGATATCAAGGAGCGAATCTTTCTCGTGGTCTAAAGCGCCGTCGACTAACAGTTGAGCTTCGCACTTTGTTTTGGCGCTCTACACGACATCACAGTCACACCATTATTTGTCTGCATCATTACATATACTCACTGACCAATGTATTGACTGTAATACATTGTGGTTTCATTGTGCTCAGAGCAAACCGTCGACCCGCATTGTCGTCCAGTTTTAACGTCAACTGCTCGTTTGCGTCCTGGTCGTACACCACTATCGTCCCCACGACCGTATTCTTCACTGCATTCTCTCCGATTTTTGCTTTGTCGTCCGGGAATGAGAGCTGTCCGCCTGTAGCACTAAACTTAAACTCGACGGGCGGTTCGTTCTGTGCGAGAACGTCGATTGTGAAGGAAGACGATGTCTAGACAAATAACATTCTCGTTGTACGTTTAGCAATCAAAGTCGTAAAAATTGGTCTCACAGATTTGGGCGGATTGCCGTTGTCTGTTGCGACGATGACAATCTTGTAGGTTTTACGGGTTTCGTAATCAATCGAGCTACTAGTGGTTATCAACTTATCTCCTTTGATAGCAAACACATTTCCCGGATTGGTGCTCAATGAGTATGTAATACGTTGCCGTGCGTCTTCGTCGGTGGCCGACACGTTTGCGATCTCCGTCCCCGAGATTGCGTTTTCTTTAATCGTGTAACCGGTTAGGTTCACGTTTCCAGGTTTGTCGTTGACATCTCGTAATTTGATGGTAATAGTGAAGTCGGTGGAACGAGGCGGATTGCCGCTGTCCGTTGAGCGAATGACGAGATTATAGAGAGCGTTCGTCTCGTAGTTGAGTTGACAGTTACTTCCACCAAACGCTAGACACTTGCTGTTGTTAACATTCACCTACAATAAATGATTAAAATAAGAAACAGAAGTTACTTTGTTTCTGCAAGCATTTACGCTAATCCAGTGCCAACGCAATTATTCTAAGTGTTTGCTAACCTGTCTGTCTACAGCATACTATTGTAAAGTGTAAAGTGTAGATCAGAATCAGAGAGCTGTTGAGAGAAGGCCACGTGTCCCCATGCACTTTCACTAGCTAGGCTTCTGAATCCCCGCCACGTATGCTATAGATAATAACATACCTCTAACTTATCTCCATTTAGAGCAAAAATATTGTCTGGTGACTTGATCAGTCGATGTGTATGCGTCTGACTTGCTTCAGGATCGTTGCTAGTCAAAGTTCCAACCACAGTACCTTTAGCGCTGTTTTCATCCACGTACAGTACAGTTGGCTACACAACAAAATAGGATAAACAACGCGTTGCTTCAAGAATGCATGCATTGCAGCCATCATACAGAAAGTGCAGTAGGAGCCTCGTTGACATCGAGAACTTTGACTGTAAAACTCTTCGTTATACTAAGAGGAGGAGTTCCGTCGTCAGTACATTGGACGGTTATAGTATGTTGCTGCTGCGACTCGTAGTCCAAGTTTGCATTCGAACTCACTCGTACTTTGCGACCGACCATCACAAAACGGCCACCGGCGCTGTCAGTGAGTTGACACGAGTGCGACTGCCACGTGTCTTGATCTGTGACCGACACTTCTCCAACGACAGCACCGTTTACATTTTCGTGCACACGAGGATTGCCACTAGCCACATCCACGTCCTAAATACAAAACATAAACACGTTTTTATGACAATCATTTCACAAATTTCAATATGCAAATACAGTTGGAGGATCATTGACGTCTACTACAAAGACAGTCAACTTGACTATTCGAGAGAGACCGTGTCCACTTTTGTCGGTAGCGCGAATGATGATCGTGTGTTGTACATTGACTTCGTAATCCAACGTCTTGCCAACAAAAAGTTTGGCTCGGCAAACAGAATTGAAACCCTAAAAACGAGATATTCTCTTAATTAGTCACTTCAATCTGAAAGCAGAATGATTGAAATGATTACTTGTAATGTTGCAGAAGCACAACGAACGTCATTTCCCGTTGCTATTCGAAAATTCCCTCCGTCATCGTCGTCCAAAGTGATCGTCATCATTTCTCCTTTATCCACGTCCACTACTTCCACTGTACCGATAGCAGTACCAGCCAATGTGTGCTCTCGAATTTTGGGAAAGTTGACCGTGAAGTTTAATTGTCCGTCTGTTGGGAGGACAGAAACCGAAGTTGGTCGTTCGTTGACATCAATAACGGTCACAGTAAACAATTGATTTATCTATAATATGACACAAATGACGTCACGGACAGACACACGTAAACCGGTATAGTGACCGCTCACAGAAAGTTGTGGAGATCCGTTGTCTTTGACTTGCAGTTTGAGTTGGTATGACGATCGAACTTCATAGTTCTCGAGCTGTCCAGTAAACAGTTGGTTACCACTCAAGTAAAAGTTTCCACCGTCGCTCGAAATAATGTGATATGATAGAGAGGAACTAGAATCTTCATCAACAGCTGACACGCTTCCTATTAGAGTTCCTTTACGAAGATTTTCGTTAATCTGCAACATTAATATCAAAGTAACTACGAATAATTTCTATCTAAAGAAGTTGGAAGCTTAAAAGAAGTGCAATATAAGACTATAGTAGCTACCAGTGTTGCTACTTGTTTTATAACGAATTAGCTTGGCCACTTCAAGTGCGTACGCATTTATGCATGTACGTATGTTTGCAGGGATGTGCTCTACATCTACGTACTTTACCACCAACAGAATACAATAGAACCAACGCTCACACCTCCACATATACGAAATCTCTTTCTTTCTTCTTCTCTTTCTTCCTCTCCCCCCACCCATCGCCCTCTCCCTCTAGCCCTCTCTCTCTTTCTTCTTCTCTTTCTTCCTCTCCCCCCCCATCGCCCTTTCTCTGCCCTTATCCTCCTCTAACCCTTCTCTGTCTTTGTCTTACGGTTACAGTTAGCAACAAAACAAACAGAACACAATACGTCCCTGCTCTTACAGCAGAGGCCATACTGAGTCTGACGAAATGCGCTGTTGAATTGCACGATTTTGTCTATCCCCGGATGTTTATGTAGCCAGACCCCACCCGCCATCATGCTGCCGACATTATGGCGCGTAGAGTCTGGCTACGCGAGACTATTTCGTTCTCAAATTTCGCAACAATATATACTCAGTCAGAAATTTGAGTTGGTATGACGATCGAACTTCATAGTTCTCGAGCTGTCCAGTAAACAGTTGGTTACCACTCAAGTTAAAGTTTCCACCGTCGCTCGAAATAATGTGATATGATAGAGAGGAACTAGAATCTTCATCATCAGCTGACAAGCTTCCTATTAGAGTTCCTTTACGAAGATTTTCGTTAATCTGCAACATTAATATTAAAATAACTACGGATAATTTCTATATAGAAGTTGGATAGTTAAAAAAGTAATAATACTATAGTAACTACGAGTGTTGTTACTTGCTTCATAACAAATTAGCTTTGCCAAAGAATACAACCACATCAGATGCGTCCGTATTTATGCATGTTCGTATGTTTATAAAATAGAAATGTCGTTTACGTCTGTTCCTCTCTCCTTCTTCTCTCTCTCTCACACACACACACACACACACACACACACACACACACACACACACACACACACACACAGACAACACACAATGTGACGCAATTACATTGAAACGCTCGTAGCTTCCAGGATATAGCTTTAGTTACTAGTCTATACGTACCAACAGATTGCTGACTGTTAATGATCGAGGACTATCGTTGACATCCAAAACTTTAATTGTTACTACAAACTCTTTCTTGATTGACGGTTTGCCACTGTCAGTAACTTCGATTACAATGCGATGACTTGTCGACTTTTCGTAATTCAGCAAACAGAAATCTCCACCAGAATTCAAACATTGCTTGTTTGAAGGTTTCACCTTAGAGATAAAATAAAATATATAATAATTTTATCAATGTCTACGACCACCGAAGATCTTCCAACCTTAAGAGCACCATTGACGATTGCGAATCTTCCTCCGGCGTCGTCAACTAATCTATAAATATGAGTCTGAGTAATTGTATCGTCATTGTCCGGGTCTTTTGTACTAATAGTTCCTATTTCTGTACCCGCGTCACTATTTTCATTGACCTAAAAGCAAAATTATTATTTTACTCCAATTTTCGCAACACTTTGATAAACAAACCTCGTATTTAGACAAATAGACATTGGTGGGAGCTTCATTGACGTCAATAACTTTTACCATAAACGTTTTCGTCAAAGACATTGCGGGTGATCCTCCGTCGGTCACTTTAATGCGGATGCTGAATTGTTTGTTCTTCTCGTAGTCGACGCTTGTTCTGCTCTTCAGTCGAACTTCTTTCCCCACTATATCAAACGGTCCACCTCCATCACTCACAAGAGAGTAAGTAAACTTCTTATGTCGGTCGTCGTCGGTTGTGACGAGTTCTCCTACTACAGCTGACTGCTGGTTTTCAGTAACTGTCGTCACTCCACCGGCTAATTCCACGTTCTATACAAACAACACAACATACAAACACGACACAACAAATATTTTGTTTCGGTACCGTTGGAGGGTCGTTTACATCTTGTACGGTGACCGTGAAGTTGGCCAAGTAGGTCTTACCGTTTGAGTCGGATACTAACACCGTGATATCGTGCTGGCTATTCAGCTCGTAATTCAACATTCCAGACACAAAAAGTTGCACCTGACACTTAGTCTTGACACCCTACACTCACACAAACACAATTCAAAAATTCACTCCAACTTTCCTTCAACAAATGTTTCTACTGCAGTTCCAGATTCGTTCTTGCAACTGCTTCGCGACGGAGTGGATAGTGTAAACAAACCACCGACATCATCCGTCAACTTGAAGACAATCTTTTCATTGATATCCGGGTCTCCGGCTTCAATCGTGCCCACAACTGTGTTTGTTGCTGAATTCTCCTTTACTACTGGAAAGTTGGTAGGAAACGTCAACTGGCCATTCAAATCAAGAAAAGTCACAATGAGTGGAGATTCGTTTTCGTCGATAACTTCAATGGTAAAGTTTCTCGTCATCTGCAACGATAAATCAATATTCCATAAAACATACAAACATTTACTAAAATCTAACTAAAGAGCAAAAGCAAAACTAACCGAGAGAGGTGGGGTGCCATTGTCGGTGACCTTGACGACGATATTGTGAGTTTTTTGTTGTTCAAAGTTGAGCGATTTCTTAAGAATAAGTTGTGAGTTCTTCACATCAAATACACCATTGCTGTTGCTGGTGAGTGAATACGACATCGATTGACCGCTGTCTTCGTCCACAGCCGAAAACACGCCGATTACGTCTCCAATGTTAAACGTTTCACTGATCTAAACATTAATCAAAGTTCATTACGACGATTTAAATCAACGAGCGCTACTGTACTCTTTGTTTGCTGAGTTTCAACTCTCTCGGTGGATCGTTACGATCGACGACATTAATAGTAAACTGTTTGTCTTTAAACATTGATGGATTTCCGTTGTCCGTACAGCGTACAGTCACTTTGTGCCATTTGTTTTGTTCGTAGTTGAGCAAACAATTTGCGCCACCGGCTTGAATGCAACTTGCGTTGGACGCTCGTACCTGCATACACAAACAGAAAAGAATTTCCACAGATTCACTTAAATATATCACAATGTATGCATACCTCTAAATTCAAAACATTCATAACAAACCGTCCTCCTGCATCGTCCAACATTGTACACGTATGAGATTGACTCGTTTCGGGATCACTGATGAGAAGAACGTCGACAACCGTACCAGTACCGCTGTTTTCTGCTACCTAAAGTAGAAATACGTAAATAACTAGAAAGAAAGAGATATCAGCAACGATAGAGTGCAAGCAACCTTATCGTGGGCAAGAGAAATGCTAGTTGGCGGTTCGTTAATATCAATAATTTTCACAACGATTTTCTTGGTGAAACTGCGAGAAGGATTCCCGTTGTCTGTCGATCGAATCGTAACTGTATACGACGACTTGATCTCGTAGTCGATGTTTCCCGTTTGCTTCACTTTCAGAACATTGCCATCCAATGTAAAAGGTCCAGTTGGATTGTCCACAATTTTGTACACAAACGACTGGCCTCGATCTGGATCTGTTGTGACCAGAGATGCGACTGTCGCTCCGTTTGCATTCTCTTTTACTTGAAAGACTCCTTCAAATGCACTGATGTCCTGCACACCAACAATACATAAAACAAACTTACATGCACTTCATTATCAAGCAAGTACGTTACCGTAGGATGTTCGTTGACGTCGTTCACTTTAATAGTAAACTGTTTGGAAACTATTAATCCTTCTTGATCTGTGGCCTTGATCGTTATATTGTGTTGTGTGCTTGATTCATAGTTTAATGTTCCAGCGACGATCATTCGAATGCTACAAACAGTCTTTACATCCTAAATATATCAATAAAATATCGACTTCAACCCAACTTTTCGTCATATATACATACACACACACACACACACACACACACACACACACACACACACACACACACACACACACACACACACACACACACACACACACACACACACACACTGTATGCACCTTGTTCGTTGTTGTTTGACACTTTGCTGTGCTCTGAGACAGAGAAAAGCGACCGCCTCCGTCGTTGTCTAACGAGAATGTCAACTTGTCCCCACTGTCTGCGTCAATCGCTTCCATCGTTCCAACGACCGTTCCGACTGTCGTACCGCTTCCGTCAGCACTCCTTTCGTTCACTGATGGGAAATCATCACTAAACTGTATTTGACCTCCAACATTCTTGAAAGAGAGTAACGACGGTTTCTCGTTGACATTCAGTATCTCGACAGTAAAATTAGCTGACATCTATTAAACAACCACTAAAATTAGCAAATTTACAACAAAGTTCTATAAAGTATTCGCACCGTTAGAGATGGTGATCCATCGTCAGATACTTTAACGGTAATGACGTGAGACTTTGCACTCTCGTAGTCAAGTAAACGAGCGACGATAAGCCGATTGCCTTTCGTCTTGAAAAACTGACTGGAATTTGTAATCGTGTATGTCAATACTTGACCGACATCTTCATCAGACGCACTCAACGTGCCAACATCCGTACCAATTTTGACGTTTTCCGCTATCTGTTACAAACGACACATACGGTAAACAATAAATTTTGCTGACAAATGTCGACACCGTACCTATACTTATAGTTATAGCACAGACTCACTACCTACATTATTAACTTACTTTGAACTTATCGATCGTCAATTGTCTTGGTTTGTCATTCACGTCGGTAACGGTGATAGTTAAGGTAAACGTCTTTGACAATGCCGGACTGCCGTTGTCGGTCACCGTCACAGTAATCTTATGTGTCTTGCTCACTTCATAGTTGAGTTTGCAATACAAACCGCCCTTTTTGTTGCACTCCCATTGATCGTGAGCCACCTAGAGCAACCACAACCATATAGTTGGTAAATTTGTACGAGTCATCATTGTGTTTACCTTCACGACGCCGTTTTCAATCTTAAATCGTTTTTGGTCGCCATCCAGTAGCGTATACGTAAACGACTGACGATTTACCAACAGGTTATCGGGATCTTTCGTCTGAATGGTGCCAACCACCGTGCCCGCCTTACTATTCTCCGCCACCTTGAATATAGTTGGTTATTCATCACACACAGATTACTATATACGTGCACGAGCACACGAATACACATTGATAAGCATTACCTTAGAATTTGTCAAACTCAATGAGGTAGGAACCTCGTTGACGTCTTCTACGGTCACAGTAAACGTTTTGTCTACGGATAATCCTCCTTTGTCTGTTGATCTCACGATGATCGTGTATTTTGATGTCTTTTCAAAGTCAAGATTTGCATTTGCAGACGTCACCAGCTGACTACCAGTAATAGCAAACTTTCCGCCAGCGTCGTTGACAAGCGAGTACGTGTGTTTGTTGCCGACATCTTCGTCGACCGTTGCGAATTCAGCGACTGCAAAGTTATTAAGATTTTCTTGAACAGAAAGCTTACCACTAGCAACAGTGATGTCCTACACACCGTCAACAATCAGTATACGAGTAATAATTGTAAAGTAATGTCAAATGTAATGTTACTCTTGGTGGCTCGTTGGCATCAACGACTGTAATCTGGTAGCGCGCGATCTTGAAGAGTCCTTTTCTGTCCGTAGCGCGAATAACGATATCAAGGAGCGAATCTTTCTCGTGGTCTAAAGCGCCGTCGACTAACAGTTGAGCTTCGCACTTTGTTTTGGCGCTCTACACGACATCACAGTCACACCATTATTTGTCTGCATCATTACATATACTCACTGACCAATGTATTGACTGTAATACATTGTGGTTTCATTGTGCTCAGAGCAAACCGTCGACCCGCATTGTCGTCCAGTTTTAACGTCAACTGCTCGTTTGCGTCCTGGTCGTACACCACTATCGTCCCCACGACCGTATTCTTCACTGCATTCTCTCCGATTTTTGCTTTGTCGTCCGGGAATGAGAGCTGTCCGCCTGTAGCACTAAACTTAAACTCGACGGGCGGTTCGTTCTGTGCGAGAACGTCGATTGTGAAGGAAGACGATGTCTAGACAAATAACATTCTCGTTGTACGTTTAGCAATCAAAGTCGTAAAAATTGGTCTCACAGATTTGGGCGGATTGCCGTTGTCTGTTGCGACGATGACAATCTTGTAGGTTTTACGGGTTTCGTAATCAATCGAGCTACTAGTGGTTATCAACTTATCTCCTTTGATAGCAAACACATTTCCCGGATTGGTGCTCAATGAGTATGTAATACGTTGCCGTGCGTCTTCGTCGGTGGCCGACACGTTTGCGATCTCCGTCCCCGAGATTGCGTTTTCTTTAATCGTGTAACCGGTTAGGTTCACGTTTCCAGGTTTGTCGTTGACATCTCGTAATTTGATGGTAATAGTGAAGTCGGTGGAACGAGGCGGATTGCCGCTGTCCGTTGAGCGAATGACGAGATTATAGAGAGCGTTCGTCTCGTAGTTGAGTTGACAGTTACTTCCACCAAACGCTAGACACTTGCTGTTGTTAACATTCACCTACAATAAATGATTAAAATAAGAAACAGAAGTTACTTTGTTTCTGCAAGCATTTACGCTAATCCAGTGCCAACGCAATTATTCTAAGTGTTTGCTAACCTGTCTGTCTACAGCATACTATTGTAAAGTGTAAAGTGTAGATCAGAATCAGAGAGCTGTTGAGAGAAGGCCACGTGTCCCCATGCACTTTCACTAGCTAGGCTTCTGAATCCCCGCCACGTATGCTATAGATAATAACATACCTCTAACTTATCTCCATTTAGAGCAAAAATATTGTCTGGTGACTTGATCAGTCGATGTGTATGCGTCTGACTTGCTTCAGGATCGTTGCTAGTCAAAGTTCCAACCACAGTACCTTTAGCGCTGTTTTCATCCACGTACAGTACAGTTGGCTACACAACAAAATAGGATAAACAACGCGTTGCTTCAAGAATGCATGCATTGCAGCCATCATACAGAAAGTGCAGTAGGAGCCTCGTTGACATCGAGAACTTTGACTGTAAAACTCTTCGTTATACTAAGAGGAGGAGTTCCGTCGTCAGTACATTGGACGGTTATAGTATGTTGCTGCTGCGACTCGTAGTCCAAGTTTGCATTCGAACTCACTCGTACTTTGCGACCGACCATCACAAAACGGCCACCGGCGCTGTCAGTGAGTTGACACGAGTGCGACTGCCACGTGTCTTGATCTGTGACCGACACTTCTCCAACGACAGCACCGTTTACATTTTCGTGCACACGAGGATTGCCACTAGCCACATCCACGTCCTAAATACAAAACATAAACACGTTTTTATGACAATCATTTCACAAATTTCAATATGCAAATACAGTTGGAGGATCATTGACGTCTACTACAAAGACAGTCAACTTGACTATTCGAGAGAGACCGTGTCCACTTTTGTCGGTAGCGCGAATGATGATCGTGTGTTGTACATTGACTTCGTAATCCAACGTCTTGCCAACAAAAAGTTTGGCTCGGCAAACAGAATTGAAACCCTAAAAACGAGATATTCTCTTAATTAGTCACTTCAATCTGAAAGCAGAATGATTGAAATGATTACTTGTAATGTTGCAGAAGCACAACGAACGTCATTTCCCGTTGCTATTCGAAAATTCCCTCCGTCATCGTCGTCCAAAGTGATCGTCATCATTTCTCCTTTATCCACGTCCACTACTTCCACTGTACCGATAGCAGTACCAGCCAATGTGTGCTCTCGAATTTTGGGAAAGTTGACCGTGAAGTTTAATTGTCCGTCTGTTGGGAGGACAGAAACCGAAGTTGGTCGTTCGTTGACATCAATAACGGTCACAGTAAACAATTGATTTATCTATAATATGACACAAATGACGTCACGGACAGACACACGTAAACCGGTATAGTGACCGCTCACAGAAAGTTGTGGAGATCCGTTGTCTTTGACTTGCAGTTTGAGTTGGTATGACGATCGAACTTCATAGTTCTCGAGCTGTCCAGTAAACAGTTGGTTACCACTCAAGTAAAAGTTTCCACCGTCGCTCGAAATAATGTGATATGATAGAGAGGAACTAGAATCTTCATCAACAGCTGACACGCTTCCTATTAGAGTTCCTTTACGAAGATTTTCGTTAATCTGCAACATTAATATCAAAGTAACTACGAATAATTTCTATCTAAAGAAGTTGGAAGCTTAAAAGAAGTGCAATATAAGACTATAGTAGCTACCAGTGTTGCTACTTGTTTTATAACGAATTAGCTTGGCCACTTCAAGTGCGTACGCATTTATGCATGTACGTATGTTTGCAGGGATGTGCTCTACATCTACGTACTTTACCACCAACAGAATACAATAGAACCAACGCTCACACCTCCACATATACGAAATTCTCCCTCTAGCCCTCTCTCTCTTTCTTCTTCTCTTTCTTCCTCTCCCCCCCCATCGCCCTTTCTCTGCCCTTATCCTCCTCTAACCCTTCTCTGTCTTTGTCTCTGTTCCTCTCTCCTTCTTCTCTCTCTCACACACACACACACACACACACACACACACACACACACAGACAACACACAATGTGACGCAATTACATTGAAACGCTCGTAGCTTCCAGGATATAGCTTTAGTTACTAGTCTATACGTACCAACAGATTGCTGACTGTTAATGATCGAGGACTATCGTTGACATCCAAAACTTTAATTGTTACTACAAACTCTTTCTTGATTGACGGTTTGCCACTGTCAGTAACTTCGATTACAATGCGATGACTTGTCGACTTTTCGTAATTCAGCAAACAGAAATCTCCACCAGAATTCAAACATTGCTTGTTTGAAGGTTTCACCTTAGAGATAAAATAAAATATATAATAATTTTATCAATGTCTACGACCACCGAAGATCTTCCAACCTTAAGAGCACCATTGACGATTGCGAATCTTCCTCCGGCGTCGTCAACTAATCTATAAATATGAGTCTGAGTAATTGTATCGTCATTGTCCGGGTCTTTTGTACTAATAGTTCCTATTTCTGTACCCGCGTCACTATTTTCATTGACCTAAAAGCAAAATTATTATTTTACTCCAATTTTCGCAACACTTTGATAAACAAACCTCGTATTTAGACAAATAGACATTGGTGGGAGCTTCATTGACGTCAATAACTTTTACCATAAACGTTTTCGTCAAAGACATTGCGGGTGATCCTCCGTCGGTCACTTTAATGCGGATGCTGAATTGTTTGTTCTTCTCGTAGTCGACGCTTGTTCTGCTCTTCAGTCGAACTTCTTTCCCCACTATATCAAACGGTCCACCTCCATCACTCACAAGAGAGTAAGTAAACTTCTTATGTCGGTCGTCGTCGGTTGTGACGAGTTCTCCTACTACAGCTGACTGCTGGTTTTCAGTAACTGTCGTCACTCCACCGGCTAATTCCACGTTCTATACAAACAACACAACATACAAACACGACACAACAAATATTTTGTTTCGGTACCGTTGGAGGGTCGTTTACATCTTGTACGGTGACCGTGAAGTTGGCCAAGTAGGTCTTACCGTTTGAGTCGGATACTAACACCGTGATATCGTGCTGGCTATTCAGCTCGTAATTCAACATTCCAGACACAAAAAGTTGCACCTGACACTTAGTCTTGACACCCTACACTCACACAAACACAATTCAAAAATTCACTCCAACTTTCCTTCAACAAATGTTTCTACTGCAGTTCCAGATTCGTTCTTGCAACTGCTTCGCGACGGAGTGGATAGTGTAAACAAACCACCGACATCATCCGTCAACTTGAAGACAATCTTTTCATTGATATCCGGGTCTCCGGCTTCAATCGTGCCCACAACTGTGTTTGTTGCTGAATTCTCCTTTACTTCTGGAAAGTTGGTAGGAAACGTCAACTGGCCATTCAAATCAAGAAAAGTCACAATGAGTGGAGATTCGTTTTCGTCGATAACTTCAATGGTAAAGTTTCTCGTCATCTGCAACGATAAATCAATATTCCATAAAACATACAAACATTTACTAAAATCTAACTAAAGAGCAAAAGCAAAACTAACCGAGAGAGGTGGGGTGCCATTGTCGGTGACCTTGACGACGATATTGTGAGTTTTTTGTTGTTCAAAGTTGAGCGATTTCTTAAGAATAAGTTGTGAGTTCTTCACATCAAATACACCATTGCTGTTGCTGGTGAGTGAATACGACATCGATTGACCGCTGTCTTCGTCCACAGCCGAAAACACGCCGATTACGTCTCCAATGTTAAACGTTTCACTGATCTAAACATTAATCAAAGTTCATTACGACGATTTAAATCAACGAGCGCTACCGTACTCTTTGTTTGCTGAGTTTCAACTCTCTCGGTGGATCGTTACGATCGACGACATTAATAGTAAACTGTTTGTCTTTAAACATTGATGGATTTCCGTTGTCCGTACAGCGTACAGTCACTTTGTGCCATTTGTTTTGTTCGTAGTTGAGCAAACAATTTGCGCCACCGGCTTGAATGCAACTTGCGTTGGACGCTCGTACCTGCATACACAAACAGAAAAGAATTTCCACAGATTCACTTAAATATATCACAATGTATGCATACCTCTAAATTCAAAACATTCATAACAAACCGTCCTCCTGCATCGTCCAACATTGTACACGTATGAGATTGACTCGTTTCGGGATCACTGATGAGAAGAACGTCGACAACCGTACCAGTACCGCTGTTTTCTGCTACCTAAAGTAGAAATACGTAAATAACTAGAAAGAAAGAGATATCAGCAACGATAGAGTGCAAGCAACCTTATCGTGGGCAAGAGAAATGCTAGTTGGCGGTTCGTTAATATCAATAATTTTCACAACGATTTTCTTGGTGAAACTGCGAGAAGGATTTCCGTTGTCTGTCGATCGAATCGTAACTGTATACGACGACTTGATCTCGTAGTCGATGTTTCCCGTTTGCTTCACTTTCAGAACATTGCCATCCAATGTAAAAGGTCCAGTTGGATTGTCCACAATTTTGTACACAAACGACTGGCCTCGATCTGGATCTGTTGTGACCAGAGATGCGACTGTCGCTCCGTTTGCATTCTCTTTTACTTGAAAGACTCCTTCAAATGCACTGATGTCCTGCACACCAACAATACATAAAACAAACTTACATGCACTTCATTATCAAGCAAGTACGTTACCGTAGGATGTTCGTTGACGTCGTTCACTTTAATAGTAAACTGTTTGGAAACTATTAATCCTTCTTGATCTGTGGCCTTGATCGTTATATTGTGTTGTGTGCTTGATTCATAGTTTAATGTTCCAGCGACGATCATTCGAATGCTACAAACAGTCTTTACATCCTAAATATATCAATAAAATATCGACTTCAACCCAACTTTTCGTCATATATACATACACACACACACACACACACACACACACACACACACACACACACACACACACACACACACACACACACACACACACACACACACACACACACACACACACTGTATGCACCTTGTTCGTTGTTGTTTGACACTTTGCTGTGCTCTGAGACAGAGAAAAGCGACCGCCTCCGTCGTTGTCTAACGAGAATGTCAACTTGTCCCCACTGTCTGCGTCAATCGCTTCCATCGTTCCAACGACCGTTCCGACTGTCGTACCGCTTCCGTCAGCACTCCTTTCGTTCACTGATGGGAAATCATCACTAAACTGTATTTGACCTCCAACATTCTTGAAAGAGAGTAACGACGGTTTCTCGTTGACATTCAGTATCTCGACAGTAAAATTAGCTGACATCTATTAAACAACCACTAAAATTAGCAAATTTACAAGAAAAGTTCTATAAAGTATTCGCACCGTTAGAGATGGTGATCCATCGTCAGATACTTTAACTGTAATGACGTGAGACTTTGCACTCTCGTAGTCAAGTAAACGAGCGACGATAAGCCGATTGCCTTTCGTCTTGAAAAACTGACTGGAATTTGTAATCGTGTATGTCAATACTTGACCGACATCTTCATCAGACGCACTCAACGTGCCAACATCCGTACCAATTTTGACGTTTTCCGCTATCTGTTACAAACGACACATACGGTAAACAATAAATTTTGCTGACAAATGTCGACACCGTACCTATACTTATAGTTATAGCACAGACTCACTACCTACATTATTAACTTACTTTGAACTTATCGATCGTCAATTGTCTTGGTTTGTCATTCACGTCGGTAACGGTGATAGTTAAGGTAAACGTCTTTGACAATGCCGGACTGCCGTTGTCGGTCACCGTCACAGTAATCTTATGTGTCTTGCTCACTTCATAGTTGAGTTTGCAATACAAACCGCCCTTTTTGTTGCACTCCCATTGATCGACAGCCACCTAGAGCAACCACAACCATATAGTTGGTAAATTTGTACGAGTCATCATTGTGTTTACCTTCACGACGCCGTTTTCAATCTTAAATCGTTTTTGGTCGCCATCCAGTAGCGTATACGTAAACGACTGACGATTTACCAACAGGTTATCGGGATCTTTCGTCTGAATGGTGCCAACCACCGTGCCCGCATTACTATTCTCCGCCACCTTGAATATAGTTGGTTATTCATCACACACAGATTACTATATACGTGCGCGAGCACACGAATACACTACGCATTACCTCGGAGTTTATCAAACTCATCGAGATAGGAACCTCGTTGACGTCTTCTACGGTCACAGTAAACGTTTTGTCTACGGATAATCCTCCCTTGTCTGTTGATCTCACGACGATCGTGTATTTTGATGTCTTTTCAAAGTCAAGATTTGCCTTTGCAGACGTCACCAGCTGACTACCAGTAATAGCAAACTTTCCGCCAGCGTCGTTGACAAGCGAGTACGTGTGTTTGTTGCCGACATCTTCGTCGACCGTTGCGAATTCAGCGACTGCAAAGTTATTAAGATTTTCTTGAACAGAAAGCTTACCACTAGCAACAGTGATGTCCTACACACCGTCAACAATCAGTATACGAGTAATAATTGTAAAGTAATGCCAAATGTTACTCTTGGTGGCTCGTTGGCATCAACGACTGTAATCTGGTAGCGCGCGATCTTGAAGAGTCCGTTTCTGTCCGTAGCGCGAATAACGATATCAAGGAGCGAATCTTTCTCGTGGTCTAAAGCGCCGTCGACTAGCAGTTGAGCTTCGCACTTTGTTTTGGCGCTCTACACGACAGCACAGTCACACCATTATTTGTCTGCATCATTACATATACTCACTGACCAATGTATTGACTGTAATACATTGTGGTTTCATTGTGTTCAGAGCAAACCGTCGACCCGCATTGTCGTCCAGTTTCAACGTCAACTGCTCGTTTGCGTCCTGGTCGTACACCACTATCGTCCCCACGACCGTATTCTTCACTGCATTCTCTCCAATTTTTGCTTTGTCGTCCGGGAATGAGAGCTGTCCGCCTGTAGCACTAAACTTAAACTCGACGGGCGGTTCGTTCTGTGCGAGAACGTCGATTGTGAAGGAAGACGATGTCTAGACAAATAACATTCTCGTTGTACGTTTAGCAATCAAAATCGTAAAGATTGGTCTCACAGATTTTGGCGGATTGCCGTTGTCTGTTGCGACGATGACAATCTTGTAGGTTTTACGGGTTTCGTAATCAATCGAGCTACTAGTGGTTATCAACTTATCTCCTTTGATAGCAAACACATTTCCAGGATTAGTGCTCAATGAGTATGTAATACGTTGCCGTGCGTCTTCGTCGATGGCCGACACGTTTGCGATCTCCGTCCCCGAGATTGCGTTTTCTTTAATCGTGTAACCGGTTAGGTTCACGTTTCCAGGTTTGTCGTTGACATCTCGTAATTTGATGGTAATAGTGAAGTCGGTGGAACGAGGCGGATTGCCGCTGTCCGTTGAGCGAATGACGAGATTATAGAGAGCGTTCGTCTCGTAGTTGAGTTGACAGTTACTTCCACCAAACGCTAGACACTTGCTGTTGTTAACATTCACCTACAATAAATGATTAAAATAAGAAACAGAAGTTACTTTGTTTCTGCAAGCATTTACGCTAATCCAGTGCCAACGCAATTATTCTAAGTGTTTGCTAACCTGTCTGTCTACAGCATACTATTGTAAAGTGTAAAGTGTAGATCAGAATCAGAGAGCTGTTGAGAGAAGGCCACGTGTCCCCATGCACTTTCACTAGCTAGGCTTCTGAATCCCCGCCACGTATGCTATAGATAATAACATACCTCTAACTTATCTCCATTTAGAGCAAAAAGATTGCCTGGTGACTTGATCAGTCGATGTGTATGCGTCTGACTTGCTTCAGGATCGTTGCTAGTCAAAGTTCCAACCACAGTACCTTTAGCGCTGTTTTCATCCACGTACAGTACAGTTGGCTACACAATAAAATATGTTAAACAACGCGTTGCTTCAAGAATGCATGCATTGCAGCCATCATACAGAAAGTGCAGTAGGAGCTTCGTTGACATCGAGAACTTTGACTGTAAAACTCTTCGTTATACTAAGAGGAGGAGTTCCGTCGTCAGTACATTGGACGGTTATAGTATGTTGCTGCTGCGACTCGTAGTCCAAGTTTGCATTCGAACTCACTCGTACTTCGCGACCGACCATCACAAAACGGCCACCGGCGCTGTCAGTAAGTTGACACGAGTGCGTCTGCCACGTGTCTTGATCTGTGACCGACACTTCTCCAACGACAGCACCGTTTACATTTTCGTGCACACGAGGATTGCCACTAGCCACATCCACGTCCTAAATACAAAACATAAACACGTTTTTATGACAATCATTTCACATATTTCAATATGCAAATACAGTTGGAGGATCATTGACGTCTACTACAAAGACAGTCAACTTGACTACTCGAGAGAGACCGTGTCCACTTTTGTCGGTAGCGCGAATGATGATCGTGTGTTGTACATTGACTTCGTAATCTAACGTCTTTCCAACAAAAAGTTTTGCTCGGCAAACGGAATTGAAACCCTAAAAACGAGATATTCTCTTAATTAGTCACTTCAATCTGAAAGCAGAATGATTGAAATGATTACTTGTAATGTTGTAGAAGCACAACGAACGTCATTTCCCGTTGCTATTCGAAAATTCCCTCCGTCATCGTTGTCCAAAGTGATCGTCATCATTTCTCCTTTATCCACGTCCACTACTTCCACTGTACCGATAGCAGTACCAGCCAATGTGTGCTCTCGAATTTTGGGAAAGTTGACCGTGAAGTTTAATTGTCCGTCTGTTGGGAGGACAGAAACCGAAGTTGGTCGTTCGTTGACATCAATAACGGTCACAGTAAACAATTGATTTATCTATAATATGACACAAATGACGTCACGGACAGACACACGCCGACCGGTGTGGTGACCGCTCACAGAAAGTTGTGGAGATCCGTTGTCTTTGACTTGCAGTTTGAGTTGGTATGACGATCGAACTTCATAGTTCTCGAGCTGTCCAGTAAACAGTTGGTTACCACTCAAGTTAAACTTTCCACCGTCGCTCGAAATAATGTGATATGATAGAGAGGAACTAGAATCTTCATCAACAGCTGACACGCTTCCTATTAGAGTTCCTTTACGAAGATTTTCGTTAACCTGCAACATTAATATCAAAGTAACTACGGATAATTTCTATCTAAAGAAGTTGGAAGCTTAAAAGAAGTGCAATATAATACTATAGTAACTACGAGTGTTGCTACTTGTTTTATAACGAATTAGCTTTGCCACTTCAGGTGCGTCCGGATTTATGCATGTACGTATGTTTGCAGGGATGTGCTCTACATTTACGTACTTTACCACCAACAGAATACAATAGAACCAACGCTCACACCTCCACATATACGAAATTCTCCCTCTAGCCCTCTCTTTCTTTCTTCTTCTCTTTCGTCCTCTCCCCCCATCGCCCTTTCTCTGCCCGTCTCCTCCTCTAACCCTTCTCTGTCTCTGTCTCCCCCCTTCTCTCTCTCTCTCTCTCTCTCTCTCACACACACACACACACACACACATACACACACACACACACACACACACACACACACACACACACACACACACACACACACACACACACACTCACACACACACACTGTGACGCAATTACATTGAAACGCTCGTAGCTTCCAGGATATAGCTTTAGTTACTAGTCTATACGTACCAACAGATTGCTGACTGTTAATGATCGAGGACTATCGTTGACATCCAAAACTTTAATTGTTACTACAAACTCTTTCTTGATTGACGGTTTGCCACTGTCAGTAACTTCGATTACAATGCGATGACTTGTCGACTTTTCGTAATTCAGCAAACAGAAATCTCCACCAGAATTCAAACATTGCTTGTTTGAAGGTTTCACCTTAGAGATAAAATAAAATATATAATAATTTTATCAATGTCTACGACCACCGAAGATCTTCCAACCTTAAGAGCACCATTGACGATTGCGAATCTTCCTCCGGCGTCGTCAACTAATCTATAAATGTGAGTCTGAGTAATTGTATCGTCATTGTCCGGGTCTTTTGTACTAATAGTTCCTATTTCTGTACCCGCGTCACTATTTTCATTGACCTAAAAGCAAAATTATTATTTTACTCCAATTTTCGCAACACTTTGATAAACAAACCTCGTATTTAGACAAATAGACATTGGTGGGAGCTTCATTGACGTCAATAACTTTCACCATAAACGTTTTCGTCAAAGACATTGCGGGTGATCCTCCGTCGATCACTTTAATGCGGATGCTGAATTGTTTGTTCTTCTCGTAGTCGACGCTTGTTCTGCTCTTCAGTCGAACTTCTTTCCCCACTATATCAAACGGTCCACCTCCATCACTCACAAGAGAGTAAGTAAACTTCTTATGTCGGTCGTCGTCGGTTGTGACGAGTTCTCCTACTACAGCTGACTGCTGGTTTTCAGTAACTGTCGCCACTCCACCGGCTAATTCCATATTCTATACAAACAACACAACATACAAACACGACACAACAAACATTTTGTTTCGGTACCGTTGGAGGGTCGTTTACATCTTGTACGGTGACCGTGAAGTTGGCCAAGTAGGTCTTACCGTTTGAGTCGGATACTAACACTGTGATATCGTGCTGGCTATTCAGCTCGTAATTCAACATTCCAGACACAAAAAGTTGCACCTGACACTTAGTCTTGACACCCTACACTCACACAAACACAATTCAAAAAAGTCACTCCAACTTTCCTTCAACAAATGTTTCTACTGCAGTTCCAGATTCGTTCTTGCAACTGCTTCGCGACGGAGTGGATAGTGTAAACAAACCACCGACATCATCCGTCAACTTGAAGACAATCTTTTCATTGATATCCGGGTCTCCGGCTTCAATCGTGCCCACAACTGTGTTTGTTGCTGAATTCTCCTTTACTTCTGGAAAGTTGGTAGGAAACGTCAACTGGCCATTCAAATCAAGAAAAGTCACAATGAGTGGAGATTCGTTTTCGTCGATAACTTCAATGGTAAAGTTTCTCGTCATCTGCAACGATAAATCAATATTCCATAAAACATACAAACATTTACTAAAATCTAACTAAAGAGCAAAAGCAAAACTAACCGAGAGAGGTGGGGTGCCATTGTCGGTGACCTTGACGACGATATTGTGAGTTTTTTGTTGTTCAAAGTTGAGCGATTTCTTAAGAATAAGTTGTGAGTTCTTCACATCAAATACACCATTGCTGTTGCTGGTGAGTGAATACGACATCGATTGACCGCTGTCTTCGTCCACAGCCGAAAACACGCCGATTACGTCTCCAATGTTAAACGTTTCACTGATCTAAACATTAATCAAAGTTCATTACGACGATTTAAATCAACGAGCGCTACCGTACTCTTTGTTTGCTGAGTTTCAACTCTCTCGGTGGATCGTTACGATCGACGACATTAATAGTAAACTGTTTGTCTTTAAACATTGATGGATTTCCGTTGTCCGTACAGCGTACAGTCACTTTGTGCCATTTGTTTTGTTCGTAGTTGAGCAAACAATTTGCGCCACCGGCTTGAATGCAACTTGCGTTGGACGCTCGTACCTGCATACACAAACAGAAAAGAATTTCCACAGATTCACTTAAATATATCACAATGTATGCATACCTCTAAATTCAAAACATTCATAACAAACCGTCCTCCTGCATCGTCCAACATTGTACACGTATGAGATTGACTCGTTTCGGGATCACTGATGAGAAGAACGTCGACAACCGTACCAGTACCGCTGTTTTCTGCTATCTAAAGTAGAAATACGTAAATAACTAGAAAGAAAGAGATATCAGCAACGATAGAGTGCAAGCAACCTTATCGTGGGCAAGAGAAATGCTAGTTGGCGGTTCGTTAATATCAATAATTTTCACAACGATTTTCTTGGTGAAACTGCGAGAAGGATTCCCGTTGTCTGTCGACCGAATCGTAGCTGTATACGACGACTTGATCTCGTAGTCGATATTTCCCGTTTGCTTCACTTTCAGAACATTGCCATCCAATGTAAAAGGTCCAGCTGGATTGTCCACAATTTTGTACACAAACGACTGGCCTCGATCTGGATCTGTTGTGATCAGAGATGCGACTGTCGCTCCGTTTGCGTTCTCGGTTACTCGAAAGACTCCTTCAGATGCACTAATGTTCTGCACACCAATACAATTTTAAGAAGAAAACTCACACATGCACTTCATCGTCAAGCAAACACGTTACCGTAGGATGTTCGTTGACGTCGTTCACTTTGACAGTAAACTGTTTGGAAACTACTAATCCTCCTTGATCTGTCGCTTTGACCGTCACAGTGTGTTGTGTCACCGATTCATAGTCTAATGTCCCAACGACCAACACTTGAATGCTACAAACAGTCTTTACATCCTAAATATCAATGAAATTTCGCTTCAACCTTATTTGCTATCACTCGTCGGATTGATGTACCTTGTTCCTTGCTGTTTGGCATTTTGATGTGCTCTGAGACAGAGAAAAGCGACCGCCTCCGTCGTTGTCCAAAGAGAATGTCAATTTGTCCCCACTGTCTGCGTCAATCGCTTCCATCGTTCCAACGACCGTTCCGACTGTCGTACCGCTTCCGTCGGCACTCATTTCGTTCACTGATGGGAAATTATCACTAAACTGTATTTGACCTCCGATATTCTTGAAAGTGAGCAACGACGGTTTCTCGTTGACATTCAGTATCTCGACAGTAAAATTAGCTGACATCTATTAAACAATTAACCACTAAAATTAGTAATGGAGAGAGAAGTTCTATAAAGTATTCGCACCGTTAGAGATGGTGATCCATCGTCAGATACTTTAACTGTAATGATGTGAATCTTTGCACTGTCGTAGTCAAGTAAACGAGCGACGATAAGCCGATTGCCTTTCGTCTTGAAAAACTGACTTGCACTTGTAATCGTGTATGTCAATACTTGACCGACATCTTCATCAGACGCACTCAACGTGCCAACATCCGTACCAATTTTGACGTTTTCCGCTATCTGTTACAAACGACACAAGCGGTAAACAATAAATTTTGCTGACAAATGTCGACACCGTACCTATACTTATAGTTATAGCACAGACTCACTACCTACATTATTAACTTACTTTGAACTTATCGATCGTCAATTGTCTTGGTTTGTCATTCACGTCGGTAACGGTGATAGTTAAGGTAAACGTCTTTGACAATGCCGGACTGCCGTTGTCGGTCACCTTCACAGTAATCTTATGTGTCTTGCTCACTTCATAGTTGAGTTTGCAATACAAATCGCCGTATTTCTCGCACTGCGTCTGATCAGTAGCCACCTATAACAAACCACAACTACGGCAGAGTCGCTAACACTTGAGTCGTCATCGCGTACTGACCTTCACGACGCCGTTTTCGATCTTAAATCGTTTTTGATCGCCGTCCAGTAGCGTATACGTAAACTTCTGACGATTCGACAATATGTTATCCGGATCTTTCGTCTGAATGGTGCCAACTACATTGCCTGACTTACTATTTTCCGGCACCTTCAATAGTTATTCATCACACACAAATCAATACTCACCAACGTGCGCGCACACGACTACAGGAGACTTACCTTGGAATTTGTTAAACTCATTGAGGTAGGAACCTCGTTGACGTCTTCTACGGTCACAACGAACGCTTTGTCTAAGTGTAATCCTCCTTTGTCTGTTGATCTCACGATGATCGTATGTTTTGCTGTCTTTTCAAAGTCAAGATTTGCTTTTACAGACGTCATCAGCTGACTACCAGTAATAGTAAACTTTCCGCCAGCGTCGTTGACAAGCGAGTACGTGTGTCTGTTGCCGATATCGTCGTCGACGGTTTTGAATTCTGCAACCGTGAAGTTATTGAGATTTTCTTGAACAGAGAGCTGACCACCAGCAACAGTGATGTCCTACATACACCATCAACAATCAGTAAAGCTGAAATAATACAAATTTGAAAAAAATAATGTTTACTCTTGGTGGCTCGTTGACATCAACCACTTTAATCTGGTATCGCGCTGTTTTGAAGAGACCATTTGTGTCAGTAGCGCGAATAACGATAGTGAGTGTAGGATCCGTTTCGTGATCCAAAGCGGCGTTGACCAGTAGTTGAGCTTCGCACTTCGTTTTGGCGGTCTGGACAATGTCACAGTCACATCATGATAATATCATCATAAAGTATTACTCGTGTGTGTGTGTGTGTGTGTGTGTGTATGTGTGTGCGTGCGCGCGCGAGTGTGTGTGTGCGTGTGTGTGTGGTGTGTGTGTGAGTGTGTGTGTGTGTGTGCGCGCGCGCGCGCGTGCGTGTGTGCGCGTGCGTGTACGTGTGTTTGCGCGTGCGTGTACGTGTGTGCTTGTGCGTGGTGTGTGTGCGTATGTGCGCGCGCGCGCGTGTGTGTGCGTGTGCGTGTGTGGTATGCGCGTGCGCGCGCGTGTGTGCGTGTGTGTGTGTGTGTGTGCGTGCGTGCGCGTGTAAATAAAATGAATCATTAGCTGACCGGTGTATTGACTGCAATACATCGTGGGTTCGTTGTGCTCAACGTAAACCGTCCATTCGCACTGTCATCCAGTTTCAATGTCAACTGCTCATTTGCATCTTGGTCGTACGCCACTAACGTTCCCACGACCGCATTCTTCACTGCATTCTCTCTAATTTCGGGTTTGTCGTCGGGAAACGTGAGCTGTCCGCCTGTAGAGGTACACTTGAGCTCGACAGGCGGTTCGTTTTGCGGAAGTATGTCAATTGTGAAAGAAGACGATGTCTAGACAAACGAAATTCTGACTAAAACGTTGGGCAAAACAAAAGCGTAAAATGTCTCACAGATTTTGACGGAGTGCCGCCGTCTGTTGCAACAATAACGATTTTGTAACTTTTACCGGTTTCGTAATCAATCGAGCTACTAGCGGTTATCAACTTATCTCCTTTGATAGCAAACAGATTTCTCGGATTAGTGCTCAATGAGTATGTAATACTCTGTCCCGAGTCTTCGTCGGTGGCCGACACGTTTGCGATCTTAGTCCCCGAGACTGCGTGTTCCTTGACTGTGTACCCTGTTATTTTCAAGTCTCGAGGTTTGTCGTTGACATCTCGTAATTTGATGGTAATAGTGAAGTCAGCGGAGTGCGATGGACTGCCGCTGTCCGTTGACCGAATTATGAGATTGTATGAAGCTTTCACCTCGTAGTTGAGTTGACAGCTACTTCCACCAGACGTTAAACACTTGCTGTTGCTAACATTCACCTATACAATAAAGAAGTATGATACGCTACGTGTCGTCTAAAATAAAGGTTTGTAGAATTTCTTTCTGTATCCAGTCTAATCCACGCAGTGCAAATGCTGCAGTCGTATAATTTGCACTAATTATTGAAAGTGTCCGTTCACGTGTCTTTCCGTCTGCTCGTTTCAATTAAGGTACGACCGTAAAAGAAGTACTTATATAGACCAAGTACAAATCCCGACAATCGGCTAACGGTCCGGACCATTGGCGAAATTGGGTTAGAGTTAGGGTTAACAGAAAAGGTACAATGTAGCACAGACTATCCTAGGGTTGGGGCTGTGGCTGGGGATGGGCTGGGGTTGGGATTGGGGTTTAGACCGTTCGCTAATTGTCACATATACGGACCGTTCGCGAATGGTCGACATTCCTACTTGGTCTGATGATTACCGGTACCATGCAATCAGGAGTTATGCGCTTGCTCATGAAATGATCTCTGAAAGAACCCAACCACACCACATCCGGTTTGTCTATCGCTATGTTTACTTTTAAGTTTGTCGTCTGTTCACCCCGCAGTTATTCGCTTAATAGATATGAATCACAATTGGCATACTTACTACAACATACCTCTAACTTATCTCCATGTAGAGCAAAGAGATTGCCTGGTGACTTGATGAGTTTGTATGTATGTGTCTGGCTTGCGTCAGGATCATTGCTAGTCAGAGTTCCAACCACAGTACCCTTACCGCTGTTTTCATCCACGTACAGCACAGTTGGCTACACAATAGAAATGTTAATTATTAATTAAACATCACGTTGCCTCAAGGATGCGGCCATCATACAGAAAGCGCAACGGGAGCTTCGTTGACATCGTTCACACGAATAGTAACCTTCTTATCGACGTACAGTCCTCCAGGATCTTTGCTTCGAATGATAATCGCGTACCTGGAAAACAATGGCATGAGATTCACGTAAAGATACGACGATCGATGCTTGTCGAACAATAGAAAATCGCTTACTGATTAGGCGGAGTCTCAAAATCTGCTTTAAATTTGACAATGAGTGAGCCTCGATTCACAGCAAACTTACCACCTGCGTTGTCCACAAGACTGTAAGTGTGTGTGTCGGTTTTATCAGGATCCGATGTAGACAGAGTGGCGACGACACTACCAGATGACGTATTCTCGTCAAATGAAGTAGCAGAAAGCACGACCTAAAACGAAACATTAGAAAAATGACGTCGTAGATAGAATTATTGTTTATAAGAACCGTACGCTGGTGGGTTTCCGATTTCTTCTTTTACAGTAGGTGGTATTGTAAGCAGTCCATATCCCAGATGACTGACAAAGTATGACGGATGGTCCATTCTTGAGTTGGTAACCATTCTTGCACGTCAGCGTGCACGAAGACTGGTAGGTGGTTCCAGAACAGGAAAATCCCGGATACAGACAAGAAGTGGAATACGTCGTTCCACTAGGACAATACTTCACAGATGGAGAACCACAAGAGACAGCAGAGCAACTGCTAGCGTCCAGTTTATAACCCTTATGACAAGAACACACGCCATCTTTACACACGTGATCACAACCTCCATTGGTCTGACCACACGTTGCCGTCTCCTGAAAACAACAACAAACAAATAATTATAAAATAAAAAATAAATTGCCAATTATAATAATAACCGTTATAGGCGGGCAAGATTTGCCCATACAAATCGTTGGCGTTTTCACCCTTGCATTTCGTATCTTCGTTCCAACGCTGCATTTCGAACTACAACTGCCCCAATTTCCCCATTCTAGTTTGCAATCTTGATTTGAGGAGTAGTCTTTACATTCGGTTGTCTCGTGAACGTTCAGACACGAGCCTCCACATAGAGCCGTCTTTCTGACGGTTCGAGATCGAGATTTGGTCCCTTTGCCGCACACATTGCTACAAGCTGACCAGTCTGACCACGCTCCGTGTGTGCAATTGACGGGAGGGCTTCCTTTACAGGAGCGAATCTCCTCCAAGCTGCCACATATACCACCACACGACGCGGGTGTAGTCTCAGTCCGTTTGCGAGACCTTAAACAAACAAACAAACAAACAAATTAGAATCAGTCCAAAATAGATTTGTCCACACTTTATAACATGAGGCCCACGTGCGTGACCACATGCTGACAGCTTCT
>CAXXBX010000129.1:0-30588 GCA_964274945.1 Dehalococcoidia bacterium | reverse complement strand
GTTTGCACGTTCATTAACACTATTCCCAAACTCTTGTGTTCTTCCAACTTTAATTGCTGAATTTTCTCTCATCTAGGCAATTTCAGTTGCCGCTTCTAATGCCGTCAAGAATATCGCTCGTTTCTGTTCGTCATTCGTAATCATATAGAAATATAACGTCAAAATAGCACGTCATCCATTCTCTGTAGTGAAACCAATCGTCGGTTGTCTCCTCGAAGGGATCCAGGCGACCGAACGCTACTGTAGCCGTTGTTGGTGTTGCCGTCAAGGTGGGTCCATGGCTCCGTCATCTCGTCGCCAATGCAGTGACTGTAACTTGTTCTTAGTTCCTCGCTTCACAACTACGATAGTTTCCTGGATCGAACCAAATTCCCGTATCCACTACAATACTAGAATATAATTATTTTAGTCATGATTACAGCGTGCAACGCTGTCCACCTGACTCAGGGACACGATAGTATACCATGCAGCTTGCTTGGCGGCGGACCTAACTTTCTGTACATGCATGCATTCCCGTATGTCTGTCTGTCTGTCTGTCAATCAGTCTGTCTGTCTGCCTGCCTGCCTGCCTGCCTGCCTGCCTGCCTGCCTGCCTGCCTGCCTGCCTGTCTGTCTGTCTGTCTGTCTGTCTGTCCGTCTGTCTGTCTTTTATTACATCAAGCTATGATACAATTCTGCAAAGAACTACAGTAATGCAGCTAGACTAACGTTCATTGAAAGCTAACATTACAGCAAACTAAAACACTTATATATAACTAAGACTAATGAGGAAAAAATTGGGTGCTGAGAGAGTCAGGCCTCTCAGACCCACCGCACAACATGCTAAGTTTCTTTGATATAACTTGAACATTACACTTCTGTAATTGTACAGAGAATCTTTTCCTCCAAAACTCTAAAAATTCCGCAGCATTAGGTCTTCCTGCTTCATCTGTCTGTCTGTCTGTCTGTCTGTCTGTCTATCTGTCATTGACTCATTATATATTTCTTATACAAGACATTACAGTCCACAATATACTAACAATCAGCAAGTTGTAAGACAAATTGGACCTAAAAAGTCACTAACTACGACTAAGAGTCAAACGGTTGACAATAGGTGTCTGTCTGTCTGTCTGTCTTTCTATTTGTCTCTATGACTGTGAGCAAGCTTCTGCTCACATTGCATCAATGTCCTTCGTCTCTTTTATTTTTATACATAGTCATTTCTGTGAATAGGTTGGTGGTTTACTGAAAGCGTATGTAAAAAGTGTTGGAGAGTTAGGTTTCTCATCTCAATCTGCAATATTTGTCCTAAACAAGTGGGACATGTTTTGTGACCAAATTCGTTTGGAAGAAGACAGACAGAAGTACTTAGATCTTGCAGCTAGAGAGATCAAGACTCGTTGGCCAGGATTTCAACGAGAACAACTTCTGTTTATGAACTCAAAGCGAGCGCTGCTGTTACAAACGTTTGGCAAACATTCTCCAGATTTGTCTACTCTTTGTGAATCAATCAAAAGAATGCTTCCAATAGCTCTTGAAAACAACCTTAAACGATTGCTACTGTACGTATGTTAACCAACGCAGTTTAGAGCATACTTTTATTTCTGGTTGTTACATTTTAACAGAAAACCATGCGACCTAATGAGCTATGCAGAGCATGCATTGGAAACAACAATCAGGCAGCTGAGATTGCCAGTAGACGAAAGGAAGATACGACTAAGGCAATGGTGGGAAAAACTAGAAGCTGTTGAGTCGTCACTAGAAAATGGACACTTGCATGAAATAACAAACAATTTGCTACAAAAGACTCGCAAGTTTACAACGGTTGATCTTATCAATCATTTGAAGTCAGAAAATGTACGTAATAATGTCCTGAAATGGAGAAGGTCAGCGTTACAAGACGAACAACAACAATTGTTTGATGGTCGAAAGGTGAGTGAGTTTTTGCAAGATCGAATTACCGACGAAATAGCGAATTTTGGAGGCTACAAGAATCTTCGTGAGTGGGTAAACAGCAAGTTTGTTGAAGACGCCCAGAAAGCACAAAAAACATTGAACATTCTGAACTTAGATGTCACTGGTGGAAACACATCAGAAAAAGAAATCTCAGTTACTAGTGATGACGATGTCAACGAAGATGATGATGACGATGATGTTGATGATCATGATGATGTCGTCGTCCGATCTGCTAAGAAATTAAAAATAGCTGCAGTTGTCGCGGCCACGCCATTGTTAGTTGCAGCTGTTCCACTTGCTCTTCTTATTGGAGTCATCGCCACTCCTGTAGTTGCAACATTGAAGAAGATTAAGGAAAGGTCTTTCAAAGAAGCAGTAGCAAAAGCATTTGATGACTTCCTGACCCAATGTCAAACAGAGTCCGGTGTAAAAAATCTGCATAACCTAGTTTTGACTGTGCTAGAACATTCCTGTTATTCTGTAAAATTTGTCAGAAATGACATTCCTGAGCAAATAGCAACAACTCGCCAGCGATTGAGGGCACTTGAACAGCAAGATGAAGTTCATGTTCCAAAATACAAAGAGTTGCTGTGCAGATGCCAAGAGCAAAGCGGTAAGCTGTCGAAGTTTGCCCTACAATTCTATCCTCACCGTTATACCTACAGCGACCTCACATGGGATCAAACTAGTGAACCAATAGGTACATGCAGTTTTGGTACAATTTACAAAGTCACCCTTCCTAAAATGAAAAAAGCTGCACTGAAATTGAGCGATGATCACATTACGCCAGAAAAAGCTCTTGATATCAAGAGAGAACTGACCAATTCTCGGTATTAATAAATATAATCTGAATCAGCAATGCTTATGAATTTTAATTTGTTTTGCTTTGTATTGTTTTGCAGCAAGTGCAGTCACCCAAACATTTTAAAATTTTATGGAACAGTACACGTCTTACCAAACCCACTGAAACTTGGATTGCTTTATGAATGGTGTGACGGCGGAAGCCTGACAAACGTCATTACAGATGTCGAACGAGAGCCCGCGCATACAGTAACAGGATTCTCAATTGCTCGAGATCTTGCACTAAATATAGTCAATGGCCTAGACTATTTGCATGGAAACAATGTCATTCATCGAGATCTGAAGCCAGAAAATATCCTGGTAAGCAACTAACAGCGCTATAGCAGTGGAACAATCAGTAATGCCATTCTATTGTTGCCTACTAATTATAGATGACTGCCCGAAGAGAAGTAAAGCTTGCATATATAGGTCTGGCCAAGCACACAGACCAATTGAATGGTACTGTGTGTGCAACTAATGCGTACATGGCACCTGAGATAAGGAGTGGCAAGCCCTACACGTGGTCAGTGGATCTGTTCAGTTTTGGAATCATCATGTGGGAAATATGGAATGGGAAAAGAGCTTATTCAGACGATCAGATCATAAAATTCTCGGCTGAAGAATTCTCTAAGAAAGTAGAAGTTCGTCCAGACAATGACGCGTTTACTGGTGAAGAGATACCAGCATTGCTTGCCAGTGTCCCTGATGCTATCCTTACCCAACATAGAGCCAAAACGTGGGCAGGTGTGGCTAGAGCCTGCTGGTCATCTGACCCTCAAAGTCGTCCATCAGCTGCGGAGACGCGCGCCTCTATTACAAATATTATTGTTGCTACGTGAACCAGCTATACATCAATGCCCAGTAAGCCACACGACTCTCAAAAGCAATATGTATAACTGTATTTACTCATTACTGTGAACGCTGGAAAACATACAGAAAGTTTAATTGCTTGCAATTTGTTTTAGTATGCTCAAAATGTCTGCTATTATGCATGCAAAATAGATGCTAGTGTCTACATTAATCATAGCGATGGTCTTGCTTGCTTCGAATATCTAATACTAATTCAGTGCAAACCGGCGTTGGCCAATTTTCGCGTAATGTAGCGAGCAATAGGTCTAGCTAGTTAGCTAGAATAACCTGAGCACAAAGTGGAGAAAGTACGGAGTGCATGCAAATCATATATATGTAGCAGAGCCGCTGGAGACTCCATTCTCACGTCAATCGGGTTTTCGACCTTACACTTGAAAAACAGTTGATTAAGATATATGCATGCTTCTACCTATTTGATGCGGTCTTCTTTGACTCTGCCATTGCCGGATAGCGTAGCAAAAATAGTCTTAATTAAAAGTGATGGGCATGCGCACTTTACTTGTCCATGACTTGCTCGACACTGTTTAGATGATACTGAAATGATGATGTGTATTATCAAAGATGTAAAAACGTCGTCGTCATCGAACATTACATACTACTCTAACATCAAGCGGATTGTTTAGTAACCTATAGTTCTGCTTAAACCGGAGTGACACGCCCAAAATGTTTGGGGCTACCTCCCGACGGTCACCCGTCCGGTGTGCATGATGAGCTCTATTCTTTTTAGTGGATCGATTGTCTAGTCATGTGCGTGTACGTACAATGCATCTTGTGTGCTGATTGAGGTCTTCTAGCTAGAACGTTCTAATGATGTATCCAGATCGCGTATTGAAGAAGTCTAATACTGTGACAGTTGCTGTTCTTTGACCTTTAGTTAAGAGTTTGTATTTGTCAAACATCTAGCCTAGCTTACTTATATATAGCGATAATTATTGCAATTGATCATGATCTAGATATCTGAGTGTGTATGGTATGCCTACAGTATGTAATCCTTCAAAGTACTGTACACTGTTGCTCTTTACACATGTAGATATGTGATCTCGATCAGTAAAAAGTTACCATGATGCCGTGAAGATACTAAGATCCCTTGCATGTATAATTAAAAAATGACGATCAAGTTAAATTTGTCTATTAAGAAAATACATTAACAGCCTTTCGTTTTATACATTCTAGACCGATGTACGTGACTACGAAAAGCAACTAAACAAAGACTATCTCTCTATTTTGCTCCTATTTTATTATATATGGAAGGGATATACGCGATCTGGACACATTATTAGAAGAACGTTCTAGTAGAAGACCTCGATCAGCACAGGATGCATTGTACGTACACGTACATGCATGACTAGACACAATCGATCCACTAGAAAGAGTAGAGCTCATCATGCACACGGAGTGGGTGACCGGCGTAGCGTCAGGGGGGATGAGGAAGGCTGAGGGAAACTGAGGGAGGCTCTAGCCCCAAACATTTTGGGCGTTTCACTCCCGTTCAAGCAGAACTATAGGTTACTAGACAATCCGCTTGATCTTAGAATAGTATGTAATGATGACGACGACGTTTTTACCTTTTTGATAATACACATCATCATTTCAGTATTATCTAAACAGTGTCAAGAAGTCATGGACACGTAAAGTGCGCATGCCCATCATTTTTAATTAATTAAGACGTTTGCTACACTATCCACGGCAATGGCAGAGTCAAAAAAGACAGCTATTTTAAAGTATGTGTGAGGTTGAAAAGCCGATTGACCGGAGAATGGAATCTCCAGCAGCTGCGCTACCTGATTTGCATGCACTCCGTATACTTTCTCCACTTTGTGCTCAGGTTAATCTAGCTAACTAGCTAGACCTATTGATCGCTATATTACGCGAAATGATGAATTGGCCAATGCCAGTTTGCACTAAAAAAATTAGTATTAGATTCTATTGTTGCAGCGAGCCTTGAAACACTTTTTGGCATGGATTGTAACAGTGTTTCGATTCTACTCCTTTACACACACCCTATTCTCATATTGCAAACAGTTGCACACATACACTGCATAATTGTCACGACAGATTAGATGACAACTTCTTCATTAGAACTCGAGTCTTAGAACGAACCTCATCCCAATCTGTATAGCAAGACTCAAGATACCTTTGCTGATTGTCTTGCATCTTGTATGCACTTCTGCCATGAAGTACACGATAATTGTTTGCCACAGTCATTTGTCCAGGTTCTGGTTTGAACTCAATCACATAATCAGGTGAGTTCAACAGATGAGAGAATTCATAATAAGCTGCATACCACTCATAAAGTTTGTCCATTAGGAGAGCTGAGAAGTGAGGACCTCGAGTATGACTGCTGTATGATATTGCAGTGATTTCACCACTTGGAGACACTCTATAAGTGTAAGCAATAATGCAGTGCTCTCTCTCTGACTCACTCACTCACACACACACACACACACACACACACACACACACACACACACACACACACACACACACACACACACACACACACACACACACACACACACACACACACACAGTAACAACAATTTCACAATACAAAATTTTAGTATATTTACTTAATCATGTTGTGCCATGATTCGGTGTCATAATCGCCAAGACAGTCTGTACCACAATCCACAAACTGTATTGGATATTGTGAAAGCATATCAAATGCTGCGCGGTTCCTTTCCTCAGAGCTTCCGCAACATTGAATCCATCACGTAAGTTCACTACTTACCATTTCGTGCATCTTGTGAAAGACTTTGCCTGCGTAGAGACACGTAGGAAGCCATTCTTGAGTACGGCTTCTTAAGGGTAAGAGACTGTTGTTCAAGCTGAAGCCGCATAATTCACATTCTGAACAGATACGCATGGAGTGGAAGCACAGACTACTCACTGTCTAGTGATGGATTAGTTTTAGCAAGTGAAATCATGCTGCCTGAGAATCCATTTGGGGTAACCAGACATGAAGGACGTTCCGCGTTGTTTCTGAGCAGTCTAGCTTTCTTCTGTATATATGTGATTGGCCAAGTCAAAGATGTTAATGTGATAACTTGCACTCGATAGGTACTGACGCGATCTAGAGTACAGTACACGTACATTAACATATTACAGTCTGTTTACTATCACTGTCAGCCTACAAGTCCCAGCAACAGTTATGTCTAAAGTAACACAACACACACGCACTGGCTATTTCATAGCTGTGATGTCTAAATCAGAAAGCAGAGGCTGTTCTACCTCATCCGCAGGCGCAGTTGATCAAGACATGTTTAGATAGTCTAATGATCGATGGAAGTAAAGATGTTGATTGTCAAAAATGTCACTGAGACTGAAGCTGATGGTTTACATCAGATAATTGAACAGCAAGCAAATGAAATAGTGAAACTTGAAAACAAGGTTAGAGTTCTCGAGTAAGACCTTGCATCTGCAAAGTCTGAGTTGCAAGTAATGGCTCAACACACTGCCAAATGATAAAATCAAGTTTCACACAGGTTTTTGTGTCGAGAAATGTGCCTGATACAATGTGAATTTGGATTGAACCAGCAGCCACGACTATTACTCTGTATAGCAAACAAAGAATCAGGCCAAGGTACATCAAGTGATGTAAGTTCAAGAGCTTACCCTTTCCATGAAGGGTTGAATAGGCTAGACAAATCTTGTGACTCTAGTTCGAAAAGATACAAAGTTTCACAGTTCCACAGTTCCAGAACGCTAGATGGGTGAAACAAGTAGCCCTATTCTGCCACACAGTGCGTCACATTTGGCACCCCGAATGGGTTCCCTCACCGCAAATCTTCACCTGATAAACTTCCATCGCTAGATGAGTAGTCTGTCTTTCCACTTCACGTGTTTCTGTTCAGACTGTGAAACAGACGACTTCAGCTTGAACAGCAGTCTCATTCTTACCCTTGAGAAGCCTTACTTAAGAAATGGCTTCCTACGCGTCTATACGTGGGCAAAGTCTCTCACAAGATGCACAAACGGTAAGTAGTAAACTTACTTACAAAAGCCTAGTCAATGGCAAGATGATCTACGGTTCGTGGAATTTGTGTACAGCGATTTCGGCGAAAGATGAGTGTTACCCTCGAGATTACGCATACTCTAGAAGGTCCGCCCCCAATTATCGTCTAGGACGCCACTGGTAATAACTACTACATGGAAATGCACGAATTTCACGCCGTGAGACTCGTGCATTTCCAGGCATGGTTCCAGCTGGCACAGTCAGTGGGTGCATGAGTCCATTGCCACTCTGATTTAGAGCGCAGACAAGAAACATACATAGCTAATGATAATAACATAGTGGCATACAATATCTTCTAATTAACTAATAGAGTAAATGGCATCTTACTTTTGCTAGGCATGCAGCTTAGGTCCTCTCACACTGATAAAGCTACTTTAAGGCAGTTAATTGCTGTCAAGGAATTCTAGGTCACACCTACTGCTATGACGGAGCGAACTTCTTCATGAGAACTCGGGCCTTCGAACGAATTGCATCCCAATCTGTGAAGCAAACTTCAATAGATCTGGACTCATCACCTTGCAATTCGAATGCATTTCTGCCATGTAGTAGACGACAGTTATTTGCCACTGTCATCTGTCCGGATTGTACTTTGAACTCCATCACAGAATCCGGGGATTTCAATAGATGAGAAAATTCATAATATGCTGCATACCACTCGTAAAGTTTATCCATTAGAAGAGCAGAGAAGTGAGGTCCTCGAACATAATTGCTGTAGTGTATTCCAGTAACTTTCTTAGTGGGAGACACACTAAACAGTTTCCAACAACAAAAATAATTTAATTAATGGCAAATGCGCAAGCGCGTACTCACACACACACACACACACACACACACACACACACACACACACACACACACACACACAACGGTAATTATTAGTAAGCATTATTGTCAACAAATATGTCAATAAAAAGCACCCGTATACACAAAAAGAATTACCTAATTATGCTATGTCACGCTTCTGTTTCACTATCACCAAGATAATCGGAACCAGCATCCACAAACTGTATTGGATATTGCGAGAGCATATCAAATGCGGCAGCATTCTTCTTCCTCAGTATTTCAGCAACATGGAATCCGTCGCAAAACAACGATCCACCAGCAGTGGGACCGGATAGTTGCTCAGTAAAGTGAAGAAACTGAATCTTGACGCCCATAAATTAGATATAGGTATACATAGTCAACAAGTTCTAGCTAATAACTTACTTCACTTGTATGATTACAAAATGCATAATCAGTATGTAAGGGAAACTCCGCACCTGTGTAAGCACTAGTGTCTGCATTCGGTTTACTTTTCACTGTCAGAGTGTCCATCCTATAGTGAAGACATTCAAGATACGTAGAAAAACAACAGAAATTTCCACAATTCATGTTTAATAATAATAATAATAATAATAATAATAATAATAATAATATAAAGTACCCATAGACTGATGGTTTGACATAATAAATGCGTTCACAAAGCCTTTTTGTTTGACCAGATTGAGTTCCAACATTTTCTACCAACACCAGGCCGTGAGACTCGAGTCTAAGCAATAACTCCAGCAGACATCGGTCGTCATTCAGTAATTGCTCGAAATCAAATCGAGGCATCTTCTTGTAATAATCCCTTCCCCAGTAGACTGTCTCTACAGGCAATCGTGCGGACGCGAGCGTGTTTCCCGTTCCGTATGCTAGGAGCCACGAAGACGCGAATCTGCTGCGATGTCCATCCGGCCACCGGATAGTGAGTTGACTGCCATCCTCGTTCACTTCAGTGTCGGTTGCCTGAATATTCAAATCGAACGTGTAGGCAGGATTGAAGAGACGCTCCATCGTCACGCGATCGAACGACTTCGGTTCTTGACAATTGTCGCGCAGAAAAATGTACGGCAACTCCATTGCGCTGTCGTCGTTCCACTGAATAGACAGTTGCTTCTCTTTCAGCCTTATTGACGAGATGTGCGAACGAGACGCTCTCGTGCCAGTTGCTAGTGAGCGGAAACGGAGAAAACGACGTTGAAAGATTGGCGAGATGAAGCGAGACATTACTGTGGTACACACGGCAATAGTCTCAGACCCGGCTACGCGAGACTAACACGGCAATTGCAGGTAAAAAGACTGATGTAGTATAAGTAAGCGATGTGTTATATTACCAATAATGTGCTAAGGTGCACTGAGACGTAAAACTATAACTCCTTAGTCAAGATCTGCAAATATTCTAATTTGCTTTATAGCTTTTGGCTACTAGCAGGGTCCGTGACCCTTCCGGCCATTTCAATTTTCAATTTTTTGTCAAAGGGTTTCAATTATTTTGCTGGAAAACATTAAATCGCCGAGCAAATTTTTATTTTTAATTTTTGATTTTTAATTTTTGAATTTTCATTTTTCTATTTTCAATTTTCTATTTTTGATTATATTTGGTTGAGTTGAATGTCAAAAGAATTGAACGCGGCAAGAACGAAAAATGAAACAGCCTCGTGTGAAGTACGCAGCAAGGAGTCTGGTGGAACGCGTGCCCTAGTCACGGCTCAACGCAG
This sequence comes from Dehalococcoidia bacterium, assembly GCA_964274945.1. Classification (GTDB taxonomy): domain Bacteria; phylum Chloroflexota; class Dehalococcoidia; order Lucifugimonadales; family Lucifugimonadaceae; genus CAXXBX01. The sequence continues at coordinate 20,409 of CAXXBX010000129.1, read as the reverse complement.
TAGGGGTTCGTTTTTCATTCCAACGCGTGCTGCTGATTGGAAGGGGCGGAGTAGTTCTCGACGACTTCCGCACTAGGATGATCTCTTGCAATTGCTGCTCTAACGAGAAGGAAATCTCCCTCTCCCCCCAAAAGTACATAATCAATCTCAGGTGCGAGCAGCCATTGCTGATGAGCACAGTACATATGCATGGAATATGAATTAATTTATCTATTACCACATATAACAACAATCTAGCTAAATCTACAACTCAACAAATCTAGTGGTCAGTGGGTCTTTCGGCCATTTCAAATTTTAAATTTAAAATTTTTAAATTTTGAATTTTTGAAATTCAATTTCTCAATTTTTTTGTATTGAAATTTTAAATTTTTAATTTAACGTTACTAATTTTTAAAAATTTGCATTAAATTTTCAAATTTAAATTTTTTGAAAAATCAAAATTTAAAATTTTATTATTTCAAATTTTTAGGTGCAGTATATTAGAAATTGCTTTGCCGACGAGAAAGCGGACGTAGATGTATATATGAACTGATGGCCTGATTTGAACTAACAGAAATTGGACGCTCATCCGTTTTCTCAAATAATTTGAGTACATCAGAAAAAGAAAATTGAAAGAACGAGTAGCAGTGTACGCGGTAGGGAGTCCATTGGACGGCGTAGAGGTGCATTCCAACACGTGCTGATACGCTGATTCAATTAAACTAGGCGCGGTTTCTGCTAATCACATCAGCACGTTTCCTGTACCGTGTTTCTGCACCTGTACGTACGCCGCTTCAGACAGTTACTAATGTTTAGTAACTGGAAGTGCATGGTCGCGTCGTTACTGTAGATGTAGGAGTACGATTGGCCCAACTGCAAGTTGCACGTCATGTCTAGATTTTGTACATCACATAGAACACTACCCGATAGCGCAGATAGAACCTCTACAACCTCATGCTGTGTCTCTCCTGTGCCGTGGGAACAGAACCCACACTGACTACAAGTGAATAACGAGACCAAATAGTAAAGGTGGACACGCACGCAGTGCTCATGGCAGGAGGGCCTAGGAAACGTACGTGTACCGTACTGCTGACACGTCCCTCCCCTCGACGGTACCGCGTCCAACTACTAAAACTACATTTACGTATGTCGTACTGTACCGACAGACTAGTCGCCAATTCAATACCAACTAACTTTACACAAGCAACGTACTGCATAACGTACTGCATGATCGGGTGAATTACGTTTGTACTGTATCGTAACCTTTCTACAGAGTCTCCACTTAGCTAAGAATGCAACAACACGCAGCTAGAGATCCTCTAGTATCAGTATCGACATCAATTAGGGGTTTCCTCCTGTAATGTTGAATGATGCTCCCACACTACACATAGAACAGGCGTTAGTGTACGTGCCTTGCCGCGAGGGACACGTGGCTGGTAGAGCCATACGTGGTCGCCAGGGCCGTATGGCGTGTGGTGTGTGCTCTGGTTGTTCCGCGTTTGTTGATTAAAGGTGGCGATATTAAGATGGTCTGCGACGCGGTCATATAGTTCTTGTGTGCACTGTAATGTATCTGTCGGTTGGGGATGTGAAGAGGAACCGTTTCGTTCTTGTGATTGCTGTATATCTGCTTGCGGTGTGGATTGGAAATGGTCCGCCAAGGAATCTGTCATTGTGCGGGCTCCCTGTTTAAAAATGATGCGAAACGGAGACGCATTAATCGTGTCATGCTTGGCAGAGTTGTATGCCAACTGCACGTCTGGTAGTCGATCTGGCCAGTCGGTTTGAGAGTGGTGAACGACTTTTGCCAGAGTTGTTCCTATAGAACGGTTCAACCGCTCAACTGAGCCATTAGCTTGCGGGTGCTAGGCTGAAGAGACAGTGTGCCGGATCCCATACTTAGCACACAATTCGTTAAACGTCGTGCTCGTATAGCAAGCACCTTGGTCGGAATGGATGGTACGTGGGATGCCGTAGCGTCCGATCCACTCTCTCAATTGGTTGCTAACGGTGTGGGCCGACGCGGTTGCAATAGGTGTCATTTCCGCATACTTGCTGAAAGCATCTTGGAAGACTAGAATGTAGCGGTATCCGTCTGGGGACAGTGGCAATGGCCCTTTAATATCTGTCTCCACGATATCGAACGGACGAGAAGGGCGAGGGCGTTGGCAAAGCGGAGCTTTAGCTGCAGCAGTCGGATGGTTGCGTTCTCCGCAACGGTGGCACGACTGGGTATATGCAGCAACATCCTGGCGCACTGTAGGCCGCCAAAAACGTGCGAGTAGCCTGTCGAGGGTTTTGTTGGCTCCCTGGTGTCCTGCCGTAGGGTCATCGTGCGCCACTTGTAAGACTCGTGGTACAAGCGAGAGTGGTACGACTAACTGTCTCGAGTCGTGCGCCTTGCGCCAACCGATGTCTTCTTCAAGATAAAGATCATGTCGAAGAAAACTTTTCACACTAGGGGATGCGTCGGCTGACGGAAGACGACGAGACTGGAGAAGTCTGATGACTACCGCGATATCAGAGTCTGCTGTTTGGGCAGTCTGAATGTCGCCTTCCAAAAATTGTGATGACTTGTCGTGACTTGTGACGTTGGCAATTGTGTCAGTGGCTTCCTTTGCAAAGCCCAAACGGCTCAAAGCATCTACGACGCAATTCTGGGTACCTTCAACGTACTGGATGCTGAAATCATACAGCTGTAGTTCCGCAAGCCATCGGGCGCGTCTACCCCAAGGGTCTCGGGTGACGGGAAAATATTGCAATGGTCTGTGGTCAGTCCGTAGTACAAACCGCCTGCCGAGCAGGTGGTGGCGAAAGTGCAGAATAGCTGATACTATAGCGAGCAATTCGCGGTCGTATGTCGAGTAATTCCGTTCCGTTTTAGTCATAGCTCTGCTAAAAAATGCGACAGGATGTGTCCCTTCGTGTGTCTCCTGAGCGAGTTCTGCACCCAGACCAACGGTAGAGGCATCCTTGTCAGAATGAGAGTGCCGACCGGACGAATGTGACTTAGCAACGGTGACTTCATCAATTGTAGTTTTAATGTTTCGAACGCTGTTTGGTACTCGTGCGTCCAATTGAATGCTACTCCCGCCTGTGTTAGTTTTGTGAGAGGGGTAGCTGTCGTGGCGTAGCTGTCGTGGCGTAGTTCCTAATAAACTTTCTGTACCATCCTGTCGCCCCGAGAATAGTTTTGACTTCGGTAGGTGTGGATGGAACGGGCAACCAGCTGATGGCGTCCAGTTTAGTGCTGGATGGTTGTATCCACTCGGCGCTAAGTTTGTGTCCACAGAAGATGACTTCCGCCACAGCGAAACTGCATTTATGTGCTTTGATGCGGAGACCGTGGGCCAAAGATTTTTGAACGTGGCCTCGAGGCGTTCCAGATGAGAGTCGAGCGTCGCAGAAATGACGCAAATGTCGTCCATATAGAGCGCCAAATGCGTTGGCGACATATGTCCGAGAACACGGGCCATCAGCCTACAAAAGGTCGCGGGCGCTCCTTTCAACCCGAACGGCATCCGAGTAAATTCCCAGAGACCGGATGAAGTACGGAAAGCGGTTTTGTCTCTGTCGGCCTCAGCGACTGGTACCTGGTGATAGCCTAGTGCAAGATCAATTGTGCTGAAGTATCGCGCGCCAGCCATGTTGTCGATAACGTCCAATACGTTGCCCGTGGGAAACGCATCGCTCTTAGTACGTGCGTTTAATTGGCGATAGTCAATGCAGAGGCGCATAGTCCCGTCCTTCTTCTTTACGGGACAAATTGGAGCCGCGTATGAGGACGTTGACGATCTGATAACACCGTTATTCCGTAACCTTTGAACTTCACTTTCGATCTCATGTCTCCACCCGCTCGGGGTGCGCCGGTATCTAGAAGCCACTGGTGTGTCATCTGTCAGCTTAATTGTGTGCTCAATGGTAGACGTTCGTCCTTCATTTCCATCGTAAGCAAACACGGTCTGATACTTACAAAGCAAATGTTGTAGTCGTCTTGATTGTTCATCTGTGAGATGATTTCCGGTCGTGATCTTGTCAACGTCTGGCGGTCCTGTGGTTGCGTTGGTAGATGTGGTTGCCTCTGTGAACTCTGCTAAGCTCTGGTTCTTGTGGATGCGTACTGTTTCTTCTGACAAGTTGAAAACCTTGACTGGGACGTGTTGTGATGGTCCCCCAATGGCAAGCGTACAGCATCCTACAAGGCCGTGGGAGGCCGGCAACCGCTCTGTTACTTCCACTACACTCGTGTATGTCTCGCCTGGACGTAGACCTGGGCAGTGAACCTTGCCCCAAACAGTGTATTCTTGGCCAGGAGCAATGTATTCATCAGTAGTAGCATACACTTTCCCGAACCTGACCAGTTGGATCTGCGAGCGTGATCGTTCAGGAGGACGAAGCCATTCACATTCGGGTACGGCATGACCATCAATGAGCAACCGTCGTGTTCTCGTGTCAATTTGTAAGTCCAGATGAGATAACGTATCGAGTCCTAGAATGCCATCCGTGATACCCGGCACAATGTAGAATTGCGCTGAAATATCTCGTGGTCCAAGACGTATCCTACAAGTAACCGTGCCTTCGCAGCGGATGCTAGACCCATCAACCATGACCGGTTGTCGGGACAATTGCCGGTTAATCTTGCCTTTAATATTGGAGGCGAGCGACGCGGGAATAAGACTAATTTCTGCCCCCATGTCAACGAGAAAAGGGTGATAACTCGGCCCACCAAGTTGTACATCAACACGAAGAAGCCCGTGCTTTTCAACTGCTAGGGCCATAACACGGCCTTTTCCGAAGGGAGGCCTGGACGGTTGGTTAGCTCTAAAGTCAAGTGCGTAGTGCCCCGGTTTCAAACAGCGGTAGCAATGGTCGCGATGAGGGCAGAACTTTCTCGTGTGATTGTCTTCACCGCAGATGCAGCATTCGTGAAGAATGCGTGATCGTATTTGTGGACCGCTATTTGAATAGCCAGAGTACCTGCCTCTTGATGGAGCTGTATTCTGTCGTACTAACCTGCACGTGGCTGGTTTCCGTCTCGCTGGTGCCGTCGTCGTGATCAGTTATCAATCGATAGACTCGCTCTGCAATCTGATCTACTAAAGACGGGCTAGCGTGAGATGCATCCGGGTCTGTAACCGTTGCCGCGGCAACGCGTGCAGTCTGAGGTGTCGTGCTCCCACCCCAGCTAGTTGTAATCGTACGACTTCTGCAGCTAGGTCTTGAACCTTCTTGGTTGTAGTTTGCGGGTCTCGCCGTAGAGCCACGCGTAGCTCCGGTGGTAGTCCTTTCAAAAAACAATCCCTCGCTATGGTATCGAGCTCATCCGCGCCAAATCCGGGATATGCCAGTTTAGCAAGGCGGCAAATATCATGTGCAAATAAAGCTAGAGACTCACCTGGACGCCAAGATCGTCTTGTAAGCTCGTGTATAGCGGTATCTCGATCTCTCTCTGCTTTGACAAACTCCTGCTTGAGCTCGTCTGCAACCACTGCTGGGTCTTTTTGGTGTTCTTCGCTCATGCGCGCATAGCACTCGAAAGCTGGTCCATGAAGGTGCGAGGCGTGTTGACTTCGATCCCACTCCGGTCACCAGTTGTAACGGTAGAAGTACTGTCAGTCATGTTCGCGCTCAAAGCCAACTCAGCACCAACTTCCCGTATCACCTCGCGTACCCTTACAATGGCTGTCCGAAAACTCGTGTATCTGCCTACGTAGCTACCAAAATTTAGTTAGTCGGCGCTGTCAGCTCTCACGATCCAGGAGAATTTCCAAAGCACCATCGACCACCAACGTGATTGTGCCTTCCACAACCTCGTAATGCTAGCGATCTTGCCGAACATGTGACAGCATTCTTTCAACGCATGCTCTAATTAAGGATCAACCCCTACGGAGTGCTAAACGATGCCTTTGACTTGGATCCGTTGTTTGTTGTGGGTGCGTGTGATCCAGCCTCGGCCTCCCAGACCCGTGTAGCGACGATTGAAAATCGTCGTAAGGATTGACAATCCGGGGAATGACGAAGGCGGGGAGAGACTGGCTCGAGTCTATTGAAGGAGAGGCTTATATCACAACTGTGGAAGATGACCTCAGTCTCGCAGTCTATTTGTAACCTGAAATCGATATTATATTTACTTATATGTCTATACAAACTGAATTTGAAAGAAAAGTAAGAGTAGAAAATAGGCGCGGCTTTGCAAGTAAAAATGGGCGTGGTTTGCAGTCTACTTGAGCCATGGCAGTTAGCAAACTTTGCGCCGTGTGTCTGGTCTGCGAGGCGCACCAATATGGCCGACCATCCGAAAGCGTCATCTCCTTCTCAGTCATCATGTAGGGCAAACGTTGCTCGCGCTTGTCGCAGACATGGCTGCCGAGTCGTTGTAAGCTTGGCCGTACTTCTTATTCCATTTGTTGCGATCTGTGTGCTGAACTCTTCTGTTCACCCAACAACACGTGGCTTCTTCTGCAACGATGACTCTATATCGTTCCCAAAGAAGCCTAACACTGTATCTGATCCTGTGCTTCTGGCCATTTGTATTGGCTGCCCTCTTCTTATTGTAAGCCTTGCAAATAATTAATTAGAGTATAATATATATATATATATATATATATATATATATATATATATATATATATATATATATATAAAATTACTAATATTAATTAAGGTGAAGATTTAATAGTAATTTGTTGAATCGTTATTGTGAGTGTCCGTAAAAATAGGGCTGTGTGTACTGTACTTGCATAACTTTTAATCTAGTTTTAATTAAAATTTAGATATTTTGTAAATTAATTAATTTCTTTAGTGTTTAAGGAAACTTAAATCTACGTTAATTTAAACACATTGTTATTAATAGTAACAAGTCAAAAATCAGGGCTTGTGACTATTTCATAGTTGCCGCGTCTTACTGACAACGTATTATAATTGTTGTTGTCTTGTTGCATTTAGAATGGCATCCTGTTTATTGTCTATTCATAGTTATATGTATGATGTCTGTTAGAATTTGACCATTTCGGAAATCCCAGTGTAAGATACAGACACACGCCTCATAGTCTGGGAATCACATTGAAATGAATTTACCCAATGTAATGATCATATTGTTTGCCTCGGTGTAAAAGTCCAAATTCAATAGATACTCATGATCCAGAGTATGTTGCTCGTTTATAGGCAACCAGAAATATTACATGGCTCGACACTACTCGAACATAATTTAATAAAACTATCTGCAAGATAGACGGCAATATAGCTGTTTTTCCTTGTCAAACATGATGGTCATAAGTAATCTTAGAAATGCACTTTGGCCACAAAGTTGCAGCCAGTAGCAGAGTGGAATATAACGGTCTGTCATTGGTCATTGACCGACCAACTGGTGTCTCTGACCGACCAACTGGTGTTTCTGACCAACCACAATATGCATGAGTGCAGAAGGACAATACTGCAATACTGTAACAGTCTATATTTTGATAGCAAATAAATACAGTAGTTAATATGATGCAACAAAAAAGAAATTGAACTAAATGTTGATGTTGATAATTAGAAGAAAGGATTATGAAATCAAATGAGAGTGAATGCCTAAAATTTAAAATGTCAAGTCAACCTCTTTTGCTACAGCACACTGTCCGATCAAAAATTTTGCCTTATATTCCACTTGCAGTAGGGCATTTATATGATGTTTGCATCAGCGACATAAAAAACTGTACAAATTACCATTGTTACTCATCAAAGGGGAGGAGCTGAGCACGTAGGAGTAACAACAGTGCACACAAAACTTTTACGAACCCACTAGATTTACACCATTGCTGTTAATAGTGTCCGTCTATAGAATTACTATATATATTAGATTATATAGATATTCTTAATTAATTATAGTATGGCACAATGACATCCTTTGCTGCCACTCATTTTATGTTTTGTAGATAATATTGTTTTCAGTGAGTTCGATCATGACACTATTCAACTGCAACTCACATCACGATGAGAGATCCGGCAATCCAGTCATGTGCGGATTGTCTCGCCGACTAGACGTGCCATTAACTTGGAATGATCTTTTGTGTCAATGTTACTGGTTCATTTTGGGATTTGTTCTCGTTTCTTTCTTCACCGAAACTGGCAAAGTTGCGGTTGGTCGTCTCAGACCATATTTTCTTGATGCTTGTCAACCAGACTATAGCAAATTCAATTGCACCAATGAAAAAGGATTTCCTCTTTACATTCTTCATCCAGGATGCCGTGGAAAAAGCGGAGACATTCATGAAGCAAGGTAAGATGAGAGCCACAGACTACTTTTGCAGCAGCTTGCTTCCCAACAATAGTAATTATTGTTATTTAAAATTCCATTTGATTTCAATTAATTGTGGTTGTTTGGTTGTGCTAAATTAATCACACATAAAACAGATATCTTGCAGGGATCGGTATTTCACATTAGATTGCCGATTTTCCAGTTGCTGTCTTGTATATTAATCAATGACATCAGTGAATCACACTTTCACGTTGCAGGTTGTCATGGCCATCTGGACACTCCTCGGTTTCAGTTTATGCAGGAGTTTTTGTTATGGTAAGTATTTAATTAAACATCGATTTAGACTTACTACACTATATAAACTGATTTGAACATTACTATTAAAGAGACAGACAAAACAGGCAGGCAAGCTGGGGAGGCCAGTAGATAGAGAGACAGGTTGCTTTAGTTATTATTAATGAAAGATTTTCCTGTCCTGTCAAATTAATGGACAGATTGTATTGTAAAAACAAGAAATTTCCGTTTTCAAGACATGAACTCAATGCCATGTTTATGCCACAACTTAGATAACTCAAGTTCTTTTTCTATAATGGACAGGTTAGTTAACTCAGACGTTGGTGTGTGTGTGTGTGTGTGTGTGTGTGTGTGCACGCGCGAGCACGCGTGTGCATGCATTTTTGTGTGTGATGTTATGCATGCATCTATCTACGATAACTTTCATGGCAGACAGACAGACAAACAAACAGAAACACAAGATGATAAGCAAGCAATTCATTAAACCAATATTGATTGGTGCCCACAATTGGCCACTTTGTTCACGATGTCAGCCTCAGTACCAAGTGTTTGTCTTTTGTTTCTAATCAGCTGTATTTGGAAGCAACATGTATTCAAAAATTTTCGTCACCACTCAAGGTCTTTCTTCAAGTAATTCCTGCAACTTTAGCATTCCTCTGCTGTCTCTCAAGAATATCCGACAATGCTCACCACTGGAGTGATGTGCTGTCTGGCACTATTCTTGGAGCATCTGTTGCTGTCGCTACTGTATGATCAATATCAAGACTTACCATGACGTATTTTGAATATGTTTGCTTATTACATTCAGGTGTTTACATTGCTTTCGTTTGTTCGAAACAAGCAAAGTTCATTGTCAACAGCAGAGAGAAACACACTACTGTGATGATTGATGATGCGCAATATTCGGTAGCTATCGTAGATCTGTAAAGTGGCCATCATAGTGTGTAACTCGACATTCTGTTAGAGAACACTATGTTGCCAGTGTTCTATTGTGGTGTGAGTAGTGAACTGTATTTAGGATGGCTCTAATACATTGGTTTCTAAACGTAGAGCTTGGATAGAGATTTTAAATATACGGATGTTTGTCAGGTGTGTGACCTCTACAAAGCCACAATGCCTCCTTGATGATTATTTAGATAGAATCAACCCAGTAATGGCCATTAGAAACCAGTTTATTTCAGCGGTCGACCAGAGATGAGGTTCACATTATTAATAAAACTATTTAGTATACACACCAATGTCATGAACTCTTGATAGTAGTATCGTACAAGTTATAGGGTGCTTCTGACCATTATTGTTCAATTTCCATTCTTCATTTTTGTGACCTGTTGCTGACATCTTTCTTCAACTGTGCCAAGTTTTTTAACCTTTCCACATTTGTTTCATAGTATTCAGCCGCATATTCTTTCTGCAGAAGGTAACAAAATAGAATAAATAAGGAGCGAAAACCTAATGAATTTTAAAGATGCCCATTGGTATCTATTTCCATTCATATAATACTAATTTGTGATTTGGTCCATTGAAACAAGTAGGTATACTGGTGGTATAGCCTCGTTCCATACTCATATGCGTGTGACTTTGTTGTACAAGATTCCGACCTGTATTACAGTTCCAATTCTCACGTGGGCTAAGACGTGTCATACAACATTCAGGTACTGTAGTTATCTCTACCAACAATTATTTTCAAATTGCCTTGACCATAACATTACGCAAATAATAATAATTATTGAGCATGTTAATTAAGTTAAAACTTTCTACTAAACTTCATTAATTAACAAGGCCTTTACTAGGCCTTTCTGTGCTGTCTAATTATGTGAGTTTTCTTTCCTGCCTGCCTGTGCGTACGGCCTACTAAAACCTGTTTTTGTCCTGAATGTTCAATTGGAAATACATCCGGGAGCAACAAAGAAACCACGTACCGCACTCGTCAGTTATAGTAATTAATTAATTAACATTGATTATACATATCTGCAATTACCCTCTCTTTCTCTACTTGTCGCTGCAAGAACATGTCCGGATGAGTGGCTGTGTAGAAGACTCCAATCGGAAAAAATACATAAACTGCCATCTGACAAAGACAAGATTACTGCACTGAGGTAAGCCATAATAGCAACAACATGGTTACTCGAAATATCTCCAAAGCACTCTTACGGTGCAACATCTTGTCACCGTCGAGTCACCAATCAAAGCTCCCGGATATACGGGTTTTTACTTACTTGGACGTGATTTCGTCATAGAGAACAGTGGTGCCAGTCTTGCTCTGACACGCAACTTTCGTTGCTGAAAGATGTCCAGTGCTCTTAAGGCTACCGTGAAAGCTGTAAAGAGGAAAGGCGTTATTCCTCGCCGAGCGGCCATCGTCCTGGTAACTCTAGACTAGATAGTCTGTGAAGCTATTAAATAAATAGAAGCAGTCTAGATGATTTTATACGTTAGAGTAACTCTATGTAATGAATTAACAGCAATGAAGCGGCTGTACGCGTGGGCCAGCGTGTTGTCTGCGGTTCTTCTTGCCATTCGTAGGAATGTCTGGCTCATTGAAGAGAGGGATTCGTTCATTCGTATTCATTTCTTTGTGTGTCTGTTTGCCGTCTATCTTTTTGTATTTCTGACTGCCTGTCTTCTCTTGTCTTTGTGTGTTTGTTGTGTGTTATTTATCTGTCAATGGTTACTTACAAGTTTTCTGTCTCTGTGTTTGTCTGGTTGTCGATGTCTACGTATGGGTTGATTTTAAGGCATGTGAGCAATGATGTAACTTTGAATTAGACGTCAGAGTTATAACAGAGCCATTGAAGATAAGATCTACTACTGTGTGTCTTTCCTAGCTATTGAGCACTGATGATGACGACAACAATGATGATATTTTCACTGTAATAAACGTTCGTTTATTTGCTTACATATGTTTTTGGTTTGTCTGTTTAACTGTCTGTCTGTCTGTTTGTGTGTCTAAAAATAAGATCTCCAAAATTTCAAAAGATGCAAATGGAAAAAGCAGCAAAACAGACTTTAGAGATAGGTGAAGAAAGCAACTGTCTGTAGTTGTACAGTCTTGCAACTCTCGTGTGATTTTTTCATTGACTGTTATTGTTATGCATACGTAAAGTTAGCAATTGTTATTGGTAGAGTAAGAGTTCAAATATAACAATCTGTCTGTCTGTCTGTCTGTCCCCGGATGTTGGTAGTGTTGTCTTCTACTTTGTATTGTGTGGGAAGAAGTTTGTCAGAGGGCCAAGGGAGCAAGAATTTCAAGTCGATGTGTGTGGCTTTGGCTGCTACCGTCCTAGGGAACATTGTTAACCATCGGGGCCCCCTTTCTTTGTCATTTGTGTCCACGTGTCTTCAATGTCATCTCCTTTGTCGGCGCTCTGTCTTCACTTTCCTTCTTGTGGCTTATGTCGCTGTCTGCTGTCGGTCTGAGCTTAGCGTCTGCCTTTGTCTCGCAGCTGGATGGTCTCTTGTCGTCATTTCTTTGTCCCATCATCTTCTTGTGACTTTAACTGGCGTCTGCTGTCAGTCGGGGTTATGTACGCACCTCTCTCTGCTCTCTGAGCTCCGCGTCCGCCTTCGTCTCACAGTTGGATTGTCATTTGTCGCCTTTTCTTCGTCAACTCATTTTCGTGTATCGAAGTTTGCTGTAGATTGTTGGGTATTTGATTTTGACATTCAAGACCAAGTCCATTAGTTAATATATGACTTTATTGTTTGCAAGGACTGGTTTGCTTTTACAAATTCCTAGCCTATGTACTAGTAGAGTCTGTATGAGAATAAAGTATCTGTCTGTCTGTCTGTCTGTCTGTCTGTCTGTCAATACATGTAGACACAGCAGCAGTTATTTTCATAATTTCAAAATTTTGCTGTCATGCTTCTAGACTTTGATATTTAACTAAACCACATTGCACTTTTGCCTGTTCATTATTAGTCAATGTAGTCCATTCAGTTGCTGTTTGCTCTCCTATGTGCCTGCTCTCTAACAATGAGTTCACATTTGAACTCGGGATTACCTGTTAATGTAACTTGTGTGAGCAGACTCAAGCTGCAGCAGGAAAGGTTCGTAGTCTACTTAGAGGACAACCCGATGCAGTAGGCAATCCTAAGTTTACTGGCAATTGTTTACAGGTTTTGACATATTCTTTTGCATCTTTAGAGTGGTTTGCGAATTGGTGTACGAGCACGTGGTTGCAATGGCCTTTCGTACACAATAGATTATGCAAACGGTAAAGAAAAATTTGATGAGGAGGTCAATCAAGATGGTAATTTGTGTGTGTGTGTGTGTGTGTGTGTGTGTGTGTGTGTGTGTGTGTGTGTGTGTGTGTGTGTGTGTGTGTGGCCAGAAAAATATACCAAACAATTCACTGTCATTAGCACTGCATTTGTATTGTCCGCGGACACATTCGTTCATGCATGGTTTTCTCTGATAGGAGCAAAAGTATTCATTGACTCTAAGGCTCAGTTGACTCTACTGGGAACAGAGATGGACTATGTGTCAAACAAACTTTCCTCTGAATTCGTATTCAACAATCCCAATGTCAAAGGAACTTGTGGCTGTGGGGAGAGTTTTACTGTATAAATATGAAATCTAGACAAATTAATTATTCAATAAAACAGTATTCTATGCAGTGATCACAGGATTGTGTGTGACATGCATTATTTTTGAGTGTGTAAACTGGGATGTTCTAGTAGGCTAGTGCCAATAGAGAGACGATGGGAACTGTCTGTAGAAACTTTGACAAATGATTTACTGGTTGTTGTTACAGTGGTGTTCGGAGCGTTGGGCATAGTGCACTCAGGTATTGCATGGTGACTGAATGTCATTTCAGGTCATCACAACCTGTACCATGCACTTACAGAAAACAGTGCTTCCAGGATCTGCAGTAACTGCCAGGATTTAATTAATTGGGATTAATTAATTAATATTTGCTATCAGTGAGTGCAAACTATGAGTGGCCCCTGTCAAGTGCGGACATTCTCAGACTTGACCCTGAAATTCAATTCTTTGACCATGCCTGGTAAAGGCACTACAAAGGTCTGGGCAGTCGAGAATATCAGCCAGCAGAATCCCGCCTGATGGCCCATCATCATGCCAGTGTGACACGTTGAGTTCTATGCACACACAACACAACTAGAGCAGGCATTGCAGGCTAATTAGTCACCCTGATGCAAATGACCCTAAACATGCAAACAGAGGTGACCGTGACGGGCACTCCTCAGGCACCCCCAACTTTGAGAACAGCCTCTATTTGTAAGAACACAGTATATCTTCGTAGTTCATGTACTCTGATGTCTTTTCATGCCCCATCTCCCCGACTTGCGAGTCGCTCCACCGCCCTTGCTCGACTGGAGACTGGAGAGCATGTGCTCGGGGCGTCAACATTGCGATGACCCCCAGTCTGTAACTACACATAGTCACGTGAGCTACGAACCGGCCGAAATCTGATCACTTGCAGAGTTCAACGATGTCTAGACAGTCAACGAACGCGGACATGGTGTCACAACTGCAACTAGGAATACTGCCCGAACCCCCGTCCGAGGCCACACCATCTCTACCTATGAGTCCCGTGCATGTCGACCTCATCATGAATGCTTCAGAACTAGACGAACTGATGGACGTCTGTGACAATCTCGGTCTCAGCACTGATAACTGTGACGACATTTCCTCGATTCAGAATCAACTTCTTGAACATTTCGGGCAGACCTACCGTCTTCCTCCACCAGTGCCTGCAGTAAGCCTTTCCACAGGTCTCGCACGTTAGTAATGAGGAACATACTCTTACGACCTTGTGTAGCCGATTTCGGTAGCTCAGTCGGTGCTCAAGGACTTTGCTGTTACGAGGAAGGAATTCCTACGGCTTGTCAAGGCGACGGAAGGATTTCTTTACGACGTACACGCTCACGGATGGTTTTCTAAACTTCACATCACGGACAACCAAATGTGGTTGAAGCGTGAAGATTTTCAAAACGCTGTCGACCACTGTACCAAGCGACCAATGCTGCTAATTGCAGGTAATTCCACGCTAGTTTTGTTGGAAAATTAGATTTTCCCTTAAACTACATATGCTTGCCAGTCTTGCACGTTGTAAGAGTCTGCGTTTACGTAGCACTCTAGGGATATAAGTCCGGTTATTGTATGGCCGTGGTCGGGTACGCAATAAGTCTTAGTTATTACATGGGTAGCTGGTGTCTAAGGCTTTTATTGACCCCAGGCCTCACGGGATTATCAACGAGATAATTGATGGAGCCGGAGGAGAGGTTCAATTATTGAAGTGATAAGCCCCCCAGGCCAAGGTGTTAATAATGCCCTAAACACCACATACTGTAAATCCAGAAAGTATAAGGGTCTTACATTTTAACGATTTTGCCCAAAATTGAAATGTTTTGGAAGTTAACGTTTTTTATTATAATGAATCTTGATGACCAACGTTCTTTTACCAACTATTTAGTAATATCCTATTATTCTAACAGTAATCACAAGACTAAAACTCTGTGTACTAATAGTACTAGTACAACCAAATGGTCACTACAGAGAAGTCAGTTGATCTGTAATTTATCTAATATTCCAATGTCTTTCCACCCTCTTCTTAACATCTGAGCTTGACTTGAAAGCCATTCCATGTTCTTGACGAGCCAGCCAAAATGAATGGGTTTGATCACAGATGTACGCAAGTCTACTTTGATGTTCTCTACTGCAAGGCCACTGTCTAGTAGTGTCTTCACTTTGTCAGCGTACCATGAAGAGAAGAGCTCCTTTAATTAAGTGATGTTTAAATGGTTCATTGGTAGCCACATCAAGTGGTTGAAGTGACCCAGTGCAACCAGCTGGAACCATCACATACCTGATGTTGTGTTCACGAAGACTCTGCAAAAACTCATCACATCTGTGAGCAGCAAAAACATCAAATATACATAGACCAGGTGCATCAGGTGAAAGACCTAGTTGTTCCTGTTGTCTTGCCATGTAAGGATCCAAAATCTTTTCTATATACTCTAGCATTGTGTCTCGATTTGACCAGTGACTCGCAGAATGAGTAATGTTCCACCCAGGGGGGAATGTTCACATGTGGGTGGCACCTTGGTGTTTTGCCAGCATAGATAACTTGAGGTGAGATAAGTTTTCCAGTCAGTGATATGGCAAGAAGAACGGTAATTTCTCTTTTATCCTCTAAGCCAATCATGTCGATTTGCTTGGATCCTTGCACCTCAAGAGTCCAGTCACTCACAGGCACCATTTTGGTACCGGTTTGATCAAAATTGAGCACCATAGACAAGGGTATGTTATAATCTTTAATAACTTTTTCTATATTATCAAGATAGATAGATTTGATATTTACAAAATCATCAGGAACCTTGCGGCTTGCACGTGTAGCTTTGCGCTTTACATACCCATGCCTGGAGAGAAAGGAGAAAGCCCATGACTTCTTCAGGTCCAGTGATCCTCCATATTGTTTCAGAAGTGACGGAGTTTTGTGATGCACAATACCCATTGCAGCAGCTAGGACTATGGAAGAACTTACAGGTGATCCACAGAGATGAAGACCTGGAATAAACTGCTTCGTTAGTTTGTCAATATCCTCTGGTAAAAGAAGAGGACGTCCTTTTTTCTTGGTAGGTAGCTCTACTTCATCCAACGTCTTTCCTTCCTTGAGCTGCTTGAGGACCTCTCGCTTGAAGTTCCTTACAGTGGCTTCAGAAAGAGCAAACTTTAAGCGCTTAGAGAAAGTGTCAACTGCGCTCTTGTTTCCTTGAATGGCAGCAAACTTTCCAATCTCAGCTTTCGTTGCTTCGTCAAAATGGTGCCGCTCGTGAGACTTTCATTTCCGTCCACATTTTGTAGATCAATGTTCTCCCTGTCCACAGCTGCTACAGAAGCTACTGCAGCAACTTCTGTGCTGTCTACAGGCTTGAACCAATGGGTAAGCAACATTACTGGTCGTATGCAGTACGGTGCTGTTCAAAATGGCGTATGTAAAAGCACGCATGCGCAAAGTAAAATTGCTTAACGTAATTTATTATAACGATGAGAACTTGTTCGTTATGTTCGTTAACATTAAATGATCGTTATACTTTCTGGATTTACAGTAACTTGTTTGTGCTTGTAACCTTGTTGATGTAATTAATAGATGTAATAGGTGTTATGTGACTGCCCTAAGTGTGTTGTGTCCACGTGACCTGTACAAGCGCTGTAACTGGCTCATATTGCATACCCAACCACGCCCATATAATAAGAGCCAGTTACAGCGCTTGTACAGGTCACATGGAGGTAGAATACCGATAATCCACCCACTGTCATAGCAACAGACTATACCTTGGGTATATTAGAATAAACATCAGGCTCTAATACAATACACTAAATGCCATTTAGTCTATTAGCATCTGTAGACCAACTTTCACAAGCCATTAGCTACCAAACATAACACAACACACTTAGGGCAGTCACCTAACACCTAGTACATCTACTAATTACGTCAGCAAGGTTGGTTACAAGCACAAACAGGTTATTTATTGCTTGTTGCCCATGTAGAATGTAATGCTGCAAAAGCTACTCAGGCTACAGTTCAAAACTACACAGCCACTAGCATCTACCAATCACAACCTTGTTGTTGAAAGTTGATGCAAATTCACGCCCATACAATAAATTACATATTACATGGGTATGTGGTGTTTATGGCATTGTCAACACCTAGGGCTTACTGGAAAACTGTCTGTTTGCACACAGTACTAACACTAGCATGCCTTCCCTCCTTTTGCTTCCATCTTGCCAATGATATAGGCCGGAGAAGTTTTCAACCTAGGGGGGCCAAACATTACCGAGGCAGGAAGCGCTACAGCGCTCGCCCCGCCTCAGCGCATGCGTTCATTGTCATAAAAGAGGATGCCGCCAATTATCTAAGTGTTGCAATGACGCACAGCTGCTATGTCAACAACACAACACAACACAAGCTGTTTAGCTAATTAGACACTTGGCATATGGTGTCTAAAGTGACGTCCACGTGACCTTGTATGTCATGACGTATTTGCATCCTTGTACACCTACTACGTTAGTAAGCTAGTAACTGAGGGTTAGCACTATAGTGCTTCTTCATTGTCTTTGAGAGTAATACAGTAAGGCAGGAAAATTATTGGGGATTATGGGACCTCTTGGCCCTACAGTTCCTGCACCTGAGATTGCTTGAAATTACTTGAATATAGTCAATACGAACTAATCAATAATTTTGCTTGTTCTATCTATCTCTGACAGGTAGTACTTCTGCTGGCAAGAGCACTTTGCTCAATGCATTGCTTGGAGAGCCCATCCTTCCAGTAGACTACAATGCCACTACCTCAGTGCTTTGTGAGATTGTATACGGCGAGAAAAAGGAAGCTGTCCTTCATGTGCACAATGGTCAAGAACTAACAATTGATCTCACTACAGACGAAGGCCAGAAAAACTTCGTTAAAGCTGTAGCTCCTAAAACCATGAAATGTAGTAGACGTTGGAAAGAAGAAGATATCAGTTATGACAATGTTCAGTGCACAAGGGTTACAATTTCTTGGCCTAATGAGCATCTCCGAGTAAGTGCCTTTAGAAATAGTAGACGTTGGTTTAATTAACCACTGGTGATTTTAGGATTTTACGTTGATTGACAGTCCGGGTGTAACTGAACAGGAATTGGAAGATTCAATTGCGAGGCAGATTACCCAGCAGTGTCAGCGTAGTGCTGCCTGTGGCTTTGTCTACGTCTTGGATGGTGGTCGATCAGCAGAAGAGACAGCGCAAGTAGGATCTCAAAACACATGATAATGTGTTTGTTGTTGCTGTTGCTGTTGTTTTTCTTTTTGATTTTCTTGTGTTGTGATTGTTGTTGTTTGCAGTGTAAAACCGAGTTTTATAGATTTCTTCCTCAAATTTGCTGTAGAGAAATGAAGGATCTAAC
Organism: Dehalococcoidia bacterium; assembly: GCA_964274945.1. Classification (GTDB taxonomy): domain Bacteria; phylum Chloroflexota; class Dehalococcoidia; order Lucifugimonadales; family Lucifugimonadaceae; genus CAXXBX01. The sequence goes on along the minus strand of CAXXBX010000129.1, from coordinate 1,992 downwards.
CTTCATGACCACAATACGTAGAACTTGCGTTATTGCCCATAAAGTCCAAACACATGATGAAACAATAATAGGTTTTGCTCTAGATTAAATCTTTTCTGACTATATCTACAAATTAAAAGTGCCTCCAGCGGTTAGGGTTGAGCTCCTCTCTCCTTTCCCTCTCCCTCTACCTCTTCCTCTCCCTTCTTCCCTTCCTCCCCTCCCTTCCTACCTCAGTGGCGGCGAAGCTGAGGAGCTCGGGAATTTTTGCCCCCAACTCTGAGCACAAATTGTAAGCAAACAGTACGGCAGTCAGGTGACCAAAACTCTCCTAGTTCATGTATATACTCCGAGGTCCTTTTACGTCCTCCCCTCCCGAGCCCCAATTTGCGAGTCGCTGCCCCTGTCCCTCCCTTCCCTTTTCCTCTTTCCCCTCCTCTCTCTCTCTCTCTCTCTCTCTCTCTCTTCTTGTTTCAACGAGTGTATATTAGTGTTGCTCCACTGTGTTTCTATAGTTGACATAAACGCATGTTACTGATATTCCTTTTTCCTGTTGCTGCATGACTACAGGCTGGCGGTCTCCTGAAAGCATACTGGAAAGGAGTTACAGATTTCCATTTGCCTGAGTGCGCAATATTTGTTGTCAACAAGTGGGATATGGTTCCTGAAGACAGCAGAAAATCATATTTGGCTCTTGCAGCTAAAGGAATCAGAGCTCGCTGGCCAGGATTTAGAAAATATCAATTGTTAACAATGAATGCAAAACAAGCAGCGCTGTTTCACCAGCATGGGAGAATAACTCCAGACCTACAAGCCCTCTGCAACTCCATCAAGAGAATGATTCCAAAAGCTTTCCAAAACATCGTGGAAAAATCACTCAGGCATGCGTATACATTCGTGTACTCTCATTAAATAATTTCAGCGTTGATACTAATTCTGGGTTTTCACTTCAAATAGAAAACCGTACGCTTTAATGCGTTATGTCGAGCAAGTATTGGAAATGACAATCAGACAGCTGCGACTGCCCATTGACGAGCGAGAAGAAAGACAAGCTGAGCACTGGGGAGAATTGAACGCCGTGGAGGTGTCACTAGAAAGTGGACATTTGCGTGAAATGAGAAGAGAATTGGACGACAAGATGCTTAACGTTGCACAAAAGCTCTTCCAATACTTCCGGTCAGCAGAAGGCCGCACAAATATCCTCAATTGGAAGAAATCATCTCAGCTTTCTGAATCGCAGAAGTCATATTATGATGACAAAAACGTACAAGAGTTTCTGATCGACCGTATTGTTGATGCACTAATTGGATTCAAAGATTTTGAGGGTCTTCGTGATTGGGCAAATACTACGTTTGCTGCAGACGTCCTGGAGGGAGTAATCATGGTGAACAAGCTGGATCTGAATATTAGTGGTGGCCATACGTCTGGTGGAGACATCTCCACCAGAGAAGACAGCCTAGCTGTAGATGATGATGATGATGATGATGATGACAGCCTTTCTGCTACGGAAATAGCTGGGGTTATTGCCGTAGGAGTGCCGTTGGTACTGGTGGCCGTGCCCATAGCACTTGCCATTGGGGTTCTTGTCTGTCCTGTGCTTGCAGCATTTCAGTTGTTTAAGACTATCAAGGGCATGAATTTCAAATCGGCCGTAGAGAGAGCGTACGACGCGTTGATGCAAGACTTCGATTCGAGTTGTCTACCTACAATGGTCGCTCTATCGCTCGAAACTCTCTGCCCGTCTGTGAAAGTAGTCCGAAAATATATTCCCGAACAAGTCGAGAAGCTCCGCCAACAGCTCACTGCCCGTGAAGAGCAGGAAACCGGTCACATCCCGCAGTATAAAGATTTACTGCGCAGGTGCAAAGACTTAAACGGCGAGTTGTCCTACTTTATGTTACGATTAAGTAGCCACCGTTTCAACGGCAGTGATATCGAGTGGCTGCAGAAGACAGGAGAAAGAGCCAAAGAAAGTTTCCACGTTGTTCACAAGGTCACCACCGCTGAAATAAA
>CAXXBX010000128.1:0-21667 GCA_964274945.1 Dehalococcoidia bacterium | reverse complement strand
AGTCCCACTGAACGTCGTCTGTTCGAAGACGTTGCTGGCGTTTCGGGGAAGAGGTGCGTCAAACACGGCAGCTCCGTATCTAACGAAGTCACGACGCGTACCGACTGTCGTCATTTCGACGGTCCCGCTGAACGTCATCTCTTCGAAGACGTTGCTGGCGTTTCGGGCAACAGGTGCATCGAACACGGCAGCTCTTCGACGGTCGCAGACTGGCAAACGACTGTGTGCGTATTTTTTCGAGACCCGGATATCAGCAAGAATATCTTCCTTTTCCCGACGTCGCCGGCAATAGTCGACACGGTCGGCGCGTACCGCCCGACGTCCGGAACGGGCAGTCTAAATTCGGTGGAGACACGACGCGCCGTTCCGGAGATATTCGCGCGCGAGCGGAAGCGAGCGCGATCGGCGGGAAACGGCGTCGTCGTGGGAGAAGTCAGGAAGACGACGGCGGTCTGACTTTCGACCTGAATGAATTCGACGTGCGCGAGCGAAATTCGGCCGAGATCGGACTCGCCGTCTTCGAGAGACGCTCGTACGTACGGACACACAGACAGACAGACAGACAGACAGACAGACAGACACCTCTCCTTTATATATAGAGATGAGAACACACACAGGACAAAGACCATATGAATGCAGTGAGTGTGGAATAAATTTAAACAATCTAGTATAGTCTACAATATCATATGAGAACACACACAGGAGAAAAGCGATATGAATGTAGTGAGTGTGTAAAGAAATTTACTCAGTCTTGTGATCTACAGCTTCATATGAGAACACACACAGGAGAAAGACCATATGCATGATTGCAGTGAGTGTGGAAAGAAGTTTACTCGATCTGGTTATCTACAAGTACATATGAGAAAACACACAGGAGAAAGACCATATGAATGCAGTGAGTGTGGAAATTAAGAAATTTACTCAATCTAGTATAGTCTACAATATCATATGAGAACACACACAGGAGAAGAGCGATATGAATGCAGTGGGGTGAGTGTGGAAATAAATTTACTCAGTCTTGTGATCTACAGCTTCATATGAGAACACACACAGGAGAAAGACCATATGAATGCAGTGAGTGTGGAAAGAAGTTTACTCAATCTGGTAATCTGCAAGTTCATATGAGAAAACACACAGGAGAAAGACCATATGAATGCAGCGAGTGTGGAAAGAAATTTACTCAATCTAGTAGTCTACAATATATCATATGAGAACACACACAGTCGAAAGACCATATGCATGCAGTGAGTGTGGAAAAGAATTTACTCAATCTGGTAATCTACAATATCATATGAGAACACACACAGGAGAAAGACCATATGAATGCAGTGAGTGTGGAAAGATATTTATTCAGGCTTGTGATCTACAGGTTCATATGAGAACACACACAGGAGAAAGACCATATGAATGCAGTGAGTGTGGAAAGACATGCATTTATTCAGGCTTGTGATCTACAGGTTCATATGAGAACACACACAAGAGAAAGACCATATGAATGCAGTGAGTGTGGAAAGAAGTTTACTCAATCTGGTAATCTACAATATATCATATGAGAACACACACAGGAGAAAAGCGATATGAATGTAGTGAGTGTGTAAAGAAATTTACTCAGTCTTGTGATCTACAGCTTCATATGAGAACACACACAGGAGAAAGACCATATGCATGATTGCAGTGAGTGTGGAAAGAAGTTTACTCGATCTGGTTATCTACAAGTACATATGAGAAAACACACAGGAGAAAGACCATATGAATGCAGTGAGTGTGGAAATTAAGAAATTTACTCAATCTAGTATAGTCTACAATATCATATGAGAACACACAAAGGAGAAGAGCGATATGAATGCAGTGGGGTGGGTGTGGAAATAAATTTACTCAGTCTTGTGATCTACAGCTTCATATGAGAACACACACAGGAGAAAGACCATATGAATGCAGTGAGTGTGGAAAGAAATTTACTCAATCTAGTAGTCTACAATATATCATATGAGAACACACACAGGAGAGGGACCATATGAATGCAGTGAGTGTGGAAATTAAGAAATTTACTCAATCTGGTATAGTCTACAATATCATATGAGAATACACACAGGAGAAGGGCGATATGAATGCAGTGAGTGTGGAAAGAAATTTACTCAGTCTTGTGATCTACAGCTTCATATGAGAACACACACAGGAGAAAGGCTATATGCATGATTGCAGTGAGTGTGGAAAGAAGTTTACTCAATCTGGTATAGTCTACAATATCATATGAGAAAACACACAGGAGAAAGACCATATGAATGCAGTGAGTGTGGAAAGAAATTTACTCAATCTAGTAGTCTACAATATATCATATGAGAACACACACAGGAGAAGGACCATATGAATGCAGTGAGTGTGGAAAGAAGTTTACTCAATCTGGTAATCTGCAAGTTCATATGAGAAAACACACAGGAGAAAGACCATGTGAATGCAGAGAGTGCATGTGGAAAGAAATTTACTCAATCTAGTAGTCTACAATATATCATATGAGAACACACACAGAAGAAAGACCATATGAATGCAGTGAGTGTGGAAAGAAGTTTACTCAATCTGGTAATCTGCAAGTTCATATGAGAAAACACACAGGAGAAAGACCATATGAATGCAGCGAGTGTGGAAAGAAATTTACTCAATCTAGTAGTCTACAATATATCATAAAGCTCCAATGCCCGGCTTCGCCTGGGGGGACAACCCATGCCAGGTGCTTCTCCTTTGCACTTCAAGACGTTGTTGCCATTGCGAGGAACAGGTGTATCGAATCTGGCATGTATTGGACACGAATTCCGTTCGGAAATCTATCAGAGCAGAACTGGAAGTCATATAATTGCTGTATAGTGTTGGTTAGCATCCCTGTGCAAAAAATGTTCCAATCACAGCACAAACCAATTACAATAACTTATGCCCTTGTCAGCGCAACCCAAGCCAGACCACGTGGAGGTCAGGGCATGTACTGGCTCAAAAAATAGGTTGAGACATGCTCAACCTGGAGCTCTCGCTCCGGTGGTATTTGAACGTTATGTACCTGCTTGATGTCTTCAGCATAGGTCTCTTTGAGAAATTGATGCATCACCAGCTGCTGCAGCCACCAAAACGGTCTACTTTGTCCTGTTTGTTGCTGTGTGATACATATTGTCTACCTACCTTTTAGTGCATTATTGTAGTGTTCTGTCTGTTTAGTCGTTAGTCAATAATGTTTATCTAATTGACCATGTGTGCATGATTAAAAGCGGTGTCTTGAATGTTCAGTTGGGCTGAATTTACAGCCATGCAAAGGCACAGTCTGAGATGTCATGGAGTGCTTGCACACTCCTATTAACAGTCAACCTCTTCTAAGCTAACCCTGGTTCAGTCGCTGTTGGCCAGCATCATAGGTGATGTTGGCCATGAATGCCTGCAGTGAATATAAAGATGATCATCTTGTCGACAGCACTTCCTGGTACACTACGTTTTTGGTTTTTCCTTCTTTTGCCAAGAAAGTTAGTCCATGTTTGGAGGCAACTCTAGAAATGCCAACATAAAGCTGTCCATGGCTAAAGGATGGCTCGTGTAGATCTAGCCCTGCCACAGCTAAGGTCTGCCCTTGTGCCTTGTTAATAGTCATAGCAAAGCAGACCTTAACTGGAAACTGAAGTCGTTTGAATTCAAATGGTAGTCCAGTATCACTGGGAATTAGTGGTATCTTTGGCAGATACACGTCCTGGGCTTTATGCGGTCCAGTAGCAATAGTTGCTTCCAGACAGTTGTTCATCATTCTCTTTAGTATAAGACGTGTGCCGTTTGCAATCCCAGGAGCCAGATTTCGAACAACCATTAGAGGAATTCCCACCTTTAGAGCCAGTTTATGAGGAGGCATACCAGCAGGTTCCAGGGAGTTAAGAAACTCCGAGGGATAGTGTACTGCATCATCATCTCTGACCGTATCAATTGATTTATAGATCTTTATCTCTCCAGGAAACAGCTGAAGCATCTCCCAGTTAATATCACGAATGGAGACATTGTGTGGTGCGAGAATAGCTCGTTGCATTAGCCATTCGAAGTCTTGGTAGTGATGTTGCAAGTTTGGGTACACTCGCTCTATCAAGGTCTGAGGAGAGTTGGTAACTGTGCCAAGATCTTCTGGAATGAAGATGGTATGACGTCCTTCAACTACCGGTATATGACCGTTCCCAACTCGCAGCAAGAGACTTGCAAACTCAGCAGCGTTGGCGTCACCGTAGAGATAAGCTCTCATGTTAGTTGTCAAAGAATGTGTTTCTACGTGTTGCCATAAATGTGATGACTTGATGCAGGCATCAATTTCATTGGCACGTGTACCTCCTCGAATGACTGGTAATGTCTGACGAAAGTCCCCAGACAGGACAACTAAGATACCGCCAAATGGTCTTGAGGACTGCCTTAGGTCTTGTAATGTGCGATCTAAAGCCTCAAAAGCTAGTTTGTTAGCCATGGTTGCCTCGTCCCAAAATATAACGGCACATTCCTGTAGGAGTGTAGCCTTTGATGAACCTCGCTTGAGGTTGCACATAGGAAGGTCTGTGGTCATGAGATTAAGCGGTATCTTGAATGTCGAATGTGCTGTCTTCCCATTTGATAGTAGCTGTGCCGCAATGCCACTGCTGTACTGCTGATCATATTCACGGAGAACGTCTTTGGCTAATTTAAAACTCTGCACATACCTATTGATGGCATGAAGCATGTTTTGTAAACCCTCAATGATATTTATTCTCAAAGCAGGAACAATGCCTTGTCTTACTTGTATCTCTCTCTCCACATCACCCAAAAAGTAGATTTGAGCAAATTTGGATTCTTCATTAGGCAAAGGGCACAGGCTTCCAATGAGGTGGTACACTTGACCTTGCACTTTGAAGCAAGGATTCCATCCATGTGTTTCCTTAATTTCATTGCAACCCATTGATGTCATCTGAAAAGCTGAATTGTACTTGCGAATATTTGTAAGGAAATGCCTAGACGTTTCTGAGTCACCTAGAAGCAATGATTTTAGCAAGAGCGGTGGATCTTGCAGAGTTGCCAGTTTCACTTTCCCGCTACTGCAACACATCATGCCAGGTGCTTCTCCTTTCCACTTCATAGCGCCGCAGTTGACACACACGTTTGTCATCGAGCCAATACAACACGGAAGTGGAGGTTGTGCTGCATCATAGTTCAGAGCTGGTGGAATATTCGGTTGCTGTCGCACTCTTGTTGCAGTATGTCTTTCTCGATCACTGTGAAGTCGTCGCTGTCTAGCTAGCTCATCTTCCGCTGCACGCGCTGCAGCAGTTCTGTTGCAGTGGGCGGCCAATCGTTCTTGTCTGGCTAGCTCATCTTCCGCTGCACGCGCTGCAGCAGTTTTGTTGCAGTCGGCGGCCAATCGCTCGTGTCTGGCTAGCTCATCTTCCGCTGTACGCGCTGCAGCAGTTCTGTTGCAGTCGGCGGCCAATCGCTCGTGTCTGGCTAGCTCATCTTCCGCTGCACGCACTGCAGCAGTTCTGTTGCAGTCGGCGGCCAATCGTTCTTGTCTGGCTAGCTCATCTTCCGCTGCACGCGCTGCAGTAGTTCTGTTGCGGTCGGCGGCCAATCGTTCTTGTCTGGCTACAGTGTGTTCATCTACGCGAGTTCTAGCAGTGGTATCACGATTAATCTGAAGTCGTCGCTGTCTGTCTAACTCGTTTTCGTTCGCGCGAGCCGTAGCGCTTCTGTGTCTGTCGCTGTCTAGTCGCCATTGTCTAGCTGCCTCACCTTGCTCAGCACGCGCTCTCGCCACTCTATCTCTACCGGAGTCCAAACGTTGCCGTCTCGCTACTTCGTCTTCTTCTAAACGTCTCCGTTTTTGACTGGCTGCAGCTGCCGATGAAAAAACTGTCTTTCGTCTCTTCGGAGGCATTGTAAAAACGACGCAAAATGTCGCGTATACACTTGCAAATCCTATATTGCGCAGCTAGTAGACTGTAATGTTTTGGCGACAGTAGAGTGTAATGTTTTGTCAGTAACCGTTTACTGTCACTAATTAGCCGTGGTGTTAGTTCACTAAAGGCATATCAAGTGCGTTGACATCTGTGACGTTTGCTATTAATTAAGATAACGTAAGGTTATCGGCAGTGCGAAAGATCCTGTACAGACATCGGCACTTCTCTCCGCTGCAGGGAGTGCATACTGTCCGATGTCAGGAACGGGCCGGTAAATTCGGTGTAGATACGTAGTGATTAGTTGAAGTCACGTGCAATACTTACCCGGATAATCCGTTCCCCGTATACAACGAATGCCGACTCGTGTCATTTCGACAGTCCCGCTGAACGTCGTCTGTTCGAAGACGTTGCTGGCGTTTCGGGAAACAGGTGCGTCAAACACGGCAGCTCCGTATCTAACGAAGTCACGACGCGTACCGACTGTCGTCATTTCGACGGTCCCGCTGAACGTCGTCTCTTCGAAGACGTTGCTGGCGTTTCGGGGAACAGGTGCATCGAACACGGCAGCTCTTCGACGGTCGCAGACCGGCAAACGACTGTGGGCGTATTTTTTCGAGACCCGGATATCAGCAAGAATATCTTCCCTTTCCCGACGTCGCCGGCAATAGACGACACGCTCGGCGCGTACCGTCCGACGTCGGGAACGGGCGGTCTAAATTCGGCGGAGACACGACGCGCCGTTCCGGAGATATCGGCGGGAAACGGCGTCGTCGTGGGAGAAGTCAGGAAGACGACGGCGGTCTGACTTTCGACCCGAATGAATTCGGCGTGCGCGAGCGAAATTCGGCCGAGATCGGACTCGCCGTCTTCGAGAGACGCTCGTACGTACGGACACACAGACAGACAGACAGACAGACACACAGACACCTCTCCTATATAGATATAGATATAGAGATGAGAACACACACAGTCGAAAGACCATATGCATGCAGTGAGTGTGGAAAGACATTTATTCAGGCTTGTGATCTACAGGTTCATATGAGAACACACACAGGACAAAGACCATATGAATGCAGTGAGTGTGGAAAGAAGTTTACTCAATCTGGTAATCTACAATATATCATATGAGAACACACACAGGACAAAGACCATATGAATGCAGTGAGTGTGGAATAAATTTAAACAATCTAGTATAGTCTACAATATCATATGAGAACACACACAGGAGAAAAGCAATATGAATGTAGTGAGTGTGTAAAGAAATTTACTCAGTCTTGTGATCTACAGCTTCATATGAGAACACACACAGGAGAAAGACCATATGCATGATTGCAGTGAGTGTGGAAAGAAGTTTACTCGATCTGGTTATCTACAAGTACATATGAGAAAACACACAGGAGAAAGACCATATGAATGCAGTGAGTGTGGAAATTAAGAAATTTACTCAATCTAGTATAGTCTACAATATCATATGAGAACACACACAGGAGAAGAGCGATATGAATGCAGTGGGGTGAGTGTGGAAATAAATTTACTCAGTCTTGTGATCTACAGCTTCATATGAGAACACACACAGGAGAAAGACCATATGAATGCAGTGAGTGTGGAAAGAAGTTTACTCAATCTGGTAATCTGCAAGTTCATATGAGAAAACACACAGGAGAAAGACCATATGAATGCAGCGAGTGTGGAAAGAAATTTACTCAATCTAGTAGTCTACAATATATCATATGAGAACACACACAGTCGAAAGACCATATGCATGCAGTGAGTGTGGAAAAAAATTTACTCAATCTGGTAATCTACAATATCATATGAGAACACACACAGGAGAAAGACCATATGAATGCAGTGAGTGTGGAAAGATATTTATTTAGGCTTGTGATCTACAGGTTCATATGAGAACACACACAGGAGAAAGACCATATGAATGCAGTGAGTGTGGAAAGACATGCATTTATTCAGGCTTGTGATCTACAGGTTCATATGAGAACACACACAAGAGAAAGACCATATGAATGCAGTGAGTGTGGAAAGAAGTTTACTCAATCTGGTAATCTACAATATATCATATGAGAACACACAGAGGAGAAAAGCGATATGAATGTAGTGAGTGTGTAAAGAAATTTACTCAGTCTTGTGATCTACAGCTTCATATGAGAACACACACAGGAGAAAGACCATATGCATGATTGCAGTGAGTGTGGAAAGAAGTTTACTCGATCTGGTTATCTACAAGTACATATGAGAAAACACACAGGAGAAAGACCATATGAATGCAGTGAGTGTGGAAATTAAGAAATTTACTCAATCTAGTATAGTCTACAATATCATATGAGAACACACACAGGAGAAGAGCGATATGAATGCAGTGGGGTGAGTGTGGAAATAAATTTACTCAGTCTTGTGATCTACAGCTTCATATGAGAACACACACAAAAGAAAGACCATATGAATGCAGTGAGTGTGGAAAGAAATTTACTCAATCTAGTAGTCTACAATATATCATATGAGAACACACACAGGAGAGGGACCATATGAATGCAGTGAGTGTGGAAATTAAGAAATTTACTCAATCTGGTATAGTCTACAATATCATATGAGAATACACACAAAAGAAGGGCGATATGAATGCAGTGAGTGTGGAAAGAAATTTACTCAGTCTTGTGATCTACAGCTTCATATGAGAACACACACAGGAGAAAGGCTATATGCATGATTGCAGTGAGTGTGGAAAGAAGTTTACTCAATCTGCTAATCTGCAAGTTCATATGAGAAAACACACAGGAGAAAGACCATATGAATGCAGTGAGTGTGGAAAGAAATTTACTCAATCTAGTAGTCTACAATATATCATATGAGAACACACACAGGAGAAGGACCATATGAATGCAGTGAGTGTGGAAAGAAGTTTACTCAATCTGGTAATCTGCAAGTTCATATGAGAAAACACACAGGAGAAAGACCATGTGAATGCAGTGAGTGCATGTGGAAAGAAATTTACTCAATCTAGTAGTCTACAATATATCATATGAGAACACACACAGTCGAAAGACCATATGCATGCAGTGAGTGTGGAAAGAAATTTACTCAATCTGGTAATTTAAAATTCCAGAAGAGGAAGGAATTTCTCTCCAACAAAACGCTGTCTGAGATCTTTCAGAAGTGAGCTTTTCACCCGACGAAAACCTCTCAGAAGACTATACACTTTTGAGCACACCCAGTCAATATGGTTGCCCCATTGCAGCTGGTCATTCAACCATAACTCCAAGGTATTTGCAACACTTTGATCTTCTAAGTTTCTGCCCAGAGAGAGTCACTTCCACATGGGATCAGGCGCGTACCGTGGCATGGGCTAAATGGGCTATAGCCCCCCCAGTTTTTGTGGGCGTTTCCCATTTGATGGGAAACCGCAGGATGATTTTTCAGTAAATAGGTGCTTGTTTAGTCTGCTCCATACTGTATATATGTATACGAGTAAACGTAATACTTTGTGGTCTGCATTGTTGCTACTAATACAATTTTTGTCAAAGGGGCGTGTCAGTGTTTGGGTATTTCAGCCCCCCCAATTCCAATGGCCACGGTACGCCCCTGATGGGATATTTCCTTTTCTCTGGACTGTCTGGAGATAATGAGTAGTTCAGACTTTGCCGGATTGATACTGAGTTTATTTGTGGATATCCAATTCTGTACATCTTTCATGCACGTATCCAACGCTAGTTGAAGCTCACAAGATGACTCAGCACTACACTCAACCCGAGTGTCATCTGCATACATTGTGACTTTCCAAGAGGCATACAAGATGAAAGGTCATTTAAATATAGAGTGAACAGTAGAGGAGCTAGTTTGGATCCCTGCGGAACACCTCTTTGGATGGACCCAAAGTTGGAAGTCATGTTTCCTACTTTGACACACTGCTTCCTATTAGAAAAATACTCACTGAACCACCGTAAGCTTCTGCACCCACACCCAACAGTAGATAATTTCTTTAGTATTCGATGATCAACGGTGTCAAAAGCTTTCTTGACATCCAGAAAAACACATGCCGTGAGAAAATTCTGATCTTTCAACTAAAGCCAATCATTGGACATTTTAATCAAAGCATCCTGAGTTGAGTAACCAGCACGGAATCCAAACTGGTTGTCACACAAGATATCGTGATAGAAGATGTAGTCCTGAAATTGAGCATAGAATTCCCTCAAACATTTTTGCTAGAATTGATACAACTGAGATGGGGCGGTAATTCTGGACCAATTCAGCATTTCCCCCTTTGAGGACTGGCGTGACATTAGCCATCTTCCAGTCAGAAGGCATTTTACAGTTGTGTAGACATCGATTGAAAAGGGTAGTAACACTGGCGGCAATGGCCTGTGGAGCAATAGACAATGCCTTCGCATCAATTCCATCCGGACCTGCTGATTTCTTTGTATTGAGCGGTGACAGTGCCAGTTGTACTTCTTCTCTGGATATGTCGGAAAACTCAAAACAATCATTCAGATCAGCACAAGACTGAATATCACATGATTGATAATCCGATTCGTGCTGGTTACTGACTATGGAAAGAAAGTATATTCATTGAAAAGTTCGCAGATTGCTTGAGTATCTGTAGCAGTTGAGCATCCATCTGATATCAAAGAAATCGCATGATTTTGCCTTTTACCCATGAAAGAATTTAGCAGCCTCCAAGAGATGCGACCACATTGATCATCTTTAATAAGCCTCTCATAATAGAAGCGCTTAGCACTTTTGATAGACCACGTAGCCTGATTTCTAGCTTTTCTATAGATTTCCCAGTCTTTTTCTGTTTTGCTCCTGAGTGCCTTTCTATGGAGCCTATTCCTTCGGGCAATTATATGAGTTGCATATCCCTTCATCTAAGGCATCGAGTCTTGCCTTATCTGTCTTTTGCGCAGAGAAGCAAAACAGAAATTTTCTCAATTCTTTCTTGTAATTATCGACATCAACATTTAGTTCAATTTCTTTATTAGTTGCATCGTATTCACTACTGTATGTATTTGCTAATTTGCTATTAACATAAATTTTGCTTGTTTGCTGTTGTTTTGTTGCATTGTTATTGATCATGATGACGACAGGTGGTTGTGGTGGTGGCTACAATTAATGGCAATGAGTGATGGTGGTAGAGGCACTGCCATTGACGCTAATTTCTACTTAGTGGCTATACAAAGTTTGTTGACCCAGGTATTACCATGGGAATGCTGTGAACGACTGGTATATTAGAACTACAACTACTATACAGGCAACAATAGCAAATAAGACATCCTAATCTTTTAAATTTTATCTATAACAAACAGACAAGAATTACTGCTACTATTACTATTAGATATAAGTAAGACGATTAGTGGGACCGACCACTTTCAGCGGTGGCCAAACTAACGTTTGTGTCCACATTGCATCCTTAGCAGCACCTTGATCTTGCTTACTCTACTATCACAGTATAGAGGGTATATAATACTAAACTAAGTTAACTGAACTGTCAACAAGGTAGTAAATTTTTTCAGTCAGTCAGTGCATTACTTCAGACTAGATATAAACTCACTATTGAAAGAACTTCACCTACTAATCAAGAACATTGCACAATGCATTAATAATGATTATGCACAAATTCAGTGTCACAGGCACATTTTATGTCTATCTGCTGTAATTGGTGACACAGGATGCAGCCACGTGTCCCAATCACTGAGGACAAAAATTGCTCATTGACATGACTGTCTTCTTTAGAACAAATTTGCCTAGTCGTCTTATCATTTTTAGTTGTAAACTTCCTTCGAAGATTCTGCAATTAATGTCTTGTGGTTGCTACCCAACATAAGGCTAGCTATGGCATCCTCAGAATTCTTCTAGGCTTGGGCCCTCTGCATTATCTCAAGAAGATTTGAAAGAGTCTGCTGCAAAAAATTGTGCATTGCTCTGTCTTGATAACTTTCAACATGGAAAAAACATCCATTCCACGTAAGTGATAGCAAATGGCAAACTAAACACTACCTGACAAAGTAGTAGTAAACTGGACCACTTGTCACAATCTGGGAAGTGTGAAGTGTGTACTGAACCTTTCTATACAAATCACAGTGCTCTTAGAATCAAACACCACAATGTCCCTTGCGAAGCGATTTACCACTCTCTTCTAATGGACAACAAGCATGCAAAAAAGGGAACAACGTTGTTCTGGCTATGACAACTGTCCTCCTGGTGATATATTTCATCCTGATTTTCTTCTGGGTCGCCCTGGCTTCTTCGATGTCACACTAGCCAACAGCGTGCAGCTTTCATTCATTATTAAAGCTGCCAGCAATGCAGGAGCTGCCGCAGAAGCAGCGAAAGCTTGCAAAGATTTTCGTCACAAGATGACAAAGTTACAGCAGCTGGTGGTATATTTTATCCACTTGCTGTAGAAACTCTCAGGCTCTGGACACCATACAGTCTCGAGATCCTATGCTATATAGCTTCGAGAATTTCTGCAATGAGTCACATGACGTTTTCAAAGTCTTTAAACAACTTATTACAACAATTATCTGTGAAATTATGGTCATATAATGCTAGAGCGGTTTTACAACATTTGAATTTAGAGATAAAGGATGTATGTAGTTGGGACATGCATATCGTACAACCGGTTATTTCTGCAAGTTCTGCGAAGAAATCACGAAATGCATAAAATTCGCATATATTTAGACCTATCCTCGAAGTCCCAGGAAATCACTGTTTCGAGACATGTACCTGTGTACAATGTAACGTGTGTACTAGTGACTGTCTTCCTGGTTAGAACACAGAAATTCAATTTGCAGTAATTAAACTTATGTTTAAGTTCTTAGAGCACAGAAATTTAAGACTGCAGAAATAACCAGTTATACGGTACTTGACTTGTTGGGAATGTTAGCGAGGGGAACGTTAATGTGTGTAATAAGTATTTTATTATAAAAATATATATCAAACATTCATACTGTCAATGCCACTGGTGTCACCGATGGTTGCATTGTCATGACATAGCTCACTTGAGGCACAAGTGCAAAGGAGAGACCAGACATCTAAGCGCAGGCATAACTCGTCTAGGGTAGCGGTCTGGAAGGCCCTGAATCAGTGGATATCAACTTTCTCTCGTAGAGGTATGATGGGCAAATTCCAGCATCTGTTTGATGTTCTACTGGTCACTGTTGTATAAACGTGTAGAGGTAAGAGTGTCTGTGATGATGTCGTCCATTATAAAATAAAACATGTTGCCAAAGTGCATGTGCTCTAAGCATATTTAATGAGTGTGTTGTCCATTTGCAAGCTGAATGAAACAACCAAAAGTCAGTCTTGTCTCTCACATGTTAGCCCTAGTAGGCTACTTGCTATTTGCTTGTAGTAGAGGCTTGATGGGCAAACTCCAGCTTCTGTCTGGTGTTCTACTGGTCGCTGTTGTATGAACTTGTACAGGTAAGTTACGACTGTCTGTGATGATGATGTCTTCCTATGTGTTGCCAAGGTGCACGTGCTCTAAGCATATCTACTGACCGCTTTGTCCATTTGCAAGCTGAATGAAAACCAGAAGTCAGTCTGGTCGCTCACACGCAATTGCCCAATCAATTATCCTCACTTCCACACACTTAGTGACTAGGGTAGTGTCTAACCCCAGTAGAGTACTTGTTATTTGCTTGTGGTAGAGTGCACGTTCTTAGGGAATGAACATCCAGACTTGGAAGTTCAGAGTATGACGAAACCACACTTCTATTTAGGCAATTAATCACGACTTATTGTTGCTTGGTTTACAATGATCCTAATTAGTGGGTAAGCATCTCTAAAAGATAATTCTGTGTTCTAAAGGCCTGTCCACACTTGCAACTGGATCGCAATACATCCAATCCACATCGCGAGGTGGTTTCAATCACGATCGGAAGTTGAATCCAATTATCGGATCGCGATCCGATCATGATCCATTCTGGTCTAGTGTGGACAGGGCTTAAAAGACGCTCTCATTAGAGCCAAAAAATAATTGCAAGTCCAGATGAAGTTTCAGGAAGGGGGTTGATTCTGACACCTTTGTTGGTCTTCTATAGATAATAATTTCTATGTTAGTTGGCTATGGTGTACCTATAAATTATCAAATTCTCACGTTGAACTTCGCTTAGCTTGCTTGATACTCTTGGCACCATCATCGTGGCAATCCCATGGCAATGCACAGGTAAGAGAGTAGTGCACTTTTGTAAGTGGCTTTTATGTGAGAAAAGTGTATTTGAGTGATCAAGTAGGCTTCACAAGCAGATTTAGGCTATAAGAGATTTTTCAAAAACACTCCAAACACATAGGAGACCTGTTATCCCTGCAGAAAATCTCTAGATCCGCCCTGCATGTAGCTATTGCTTAATTCAGCTATAGCTATAGGTACTCAATAGAGAGAAATGAATTTAGACAGTTTGACTACCTCACACTAGCAACATCTGGCAGCTTGTCCAGATAAGCTTGTGCCTAAATCCCTTGTGGCTAGAAAGGTGTTGGATGTCTTAGACCCTCTAGATAAAGTTATCAGCCTGCCAAGCAAGCATTTCAATTCCTTCTTCAAAGGGTTTCTACCTCACTGTGTAGTTGTTGGGTACATTCGTGCATGAGTCATGTTTAGCTTGAAATTCGTGTTAGTAACTGCATACACGGGAGCTCTTCTCTTTTTCCATCAGAGGAACAGAGAAGTCTCTTGACCTACTCTGCACGGTCTTTTGCAGAGAGTAAAGAGATATCTTCAGGCATCTTCCCAAAAAGTCAAAAGAGGTACACAAACCAGTAGCGTAGCTCAAGAGGTTTCCAGGGGGTCTGGAAACCCCCCAAGCAACAGCCGTCTAATATCAACTCATTGTCTTACGTCACACCTTCTCCCGTACAGTTTTTGATATAGATTCGGCAGTGATTCCTGTGGTGTACTGTACACCCTGCATACGCTCCGTGACCGGCAGGGACGTCAAGGCACGCCTAACGCGCGCTAGTGTTCCAACTTTGCACGTGGCGGGCACCTTTCCTAGTCTCCTGACACGTGAAGAGAGGAAATCACTGCCCATTTCAGAGCACCCCGCTACTGTAGCAGAAGCGTTGCGTTTGGCAATGGGTAATCCACTAATTCCAACTGTGTCGAGGCTATTGCGCCTTGTCTGCACCTGGCCTGTGACGTCCTGTGAGTGCGAGCGGTCTATAAGTGCTCTCAATCGCGTCAAGACATCTCTCCGGGCATCCATGTCGCAGATCCGATTCAACGGACTTGTCATGCTGCATGTCCATTACAACAGGAAGTTGTCACACTTGGACGTGATCCGCTTATTTTCTGCCAGGAACCCGAGAAAGATTATTCTCCCAAACTTTGGAGAGCCATACTCAGACAGTGAACTAGCTAACACTTTTGTACTGGATACTGATTCACCAGAAGACACGTGGGACACTGAGCTAGACAGCTAAATGACTTAGTTTACAATTTTGAAGTTGTGTGAAACGTTTATGCTATTATCATATTCACTACAGATATCAAGCTCGTAAGATTTGGAAACCCCTCTGGAAACCCTTGAGCTACGCCCCTGACAAACGCAACCTAGCCTAATTTAGAGAGATGTGGCATTGTCGTGTCATACGGGAACCGAGACGACAGTGCGAGAGGATCTGGTACGAGGCTAGCCTATTTGATGAAGTAAAGAACTATACAGAGGCTAGAATGTCACGCAACCCACCATACGGCTAGCTATGGCATCCTCAGAAATTCTTCTACGCTTGGGCCTTCTGCATTATCTCAAGAAGATCTGGAAGAGTCTGCTTGCAATGGATTGTGCCTCACTCTGTCGTGATAACTTTCAACATGGAAACATTGGTTCCAAATTAAACACTAGAGATTTTGAAGGCTAGATTGAAGATTGAAGGCTAGATTTTGAAGATTGATACTACTAAAGTCAAGAGAGATGACTTTTCACAAAATTCATAAGCCAGTCACAAACAATGAAACAAAATCAACAAGGTAAGCAAGTTGCAGCAACACTTATGTGACTAGCTAGCCAGACAAGGAATTAGAATTGTAGTCAGCCCAATTGGTAGAAACGCAATGCCGTGCTAAACATCAGCCAAAGCATGACCAGTTCGGGTTGTTGGGGAGCAGGAGTTTAGCTTTGATGACAGTCAATACAAACACAGAAGCTCTGTAGTCTGTACATGTCACAAATCTTTATATAAGAATGATGGAAGACAAAATGGAATAGAGAAAATCCTTGAAATACAGCAACAGAACTGCAGTCAGATTCAAACTAGATGAGGAAGCATCAGCCAACATGTTGCTGTACACTGCTCTGCAGGTAATCATGATAGGAGTCCACAAAATGCTGTAAAAAAACAAAAAGAAGTTTACTCAATCTGGTAATCTACAATATATCATATGAGAACACACACAGTCGAAAGACCATATGCATGCAGTGAGTGTGGAAAGAAATTTACTCAATCTGGTAATCTACAATATCATATGAGAACACACACAGGAGAAAGACCATATGAATGCAGTGAGTGTGGAAAGACATTTATTCAGGCTTGTGATCTACAGGTTCATATGAGAACACACACAGGAGAAAGACCATATGAATGCAGTGAGTGTGGAAAGAAATTTACTCAATCTAGTAGTCTACAATATATCATATGAGAACACACACAGGAGAAGGACCATATGAATGCAGTGAGTGTGGAAAGAAGTTTACTCAATCTGGTAATCTGCAAGTTCATATGAGAAAACACACAGGAGAAAGACCATGTGAATGCAGAGAGTGCATGTGGAAAGAAATTTACTCAATCTAGTAGTCTACAATATATCATATGAGAACACACACAGAAGAAAGACCATATGAATGCAGTGAGTGTGGAAAGAAGTTTACTCAATCTGGTAATCTGCAAGTTCATATGAGAAAACACACAGGAGAAAGACCATATGAATGCAGCGAGTGTGGAAAGAAATTTACTCTATTAAGTAGTCTACAATATATCATATGAGAACACACACAGTCGAAAGACCATATGCATGCAGTGAGTGTGGAAAGAAATTTACTCAATCTGGTAATCTACAATATCATATGAGAACACACACAGGAGAAAGACCATATGAATGCAGTGAGTGTGGAAAGACATTTATTCAGGCTTGTGATCTACAGGTTCATATGAGAACACACAGGAGAAAGACCATATGAATGCAGTGAGTGTGGAAAGAAGTTTACTCAATCTGGTAATCTACAATATATCATATGAGAACACACACAGGACAAAGACCATATGAATGCAGTGAGTGTGGAAAGAAATTTACACAATCTAGTATAGTCTACAATATCATATGAGAACACACACAGGAGAAAAGCGATATGAATGTAGTGAGTGTGTAAAGAAATTTACTCAGTCTTGTGATCTACAGCTTCATATGAGAACACACACAGGAGAAAGACCATATGCATGATTGCAGTGAGTGTGGAAAGAAGTTTACTCGATCTGGTTATCTACAAGTACATATGAGAAAACACACAGGAGAAAGACCATATGAATGCAGTGAGTGTGGAAATTAAGAAATTTACTCAATCTAGTATAGTCTACAATATCATATGAGAACACACACAGGAGAAGAGCGATATGAATGCAGTGGGGTGAGTGTGGAAATAAATTTACTCAGTCTTGTGATCTACAGCTTCATATGAGAACACACACAGGAGAAAGACCATATGAATGCAGTGAGTGTGGAAAGAAGTTTACTCAATCTGGTAATCTGCAAGTTCATATGAGAAAACACACAGGAGAAAGACCATATGAATGCAGCGAGTGTGGAAAGAAATTTACTCAATCTAGTAGTCTACAATATATCATATGAGAACACACACAGTCGAAAGACCATATGCATGCAGTGAGTGTGGAAAGAAATTTACTCAATCTGGTAATCTACAATATCATATGAGAACACACACAGGAGAAAGACCATATGAATGCAGTGAGTGTGGAAAGACATTTATTCAGGCTTGTGATCTACAGGTTCATATGAGAACACACACAGGAGAAAGACCATATGAATGCAGTGAGTGTGGAAAGACATGCATTTATTCAGGCTTGTGATCTACAGGTTCATATGAGAACACACACAAGAGAAAGACCATATGAATGCAGTGAGTGTGGAAAGAAGTTTACTCAATCTGGTAATCTACAATATATCATATGAGAACACACACAGGAGAAAAGCGATATGAATGTAGTGAGTGTGTAAAGAAATTTACTCAGTCTTGTGATCTACAGCTTCATATGAGAACACACACAGGAGAAAGACCATATGCATGATTGCAGTGAGTGTGGAAAGAAGTTTACTCGATCTGGTTATCTACAAGTACATATGAGAAAACACACAGGAGAAAGACCATATGAATGCAGTGACTGTGGAAATTAAGAAATTTACTCAATCTAGTATAGTCTACAATATCATATGAGAACACACACAGGAGAAGAGCGATATGAATGCAGTGGGGTGAGTGTGGAAATAAATTTACTCAGTCTTGTGATCTACAGCTTCATATGAGAACACACACAGGAGAAAGACCATATGAATGCAGTGAGTGTGGAAAGAAATTTACTCAATCTAGTAGTCTACAATATATCATATGAGAACACACACAGGAGAGGGACCATATGAATGCAGTGAGTGTGGAAATTAAGAAATTTACTCAATCTGGTATAGTCTACAATATCATATGAGAATACACACAGGAGAAGGGCGATATGAATGCAGTGAGTGTGGAAAGAAATTTACTCAGTCTTGTAATCTACAGCTTCATATGAGAACACACACAGGAGAAAGGCTATATGCATGATTGCAGTGAGTGTGGAAAGAAGTTTACTCAATCTGCTAATCTGCAAGTACATATGAGAAAACACACAGGAGAAAGACCATATGAATGCAGTGAGTGTGGAAATTAAGAAATTTACTCAATCTAGTATAGTCTACAATATCAAAGGTAGTGGCTCGTGGCTCATGGCTTGAAGTGGTTCCCTCCTCAGAAAAGCTTGCGTTTAACCCCAATGAGTTTCGCTTAGCGGCTCTATTGAGGATGGGTTGCCCAATGCCATTTGGAGGTTGGCTGTCACACTGTGAATGTGGGAAAGTTCTCGACAAAGACGGATACCATCTTCTTAGTTGTAAAGATG
Source organism: Dehalococcoidia bacterium (assembly GCA_964274945.1). Lineage (GTDB taxonomy): Bacteria > Chloroflexota > Dehalococcoidia > Lucifugimonadales > Lucifugimonadaceae > CAXXBX01. Next base: position 2,567 of record CAXXBX010000128.1, on the reverse strand, counting down.
GAGAAGGCCCTATATGGCAGCATGATTCTGTTGTGAGTGGATGGTCTGAATGGTTGCGTGAAGTAGGTCTGCACCACAGGAAAGAACCAAGAGACAGATATACAAACAATGATTGCAGACTCGATATTGTGGTGTTTGACACTGATGAGGGATCGAACATTGACTTAGATGTTGCCTTTGCTCTTCCTGCAGCTCTGAAGTCTTATCAAAATCGGCATGGATTCAGCAAGGGAGGAGCGAAAGAGGAAGAAATATGCTAAGCTAGCCCTGTCCGGTGGAGGTACTACTAGCCCAACGCTCGTCCTGTTAGTCTTTGAACATTTTGGGAGATGGGGGCAAGAAGCAGAAAGATATTTAAATACTCTTGCGTCCAGAGCAAGGGACTGTGAAGGGAAGAAAAACGATTCTGAGCTTGTCTGCTACTGGAGGAAACGTATAGCTGTAATTGTGCAGAAAGCTAATGCTGGAGTGATACTAGGAAAATTGAAGAGGGTAACAGGAGGTCGGGGAGATGGGGTCAAGGGTGAAGATTTGGATGTACAATGCAGCGTGCACTAGTTAGTTAATTACATACAGTTTGGTTGTAGTTTATGGTAGTTAATTAAGACTCTTTGCGATTAATTTAAATGGCATAGGCGGTTTTAGCCGTTTTAAGTTTGAGACAGAGACAAGAATTAGTGTATATTTAGTGTTGTAATTGTGCTTAAAATGTATTGAAATATAAATGAAGATAGACAGACATACACAGTAGACAGTACAGTTCGACGGACAAACAGAATTTAAAGTAGAGCTTTTTGTGCTGGCCATATGTTATTGACAGAATGATCTTGTGATTCCCAGACTGAATGATCTTGGCTCTATACACAAGCAAATTATTATGCAATATAAAAGCAATCTTGGTGGTTTTCCTCAGTAACACGTAGCAGAAATGTTGCTCAAGAATTGGCAACCATTTCTAGTTCCATTGAATGTAATGAGAATTGACTCTATCATACTGCACATTCTGTCCCACGCTACTAGCAACACCGCTCCATTCTTCATGGTTTTGCCTTGTCCAAGCCACTCTTTTGTGTTGTCTACTTGTTGCCTTTAATAGTACAGACAAATAAGCTATGGAATACGAAATCAAGTTACTAACTAGCTCGAAAGTGTTCTAAATTATGAATGAGCTGAAACTAATAAAACAAATGTACTTTACAAGAGTGCAAAAGCAATGTACAGATACAGTGGTTTACACTTCTGAATCCAGTCTGATTCCCCGTGCGGTTTGAGGGCGGGGTTAAGGTCTGGGTACTCCACACTAACCGTTTCCCTGCCGGAATCTTGAGGGTGGGGTTAAGGTCTGGCTACGAGAGACTAGTCTGTATGCAGATACATATTACAACAAATGAAGAAAGAAAGAAGAACAAAATGACAAGTACACATCATGTAGTTGTCATCAATACTGGGTAGTTTAATTAAATCATCAAAACAGACAGATGTCATCCTTCTTGGTTTTGTACATGTTAATGGTAATGTCAAAATATTTCATCACTTCACAAAGCAGAACACGATTACTTCACATTATCTCTAATGTCTATAGGAAAATTCTGCTGTGTATTGGCACAATAACAAATATAAATGTTGATATCTATATACAAATACACACACACCTGGAACCTGGAATTCCGCCATACCCACTATGGGCTTCGGCATTGCAGAAGTTTTCACCAAGAAGAGCGGCCGTTGGCTTGTAACGGGTCAATATTCAATGACACCAGGTCTCGTTATGCAACTTGCTTCTCAGCAACAACTTTTGTGGACGAGAGACATTATATTGGTTCTTCCTTGGCAGATTTCAAATTGAAGGAATTTCTTATCTTGTTCAGTCTTGATACACCCAAGATAGATCTAATACAGCGCATACGAAAAGTGTTCAGTCTTCGAATATCTACTTGAGTGATTGCCCAAGTCTCACAACCATATTATATAGTAAAACTGGCATCACTAGTGACCTGAAGACTCTCAGTTTTGTGTTCTTGCTAAATCCTCGGTTTGTTAACACTCTACGTTTCCAAGAACAGAGTGTCCTGCTAGCTTTCCGAATACGTTCAACAACCTCTAAGTGACAATCTCTTGACTTATAATTAGTCACAGTGCTGCCCAAATAGCAGAATTCAGAAACATTCTCTAGAACACGACCAGCAATCGAGATGTTTGCTTGTTCAGCACCAATACTCAGGATTTTAGTTTTGTCATTGTTGATCCGCATACCCCATTTCATACATGTATCATGGAAAGCATTCACCATCTGCTGCAACTCACTACTTGACGTACCTATTAGGGCCAAATCATCGGCATATATGGGAGCTTTGATCTTATGTGTCCCATCAGGTTTTACACGATAATTCATGAACAGGCCACCATCTGTTCTGTAAGCTATCTCAATGCCACCACCCTCAAACTTAATTCTGTCCACAAACAGATTGAACAAACTGGAGACATCACACACCTTTGACGAACACCTGTGGTTACTTCAAACCTTGAAGGGATTTCCCCCTATTTCGCACAACACAGCCTGTACGATC
>CAXXBX010000127.1:0-28990 GCA_964274945.1 Dehalococcoidia bacterium | reverse complement strand
TCGTGCTGGGTGTAGTCTGACTTCCGTCGATTCTTCTACAAGTTCTCGTATTATACTCTTTGGAGGATATTCGAATGACAAAAAAGCAAAGTCAGACTTATGGATCCTTGAACAGTCGGAGGACGGGGTTCACTTTAATTGTAGTATTGCGTCATCAGGAAACGGTGATGGAAAGAGCAATCCCGCTCCCAGATTCGGTCATAGCGCCGTTGTGGTTGGGAATGAATTGATTATTTATGGAGGAAAACATTTGATGGAAAACGATACAGAAAATTGTTATTTTGACATGTGGGCTTTTCGTATTTCTAATCGGAAGTGGAAGAAAGTAAACCCCTCCCCTAGACCCCGTTCGCTTAGTGCAAGAAGTTTTGGAGCAAGGAACATGTGTTGGAGTGTTCTTGTTTCTTACGGCGTGTCTCGGATTGCAGTTTGGAGTAACAGTCTGTATCCGGAAAGGTTTTGGATGATTGAAGTGTTGTCAGGAAATCAATCTGATGTTGTTCCACTCGACAGGCCATTTGTTGCGCAGGCAGGCGGCATATCGGACGGTGCCGTTGTGTATTTGGGCACTATGATAGGATCACGCCACCAAGGCTTGTTGACAATGGGAAAGCAATGCAAGGTGGGATCCGCGCAGGTCGACAGTCCCTTAACACCGTGTGTGGTCTGCTCGATTGGACGGTATTCTGTAATCAATGGGGGCGTCATTGAATGCTTAAACTGTCCCAGAGGAACGACGACGAAGAAAAAAGGCAGTACATCTGTCAAGGATTGCATTTGTATGCCAAATTACTGTGGGAGCGGCAGCTGCAACGTCTCGGAGACGGAAGGCGCTTTTTGCAGTTGCTCTGTTTTTTTTATGGGCGACCAATGCAATAACGTCAACTCTCTTCTGGTTCTTGGTATATTGGCTGGAATAGCACTCTTCGTTGTGGTCACAACGGCTCTTATCTGTTGCGGTGTGAGAACGATACGTCATCGCAGGGCTAGACGGGAAACAGAGAAGGAGTTGGAAGAAACACGCAAGGCATTCACCATTCTACGGAGAGAAATAGCACTACAAGGCCGACTAGACGAGGACTGTCCCGGTGGATACGGTCAAGTGCACAAAGCCACATATAGAGACTGGACAGTGGCAGTCAAACAGTTACAGTTTGTGATGGCAGAATGGGCTGATATAAGAAGAGATTTCTTGAGAGAAATTCAATTTATGAGAACGGTGCGTCATCCTAATATTGTCATGTTCATCGGTGCCGGTCAACATGAAGAAGAACAACCATTTCTCGTTTTGGAATTTATGAGTGGCGGAGCTCTTCGCTCGTTCTTGCACAACGACAACGTCCAACTGACCCTCAGCGACCAGCTCGAATTTATTCTGGATACGGCGGAGGGAATGAGGTATCTGCATACGCTCGATCCGCCTCGCATTCACCGTGATCTGAAGAGCGCTAATCTCTTGCTGAGCGCGAAACGACGCGTCAAGGTGTCCGACTTTGGCTCCGCTCGTTTGATACCGCATGCCAACACCGTCCCGTCGGAAGAAAGATTCTGGCGAACGAGCGGCTTGGGAACAGTCGAACTGACGCGCCTCCTCGACAGCAGAAGTCACCTTACACGAAGATTTATTGGAACGTGTCGCTGGCGTTCTCCCGAGTTGTGGAAGCAAGAAACATACGGAACGGCAACCGACATTTACAGGTATGCATATACACGCGGTGGCAATGGCGTACGCAGGTGTTTTCTCTATTGCTAGCAATACCCTTAGGCTAGGACTCGTGCATTGTCTCGAGGCATATATGCATGATGCCTCCAGGAAATTTGATTTGGGACATTAAACTCGTAAAAACGGAAAATATCGATTCCTATACTTGACAGCCGCGCGCAGTTCTATGCTCCTTGAGCTTGTCTTTACGTGTTTTACATCGTAATTAACCACCGTTTTAGTGGTTCTTCGCGAGCACATTGCATCCCATATATTTCTATAAGTCTATGTCTGATCAGTACTCTTGGAAGTTGTCTCAAGAGCTATCCAAACATGATGAAACTCCTTCAGATTCTGTGCATCTTAAGCCCGGTTCACAGTACGACGCTGGCACAGCGTTCTGCGAGCGTCCTGGACGCTGACAAGGACGCTCACACGAGCGTCAGCGAAGACGCTGGCGCTGTACCATTCACACAGTATTGCGTCTGATCGCACAAACAACACACTACGACAGTGGTCTGGCGTTGCAAAGTAACCAGGTGTGTACAATGTACTTGCGACAGACATGGACGACGACGTTTTGCTTGTTGCTGCTGCGCCGTAGTGTCAAGCGTTTTCTTTCATACTAAGGTCCTTGTAGTCCTTTGACTGGACTTGCCAAACGCGCGGAAAACCACGCACACATTCAATGACAACTTCCATTGATGCCATGTGAATGAATAGAATATCCCTGATACGTTCAGTTGCTCTGATTGACTTTCGATCGGTAGAAAATGAGCACGTGATGTCATCGGATGCTGGGTCACTTCCGGCTAGGACATGATTCTCGATTAGAACTTTTCTCTATTCCAGCGTCGTTGACGCTACGCGAGCGTCGTGCGAGCGTCGCGGACGCTGACATGTTCACAGTGTGACGCTCGCTCATCGTCAGCATCCAGGACGCTCGTGCTAGCGTCGTACTGTGAACCGGGCTTTACTTGTCACTACAAATGGCTGTGAGCGTAGCTTTACCCAGCTAAAGCTGCTCAAACCCATTTGCGTCCAACAATGGCCAGTGTCAGGATGACACCACTGGCGTTATTGTTTGTACATCGCGGATTGGCAGACTCCGGACAAGATCGTGGCTGGTGTGGTTGACTTGTTTGTCAAGAGGAATCCTCGTCGTTTGACCTTGAAGTTTTACAGCTAATGGCTAATTAACTATATAGCCTATCAAATAGTGAGACGTCTAGGTGTTGATGTTTTAATCCGCATTGTTCCCCTGTTTTAAATCATTGCAAGTTATTTGAATGACATCATTAGTACATGTGTATATCATGAAACAATTGACGACGTCATTAAAAAATTACGCACACAAGCTTCCTTCAGCAATACCCCTGTGAGTATATAACCCTGCGTACGCCACTGGGTGGCCGTTCTCAGTTTTCCCACAACTGATTTGATCGTCTCGTTTTCTTACAGTTTTGCAATCGTTGTGTGGGAGATTGTGACACGAAAGACGCCTTTCTCCGGAAATGATTACGCATTCGACGCTGACGTCGAAGACGCTGTGTTGTCAGGCACAAGACCGCCGATACCGCCCGGAACGACGGAAGGTTTGGGTCGTCTGATGAAGCGGTGCTGGCAACAAGAACCGGAGGAGAGACCGACGTTTGTGGACATCGTACCCGAAGTGCAGGCCATGTTCCGATCAGGGCAACAGTTAAATGGCGACGCTGTCGTTCCTCTGCGACGGTCTGCCGTTACAGAGAGCGGTCAGAGTTACGAGATGAACGACCTAAATGCGACTCGATTCGTCCCACCTGTCAAGGAAGAGAATGACACGTACATTTGAAAGTCGATACACGTAACGGTAGGTATATATTTTAACTAATTTATTGGCACTATTAGGGGTGTTTGTTAATGTTGTGGACGACGGTGTCAAGGGCAAAGGGGTAGTAGGTAGTTATATAGAGTATGATATGACTTTTAGGTATGAATTATGGGTAAGAATGATGTATTTGTAGGGTTGTCCTTACGTTTGTAGTATAATGATAACAGTATAATGATAACAGTCAGCTGTTTGTTATATGATAGATTCTATGATAATAGAAATTTCTAGAGAGAGCATCAAGAATGTTTTGCCGGTTTAATAATGCTGTGGTCTTACAATTGCCACACAACTGAACAAACAATGCAAGTAGCAGCAATACATAGTCGTAATAGTAGTAGTAGTAGTAATTGAACACTCAAGACAACATTCTCTCAGCAACAGTTGAGAGCTGATTATTTCATTAAAAGACTAAAACTGTTTCAGTGGATAAATCTGAGTCTTTATGAGAGTGATTTATTTAGAAAGTAAGAACTTGATTGTTGCCTTATTAGCTACTTACTTATTATTTGTATACTTAGTCTATTTTTGCCTTTTATCGAATTCATCATGTCTTTCAGTAGGCTCGCGTAGCCAGACCCCTTTCCGCTGCGTCGTACTTCTGGGCCAAATGGTTTGCATTTTGTGTCTAGACAAATAGACGCAAGCTTGCATGTAAATTGTATTACACAATTGCGATGTACGAATGTGTCCGTAAGGCTTTGTAAAATCAGTAGGTTGAAATTGATGTAACAGTCTGGAGATCTGTTACCGGAAGGTTCGGATCCCGGATGTCAAGGGCATGACGCAGGAGATGTCAACATTCTATCAAGAAAATTAGAGCATTGAAATACATCCGTACATAACTTACTACCAAAACTAGTACACTGTACGTCCGCCCAGATTTCAAAAAGCTCTTGCTCTATACGTGGAACAGCATGATGGTAATGCTCGGTGACATAGCCTGAGGATGTAATGTCCCACACTTGCATTCTTGTAATTATTGACATTCACGTTACGCTAATGAACTAAGCGTATACGTGTACTGTAACCGAGATATGTCAATGGTAATGTGGATGTCGCGTGACCACAACTTATTATCAGAGGCGAATACAGGGGCACCTTTGCCGAGGGGCACCTGGATAGTTATTTATTTGTCCCGGATGATTCTTTGCAGACCAGACTATGTGATACGGTGGCTGCACTCACCTAGGTAGGTCCTCACCTCTCACCTCTCACTCACTGAGTCAGCTCTCCCGGTTGGTTGCTCACAGACAAGAACATGACATTCAGTACACACACACACACACACACACACACACACACACACACACACACACACACACACACACACACACACACACACACACACGCACGCACGCACACCTAATTAAGGTCCTTTTACCACTGAAGTAGAGCAATTGCATTCAGCTATGTAAAGAGTCAACTTGAAAGGTCTAACTTCAGTCTAGTATTGCACTGCCTGGGGGCACGTGCCCCAGGTTCCCCATCCTGTATCCTCCCCTGATTATGATACACTTGTATTCTCATTGACATTTTACCCACATTGACATTCATGGACATTACGCTAATGACCTATCAAGAGCATGTATACTACCAACATAACAGAAATGTCAATGATAATGTAGATGCACAGTCTTATACTAAAATTAACTGAATGACATTTGTTCTACTTTTACAGGTCGCGGAGCGTCAAGATTTCGTAGATACATTTGTTCTTAGAGGGATGTGATGTGATAGGAAGCATGGGGCAATGGGGTAGTACACTATGTCCCCATAGATTTTTTCCCTTGGGGGCAACAGCAGAAACGGCTGCTATGGGTCTCGATTCTGGTGACTGTGCTTCGGCACCTTACCCATGCAGTGGCGTAGCTATGAGGGGACCTGGGGGCACAGGCCTCCCTCCAAACCGACATGAACTTGTAATACGGTTAAGAATTGCTCGGGTGTCTCTACACGCTAGCGCTACTGGATCAATGTTTTCCTAAGTATCGTGCATGTGGTAACAGTGGTTGCAGTGGGATCTAGACGGGCCGGATGCTATAATGACAGTGGGATCTAAGAAGTTCTATTTGTCTACATACCCACTGGCCACACAATCACACCTATGTATTATACGAGTACATACAGTTAAATCAAGAATCTGGCAGCATGTGCGGGACAGTCGACTAGCAAAGCCTTTCTGCTTTAATTAATAGCCTTTTGAACATTAAATCTATACCTTTCAGTACTTTAGGCGGTCAAAGTACAAGTACCATATCATTATCCGGGACACTATAACAATTTGCGAGATTAATTAGACTCGTTAATTTCGAATCTCTTGTAATTTGTTTAAAACGAGCCTATACATATAAGATGACGTAATCGTTAATTATGTGTGTAGTGACGTCATTAATGACGTTGCAGATCTGCAAATGTGAACCCCACCCAACACGCTGTGGTACGCCACTGCGCATGCGCTAGTAACATGCACAGAATTGACTTTGACTGCAACTCTTCTGTCTTAGCTTTTGTAACTTTTCTGTTTGAACAATGACAGAGTCGTACTGAGACCTGTTCACCTGGCTCACCCTTTTCGCTCCAAGACACAGCACTGCCCGGATTCCTCATTTATTTAACTAACTGGACGTCTGGCTAGTAATCTGGCTGTCCGGGTTACAAACGGGACGATAACTATAGTAATTGCTGTAACAACCCATGACAAAGTCTCGCAGTGAAGCACTGCGAGTTATTGGGTGTAACTTGAGTCACTGAGAATTTTGGTGAGTCATATATGGCTACTCACGGTGAGCCACGGGTACAGACGGTGAGTCAAGGCGACACACGGTGAGTCACTGCGACTTCTGGCGAATCACAGAGAGCAATCTACTGTGTCGATCGAGCTCTAGTCACCAAGTGTGAGTGATTCACTCTCTTTATACGGCTGCATGTCTAGGCAATTCAATTGTAGCGATGCAAAGTGCGGCAGAAGCTATCCTACTTCAGATCTCATAGCCAGATCATATTGGGCAGAACGTTAGATCTACGGAAGTCGTACGGTAGTCTAGATGTTACCAAATTGATCCTACAAATCTATACGTTGCGTGTTCTGGAGTCTTGGCAATTGCACTATTAGATGAACGGTACTTTGAATAGATTGTTTTCAAGATGTACATGTAGTGTTACATTTTGTCAGCTCTACTATGGAATGTTACGCTGACGAATAAGAAGAGGACTTGGAGTAGCGTCAGATCCTGATCAGCACATGCGATTCTTAGCGCGCCGCAGGAGGCATAGGCTATAGACAGGGCTATAGCCCCCCATCACTGTAGGCATGCTCATAAAAATTGTGGACTGCAAATACGTGTAAGGACCTAAGTTGTATATATATATATATATATATATATATATATATATATATATATAGATAGATAGATAGATAGATATATATATATATATAGATATATAGATAGATATATATATACACTACTCTCTTTCCAGTTTTGATCTACCACTGATTCTACCATATCAGTCAATGAGAAGCCCATAAAAAGTGGGAGTGTCTAAAATGGGCGTGTCCAGTAGCATCCTGAAGTTTAGCCCCCCTATTTATAGAGGTCAAGCTACGCCCCTGACCGCCGCCGTTGTTTTCAGAAAGACGGTAGAAAGGGGAACCGCAATTCTGCATTTTGCTGGCTATGAGGTGGATAGAGAAATGTACGAAGGTAAGTCAGTCCCTGTGGGCTGATCGTGAACTGCAAATCCATGTACGTGCGAGTGCATGCGTGCATGGTTTGATCTTTTTGCGTGTCTATATAGGACTAAATGACGATAGCCATGTTCCAGCGATAACAGTCGAGTTTGACGAAGACCAGAAGCGTCGCAAAATAACCAAGGCCAGAGCCATTGCGAAATGTACTAAGGTATTTCATCCTTTACTAGAGGTGCACGTGGCCTAGCTGCTCTTGAACTGCAAACGTGCGCGTGCATGGTTTGATCTCTTTGCGTGTACATTGTATGTCTACACGACGATCGAGATGTTCTTGCTGTGACAGTCGAGTTTGACGAAGACCGGAGGCGACGAAAAATAGCGAAGGCCGCCATTACTGACAATGTCTGTGACTTGTACAAGAAAGCTAACTGGAATGTGTATGGTTGTTAGTGGTGTGCCTAGCTTATTAGCGTAGGCAAATATACAAGCATTATAGACGTCTGTATATGTATGCAATCTAGTCAACTGACTGTGATATCGATTATTATACACAACTCACTGTGATCTCGAAGCGATCTCGTCGTGACTTCACAGTGAGAATACTGTGAAAACGCGACGAATGCTCACAGCAACTCCCTACGGTACTACTTCGAATTCACAGTGATTAGTTCCAACAGTCAACCATCATGGGAAGACGGTTGGAACAATACTGCGTGACCGAGAGAAAACTAGGCTCTACGGTACACTAGCTAGGCTGACTACGGATGCTGATGTGAGGTGGTCTACAAATTTTTAGTTGTAGCAGTTGGGTCAGATCGCAACTTTGCTATTTGGGAGAGAACGAGTGAGGATCCGGGACCGTAGCATAGGTTGTGTTTCTCTGGTGCCGCTATAGTCACGTGGGATCTGAGTAACTTCAGAAAGTGGTCGTCTGCAACAGCCATCTTCAAGAGTGAGGTAATTGTAGGTTTTAGAAGTCTAATGATCACGATGCCTATTGTCTACGTGTAGACAGAACCAGAAAATGAGCCAACGTATACACCCTAGCTAGTTTGTCAGTATATAACCACGCTACCGCATCAACGTTCTTGAAGAGCTCCTTTGATCTTTGTGTACGATCTCGAGTCGGGCTATTCTTAAGTCACCAATCCCCTAGACGGAGATGTACGTGAGACATTTCAGACTCACGGCGATCGAGGTCCAATCCTTACAGCTCATTAGTCTACTAAGTCGTTTCCTTTCTAAGGAAACACTTGGCTTGGCTTTGCTTTCTTTTATATGATCTCATTTCCATATCTATAAAATACTTTAGAAATCTACTTACGAGCCTTTGAAGCGTATTATTGAAACAATCAAAGTTGTAAAGAATTTGGGTGTTATATATATATATATATATATATATATATATAATTGTTTGCCGGCACGTCCGCTCTTTGACTGTCGAGATTTATAACTGTTGTGCATGTTGTTGCAGTTGACCATGCAATCAGAACAACTAGCCTCCACCCGGCAAGTCTGAGCTCGACGCACATATCCGTCCATCATGCGTGCATGCGTACGTACGGACAATCTACTTCCTGCATGTCTATAGCATGACGCAATTCCGCGTACGGACGCGACGAGATAAAATGGCCGCTAGCGCAATCATATACAGACTAGCCTCCACCCGGCAAATCCGAGCGCGCGCTGTGGGCAGTGGAAATCGAACCCGCCCCGCGCCGAGTCTACTTCCCATCTATAGGATGACGCAATTGCAACTTCCGGAACGGAACAAACCCCACCCGAGTCGAGTCCCCGAGAGGGGCCCCCGGCGAGTCAAACGCGAGCACAGGTGCGAGCAAATCGCACCCGTCCGACAGCGGCGGCGAGTCGATCCATCCATCCGTTTCGCCGCACTACGTAACATTACGTAACTTTCGCGTACGGGACGGGACAAAATGGCGCTTAGCGCAGTCCGTCCCAGCTAACTTCAACCCTAGAAATATTGCAACAACTCCCGTTATGAAAGCCGCAGCAACGTGATACTAACATCATTTTGAAGCTCTCGTCGGTGCCGTTCTTGTTGGATAGATACCCTAGTAATTTCCTGTTTAGTAATTATTGCATCAAGGAGCTGACCAATGGACAGTCAGTATATGATTCAAGTTTGCTATCTCAGAGTAAAAATAATAATGGGTGCTCATTACATTCCCACCTGTGCGAGCGACCACGTACTATACAGCTGCAGAGTGAAATTTTAAAATAACGTCTAGAATACGTTGTTCTATACACTAGCTGTATTTAGTAAAAGAGACCTGCTGCTAGATACCGTAGTAACTTGCAGACGCATTGATTCGGGCAGCATTTACATAGTCAAAGCGGCAAAAAGCCAAACACGACTGTTGCATATACTTTACGCATGCGAAGGCATGTGCCTATCTAGGTACACTAGGATACTGAGGAAAATTTGGAAGATACGTGTTGCCTTGCGGTGGCGTCTCGTTTCCTTTTAGTAATAGTTACACAGGCTCGACAATGAGATTTCATTGCGGTCCATGTGTGAAGTAATAAGCACACCTATCTAGATAATACTCACTCACGTATACAGCTCACAACTGTCGAAAGCTGCCACAAAACTGATCACTCTCTAGATAATTAATGTGTGAAGTACTATGAGTCTAACCTTGATCAATATTTCATTCAGCTAGATCTAGACGTCGCACGGGTAGATTAGCTACCTAGTGCTGAATGCACTCGATGGACAGCAAATCAGTTTTGTTCGAAACAGCTTCGTAAATTAATAAACTCTTTACTGTCGTAAGTGACTTGTTTTCTTCAAACTTTTTGAACTGTGTACTTTGCGCGCTTTCTTCAGCCAATGGTGTCTAGTGATTCAGTCAATTGTGTCTAGTCTAAACGGGTCAAAAGCTGTGGTAAACCTTCTTCTACAGAGTAAGATTTACGTAATCTACGGTACATAAACATGTCTGGTCCCAGCAATCTAAAAGTTGCGTGAGATCTGGGTTCTTTGCGTGTGAGCGTGTGACCTGAAGGAACTTGCACGCAAGTTGCGTGTGAGTTGGCAACTCTGATCCCGCCGCACAGCGTGCATGTGTACGGACGATGTACTTTCCGTCTCCGGACATGACGCAACTTCCGCGTACATAATATATATATATATATATATATATATATATATATATATATATATATATATATATAGTCATGCGATTACAATTGTAGGAAGCATCAAGTTACATTAGCTATAGTTCCACCCTCTTACTTCCGGAAAGCACTCGACCACCTATTTCTTGTTGGCGTTCCTGTGCGAAAGATTTGCAAAAAAGCATACTATACATACCGATACCTCGCAGCACACACTTGCAGACAACCGCTAAAACTCTGTCTCTTCACACATGCACACACACACACACGCACACACACACACACACACACACACACACACACACACACACGTGTTCGAGGTCGACGAGGGAGGATGTCGGTTTGGTTTATCGCAACTGTATACATAAGTTATTCGTCTTCTCAACCGATGAGCAGACACATGAGCAAGCATTTCAATATCAAAAGGAGTAGGACAACTTATCAAGAGTGAATTACGTTGACTCATAATATAATCCGGCAATTAATGAATTGATTAGACAATAGACAGAATTTATGCCCGATATATCTAGCCCAAGCCGCGAAAAGAGCTAAATTGATTTGAAGCTTTTGCTGTTACTATTACAATGACTTAGAGTTGGCTTTTTGCTTGTTGTATTTGTTGTATTGCTTTTTGTAGATGAAGAATATCTTTGTTCTACTTACTGCCGTCATCATTGCTTCTGTGACCACTGCAGCAAGCATTTCTGGGGTATTGCTATCTAGAAATTTGTGACATGTTAAATGAACATTTCTACTTCGTTTAAAAACAAGAAGTCTCGACTTTGCAAGTGTTTATACTCTATAGTTGACGTTGTAAATGGTAGAGCTGCATGACGTACATTAAAAGTGCAATTTCTACAAGACGCATATTTGTCGGTGTAAAGTGCCGTCATGCATTTAAGTACAGCTGACGCTTACACAAACTTGCAATACCTCAGTACGTATTGTGAGGAGATACTGTAAGTATGCACATTAGTGATGTTCATTCAATTATTTAGCGAATTTACGTAAGCAGATGTCATTATTGTAGTTTCCATGGCCAAAAATATGTACTGGCACTTGGCTTCCTGATGACTGTTGAGTCTGCTAGTCAGGAAACATTAGAAACTAGAATAAATATGCTCGATATAGTATATACTAGAATGTAAAGAAACAAGTAATAGTTATGGCCAAATAGAAGCACTCCCTGTATAGATATATGTATGTATACCCGTCAGGTTGTGTACATTACAAACAAAGTCACCAATGACAATTTGAAACTGATGAAAGATGGAGAAACTGTGGCTACTAGAGGTGATGGCGAAAAAGGTGTGTGTGTGTGTGTGTGTGTGTGTGTGTGTGTGTGTGTGTGTGTGTGTGTGTGTGTGTGTGTGTGTGTGTCTGTGTGTGCGTGTGGAACATGTCGACAAGCTTTGCTGCCTTAATTAACTTTATCGAATTTATTAGCCCAATTTATACTACACCCAGAAGGAAGAGTCGTGTCTCTTCAAAACATGAAATTTCGTGACAAATATCTGGCAATAAGAAACGATCGCCTTGTGGCTGTAAGATCACAGATCATAGCCAACAGAGTTCACAATAAGTAACCCAGTGTTCACTGCACAACATTTTACAGGAAAAGAAAAGCCAATTCAGTTACTTTGAAGTTTACGAAACAGGTGATGGTTACTACACCTTCGAGTCGTTAAAGTATTCCGGTCATTACATTGGCGTCAATCCAGATGGAACGATTGCAACACAACACCAAGCACCGTCGGCCGCAGCGCCAAATCCCAATTTTATTACAACCCCGAACGCAATCCCAAAAAGTATATCAAATGTTGGTAGATTCCTTATTTCCTCGCTTATCATCTCTCGTTGTAGGTTGGATGTACCTCCGGTGGCTGCAGTTGAGGTGAGTCCAGATTAATAAGTGGTGGGGCGCAACGTGGTATGACGCTTATGACGTATGTTATAGCATTGCGCATGTGCGCGGTAGTGTGTTCATGACTTTAGATCATGCACGTGTAGCGCTATGGTGTTGTAATTGTGTTCTTGTATTGCGTTCTCGGTATTGTTTATTACAATCATAATTCAAACACAACTTGACGTGTTTGTGGCGTCATTGGTCCATTTAATTAATTAATTAATGTACTGCGTGTGATCTATATTTAGATGAATAACAAAGTCTGATCTGTCTGTCTGTCTGTAACATCAATCACGCCAAAACTACCGGGCCATTTGTTGTTATTACAGTGGCAATCAGTCTGGCTATCTTCTTACCACAATCACATTAGCTATACAAGGAGACACGGGTATACACAGGGCATGCGCGTACCGGCCGTAGTAACGCCAAACTACACGACCATTCTCATGACTCTATATATAAATATGTAGGCTCATGATTTTAATTCAATTAATTAACCTGGATGTGGTGTTATTTTACACGCTTAGCCACCTTTCAGGATTACACGCTTACGCTCACGTTTCCCAATTTGTTGCTTTCATCTTATCATAAAAAGTTACAGTTCTGCTTCTGCACAAGCTACATAAAGGAGAGCTGTGTGTGTGTGTGTGTGTGTGTGTGTGTGTGTGTGTGTGTGTGTGTGTGTGTGTGTGTGTGTGTGTGTGTGTGTGTGTGTGTCTGTGTGTGTGTGTGTGTGTGTGCGCGTGTGTGCGTGTGTGTTTGTGTGTGTGTGTGTGTGTGTGTGTGTGTGTGTGTGTTTGTGTGTTTGTGTGTGTGTGTGTGTGTGTGTGTGTGTTTGTGTGTGTTTGTGTGTTTGTGTGTTGATTATATCCGGGTCTTTAGCTAATTAGATGAAACTGCACCAGAAATAAATTATTCAGGAGTTTGTGTTTTCTCCGCTCAATAACTGAATTGTAAATGGGAATTTGTGTTATTAACCTTTCCCGGGTGAAGAACGGGCTAATGAGCTAGTGTATGGTGCCGTTTATGCCAAAACAAGTGCCTATAGTGACTACGCAGAGCGTCAAGATTTAACGCCGCCTCTATACATTTGCTCTCTAGGGGGGTGATGTGCTATATCTAACTTGCAGTGGAGTAGGAAGATGTTCACGAGCGGGGGGGGGGGTTGTACCGCAGATGTCATCATGAGTAAGCAAAAACTACCTCGCTTGCCAGACTGTAAACATGCAGATTTGCAAAAGACATTAACACAGAAAATTTCAATTCTTACACTGAGTGAGCCGGCTTCAGCCCCCACCCCGTCAGTCCCCGCTTCCTACGCCGGTGCTAAGGCATAGCCGTAAGAATCATGGGGTCAATGGTACTATGCCCACTTAGATTTTACCCCTTGGGGCAACATCAGAAACGGCTGCTATGGGTCTCGATTCTGATGACTGTGCTCCAGCACCTTTGCCAATTTGTATACGCCCCTGATAACGAACACGACTGATCTGTTGTGTACATCTCGCGAATACGGCCTGATTTTAAACTGCTGATTACGGCCTGCAACCATCCAGTGGAATGAGATGTTGCAATACGCAATACACTAGTTGAAACATATTCAAATGACTTTGATGTAATAAGACTTCAAAGACAACTACGTGTTACCTGAGTCGGTCTATACTGCTCTAGGAACCACGGAGGCCACTGGGCCACGGCCATGGTCAGCAACTATAGTCATTATATATAAAAAGAGTATCGTAAAAACGAGCTACAAGTGGAAAAAAACGAGGAGCTCCACTAAACGACAGTGTAAAACTACACTTGCGCCAGACGTCCTGGGTACACGAGGCTACTTGCGCCATAATTTGAGGTTTGGCCCCCAACCTGGATGATATTCCTACGCCACTGAGATGCTACTTGCCGTTCCTATGTTCTTCGAGGTTGACGTACTCTTGCAACTGTATTTCACAATACCAGGTACAACGGCCACTGCATACTGAGAGATCTTTTTCTGCACTTCAACCTAGCTTCGTTCTACTATGACCGAAAAAGACTTTGTAACGCACACATCACGACTTTTGTAATGAGCTTAATCTATATGTATAAGCCAAGTAGTTTACTCTGTATTTTTACTGCAAACTCACCTTTGATAAGGTGAGGTGTGTGAGATGCGAGGGTGGGCCAGCGCGGCTCCTTTATTAATTAATAAAATTTAGGGGTTTTGGAAATTTGATCTCTTCCATTACCCCTTCTACACGCACAACGATACCCAAATGTTCAATTGCTGGCCTCCCAAGGAAAGCATTCGTTAGGTTTTTTTAAAACCAAATACAAAGGCTCTTAAACGAACTTGTCTCCTTTCTTTTCTTGCATGAGAATTCTTCAACTGTTTCCAAATGGCTCTGGTTAGGGCCTCGTAAAACCTTCTTTGTTGCCTTTAGAGGTCGGGCCAAGTGCTGCTTGAAGAAGTTATAAGGTAGTACAGTCACATCTGCTCCCGTGTCTATTTTGAACCTGGTAGGTATGCCATCAATTTTGATATCAATCATCCAAGGCTGGCTGCCCTGGTATTCTAAGCTGCCCAGGAACAGAACATCTTCCTCTTCCGTATCTATCTCTTCTTCACCCATCTTGCGGACAGTACTCACGCTCTTGCTTCGACATGCTGCTCCAAAGTGTCTTGTATTTCCGCACTTGAAGCACTTTGCTTCCAAGGCTGGGCATTTGCTCTTGCTATGGGTGGGTGATTGGCCACATCTACCACAGACTTCCGTCCGTGTTTGCAGCTTCCCTAGCATCTTTGTGTCACGCGGTCTCAATTGTTGCGTCCTAGGCGCCTGCTTCTTTGTCGACTTCTTCAAACGTATCGATGACACGTCTTCCGTGACTTCCTGGAATTGACTGCGTATCGCGTGTTGTTGTTTCTTTGACTGCTTCGCTTTGCCGAGCTTTGGTGATAGCCATCCGACGACTATTCTGTGGCAAATCATCTCGTCACATAACTGACCATACTGACGACATATCCACAATCTTCTTCACCACATTTCCCTAGCTTACAGTCAACCATAAACGGTCTAAGTTGATAGCAAAGCGATTTACCGTATCCTGTAGGAAGACAGTCGTCGTTTCCGTTGTAGATGTGCTGTACTACGACAACACGCTGCTGCTTCTTCAGCTCTACATTACACAGCTTAAGTTTGCCTAGAGCGTAATGCAACGCCATATCAAAACCAGAAGCTCTGCCTTCATCCACCATTTGCCAAATTGGGTCTCATTTTTTTTTTGCGCGCGACATTATCGGCTCGAGATTCTAAACAACGTCGGTTCCGCATGCGTGCATGCGTGCATACATTACCACGACCTGCGTTTTTTAGTGCCAAGAAGATTGATACCAGACTCTTTGGCAGACCGTTTTACTGCAGAGCGAGCTCGAGCTGAAGACGCTGACATCGGTATCAAGCGCGCACGTTCTGATGGTTCATCACATCTAGACCATGCAATTTCCCAACGGCGTTGACCTGCCCTCGCAACTCTGCCTCCTTCCTATTGAGCTCATCTCGTAGGGATTTCAACTTCTCTAGATTTCTTGCGCAAGGTCGTCAGAGCAAGAGTGTGGTGAGAGCATGACGCTCACCGAATCAGGGTAAAACTCGACCACAAACTCTTCTAAGATCACCTTACGATGTTCATTGCCAGAACTGTGTACTAAACGGCGGGTCGCAGGTTTCGTAGTCGCTTTGCAAAGAACGCAATCCATCCAATCAGCCTCGTAATTCTGACATCCGGTCAACTACCTGCTGCTGCGGAGGAGCAGATCTCCGTCTGCGCTCAAGTTAAATTACAGGTCACAATAGAAAATTGTAGGATGAAAAGGACGCTTTCATATATGGTAACTACTTGTACTAGTCATTTTGCGCGGTAACAGCTAATCATGACGTCATGCATACCAGCCCCCAACAAAACCCCGGCCACTGTGTCCAGACGTTCTTCTCGCTCCTCCCCACGGCGCGAACGTCTGGCCACGCGAGACTAGGTTTCCCCTCGTCCTGACGCCGCGGATTAAATCTAGCTCGTTCATAAATTACATTTTCCTTTTTATGAAGAGTTGTTCAAACCTCTGTATGACAATGTCGTAATCCTCTGTGTCATCCTGCGACAGCGACATTGATGTCAAAATGTCTTCAGCTCTGTCCTCCATGGAGTAAACGAGAGTTGAGACTTGTACGGTGTCGGACTTGTCCTTCAATCCTGTTGCATTCCGGTAACGGCCAAACCTTTTGTGCTACCTCGGCCAATCGTCTGGGTGGCCAAAGTCAAACGGAACTGGGGCTGGGAATCGCGGCTCCATACTCCTGTCACCATGTGGCGTTACTGACTCGTATTACAATTAGAGCACAACGCTACTAGATAGAGAACACAACGGAAGAATACGTGTGCGTTACACGTGGTAGTTGACCGTGGGTTAGTTAATAACAACAAGTGACATCATACTACAGTCAGGAACGCTTGTTTATAGGAAGTGCCGTATAAAAAGTGGAACAAATTAGTCCTACCATCTCACGAGAAAAGGAAACTATATATCCAATAACAAAGGAA
This sequence comes from Dehalococcoidia bacterium, assembly GCA_964274945.1. Classification (GTDB taxonomy): domain Bacteria; phylum Chloroflexota; class Dehalococcoidia; order Lucifugimonadales; family Lucifugimonadaceae; genus CAXXBX01. Next base: position 12,099 of record CAXXBX010000127.1, on the reverse strand, counting down.
ATACCCTACTGTGATTGTGCAAGTCGAACCCATTTTACTGGTGTGTTGCTAGCAAGCCAGTAAGATACTGCTATATAGAGAAATTTTGTTCCCTAGATGTTCAAACGGCACCGTACGATCTCTATGCTGCAGAGAGTGATGAGACATTGGCTAGAAATACGTAGAAACATGTCTTAAAAGTTGATTTTAGCACTAGACGTCGAAATTATATACTCAAAATCAGGGGCGTACGCAGGATTTCTCTAGAGGGGGTTCGTAACTAAGTTGCCGAAAAGTTAAGTGCTGTACTACTTTATAGATTTATATTATTTTTTACAGATAATTTCAATGTATCCAAAATCGGGAGTCTCGTTGTGTCTTCTGCTGTCCCCATATGTAATGGTGCTGTGTAGTTGCGCTCATGCGGCATTGCCTAATTCGAATTCCGCCATTACCTACCGCCTAGAGGGGGTTCGTCCGAACCCCCTCGAACCCCCTCTGCGTACGCCCCTGCTCAAAATCTTTACAGTGTCTAAATTTGCTCGGAAAATGACGATCTAGCGTATTTCGGGCATCCGAAACTAGAGGGCGTGACTTCACTCTACTCTGACGTCTACCACGGCTAAGCACGAAACACGACGACGTTGTCCATACGATTGTTTGAAAGATGAGATGTTAGACTACTGCAACAAATATATTCGGTTTGCGTCTGTACTTTAGTAGCTCTACACGAGAGGCCATCCAAAACTAAAGGTATTTGTCCGGGTCTAGAGTAGGGTGCGGCAGAGCTTTAGTCGAGTCTCGTTCTCGCTAGAACAAGCCAAATCCATTCATTGTCACGCATTAAAAATAGTTACCTAACGTCTCTACGTTGGCCCCTATAATTCATACTTAGACAATTGCGTTGGACCAGGATCTCGCGTCCGAATCGAGACGGTATCCAAAACTAGATACGGGACTCCATAGGCGCGGTGTGTAGGTATTGAGCGAAGTTTTGTGGCTAATCGTCAATTGTATGTCTAGGTAGGCGTACATGTACAGTCTAGTTTCTTAATTAAATACACGGAAAGTTACGATGCCATTCCCTGCACTGTATTGGGAATGGAATCTTTAGATTGTCAATTTAGATTGTCAATTCCCTGCATCTTTTTCTTTAGATTGTCAATTCCCTGCACTGTATTGTGCACATCGGTGCAAGCAAGTCTAAAGTTCGTGCACACAACATCCACACAAAGCGACTACACATCTACGCCCATGCGCAGGCATTCAATACACCACACACACACACACACACACACACACACACACACACACACACACACACACACACACACACACACACACACACACACACACACAAACATGCGCACTTCGCATCATTCACTAGGTTTCGCGCGTATCCGGCTATTCACGCGAGCAATCGTGGACAGGTGGAACATGCCGACTGTTGTAGAAATATGACGTAGGTTGGTGGGGTTTGACTTCGCTTGGTGGTATGATCTCTCCTTCGTAGCCGACGCCGATGTAGTTTTCTGGATCACTTACAGATTGAAACATGTAGTAGCCATGAAATGTTTTAGCGATTCTAAACTTATCATCCGGACTATCAAGATCCTGTTATTAGAAAACAAAGAAGACCATAAAAATTCGTTTATTAATTGAATTATCTTGCGGCCTTACAACAGACAGATGATCGTCTTTAATTGTCAAAAACTTGTCGTCGTACTTGATGTTTCTTAGACTGTATACATCATAGTCGTAGTTCGGGACTCTTGTCATTATGAATCGAGCTATACGTATAATGAAATGGACGATTGTTGAACTAGGAATAGAATCGCGTAGATATGTGTGTGTTACCTTTGTTAGTGGTGTTTGGACCAGTGACGATCCTTATTCCTTTTTGTGCGACTAAGTTGTTTCTAGAATAAGGTGCAACCATGCTCGTCATTGTAACTCTTACACCATCTAGTGAGTCGGAAATCCACGAAACCTGAGCGCAATTGATCTGTTTAACTGTTATGTACATGTACTGTTGAGTCAGACTCATTCTGACTTAGGGAAATTAACAAAAGAAAGAAAGTGTGGCAAAGAAATAATTGGACAGACAGACAGACACACAGAAAAGCAGACAGACAGATTGACTGACAGACTGACAAACGGACGGACGGGCAAACATGCAGACGGACGGACGGACAGACAAACATGCAGAGAGGCAGGCAGACAGACAGACAGACAGACAAGCAGACAGACAGACAGACAGACAGACAGACAGACAACCGGTATACATTCAGTTCTGTCAGATTTAAAGGGTTCATTTCCTACTGTCAGAGTTCTTGCCTACCTAGATGACATCTTTTTGGTGGGGGAGAAAGATGATGTTCTGTCGTCCCTGGATTATCTAAGACCAGCATTCTCTAATATTGGTCTTCAAATTTCTTCCAGCAAGTGTGAGATCTATTCCCCATCTGGACCTCTGATGTCAGGCAGATCTGATCTAGATGCCATACCTGTAGTTAGCGATGGGACTATAGTTCTTGGGGCTCCAATAGGCAAGAGAGAGTATGTGTCTGCAGCCTCTAGCCAATATGCTGAGAGTGGAAGGCTGTTGTGTGAGCAGTTGATGAAGTTGGGAGAGGTACAGAGTGCAATGCTTCTTTTACGATTCTGCCATGTTCCTCGCATGAACCATTTAGCACGTTTAGTTTGCCCTGACAGACTTCAGGCAGCTGCCGAGGTCCATGATAAGATTTCTCGTGAGACCTTCACTCACGTATTGGGATATAGTCACCTCACTGACTCTTCCTGGATGCAAGCTACACTGCCGGTCAGGTTTGGTGGTTTCAGCATGTCACCATGCCTCAGCACTTCTCGATTTGCTTTTCTTTCGTCCTGGGTTCACACTCTGGTTCATCTGCCTATTCGTTATCCAGACCTCAAATCCGCACTGGATCTTCTAGTCAACTCAAATGGTGTCGAGGAATCGATAGCATTTTCGCTGATGCAGGCTGGCAGTGATGGGACAGATATTACTGAAATGATTCAAGTTCCAACTAAACTACAACAGAGGCTGACACGGCAACACGCTAAAGAAAAGACGTCAGCAATGATCGAGAAGGCCCCCTCCCAGCGAGATGCTGCTAGGCTAAGATCGATTCAAGGCAAGGGCGCTGGAGCCTGGCTGAATGCTATGCCCACCTCAAATAAGCTCGCACTAGTTTCCCGCGATTTTCGTTTGGCGGCTTGCTTGAGATTGGGGTTAGCCATGCCCTTCGATGGCTGTATTCGTCAGTGTGACTGTGGTTCTTTTCTGGACAGTTGTGGATACCATCTCCTAACATGTAAGTGGGGCGGTGGTCCAGTCTGGACCCATGAGTGTATTGCCAATGTATGGTCAGACTGTCTGCGCAGCTTACAAATGCACCATCACAGAGAGCCACGTCATCGATACATTACATCTGACAACCGCCCTGACATAACAGTTTTCGATGTTGGATCAGGGTCCAACACAGATTTAGACATTTCGCTAGCACATCCCTGGAGCAGTGAAGTAATTTCAGCATCAGCATCTACGGAAGGTGCTGCAGCATCCAGGAGAGAGCAGAAGAAAACGGAAAAATATAGCAGAGAACGACTTCTTGGTAACGAAACAGTGACAGCAGTCCCACTAGTCTTGGAACATTTTGGTCGATGGGGACAACAAGCAGAAATGTACCTACAGCATTTGTCAAGTAGATCAACGGATGCCTATGGAACAACAAATGCCTCCTCATTCAAGACACATTGGAGGGAGCGCATGTCCATTCAGCTACAAAAAGCCAATGCTCGAGTCATCTACAGGAAAGTGGAGAGACTTTTAGATGATGCTAGTTAATTTGTGTTTTTCCAAGGCCATTTGGCCTTTACTTTTTTTTAGTAAAGGAGCAAGCACGTGTGTAGTTAATTGGACTGATGAGGACATTGTGTTGTAGAGGATTTAGCCTCCATCTGTACGTACTTTGTTCTATTGAATAAAATACCTTTGACAGACAGACAGACAGACAGACAGATAGAAAGACAAACAAACAGACAGACAGACAGACAGACAGACAGATAGAAAGACAAACAAACAGACAGACAGACAGACAGACAGACGGACAGACAGACATACAGACGGACGAACGGACAGACAGACAGAGACAGACAGATGGAAAGACAGACAAACAGACAGACAGACAGATTCATTTATTATCATCAAAACTCTACGTATGTACAGGAAACTTTCAAATATCTACCAGTCCTTCATAACTAAGCAAATTATAACACATTAATGGACTTGGCCTACAACATTGCAGTCAAACATTATGCCACTGTCATTTGTACTGCATGAAAATCTCGACAGACAGACAGACAGACAGACAGACAGACAGACAGACAGACAGACAGACAGATTCATTTATTATCATCAAAACTCTACGTATGTACAGGAAACTTTCAAATATCTACTATCTACAGACAGACAGACGGACAGACAAATATACAGACGGACGGACGGACGGACAGACACGCAGACAGGCAGACAGACAAACAAACGAACAGACAAACAGACAGACCGACAGACAGACAGACAGACAAACAGACAGAAAGACAGGCAGACAGACAGACAAACAGACAACCAAACAAACAGACAGAGATAATTTATTCTCATACAGATTCTACTTGTACATATATGCTAGGATTTTAAAAATACAAATCAGTCCTTGCAAACAACAAATTCATTAACTAATAGACTTGACCTACAGACAGACAGACAGACGAACAGACAGACAGACAGACTGACAGGCACACAAACAAACAGGGCAGACAAACAAACCGGGCAGACAAACGGACGGACGGACGGACAGACTAAACACAGTACACACACACACGCACACAAACACATTGTACACACGCGAATCTCTACATGCAAACACTTCTCTACTAACTGTACAGTAGCTTACATCCGCAGCCGCAGTTAGGTTTCCAATGCATAAAGCGTGATTGATACCAAAGCGTTTCACACATTGTAGCGGCAACCGGTGAACAAAAGAATGTAAAAGCGTTCCGTTCACTTTGATGTCGTAAGTTCTATTTGTCGTTGTGATGGTGAGCAGAAATTTATTCCCACTCTCAAACGGAAACGTGTCTGCTGTTATCACCCTTCGCCAACATCCGTTTTCCCTAGAGTTTAAAATAACGGCCTGTGCATCAAATCGAACGCCAATGTGGAGAGCGACATCGCTGTTGTCTCCTGCTGGACTTTTGTAGAGATTGATATCAAAGTTGCAGGAGTCGCGAGGTACGTGACCGTAAACATAGATAGTTTTTCCTGGACGAACGGTGAGAAGACGAGACAATGTTGGACAGACCTGTTAACAATATTAGACAGTAGAACAAACACATTGTCGAGTCTCCCTTCATAATTATTCTGACAATAAAGTAACGTAGCGCGCGTTAAATAGTACTCAACTAGCGCACGCTAAACAGTTTTCATTGACTAAAATTTGCAATTGCAATTAAACATGCGCAATAGCAACTCGAATATGTGATACGCAATAGACTGTGGTAAATATATATTGAATCGAGTACTAGAATTATAATTACTTTACCCTAGACAGGAAGTCTAGACGCTGATGGACGTAGTCTCGTCCCCAGACTCTCTCGCGCTAGTCTTATCCAGTGCTCGTATGACAATTCCAGGCGCGAGAGAGTCTGGGATCATCCCGCATACTTCCTGCCATATCTCCTTATAAATGCTCACTAAGTGTCACCCCCAACGTTATCAAGTGTCCCATAAATTCAAAATCAAATTAGCGTTAGAACTAATCCAATACTAGACGTACCACACGGGATGCTATGACCATTGTTTGGTATTTGTGGTATATCCAGCACTTGCAGACAACTGAAGCATGTTGAAAAGGTAAGTCTATGGAGTGGTGGTGACGGGTGTCGTGTAGGCTTGTAGTCTGAGATCTACAAATTGACGGAGTGATGACCTTCTACGTAGTTCACACGCGCATCTCCTGTGTGGCCACTAGCGTTTGCGCGCAGACTAGATTTTGTAGCAAAAAGCGCGCAATGACAAGGGAAGGGGTTAATCTTGACATGAAACTACCGTCTACCTTTCGAGAAGTCTTCAAGTATGAAAAAATACATATTTGCGCGAAAGAATGGCCCTGGAAGCTTCAAGTTGACTCTCCACACCTTAGTTTCATGTCAAGATCAACCCCTTCCCTTGTCATTGCGCGCTTTTTGCTTCGAAGTTTAGTCTGCGCGCAAACGCTAATGGCCGCGTGTGAACTACGTAGAAGGTCATCACGACACCCGTCACCAACACTCCCTAGAGTTACCTTTTCAACATGCTTCAGTTGTCTGCAAGTGCTGGATATGTCACAAACACCAAACAATAGTCATAGCATCCCGTGTGGTACGTTTATTGGATTAGTTCTAACGTTAATTTGATTTTGAAGTTACGGGACACTTGATGACGTTGGGGTGACACTTAGCTAGCATTTAGTAAGGAGATATGGCAGGAAGTAGGCGGAATGATCTCAGACTCTCTCGCGCCTGGAATTATCATACGGGCACCGGACAAGACTAGCGCGAGAGAGTCTGGGGACAAGGCTAGATGGACGAACGACGAAAGGTTTTTGGAAGGTAGTCCGACCATGGCCCGATCCCGTTAATCCCGCCGCCCACAAACTAGACGTTCTATTAATAAATGTTGGGTTCACAAACATAGTAACACCTTACGTTATAATAAGATTCTTTTCCAGTAGTTACGAGAGTAATGATGATGATGATGATAGCAAACGAAAGGAGATTAGTCTTCATCTGCACGACGTAAAACATTAGTTAATATTATCGCAAAGCGGTGCTAGTTAAATTAGTTAATTATTAAAACTTTGTAGAGTTGCATGTGAACGCCGCAATAATAAAATTTTATATTAAAGTGAGTAGATGCATTGATATTAATTTATTGCAACATCAACCTCATTAGTAATTAATATAAATTTGGCGAGTGCAGATATCTTGTGTCAAAAACCTGATACCCAACGCCACTAATTCTCTCCTTTTAGTAACAGTCAAAATCAACAAGCAATTACGCGTGCTACAGGTCAGGTCTCTAGAAAGGAGACAGCTGACTAGAGACGGGTACATGTATAAGCAAACTGTTTGTTGTGCGCATGCGCAGAAAATATCATTCTCCACTAAATCCTAAAACACCTCTACTGTACGTTGCAGACACAATGAAACTGAAACAAACCAAAGAAATATCTATAAGCACGAAATTGTCTCTTGCATCTCACTAGAGCGGATGCATGGGCCACACCTACAACACTTGTGCATTGTACTGTAATCTAGCGTGTACACCGTATACTAGCAAGAAGTTCCGAACCATGTTCTGCGTGTTGGATTTAGTAGCGTGCGCACATTTAAGTTTTAAGTAACTCACGTTCTCTCTGCGTTCGCGAAGAATTCGTGCTGTAGGAACTTGCTCTGGCCCAACCAGGTGCGAGACAAAGACGTCACGTGAGTATTAAAAATCCCCGGATGTTGTATAATTCTAGTTCCCAAATAAACATACAATTCTTCTAGACTATAGGCTTGTACAGTACTAATTTTTGATCAAATATATAATCGAATATGTAGAATACATGTAACTTCGCTTTACAACTTTAGTTATCTCTAGCTGGTTTGGCTTTTAATGTTAATAGTAGCAAACACATCAACGATTGCCATTAAAATTGGCTATTTAAATCGGGATATTCGATTGCTATTCGTAATGAGATGCTTCAAGTTCCCTTTGTCAGACAATTCCGAGTCTTAGTTGTGATGTCTGCTAGTGGAAGACATGGTAATAAACCCAATTAATGTCAATACAAAGAGTGAGTGTTGCCGTACAGTACACGTACCATTTTTAAAAATTTCCTACCAATCTGAAATTTTCCATATAAAACCCTGAGTATAATTTCTTAACTAATACCTAAATGAAATACGAAGAGCCATTGAACAATCTCGATCAGACTGCCAACTCTTTGCACTGCATTGCGCAAATCGGTGCTAAATATATTGTGCAAGCCTGCCGTTCGTGCACACAACATTAATAAAGGCTACTACGCATACGCCAATCAAGTATTCTGTAAATAGACTGCACACACATGCATGCACGCATTCGGACTTCGCATTAATAACTTGCTATAGAATTTTCACGCAGCCGGCTATCTAAGCGATCTAGCAATCGCGGGCAGGTGCAAAACGCTCTTTATTGTAACTGTTGTAGAAGTTTGACCTACATTGGTAGGGTTTGACTTCACTTGGTCGTATGATCTCGCCTTTGTCGTCGACGCCGATGTAGTCTTCTTGATCACGTACAGACTAAAACTTGAAGTAATTAGTATTTGTTTCCGTGACCCTAACATATATAGCACGAGCTCCAATGCCCGGCTTCGCCCGGGTAATAGTTTAATCACACAAATTATTGATTCGCAGACACTGTTTGCTATTAATGACAGACAGACAGGACAGACAAGACAGACAGACAGACAGACAGACAGGTTGCCTTTATAGGCAGAGATTATAGCAGAAAGTATCTAAAAATGCGTTTGATGGTTGGAGAGGCAGAGGGAGTGTAGCCAGGTCACGTACAGTTTGTATAGAGAACCGTTTACTGTCACTACTTAGCCGTGGTGTAAGTGCTTTTGCAGTTTAGCAGCAGGCAGACAGAATTCTCATTCATAGTTATATCCCGTTCAATTGCCGTTTCCAAACATCCCGTTGATTGGATTAGCGATTGGTTGAAGCCATTTCGACTTGGACGTGGCTGCCGTTGCGAGGAACGGGTGTCGAACTTGGCATCTATTCGACACGTGTCCAGTTTCAAACAATCCCGTTGATTGTATTATTGATTCCATTAAAGCTATTTCGACAGTCCCGTTTCGGAGAACAGGTGTATCAAACCTGGCATTTATAATTTCGACGTGAATCCCGTAACGTGCAAGTCACATGCAATAGTTACCCGGATAATCCGTTCCCCGTATATAACGAATGCCGACTCTCGCCATTTCGACTGTTCCGTTGAACGTCGTCTCTTCGAGGACGTTGCTGGTGTTTCGGGAAACAGGTGCATTAAACACGGCAGCCCTTCGACGGTCGTAGACTGGCAAACGACTGTGGGCGTATTTTTCAAGACCCGGATATCAGCAAAGATATCTTCCGTTTCCCAGCGTCGCCCGCAATAAGCGACACGCTCAGCGCGTACCGTCCGACGTTGGGAACGGGCAGTCTAAATTCGGTGGAGATGCGATGCGCCGTTCCAGAGATATTCGCGCGCGAGCGGAGTGCCATTGCGTCGTCGTGGGAGAAGTCAGGAAGACGACCACAGTCTCACTTTCGACGCGAATGAATTCGGCGTGCGCGAGCCAAATTCGGCTGAGATCAGAGTCGCCGTTTTTGAGAAACGTACTTATAGACGGACACACAGACAGACACCTCTGCTTTATATATATATCTATATATATATTTGGATAATCCGGGTTGTCAGAACCGTGTTATTACAAATTATAAACAAAAATAAAGAAAATAAATTTAATAGTTGAGTAATAGCATGCGGCTATACAAGAGTCAGATGATCTTCAATTGTCAAAAACTTGTTATCGTATTTGACGTTTCTTAGACTGTATACATCAGACTCATAGGTCTTGTTTCTTGACATAGACGTAATGAAATGGACAATTGCTGAACAAGGAGTATAGAATCATCGCGTAGATGTATGTGTATACCTATTTTTCTCTTGTTTCGACCAGTGACGATCGTTGTATTATTTTTAGCGAATAAGTTCTTTTTCTTTTCAGGTGCAACCCTGCTCGTCATTATAATTATTTCACCATCTAGTGAGTTGGAAATCCACGAAACCTGAGCGCAATTGATCTGTTTAACACTGATGGTACGTACGTGCGACCGAGTGTATCGTAAAAGCGTATATTAATATCTACTATACATTCCTACACATCCTTCCTTCTTCAAAACAACAACAAACTTGCCCAACAACACTACAGTACCCTTAGCTGCAACTTGTCTGTCTTTAGACTACTGATCTGTTCATGAATACAAACATTAGTGTCATAGTCAGATAAGTATCTAGGCGCCTTTACTACTCTGCCTCTTCGTGTCTTGACTTCCTTGGTAGGCTTGTTGTTGATTATTTCTTTGTGTTGTCGTCGTTCATTAACTGTTTTGGTCTCTTTTGTCTGTATCAGATGCCTTTTGTTCCAAATTAGCATTTTTCTATCTTCAGTTTCCACTTCATAGACTTTTGGTAGTATTTGCCGTTTTACTGTTGCTTTAGCTCATTGTTTTACAGTGTGAATTGGTTGAATTCTTACAGTATCTTCTGAATAAAGTTGTTTCAAGTCTTTAGCTCCTCGACTGTAGGACTTCGCCTGTTTCATTTTGTTCTTGTCTAATCCAACTCTGTTCGTTGCAATTTGTCGCTGCATTAGCTGTTTCTAAACTGCACACTTCTTCTGAATCCACTGTTAATGACTCGTTATCTTTATGCCATGCTCTGAACAGAGTATCTGCTAAGGCTCTTTCATGATTTCTTGACCAACACCACCGTACATTCTGTTTGGTGAGCTGTCTGAGAAGCTCACACATTTCGACTAGATTTGGCAAAAATTTGGCTAGATAGTTCACTATGCCAATGATTCTTTTTACCCTCGCTACATCATTTGGGCTTTTTATTTCTGTATTGCTTCTATTTTCTTCGGGTCAGGTTTGAGACCTTCATTTGTCAATAGATGACTCATGTAAGATACATTCTGTAATCTCAATCGTAATTTTGCTAGATTCAGACATTTGGCTCGTTCTTGGCATCGATGAAGTAGTCTTTCTGTCTTCTGGTCATGATCAATAATTGCAGCATCATATGTATCTCCATCTCCCGTGATGAAAATATCATCAGCAATTGCAAATGTTTCCAGTAGATCGGCAATAGCATCGTGTAACCTCGTCTGGAAAATCTCTGGAGCTACCGTTAACCCAAAAGGCATCCCTTTTTAGGAATATGCACCAAATGGCGTGCCAAATGTGGTCAGTGGCTGTGATTCTTCATCAAGCGGTACGTGCCAGTAGCCATTCTTGACGTCAGCTACACTAAATACTTTTGCATTTGACAATTCCGGTAGTATGTCATCCAAAGTTAGAATTTGATACTGCGTTCTTTTAAGTGCCTTGTTTAGAGGTTTCGGGTTTAAACATATTCTCAGCATTCCATTGGGCTTGTGTACTATCACCAAACTTGACATCCAGTCTGTCGGTTTGTCTGTTCTCTGTATTACATTTAGCTTTCCCAAGCGGTCTACAGCTCAAGCTTTAGTTTATGTTTTATTGCAATCGGCAGTCGTCTCACTGGTTGTTGTACTGGTTTGACACTGTTGTCAATATCCAGGTGAAGTGAGTCTCCCAGTGTTCCAAACTCAGCATCGAACACATGGTAGTGCATGACTATACAAACTGTCCTGTGTCATTCTCTGTAATGAAGGTTTCTTTCATCTTCAATTGCTTGAATCTGATCATATTAAATTATGGCTAATTCCATTTGCTGTACAGTAGGTGATCCTAGCACTGAATTTAGCGCTTGTTTGTAACTTCTTTCTGTTCTTGAGGTTCTTGATATTCACTTTGCAATTTCCAAGAACTGTCATCTTTGACTTAAACACGGTTATCTCTATCTGACAACTCTCAAACTTGCAGTCTGATGGCATATCTTTCTCTCTCGGAATGTTGCAGATGCCTGTGTCGATTTGCAACTGTATGGGTTTGCCTTGTACCAGCATGTTTGCAATAATTCTCCTGTGGGTACTTGTCTCCTACACTGTTTACTTTTCTGGTGTCTCCGTTAGTGTAAGCATACATGCACTTATCATAACAACTTGTTTACCTCACCATGCGCTGTGTGTACTCTGTCTCTTTATTTGTTCATTGGCTTGCTTCTGCACATTCTCGCAAAATTATTCTCCTTGCCACACATGCCACAGCGTTTTCCGAACTCTAGGCATTTCACGGCAAATCTCTCGTGTTGCAAGCCGCAGTACTTGCAAT
>CAXXBX010000126.1:0-33456 GCA_964274945.1 Dehalococcoidia bacterium | reverse complement strand
ACGACGAGAGTCTGTTCTTACCGACTGTTTACAAGCAATGTGCAGGAAATCATTTGATCCTCTAAAGCCAATCCTGGTAACTTTGCTACTCTGATGTAACTGCACATAAGCAACAAATGGTGCCATTGCCTAGGTTGAATTTGTGGGTGAAGAAGGTAACAACACTGGTGGCTTGCTGAGGGAACTATGGCGCCTAAGTTTATGGTCACTTTTCAAAGGCAGTAATTTCTTTCATGATCTTCCTGATGCAAAAATACCTCTTCACAATCTCCATGCTCTACAAGTACGTATCTTAATTAATTAGTTAATTAATGGCACTTGACAACTTTGGTGGACCGAAACTGTGACCTAGCCAGATGTTTTGACATCATAATTTAACTTAAAGCAAAGAAACTGACTTGCAGCTTAACTTAATTTGAAATTTATTTTTGTGTAGTCTGGTCACTTCAAAAAAATTGGACAGCTCTTGGGACTGTCTCTACTACAAGGGGGTTCTGGTGTTCAATGTTTGGCCCCATGCATCTACAATTACATAGCTGGTGTAGACTTACACGACCTTCAGCCAGCCATTCACCACATTCCTGACAGTGATGTTAGAGAACTGGCATTCAGAGTAAGTTGCAGCTTATATGCATGTCTACTACAATATGCCTTCAAATGTGACATGCATGAATTTTTGTGGTTATAGATTGACAAAGCCAGTGGGGAAGAACTATTGGGGCTCATGAGTGACCCCAGCATAGGCGTACAACTAGTAGATGCTGGGTACACCAAGCCAATCACTCACATTAATGATGCCACTAAAAAAGAAGCAGTAAAAACACTGGCTTTACATCACTGTATACTGTCAGTTAAAACAGAACTAGACAAATTGTGTGAAGGAATGACAGTGGGAGGAATACGAGATTGCATTCAAAAGCATCCTCAGGCATTCCGGAAATGTTTCATAGCAGGAGAATTAGAGCCTCTTACTGCAGGTAGCCCAATCACTGTTAGTACTTGTTATAGAAATTGTGATAATTTATTTTGTAATAGATACGGTTCGAGACTTGTTCGAAACGAAGGTGTTTTCGGAAAAAGGATGCAATGAGTGGCAGAAAGAAAAAGCTGCATATATGCACTTTTTATCATTGCTGGATGCGTGTGAAGGCACTCTAGTTTGAAAATGAATTCACTTCAAGTTGACTAACTCTGGCTATCCTTATTTATAGATGTGCAAGTTGAAATATCTTTGGGTGATGTACTTGCGTTTTTTACGAGTTCGGACAAGATACCACTATTAGGGTTCCCAAATAAAGCTGTAATGCAATTTACTCAAATTGGGATCTACCCGACAGTCTCAACATGTTCCATAACACTAACTCTCCCAACCATTCATGAAGACTTCAGTGCATTTGCCAGTCATTTCATTGAAGCTGTTAGAGGACACAATGGCTTTGGAAAAGTGTAAACTTGTTAATATTGTCACTGTTTGACAGTTAGGTGCATGCGTATAACATTTGTTTGATTGTTGCTGTTAAGCACTTTTCGCTTCCTATCTATAGATATAGATGGTACATGCTAAGTTGACAGTTGATTTTATACATAGATATTAAAGTTGTTATATTAAACATGCATATGCCTGTGTTCTGATTTACATATCAGAAGTCACTAGATAGAACATACCAATACGTGTGTTTTCCAGGTAGCATTTCCCTGTATAAGCCTGCATGCTGTCAACATCATGCAGAGTCATTCTCTTTGTCAATGTCATCACTTGAGTGCACGATCTCGAACAAGAAGAATCTGCAGATAACTCGATCCCGTTCTAGTAACATATATGCAGCAGTAATGACCTCTACTGGAGTCTGAGCTATTTCTGTTGTAGTTCACTGCAATCATGCAACTATCTAGATGCGCGTCCTACGCCCCTTTCTCATGAGGAAATTGGGACAATCCTCATGAGAATTATGGCTCATGAGCCGTAGTTCATGCGTACGAGATCATGAGATCTGACCTTTTCTCATGAGCCTCGACCCTGAATTTTCTCATGAGCCTCCTGATCTTGCCTCATGAAGCTCTTGATCTTTTCTCATGAGCCTCATGAGATCACGCTCGAGAGACGACCGCTCGCTGTCCATTTACGCATGCGTGCTAAGGGAAATAGGCGGTGTCGCTGTGCAGATTAGTGTATGGAGTGAAGTCGTCGCTGTTTCCTCGGTAATTTACTTTTAACAGTTATATTTATTCATCAACTATAGTGGTACTCTAGCTAGTAAGGTTACTCTTTGATCTATCTACGCTTGTGCTTGTTTCTAAACACTTTGTTCACAGCTCACCAAAGCTCGTACTCATGGAAAACGGACTCTCCCGGATAGAAGAATCGAACCAGCGCTAACACAACGGAGAAAGTAACACACACACACACACACACACACACACACACACACACACACACACACACACACACACACACACACACACACACACACACACACACACACACACACACACACACACACACACACACACACACGTCTAGGCTTTAATTAAGTTAAGGAACGTAATTTGCAGTGGTAACATGTTGAATTCTCTCAGAAGATACAATTGCTCTTTCACCTGTGTCTTTTTAGAAAGCAAACATCATTGAGACTGGAAGATGTCACATAGAGTTCCAGATGATTTGAAGGGTTTGTTTGATGCCAGCATCTCTGTTGAGATAGATGTTCTCACATTCACAAGATTGGTTGTATAGGAAATGGTCAATATTCTTCATTGAAGTATGACACACAATGTAGGAGAAACAATTATACAAGTTTACAAGAGACAATGATGCATATGCTGAAATATTGCACATATTTCTGTCTGTTGGAACCTAGCTGGAAGGATGAGAAGTTTGAACATGAACTAACAGCATCAGTTGTTCATCCACTGAGAAATGTTGGTCCTTATGTTCTTGTTGAAGCAGCTATGCAAGACGATGTGATCACAAACTGGCCATGACCTGTAGTTAGCGCAAAAGCTAGAATATCTTGAGCTACTTTATGTAATTAGATTACGTTGCAAGTGTGCATCAATACTTAATTGTAAGGGGAGACTTGTAAATTGTTGAAACTCTCAATGATATCGAAGTAGATCTGTAATCATAGAGACCATGCTGCATGTGAACTTAATTGGTACAAATATAAGTAGAATGGAAAGTGTGTGTATCAATCTATACTCAACCATATAACATAGCTACATCAAGATTTTGCTGTCCTGCTTTCTTGATTTGACGGTCAGTTGGATCAAAGTAATTGTACTAAAGGTAGATGTTGATATTGATATCAATCATTAAAACTCTTTCAAAATATTGGTACAGTAAATAGAAGTTTGTATGCAAAGTTTTACTTCTGAAACTACATATTCGCCGAAGTGGTGGTCAGATATGTCAACATCTACAAAAGATTTCAAAAAATTCCAATGACTTGTATTGAGGGAAGACAACTTTCAATTGAATTCAAACTTAGTAGATATTTTACCCAATTCAAACCATCGATAAAAATATAATTAGAATGTAAAGAATGTGTGTTTACAATATTCAACCATTTTATATTACACTATAGCTACATACAAGTCTTACTGTACGTTGTTACTCCACAGCCAGAGTTGAATCAAAATAATTGTAATATGTAGACATTAATATCAATAATTAAAACTTTCTCAAAATATTAATACAGTAAATAGAAGTTTGTGTGCAAAGTTTTAATTCTGAAACTACATATTTGCCAAAGTGGTGGTCGAATAGGTCAACACCTATTGACAGATTTCTAAAATTTGAATGACTAGTATTGGGGGAAGACAACTTCAATTCAATTCAAACTTAGTAAATATCTTACCCAACGCAAACAATCAATAGAAATATAACTAGAATATAACCAACCATAGATACATTATTGTCTCTTCACAGCTATTAGATCAAAATAAATGTATTAATTAAATGTAGTTATTCATAGCAATTATTGAAACAGTCTAGAATATTAATTACCACAATCAATAGAAAATTGTTAATTAAACTGTACATTTGCAATGGTCAGATATCATACTGTATGACACAGTGTAGTGGGCTGACGTTCTGCTTATTATATATCTAATCAATTTCTTAAGTAAAATAAAAATTTGAAAATTAAATATTGAATATAAATTGTCAGGAACAATTTAAAAAATCGACAATTGAAAATTCATTAACATCTGGGACGTGTTGATATGTGAGAATATGAGGTCACAGAGGTGTCTCCATGTATGTCAATAGCTTCCTGTCATACTAAACATAGCAATTAATTGTCTAATTAATTACATGTTGCTTTGCTGCTTGGAAAACGCAATCATTTATTAAATAGTTATAATGTAGTTAGAAAAAATTAGTTCAAATGCAAGTATAAGGGACATCAGTGAATTATGTAGATGTTTATTAATTAATTAATTAATATTGTTCGTTTGCAGATTCATTTGCTTGATTTGTTCAAATTTCAAATTTTAAATGTTTTTAGCTAGAGATTACAACCGTGAGTAAACCACGTAAACAAGATGTTCTCGAGGTCCCTAGATCTCTAGCTACAGGGACAGACGTTGATGCCTAGACAAGATGTCATCGTTGTCGATTCAAACTTTGCATGTTGAATCACATGCCGATTCGACGCCATAGTCAGATGTGTAGCCTCGACTTGCTTTCGGTGGTCCTGAAACAAGCGACGATAGATCACGTGACCTTCGAGCACGTGCGTGGTAAAGGCTGGACTTTTAGTTGGGTGTGTACGTATGAAACATATTTTCCTCGACCTCACGTATTGAGTGTAGGACCGACCTCATTGAGTGTAGGACCGACCTCATTGAGTGTAGGACCGACCTCACTGAGTAAGTCTACGACCGACCTCACATGACGTCTAGCTAGGACCGACCGCATTGACTTAGCGACCGACCTCATGACGTCTCGGACCGACCTCATGACGTTTAGGACCGACCTCATTGACGTAGTAACCGACCTCATTGAGTGTGCGACCGACCTAAGTAAATAGTAGTACTACCGGCGTAATTTTGACACTGATTACACGCCATAGAACACCGGATGTTGCACTTATTCATACCTCCTTTCCACTTACTCAAAAATCTTGTTTCCACTTATTCATAGTTGCACAGGCCATCCTTGCACGCTAATGTCAATCAATTGTTCCATGTCAGGATCCTGTGCTGTTGCCTGTTGAATTTCCTGCAACTGTTGCTCTGTTACTGGTATTGGTGTATGCTGCACCATGTCAATAGATTCCAATTCCTTTTCTAGCTCCGTCTGTAGATGTATTGTTTCTGAAGTATCGCCATTACTTGCTGATGTTCCAGGGGTTTCCCTATAGCGCGGCGCCGCGCTATGGTGATGGCGCTATGGTGATGGCGCTATGGTGATGACTGCATCTCAAATGATGGCTGATAAGGAATGCCAAAAGTTACTTGACGGCATAGCACGTAATTTTATCTGCCCAAAGGGCAATTACTACGGCAGAGCAGCATCCAATTATCTACAGGGTTACAACTCTGTTGCGCTGACATTAGTCCCAACTCACCACACCCACAGCTTTGTAATTGGCATTTCCTCAACGCGACCTTGTACACATAATCCTGTAGATAACTAAAAATTTAGCCAAGTACCTAGTACTTTCCAGTAAGAACTCAATTTTACTATACTAGGTGTCTGTCAAGTATTAGATATTTGAGTATGTACTTTTGTTATTACTAGAAAGTATACCCAAAACTAACCATCTATTCAGTATTACAAATTTTCTACAATGCACATACGTTCTCCAGAAGCATCAGCAATAGAATAGCATGCACCACCAGACAACGGCTCAGTAGTGGTGACCATTTCACGCGGATGCTGCTGCTGCTGCTGCTGCAAAAGTGGAGGCGGTGGCTGTTGTCTCTGTTGTTGTGTCTGTACAGCTGGACTGTCATATAAAGAGTGCTTCGTATTATGAGTCAAATGCCACATAAACACAACCTAGGTTAGTGTTGACAATTGGTATTTTATCCATTGTTGTTCTAACCTTTTCCTGCTTTCTATCAAACGGAAGCCTGTGGATCTCCGTGACTTTTTCAGTAAGCTTTGTCAAAGTCGATTTCTGGTCTTGTAATTCAGCCCACAATGGCCAAAGATCATCTCTGATAGCAGACTGTAAATAGATCCACAAACTGTAATTTAATTTAACTAATTATGACTTCAAAAAATGAAATCAACTTACACTCGTTAAATTGTGGTCAAGAGGTGTAGTCTGGCAATGAGAATGAGAGTACAAGTAATAGCCAAATATGAAACTATTATATATATTACATACCTCAGTGGCCAAATTCTCTGTTGTGTAGCTGCAACAAGGTTTCTATCAAAAGCATATTTGAATAAATAATATTGACACACAATAAGCTAACCAGTATTTGATTTGCTTACGTTGTCCAAATCATTAGAGTTATTCTATAAAACATACAAGTGATAAAATTCAAATGATCAGCTTTGAACACAATTGAATTAACCTGTAGACGCTTCATAAACTGAATGTCTTCATCTTCCTCCTTTGCAAGTTCTGCTCTAGACAACTTGGATTTCTTGCCTTTTTAGTCTGGTGACAAATTCCAAAATTAGCCACAATGTCTGAATGAGTCAATTACTAACTCTCCACCTACCTCATTCTCCAATGGAAGCCTTCTCTTGCAACTGGCCCACTGCTAGAATCTGTACATATGGAAACATAAGAAACATTGCTAGCCCATCAACACAGCTAGATATCAAGAACAATAACTCTGATATTAACAAAACCTAGAAAAACCTATGCAACTAATAGAACAGACCAAGTTGGGAAGAAGACACATAGAAACCAATTAAACACTGGGCACACAAAACATCCAGTTAAATCTAAGCCAGATCAATGATGAATATAACAGCGTGTGTGTGTGTGTGTGTGTGTGTGTGTGTGTGTGTGTGTGTGTGTGTGTGTGTGTGTGTGTGTGTGTGTGTGTGTGTGTGTGTGTGTGTGTGTGTGTGTGTGTGTGTGTGAAAATAGACAAAGAGAATGAAATACCAACAGACAGCTAGACAACTGAACACATAAAATTGTGGTAAAAAGCATATCTTAATTAAAGTCCCAAATTTGGTTGTGCTTCAGTTGATTAATTATGATGTTAGTAGATGACCAACATGCAGGTCGCATTACCACTCTAAATAATTGTCATTAGCAGCCACAATTCATGTAATTGAAGAAGATAGTGAAATTGACCAGCTCTAGCTAGACATAAATTGCAAATAGAAGTAGCCATGCAAGCACAATGTGAGGTGAGACATGCAACGCGTGCACTGCACTACTAATTAATATATAGTCACCGTCTTTGCCATTCCATTCGACCCGAAGAACGACGCAAGGAAATCTGTTCTTTGATGGAGTGTGCCAGCATTGCAACATCTGTCCTTCAAAGAGAAAGTCTGGAGCAGGGAAAGTCTTGTTCAGTCAGCTGCATGGTGATGTTGTTGAAGAGCACGATAGAATTGACAACAAAACAAGATTCCAGTTCATCTATTGGAAGTTTCAGTGAATTTGAAGTTGAGGCTGCAGATTCACCAGTGTCTGTCAATTCGGAATTTGCTAGTTGCAGTGGCAACATCAGTGATTTTAATGAGACATTGGAGGATGATAGTCAAAATACAGATGACCATGATAGAAGAGAAAGTCAAAGTGACAGCAATGTTGATGTACCATTGTTTCCAGGTATGTGCAATGTCAGCGCATGCATATATGTGCAGTGCATATAGTACATACATGTATGCTATTTTATACTAATGTGTTAATCACATTATGAATTTTGTACATAGACAAGAAATGTGAGGGGGAATAACATATTTGTATATAATACAGATAACATAGATAACACATATTCACCTTAAGGACGGAAGTACAAAGAGTCTTGTGTGTGTGTGTGTGTGTGTGTGTGTGTGTGTGTGTGTGTGTGTGTGTGTGTGTGTGTGTGTGTGTGTGTGTGTGTGTGTGTGTGTGTGTGTGTGTGTGTGTGTGTGTGTTACTTAGAGATCATTGACTAACTTGGACTGTTTAATTAGAGCTGTCGCCTGGCTTTATTACTGTCCAGACATCTTTGAGATAGTTTGGATCGATTTCAAATCTCCGTTTTATTTAAAGTCTTTGTTAATACAGACCTGAGGTATGTCCTTTATGCTACTGCCATTGTTTTACATTTAACGCATCTTTCAAATCAAGTGAATAGTTTTTAGCCGACTATTATGGATTGGCCTGAAGTGGTAAATTGGTTCTTAATTAATATATACAATAGTAATATGCGAAGCTTGGTCAAGTTTGTTGCTTGTATAGTGGAATCTTGCTACCATGCAGGATCATCCTTGAGACCTGCTTGACCTGATCTTAATATTTTATTGAGGTGGTCTTACTCTAGTGAATTTTAGTTAATATAAAATATGACTCCTACGGCAAATGCAGAGCACATATGGCTACATGGAAGTTATTAGAAATTTACTAACAGTAGTAACAACACTTCTTGATTTAGTCTATGCAGTATACAACATCTATTTTGCTCTTAGACTGTCCTCTTACCAGAAGTTTCATTGCTTTTCTGCTGATGCAGTTTATATTACAGCATAAGCTGACCCAAAGAGCAGCTGAAGACTTAGTGAAACTACTGTGTTCTCATTTTCCTGCTAACCACACCGGCTTTCAATCTTTGTACACGTTGAAAAACCTTTCATGCAATCATTTGAAGTAGCTGACATTAAGTTGACTCGATTCTGTTCTGTGTGTCGATCAGAGCTTGACAGCGAAACAGCTTACTCACAATGTCAGAATTCTGTGTCAGGATGCTGGTGCAAAAACCTATCAATTCCATGAGATGGATGTTAAGCAAAGACTAATCAACTTGTTTCAGGGTACTGCAGTCATGTGTCTAAAAAAAATTTGAATACTGAAGTGCATGAATAGATGGCCTTGTTGTGTTTGATTAATAGAGTCAACCTTCTGCAGTCATTTGGAAGATAGGTTCAATCAGCAGGTAGCAAAACGTGGTGAGATCTGGTCAGGTACAGAATTCCAGAAACTGATTCAACCTGGAGGCTTTCTTAGCAACAAGTGGAATGTTTCTCTTTGTTTGAATACTGATGGAGTTGCAGTGTTTCATTCTAGTTGTAAGGGTAGCTTGTGGCCAGTGTACTTGGTTGTAAATGAGCTTCATGCAAAATTGAGGTAGAGTAAACTAATTTAACCATGCAAGCAGTGTTGTATTAATATTATCTGTCAATTGCTAGGTTTTCAAAAGGGACATGATTCTATATGGATTGTGGTCAGAAAAGGAAAAGCCCGATATCAAGATTTTTCTTCAACACTTGACTCAGAAATCAGATTCTCTCTCAAGTGAAGGTATACTGCTCTCTGAATTAAATTAAGTATGTACTTTAATTCGTAACCGTAAATATATTTCAATGCCAGTCTACTCAGAAGGTTAATTTTAATTTGTGATTGTACTAAGAATGGTCAGGTATGGAAAAAAGCAGCTTACATCTGCATGTAGTGTTTTCAGAGTTTTGAAATACAGCATGGTCAAGTTTTGTTGGGTTACACATCTCCTCAAACATCTTGATCATTCTCAATCGACTCTTTACTTTAAAATTATCTAACACCTTTAGGCTTGATGAACTGCAGGGGTAAAATCTGTGAGCTGTGCATTGTATAATTTTTGTGCAGTCGATGATTTATTACAACACTTAATTAAGTAACTATCTATAAAGCAAGGAGTTGCCTTTACTCTAATTGGTTAATAGGCTTTGCATACAAATGGCTTTGAAGAGTATATAAGTAACTACATGTTCTTGTTAAGGTATTCTTGTGACAACACCATTTGGTCGTCGGAGGTGTCGAGCACGTCTTGTTGTAGTCAGCACTGATCTCCCAGCAAGAGCCATGCTCTTAAATCTGAAGCATCACAATGGCAAGTGTTTTTGTCTCTTCCGTGAGCAGGAAGGAACAAGTTTTGTTGAAAATCCCATGCACAGATACTATGGCCATATGAATTGAGGAGACTTCGAACTCATCAGTCAGTTGTAGGTCATGCAGGAGCAGCTCTGGAGAGAGACGAGGCAGTATGTGGATTGCACTATTAAGTTTATGTATATCTTGCACACTTTGTTTGTTTAGGTTTGTGGTGTGAAAGGTGTATCGGTGTTGCTTAGAGTCAATTAGTTTGATGTTGTCAATGGTGTTGTAGTCGACTGGATGCATTGTGTTCTTCTTGGTGTTACTAAGCAAATGCTTGGCTACTGGATGCTATCATCTAATCGAGGAAATCCATTTTATATTGGTGACAAGGTATACATTTAATAGTTATAACATGGGTTGTCGGGATGTTGGCATGTTAAAAGACCCGAAGCCATGAGGGCTTACCACCGAAATGATAGACCACAGGCAAGGTCTAATTAACAAGGTACTAAGCGCTCACTGCTGAAGTGTCTTATTATGCCAACATCCCGACCAACCATGTTATGATTGGTTTATAACATATCACATGACCTTGTAGTGCAGCCTTAATTGAATAAATGGTTATTGTTATCGTGGGAAGTGCTGTTATATCGTTGACCTCAGGTACTTTAGCGTTGACCTTAGGTGTTGTATCCCTAATATAACACCTTTATTGGACCAATGAACACACCTAAAGATCAATTGATATGTTATATATATATATATATATATATATATATATATATATATATATATATATATATATATATATATGACTTAGACAAAATTATAGGGACACCTGGCATTTTTGTGTCTAGTCTAACTTTGGCACTGAATTTTCCTCTAGCAAAACCAAATGTTTTTCGAATTTCTTTTTTCATGGATTGCGCCATTGTTAGTATGTAACATAGCTTGAGTTCAAGACTGCAGCTGTACTTACTACCTACTGCGCATCTAGTTTGCTTTGAAGAAGGAAGACGGCCATTCCTACTTTTCTTGTCTTTGTACACGTTCATCGCTCTTGGATGCTCATTCTTAGCATACAATCTAAGAATGCTCTGTAGTAGAGAGTGAAAGCAATTTTGTGAGTCCTTTCATCAACAAGGCGAATCATCTGTTTTTGCGCATTGATTTCGCGCATGTCATCACAATTTGAATTGTTTTGCCATTTTAATCAATAAACAAACTTCAACGTATTCAAAAATCATGCGACACTAATTAATTACAGAAAAATCCTGCTAAGACAAAAACTAAAAAAGTTATAGCAACAAAAGAACATTGACATGCCACTTCCGGTCCACGTTTTACGTAGCAAAATCTCAAACTGCTACCGCAAAAATGTCAGCTGCACTAAAACCGCTGCCCTTGAGACCGCCAAACTTAGGCAATAAGTTAGCCTGAACGTTTAGCTGCACGCAGTTGCAGAGTATTGTTCCGTGCGATATTTCACGAGTTGCAGCGATGCCTCGAGGCAAACAGTTGAGTCCAAAAACGCGAGGGAAAATTGAAGCCCTTCACTCAGTTGGCCATTCTGTGCGTCAGATCGCAGCTTTTGTCCGCCGCTCCAGGAATTTGGTTCATCAGTGCCTGCAACGGCTTTCCCATGGCAGCAGCGATTATGAAAAACCACCTGGACGTGGGAAGGCAACGACAATCCGGGAAGATCATCGACTGAAGAGAATGGCACTGCAGAACAGCAGAGCACCATCACGACTGCTCTCGTATCAGCTGGCTGATGAAACCGGCAAGCAGGTATCAAGTAGAGCAGTCCGTCGTCGTCTCAGTGAGACAAGAGTAAACGCTCGGAGACCTAGAAAAACCCCACTGCTAACAGAAAACAATCGGCGTTTGCGACTGGGATGGGCAACCACTCATACACAATGGACTTTGGATGACTGGAAATCTGTTCTTTTTACAGATGAGTCAAAAGTCGGCATAGGAAACGATGGTGCTCTGTACGTTTGGCGTCGCAAAGGTGAGGAATTTTTCCCTGAATGTCGTGACCGTACGGTCCAGCACGCGGCTAGTGTGATGGTGTGGGGATCGATGTGTTGGCATGGTGTAGGGTCTCTGGTGAAACTGGAAGGTCGTTTGGACAGCACGGCGTACTAACAGGTTCTGGAGGAGCACATGCTTACAGACGCAGCGGCACTGATAGGAGACGACTTTGTCTTCCAGCAGGACAACGCGCCAATCCACACGTCTCGGTCAACAAGACAATGGCTACGCCAGCATGACGTCACACTGTTGGACTGGCCGCCAAACTCGCCTGATGCGAATCCAATCGAGAACTTGTGGCATGAACTCAAAACTTCTGCCAACCGTCGCGAACCGACAACTGCAGCTGAGCTCTGGAATGCTCTACAAGAGGCGTGGCAGCAGATTCCAGCCGCGCGTGTCCGGAACTTGGCAGAAAGTGTTCCGCGACGTTTGGACGTAATCAGGAGGGCGAGATGAGGGAACACTCGGTACTGAGGAACTGGTGAAGGGCTTCAATTTTCCTTCGCGTTATTAAAACCGGCTTTTTTAAAAGCCACTAAACAAAATCAGAGAGAGTCTAACTTACGACGCTTACGCAGTCATGACGTCATACACTTTTAGGTCTCGTTTTCCGCAATGCGAAACGTAAAGAAAGCAATTTAGGGTCTACAGTATTCTCAAGAAACCTAACAATCAACACGGTAACTATTAAGTTCTTAACAATATTGATAGTTGGTAAATTGTGACCTAATTATTGTGTTACTGCATACCCACAGCGGGGTGTCCCTATAATTTTGTCCAAGTCTGTATATATATATATATATATATATATATATATATATATATATATATATATATATATATATATATATCTGTAAAGCTATGGTTATACAATGCTAAGATGGTGTTATGTAAAATAGCTTTAGATGGTAGAGTTGATCCCAGTTGGGATCCGTAAGAAGTATAAACATATACATGTCTAAAAAAATAAAAAATAAAAAAAATATAAATATATATATAAAGTCACCACCATGGCTTAGTGGTTAGCGACAATGGCTACCACTCCATGCTTTGGCGGTTCAAACCCCAGTGATGATAGTAAATTATGAAACTTGTCTGTCTTTCTTTCTCATGTTTCTCTAGCTTTATCCATGAGACTATGACTCGTTTCAGTCGTTGGGGAGTTTCTGTGGTCTGGCGAACGGTCCGTAGACGACGACGTTCAGTGCTTTCCTGGTGGTCGTTGATATCCACTAGGCGTGCTGTCCACGAGTTCGCGGTCACCGTAATGCCTGCAATCTATATCGAATTGTATGGAGGGGCATAGCGACACACACACACACACACACACACACACACACACACACACACACACACACACACACACACACGCACACACACACACACACACACACACACACACACACACACACATACTGTATATACATACATACATACACACAAATTCGTGCGTACATACTTACATGCATACTTATCTACTGGTACATACGTACATGTTTGTGTTTTTAGCTAATGAGTCATAGGACTCAGTTACAGACATTATTGATTCTTGAAAGATCTAATTAATGTATACTAAGGAACTTGTCTTTACAATCAGAAAAATGTGAACACTTGGGAAGTGTGGGTAGTTGGTGACAGTCTCTTGCAAAATACATGTACGAATGCTAGTCTGACAATTGAGACTACCTGAGAATTATGGGCAGTTGAGGACAGTCTATTTGGTGGCTGTAATTTACAGGTTTCACTGTATGTATGTGCATCTCACATACTTTTGTGTTTATGCAAAGGATTGATTACTGGCTCAGACAACTACATAATTCAGTCATGAAGCAACACTGACTTATAGTTGTAGCAGCATACTATTAAACATGGCTTGTTGCATGTATTGATCAGGTGTCTGAGTGGTTGGATGTATGAACTAATTGAATGGAAAGCTGGGTGGTGAAAGGAGGGAGAGGTAGATATACAGCCAGATGATAGGATATTAGCATTTGTTTGAACTTGGTTACAAAGTATGAGTTGTGCTGCCGTGTTTGAGCAACACAGTTTTAACTTAATGCTGCGTGATTGTAAGTGCTAATATATTCAATCTTGCATCCTACAGGTACAACAGCTTGATAGTCGTCTGTTGAAAATTATCATTCCAGACTTTTTCAGTAGGAAGCCAAGGTCTCTTGCAGAACACAAGTCTTGGAAAGGTTTTGATTTGTTTGCATGTGATGCAGCATCAATTTTGTAACATGCAGTTGTTGGAAATTTTGTAGCAAATGAACTGAGATCGTGGCTTCTATATTATTCTTTGCCAATACTGCAAGGAGTCTTGGCAGATTTGTATTATGTTTACTTCCTTCTGTTGTCAGCATCTATTCACTTACTGACTAGAGAAAGTATTGGAGAAGAAGACTATACAGCTGCTTCTCAATACTTAGAAGACTTTTGCAACAAAGCTGAATTTCTCTATGGTTAGAATGTAAACTTATAATGATTGCAATTGCATTCAATACTATTTGCAATTAGGATCTGCTATTTGTACTATAAACTTGCACTTGTACGGCATTTGCCAGCGGTTGCAAAGCGATGGGGACCTCCGTGGGGCTTCTCTTGCTCTTGGTTTGAAAGTCTAAATGGTCAGCTAAAGAACTTCATTCATGAACTCGATACATTAACAGCCAGGTCAGATTATGCTAATTTAAATTTGTGCAACTACTGTGTCTTACATATAGTTGCTATAGGTAGCATTTGCTGTCACGATGTTTCAAAGTATGCCAAAGTTATTGCCAAGTCTTTTCATTATTAATACACCGCTGTGGGTTAGGGAATTTGCTGTGAAGTTAGCAAGAATTGTTCACCATGAAATGTAATGTTTTGTGGGTATTTTGTGATGTGTTGAATTAATTTTTTATTGTACAAGGTTTGAATTGCCAAATCAATCTATGACTGAATGCGGTCATTGCCATAAGACAATCGTTCCATTGCGATATCATGATCAGATTAATGAATGTTTATATCGACTTCAACGAGACCTTATATCTGACTCAGATTGGATTGATCGAATGCAACGTTATAAGATCAAAGGTCAAGTGTACGTAAAGAAAGGGGATTCAAGGATTAAACAACAAAATGGATATACAATTGCATATCAGACACATCAATGTAACACTAAATTGTTGGGACACATTGTGGACATTTATCTGGTGAATGGACATGTACTGTTGTACTTCAAAAATGGTGATGGTTCAACACAATCCAGTGTTTTATTATGAAAATGGCACTTTAGACAAGTACAAAAATTTTCAACCTGATCAAATTCTAATAGTGACTGAAACAGAAGATTTTGTTGTTATAGAGCAATCTGAAATTGTGAGTAAGGTAGTTTACCTAGATTTTGGTAGCTGCATGTCCTATGTATGTTTTATTAACAATTTTATTGAATGTGATTAAAATTACAAAAAAGGGTTGTTAAGCAGTGTAATGTTTTTGCCTACTTTACACAAACTGAAACACCACACACACACACACACACACACACACACACACACACACACACACACACACACACACACACACACACACACACACACACACACACACACACACACACACACACACACACACACACACACACACACACACACACACACACACACACACACACACATTATTATAATATGTATTTTGTCTCATACCGAGGTGGTACAGTACCCGGCCAAAGGCGTACACACTACATGACAGATTACGTGTGTGCGTGTGTGTGTGTGTGTGTGTGTGTGTGTGTGTGTGTGTGTGTGTGTGTGTGTGTGTGTGTGTGTGTGTGTGTGTGTGTGTGTGTGTGTGTGTGTGTGTGTGTGTGTGTGTGTGTGTGTGTGTGTGTGTGTGTGTGTGTGTGTGTGTGTGTGTGTGTGTGTGTGTGTGTGTGTGTGTGTGTGTGTGTGTGTGTGTATTATCTTCATCCAAACACTCGGATTTGACTCAATCCCTTTCGCTGACCCAAGGATAGAAAATTAAGATGCATAGAATTTTGACATCTGCCATTGCACTGCATACATGCTTCTATCTAAATCATCTGATCTAGGTGGGTAATTTTGTCAACTGACTTAATTAACTTTATGCCACCTACTAGAAATTCTGGTTGCCTGTATATTCCCTATGTCTTGCTCGTCTGTACACAATTAATGGCCACACTCTTCTTCACACTGAATGAAAGGAAGTATAATTATTGTCATTATAAACTGCACACAAGTCAGTCAATATCCAGCATATGTTGCAAACCTGATTGATTGACTAGGTGATAACAAAAATTGTACTGCATACACAATGCAGCCAGTATATATATATATATATATATATATATATATATATATATATATATATATATATATTCGTAGAGAGGGAGAGGGAGAGGGAGAGAGGAGAGAATCATATATTATTTCTTCAAGTACAACTATACATAGATGTCTAAACCACACACACACACACACACACACACACACACACACACACACACACACACACACACACACACACACACACACACACACAC
This sequence comes from Dehalococcoidia bacterium, assembly GCA_964274945.1. Lineage (GTDB taxonomy): Bacteria > Chloroflexota > Dehalococcoidia > Lucifugimonadales > Lucifugimonadaceae > CAXXBX01. Next base: position 16,890 of record CAXXBX010000126.1, on the reverse strand, counting down.
ACACACACACACACGCACGCACACACACACACACACACACACACACACACACACACACACACACACATATTTATATACGTACATACATACAATCATACATATATCTATCAAATCCGTTGTATTAGAGTTGTATAAGCAACCCAAAATCGTTCACACGTTCTTGTTGACTCTAGGCGCAAGAATATGTGTAAAGTTCTTCTAGGATTACGAAACGTGTAATTCACGTAGACATGCGCAGCGCGTTGCACGGGCTAAGCACGCTTACGGCTGTAACACGGCGGGGTAAATCCGTGCACGGCGTGGTAAGATACGTGCTCGGTAATGAGACGTTCAAGTGCACAGCGGAAAAACAACGGTATCACAACGTGATATCGGCTGCACGGCCCGATACCGGCGAGGTTCCGTCGAGATTCTTCTGGTAACTTCGCATCGGGCGTTCAGGTGCGATTTCCAAGCTTGATGCCGATTGGTTCATTTCAATCCTCCTTGATCCTACTACTGATGCCCGCTAAGTATGAAGGTAAACAATAGCATCGTTTGGTAGGCGTGATCTTGGACCACGAGTGCACCCAAGGTGGTAAATTGACATGACTAACAAAACAATCCAAATTTTTTTGTCTTCAGTTCTAAAAGGTTAGAGAAAGAGAAAGAAATAGGGAAAGTGCAGCTCTCTCTAGGCTGTAAAACTAATGAGTAAATCGAGGAAACAACGCAGCGACTCCAAACTTGTTCTGTGGTCTTCTTTTATTTTTTGGAGTCTGCAAAAAAATAGTTGCAAAGCGATGTGCAGAGGAAAACATGTGGAATCCTTTTTGTAGTAAATCGAGGAAAGAACGCAGTGACTCCAAATTTGTTCTTCACGTGGTAGGTTTTCGGTGTATTTATTGGTCAAAACTGCAACGCGAGACGAAAAAATTTTGTTACAAAGGCACGCGTAGGATCCTACTAGAATGAATCGAGTAGCAATTACCGTGACAATTAGACGGTTATTAGCAATTGTTGTCGTCATGCAAGGTGCAAGCTTATTAGTGTTTCTGCTGTGGACATCATGACAATGACGTCTTAATTCTCAAGCCAGAATTGACAGAGATGTCTCTAGGTGCTCCGTACGAAGTGAATGGTAGCCAATAGACGACACAAGCGCGTACAAGGTACATTCGCTACCGCTAGTTACCGAAGCTACAATGTTCATGAAGCGAGGATTTCGCTCGTTGCAACGAAAACGATCTACTTTGTAACTCTAATTTCTGAACAGTCCCTAGAAAGAGCGTAAGGCTTTTGTGTTTTTTTTTGTGTTGGCTGGCGACGTTTAGCGTAGTATGTACTCTCGTGAGACTACATTTACAGGATCGGTTTCTAATTAAACTAATGAAATAAATGGTCACATGACATAATATGTTACCAGTCCTTCTCCTGGCGAGTGGAACAAAAAGCACATGCCAAAACACGTGGAGCGCGCGCGAGGAGGAGGACTGGGTACGAGTCTACTGTCTACTAACATCTTCCTGAAATGTTTCCATTGCCACTCTATGACTGCAATCTGCCATACTGGTGAGGCCTTCAATCCATAGCTGATTTGGTATACGTTTAGCACCACTGAACCTCTCTAGTTGAAGATTGATCCAGAACAATGTTCTTCAACACCGGTCTGATGTAGCATTTGGCGTGTCCAAGGTAGGCCTTTGAGTACGCCACAGTGAATCCACAGGCAGGACAATCCATCGCTCCAAGTTCTCTGCCCCCAGCACTCGCCACTTTCAGCAATTCGTAGCCTGTCTCTCAAAGTGTGTGAAAAGCGGAAACTATTTCGTCGTGCACTTCCTAGCAGTCCTCCTCAGAGGCAAAAGTCAACCTTCGTTCTCCCTAGCTCGCTTTTTCCAACGACCATCGGCAAAGCCCGGAAGGTACGTACTGCCTAAATTTGTCAGCCAAGCAAACAAAGCAGTGCGTCCATCCGGTATTCGTCCGTCGACCCCTCTTGCGCAATTTGGCGGGAAATGAAGATGAAGATTGGCGACGTTTTTCACCGCTGCTAGAACTAGCTCGAAAACCAAACAGTCTCTAAAGTTTTTGTTGTATTCGCGCAGATTGCGGAGCCGAGCTACTAATAGCCTTGCAGACCACTTGCAATTCTGGCGATCGCGACCGATCGCTCGATTGACCAGTTTCAACTTGCAGTTGCTCTGCTGCCTGTTGCAACAAAGAAGCAGCCGTCCTAATACGCTCCTGCTGATTCATCGACAAGCACAGTACTGTAGCTGCTGTAGCACTACTTCTAGCTAACGCGCCTCAGCTAGAAAAACAAATTTTGCGTATTACAGGTGCCCGTATATCGTTTACGCGGGAAATTTGGCATGAAACTATCAAAGCCAATCCGACAACATCCCTATCCTTGATGCACAAAACCCCTACCCCTGATGCACAAAACCCCTACCCCTGATGCTCTAAACCCCTACCCCTGATGCACAAAGCCCTTACCCCTGATGCACAAAACCCCTACCCCTGATGCTCTAAAACTCTACCCCTGATGCACAAAACCTCTACCCCTGATGCTCAAAACCCCCTACCCCTGATGCACAAAACCCCTATCCCTGATGCGCGAGTATTCTTATTTTGGCACGTATCACGCGCCATATACAAGAGCTAGGTAGTAACCCAGGGCCGGAACCAGGAATTTTTGAAAGAGGAGGTTGACCTGGTAGCAGTTATTTATAGCATTACTAATTTTCTCTTTTTAACGAAATTATATAAAATTATTGAACCACGTCTATTGGAAAATAGACGTTCTCGTGACATAATTTTTTTGGCCGTGCTGTGTGAAAATGACTCAGACTGACAGTCGAATGGGACAGTGGGAGTCACTTGGTTTGTACTCGGTATCTTGTTGTGTTGTATATAATTCTGTTCATTACATGTACTAGTGTCGTCTCGGGGCCTGTTCATCTTTTCTTCTGGTAATTTCTGCAAAACAGGAATCTTTCTGGTAACTAGGAATACGTGCTAAATCCGGTCAGACAGTGATTTATTCATGCTAAAAGCAGCTCTATTCTACCTACAAACGAACACGAAGTTGATTCCACCAGTCCGGCAATCAAGCTTCTAGACAACTCTCAGTACACGTGAGCACGTGACACTAGCTTTCTGCATAGTAGGAATATCGCTACAACTTTTCTTCTAGAACACCGACCGTTTCTATCCGCTGCTTCCCACTTTTACACAATAATTTAAACATTTCTGCACTCGTTCAATGTTTTTCCAGGCTACCGTTGATGAGAATCAGCATCGCAAAGTACACGTGGTCAAGCACGACAGACGCCATTTTGTGCATACTAGTAATGTCTCGCCAAATCGCTACAATTCAACTTGAGAAATCCAAATTTACATGGAATGCTTTCCACAATGCATAGAATCATATCAAAAGTTTCTGATTATTCTGACGTCATCTCCAAATTTCAAAATTCGACCAAACGATCGATTTCTGACGTTTTGACTTCTGCTGATAAAAATTGACAAATCAAAATTTACATCAAATGCTTTTCACAATGCATACAATCGTATCACAAAGTTTCTGATTAATGTGACGTCATTTTCTTGGAATGACAGTTTTTAAGAACAAGCGTAATAATTTTACATTGTCGCTCAATTCATCGATTTTGAGCCGTTTGTTGCTAAATTTCGTGCGGTTGCAGTTTTCGGCAGCCATTTTTTCTTTATTAGCAATTAATGCCTTGCCAAATCTTTACATCAAATAAACTCTAATTGCTTCATACGTTAGCTATCAGACGTTACTTCGAAAAGAATGAGAAGAATTAAGATTCATGCAGATCTACAATATATATATATATATATATATATATATATATATATATATATATAACATATATATATCGTTGCACATCTGGTTGGGCATCCCACTTTTCTCGGCAGATTTGGGTTCCAAGCGCTGTTCCTGTGGACAGATCCTAGATAAATTTGGCAACCACTTGCTTGGATGTGGCCAGAACAACATAAGAACACGCGTAATGGCAACTGCCATAAGGAACAACGCTGCAACACTGATACTTGTGCCAGACCGGATGATATTTTCCACTCTGACTTCGAACAAGGCTGTACCACCTATTTTGATGTAACAGTCAGGAACACAATGCAACCGTCATACGTTACCCAAACAGCTTACAGAGCGGGAAATGCAGCTGCAGCTGGAGAAAGGGAAAAAGACCAACGTCATGAAGCCAATGTCACATCAACTGGGAGTATTTTCCACCCTCTTATGTGCGAATCTCTTGGCTTGTGGTCACCACACAGTTTGGAAGTATTGAAGACCATCGCACGACGATTATCTTTCAAAAGAAATTTGACAGTCAGCCAGGCAGTCAGAGACATACATGAACAACTGTCGATGAAACTCTGGCTATATAACGCCCAAATGATATGGCATAGACTGGCTTTAGACTGTACTGACATGTTTTTCGAATAACGTGTGTTAGATACCCACGTAGCTGAGTTTATACATATATATATATATAACAATAAATATATATATTTATATAAACCCATACATATATATATATATATATATATATATATATATATATATATATATATATATATATACGTATATATATATAACAATAAATATATATTTATATAAACTCAGCTACGTGGGTATCTAACACACGTTATTCGAAAAACATGTCAGTACAGCTTTTGTAGTAAATCGAGGATAGAACGCAGCGACTCCAAACTTGTTCTGTGGTCTTCTTTTATTTTTTGGAGTCTGCAAAAAATAGTTGCAAAGCGATGTGCAGAGGAAAATATGTGGAATCCCATTTGCACGAAGTTTCGTGCCAACGGGATCCTTTTTGTAGTAAATCGAGGAAACAACGCATCGACTCCAAACTTGTTCTGTGGTCTTCTTTTATTTTTGGAGTCTGCAAAAAATAGTTGCAAAGCGATGTGCAGAGGAGAACATGTGGGATCCCATTTGCACGAAGTTTCGTGCAAACGGAATCCTTTTTGTAGTAAATCGAGGAAAGAACGCAGCGACTCCAAACTTGTTCTGTGGTCTTCTTTTATTTTTTGAAGTCTGCAAAAAATAGTTGCAAAGCGATGTGCAGAGGAGAACATGTGGGATCCCATTTGCACGAAGTTTCGTGCAAACGGGATCCTTTTTGTAGTAAATCGAGGAAAGAACGCAGGGACTCCAAACTTGGTTCTGTGGTCTTCTTTTATTTTTTGGAGTCTGCAAAAAATAGTTGCAAAGCGATGTGCAGAGGAAAATATGTGGGATCCCATTTGCACGAAGTTTCGTGCCAACGGGATCCTTTTTGTAGTAAATCGAGGAAAGAACGCATCGACTCCAAACTTGTTCTGTGGTCTTCTTTTATTTTTGGAGTCTGCAAAAAATAGTTGCAAAGCGATGTGCAGAGGAGAACATGTGGGATCCCATTTGCACGAAGTTTCGTGCAAACGGAATCCTTTTTGTAGTAAATCGAGGAAAGAACGCAGCGACTCCAAACTTGTTCTGTGGTCTTCTTTTATTTTTTGAAGTCTGCAAAAAATAGTTGCAAAGCGATGTGCAGAGGAGAACATGTGGGATCCCATTTGCACGAAGTTTCGTGCAAACGGGATCCTTTTTGTAGTAAATCGAGGAAAGAACGCAGGGACTCCAAACTTGGTTCTGTGGTCTTCTTTTATTTTTTGGAGTCTGCAAAAAATAGTTGCAAAGCGATGTGCAGAGGAAAATATGTGGGATCCCATTTGCACGAAGTTTCGTGCCAACGGGATCCTTTTTGTAGTAAATCGAGGAAAGAACGCATCGACTCCAAACTTGTTCTGTGGTCTTCTTTTATTTTTGGAGTCTGCAAAAAATAGTTGCAAAGCGATGTGCAGAGGAGAACATGTGGGATCCCATTTGCACGAAGTTTCGTGCAAACGGAATCCTTTTTGTAGTAATCGAGGAAAGAACGCAGCGACTCCAAACTTGTTCTTCACGTGGTAGGTTTTCGGTGTATTTATTGGTCAAAACTGCAACACGATACGAAAAACTTTTGTTACAAAGGCACGCGTAGGATCCTACTAGAATGAATCGAGTAGCAATTACCGTGACAATTAGACGGTTATTAGCAATTGTTGTCGTCATGCAAGGTGCAAGCTTATTAGTGTTTCTGCTGTGGACATCATGACAATGACGTCTTAATTCTCAAGCCAGAATTGACTTGACTGTAGCACTACTTCTAGCTAACGCGCCTCAGCTAGAAAAACAAATTTTGCGTATTACAGGTGCCCGTATATCGTTTACGCGGGAAATTTGGCATGAAACTATCAAAGCCAATCCGACAACATCCCTATCCTTGATGCACAAAACCCCTACCCCTGATGCACAAAACCCCTATCCCTGATGCTCTAAACCCCTACCCCTGATGCACAAAACCCCTACCCCTGATGCTCTAAAACTCTACCCCTGATGCACAAAACCTCTACCCCTGATGCTCAAAACCCCCTACCCCTGATGCACAAAACCCCTATCCCTGATGCGCGATTATTCTTATTTTGGCACGTATCACGCGCCATATACAAGAGCTAGGTAGTAACCCAGGGCCGGAACCAGGAATTTTTGAAAGAGGAGGTTGACCTGGTAGCAGTTATTTATAGCATTACTAATTTTCTCTTTCTAACGAAATTATATAAAATTATTGAACCACGCCTATTGGAAAATAGGGGGTTGCAACCCCTGAACCCCCATCTGGATCCGGGTCTGTAACCTTCTGTCTTTTTAGGCCACACAGATCTCACCTTTTGAAAGGTGATTAGTCGTAGAATATACGCCGTACCAGCAACTTTCAAATCTACAGCTAGAACCAGTCAACCATGCATGGTTTTCGGCACGTGCGTCGATTCAGATCAACGACTCGGAAGACGAAGACTACTTTTTACACACCCTAGCAGAGAGCAGCAGACGCAAAAAGATGAAAGTAACAGCTCTGTCTGACGACGTCGACGTCGTCACCCTGCAAAGGTTTGAAAGGAAAATGGAGTCGATTGCCACCGAGGTCACAAGCTTTCGCGGACGGCTTGACTCCTCGCAGTCGTCGGAGAGCAAATGAAGGAGAAAGTCCAGAACGTTCTGGATAACGTCATCTAGATGACGACCATCAATGAGCGACAACACCTTCCCTTGGCTCTCCAGATTGCTTTCAATGGCGCTTTCGAATGCGTCATTTGCAAGGACAGCCCTCCGACTCCACCTTTGATGGTCAGCTGCTGCTGCAAATCAATAGTTGGCTGCAAAGTCTGCGTCGCACACTGGTACGGCGGCGGACAAGTGCTTGAACGTAATTGCCCTAAATGCGGAACGGCTGCAGCAGTAGCAAACACGTTTCAACTGCACGGAGTCGACAATGTGCTCAAAGCCGTTGGCGACGCCACACACTTTCGCTGTCTCCAAGACGTCGCACCTCTGGCTAGCGATCGTAGCCCTTAATTCGCCTGATGTCCACACCATTGACGATTAGAGTTACAGAGAACCGTACAACGTTGCGTCAATTAAGTAGAACAAATAGCTAATTGCTATCTTTAGAGTATCGTACGATAGCAAATCATCTAGCCAGAGTAGCAGTAATACAATGTTGTGTCGAGTCTATGGAACCTATGGTACGTAAGAGTTTGAGGTTGTTAACGTCTGAAATCTAGAGTCTATGGTTGTTATCTTTCTATTTGTTACATTAGTAAAATTTGCTAAATTTTTGAAGAGAACGCAGTGAAACGCCGGTGTACTTCCCTTCAGATGTCAGACGGGTATGGTCATTAGTTAGACATATGCATGCATGCATGCATGTACGAAGCACAGAAATGGAATTGAGAGGACTGAATCTCTATTGCTAATAATTGACTAGGGATCGACACTGCACCGTCTCCTACTGCATTAGTTGGATTTGGTAAAAGAAATGCGTGCGCGCATGTGTGCAACTGTTTTGAGTACACTGTTTCTTCGCTTGAGACTGAGCTTTGTCTGATTTGTAGTAGCCATCATCCCTAATTAATTAATTAATAAGTAGAAAAGGGGAGAGGCTGTTTGGGTAGAAATCTAGACGGTCGGGTAAACTAGGTATATATCCGCTAGAAGAATGTCTGAATGAGTTGGCAGAAATGAGATATGGCAGATGGGCAGAATCCACTCGCTGAATGTCAAAGCTCGTCTAGTACTAGGCATCATTTCCGTCTTCTGATTCATTTTTCACCGTCTTGTTAATTAACGGCGATTATTATTCTTTTTTTTCTGTTGTACGTTTCCCGTAATTACTATCCAGCTTTCATCATGACTTCTAGTAGAAGAATTCGTGCACATGATATGGTAGGCGTGATGTATCCGGGTCTTCGACACATTTCCTGTCGTGATACTTCAGAACTTTCCTAATCAGACACTCTGAGCTGAACGGTAGAGAAAGCCAAACGACTCTCACGTTATGAAACGATTAGTAGAGACAACGAGTTTAGCACGAGCAAAACACCCTTCGTGGGGCCCCTGTGATCGCAGCTTGATTTGTGCATGCGCATGCGCCGCATCGTATGAGGGAACTGGGAGCGGAACGGTCTGGGAGCTGAACGGTGATAGCTGCAGATAAAAAATAGCGCGAGTCTGGTACAGTATACGTACATGGGCGTTTGAAGAAGAATTATGAAGAAACCAGAAACGCTTTTTCCTTTTTTGATTTTGTCGTATTGAAAAATGGACGAGTGGCCAGCAGATCGATTCGCATTGAAAGGTGAATATGGATAAGTGGAAACGAGATATGCATCTAAGAGACATCCGGTGTTCGATGTTGCAATAATATCCGCGCAAGAAGCAACGTCGTAGTCTTGAAAAGTGGAAAAGCCGAAGGTGCGATAATTTTTCTTGGTTTTTCTAGAATGTATTTTCGATTTTAATTTTTTAGCATTGAAATATGGATGTGGCCAGCGAGTTAATTTTTGAAACATAGAAATATGGATAAGTGGTAAAGTGCAACTATGAATACTAGGTGGAAACAAGATATGAGTAAGTGGAAACGAGATATGAATAAGTGCAACATCCGGTGTTCAATATTGCAGTAATGCACGCGCACGCAATGACACTAGTATAATTGGGTAGTGGAATGGCCGAAAAGTGCACGGATTCATGTCATATATTTATTAGCAAATGTGATCTGTTATATTGGCGTATTGTAAACGACACGCAGTTATAGGATTTTAATAGCTTGCGAGCGTTGTTATATTTTAATTAATTTACCTAGGACAATACATCTCTATACGCAACAGCAGCCTTACAAGTCACAAATTACTCTGTTTGTCTGTCTGTCTGTCTGTCTGTCTGTTCCTTTCGCAAAGTCCTCTCTTCTTTCTTCTTAGCAATCAAGGCTTGAGACCGAGTCTCTTAGCTGTTCCAAGACATCACACCGAAGCACAACACTGTAAAACTCGAGCCAATGGTGGAATTGCTCCAATTCCATGGAACATAAGATCTTCCCAAAACACCATGGATTGAAACCGAATCGGTTGTCACGGAAACAATCAACCGCGGCAATACAAACTGGTCTTCCAGTTGGTTTTCTCCAATAAAACAGTGAGGCAATTTTGCGTATGACTTAATGAACGGGACTTTGAGAATATATCCGCTATCTTCGAGCTCTGCCTTTTGCAAGTCCATGTTGGCCACTCCTCCATAGCTTTGCTTCGAGTCACAGTCGATCGACTTTTTATTCGTCGTGCCCCAAGTACAGGCCAAGAGCGATGCACCCATTGGCAGATTGCCGTCATAATCCCAGTTGACCACTGTCCAGTGTGATGGTAGACCAACGTATGGTATTGAAGCTGTTTTTGAATATTGACTGGAATTTGCACTCAAGTCTTGGTACTGCATGGCTCCAATGCAAAATACTGTAATTATGTCGATGGCTCCGGACCAATCAAAATAGATCGATTGCAAGTATCTTGTAAGAAAAACTCCGTTTGCAGATGGCATAGTTGCCATAGAAACCGAAAAGTCAAACGAGTTAGCCATGCATAAAGGCGATTTCCCGTAGGTTGTCGTAAACGGTATATACAGCATTTCATGACCGTTTATGATCTCTATCTTAGCAAGAGATGGTTCCATATTTGCTACAGATCCATACGTATTTGGTAGCTCATCATTAACTGTAACAGTACCCGCGATATTATCCCATCTAGCCAATCGTAGGAAACTGATACCCAGAGCCGCAGAAGAATCCGCAACTGGATCTATGAAGAGCCAAGCAGATGGCAGTGATACTCCCACATTAGTCGATTTGTCTTGCAATAGAAATCCGTGAGCAGGCATGGCAGCAAAACAATAAACGCTAACCCTGACATCGAAGTCGCTATCGGTGAGAGTCCACCTTATCATTGCATTTATAGATCTCCCTGTCCGTGCTAACATCAGATAATTCCAAGTTGTCAATGCTCCCACGCTCGACACGTGTGTCCCTGTAAGAAAGTGTTGAGTTATTCTACAGTACGGTTGTTGTGGAAATGGCGTCTTATACGGAATTGCCATATAGTAGCCATCGAAGAATATCTCTTTGTTGTCGACGTCGAAGTTGGTAACGCCTCCGTAGCTCACATCGCTACTCTTGCAGTTGGCAAATGATTGACTGCTTGATATCCAGGTGCAAGTCATAAAAGTCATTCCCATAGGTTGATTGATCTCTCTTCGTGGATTTGAGACAAGCCAAGATGACTGCAGTGACAGTTCTTCCGCTGGAGCAAGTTGGCTGCAAAGTGCCAGAAGGACGGATCTTGAGAGAAACTGTTGAACTCGCATAATGATCCACAGCACCGAGACTTCGTGTGTTACTACGGGCAGTAGCAACAGAAATGATAGGTGATGAGAATGTATTCCAAAGAAGTAATAGAGTGGGAACGCCTTCATATTATTACAGGTGTCGTCTAGCCTTTCTTGCATGGTTAGTTCATGATTCCTGAATCTGGTCCGCTTCCTTGGAGTACCAGACCAGCTACTTGCTTTCAAAACTGGTTGCAAGTACATCCCTTGTAGGTGCATCTCCTCTCTGACACTGAATTCTGCCGACCGTGCCTTGTATGGATGGGTAACACCTCCGTTAGGATCCGCGTAAATTAGGTTGTGAGGTGTCTCCAGATCAGATCTCGGAGTACAGGAACTGTGATCAACAGACACATTCCCACAATTATGGCAATCTAAAACATGGCAGCAAAATGTACGTTGTTACCTCGAGAAACGTGAAAAGATATACTTTCATTAGACATCGATCTTTTCTACATGTCCCTCTGTCTAGAGAGCTGTCGTCGTCATTGTAAACTCCAGTTTCGTAGCAGCTTTTGGTACGTACCGTAGGGCGTCTTTTCGGCCGGTCCCGGCTAGTGAACAGCTGGAGCCGTACGCTCGAGCCGCGAACTTCTACCTGTCTGTTGCTCACTACCCAGCATTCTTACACTAAAATATTTGCAGTTAGTGCATAAAGCGAGTTAGATAATAATTAAGAATTGGCTTCAAGTTGCATCGAGCTTGCAAAAGAGCGAAATACGAATGTCCTTGATTAAAAACCAATAATACCTATAGACTTATAAGCTTGCAGCTCTCTGTCATCTAGAGGCAAGTACACACCTGAGCGTCTACTTCGCTACTGTCTATTCCCCGGGAGTGTGAACTCGGAAGTGAGTAATGAAGTAGAGATCACACCAGGTGTGCTCATTACAGCACTAGGAGCTGCTCCAGTTGAACCATGTTACACCAATTATCTTAAATGATTGCAGTTGCTGATTCGTTGGTCTTACAAGATAATTTGATAATAACGATTGCTCCACCCGTTTGTCTTTGATATGCAAAAGTATTATCCTTCCGTTTCGTTTATAGGTAAGGTTTAGATAATTTGATAAACAGAAATGCCAGACCTAGCAGTTTCTAAAGATACCGAGATCATCGCGGAAGTCCAACAAACAGCGGAGATATTGATGATTTTCAAAGTTAGCACTTATGGGGAACAGACAGTAGGTAATTACGGCTGCAACTTGTCTTGATTTTTGTGACACGCCCTAACAATCAGAGGCGGCCTCCTTCGCCTCCTGCTGGCTACGACCCTATAGAAACGTGTCATACTACTGTGTTAGTAAATGTATTAGAATACGTTTTACAATTTTTCTCGCTTCGCGAATATTCGGAGTAGGGTAGATGTTCCTAATTGTGGACACTCCCCGGTAATTTGAGTTACAAACGCTGTTTCTCTGGTAACCTGCTACGGAGAGAGAGGGAAACATGTCCAATGTACGCACCAATATCTAAGGTTTGGAACAAGACCTGTACGACTAGAATCGCACAACGTTTGCTAGCGCACTAGCAAAATATGCGGGATAACGTCTGTGAACAGCCCAAACGGGGGTGTATCCTAATTGTGGAATTTTGTTTCTCCGCCACAGAAAGCGACTGAGTCTGAGTAACAGCTGGATTAGATACCTGAATGGTTGCCTCACAATCTAGTACTTTGGGCCGCAATTAAAATCATGTTCTGTTGTGTATCATCACGATTCACCTGCGAAACTGTTAGTTATCACCTACAAAGTTCCTCCCATCACGTCCACAAATTCGAGGTATACGAATCAATCTTTTATTGGATCATGAAAGTGCCCTGACGTTAGTTAAGCAATTATCGAGTACCTTGGTAAAGATTTGAGCCTATAGTTACGTTGACTGTAACGTGCTAAAGATGCGCATTATGTGCATGAAGCGAACGTGTATTTCCAGTCCAGTAAACATGTAAATATCTTCACTCATACTAGATCTAGACATCAGTAATCCACTGACACTCTAGCTGTTTTCACTGCTACTACATCTGGCCACAATAGGGTATGAAATGAGAACGAACAAAGTAGGTGGAATGTCAATATCACCGACATTCGTAATCCAGTCAGAATTTGACTGTCTTTACTGCTACTAGATCAGGCAACAATAAGACACAAAATGAAAACCTACAAACTCACCTAGGATAGGTGGAAGGTCAAAACTACCTTGTCTGATATCAATAATCATCTCCACCAGCAACGCAAATAGATGCTCGAACCACAGTTTACAGTTCCGACGTTCATCTAAACATGATTGATCGTCTCCTGCATTCTATCATAGACAGAACACTTGGTTTCTGCAAAATTTGAAAGGCACGACACCATTTTACACAGAGGTGATACACCACAGAACATGGTTTTGATTGCGGCCCAAAATACCAGCTTGTGAGGCAACCATTCAGGTATCTAGTCCAGCTCTTACTCAGGCTTGGTCGCTTTCTGTAACGGAGAAAAAATGTCCACAACTAGGATACATCCCGCGTCCAGGCTGTTTACAGACGTTATCCTGTATATTGTGCTAGCGCACTAGCTGACGTTGTGCGATTCTAGTCGTACAGATACCGTTACGAAGCTTCTAGATTGGTGCGTATATCGGACATGTTTCCCTGTCTCTTCGTGCAGGCTACGAGAGAAACAGCGATTGTAACTCAAATTACTGGGAAGTGTCCACAATGATAGGTACACCTACCTTAGACTGGGTAATGCTCCGGAAACAGAGCGAAAGTTTTTGGCAATTACCTCGTCTCCAATTCAATAACAGTGACTCTTGCTAGTTGTTGCATTACAATTAGTGTAGTTTAAAAATGTCCATTTGTCACTCAAGTTATGCTGGGCCGTACACTCTCATCTTTCAGCTAGAAGGATGAACACGCACGCACAGTTATGCCCTCGTGTTCTCGTGACATAATTTTTTTGGCCGTGCTGTGTGAAAATGACTCAGACTGACAGTCGAATGGGACAGTGGGAGTCACTTGGTTTGTACTCGGTATCTTGTTGTGTTGTATATAATTCTGTTCATTACATGTACTAGTGTCGTCTCGGGGCCTGTTCATCTTTTCTTCTGGTAATTTCTGCAAAACAGGAATCTTTCTGGTAACTAGGAATACGTGCTAAATCCGGTCAGACAGTGATTTATTCATGCTAAAAGCAGCTCTATTCTACCTACAAACGAACACGAAGTTGATTCCACCAGTCCGGCAATCAAGCTTCTAGACAACTCTCAGTACACGTGAGCACGTGACACTAGCTTTCTGCATAGTAGGAATATCGCTACAACTTTTCTTCTAGAACACCGACCGTTTCTATCCGCTGCTTCCCACTTTTACACAATAATTTAAACATTTCTGCACTCGTTCAATGTTTTTCCAGGCTACCGTTGATGAGAATCAGCATCGCAAAGTACACGTGGTCAAGCACGACAGACGCCATTTTGTGCATACTAGTAATGTCTCGCCAAATCGCTACAATTCAACTTGAGAAATCCAAATTTACATGGAATGCTTTCCACAATGCATAGAATCATATCAAAAGTTTCTGATTATTCTGACGTCATCTCCAAATTTCAAAATTCGACCAAACGATCGATTTCTGACGTTTTGACTTCTGCTGATAAAAATTGACAAATCAAAATTTACATCAAATGCTTTTCACAATGCATACAATCGTATCACAAAGTTTCTGATTAATGTGACGTCATTTTCTTGGAATGACAGTTTTTAAGAACAAGCGTAATAATTTTACATTGTCGCTCAATTCATCGATTTTGAGCCGTTTGTTGCTAAATTTCGTGCGGTTGCAGTTTTCGGCAGCCATTTTTTCTTTATTAGCAATTAATGCCTTGCCAAATCTTTACATCAAATAAACTCTAATTGCTTCATACGTTAGCTATCAGACGTTACTTCGAAAAGAATGAGAAGAATTAAGATTCATGCAGATCTACAATATATATATATATATATATATATATATATATATATATATATATATATATATATATATATCGTTGCACATCTGGTTGGGCATCCCACTTTTCTCGGCAGATTTGGGTTCCAAGCGCTGTTCCTGTGGACAGATCCTAGATAAATTTGGCAACCACTTGCTTGGATGTGGCCAGAACAACATAAGAACACGCGTAATGGCAACTGCCATAAGGAACAACGCTGCAACACTGATACTTGTGCCAGACCGGATGATATTTTCCACTCTGACTTCGAACAAGGCTGTACCACCTATTTTGATGTAACAGTCAGGAACACAATGCAACCGTCATACGTTACCCAAACAGCTTACAGAGCGGGAAATGCAGCTGCAGCTGGAGAAAGGGAAAAAGACCAACGTCATGAAGCCAATGTCACATCAACTGGGAGTATTTTCCACCCTCTTATGTGCGAATCTCTTGGCTTGTGGTCACCACACAGTTTGGAAGTATTGAAGACCATCGCACGACGATTATCTTTCAAAAGAAATTTGACAGTCAGCCAGGCAGTCAGAGACATACATGAACAACTGTCGATGAAACTCTGGCTATATAACGCCCAAATGATATGGCATAGACTGGCTTTAGACTGTACTGACATGTTTTTCGAATAACGTGTGTTAGATACCCACGTAGCTGAGTTTATACATATATATATATAACAATAAATATATATATTTATATAAACCCATACATATATATATATATATATATATATATATATATATATATATATATATAACAATAAATATATATTTATATAAACTCAGCTACGTGGGTATCTAACACACGTTATTCGAAAAACATGTCAGTACAGCTTTTGTAGTAAATCGAGGATAGAACGCAGCGACTCCAAACTTGTTCTGTGGTCTTTTTTTTATTTTTTGGAGTCTGCAAAAAATAGTTGCAAAGCGATGTGCAGAGGAAAATATGTGGAATCCCATTTGCACGAAGTTTCGTGCCAACGGGATCCTTTTTGTAGTAAATCGAGGAAACAACGCATCGACTCCAAACTTGTTCTGTGGTCTTCTTTTATTTTTGGAGTCTGCAAAAAATAGTTGCAAAGCGATGTGCAGAGGAGAACATGTGGGATCCCATTTGCACGAAGTTTCGTGCAAACGGAATCCTTTTTGTAGTAATCGAGGAAAGAACGCAGCGACTCCAAACTTGTTCTTCACGTGGTAGGTTTTCGGTGTATTTATTGGTCAAAACTGCAACACGATACGAAAAACTTTTGTTACAAAGGCACGCGTAGGATCCTACTAGAATGAATCGAGTAGCAATTACCGTGACAATTAGACGGTTATTAGCAATTGTTGTCGTCATGCAAGGTGCAAGCTTATTAGTGTTTCTGCTGTGGACATCATGACAATGACGTCTTAATTCTCAAGCCAGAATTGACAGAGATGTCTCTAGCTGCTCCGTACGAAGTGAATGGTAGCCAATAGACGACAGAAGCGCGTACAAGGTACATTCGCTACCGCTAGTTACCGAAGCTACAATGTTCATGAAGCGAGGATTTCGCTCGTTGCAACGAAAACGATCTACTTTGTAACTGTAATTTCTGAACAGTCCCTAGAAAGAGCGTAAGGCTTTTGTGTTTTTTTTTGTGTTGTCTGGCGACGTTTAGCGTAGTATGTACTCTCGTGAGACTACATTTACAGGATCGCTTTCTAATTAAACTAATGAAATAAATGGTCACATGACATGATATGTTACCAGTCCTTCTCCTGGCGAGTGGGACAAAAAGCACATGCCAAAACACGTGGAGCGCGCGCGAGGAGGAGGACTGGGTACGAGTCTACTGTCTACTAACATCTTCCTGAAATGTTTCCACTGCCACTCTATGACTGCAATCTGCCATACTGGTGAGGCCTTCGATCCATAGCTGATTTGGTATACGTTTAGCACCACTGAACCTCTCTAGTTGAAGATTGATCCAGAACAATGTTCTTCAACACCGGTCTGATGTAGCATTTGGCGTGTCCAAGGTAGGACTTTGAGTACGCCACAGTGAATCCACAGGCAGGACAATCCATCGC
>CAXXBX010000125.1:0-12007 GCA_964274945.1 Dehalococcoidia bacterium | reverse complement strand
TGAGCTCAGCGACTGCGTGGAAGAGCCTGGCTTGCGAGGCTACTACTGTCAAGTGAGTAATGAAGTAGAGGTCACACCAGGTGTGCTCATTAGAGCACTAGGAGCTGCTTCAGTTGGACCATGTTACGCCAATTATCTTGAATGGTTCCAGTTGCCGATCCGTTGGTCTTACAAGATAATTGGATAATAACCATTGCTCCACCCGTTTGTCTTTGATATGCACAAGTATTATCCTTCCGTTTCGTTTGTAGGAAGGGCTTAGATAATTTGATAAACAGAAATGCCAGACCTAGCGGTTTCTAACGATACCGAGATCATCGCGGAAGTCCTAAAAACAGCGGAGATATTGATGATTTTCAAAGTTCACACTTATGGGGAACAGACAGTAGTACATCCCCCAGCCCCCTGTTCCTACAGTTGCAGCTATTTCGACATTCCCTCTAGACAACGTTACTTCGAAGATTTTTCCTGCCATTGTACGGAACAGGTGTAGACCTAGCAGCTATTTGACGAGCATGCACAAGCAAACGAAGATAGTCGTATTTCCTACGGATCAGGATACATAGACTCGACAAAATCTTGCTTCTACGTACCCACGTCGTTGGCAATAAACAACGCGTTCCGTGTGTACGTACCGTCCGAGGTCAGGAATGGGCATATCTAAGATTTGTTGGAAATCCAATTCGCCGTTCTAGAGAATTCGAGTGTGAGAGAAGGCGGGCTCGATCGCGTTAAGAAAGAAATTGCGTCGTCCCAACAAAATCCTGGAAGGCAATTACATGCACCTTCACTGTCTACGTTGATCGATTCGGCGTGCGCGAGCAAAATTTGGTGCAGCTCGATCCCACTCGCCGTTTTGGAGGTGTGTGTGTGTGTGTGTGTGCGCGCTCGCGCGCGCGTCTGTGTGTGTATTACGAGTGTGTGTGTGTGTGTGTGTGTGTGTGTGTGTGTGTGTGTGTGTGTGTGTGTGTGTGTGTGTGTGTGTGTGTGTGTGTGTATTACGAGAGAAGTCAAAGCCTACACTTGTCGGAAGGCCAAACAACCGCCGTATTTGTGATTGCTATCACGTCAGCTGGAACATATCCGAGTCTCAGCTTGTTGAAAGGAAGTTTAATTTAATGTAATACAAAGGAACTCAATTTCTGAGCAGATTTTCAGAGTTATCCTGTAGGACTAGTATGCCTTCTTACCAAAATTTTCTGCTTTTAATTTTTGAGATCTTCGTCGTCCATTTTAGACAACCGGACCACGTGAGTGAAAGCACCACAGCCGATTGGTAGTTACAAACAGCACTATTCCCGATTTACGTTACGTTGACGCTCGAATAGAACTCTGGTCTAGTCCAACGTCTTGACGCTGGTCAGAACGTAGCGTCTCTGCGAAAAGGCGTTAACATGTTTACAGTAGGACGCTGACGCCGTGACGACGCTGGGCTGACGCTCGGCTTGCCTAGAGCCCGGTTCACAGTACGACGCTGACGCCGACGCCGACGCCGACGCTGACGCTGATGCTTGAAGAGAAATGAATTCTATTCCAGCGTCAGCGTCAGCGTCAACATCAAAGGATGCCGCCTGGGTCAAGGCGGTGTCTTTGATGTTGACGCTCAGCTGAGCGTCAGCGTCAATACTGTGAACCGGGCTTCAGTTACCGACGTGTGAAACCCAAGGTATAGTGACGCTTCCTGGTACACCTACGACCGACCTGCGAGACAACGGCGTAACACGTCGCTAATTGAGGCAAATACGTAATCTGATAAGCAATGGCGTAACACGTACGCGATCGCTGATTGAGGCAAATGCGTGACTGGATGTCAGTACTGCAGTGCCTTTCTCACGCTCTTCTAATTGGCTCTGAATAATCACATTCACGCTACAAAGCTATGGCACACGGAGAGTTTGCACTATAGTGTTTCTTCATTATAACCCTAGGCGTAGTAATAGCGAGGGTTATAGTAGTCGTCTTACTGGAAGTAGCGAACGACAGACTCGACGGATATACCGACTCGACAAGAACAACCGTGTCGACGACTTTGGAATGTATAGAGTGCGTTCACAGGTACGGTGTAGCTCTCGTGTAATCTCGACATAGGGTTGTTGGAGCTTGTCCGCTGTTCTAGCTAGAAGTCACGCAGGACGTTCCAACTTTGATTACTGATCATGACTTTCAGTGTACCTTCAAGGTTGTAGCAAACAGAGAGTAAGTGAACAGAGACTAAGTGAACCTGCGACAAAGCGCCGCACCGAAGTGATTTACCGTTTGATGATAAGACTGCCTGTCCTTTCTCAGCCAACTGTATCAACAAGTGTTTAGATGCTTGGGTCTAGTGTGACTCAGTCATATGTATAAACAAGTGGTGGAATGCTTGTGTCTAGTAATGTGGACGTGGTGTCAATTTGTGCATGCTTGCAAGTAGGTGCTTGCCAGTACGTATGCAGCAACTATTTGGTGTTGTTAACCCTAGGCGTTGTTGCGATTAGAGTACGTACCTGTTCCTCGTTGTTGAGGCTAAATCAATTGTTGAGTTTTCTAGGAACACACGCATTGGTAAGTTTCTGCTTTGCAGTGAGTTTGGAAGCACATTGCTAATTCTACTGAACAACCGTGCCAAAGTACCCGGAACTGGAAAGGGGTCAATTTCTCTGCGCCAAGGGTTCAGCATTGTAGTGCTCCTTTCATTAAATTGCAGTAACTAGATCTATAATGTTCTTTTTCTTGGTTTAGTTTTTGCTACTGTAGATTCCTCTATACATACGATATTGCTGTTATGTTCTGATATTTATGAGAAATAGAGGGAGAGGGAGATCGAGGGAGAGGCAGATGGGGAGGTAGACAGACACAGAGAGATAGGCAGAGACTGCAGACAGACAATTTATTCTCATATCGACTCTACTTGTACATCCATGCTAGGAATTTATAGAAACAAACAGACAAGTAGGCAGGCTAGTCTAGTGCGTCTTCTGTGGAGACTGTAATCACCATCTTTCTAGCTGCTTTTCTCCTCTTGGACTCTACACTGTACTAACTACTATTCTTTCGTGTGCGTGCAGCTGTAGTTTGAAGACTTTAAGACGCTTGTAATTGATGTGTTGTTGGACCTTTCTTCTGAGCTTTGCAGTGATGTATAATAGTTGGATGTTTGCAATATGCCGGGGTATGTATTGACAGACAGACAGACAGGCAAACAGGGAGGAAGGAGAGAGAGGAGGGAGGGAGGGAGGGAGGGAGGGAGGGAGGGAGGGAGGGAGGGAGGGAGGGAGGGAGGAGGGAGGGAGGGAGGGAGGGAGGGAGGGAGGGAGGGAGGGACTAAATTACATGACTTGATGATCATCCAAAAATAAGTTGGATGTGGTGAGCTCGATATTAAGGAACGCTTACAATTGAGCTTAGCTAAACACTAAACACAAACCACTATAAGCTTTCAGTAATGATAATTTTGGCAATGCTCTCTGTTTGCGGCTTGGAAAGCAATACGCTCATTGCAGTCTCTGAAACAGTGTGTTTCACAAATATAGCCATGAGTCTCTGGACGTTGAGAGATACCATGCAATAACTTTCAAGCGGGGTGGAGGTCCCATGGCAAAGTTTTGAATTGTTTCTATGATATGACGACAGGCGAGATCTTCTGCTATGCCATTCACGATTACGAAGATGGTAAGAAGCTAGTTTTAGACATCTCAATCGCCCACCCATTACTTCTAGCGATATCAAGCAAGGAGTCGCCGCAGCAGAAAGAGAGAAAAAAGAAAGATAGAAACTATTTTTCTATGTGTCACAAGTCTAGGATACAACTATTTTCGTCCAATAGCTTTAGAAGTCTATGGCCATTGGAAAATGACGACAGAAGAATTGTTGGAGGAGTTTTCAAAGTATTCTCTTTTAGCACTTACAATTATGACTGGCCAATTGGATATTCAAACAACATTGGAAACAAAAAATCTCAGTTTGTCTTCAGCTTAATCCGTCTTTATTAGAAAAGTGAACTCTATATTGTTGGTCGTGTCCAGCAGCAAAGAGAGCTCAATTAGTTCCATTTTCGCAAGATAATTGGGTGCAGACACAATCTAGTTTATAGTGCCAATCTTACTGTTTGCGAGAGCGCGGGAGCGAGAGCGAGCTGAGAGAGCTAGGTCTCGGAAAAAGGAAGCGGGTAGGGGCCAAGAAGAGATAACAATAGCAAAAAATGAATTTCTAATACACTGTACCAGTAGAATTTGCGGCCACTCAGTAATCAAAACCACAAAACTCAAAACAACGTATATCAAGATAATCAACAGTAGAAACGCATGCATCTACAACATTGAATTATCTGTCTGTCCCCGTGGTTCTTCCTCTTGGGCTTCGTTGTCCTGCACTACTAGATATTGCTTCATCAGCAAGGCCAGTGCCTCTTCTTGATCCCCGAGTTTCTTCTGCACAATTAATCGTTACAAATTAATCAGATTTCTCACAACACATTCCACTCTAAAGTAACAAACAGCCTGAGCCATCAACGTGTTCTTTGCTTTCTCGTCTGTTGCCGCTGCTTCTAAGTCGCGTACTTCGCACCTGTTCTTTCCCAGCTT
The DNA here is from genome assembly GCA_964274945.1 of Dehalococcoidia bacterium. Classification (GTDB taxonomy): domain Bacteria; phylum Chloroflexota; class Dehalococcoidia; order Lucifugimonadales; family Lucifugimonadaceae; genus CAXXBX01. Next base: position 7,445 of record CAXXBX010000125.1, on the reverse strand, counting down.
ACGGATTTCTTCTTCAAGTTCAGCAATCTAAAGCAGCAGTCATTACATGTCAACTCGTGTAAACGTCAAGTTGCACAATGGCTACAAGCCTTTGCAGAAAGCCAATCATGTCTGTTTTCCTCCGGCAATTCTCTATACAATTCTCTCCCAAACTGAAACATACAGAAATGGTAATTGCCAGTTTATACGTTGTCTTTACTACAACACGCTATAAAGATTTCTTGCCGTTCTAGCTGCTTGACATGCCATAGCAGTCGATTCGTCTTTGCCGCTAGTTCGCAACTCGTTGGTATTGCTCCTCATAAGCAAAAACTCCGTCTATACATAGGCAATGAGAACGGTAATAATATGTTAGACGTGCAACGTACAGAGCAAACCTTGCCGTGGCGGGCAGACGTATACTCATCTTTGGTGTCTTCCGTTTCCACAGCAGGGTTCTCACTGTTTGTTACATTACTGGAATCAATTGATACGCGAACGCTGCAAATATCAACAATAAATTACGCAAAAGAAATCGACCATCTGTGACTCTCTTCTTACAAAGGGCAAGTTGTTTGAGAAAAGCAAGTGTTCTCGCATTTAATATGACACTTCATGGAACAACTCGTGCACTGCACTGCAGACTTTCTCCATATCTACACCGGTCAAAATTCATACAGTCAAGTTCCCGTAAGAAATTGAGTGTATAACGGAGGGCGCAGAAGTATCTACGGATGATGACATCTCCACAAACCGACAAACATGCAGGCAAACAACTCAGCAGGCAAACATATATATGTAGCATAGGACTCAAAGATTGGTAAGAATAAATGTAATTGAACACAAGCGACACAACAAAGAAAACATGTATCCGTTAGTCGGCTATCCAAATGACTGAGCTGCCCCGCCTATGAAACCCCGGATGCCACATCATCTCCCTCCTTTCTACGCAACACAAAATTTACAGCACTATGATTATATCAGTTCTATAGCCTCTCTACACTGTCCACTCTCCATATCTTGTAGGTGGTATCGCCTTTGTAGTACGCTGACTCCTTCTTGGCTGCTCTAATCCTGTGGGCAACTTCAGGCGCTCTCAACTCGTCTTCAGTACCATCGTCTAAGGACTCAGGCTCTGTGTCACTGCTAAATTGATCCTCTCGTTTGTTGTCTCTATTGCTACCTTCGACGTCTCTAAGCTCTAGATCTGGTTCATCTTGTACTAGCTGCTGGGTTGGTAGTTGATTTGACCGTGGGTGCAGTCTCAAGTGATCCACGTGAACCTTTTGTCTTACTCCCGTGCCTGTATACTGTACTGTATAATACCTCTCCCCAAAAACTTGTACTACTCTGGCGTTTCTCCACTTTGGCATCTTTGCGTGACGTACCAACACCATATCATATGGTCTAATTGCATTTCTCTCACTCGCTGTTTGGTCGTGACCTCTCTTTTGTTTTGCTTGAGCCTTTTTCACCGTTTCCTTCAATATCTTGGTCAACACTGAGTACTTTTGTGGCGGCTTTAGTAAATCCAGTTGACATTGTAGATCCCTATTCATCAGGAGCCTTGTTGGAGAAACATTTGTAGTGCTATGGCTAGTATTTCTGTAGGCAGACAAAAAATCTGTCACTACCTCTTCCAAACTTGCTTTCCGCTCTCCATGCCTTTCTTGATTGCCCCTTTCAACGTTTTAACAAAACGTTCCGCTTGCCCGTTGCTTGGGGATGGTAGGGAGGTACTAAGGTATGACGAATACCCTGTTTCTTACAGAAAGTTCTGAATTCTGACGACGCGAATTGGGGCCCATTATCTGACACGATTTGCTTTGAAATACCAAACCTTGCGAAGATGCGACAAAGTTGAGTAATGGTTGGCTCGCTGAAGTCGCTCCCTCATGTAGCTGTATTACCTCAGGCCATTTTGAGAACGCATCGACCACAACAAACCACATTTTTTGCAAAATGGTCCGGCAAAATCAATGTGAATTCTTGCCCAAGGGCACTCAGGAAACTCCCATGGATGTAAGGGTACTTCTGGTGGTCTATCAGCATGCACGGCACAATTTCACAATTTCGGGCCATACTCTCTATATCTCTGTCGATACCTGGCCACCATATGAACCTACGTGCAAGTTTCTTCATCCTCTCCATACCAACGTGTGCTTTGTGCAATTCTGATAGTAACTGCTCCCTTATTGCCTTTGGAACCAATATTCTAGGTTCTTCTGCATGTTTTAGTATGCATCCGTCACACACTGACAACTGATGCTGGCATGCAACAAAATCCAAAAGAGCTTTGGTCTTAACTGTTGAAGTCATTGATGAATTTCATAACTTGTTGAAGAGTGCGATCCTGCTTTGTATATTTTTGTAGTTGATCAAAAAGAATTGATCCATCTTTGATGAATTGAGATTCCATTGCGGCTATATATCTTTCTGACTGATCTTCGTATTCATCTGTCTGTTCAAAATCCTCGTCATGTCCAACTGGGGGACGGGATAGAAAGTCTGCATTCCCATGTTCAACTGATCGCCGCTATTGAATTTCATAGTCATACTGTGATAACTGGCGTGCCCAGCGAGCAAGGCGCCCACTTGTTCGGGTAGGAGTTGTCAGTTTGGTAGGATCAAAAACTGTCAGTAATGGTCGATGGTCAGTTCTGAGAACAAACTTTCTACCCAGTAGGAAATGTCGAAATTTTCTAGTCCCAAATATTATGGATAACGCCTCCAATTCTATCTGAGAATAATTTCGTTCAGCTTTTGTCAAAGACTTTGACGCGTACGCCACTGGATGCTTTTTCCCTTCTTTCACTTGGAACAAAATACTCCTAAGCCTTTCTCGCTTGCGTCACAGGCTAGTCCCACGGGAAGAGACATATCATATTTTGCCAGTATTGGTAGAGATGTTAACTCTTGTTTCAACCTTGAAAAGCACTTTCTTGCGTTGATGACCAGTTCCATTTTGTATCTTTCTTCAGCAGTTGATTTAGAGGTAGAGTATGGCCAGATATATGTGGAAAGAAATTTCCAAAATAATTAACCATGCCTAAGAATGATCGTAACTCTGACTGGTCTTAGGTGCTTTCATCAATTGTATTGCCTTAACTCTTTCATTTGATACTCTGATTCCTAAGCTGTCAATTATATGTCCCATATATTGCACAGACGATTGACAGAACGAGCATTTGTCTCTTCTAATACGGAAACCATGTTGCTGTAACTTTTGGAATACTTGGGACAAATTCTGCATGTGTTCTTGTTCATCTTTTCCTGAGATAAGAATATCATCCATATAGATGCAAATTCCTCTCACGCCTTCCAAGACTTTGGCTATTGTTCTCTAGAAAATGGCAGGCGCTGAACTGATTCCAAACGGTAATCGTCTATATTTGAACGGTCCTTTGTGCGTCACTTTTGACTTTCCTCGTCCACCCGTGTAACTGGTTGTAAGCATCCTTCAGATCAATCTTGGAGAACATTTTACCCACAGCTAGGGAACTAAACATCTCTGCTGGTATAGGGATTGGATATTGATCAACTACCATAATCCGATTGAGGAGTTTAAAATCACCGCATATTCTGATATCACCGTTCGGTTTAACAATGTTCACTGTTGGAAAAGCACAGAGAGCGATGTTAACTGGTTCTAATACACCGTTTTTCACGTTCCTTTCCAATTCCTTCTCCATCTGTGCCCGAAGATGCATAGGAGGTCGCCGGAATGGAAAAACCTTCAAATCCGCGTCTGGTCACACAGAGATGCCCACAATCTCACTGCAGCAACCCAGTTCATCTGTAAATAATTCTGAGAACTGTTGCAATAGTTTCTCCACTGGTGCTGCAATCTCACTTGACTCTGTCAACATTACACCACCATGGTTTCCCATAGCTTTAAGATGGTCTATGCACACTATCGCCATCCCAACCTTTTTCACTCAATCCATTCCCGGCAGGTTTGAGCCTTTTCCTTGTCTCACGTAGAATTGAATAGGTACAAGGTTGTTGCAAAATCTAACCTGACCTGTCATCATGCCCTTAAATCTCATGATTCGACCTGATGCATTTCGTAGCTGCTCCCTCTCCTTACTCAACTTGGACTGTCCCAATTTATTCCACGCTATCTCATCCATCAAGGAAACGTCCGCTCCTGTATCAACTCTAAACGTTAAGAGACAGTCATCCACTCGTACCTTCACCTCAAGTTTCCTTAATGTATCACGAACAGTTTCTGCACAGTAAACATTCTTTGTGACAGAGACAATGCAATAACTTGATTCTTCATCCTCCTGAGACGAGCTTCCTTCTAAATCTACCTTCTGGGGGATTCGAGCATGTTGTACCTTCTTTGTTCTCTGAATTACATCTCCTGGTTTAGCAACTTTGCCACGCCTAAATCCCCACGATTTTTCTTGGTTCTTCGCCGTCTTCTTCGTACATTCCTATTGGTAGTGTCCTTCTTCTCCGCATTGAAAACAGACAAACCCTCGTCCGGCCCGGTGACGTTTATTGGAAGGTTTGCCTCCCTTCACATATTTCTTCCTTGTAGATGACAAACTTTCCCTAGCGATTCTGTCGTTGCCTCACGTGTTGCCATAACACTATCTCTTGCTCCTTCCAACGTCTTAGCTAGGAGAATCACTTTATCCAATGGTTGCGTCAGTAAGTCTTCTTTCTCATACATCTTTTGTAGAATAGAGTCATCTTTAAGCCCTGCCACAAAAATGTCTCTCAATCTGTTTTCATATTCTCCTGCCTTGAATGAACAATTCGTTGCGATTCGTTTCAATGCTTGGGCGTACTCCTGTACAGCCTCTTCTTCCCGTTGAATTCGCCCATGTAATTTCACTCGTTCTACAATTGCATTGCACTTACCTTGGAAGAACATCTGAGTCTTCTCAATAAGTTGTTCGACGTTGAAGACTGTGATTTCTCTTGGCAGTACCGCGTTCTCCAGACGCATACGTATACCTTCATCTAGACATTTCAGAAATAAACTTCTGTGAGTGTCTTCCGTGATATTGTAATCTGTAACAGTTACGTCCAGGTAGAACTTGAACGAATTGGTATTCCAACTCTTGAAACGCCCACACGAATCCTGACTCATGTCTTCCTTGAACGTACCAATTGACCTGGCAAGTCTTTCAAAATCCTTGAATCCAAGAACCGGTTTCGAAGCCGTCTGTTCGCAGCGCCAATTGTAGCATAGGACTCAAAGATTGGTAAGAATAAATGTAATTGAACACAAGAGACACAACAAAGAAGACATGTATCCTTTAGCCGGCTATCCAAATGACTGAGCTGCCCCGCCTATGAAACCCCAGATGCCACAATATACAGGCAGACAAGACAAATAGAGCTGCTCTAGAAGCACTAATCCGCAAAAACAGGTAAGTACAAGTCGTTTGAAACATTTAAATCAATTTTCCAAGAAGAATGATAACAATATCTGTCAGCGTCACTGGACTCCAGTGATGGAGCTGATTTGTAGTGAAACAGCCTTGCAGGTTTGCTGTGCGACCGGCAAATGGCACAATCCTCCTATCGGCGATAAAGCGAGTTCAGTGTGCAATTTCTTCCACCATGCATGAGTGACTCGCAAGTGCAGCACACGTACGTAAAGTGACACAATAAAAGGGGATGGGAATCATGCTAACTAATTACTTGATTATTATAACTAAACAAGTGCAAACGTATTAGAAAAAGAAAAGAAAAAAATGAATGAAGCCCTGCGCTCTAGATATATACCAGTCAAGTTCAACTCATCGAGTTTGCCGGGTTCTACACAAATTGTGTACACATTCTGCTCCATGCACTCACTCTATTACGTAGTATAGTAAAAAGCAAATTGCAAACTAGACTCTGAAGAGATTTGCTGTACAAATGGTCCGTGCAGTTGTTGTCATACAACGTCTGTATCGGCCGTACCGGTATTGACCGCTTTGGCACCACAGCAATTCGCGAACGTTAGGACCACAGACAATTCCGGGTATTGCCAACGCCTGCTGGAGATCTCCTTAATATCACTTTACCATCAGGTCCAACAAATGTATCTCGACGTCAGTTCCTTGTTGTTTGTTCAAGCAAACGAACCTATTGTTCTTAGCTCATAACAGCTAGGGCATTCATCAAGGAGAACAACAGTATACATCCAACTCTGTTAGAGATTCAAAAAAAAGAACCCTAAGATCCGAATATTGGCTTACATCAATGATGTCTTTCTCTTGAGATCACCATCGCAAGTCCTCACAGCACTGGAAAGCCTTCAGGCTCAGTTTCGCCTGGAAATTAATAGCGCACTCAAAAAGTGAGATCTACTGCCCTACCACAGTGGCCAATGAGATCAGTTCATTGACCTCCATCCCAGTCAAATCAGATGGCACCTTGGTTATAGGTGTTCCAATAGAAACGAATCAGTTTATGCAGAATTTCTGCTCTGCATCAGTAAAGTCTGGATTTTACCTCTGTGAAAAACTTACAAAGCTAGACGACATTCAGCTGCTCTTACTTCGTTGTTGTCATGTGCCTAGTATAATCAATCACTTGTTCTGTTCCTCCACACTTTTTCCAGTCAGCTGCTAAAATTCACGATTTTTCAGTCATGATCAACATTCATTGCTCTAATAGGTTGTGATTTTTCGGATGATATTGCATGGAACCAGGCAACCTTGCCAATCAAACCGTTCAACTTGGCCATTGCTCTTTGGGTGATAGGGCGGAGACAACGTGTGTAATATACCTTGTTGTTTGCAAAACCGTCTAAATTCTGCAGAAACAAATTGCAGGCCGTTGTCTGCCACCGCTTGTTTGGGACATGAGATAGTCCGACAAGCTGATGTAGATCCGACTGACATTTGACGTACTTCAGGCCACTTAGAATGAGCGTCAACTGCTAGAAGCCACATTTTGTTTGGAATGCTCCCACAAAGTCTACATGTAGTCTAATCCATGGATGGTCTGGGAATTCCCGTGGATAGAGTGGCACTGTTGGTGGAGAGCGCTGGTGTAAGGCACAAGGTCTACAATGCTGAACCATTTCTTTGATGTCCTTGTCTAGTCCTGGCCACCAAATGTATTGCCGGGCCATGGCTCTCATTTGGTCTGCACCAACATGGGCACGTGCAACTGTTTTAACAGCTGCTGTCTGATGGCACTTGGGACAACAATACGTGTTGTCTCTGCATGGTTCAAAACACACCCATCTCTTACAGACAACTGTTGTTGACAAGACGCAAAGGCTTGCATTTGCTTGTCTCTCAGACGTGATGGCCAACCATTATGCACATAGTAAATTACGCGTTGAAGAATGGGATCTGCTTTAACATATTTTTGCAGCTCCTGATATTGAATCCGGCCATTTTGAATCAACTGGCATTCTAATTCAGCAACGTAGCGCTCAGTGTTCCTCCTCTGACCTGCTGAATTCATCAAACTCGTCATCAGAGCTCACAGAAAGACGGGATAAA
>CAXXBX010000124.1:75000-138697 GCA_964274945.1 Dehalococcoidia bacterium | reverse complement strand
ATGAGATCGATACTCTGCTTCAGATGGGATTTGGATCAGAAGAAGGAAAGGTGGATAAAAGTATGTGTATATACAATGCTCAATTTGCTCTGTAATGTTCTATTTTAGAGTGAGTACAATGAGTGGGTTACTAAGAACCATCGCAGTATTGTTGAAGTGCTGGAAAGCATGCCTTCTGTTCGTCCTCCGATTGATCATGTACTGGAACTGCTTCCTCGGTTACAAGCTCGTTACTTCTCAATATCTTCATCTCCAAAGGTCAGCACACAGAATGAGTCGACAACAAGCATGAAAAATGCCATGCAGACGACATTGCATTGTGATTTACATGTGTACTATATATACATGGTGGTGTTCAGTTGTGTGTGTACAACTTTTCCAAACTACAGGTCGAAACTATGATATATTGGTTTGTCAGTAGTATTGCAGATGTATCCAGAAACCATTCATGTAACTACAGCGATAGTGGACTACAAGACAAGGATTGGGCGGTGTGTTGAAGGCGTAGCAACATCATGGCTTGCCATAAAACGACTCAATGGTAAGAAATTTTTGTACAGGTAATTGATATTTGTAGAATGATTAATTTTTGTAGACCACAGTCCTACTTTTGACCCCAATACCTGTCACGTGCAGTAGTACGGGAAAGCGTCTGGAACCGAGGCTAGACCACAGTCCACCCAAGGTGCCTATTTTTGTTCGCAAGTCAAACTTTTGTCCACCCATTAGAGCCATTAATCCGGTCATTATGATTGGCCTTGGCACGGGATTAGCTCCGTTTCGTGGATGTATACAAGATCGAAGTGTTCTTGTGAAGAAAGGTTTATGACTCTTCTGTAGGACCATGCAGACACCAATGATAAGATATTTTTGTGTAGGTCAAAAGATGGGAGACACATTGCTGTTTTGGATGCCGAAGAAAATCAGAGGACTATCTGTATGAAGAACTCAACAGTTATCTGGAGGAGGGAACATTGAAAGATCTGCAAGTAGCTTTCTCAAGAGACCAGGTACTCCACAACTTGGCCAATATTAGTCTATTCAGGCTGAATTGGACGAGCAAGTGGGTAGTATTGCAGTGGGATAATGTTATCTTGGCTGGGGTACAGAGGTTTAATATCTAAGGAGGCTGCATAGTTGTTGTGTTATGTGCATTAAAAATTAGTTTGTTTCAGTAGGATCACAAAATACATGTAACTCACTTGCTTCAAAATTGCAAGGAGACGGTCTGGAAGCTTGCAAGTGATGGTGGACACAACTGTGCTAGTGGTGAGTACAACATGCTGGCTACTCGTTGACTATAATCCAAAGTAAATTTGATGTTTCTGTTTTAGTGATGCCAAGTCTATGGCACGGGATGTGCACAATGCGCTAGTTAAAATTTGTCAAAATTGTGGGAAAATGACTGAAGCAGAGGCAGAAACGTACATCAAGACACTGTCTACCAAAGGACGGTACTCAGTAGATGTGTGGCTCTAATGTTGGCAGACTGGTAGGCTAAATTGGTCGGAGATTAATTGTAGTCTAAGTTTCCTATCCTGAAATACAACTGTGCTCAGTTAATATGCATTTTGCGTGCCAGCATTTACTGCAGTATCCTTGTGGTTTACTTACATGCATTTCTGCATGTTACTTACATGCATTTCTGCATGTACTTACTGTGCATGTAGACTTCCAGTCAGGATGGAAGTCAGATTAGTTAATCACTGCTCTATATGTGTGATATGCTATTTGAGATCAAACGACAAGTGTCAATTTGCAGAGGCAAGCAATATCTGAAAATGAATGAAACGATTTAATTAAAGTCAAATTTCTAAGGAAGTACGTAAGGAAAATAACTTAAATTTCTAATAGTGCTCCACAACTGTAAAGTACACAAACTGTAAATGATGATGACTAGGTAAGTCATAGAATCACTTCAAGAATAATTCCTGTTCTGCACCATGCCTAAAAAGGATCAGAAGCTTGTATACTACGCAAGGTATGATAGTCTCTATCTTTAATTAATAGGGCTCTGCAGAAGAGGTACGTTGGAATGACAAGGTATCAAGGTGTTGAATAGAAAAGAAAAAACCGAGAAAGTGATAGCTGGAGGTGTCGGGGATTTAACTCGAGACCCTCCGCACCTTCCGCGCCAGTTGCAAAGCGGACGCTCTACATAGGCTGAGCTACACCCCCTCAGATGATAAACGACTTCTAAATGCGAAGTATAAATCTGTCACCAACAATTTCTCAGCAGCACCGTATCTGCAAAATCAGTTTGTTTGTCAACAGTTACCGCACAGTGTGTTTGTGGCGAAAGTCTCACAGCTTATGATGAAATTGTTGCTTGTTACATAACACCTAACCTTCTTACAAGATTGACTTGCAATTATATCAAAACTTTGCAAATTACTAAATTCCATTACTAACTAAAAACACGTTAGCGTACTTTACTGTTACCAAGTAAGGTCATTACACGCGGCACTGTGTTTAGTCTATGTAACTCAGAGTTTCAATGCACTGAAGAGTTGTCCTTAAACAGTTTGGAAAGTCTGTCACCATCATCACTTGTGTGAGATGAGCTCTAAATGTTTGAACTTTTCTGGTATACTTTTCAAAAGATCAACTCTTTTGATCGATGCATTGCAAACAAATTTGCTCTCAAAGTAAGCCCTGAGCTCATGAGCCAGCAACAAACAATAGACTCTACAGCATTCTAGTTAAACGGCAACTCCACCCAAGATTTCATTGTAAGCAGATTGTGAGGGTGCAACAGCAGCTACACCTGTATGTGCAACGTTTGTGATGGTTAGAGCTGCTTTCATTTCATCACTGGCAGCCATGTCAACTAATCTTCGACCATCTCTTTGTTTGAAGTCAAGAATTCTCTTGCCTAGATAAAATATAAGTCACCAATATGTTCAAAATACGTAGTATTAAGAGCATGTCTACCGCCTGCGTTCACCAGCAGTTTCACAATTTCTGTGTGTCCATTGTTTATTGCATTGTCTATAGGAGGTTTGCCATCCGGAACAGAAGTCAGAATCCACACAGTGCTAGTGCGTCCGTCTGCAGGAGCCTACTCATACTACAAATTAATGTCCGAGCACAGAACATTGTTGCCAACATTTATTATTCACATAATATGGACAGTCCTGATGCAGAAAATGAAGCTGTAAAGAATCAATGTTTGACAAACAGTTTCTCACCTATCTATCTATCTATCAATTTATTTATTTATTATTTATTATGTTATTTATTTATTTAACTAAAACTAAAGCCCGCTTACATGAGGTCCACATTCTGGCCCACTAGAATGTGGCCCGGGCTCAACCCAGGCCCACGTAATCCCCAGCCAGACCCTGTTTTGCTTTTACACATGCACATGCCATCGTTTTCATCCCCAAATAATAAGTCATAGGTGCACGAGGTCTGGGCTGCCAATGAATCACAATTGTGTGCATGCTACTCAATGATGGGTGAATCTAAATTTGTGTCTTGAACCTGACTCAACATTTGAAAGTGAGCTGTGCCCACGAGCGCAAGACCCAGCTTGGCCCAAATAACTGTCATGTAAACTCGGGCTCGTTTTCGTTCTGGGTTCTGTAACATCGATACCGGGGCTTTATATTTATCAAAAACAACCAAAAATGCAGCCACTTTGAAACTCCGAATGTCTGGTTTGGCTTATCAGTAATTGTTTGTACACCGTCACAAGAAACAATAACTTTTTGCTGTTTTTGCTGTTTTATGGTAAGGACTATTTGCAATACAACATCTGTCTAATTTATCAACAATCAATGTAACTGTTTCTTGCGCAACAAAATTCCTACAAAGTGGCAGACTTCAATGCCACCATGCCGCTGCATCAAATGTACAAAAATAAATGTGGAAATAACAATACTGGCCTAGCACACAAAAGCATTTTATGGTAAATGTAGACTTCATATCACAAACAACAACAAAAACTCATGTGTTGTTTTTACCTCCAAAGTAACTCCCTGTTTCATCAACTCTTTTACGCATTGTGTATGTCCATAAAAGCATGCTTCATGTAGAGGAGTCCACCCAGCGTGATCACAAGTATTTGGATCCACTCCCATTTCCAGGAACATAGCCACAGCTTGAGCATCACCACAGATGCATGCATACTGAAGTGGAGTTTCACCTAATCAAATTATTTGTAGTTCAAATAAGAATAAACAAAGCAAAACAATAAGAAAAAAACATCATTGTTGTTTAACTGCTACGTTGACTGGTTTATCTATTCACATGAATGTCTGCTTGTCCGTTTCTCAGTCAATAAAATATCAAAAATACAAATAATATACTTGCTCAAGCAATCCCCCGAAGTCAAGTAAGCAGCTTAGCCTCATCCCTAACTATGACGAAAAGTCTATTAGTTGCACATTTTTGCTAAGTAGCAGTTGTCTGAAAAATTTCATGACGAACTCTATGGCTATAGAAATAATCTGTTTCAACTGTCTGGTACATGTAGACAAAATGTTGATAATTACGTTACTGACAATATGCAGCTGTTTTAGCATTGATCCACATTGATTAGTAAATTGTGTTTGCCGGGTTCTTGAGCATCATGTTGCCATTCCATACTTCACAAGATAGTTGCTGGCAAACAACTGGAGGCTTACTCAAACAACGACAAATAACCTTATCAACACAGCCACAAACACCTGATCTGATAACAAAATTTTGCTGAACTGTTGACAACCACAAATGTCAGATTGCTGGTATTTAGATCTTTGTCCCGACTGCTGTTTTGCTCCTAAAGCCTGGTTCACAATACACCTCTTGTCGCGTCGCGTCGTGTCAAAGGAGACCGTTTCCGACGCGACGCAGCGTGTTGGATAGGATTTTTTTCTATTCTAGCGTCCGAAACGGCCTCCTTTCATGTGACCCCACGCAACGCGAAGCGAGGTGTATTGTGAACCAGGTCTAACTCTGTCTGTCTGCCTGTCAGTCTATCAATTGATTTGGTCTTTGTGGTGATATTTACTGGCAAATAAAATACTGATTGACACACAATTCATGCATTTGTCAATATATTTGCCTCTTCATCACCCCAAACAATCACAAACTATAAACCTTTGTCATTTTTCTTGTTCACTGTATTCTTTCTAGAAATTTTCTTAGAAACCAAGTTGTTCTCACGTTGTCCTATCTTTTGGGCTGTTAATGACTTTGCCATACAAGAAGCACAATACTAAGGCATTACTATAGACATCAGATTTTACTCACACTCCAATTTCTCCTAAGGCCGCTCCCTTCCTCGTTTTAGTATCGTTTGGCTGTTGAGAAACATGTGGCACAGATTTGTTTGATGACCAGGATGGAATCAAGAACATGTGATCAGTCAGCTATAAACACAACTATTTATCAATCAAGCACGAAAGCATTCATTGATATGATGTCAAATACTATAGCTTGCTTCTTTTACTATTACAAATGAAACTGAGACATAGTAAAACTAAAAACAATCTATAATGAAATCACACAACCAATGGTGTGCAAATCGTAAAGTGTACTAATAGCAGCTATTCTGAATTGGATGATCGAGTGCCCATTTTGATACTTGTCCACAATTTTGGCAATATTGTAATATTCTAAAAATTTCATATTGACACAAACAGACAGACAGACAGACAAGTTCCAGGCCTTGTGGCTGTGGAGTAGATTAAGATGAAAGTAGCTTGGACATTACTCAACAATTGTAGAGGTTTGTAGTAGCCATCATGTACTCTTAACTTGCAATTTATCAAATATATGACAGACAGACAGATCTCACAGTTCAGTCAATGAGAAGGGCAACCAAATGCCCCAGAATTCTTGGACTATTGGAGGAATAAATTTGCCGTCCAACTCCAAAAAATGTAACAGCAAGACCCTTATAAAGAAGTTCTCATCTCTCCTCAACGAATACAGCTGCAGGAAGACTTCTCAGTGGACAGTCAAACATTTAGAGACCAGGACCATAGGTCCCTTTCGTCTAGTCATAATGTGTTATGTGTATTTAGTGCGTATATAGTGTGCATTGCAGTGTTAACTAGTTTTCATGTATGTACTAGATGTAATGGACACATAGATTTATGAAAACTATATGTATTGACTGACAGACAGACAGACAGACAGATATAGCTGTGTTACCTTTACTGATACTCACTGTATGGTAGTATTGATGTTGAAAATAAAAAGACAGACAGACAGACAGGCTAAACGCAATCCCAACTTCGGAAGTGTTCGCACTTGACAACCACGAATGTCGTTTGGCGACCTTCTTGAGATTGGGCTTGCCCATCCACCTTTCCGATTGGATGACCACAAGTAACTGCATGTGGAGCCACCATAGATGGCAGTGGGTACAATCTGTTAACATGTAAATCTGGTGGTGGGCCAGTTTGGTCACATGAATTCATCAACTTGGTCTGATTGTCTTCGAGAGCTAAATGTGAACCACCGAAGAGAGCCACGACATCGCTATTCAAATTCAAATGATAGAGCAGACATTGTGGCATTTGACCCCGACAAGGGTTGCAACGTTGACCTGGATATAGCTCTGGCACACCTTTGGAGCTCTGATATTTTTCCAAGGTCATCCGAGTCAGATAATGCTGCTGCAGAAAGAAGAAAAGAGAGGAAGAAGGCAAAATATGCAACGGAAAATCTACCAGGTGGATCAACAGTCAGTTTCATTCCTTTAGTTATAGAACATTTTGGACAATGAGGTGAGACGGGAAAAACTTTCTGGAAAGGCTAGCCAAGCAGTCACGTGATGAACTTGGTCGACCTAATGCTGCTGATTTTCTGGACATCTGGAGAAAGAGATTCTCAACTCAACTTCAGAAGTGCAACGCAAAGGTCATCATGAGAAACATCTTAGCTCTGACAAATGACATTGACTGTACTGTAGATTGCTCTACTGAGTTTTTCAGCCACTAAGTTGGCTCCAGGTAGTCTGCATTGTTCTCTTTTATTAAGTGCTACATGTTTGTTTGCTTTTAAAATCTAGTCCTAGTAAACTCTCGTAGTTACAGAACTTTATATAGTTACCTTGCTAGCATTGTATTATAGATGTATGTTTGAAATAAATGTTATTTGACAGACAGACAGACAGACAGAGCTATCTTCGCTGTCTGAAGACAACAGATGTGACCTCTTTGCCACCCAGTACTTCAACCACCAGCTGGTAGAAAAATTCTAGACAGAAATGCTCAGACAAACTGCTCACAGTGTCAAACTAAAATTACTACCGAAGTCAACATTTCAGGTGAGAAGTCATCTAATGTCAGTAAATAAGCAAATTTAATTTAATAGACACAGAAATCAGCCACTGAAATGATACATAATGACATACAACTACACTGTACGCAGAAAGGCACCCAGACAGATCGACCAAAGAAATACATATATATGATCTACGTATATGATCGATAGCCTCGTTGCCAGGCTCACGTGAGTCTGGGACGAGGCTACATGATCGATACATGTGACAAAAACACACCTCAGCAACCTGTACATTCTGCATCCCATTGTTTGTTAGATTGTCTAGGACATTCTATCAAAAATATTCATGCACACACACCATAAACACTTAGACAAAAGTTATACACTAAGTTAATTACTGTTTCTTTTACATTTGTTCTTTTTATCTGAGACTACTGTATGTACAGTATTTAGCCTGGGGCCACAATTTGAGCCATCACCATGGAAAAGTGTAGGTCCTTGGATTCCTAAACAATTGCTAACGCACAAGCTGCACTTACGATGTAGACCGCTTTCCTTCACCACGGGCAGCGAATTTTTTCCCTCCGTGAATGCAGCTATACGTCACCTCGTAGTATGTGATTGCTTCAGAAAGGGGACGATTGATTCGCTTCCGGGCAGCCTCAACACTTTCGAGTCTCTCCGCCATAATTTCGTGTATGTTGATGACTCATACGCCGACAGTCGCTCTTGTAGGTCGGCGAATGACTTGAATCTTTTCCCAACAGAAAACGTGGAATCAGTTGGACTTCCCGCCATTCGTCGCTACTAATGAGCATGACATGTTCGGTCCCGTGCAAATTACCGGCACTCCAAGTCCTCCGCTTGCGGGACCGGTACCGGCTCTCTAGCCACTTCGTTGAAGTAAACAGGAACGTATCAGTATCGCTCAACTTGTAATTTCTACAGTACTTCGTGTCAGCGGAATGTAGATTACGTGCGCGCGCTACCCCATTAGTACAGGTGTGTACGTGTCGGAATGTTAGGTGAGCTCGTTATCTTGTCAGGTGACCGTGGAACTCTCGTTACAACATGTCGCCGTCCGTGGGACGATGTCTGAACCAAGCCCAAGTCTTGGAAAGACTTTTTTTACTGTTGAGCGAGTGTGTTATAGTTTTAGGGTATTCCAGACTAGTGCTGGTAGCCTGGTTAGACTCCCTGTTTATGTTATTGCGTAGAACTAGGCAGAGCGCGATGCCACTGTTGCTCAACCTGGTGTTTCACGTGCTAACTTCTATGTTGTGCAATGAAGGGGAAGCGGCTAGTGGCCATGGCTGTAGGAGTTGGGGCAGTAGCGTCGTCTTCTATCCTGTTTACGTAATTACGGTCAGTGGACGGGATAATCGGGCCTCGGCAGCGCTTTCGTCGCTTATTATTAGTAGCCTCTTTACTTTCTATTGATGTCTTTAGGTACTAGGCCTACATGGCATCGCTGGATACCCATTTCATCATGATGTGTTACCGGAAGTGCGCTCTCGTTTCCACGTGATCTGTGCGCCGCCATCTTAGGTACCAAAATAACTGAATTCCACTTTGGCACACGGTGTTAACGGGCGCATCACTAATGGTTATTTGCGCAACATCGCAGAGCAGAATATAAAGACCACGCCCACGCTATCAATTTCAGAGCCCGCAAACACTCTATTGCTATTATTATTTGCTATTATTTGACATACGTACAAATCACGACAATATTAATTGACAACTTTGAGAGAACATACCTGCAAGGCAAGCATATTTATTGCGTTAGAATAAAGTCTAGAAAACTTATGGAACTTCAAAAGGCAAACTTGAAAGTGCACTATAATTGTGTGAGACAATAGCAGAACATTAACAGGTAAACCTAGCACAACGATGTGCAAAATTGTCAGTCAGACTCTTCTGGAAAACTATCTGTAGACGGGCTTAGAGGATTATGCCACACGTCCCAGTCATCTAAACTAAAGCTACTAGTGCTATCGTCTTGGGCCAACTCTTCAGTTTCCCTTGCTCTGTATTGCTTTCTGAAACGTTGATTAGGACGGCGGTTGGTCTTGCATCCTTCCCACCACAGCTGAATAGCGGCGTCAGCGTGAAAGTCTTCAAGTGATGGTCCTTGAAGGTATACTTCCATAATGTCAGACAAGGTGGTGTTGCCCATGCTGGTGCGCCTGTCTGTCTTGATCAGTTTCAGCGACGAAAACATCCTTTCAACATGTGTGGTAGTAAAGGGGAGACTAAATACTAGCTGGCACAATTGGAGAACGTTTGGCCACTTACAATGGTCTGGACAGGTGTAAAGTGTGTACCACACAGCACACCTTGTTGACATTAAGATATTTTCTAGCATAACGGACTACCTCCTCAACCTCGTCATGAAGAGCAAGAATACTAACGCCTTTGCTTTCTAGTGGTTTGGCAAAACTAACAGCAAGAGCTTCTACAGCTTCTTTAACCTCTGCAGAATCATCAACATTCTCGTCTTCACTATCTTGCTCAGAGGATTTACCGATAGGTTTTCTTTGTCATGTTTGGGTGTCAAGAAAGGCAATTATATGACGAAGAAGTTTGGTGTCACACCAGCCTAGTCGCTCCTTCATTTTATTATCAAGGCATACTAAATCGGTTTTCACCTTTTCTGCACAGTTACTTAGTGTGCTGACAGAATAGTTTGCCAAAGGGGCTCCTTGATACAAAGTATCTTCTTTGTCTCTCTGAAGACGGCTCAAAACGAGTTTGACGGTCGGCCATTCCCCGGGCTCTTTCTTGGCAAGACCTTTGAGTGATTTGCTGCCTTTAAGCAGGTTATGTATACCATGTACAATGTTGACTTTGTCATCTTGGAGACTGAGGCTCAAGAGATGTACGGGCTGTAGCAAGTCTACATACATAGCTGCGCCAACTAGCATTTTGTAGTTCTTCATCTTAAAAACATAACCCTAGAGGCGTGCTTTATCCTCTGCCTTTGTCTGTCTGTCACTTGCTAGCGTGGACAAATGGTTTACATACACTCCATATCTGTCAACGAATCGTTGCAGAGCTTTACGCTTATGAGCAATCCAACGTGTTCCTGAGCAGCGCACAGGCACATTGCCGCCTATGGGGAAGCTGTATGCTTTCCTGAGGTCTGCAATGATTTCTTCAAGCTCACGTAATTTTTAGGAGACTTGTGGTATAAGTAATATAATCACTGCCACATTAGCCTGGGCAACTTACGTTGCATTTTGCCTTTCATGCTACTGATTTGTGATATGTTTACTGCTGCTCCATCGGTACTTACCCCTGCAAGTACCGCATCAGTGGCAAGAACATTTTCACCCTTGTAAACATCGACCACACCCAGCTTCTCCAAACTTCTCTGAAGACATTGGATGAGTCCATCAGCAGTTACAGTCAAAGGTACTTCAACTGATAGAAAACGTGAAACGGATCTAACTTCTTGGGATCTAGTGCACAGTATTGCACCATTACAAGCTCATCATCAATGTTTCCTGCATCTGTTATCATTGCACTGTAAAACTTGGCATCCTTTAACTTGCGTCGTAATTGCAAGCGTTGGCTCTCTGCAATGTAGTGAGTAAACTCTTGTGCTCTGGCTTTGTTCAAATAGGAATTGCCAATATCTACTCCGTGTCTCTCTTTAAGTTTGGCTAGCACAGGATACTTCTTAAATGCCATCATTTCCTTGGCTAAAATATAGCAGAGATCAAACTTCTTCAATAAGCGTGTGTTCTCTGATTTCTCGATGTGAAGTAGGCTCTTAGCGACTGGTGCATAGGCGGATATAGACTCCTGAGATGCCTGAGCATTGTCAGTACGCCATTTGTTAACCGCTATACTACGCTGTTCACTCATTGCATGATCGATAACGTTGCTTGTTCTCTGGTTAACAGATCCAACTAGCCATGCATGTTGAAAATTCTTAGATCCAGCAATACTGCTTTCATACCTGCGACATAACTTGCACCAAAGAGAACCAACACAATCATTTGAATCGAAATCAAGATTGCAACGAAGCCACGACACGTAGATTTCAGCACGCTTTCAAGTTGTTCACTGTCAAAGGGGCAACGCATTTACTTGGGGTATGTGGGAAACGAAAGCCCAACCACCTGTTCAAATTGTGAGTTTATCGGTAAACTACACTTCAACGCAGGAATTCTCTATTTACATATCTTTCTTTAGCTACTACAGTACAAGTTCAGTGTTAGCTTGTAGATATGGACATCATACCCGACACAGTTGATGCAGCTGGCTTTGCTGCAGACAGCGTTGCTACTATCTTGTATCCTGATGATGCGCCAGTAAACCATGTCCCTGTGGCGGTACTTGGGGATGGCAACTGTTTGTACCGGGCAGCTAGTGTTGCTGTATTTGGAAAGGAGAATGAGCACTCGAATATCAGGGCAAATGTGGTCAAAGAATTGGTAGAAAACGTACGATATTATGCTCAGCTATTCGTTGAAAGGGGCTGAGCAGGCAAATGGTGATGGTGGACACAAGGCATTCTCTGCTGCTGCGATACTGTCACAGGTATTAGGAAACGAAGCAACCATAACATCGCCAGTTTCTATTTTCCTTTTCCCAAAAACAAAACACCAGTTATATACATTTATAGTATATAGAGATTAGTTTTTACGATTACCGCTTTCTCGACTTTTAGAATCACGAGTACGAGCATCAACAGTCACTTGGCAAGCAGTTGTCAAGCGCACTGGAAAGACTCGTTGCCTTCGTCGTTTGCCAATGCTGCTGTTGATTCAGTTTGTACAGTGGCTTCGTCCAGTGAATAACCACGTTCTGCTATTTCTGAAACAATTCGTTGTTTTGTACTACTATAACCTATAAATAATTGCGAATTAGAGCGATATCATTTAATGCACAAAACGTAGCTATATACATAGCTGTAGATAAGACACTTACTAGCACGAGAGGTGTTCCGTTCTCTCTCTGGTTGCATAGTTGGCGACGTAATGTCATTTACGAAAAACCAGCGGTTACTTGGGCCATGGCTAGAGTCGTACTCTACACGGTAGCGATACCTGTTTAGATCTGCCTCGATGACGTGACCGCGTAAAGAAGTAAGAAGACGAAACAATTTCTGTTTGCGTCTTCGACCAGGACGTATATCCGGAAGTCTGACAAATACTGCATCTCAAACAAGATATTCCGTAGGAATTCTCACTCCCAGTTTTCTCGCCATCATCTTTGCGGCAGCCTTGTTGGACGACTTCAATGCGGCTTCCCGAATAAGTCGACAAAATTCTATCCATGTAGCAGTGCAGTGATGTACTTTCCCGCTATCTTGTCATAACCTTGTGTGCAGTTATCTTATCAAAGATCATAATTGCCAAGTCGCGGGAAGTAGTTGGTGGACTTGTAATACTCTGTAAAATACAGAAATTCAAACAAATTGAAACCGGTACGTTTTAGTTCATAAATTGAATATTATTGTTCAAACAGTAAATTGGCAATATTGATATTACATATGATTGCAGTACAGCGTACTAGCATGCACTGACAGGAAAGACCCACTGAGCATGCATACTATAGTACTTTGATTTATGTGCTGTTGTCAACGGTTCATCCTAATAATTTTGGAAATTGTTGTACACTATTTACGGGTCAAAGTTGTCACTTGTCACATTCAATTTGTATTCTGTCACACCAAATTAGTTTTTAGTCAGATCAAATTTCCAAGTCGTAAAATCAAATTTGTTTTATGTCAGATCAAATTCACAATGTGTCAAAAAATCAAATTGTTTTAACTTGTCAAACTAGCTTAGTTGTCTGTCAAATTAACTCTGGAGGGTGTCAATTCAAATTTAAAAGTTACGTGCTATTACTTAGTAACTAGTAATCAAATTTGCAAGATGTTCACCTAAGATGTTAACCCGTAGGGTTAATGGCTATGAATTTCAGTGCTTTGACTTGTCAAAAAACTACTTGTCAACAGACTATCATCTGCCTACCAGTAATAATTATGTTTAAATTGTGAAGTGTTGTTGAAATTTCGAGCTACAACGATGAGAGCACACTGTCGTACTTTGGCAAATGCTGTCTTTAATTATCTTCTTCGTTTGCAGGATCAAGCAACTGAAATTATTTCCTCACTATAGCCCACACTATTGTCCTAGCTCTTGCGTAACAACTTTTAAAATATTTGTTGTTTATTAAACCAGCCTAACGACTAATTGCAAATTGCCAGAAACAAAGGCCAGCCGATAACAATTATTGGGATCAGATAAGCGATTGTCTCAACAAAATAGTAACCGTAGTTGTACATGTTTCGGCAAAATATTAAACAGAAGTTATCCGCAGGGTTCTGTCCTACATTAGTGAGACTGTTTACCGTCGATGTCTTTATCAGCGTACGGCAGGTGCCATTTCGAAGCCCCCTAGCGTACACTTTGTACGCTCGCTAAAATGAGGGTCAATATTTGTCTTGTTCATCAGACCATGTTTTGAGTATTTTGTTGCATGTTGCCCCCTTTTGTGTCACATTTCATTTACAAATATATTTTGAGCTGTAAGGCACTGAATGTGGATGGTTTATTCAATTTGTGGAGGAAGAAGGGGGGAGGTTACACATAATTGTACTCGAGGTGTGATTGACGTGCGATTGATTTGTCGAATCCCGTAAGGAAGCCAGCCAGCCGTGCAGATTATTTACCGATTGCTGTACTATGCAATCCAAGCTACATCATTCTCACTTTGTTTAATTTCTTATTAATTAGTTGATGATGGAGAACAGTTTCATGATGCGTTTTCTCTTGGGAAATGTAGGATTTTTTATATCCGTATACTTGTAAGATAGAAACGTAGGCCATGTTTGCACTAAGTGCACTTTAACTTAGCTTAGATGCGTTTATAAACTAAACAAGTTCAAGAAAGCGACTGTTTCCTCTTAGAAACTTGCACATCCGGGCTGTGCAGAACAAATAGTTTAGGAACACTTGTAGGCTTGTTGTAAAGGGTTACATACAGCTTTACAACATATTTGTGTCCAATTGCTATACTCTGTTACACGCTTTTAGTTCATATACTCAAATGATGGAGTGGCGTTCTGCCGAGAAACGGCAACTTCTTAAGGCCATCAACGATGACGTTGGATCTCTCTGTTCTGTTTTAGCAGAGACAATACCATATGGAGTGGCATACCACAACAGCACCTTGACCATGGATGAGCGACAACACATAGAATCTGCATACATGTGTGGAGTTCTGTTTAGTGACATAAGAACTAAAATGATAATCTACCTACGTATCTATGCACCTGCCTACCTACCTATCTAACTATATACCATATAACCGGTTATTACTGCAATTTGAGAATCTAATTGAAGTAATCTAATCGATTACGTAACGTCCACCCAATCGGGTTTCAAACCTGTTCGGTTTTCGTTCGTTCGGGACGTGAGACTTTTTTCGAGGAGGATCACTTTTGTGTCTGACAATTCTCGAGTGGTTCTGTTGAGGATGTTATTTCTGGTTGTTGTCGATGTCTTCGTCGATGGAGTCGAAGGTATAAACGGCTGTTGGGGACGGTTGTGTAGAGGCGTTTGCGAGTTTTGGCGGGTTGTCGCGGCCGACAGAGAATTCAGAATCATCATCGTTGTCTTAAATAGTTCTATTGTTACGGTTCAACTCAACTGATCGGCAAATGGCATTAGTTAATTCAAATCGTTTTTAGTTCAATGATGGGGAAGCTGTATGCTTCCCTGAGGTCTGCAATGATTCCTTCAAGCTCACGTAATTTTTAGGAGACTTGTGGTATAAGTAATATAATCACTGCCACATTAGCCTGGGCAACTTACGTTGCATTTTGCCTTTCATGCTACTGATTTGTGATATGTTTACTGCTGCTCCATCGGTACTTACCCCTACAAGTACCGCATCAAGGGCAAGAACATTTTCACCCTTGTAAACATCGACCACACCTAGCTTCTCCAAACTTCTCTGAAGACATTGGATGAGTCCATCAGCAGTTACAGTCAAAGGTACTTCAACTGATAGAAAACGTGAAACGGATCTAACTTCTTGGGATCTAGTGCACAGTATTGCACCATTACAAGCTCATCATCAATGTTTCCTGCATCTGTTATCATTGCACTGTAAAACTTGGCATCCTTTAACTTGCGTCGTAATTGCAAGCGTTGGCTCTCTGCAATTGTGGTGTTATACGGTTTGTATTTACTCTACTCAACACACTAGAACTCAACACACTACGAAGACATACTACGAAGATACAATAGTTACGCATGCGTGTCACCACGCTATTAATAGAGTCACTCCACATCTCCCCTCACAGGTCGAGTTTCATCGGCCTCTTTATTTGACAACCAGTCTGGCTTCTCGTTTGTGGCCTGGTTGGTGTTGTTTGACCAGTTTCCGTATTCTGGGAAGTTTCGATTTCAAGTGAAGTGCCAAACTTTGGGATGGCTTTCAAATGTCCTCTATTTCTCCTCACCTCCCCTTTGTCTGTTTTGATGACATAGGATCGTGGAGTGTGGCCTGGACCGACGATTGTCCCTTGAGCTGGCTCTTTACCTGACGTTATCCAGACTTCCGTGTCCTTTTGTAATTGGGGCAGGTCTTTAGCTCGATGTCTGGAGTCAAAGTTCTTCTTCTGCTTACTTTTGAAAAAATTATCTGCTTCACGGAAATTCCTCAGATAATCCCAGTGTGGGGTGAGTTGTGCTGTCGACTGTGGCATCGTTGTTCTCAATCGTCTTCCCATGAGCAATTCTGAAGGACTGAGAGTGCACCAAGGCAGTGGCGTGGATCTGTAAGCCAGTAGCCCGAGATGTGGGTCCTCCGCCTTTGTCAGTAGCTGTTTGATGAATTTGACCATCCGCTCCACGAGTCCGTTGCTCTGCGGGTACCTAGGGCTGCTGGTTATCATGACAAATCCATAAGCCTTGGCGAACTCTTTGGTTTCCCGAGCGATATACTGAGGTCCATTGTCACTCCTGAGAATATCAGGGATGCCGTGACGGGCAAAAACAGATTTCAAGGCTTGAATTACTGCTAAGGCTGTGGTGGACGTCAACTTGATAAGTTCTGGATATCTTGAGAAGTAGTCAATGACAACAAGATAATGAGATCCATTTAACTCCATCAAGTCCGTTCCCACAACTTGCCAAGGAAAATCTGGTAACCGAGAAGTCATGAGTGGTTCAGTTCCTTGTGGATTCTCTTTTGCACATGTGGGGCATTGTTGCACCAATTGATATATCTGTTGTGTAATCCCCGGCCACCAGACGGAGGTGTGTGCTCTCTGTCTGCAACGAACTATGCCCTGATGACCCTCATGAATTTTGGTCAGGACATCTTTTCTGAGTTCGTCAGGAATCACTACACGGTTGTTGTATAGTAGTAGGTCGTTGTGTACCGTCAGTAGCGATCTTACTCTCCAAAACGGGATTAGAGAAGTTTCCTCAGGACATTTGTCGGGCCATTGTGACTGACTGTACTGCATCACTTGGGCACACGTGGCATTTCTAGCTTGTGCTTTTCGGTACGTTTGTAGTCTGTCCGTTGTAGTTGGTAAATTAGCAACTACCTCATTGATGAAGGTCTCAACATCGTCCTGTAGAGGATCCTCCGTGATCTGTTCTTGTAGGGGTGCTCTTGACAACGTGTCAGCTGTATAAAGCAGTTTCCCAGGTACATGTTCAATTGTGAAGTCGTATCTCGCCAAACGAAGTCTAAAACGAACAATTCTTGGCGGTAACCTGTCCAAGTGCTTAGTGCTAAGCAAAGGAACTAACGGCTTGTGGTCGGTCTCGATATGAAATTTGCGACCAAGTACGTAATCTTGAAACTTATCGCAAGCCCATGTTAATGACAGAGCTTCCTTTTCAATTTGCGCGTAGCGCTTCTCAGTATCTGTCATGGACCGTGATGCGTATGCTATCGGCTTCCATTTATCTCCGGCTTCTTGAAGAAGTACCGCGCATAGACCGTGTGATGATGCGTCAGCGGATACTTTCACCTTCTTCTGCGGATTGTACAGCTCCAGGACAGTAGGACGAGTCAATTCATCTTTGATTCTTGTGAATGCTTGCTCTTGTGGATGTTCCCATAACCATGAGCATCTCGTACTCAACAGCTCTCTCAAAGGTTGACTTATCTCTGAAAGATGTGGTGAAAATTTTCCCAATTGGTTTGCCATCCCCATGAAGCGGCGCAATTCTGATACGTTCTTGGGCTGTTCTAGGTCTTGAATAGCTTTCAGCCGTGCTGGATCCGCTCTAAGACCTTTGCCATCGATAATGTGACCAAGAAATTTGACGGTGTGTACCCCAAACTCACATTTGGCCTTATTTAGAGTTGCTCCTGCTGCTTGCAGTCGTTGTAAGACCGAAGTCAGTCGGTCGTCGTGTTCCGTTTGACTTGTTCCGAATATGAGAACATCGTCCATGTGACATAATACTCCAGGTAGTCCCGAAAGAATCTTGCTCATTCGCCGTTGGAAAAGCTCGGGCGCACTAGCGATGCCGAATGGTAACTTGTTGAAGCAGTACCGTCCGTGAGGAGTGACAAAGGTAGTCAGTAGCCTAGATTCCACCTCTAGAGGTATCTGCCAAAACCCACTATTAGCATCGATTTTGCTAAACGTTGTGGCTCCCGCCAATTGAGCAAGTGTGTCGTCCACTTTGGGTATGGGGTAAATCTCTCGTAGTACATTCTCGTTGAGGGGTTTCATATCTACGCAAATCCTGACGTCTCCTGTCTTTTTCCTGACTACAACCATACCAGCGCACCATTCTGTAGGGTCTTCCACCTGTGAGATGACGCCAATCTTTTCCATTCGATCTAGTTCTTCTTTGACTTGTTGTCTGAGAGAAATTGGAACATTCCGGGGGGTGTACAACGCATAGGGCTTGGCTCCCTCTCTAAGCTTGATTTTGTATGGATCACCAAGATTACCCAGTCCCTGAAAAACTTTGGGAAATCGGTCTGGTATGGTGGTTCCTACACTGGTCGCTTGGATCCTGTGGACAAGTTGTAACGATGTGATAGCCGGTAACTCTAGTAAATTGGTTTTCAATCCCTGGACAACGAAGATAGTCTCCTCTGATGTCTTTTTATTCACTGATAGTGTACTTGTGAATTGTCCCAATGTCCGAAGAGCTGTAGATGTTGGTCCATACAAGGCTTTGGACGGTTTCTGCAACTTTGGCATTTCTAACATTCTATGTGCCTCTTCTGTGATCACTGTCACCTCCGCCCCCGTATCTAACTTGAATGTTAGCTCTTTGCCTCCTACTGAAATTTTGGAAGACCATGTGATCCTTTTGGATACGTTCACTGGAAATACATAGGCCCCGTCTCGACTCTCACTGTCCACATTTTCGATTGTCTTCGAGAAACATTGAGCTCCAAAGTGACCCTTTCGGTTACACTTTGAACACCTGGCTTGTCTTGCTGGACAGTAGGCTTCTTTAGCATGATATCTTCCGCAGCGCTTACATTGGTGTCTTGCGGGTGGGGTTGCCGACTTTGACCGTCCGCCGCCAAACTGGTGTCTGCTTGCTTGCGATTTGCCACCTGTGGTGCCGCTTTTACCGCCTGCTGTGCCGCTTTTAGCGCCGTTTCGCACTTGCTCTATGACGATTGGATGGTCCTTGCTGCCGTCACCTTGCAGATGTTTATGTTGTTCTTTCACGGCTTCTCTCTGTCTTGTAGATCGTTTGACCTTCTCCAACGTAAGCTCAGCATCACACTGTAGACGTTCTGATAGCGCCTGGTCTCTTATTCCGACGACAATTCTGTCCCTCAGCATTTCCTGTTGCAAACCTCCGTATTCGCATGTCTCGACCAGTTCGTACAAAGCGGTGATATACTGCTCGATAGACTCTCCCTCTAACTGATTTCGTCGATTGAAGCGCGCTCTCTCGTAGATCACGTTGCGACGTATGCGGAAAAATTCTTCGAATTTAGCAATCACCTCATCGTACTTCTTTTTGTTGTCTTCCGTGATGTTGGTGGAAGTTAGGACTCCCTCTGCGTCCTCTCCCATGCAGTAGAGTAACGTGGACACTTGACGTACTTCGTCCGCGTCTGCCAGGCCTGAAGCGATTCGAAACTGTGTGAATCTTCTCTTCCACCTCGGCCAGTCGTCTGGCTGCCAAAAGTTGAAAGGACCTGGTGGTTCGAGTCGTATGAGTCCCACTCCTGTCGCCATGTGGTGTTATACGGTTTGTATTTACTCTACTCAACACGCTAGAACTCAACACACTACGAAGACATACTACGAAGATACGATAGTTACGCATGCGTGTCACCACGCTATTAATAGAGTCACTCCACAGCAATGTAGTGAGTAAACTCTTGTGCTCTGGCTCTGTTCAAATAGGAATTGCCAATATCTACTCCGTGTCTCTTTTTAAGTTTGGCTAGCACAGGATACTTCTTAAATGCCATCATTTCCTTGGCTAAAATATAGCAGAGATCAAGCTTCTTCAATAAGCGTGTGTACTCTGATTTCTCGATGTGAAGTAGGCTCTTAGCGACTGGTGCATAGGCGGATATAGACTCCTGAGATGCCCGAGCATTGTCAGTACGCCATTTGGAATCGTTCACGTCTTATAGACTTGTTGAGCTCGCTGAAATCAATACACACTCTTATTTGACCATTCTTCTTTAAGAACTGGCACCATAGGTGCAATCCAGTCTGGAATAATCCCCATCTTCTGCATTCTCTCTAATTCATTTCTCAATTTTGGCAGCAACGGAAGCTTGACACGTCTAGGAGCAAAAACTGAATATGGAACAGCACCTTCTTTCAATCGAATTTGATAGACATGATCCCTTAAAAGTCCTGGAGTACCAAACACAGTAGAATAATCTTTCAAAACTACGTCCTTTACAATCTGATTGTCATTTCTATCTACTTCAGCAATTC
The DNA here is from genome assembly GCA_964274945.1 of Dehalococcoidia bacterium. Classification (GTDB taxonomy): domain Bacteria; phylum Chloroflexota; class Dehalococcoidia; order Lucifugimonadales; family Lucifugimonadaceae; genus CAXXBX01. The sequence continues at coordinate 118,545 of CAXXBX010000124.1, read as the reverse complement.
GTTTGACCAGTCCTAGTTTTTGACATGCATTTAGTCCCAATATTGGTGAAGCTGTTGCCGGCACAACATAAAACTGCAAATGGTGAGATATGGCGTTAATCTAATTTTAGCCGGTTCCAGTACTGGTTTAGATGTCAGTCTACAATAAACACTCCGAGGCAGGACATTAACTTGAGCTCCTGTGTCTAGTTTAAAGTTTACCATAATGCCGTTAGTTCTCAGAGACATAGACCACACATCTGACTCTGAGCCACCTAGAGCATTAATTAATAAACATTTCAGCAGGCTGTTCGTCTTGCATCATCATTTCCTGCACTTGTGCTTCATTAGCCTTGCACTTACTTGCGAAATGTCCGTGTAGTCCACACTTTAACACTTTCTTGTGAAGGCAGGGCATCTCCTCTCTGGATGATTCCTTTCACACTTAGGACAATCTCGTATGAATTGCCAGTCTCCCGTCCTTTTACTTTCTTTCCTAACATTTGCTATAGTTGATCGTATCAATTTGTATTGCAATTTTTTGTTTTGAATCTTTAGCCTTCCAAAGGTTTACTTTGCCACACGAACGCACAGACAAATAGCACAGATTGTACGAGAGCTAAGAAAGACATCTTACCATGATGCAAAGTAAGGTAGTATGCATAGATTGTTTTTATGTTTACCACTAGATTACATCATATGCTTTTGTGTCTGGTGAGTCACAAAGTTGAGTCTATTTTGCTGGATGTACGTTACAACAAATGTTTTTACATTTAATAGATATTAAACATCACAGCTGTAAGAGTTAGCTTAGTTACTTTGTGATATAGCTCTTTGAGTGGCAGATTTAGAAGGAGTTTGGGGTTCTACGGAAGCAGGATTGGCAGACATTGTGCCAATAATTGCCATTCTGGAAAGCAGACAAGTAGAAAAGATCTCTAGCCAGAAACTGGGAAGAGTAGTGGCTCTAAAAGGAGCAAGTACAATAAGCATGATCTAAACAACAGTCTACCAGTCATCTGAAACATGGCCGTAGTATCACAGAGACTACCACACTTTTCAACTATATTCACCAAAACAGCAGTAACTCTTGGTGGAGGTCACTGAAGTGAACCAGGAAGACTCGCACCAGAAGCTGCAAGACCTATTTCAAAACTTGTTGGATCTATGATGCTTATGAAGTGTTCAGTAAGTTACACCCATCAACAGGAAAGCCTTTTGATGTCATAATGCACAATCATGCCAACAAGTATGGTGAATGGAGCTGGGACAGAGACTTCTAGAGCCGATTGTTCTAGAAACGATTGATGAGACTTACTCTGTAGATGTTCTAAGTCATAGCGCACTGGACAATGATTATTAGAAATGGAAGAGGAAGTGGGCAATACAGGAGAGTAAGCCTACTTCTCTCTTGAAGGTGTGCTTAAGGACTTGCAGGGAGGGTTTTCCTAACATCTAGACTTGCTTGAGAATTGCCTGCACTCTGTTCTGCTGAGAATGAAAGGAGCAACGGGTGCTGAAGCGACTCAAAAACTATCTGAGGTTTTCAATGGGTTCTGACCATCTATCTGTACTGCGTGGCATCTATGGACATTCATACTTCAGCTTTTGTAGATTTTCACAAGATTGTCTCTTATATTTTGTTGAGCTGCACTCTTGTCGCATGCTTGTCCATTGTTTAGGGATGACTGAGACAGACATGAGACATTGGAGAACACACTTGTGGTCACGATGTGAAATTGATAGGCTCACATGTGTTCAAATATAATATTAGTGTTTGTGGCATACTGATTTATAATAGTCAGTCTTTCACTTTTATTTCATAGACTGTTCATTACCTTCATCAACGGAACACCCTTTTGCAAACTCTAGATCTGCCTCTGTATTTATAATTGTTGGTGCTATTGCTATATTATTTAATAATGTTGTTGGTATCACTTTTTTGGCAACTTTTGAAGTTGACTAGGCCACTCGGTTGGCATTAGCTGACACGAAGCTTGCTTATTAACTTGTTAGAGAATCAGTCATTTAGAAGTGATGTTTTCGTTCATGGACTTACAAGATGCAGTATCCAGGATAACGGCCGGACATCGGACGATGTCCGGACAAGCTTGATGCCCATGATTTTGCAATAGCATGTCCCATTACAGCAGTGCAGTTTTGTCTGCAATAATTGCTTCAATTAACAACTAAACTAAACAATTTAGCACGTCATTGTCAGTTTCTATGGTGTTTGTTACTTAATTGAGAGGGGTGCTTTCAGTTTCCCACAGCTGGACCTTTCCGGCTACTTTTTTGTATGACGTTGGGATGGAACTGTACCTTACCGATGTGCCTTGTGGTTTCGTTTCCTTGTCTGTTCATGGTGACGGCAACTGTTTCTATTGCTCTGCTAGGGTCATGGCCACAGACGACGAAGAAAACCATAGTCACATACGCACATTTGTCATGAAGGAGTTGCAAGACAATCCAGAGCATTACGCCGACTTATTTATAGCACGAGCGAAGACGCAACTACTCACGAACAAGTCATTGTGTTTGAACTCTCTTCTCTCAGACACTTTGCAACGCTGCTTTCAGCACCTCTTCAGACGGCATAGCTGCCAACCTGCCAACGCATGACTCATACCTCAAAGCAATTCAGTGTGTGTCAAAAGTCGGTGAAATGGCACTTTTGGAATATTAGAAATAGCAGCCCTGGCCAGTGTGCTAGGCAGAGATGTTTATTCAGTGAATCCGGCACAGTTTAAACTAGTCTCTCGAGAATACCTGCAACCACATAGGGAAAGGCCAAGTGAAGGAGGAGCATGCAGTCCTAATTCTTTGGTCTTGCACCAGAAGTAGACTAGACTCCGAATTTCATAGTCCAACCATTTTGTCTCTTGTGTACCTAATTCAGCTACATATAGTGATGGATTAACGGCATCTGTTGCATGTGCCGCCACGAAAGGAAGAAGTGTGTCGAATTGTCTACTGCCACAATTCAGAGCTTTATAACAAAAGAAGAAGAGTGCTGTAGTTACCCATACCTATCCATCGAAACCGTCAAAGTTACAGACTCAGATGTCAGCATTTTTGTCACCTCAGGGAAACAGCAGGTCATGTATTGGTACATGTAATATTGTTTCTAAATCTGATATTGTGGTATCTGACCTTGCAGTGGGTTTTATAAATATTCTACTTTATCAGATTTTGTGATCAATTCATCAATTTGCTCTAAAAATCAGCGTTCTGTTACTGTTAAGACAGCAGAAAAGTGGATTTTGGAAAATGACAGAAATCTAGCTACATGCATGTAGTTGAAGATGATAAGTCTGCAGATAACCCTCAGCTGGTCTGCAGTAAAGGGTTCAATCTGTACGCAGTTTGAAGAAAGAGTTTGTGGATGCCGAAACTTTCATCCAGGCTTCAATGTTGGTTCTATAGAATCTGCGTGCGTGTTTATTTCGAGAACAAGCAGTTTCTGATATCCATACACATGCTAAGTCATTGCTTCGACAGAGCCGAAGTAGCAATCCTCGTTACTTACTCAGCCATTGCAAAGGCAGTCACAACACTAGACAAAGGAACAGAAGGAAGAAGTGTAGCATGGGGTAGACTTGGGTACTGGATATAAGAACGAGTTTGCCTGTGCTGCTTTTGTCCATTATATTTAGCTATCATTGAGAGGACAGCTTAGTGATGAATTAGAGCAGGCTAAATTCTTTAGTGTCCAAACAGACGGCAGAAGTGATATAACTACTATTGAGCAAGAATAGTTTGTAGCTCTCTATTGTGATCCTCATAGTCTTGATAATTGCATATTTGATTGAAATTCATTGCTGTCCTACAATCCAAACCTATCGATGCCACTGGACTATTTGCCTGCTTGACTTGTGCAGTGGAGCATATTTGAGTGCAAGATTGATGGAGCTAATGTCAATATGGGTAAGAATGAATTGGAAGGGAAACAAAGGAGCATGTTCCTTGGATTCTTGCATTTTGGTCCATAGTTCACCGACACTAAAAGATGCTCTTAAAGGTACGTTTTTCTCTGAAGTTGATGAGATCCTTCTTCGAATATATTATTTATATGAAAAATGTGGTAAAAAGTGCAGACAATTGGATCATGTTGTTCAAGCCCTGAAGCAGTATACTTGCAACCTTTTGAAATGCCTTCCTCCAGAGGCAACAGACCACTATGTGCTAGCGGGACAAGGTTTATTACTCACAAGGTAGGTGCTTTGTCTTGTATCATAGACAGATTTGGGGCATATTTGTCACATCTGCAGACTCTGATTACTGATTCGGCAACAAAATGTGCAGATAAAGCAAAACTGACTGGCTACATTCGGAAGTGGAGAGAAGGCAAAATGATAGTGGCCTGTGCCCTAGCTCTTTCATGACGTTCTGAAGCTAGCTAGTACTCTCTGCAAGGTTCTGCAGAGTGATGAAGTCTGCATTATTAGTGCTTTCAAATCTGTTGTAAGGACAGTAAGAGCAATTGAAACACTCGAGAGTATTCCACTTGAGGAACTTCCCACTGTCATGCAAGGTCATTAGCAGGATTACCCACAGTGGACATGCGTCATCTTACCAGGCTGTTGAGCTGGTCAATTATGAAAATGGTTTGCAGTACCTTAGGAATAATCAGCAGGCTATAACCAAGAGTGTTGTGACTTGTCTGAAGAGTCGAATCAAATCACAGCATGCGAATTTGCTAAACAGCTGCATTACCATTTTGGTTACCCAAGGGTGGGAGAAGATTGATGCCACTGATTTTGCTGATGATCATATTGAATTTATTTTAGCCAGTTGATTCCAGGTACCCCTCCAACGTGCCAATGTCGACACCAACCAATTGCTGGAAGAGTGGCATGACATGCTGCAGTATGGAAAAGGGTATATCAATCTTTGCCTTGATTATGCCACTGTTTGGTTAAACTGTTCAATTCAGTGGACAGCAAACGGTGGAGTAGTATTCTGTTACTAGTTCAGCTACTGTTTTGCTTGCCCATTTAATGGGCGAGTTGAACGTATATTCTCTCAGCTGAAATTGATAAAGACTAACCGTAGATGCAACTTAAGTGAGCAAGGCCTTGATGACCTGATGAGAATAGAAAGGCACTTCTGTTTCAACATGGGACTGTACTCATGTAGTGCAACTGTGGTGGAAAGATGCTTGTCATCGGCAAGTGAACGGCAGAAGAGCAGAACCGAAGAGGAAGCCTAACGAAGAAGCACTAGACCCAGAAGAAACAGTTTTCAATCTTGTCGACTCACTGGGACTTGTTTACTGCCAGTGATACTAGTAACTCATATAATATCTAACTGATTGATATATGTTGAAAGATGTGTCACATCGTGACATGATTAATAATATTACATTTATAGGTAGGTTGTTGTTGTCATCGGCAGTTGAAATAGCTGATGTGATGTTGAAAAATATTGCAGATGTTGCATGGAATAGTTTTGTGCCATAAAACTGAATTGTTGCTTGGGTTCATTTTTTAAACTAATTAATACATATGTAGCAGCAAAGAACTTTGTACTTGATTGTGCTAAGTAGGGTTGCAGAAGTGTGTTGAGCCTTACTTTTGTTGAAGTCATTGCAGTTGATATGTACAAGTATAAAAACATTTTGAGAAAATTTAAGTAATAAGATTGTGATGTAGGAGATGAGCATGCATAAGTACACATACCCATCATTTTCTCAAAATGTTTTTATACTTGTTTCATTCATCTTTTAGTTATGTAGATGAGGTGGTTTTTTGTCTCGCTTCAATCTGTGTGCTACTGTGAGTACATGTATGTGCATGGTTGAAGAAGGAAATGAAAGGAAGGAAATGAAGGAATTGTGCAGCTCGGGATTTGATACTTTGATGTATGCAGCAGTTAACGGATATTTGTAATAACATTGATTGCATCAATAAACAACTCCCTCGTCATAAATGCACTCATCATGCACCAAGAGTCAGCTCTTATTTGCACAGAGAGTCAGTCAGCACGCCGTTGAACATCTAATTGTACGTACGTGCTCAACTACACGCAACTGTAAGAAAAATGTAGAAGTGGCAGCTAGGCTCTCAAACAGTAGTCACATGTATACACGTGACCAGAACAACATGGGTTTGTGGAAGCACTACCAAGAATTGCACCGCAGCAGTTGACTGATACAGATGGACTTTGCACAGTTCTAGCTGTTGGGTCAGTGCAGTTCCTCGGAGAAGAGCGAGTCGTTTGGTATTACTCTTGTTCTTGTAGCTGCTTTGAGTGAGGCGCTAGCCTGGCTGACAAAAGTGAAATGTGAAATGTGAAAAATAAATGGGGTTTCTTACTTGCCGATGAAGTGCGTAGTGTCAATGCTTTTAGTTTGGCTACTATTAGGAACATGTGAAGTTGAGCGTTAGGTGGCTTTGAGATCTCTCTGCTGAGTTCTAAGAGGTCTGGCTGGGATGCGTTTGGATACTTTGTATTGGCTGCCATTTTAGATTCTTTGTATTCCTACATAGAGAGTGCGGTAAACTGGGAACTGGTGTTTTAACGAGAATGACATCTAACCTTTGAACTTGAGAACTTTAAAAATTGCTAGCACCAAACACATATTTACAAAGATGTACAGTTTCAAACTATGTTTTCCTTTGTCTGTTTTGTGCAGCATTGGTTGATAGTCTAGTGTTGCTTTTTGGTTGGCTCTACTTTGATCTGTGGAAATATGATGCTCTAAGAATATGGTTGGGTATTCTGTTGCAGGATGTGTGTTCTTGGCAGTCGTGAACAGAACTGTATTCATCCTGATGTATCACGAAGCAAACACAAGAATCACGAATGTCAGAGATTATTAGGACTTGGACAACCCAAGGTATCGTATATAAATTACTTAGTATGTGATTAATATTCCAAAAGAGAATTGCTATTTGCGCATGCACGGATTGTTGGTACTAATAACGTAGTTACTTACATTATGTCAGACACACTTCAACGGAATCTACAGCATTCACCATATGACACTTGCATGGATCAACTGCCTTTTGTAGTCCCTATACGTACCATAGCAAAGACCTGTACACAAGCACATCTATTGCATCAAATATTTGCTGCTAAAGGTTATACCAATTTATGTACTGTAAGGATATTTTAAGACCGTACACTTACTGTTTAGGGACACACTCCTTCATAGCTGTCTTTTTTCTGTGTGATGCTTGTATTGATGGCTTAATTTCTATGTGCACTTCTTCTTCTATGCACCTAGTATTTTAATTGTTGTCGACATGAGGCTAAATATAGGCAGACATAGTATAGTATTTGCATTGCAACATCATCAGGTTTTTAACATTGTTTGTGAAACACACTGTTTGTGGGTTATGCGCTTTTGACCGAACAGAAGTAGTGCACCACCATAGAATGAGTGGGATGGTCAACATTGTAGTGTTAGGAATTCCAAATAGTTTGATGTCTAGAGAAACATATCTGTAACAGCTGTAATATGCTTTCACTGAAACATTGGAAAGCCATACATTACAGAACAACAACGCATTAAACTAACTATTGCTCAAGCCCATGACATAAACAGATAATTTCGATGTACTTAACAATAAAACAAGATCAACACAAATCATAATTACTCACCCATCCTACTCATCTCGTCAGAAGCTACCTGTAACTCTTCCATAGAAACACTAAAACTAGCTGCCGCACGAGAAAATTCTTCAATATTGTGAGCTTCATCTAGTATGACAATCTGCCCTTTCAGATCAATTCCCATCTAATAAATGCATAATATACAAAAACTACAAGTTGTTGAGCTGTTGCTGTGGTGTGTGTGTGTGTGTGTGTGTGTGTGTGTGTGTGTGTGTGTGTGTGTGTGTGTGTGTGTGTGTGTGTGTGTGTGTGTGTGTGTGTGTGTGTGTGTGTGTGTGTGTGACCTGGTCTCTAATCTTGGGATCAATAAGATAATTGTATGGACAGAAAATGATGTCAGCTCCAGTCAACAAGTTACGAGAAACAAAATATGGACACATCTACAAATCAAAATAAAACATAACCAGTTTCAAGATCTAGCACAAGCAATATTTAATTTTGACACATGCTGTATCAATACAATTACAACAAAAATAATAGCAACAAAGTACAAACTCCCATATAATTAGAATGACAAGAAACAAGATGCCAGGTGATCTATTTTCAAGAAACAGAAACAAGGAAAAGTCCATCAAATATTGAGATAAACATTGGCTAAAAGCTATGCACAAGATCAATGGATAGCAGTAATGGATAAATAATTGACAAAGTTATCAAAGACTTAAATAGAAAGGTATAAAATTAAGAAATAATAGTCAACAGCTAAATTTGTTATCTGATTAATATTGTACTTCATGATATTCATAATCACAGTGGCAACTACATGTATCTTAGGCCACCAGACTCATTTGTCTAACCAAAACACTATCTAACATATCCATTCTGTATTAAGGCATAATTTACATTTTCTTGTTTTTCTTATTATCAGTCACTGCTGCACAAATTGTAAATAAATAGCAATCGTCGCATTTGATAAGCCCTGTCTGTGAACCTTGAACATTAACTGTTGTGTTTGAAGGTGGCCTTTGACAGCACCGTTTTGATGATATCTACTATTTTGTTGGTATAGGATTGCCTCAAACGATGGAAGCATCATCAAATAAAGAAGAGAAATCTGCAGCTATACTGCATGAACCTAGATGCTGAATTTGAAGTCTCGGTGACAACCAACTGTTACTATAATTCGGTGACAGTGCCAAATGTATCACAGAAATCATCGTTGCAGAAACACTGCACCACTGCAAAAAAGACTTGTCCAGATACCTTGCACATCTCGGATGCACAAGTCCCTTGTGAAAACAGTCACTTTCTAAAATTAGTTAATGAAAGGCTCTGCCTCTGGTTACAGTAGTGAGTCTTGTTGACAACACTACAACCGACCAAACGAACAACCTAACCATTAGACATATGTGGGTGGGTCGATAGACATACGTGGGCAGTGCAATTGTCACGAGAGCAGATGTTGACAATTATCCTAGCTATTAAGTTGTTTCAAAACAAACGCAGGTGCTTCATTGTTTCGCAGACTCAACCCAAAGTTAGTGGCATGTCATAGTCCATTTCTTCTTTGATAGATACAGCGCTGATTACAAATACATGAACGGATCTAGTAGGTGGTGTCTCCCTTTACAGAAAATAGAGTTATTTCTACTGACAGCCAAACAGTGCTTGAATAGCATCGGACCAGTGCAAAACTTAGTGAAAATATAGTTCTGCATGATACGTTGTTTCTGGTCATGCAATATATAGTACAGCAGCTGCATGTTCAATAACCTCCAAGCTAGCAGCCGAGTGTCTTATATAAATAGTTGAACCTTATTTGTATGTAATGTTAACTAGAAAGCAAATGGGAAAATATATTCTGTACAATTAATGTACTGTAGTACATGTGAGGCTTTGTAAAGAAAAGTCTGTGATTGGAGTGAAATAACTTTAGAGCAGTTGCATGTGAGTTATCACTAGTATAGCTATGTGTATATGTAGGTACACATAGTAGTGATACTGAGGTGTTTCGTTTCGTTTCATTCCTCGCATGCACACACACACGCGCGCGCGCGCGCACCACACACATAAACACACACACACACACACACACACACACACACACACACACACACACACACACACACACACACAAATGAAATAGAAAAGTATGTAGATGTTGCAACTCATGTTTTGATATGCTAGTGGACAAGATTTTATATATATATATATATATATATATATATATATATATATAATTCTAGTCTACGTTATCGTCACTGTCCTTGTCTGAATATAATTTGAAATTCTTTCTTTGTCGCAAAGAAGTCCACATATGTAATAGTAGACTCTAAGAGTTCAGCAGCTGCTGCAAATAATTCCCAAACTGGGGTCCCTTCAGATTAGTGTTCTCCCTCAATGCGCGCACTCATATTCAACAATTAAATGACCTACGGTCCAAAATAAGAGAACTATCAAGGGCGCCGTATTCGCTGCAAACACATACACGTGCTTACTAAGTCAAGCACGTGAATATCCGGTGCTTGACTTAGGGGGAATCCCCAGTAGCCCCGCATAGCAATGGCGCATGCTCGAATCGGTGGTGGAATAAAAAAAGGGTAGAAGGTCTAGTGTTAGGCCAGTACACCAAGCCAGTCTGTCTTCTGTTGCCTGCAGTTCCAGCATTCAGACGTCAAACGACCGAGACAGAATGGCTGCCGCAGAGGGTCTCGTGGAACTTCAGACGTCAAGAGTCGAACAGCAAAAGCAAATCTGTACTATTTCAAGCAGTACTACATTTGAATGAACAACTGTCAGTATGTTTATGGCGTTGTAACACAAAGATTCTTTTAAATCGATGATGTTTACATGACTTAAATTTGAACTTTGGTTGACTTTATACAAATAGCTATATTAATTTTTATATTTTGACACACGCCCATATTTGTCTTTATTACATACATAAACAGTCCCGCCTCAACATCCAAACAACTAAGGCATGCATGTCCTAACTCATCCATACATCCACTATCTCTAAATTTAAATGTTGTAACACCAATCTAGCAATGTAAGACCACAATCTGATAGACAATTGTTGTAATAAACTGTTTAAAGACTATGAAAAACATCCTGTTGCTCACTGCATAATTCTTGAAGCTATAGAACATAGAATCTTGAAACTGTAAGGTGACCATAGACTGAGAGTTTCCACAGCAAATGGACAGAAGAAGATAACACCAGCTGCTGAAACCTCATAGTTTATAGTTGGTAGATTGCAACCACCTAGCACTGCTCCATTACTATCTTTGATAGTATCCTTTCTCAGTACATTCGAATTAAGCTGCAACTAATCGCAAAAATACTTACTACAGCAGTTGCAATATATGACATATAACAAATGTACGCAACAGGATATCTAATACTGTTTGTCTTAGATTGACTAAAAACATGCATTTGCTATCCTGTGTTTGTTTGTTGAGACATATGCCTCTCTTGCTTTAGAACATCCAACCAATCAAAACTTTCGACAATAACAATGGGTGACATCACATTAGTCCACAATCGTGACAGAAAATTATGGACACGTTTCCACTAGCACTTAGACCAGTTTAACGAGTGGTTTAAGCTAAACTGGTCTAAAGGGATTAACATGTTTCCACCTGCACTAAACCAGTTACCAGGGTATATTCTAAACCTAAAGCGCTTTCCTAGACCTACTTTGTAGTAGGTTTAGCAAAGTGATTTAGATTAAACTATGTCGTGACAGTAGCGCGCTTGCTTAGATGGCTTCTCGACAATGCTGTGCTTATAGGGCTCTGTAGTCACATGAATCAGGATTTCCACACACTATTTCCTCTACTGCTTATGCTGGAATACTCATCATGTCTTATGGCAATACCTCCAAATGTTTCTTTTGCTAGCTTAATTGCCACCATAAAAGAAGTTTCTCAGCTTTATGTTGTTGCATTTCTTCTGATCCAGCATATCCACAGGTATGTTTTACAAAGTAACTGCGAAATGATTTGACGTCATGCTGCCATCCTGGACCTCTATTACATCAAACCCATGTTCTACGTGTTTCAATAACTTACTGATATAGATGTAATAAATCCAAACTTTTGAAGAATACACACACTATGTTACATATAGAACTGACGAACAGTCCTTACCTTATCCTCATACCATCAACTTGTAGACTATGTCTCATGGTGATAGTTTTGGATTGATTAGAGTTGTAGGTTGCAGGTATATTGTGGGCTTGGTGCTTATCTATAATTTCCCCGTGATGTGACAGCGATTGTGGATAGAGTTGCCATCAACGAGTTTGTTCCAGATATAACAGTGAGTGGCTGTGACATGCCTTCTTGTGTCTTTCTTGGTCATTTTTAACTTCTTGAGGTTGGCCAGCCCCACTTTGATTATGTGATCTTCTTTCTGTAAGGCTTTTAATAGTTTCTTAGTAAGTCTAGTGAGTGTTGAGTGTTACTTTTCTCAGGGTTGAGTTTTGGTCTGTGGATCTTGGTAGTCAGTGCCTTAAAAATCAGCATAGATCACGGAGAGCAAGCATCTGCTTGCACTAATTCTGAAGGTGATCTTGTTTCTCTTTTGTCAATCATTTTAGGTCTCATTGCCGTTTGCTCTATACTTGGACAGCTGGACTGATGTTAACAGGTCTTTGTTACAATAGCTGTGGAGGCAAAGCAGCCATTAAGTCTTTGATCCAAGTATAGTGCAGTTTTCTCCAGACATCGCCTCAAAGAGAGTGTGTGATTAATATCAATTACGAATTGATATTAATTAATTTATTGAATTAAAGAAACCAAATATAGCAATTCTAGTCTACAGGCAGTCATGTTCCTGCAGCCTAGTTTTTCTATTTCTGATCAGTGACCAACAAGATACAGCTCTTGCAAAGTCATGGGGAAACTTCTTCAACTGAAATCGTAATATGGCTGCCCAGTCAGGTTGCAGTTAGTCATTTTGATGTTGGCGATACATTTCACCATGGCACACAAAACCTGGATAACCAGAGGAACAACATTTAATATGCAAAATAGAAAATGACGTAGAAGCATTTGGATTAGTACATATGTATCATTTTGACATGACAATCACAAATGAACTGTAAGTTGAAGTGTAAGAGAGCATTGCACCTCCATTTCCCCCTTGAGGAAACCCAGTAGTAGTAGTGACATCTTTTGTGAGTAGCAGATTGATCTATTGAAAGTTTTCAAAGTTGTTTGCTGATTCTATAAATTGTCAATTCTTTCTGCCAATCGAATACATTTGAGGTGACATTGTTCAGTTTTTCCGAGAAGTTTAGTTGGTGAAGTGGGGTGATCGACTCGATCCTTCAAATTTAATGCTGTTTTTGGTGGGATACTTGCTTGGACGGTTGATCGGTTGCTAAAAATAGAGATACTCGCAGTAACTAATGTAGACAAACCTTTTTTTGTTTTTGATGTTGGCAACAGCCAATTTCTTTGAGGATGTTGAACTTTCTACAATAGTTGATATGTACTGATATGAACTTGATGTGTTGAACTGTGCAACCAGACTCATATTTAGTGTAATACTCAGGTCTTCTATAATGGTAGGAAATGCTTAATTCATTCAGAATGTCATCGATCTTTTGTCTTTGGAAATTGTTGAGTTGTGAGCTTCCAAGATTTGAGTGATGTAGTTCTAGCTTTCTCACCATTGCCTTTTTCTTTGTACGGTGCGACATACAATTCAAGATAAAATTTCCAATCCTAAAATTAGTGTACTTCACGTTTGCATTGCCATTGGATCTACCTCTCACCGATGACCTTGGTATACATCCATCTGCACAACCCTTAGCCAGCTTTTGATGGCATGTTCTGGCAGTGAAAATTGAAGCCGAGATGGGTCTCTCATGTGGAGTGGGAATTGGCTTCACACATGGAGCTGGGGTTGGTTTTACACTTGGTGTTGCTGATAGACCATCCATGTATAAGTGTAGGGATGAGGTTCACACATGGAGCCAAGGTGAGCTTTTTATGTTGAATGGGTTGAATTGTAGACTAACTTGACCCCTGATGATCTGGAGACAGATCTGAGTCTTAGACAGCTCGGATCTGTAAGGTTCTCATAAGCCTGAGGGGTGATCATTCCCTCAAACAGCATACTTGCAAAAGGTTTGTGTGACGTGTGACGTTCATCTACTATATTATATGCTAGAAACTCATAGTTCTAAATTTGACTCAACATTTGGAGGTATGATTCTAACTAGGTAACTGACAATAGAACAGCACCACGATTCTGGCCCAGTGTTGATTCTGGATTGCTATTGATTCTAGATCACTGTAGCTCCTGGACTACGGTCAACTCTGTACCACTGTTAATTCTGAACCATTGTGATTCTGTTGATTCTGGACCACTTGTTTCTCTGTGCAGTGGATAAAATGATGTGTTCTAAACCACTAGTCCCTGAAAAGGCAAAATGGAGACATCATTCTAAAGGCTGTTTACTGAGTTTGATTATTTTATGCTGTTCAAAGCAACGTCTGTGTTTAGAGGGAACATGGGTGGAGATTTTAGGAGATTCTGGATCTGGTTCAGTGTTCAATTGTCAACTACCAATTGTTATGAATTCTATTTTAGCAGGTATGCATTAGTTTCTTGGACTGGGAATTATATACTGTATAGAGTAGTAAACGTTTCTTGTCTGTTGTTACGTTGTACACAGATTGGTTTGCTACTCTTGCTAACTACTACGACTTCACAATCTTCACAATCTGTCTGTCCTTGTGATATGCTTCCAAACTATGAGCACCAGGTATGAATGTTGACTTACCTTTAAATTTTGTGTATCTACAGCTTGAAACCTTTTGTTATTCACTTGTTGCATTGCATGCTTCTAAGATATAGTGAAGGATGTTGAAAGCAGCTTAGAAAACAGTTGGTGTACACTTCTAGTGACTTGTATAAGTAGGCTATGCATGCATGCCATCAAAGTACAGTTGCGTGTCACTTATCCGACCTCCTTGCGACCCCTGTTGGATAAATGAATATGTTGGATAACTGAAGCTGTTACATACTCAACTATTGTTCATATTATACGGCATTTTTTCTACATTGGGTATACTGAATGTGGATGTGAATTTAAACGAACCAAATGTCTTATTGATCTAGAGATAAAAATTATACTTTTAATGATTGATTATAAATTTATATAATAATAATGGATGCTTATTGCATTTCCACCTGTGCGAGTGAGCACGTGCTAGACAGATAATTAATGTGTACACAGTAACCTTGATAACCTTGATCAATATTTCACTCAGCTAGATTTAGCTAAACATCCTCTAGAGAGCGGCTGTTGCTGAATGCACTCGATGAACAACAAATCAGTTTTGTTTGAAACAGCTTCGGACAACTACTAAACCCTTAACTGTCGTAATTGCCTTGTTCTCTTCACTTTGTGCATCTTTTCAGTCAATGGTGTTTTGGTTCGAAAGCTGCCACAAAACTGATCACTCTCTAGGCAATTTAAGGTGTGAAGTACTATGAGTCTAACCGTGATCAATATTTCACTCAGCTAGATTTAGACGTCCTCTATGGAGCGACTGTCGGCAAGCGAAATACTTCAATGCAATTTCAGTCACAAAACATCGGCCGCGGCTAGCGAGATAGCATTGGCAAGGTAATTAAATCTGTGCACAGGTAGATTAGCTACATAGTGCTGAATGCACTCGATGGACAGCGAATCAGTTTTGTTCGAAACAGCTTTGTATAATTAACAAAACCTTTACTGTAGTAGTGACTTGTTTTCTTCAAATTTCTTTGAACTGTGTACTTTGCGCGCTTTCTTCAGTTAATGGTGTCCAGCGATGACCTCACATAAAGTGTCCAGCTAACGGAGAAGCGCCTAACCAACAGTGTAGACGTGTAAACTACTGTTTCTTCAATTCGCTCGTGGGGTGGGTAATTAGGAGTGGTGCGCAATGCACAGTAAAATGCGCATGCTTAACAGTAAGTGAGCAATGTTTCCATGGCAATGTTAGCAGTTGCTAACTCTCCTTACGTTAGCTAATTATTATTAGCTAAGAACAGCATTAACTGCGCAGAAACTGTTATTACAACAACTCAGACGCTATGTAATTTAATTAAAACGTTGCTTACGCCTAATTTAATCTTATTGCCATATCAATAATCACAGAGTGACGTCACATAACGTGAAGTGTCAATTGTTTACACCCATTGAGGAAAACAAACAATTATTCAAAATGATCAATTTGTAACAGCTGTCCCCTGGGTGTAGAGGTGGTGAAAGGCAGTCACATAAGTGAGCATGGTTTCCATAGAAATATATCTAGTGATGATGTCACATGACGTAAACTATTGTATCTTTTCTTTCTTCAAAACTAGCAAAGAACGATTTGAATTATCAATTTCTAAACGATTCCTCTGGGGAGTAGGGGTGGTGGCGCACAGACGGACATACGCTCATAAGGACGGACACTCAGAGTACCCCATTGACGCATTAGAGAAAACTCGCTCGCTTCGCTAGCTCGCAAATAATATGCAGCATGCATTATCTGTCATATCATTTGTCATATCATTACCAACGTGGCAAGCTTGACCTGTGGAATATTCAATGTGCCGGATAAGTAAGCATTGGATAAGTGACATGCGACTGTATATATATATATATATATATATATATATATATATATATATATATATATATATATATATATATATTACATAGTTTTGATGTGGAGTAGGAAAGTCGTTTTCTCTCAATTGAAATTAATGAGTCTTTTATCCTGATCGGTGACATGTATGGTGATGCCGGAGAGTTCCTCTTTTTTGCTCATGCAATTATAGATCAATTGATTTGGTTTGATAGAGAAAAGTGATCCCAGTGGTCTGTTAGAGGGAAGCTGTAGATGACATTGCTGGCACTACCATTCAAGTAACTAGAGGATATGAGAGAACATCTTATCAATACGGAGTGGATATTGGTGATGTTGACTTGTCTATCGCTATTGTGCACTCTAGCCTCTTCCAAGTCCTTTGCGTTGAAGCCCTATATATCTCAACCCTTATTGACTTTGAAATTGACTTTGTAGCCATCAGCGAGAAGTATTCATGATTTAAGGTATTGTAATTAGGTTGTATGGTTTCACTGTGTTCGTCGTTACCATTCGATCTCAGGAGCCGTTTAATTTCTATGTTTAAGTCAATGATGTTGTAAGCGCCCGGTAGTACCTGAACTCTAACCCACTTTGTACCATTATTGTATCTGAGGCAATTGTTGTCTGTCGTTATTTATACCACAAATACCACATATCACTGGAGATCAATGCCAATTTATAATCAATATCTTTGTCGAGGTGAAGAGGTGGGCGCAGTTCTACGATAAACTTGAAACTTGATCCTCTTGCACGATTGCTGTCCAATGCTAGAACTGTTTCACCCATGGCATTATCTATAGAATTAGTTAAGATTTTCTCTCATTTCGTGAATTGCATATATCCAAGTACTCACCTTGTAAACTCTTTCTCCCGGTACAGTTGAGTTGCCTAATCCAAGATGATATTGGTCAACACTATATCGCTATTTTCTCAAATAGCCATCACGAGTTGTAGAATGAAGAAACAACTGACATGCACGTAGATGTACATGTACCTACACGAATGCAGCTCACCAGCCACATGATCACCCACGTGACAAGCTTGACCTGTCTGATTACGGGCATGTGGGATAAGTGAACGGTGGATAAGTAACACCCGACTGTATCATAGTATGCTTGTGCAATATAGTGTGACCATCAAGAAGTAAGCAATGTGTGGTGCTGTTTTTTCCAGTCACTTGTGTGACTAAGCAAGATCAAGGCACTAGCCTTTCTCTTCTTGTATCACAACAGTCTTTCTGGAGACTTGAACTGTTCAGATAATGGGGAATGGAGGAAAGAAAGGGAGGGTAGGAAGAGAGAAGAGGAGGAGAAAGGAGAGAAAGGAGGAAGAAAGGGAGAGAGGAGACACGAAAGACAAGCTAGTCGGGACTAGACTTGTCCCAGTGTCACTCTGCTGTCGTCGTTCCTCGAATTGACAATTCTCGGCGGAGAAAGACTGGTTTCAGACCACCCTTCAACGTCACTAAGTGCACTCAGTGCTTGCCAATATTGCATCTTGTGACCGATCGGTATCTGCGTTTGAAAGCACGTGGAGTGTATCTGACATATATTATTCCAATGAACGACTCCCGGGAGTCGATAGTTTATGCTCAATGTAAGCCAATCAGCCAACAGTCCCAAAAATGCAAGTACGCAGTTGGTTGCCCTCAGCAGGAGCATTAGGTCCATTTTTTAATTCAACTGTGTTTCTTACTTGTGGTACACGTAGTCTCTAGACTGTATGATGGCTCTAAAATGTGCTGTTATAGAGATTACTAGAAATGATGTGGTTTCAGTAGCTATCTCTATCATTGTCCATACTTGTCTCTTTCTAATATTACTAATAACTATTCTAATAATAATAATAATAATAATAATAATAATAATAATAATAATAATAGACTTTACAAACCAGACTGATCTGGTTGAGCACGACATTATAATAATAGTAATTACAGCCGTGATGGTCTAAGTACTTCTGAAGCAGGGTTTGCTTCCGGTACTTGTAATAGACTTTACAAACCAGACTGATCTGGTTGAGCACGACATAACAGTGCTTCTGGGATCTACTCGGATCCTTCGTAAAGTCGTGTCTTCTTTCTAGACAGCCGTGATGGTCTAAGTACTTCTGAAGCAGGGTTTGCTTCCGGTACTTGTAATAGACTTTACAAACCAGACTGATCTGGTTGAGCACGACAAATAATAACTTGCCGCATGTGCAGTGTAGGCCTGGAAACAGTCGACCACATTGTGGCCGGCTGTAGTGCTTTGGCATCGATGGACTACACTGATCGACACAATCAGGTGGCCCCCATCATTCACTGGGATGTTTGTCGCAATTTTGAGGTTGCAGTGGAGAGTGGATGGTACCGGCATCATCCTGAAAGAAAAAGGTAGGAAACTTGTCTTGGCTTGAATTCAGTGCATCATAGGATGGCACTTTTGATTCAACCTATCAGCTTTTGAATAATTGTGGTAGTTTAGTTTACTGTCTTGATGTTTGTAGACTTATGTGACAAGTGACGACAAGCAGTTTGTGGCAGCAACAATTCAGGCCATCGGTCGATGTGCATCTAACATTGATGAAGTGTCTGATGCTTGTTTGGCAGGATTAATGCGTCTTGTATCACATCGTGATGGTTAGCAGACTTGTTGAACCTCAGAATTTATTTCTTGAGCTCTTTTGTACTTAGAGGTTATAGTGGCTAAAAGTGTTGTTGTTATTAAGACACTGCTTCAAATGAGGGTGAGTTGATTTAACAGAATAAGGTATACTACAAAGACGAAGATTGTTTACAAAATATTCTATTCTAAAGCAATATACTATATAGTGTAATCATGTATTAATATGTAAGCATGTAAACACACACACACACACACACACACACACACACACACACACACACACACACACACACACACACACACACACACACACACACACACACACACACACACACACACACACACACTTCACTTCACGCTGCGTTCATTCCAATGAGAAACGATGCAGGCCAAGGTCACCATAGGCTATATTGGAGGAGTGGATGTTCTCTGACAGAAATGCTCGTGATTGTGGAGGCCTTGTTGGCGGAATGTTTGGTGACAGTACTGACATTGGCTAGTCAGGGACTGGCCGTGTTGCTATCTCTGATTGTTTACAAGGCCGGCATAATTTACAGCAGTAAATCCACAACCATCAGAGCTGCAGTGTAAAGCAAACTCTGATGTCATTTGCCTTGCTTCGCAGTGACGTTTCTGCTCATCCTTGAGGTATTTCTCTTGTTCTTCCTTCTTGAAATTTACTTCCTGTGTGGCAGCCCAGATCTGATTCCTCCACTCATTCCTATCTTCTGCTAGTATCCTCCAAACCCCATCAAGATTGCAATTCCTTAAATCCCTCAGTACTAAATCGTTCCATCTCATTCTCTGGCCTGCGACTGAACGTCTACCTTGGGGTGATGCACACACCAAAAGCTTCCTTGGTAGACGACACTCATCCATGCGCAAGATGTGACCCAATAAGCCGAAGACGGCTCTGTGTCAGCATGGTGGAGATTCTTTGTAGGTTGGCTATTTTTCTGATGGAGGTGTCTCTCTTCCCGTCCCATAGGGAAACTCCAAGGATGAAGTGGAGGCATCTCATCACAAAACTCTGTAAGCGGTGTATCTGCGGCTCCAGAAGTACTGCTGTTTCCAGACCATATAAGAGGGTGGAAAGAACTACAGAGACAAAGATGTTCAGCTTGGTGGTAGACTTGATCTTCTTCTGGTGCCAAAGGATGCTGTTAAGTGACCCATATGACTGAGATGCTTTTTGTTGATCCGTGTTGATATCTCAACATCCAAGGTGCAATTGTTAGAAAGATAACTTTCAAGGTACTGAAAGGATTGTACCATCTCAATGGGATCACAATCAGGATGCAGAGAAATGGGAGATGGAGAATGAGCATCAGCTCCAGGTAGGACAGCTAGAAGATTGGTCTTCTTGTAGTTGATGGTAAGCCCCATGTGATGGCAAGACAAATCCAGAGATTTCAGCAAGGAGGATAGACTTTCATAAGAATCAGATATCACACACACACACACACACACACACACACACACACACACACACACACACACACACACACACACACACACACACACACACACACACACACACACACACACACACACCACACACTCATGCATGCATGCATGATTTCTGGGTACGCAGAATGATTAGTCATTGATGTGTTTCTGTAATATTCTAGAATACACTTGATATTGGGTTTTGTGATAGTGTGTCTGTTCTGTAGCCTTCAGAACAAAAGGAATCAATTATTCAAATGGAAAAATTGGCTGACAGGGTGCAGGTAATTGTTGTGAATTTCTTGCTATAGGGCAACTTGGTATAGACTGCTATTGCTGTAGGTCCCAATGGCTAAAGCAAGTATTCTCTGGTTAATTGGAGAATATTCAGACAGAATGCCAAAGATTGCTCCAGATGTTCTATGAAAGATTGCCAAGACATTTCCTAATGAGGTGAGCAAGATTGTTGTCATGCTCAGTAACTGATCTCAGTATTACGTATTTTTAGGAAGATATTGTGAAGCTGCAGGTTCTAAATCTGGCAGCAAAACTGTGTCTCAGTAACCCTAAACAAACAAAGCTTCTCTGTCAATATGTGTTGAATATGGCCAAGTATGACTTGAATTATGACATCCGTGCTAAAGCAAGATTCCTTAGAACATTGCTTGTTCCATCAGAGAATGTTGGTAGCACTCAGGTTGTTCCAATTTTTATGTCTTTATCAATAACATATGTTGGTGTTATATATTAATTGTGTGCTTCCTCTTGGTGGGAAGAGAACCAATAGTGTCTGAACAGGAAACTGTGCAGTGCTTTGTCTCAAAATTTTGTGTTGTCTATTGCATGCCAATGATTTTGCAGCAAATGAACAACTAAGCCAATTGTATAGTGCAATAAGTGAGAACAGACGGTGCATATCATCTAAGTTAACAACGTTTAACAGTTTTCTAACAGCCATAGTCATGTTTTCCAGTTGTTAGCTTAAGCTGTTATTCATTTACACAATTTACACAATGAAAATCGTTAACTCAAATTATGCAAAGCTTTTGAGGCAATATTGTGCCAAGTATAGATGAGCTAGAACGAAAGGATGTAAAATGAGCTAGGGTAAACAGATGTACCATACTCACTTGATTATTACCCCAGGGATTGAGTAAGCCCCCAGCCTCAACTTTGACCAAAGCTTTTAAGATTTTTACACCTCTTAGTCCTTTAATTAGTGCTAAACTGATGTTTTCCACAAATGACTGTCTGCTGGATTTGGGCTTGTAGAAATGTTTCAACTTGCACTTGCGTGTCGACCACTTGTAGGTTTTTCAATGTCTCAGATACTGCTATAGAAGATAAGGTTATTATGATTTACGCAGTGGCAGTTGTTTAAAGCTCCAGTTTAGTAGTTAGTGTTGCAGCATGCTGTTTAAGTTAATTCCTCAAGCTCTCTCCGTCAATTAACACCTTTAGGTGTCAGTTTTCTAGAATGGCTCCATTCCACACTACACCTTTGATGCTGGCCAACTCTGTTGGTGGGTAATAATAGAAACAGTACGGTAGTTTACTGTCTGATACTCTAGTAGAAAGTAATGTAGTTGTGTGTTTGGTAGACACCTCTCAACAAATATAGCAAGAAGATGTTTCTAGTAACGAAACCTGCTCCAATTCTTCTGTCAGCTTTCAAAGGTTCACTGCTCATTTTGTGCATATGGTTTGGTCATGTGATTGCGTTTCTATAGAGCGTGAACAGTGGCAAATGGGTTCTCTCTCCCATATGCTAAATAGTCAAGCTAATGGCTACAAACCTTTGCCTAATTTTCCTGAAGAACCACCGGACCCTTCTGTGCGAAATGTTGAGGTTTGTAGCTCTTTTGCAATAACGCATTGCAAATTTTAGGTTTATTTTACTGATAGGTCGAAATGCCATGGCAATCTTCTGAGAAAATAAGATTGAAGAAGAAGAAGCGTGCTAAGACTGGTTTAGATGCTTTTTATGACTCAGAGTCATCAGGTAGTTGCTACTGATTTGGCTAGATTCACGTGTTTATATGATTTACGTATTGTTATGAATACTAGAAGTCTCAGAGAGTGAGTCAGATGAATCAGAATCTGGATCAGGTGAGAGAGAGAGAGAGAGAGAGAGAGAGAGAGAGAGGGAGGGAGGGAGGGAGGGAGGGAGGGAGGGAGGGAGGGAGGGAGGGAGGGAGGGAGGGAGGGAGGGAGGGAGGAGACTGGTTGGACATGTACATGATGCGCAATGCATCGGGTGTAGTCACGTTTTCTGTCAGTCAGTCAGTTTGGGAGTGAAGGGATGCTCGAGAGACTCAACCGAGTGCACCCCACTATCAAATTCACACACGAGAAGAGCCACACGGAGGCCGTCTTCTTAGACGTTCACACGTACAAGGGCGAACGATTCCGCAGAGAGGGCGTGCTCGACGTAAAGACACACTTCAAGACCACGAATAGATTTCAGTACCTCCACTATAGTTATCTGCGAGTACTATTTGGTTTTAAAACTGAACCTTACATGTGCTTTCAACTGGTATTAAATTAACTAATTGTTTAGAATTTAATTTATATAGTTTGATGTTTAATTTAATGTAAATATTTGTTACAAATTTAATGTAAATATTGTTTCTTTGACAATAATTGTACTGTGTTAACATCTACCATTGTTATACTGTTACAGTACACACTCATATCACTGTTATAAACATAAACATAAACAGTAGCAGCTAAGCTTCCTGTCAACGTATCGAGCACTGTTTAAAGTTGTTCAAAATTGAAATGAATATAAATACTCTTTCTTGCCAAATCTTTAAATGTTTGCGTGAAACAGGGGTGTCCAACTGTAATTTTTATTTTGCCAAACGATCAGTTATTTGTGCCAATACAAGTAACCCTGATGTTTTAATATTCACGTGACCATTCTAGCTTTCCAATTTCAAGTTGTTAAAGAAATGACGACTAATGTCTCTGTTACCAATGTCGTAGTCATGTAAGCTTGTTGCCAGATAGTTGGCTGTGTTACCAAATTTGGTGACATGGCGACAGTTGGAAACCCCTAATGATCGAAATTTCAGTAGTATTGACAATGTGGTCCTGAACTCTTCTAGTCGGCATATGCAGGAAATGCTTGTAGTTGTAGCAATGGAGCAGAGTGTGAAATATTCATACAGTAATTAGTGCCATTTAATTAACACTGTCTCTTCTTATAGTTCTAGCCCAAATGGTGTAAGAATAACAAATTGCTGATCTACAAGCAGTTTGTAAAAGATTGGTCAGATTGTTCTTATTAGATGGTGAAACATTAGACGATGAAACGAGCTCCAGAGACAGAAAGGAGTCTCATGCCATAACTCCTCTTGATACAATTTCAAGTGTGTTAGAGCCTACATCCTATGGTATGCTGTTTATCAAGTCTTCCATACATACTGTACACACATACGTGCTTACATACATACATACATGCATACACTGTGTGCGTGCGCAAGTGTGTGTGTGTGTGTGTGTGTGTGTGTGTGTGTGTGTGAGTGAATTTTTGGGCAAGGTTAAGGGACATCCCGGATGTCAAACCCCCGGATATATATTACACGTGCACAGTAGACAATTCACGTGCATTATAGGCAATTGACGTGCACAAATCGCGTGAACATCTGTATGAGAGACATAGTTTTGCACCTGACAGTCAGCGTCTGTTGTAGTATGACTTCAAAACTGCCTCATGTTTTAGATTCATTCTGCAAATGGGAGGTACGCATCAACAGGTACAGCTTTGAATTGCTTCTCTAAGTTCATGAACTAATATTGTACACTTGCATAGAGAACCTTTAATCTTCTGAACAGAAGAGACTGTGCTGCATTTGACTTTCCAAATGTCAATACAGAAAGAGGAATGATTGTCAACGTTCCTGTAACGACCCAGTTCAGTTTTCCACACACAAGCACGATGATGCCTAGGAGTCACCTTGTAGAAACCTATATAGCCAACTTCGTTAACTATGGAGTCATCACCAGACAAATCAAGACAACATCTACGCTGCTGGCTTCCTTTCTGGAATTTACGACAATCACGGGATTCATGAGTTTGCAGCAATGGGTGAAGCCAAATAAATTGTATTTCAGGTACTGACTATCAGTCATAGAAGCTGGGATAGTGCTATACCAGTTTAATTTATTGTTTACCAAGTTTTAAAAGTACATATAGTCTGCTACTCTTAGAACATTGCATCGGTTTCTGTAAGGTTGAGGAAATGAGTTGTGTAGGGAGGGTACTGTAGATACATGTAGGTACATTTGTGTGTCAAAACCCGATACTCTTAGAGTTTATGTCATCTACATGATAGCTGTAAAGAAACTTCAACAGATACTCCTAGGCATTGTTTGTAAATTATGAAAATAGCTGCTGTTCTCAGTAAGAGAGGTTACAGGTGTTCAAACCAGAAATATATTTTCCACTCTGCAATTGGGTAATGTCATGTGTTATGGTAAGCAAATATCTCCCACTAACAACACATGAACTAATGAATAGAACAGCAGTTGCAGGCACGTACCTATGGGGGTTCGGGAGGGGGAGAAGTCAAATAAACTGACTGACATCAAATGGAGGTCTGCTTGTACCTCTGTACACGACAACTCTGCATGCGATCTACTGTTCACGATCTACGTAGCCTCGCGTTCCCTGCACGTTCGAATGAAGCGAGCGCGCAATAACCGTTGCAACCTCGTTTAAACCGCGGAGGCGTGTCTTGTTGCTATGGAAACAACTTGATCGTTACACCGTCGAAACCTTAGTAGCAGAAATTTTGAACGTTTTAACTGATAGTTTATATGTAACAGTTATGTCATGAATTATAATAATTCTATTTGTCAGTAGGGGATTATGCTCCCTAAGAAGTGAAAAGGCAAACAGTTACCTTAATAGTAGAAATGCAGGTTTGAGAAATTTTCCAGTGTGTTGCCAAATCTTTGACACTGGCTACGCCGCTGCATTGACAATGCCCTACTTACCAGCGAAAATTCAAGCCAGACCAAATTTTGTTTTCTGCGGGTCTTCGAAAGTGACTGTACTTTACATATTAAGTGAATTATGTGAGATGAAATAGTAAAATAACTGCTGCTTGTCTATTATCGATAGTTTACAGTAATTTTTGTTAGCAATTACTTCAATTTCCATGCATTGATATTTTGCGGGGAAATTTATGCTAGAATAAGCAGGTCTAGCAGTAATAAATGTATGGTCTATTCTATGACGAGACAACAGGCACGGTCGGTAATGTTAGCCAAGCTCATAGAGAGGCATGTTTCACGATAGAAGGAAATTCCTCAAACACCTACGGACTTAATTAACAGCTGAGTCTAGACTTGAGCAAGGAACGCAGGATATATCACGTGCCTATCCGCTATGCGAGCTACTTATCATCATATTATTTGCTTACCGTAAAATTAAATTGCATATTCTGTGCATCGTCATTAGACTCGAGCCAGTCTCTTCCCGCTTTCGTCATACCCCGGATCGTCAATCCTAGCCAAGAGTGTCGATTTTCCAATGATCAAACCGTGAAGTAAGAATTTGTAATCCAATGTGAACCCTGATATTTTTGCGCTAAGTAAAAGCATCAAGTCGTTTCGAAACAAGACAAACTGTCTACACCATACATGGAGATTGTCTTTGTTTGGAAACTCGACTACAGCAGTCAAAAATGTACTTAAAAATTGCTTGTGAGTTCCTATCCTATTATTTTGCTTTTTCCATAAAGAGAAAAGAAAGACTAGGCCGCTTTCCCAATTGATTAGAATCTTTGGTAGGATAGGATCAAATGACATCTTATTTCGACAAGTCCTGAAGCTGAGCAAACCGAAATTGTATCGGTGATTTAGAATTATGTTGAAGTACCACGTTGTGTGCACAGTCTGTAATCATGTATGTTTGCATTCAAGCTGAAAAAGACACCAAAAACAAAGTAAGTCCATTGCAAGCAAGTCAGCAGTAGTATTGCATATCAATGAGAGATAAATGATAGGAAAACATCGGGACAGATATCAACTTGCTAAGTACGTCCGTTGAGTATACTCTATTGTATAATCAACTCTATTGTAAATGTATAGTCTAACTTTGACGAATATGCAAGCATAGCTCGACATCATTGTGACTTCAACTTGCAACCCTGGATGTACACACGTTATTGGAAGATTGTCTAACACACTGAGCTATGTATCTAGATAGCATATCTACACCAGAAGCGGATGTGGTCATTCACTTGTTCCACTTCGAACAAAGCGTGCGAGGTCTGGTGAAAGAGCTTTCGTAATGAAGACAGTCTTTCTCTTCGTCATTCTGTTTATTTCTGAAGTAAGTCGGAGACTGTTCAGCATTTAGTCTACTACACAGAGTGCACAAAGACAGTATACTCGCTGAGGCGAGGCCTCAGTAGCTAGTAAATGTCTGATTGTGGTTGCCTTTTTCTTTTGCTCGTGGCGCTAGGCGAGCTTCATGTTAGCAACCTGCGTACGATTAATTATTGCGATGTCTCTGTTTTAGCTGCTGTTTGTCAAGAACACGGAAGCAGACAACGAAGCCTGTCTCGTAAATACGCTCTTCCGAACGGTGAAAGCAAACATACTGTTGCAAACGTGTTGTACGAGTCTTTTCTGCGACTAAGAGTGCGTATTTCGTTGAAGGTTTCTGAATTGCAAGCGACTCTAAAGGTATATGTATATGCATGAGGACGTTTGTTTGCATGATGGGCAACCATCCGTCTACGGCGTGTCATTTCTGGCAAAACAAGTGACTATAGTGACTATTGCTTATCGTACAAGTGCATAGTGACGTTTGGTTTAAGTTAGCTGTTTCTGTCAAAACAGTGTGTAATGATGTTTGGTTCTAGACTTGCATTGTAGCAAGTGCCTATTGATGTTTGGCTGTAGAGTTATACATCATAGCAAGTGCTTAGTAACTGTTGGTTCTACAGTGCGTTTCAGTCCTCTGAATTTTCGACTTATCTTGCTAAAGAAAGGTCGCACAGAATAAGCAACCAGACCGTATCAAGCTCTCTGTCTTCCGGTTGTCATTGTTGTGGTTTCCAATTAGCTGGGCGTATGTTATGCTACTGTCAGGAGAGTCAGTTCCTGGTAAATAATAAGATTTTGGGAGGTGCTGGGCTGAGCGTGCTAAATGCCAAAAGTCTAACGTAACATAACATGGCCTCTTTCTACCTCAACCGTTATCAGTTTTGCAAGCTGTTTTCGCGCTGTCAGTTGTAAATCAAGGTAAAACTCTCGAGAAAACACTACTGAGACACTAATTTGTAGATGGTGAACTCCTGGTTGGATGTGGATATTTGACCTCTTGTTGAGACCAAGGTTTTCTCTGTGGTCACGCTTTAGGGTTAGTAGCCACTCCCCAAACATCCGGAGAACTGCAATTCTGAAACGGACAGTATAGTGTAGTAACCATGCATTGCTTTCTTTAGATCGAGTTACATAGTCATGTCTATCAAATATTTCTTGCCAACGGAACTTACACTTCCAGCGCTTTCGTTTCTCTCCAAATTCAAATTGTATTTGCACCAAATCCAACCCACACATTTTCTGCAGCAAGCGATAGACAGGGGTGTTTGATTTTAATCGAAACACTCGCAAAAAGTATATTTGAAAGATTGCATGTGACATGTCCCAACACGTTAAGACTGCGTCTTCCGTCAGAGCGCTAGTTTCTCGCCCGTACAAATGACATTGCATGGATCAAACCGGCTTATATTTTGCAAACGTAGTCGATATGTATAATCTAATGATATTGATGTTATGACATGCCAGAAAACAAATACAGTCGTCACTGATTTAAAGACAGAAGTCACTGGTTTAAAGACCGAAGTTGATGATTTAACAACGGAAGTCACTGATTTAACAACGGAAGTCACTGATTTAACAACGGAAGTCACTGATTTAACAACGGAAGTCACTGGTTTAAATACGGAAGTCTACGATTTAAAAAGGGAATTAGAGAGTGAAAAAGAAGAAAGATTAAAGTTGGAGGTTAACTAATACACAGCCCAAGAAATGTGTAATGCTGAGTTGAAGTGATATTCTAGAAGTCACACTTGGAATTGAGGAACATCACCGTTGACCTACAAACAAAGGACATGTCTTATAACCAGAGCTCAATGGTTAGCATTCAGAATAAATATTGTCTGTGTGTATGTGTGTGTGTGTGTGTGTGTGTGTGTGTGTGTGTGTGTGCGTGTGTGTGTGTGTGTGTGTGTGTGTGTGTGTGTGTGTGTGTGTGTGTGTGAGAGAGAGAGAGTGTGTGTGTGTGTGTGTGTGTGTGTGTCTGTGTGTGTGTGTGTCTGTGTGTGTGTGTGTGTGTGTGTGTCTGTGTCTGTGTGTGTGTGTGTGTGTGTGTGTGAATTGTGAGTGAGTGTGTGTTCTTTTTGTTAATGGTTTGCCATTTAATTGCTTGTATTTTTCTACGTTATTAAATTAAATCATTAAACTGTTCTACAATTCAATTATGAACATCATGTTTGCCTCTTATTTCTGTGTTGCAAACAGTTGCCCAGCTATGGCTAAGTTGATATTCACGTGTAAGTAAATCTGCATGCAAGAGTACTTTCGAGTGTAAATGCGTGTGTGTACGTGCGTGTGCTAATATTTTTTCTGCAAGACTGTCTCACTATTACATTAGCATTTGCGTCAAGAATTGGAAATTGTAAAACAACAAATACAAAAACAAATGGAACAATCCAATCACATAACGGTCAGTTGGAGCATAGCATTGCAAAGATAATTTATTCATTATGAGATGCGTCCTTCATGTCTGTTCAGAATCATACGCTGGAATTGA
The DNA here is from genome assembly GCA_964274945.1 of Dehalococcoidia bacterium. Lineage (GTDB taxonomy): Bacteria > Chloroflexota > Dehalococcoidia > Lucifugimonadales > Lucifugimonadaceae > CAXXBX01. The sequence continues at coordinate 89,470 of CAXXBX010000124.1, read as the reverse complement.
ATAAAAACGTGGCACAGCTTCAACGAGATAATTCTTTACACAATGACACTTTGAAAGTAAGATTAAAATTTTTGTATCATACAATTGTTTCAACAAGTAACAAGCTTTACAAGCTTTACAATGCTATTTTCAATTTCTAATTTAATATTCAAATGATGATGGGAATTGAAAACGGAATGGACGAAATGGTCACGCACCAGGTTCATATCAACTTTTCGTCTGCCATATGCAAAAGGAAATAGAGTATAGAAGAGACTGACCAATCGTGTGATTACTTCTACTGTCAAATCGGTTAATTTCATGATTGGTTGATTCTAACACCTGGTGGCTAAGTCCTGGATAAATTTTATGGACACTCGTATTTAGAAATTATTCAACTGTTACGTTAAATTTTTATTAGAACCGTTTGACTCATTTGCCGTATACATAATTTTGTGAAAGCCCTCAAACTCTTGGTACAATAACGATTGCCAACCATACAATAGTTTAGTAAAGTTAAGTTAAAAGTACATGATAAGGTTGCGTAAGTGGCAATACAACGGGCAATACAGCTAATATCTAAAAAGCACAAAACTGTACTTTTCAAAGTTTTCGCAAACGTTTAGCAATAACACAAATAAATATATTTTATTATTTATTTTTGTTAGTACAGGAATTGGCAGTTAAATTTTCATCTATGTTATTTTAGAAACTAATATCGGACACAACGGCTTTAAGAACTGATGTGAATCAACAAGAGTCAGATTTACAGGTTAGAAAACAAACGGAAGTAAATTTGTACATGATGTTATCACTTGCATTTCTCACGCAGAAGTTGACAGTCACAGTCGATGTCATAAACATGACAATACGTAAACAAGAAACAGCTATGCAGGTACATTATCTTGCTGATGATCGATGATCAGATTGTGGACACTTTGCTATAAACTGAGTATATGCGTAAGTTTTATTACAGAGGCGTAGACAGCAGTCCAGCATGTCCGGGTGTGGCTTAAACAATATTCGAAAATTGCAATTTAGCCAGACGCTGAATCACAGCACTTCTGGTTTAAAAATGAGATAATTAAATAACTAATTCATGTGCTAGAATTATTACCGTCAGAATTGTTTTTAACATTTCAATTGTAATGAAGACAAAACCGTCTTTCCAATTTTTAATTTTTGTACTCTTCACTGTATATATTTAATTAAATTAAGAGACCGTGCTGTATTTCATATTGTCATTTCTGATTGCATAATTTTTCATTTGCGTTTACTGCACCACTCAATCATCAAGTAAACTAATTTGCACCTTTTAGTGCGAGGTTTTAGCAGTTTTGGCCGAACCAATTACTGGTTTGCAGTCTACGTGTAAGTAACAAAACGCGCAAAAAACATTTTTCTTAATACAACAATTTGGTTTTGTCAAAAAATGGAGTGACCGAAGTTTCCTTGCATTCTCATTAAAGGCAAAGTGTTCTAACTGTTTCTAAAGTATTATATTTGCTTTGTATTTACTATTACAAGTAATAAATGCAAATGCAATAGACATTGCTGATAACTTCTGGACAACACAACTCGACTTTGGACATTCATACATTTCAATTAAAAGTAAAGACATTACACTATTTTAGTTAATTAATTATATCCAAACATTGTTTCTCATATGATCATTATATAAACTACAATTAAATGTTACCACTGTTAGAAATGATGTTAATCAGCAAAAGTCAGATTTGCAAGTTAGAAAACAAAAGAAATATACCATTATATATGTATATATATATATATAATGTTTTCTTTCGCCATTTTTTACTCAGGATTTAACATTCACAGTCAATGTTGTAAATGTCACCACTCATGAACAAGAAAATGATATTAAGATATTCATTATCTTTACGATAAAACCAGTATTCTGAAATGTTTGTAGGCTTTTTGGTGCTCATTGTGCTGCCTAGCAAAATGCTTGTATGTATGTATGTATGTTTTCATGTATGTATGTATGTATGTATGTATGTATATATGTATATATGCTTGTCAAATTAAAAATTGACTAGCGTTGCTTGCTCTTGCAATATTCCATTACACTGAAAATAGAAATTGATTAAAGACCAATTGTCATTACAATATCCATTTACTTTGCAAATATATTCAATCTTTTCATCGGTCCAATTTTCGTAAGTTATGAATATTAAAACATAGCCTCTTTTCTTTCTCCGTACTAAATGTAAATAGAAAGTTACCCCCAGTTGCTAGCGCGAGCGATATCTCATAAACGACACCACGCGGGCGGTCGCCGGTGACTTCAATATTCAATTCTATTGAAAGACGAAAGTTGTGTCTAGCTTAGCCACGCCCAGCAACGCTTCTGGCACGCATGCAATGTAATGAATTGTAAGTCTCTCGCCAACCGTCACGCCCAAGCATGAGACATTCCATGCCGCGACAAGGGAAGCCTATTGCATGGAGGCACTCTTACGGTCTATAGTCAACGAGATAAACGTCTAGCCTGCACTGGGAAGTTGACGCCTAGTTGATTTGGAAAGACTCCAAGCAACTATCCAAGCAACTAACCCCGCACTCAACATTCCGCCCGGGAAAGCATCTTCCTCTTCGACTCGCTTGCCAACAAATCTTTGTCAACTTCGTCCATGGATATAGACAGTGGAGAGAGTGCACGACCTGCCATTATCGTGGGCTTCCCTGTTATGTGTCTAAGAGGCGTGGTCTATAATGATCGACGCTTTCTAGATAATTGCTTGGAGTCTTTCCAAATCAACTAGGCGTCAACTTCTCCGTGGAGGCTAGACGTTCATCTCGTTGACTATTACAGACCGTAAGCGTGCCTCCATGCAATAGGCTTCTTTTGTCGCGGCAAGGAATGGCTCATGGGTGCGTGACCTTTTTGTCCATTCCATTTTCAATTCTCAGCAACAATTGAATATTGAATTAGAAATTGAAAATAGCCTGTAAGTTGCTTGCAATTTCAATATTCAATTCTATTAAAAATTAAAATTGACTGATCGACAAACTATAATAATTTGCGGATTAAAATAAATATTAAAAACGTACTTTATTTTTAACCAATTTCCTTTTTCAATGCAATGGAATATTGAAATTGCAAGCACGTTAGTTTAATTTTCAATACTAAATTTAATGTTCAATTTAATTTAAAAATTAAATGTTAAATTTTGAATTTGCGTGGCCAATTCGTCCATTCCATTTTTAATTTTTGAGACAAATTGAAAATTGAATGTCAAATTAGAAATTGACTAGCGTTGCTTGCTCTTACAATATTCCATTATATTGAAAATAGAAATTAATTGAAGACCAATTGTCATTTCAGTATTCATTTACTTTGCAACTAGATTCTATCTTTTCATCCATCCAATTTTCGTAAATTATGAATAATAAACATAGCCTCTCATGCAATTTTCTTTCTCCGTACTAAAATGTAAATAGAAAGTTAGTTGCTGGCGCGAGCGATATCTCATAAACGGCATAATGACACCGCGCGGGCTGTCGCCGGTGACTTAATATTCAATTCTATTGAAAGACGAAAGTTGTGTCTAGCTTAGCCACGCCCAGCCACGCCTCTGGCACGCATGCAATGTAATGCAATTAAAAGATGGACGAGAAAGCCACCCGACCGACCTCCACAACAAATCGGTAAGAACTGCACCTAGCTCCCGTCAACCGTCACGCCCAAGCACGAGACGTTCCTTGCTGTGACAAGGGAAGCCCGTTGCATAGAGGCACGCTTACGGTCTATAGTCAACGAGATCAACGTCTAGCCTGCACTGGGAAGTTGACGCCTAGTCGATTTGGAAAGACTCCAAGCAACTATCCAGCAACTAATCCCGCCCTCAACATTCCGCCGGGGAAAGCGTCTTTCTCTTCGACTCTCTTGCGATCAAATCTTCGTCAACTTCGTCCATGGATATTGAGAGTGGAGAGAGTGCACGACCTGTTATTATCGTGAGATTCTAGCTGCTGGGGCTTCCCCGTCTTGTGTTGAGAGGCGTGGTATATAATGATCGACGCAATATTGACTGTAGATAGTTGCTTGGAGTCTTTCCAAATCGACTAGGCGTCAACTTCTCAGTGCAGGCTAGACGTTGATCTCGTTGACTATAAACCGTAAGCGTGCCTCCATGCGACAGGCTTCCCTTGTCGCAGCAAGGAATGTCTCATTCCTGGGCGTGACGGTTGACGAGAGCTAGCCTCGCAAGCCAGGCTCTTCCGCGCAGTCGCTGAGCTAACCGAACGTGAATCACACGAGGAGGAGGAGCTTTTACCGGAATTGCTCCAGCGCGAGAAGAGCCTGGTCGCTTTCGAGAACGTCATAGTGAGGTGCGACGCCCGATCCGGTTTCATAGCTTGCATAAGGCTAATTCGATTTCTTAATTAAAGAGCTCGTTAATGTAATTGCGCTGATACATGAAGCAGAGAGGTAGCCCTCCGCGGAGAGCGCGTGAACATGAAATCCAGTGAAGCTGTTGATGGACAAAGTGCTGGTAAATAATGAGCGTAGGAATGGTCTACATGGGACTGGTCCGCTGAACCTACACTCTTCAGCAACGTTTCTTTCTATTGAACTCATCTGCAGGTTTGCGCGAATAAAAACCGACGTAGAACTGTTCACCACTCTTGCGCGTCTACTCTGACATCTATAGTCTGTGGGGAAAATGGTTTGAGAACTGCCGGCCCAGTTTCACTCAACGGTTCATCAAAACAGTGGCCTAGAGCTTGTTGACCTCTCCACGTCATGATCAGATTGGCGTGTATTGCTAACGCAGTCTATATGACGGTACTTTCGACTCAGCAAGCAGCACTTTTGTACGATATTGGCTCTCCTCACGGTGAACTGGAAACATCTAGGCATGGGAAAACAGCAGTGCAGTGGACCTACCATGTTCAGGAAGTGTAGAGTTGAGTCGTACTTGCACGTGTACTACCTACGACTACTTTCAATGCACGGACTCTGACTGCTACATATATACACTAACCGCATACAATGAGTTCATTTCACAAACTACCGCGCTGCAGATCTAGATTCGGCGGTGTGCTGTTGGCGAAACTGAATGCTGAAAAGGAGTCGTGAAACTGCAGAATATTACATGGCTGAGCTGTCTACATACGTACTAGAAGCGAACGATGATGTCAACTACGTACTTCGTGCAAAACAAGCAAGTGCGTGAAGCGATGTCGCGTGTTCTCAACTTTCATACCTACATGCTTACCTAATAGAATTAGCTTTATCAAGCATGAAACCGGATCGGGAGTCCCACGTCACTATGACGTTTTCGAAAGCGACCAGGCTCTTCTCGCGCTGAAGCAATTTCGGTAAAAGCTCCTCCTCCTCGTGTGATTCACGTGCTGTTAGCTCAGCGACTGCGCGGAAGAGCCTGGCTTGCGAGGCTAGACGAGAGCCAGGTGCAACTCCTTACCGACTTGTTGTGAGAGGTCGGTCGCGTGGCTGTCGAGGCTTTCTCGTGCATCCCTTAATTAAAGTTACATTGCATGCGTTCCAGAGGCGTGGCTTTGCGTGGCCAAGCTAGACACAACTTTCGTCTTTCAATAGAATTGAATATTGAAGTCACCGGCGACCGACCGCGCGGTGTCATTATGGCGTTTATGAGATATGGCTCGCGCTAACAACTGCGGGTAACTTTCTATTTAAATTTAGTGCGAAGAAAGAAAATTACATCAGAGGCTATATTTTAATATTCATAATTTACGAAAATTGGACAGATGCAAACATTGAATTTATTTGCAAAGTAAATGAATATTGAAGTAACAATTGATTTTCAGTCAATTTCTATTTTCAATGTAATAGAATATTGTAAGAGCAAGCAACGCCAGTCAATTTTAAATTTAAAATTTAATTTTTAATTTGCCTCAAAAATTGGAAATGAAATAGACGAATTGGCCACGCAAGTTCAAAATTTAAAATTTATTTTTTAAATTAAATTGATTATTAAGTTTAACATTATTAATTGAACTAACGTGCTATCAACTCTAATATTCCATTGCATTGAAAAAGGAAATTGGTTAAAACTTAAGTATGTTTTCAACATTTATTTTAATCCGCAAATAATTACAGTTTGTCGATCAGTCAATTTTTAATTTTTAATAGAATTGAATATTGAAATTGCAAGCTACTTCTAAGCTACTTTGAATTTTAAATTCAATATTCAATTGTTGCTGGGAATTGAAAATGGAATGGACGAAATGGTCACGCACCCTCAAGCATGGGCGTGACGGTTGGCGAGAGCTATGCAGGTGCAAGTGCTTACCGTTTGTTGTGAGAGGTCAGTAGTGTGACTTTCTTCGTCATCTCTTAATTGCATTACCTTTCATGCGTACCCGAGGCGTAGCTGGGCGTGGCTACGCTAGACACAACTTTCGTCTTTCAATAGAATTGAATATTGAAGTCACCGGCGACCGCCCGCGTGGTGTCATTATGCCGTTTATGAGATAACGCTCGCGCTAGCAACTGGAGGTAACTTTCTACTTACATTTAGTACCGAGAAAGAAAATTGCATCAGACGCTATATTTCAATATTCATAATTTACGATAATTGGAATTTTCGTAATGTTCATAATGTTTCTACAATGTAATGAAATATTGTAAGAGCAGGCAACGCTAGTCAATTTTTAATTTAACATTAAATTTCCAATTTGTCTCAGAAATATAAAATGGAATGGACGAATTGGCCACGCAAATTCAAAATTTAATATTTAATTTTAAATTAAATTAAAAATAAAATTTAACATTAAAAATTGAACTAACGTGCTTGCAATTTCAATATTCCATTGCATTGAAAATGAAAATTGGTTACAAATTAGGTATGTTTTCAATATCCATTTTAATGCAATTAATTATAGTCCGTCGATATGTTGTTTGTGTAAGATTATCGTCATTAAAGTTTGATTACAATTATTATTATTAATTATTAATTTCATTATGCATATCATAAGACGTGTTGTGATACAGGAATTAAAAGTGACTGTCAGCAATCATGACGGAAGGATCAATAGCTCCCAATTAAAACTGATGGTTAGTTTTCAACATGTAGCATCACACAATTAATGCTATTACTTAAATAGAAGTCATATCTTGGCATGGCGCATAATGGATACCAATTATGAGATATTTTGCAATGTATGCAGGAATCCAAATCTGAGCTGGACAAACAAATTTCAACGCTGAAGCAATCGTCATTTGCAATATGGGTAAACATTAAATATTCAAAAGCGTTCATGTCTCTATAGGACTTGAAGACAGATGTAGCGACAATAACACAGAATGTCAGCAAGCAAAATTTCAACACTCTGGTTCTTGACAATTAATATTAACATGCCAGGAATGCAAGGTATTGTCTATATGTTAATTTCTTTTTTCAGGAACAATCTAAAGCTCTTAATAGCGTGAATGGTACAGTAGAGCTACTCGTAGAAGAGCAGCAGGTATACGTTTTTGCATGCGTTTGATATCCACCTTGCATATTTGTTAGTATGTCTGTAGGTCAATGAATATGTGTTACGAGTGTGTACGTCTACTGTTTCTATTTAATTGAACGTGTGTTTAGTTAAAGATTTCTATTGTGTGAACATTTAAACTGACTCATAAATTCTACCTGAAAGCTAATGCAATGTGAGTGTCGGTCACAACATGTGTGTGTGTGAGTGTGTGTGTGTGTGTGTGTGTGTGTGTGTGTGTGTGTGTGTGTGTGTGTGTGTGTGCGTGCGCGCGCTGTGTTACAAACGCACGCACCTACGCACGCACACGCACACGCACAAGCATAAGCGCACACATAAAAATGGTCACACACTCAAACGGCGGCATAGTCAAATTTATGACACACTCAGACGGCGACACACACAAATTGATGACACACTTAGACATACTCACGTGCACGTGCACACACACACACACACACACACACACACACAAACACACACACATACACAGGCACACACACACGCACGCACACACACACGCACGCACACACACACACACACACACACACGCACACCCGCACAACCACGCACACACAATCACACACACACACACACGCACACCCGCACAACCACGCACACACAATCACACACACACACACACGCACACCCGCACAACCACGCACACACAATCACACACACACACACACACACACACACACACACACACACACACACACACACACACACACACACACACACACACACACACACACACACACACACACACACACACACACACACACACACACTTCACTTCACGCTGCGTTCATTCCAATGAGAAACGATGCAGGCCAAGGTCACCATAGGCTATATCGGAGGAGTGGATGTTCTCTGACAGCAAAAACGCTCGTGATTGTGGAGGCCTTGTTGGCAAAATGTTTGGTAACAGTACTGACATTGACTAGTCAGGGACTGACCATGTTTCTGTCTCTGGTGGTTTACAAGTCCGGCATGATTTACAGCAGTAAATCCACAACCATCAAAGCTGCAGTGTAAAGCAAACTCTGATGTCGTTTGCCTTGCTTCGCGGCGACGTTTCTGCTAATCCTTGCGGTATTTCTCCTGTTCTTCCTTCTTGAAATTTACTTTCTGTGTGGCAGCCCAGATCTGATTGCTCCACTCATTTCTATCTTCTGCTAGTATCCTCAAAACTCCATCAAGATTGCAAGTCCTTAAATCCTTCAGTATCAAATCATTCCATCTCATTTTCTGGCCTTCGACTGAACGTCTACCTTGAGGTGATGCACAAAAAAAAAGCTTCCTTGGTAGGCGACACTCATCCATGCGCAAGATGTGACCCAATAACCGAAGACGTCTCTGTCAGCAAGTTGGAGATTCTTTGTAGGTTGGCTATCTTTCAGTTGGGGGTGTCTCTCTTTCCGTCCCATAGGGACACTCCAAGGATGGAGCGGAGGCTTCTTATCACAAAGCTCTGTAAGCGATGTATCTGCAGCTTCAGAAGTACTGCTGTTTCCCAAAGCATATCAAAAGGTGGAAAAAACTACAAAGACAAAGAAGTTCAGCTAGCTACTAGACTTTATCTTCCTCTGGTGCCAAAGGATACGATTAAGTGACCAATATGACTGACATGCTTTGGTTATCCTTGTTGATATCCCAACATCCACAGAGCAATTATTAGAAAGATAACGTCCAAGGTACTGAAAGGATGGTACCACTTTGATCAATTGAATCAAAATCAGGATGCAAAGAAATGGGAGATGGAGAATGGGCATCAGCTCCAGGTAGGACAGCTAGAAGCATGGTCTTCTTGTAATTGATGGTAAGCCCCATGTGATGGCAAGACGAATCCAGACATTTCAGCAAGGAGGATAGACTTTCATAAGAATCAGATATCAATGCCATATCATCAGCATATTCAAGGTCCGAGACTGACACCTCTGATGTAAGCTTTTTCCTGTTTCCTACCAGGTCAACATCCAAAAGATATGACAAGCACACACCTACGTCTGGTCGGTGATCAGTAATGACAAGTCGAATCACAGAGTCAAGTTAGGGGTTGAATAAGGTTGGAGCAAGTACACAACCCTGTTTGACACCACTGAAAACAGAGAAATGATCTGAGATTTTACCGTAGGTCCTTACAGCGGCAGAAGTGTTACTGTGCAATGCTTCAATAATTTTGAGCAGCTTAGATGGAGGGTGGTAACAATACTAAAGAAAAAACCAGAGAGCTGTTCTATGGCTTGAATCGTAGGCCTTACGGAGGTCTACAAAACAGATGTATAAAGGATGATGGTACTCCCTGGCTTTTTCCATCAACACCTTGAGAGAAAAGAGTTGGTCGGTGCACCAACGACGTGGTCAATTGGGTTGGCGTCCCAATCTGTTCCGTGTTCATTTCGTGATGAACAGAAAACAACAGCCTTAAACAAAACCAAACACACACACACACACACACACACACACACACACACACAACACACACACACACACACACACACACACACACACACACACACACACACACATACACACACACACACACACACACACACACACAAACACACACACACACACACACACACACACACACACACACACACACACACACACACACACAAATGGACAATTGACTAATGTTAAGCCCCCACGTCTTTCGACGTCGATCTTGATGTCAGTTGCTAAGATAGCTCCCCTGCCTCTAGAGACAGGACCTCAAAGCGCTACGCACAGTCGTGGGGCTAGCGCTACAATCCACTTGGAGCTTGGCCACAGTCATCCAGGTGGCACTGACAATGACGCAGCACTACGACTCGACACCAAGGCCAACACTTACCTGTCTGTTGTATGATGTTGCTGCCAAGGCAGCGGTCTTGTCCACCCCAGTCAATGACCAGGTACTCATTATACTCCTGGGACGAGAGAAGCAAGAGTGAGTGAGTTTCTTGCTTAAGGAAACTGCTACAGTGTCGCCTCCTCAACGATCGAATCTTCAGCCCTTATTACGGAATACAAGATCCCGGATGTCGTCACTAACGCTCTACCATCTGCTCCACAGTTTCCCTCCACACACACACACACACACACACACACACACACACACACACACACACACACACACACACACACACACACACACACACAGAAACACGCACTTAGCTCGGAAACAACGTTGTGAACACATCTTCATTTACTATTTACTAGTTATGTATTTAAAGGAAAATTTCGGCCACATGCGGAAGCAAATTGCGCCCAGCATACACCTATGATTGTTGTTACCAACAATCAAATTAAGACATTTGACGCATTTGCAGAACGAGATATGCTTACGTACGCTTTGACCTGATTAAATGATAAATTCTATCGAACGCGTTTGAATCTTTTTCGATCGGGCTCCAACTTCTCGAATATCTACCGTAGATCGCAGTTTTCAAACTGTGCTGTTTGCTTCAGTAGCTGAAACACGTATGCACAACTTACTTATACCCATCAAGCGAGCAAAGCTTTTCTAACGTGACGCTGAAGAGGGTTTTCTCGCCATCACGTGTGACATCACATGACATCGACAGCAATAGGTGAAATGCAGTGGACAGATCCGGACGGCGAAACAGATACCGACGCCAATACCGCTCGCCTCTTTATCCTTTTAGTTGTGTATGAACAGCTGTTTTTACCACACATCGAAGGAGGCACTGTCGTAAAAACTGTACTCAACTGTAACTTCGCGTTGCAGTTAATTCGTGTTCTTGTCACTTCCATCAGCGCATGCAGCCATTGCTTTTTCCCGCCAATGTACGTTAGTGCGCGTTTCTGAAACGTTGCGTTAACGGAAATCTCCAAAACGTCTCCTTAATTAATTATGCATATTGAGAAATGTCCTGTGATACAGGAATTGGAATTGACCGTAACCGATCATGACTATAGGTTCAATAGCACCCAATTAAAATTATTGGTTAGTTTCTAAAAGGTAGCATCACACAATTAATGCTAATCGTATATTATCATAGCACAAAATTCTTTTGAAAGGAACAAGATGGGTTAATGAATACTAATTAGGTGATATTTTGTGATCTATTCAGGAATCACAGACTGAGATGGTCAAACATAATTCAACGCTGAGTAAATTGTCACTGAAAATAATGGTAAACATTTATCATTCAACTTTTCTATCAAAATTATAAAATTTAATTAATCGTTAATGTTTCTATAGGACTTGAAATCAGATTTAGCGACAATAGCGCAAAATGTTAACAAGCAAAATTTCAGCATTAAGGTTCTTGACAATTACTAGTAAAATTTCAGGAATGCAAATTATTGTGTATGTGGTTAAATCCTTTCAGGAATTAACGGTATCTCTCAATAGTGTAAATGTTAAAGTACTCCTACAGGAAGAAGAGCAACAGGTATATGTTTTCGCATGATTTCGTCATCCAATTTCAATATATGTTAGTATGTCACTAGCTCCACCAATATGTGTTATGTTTGTGTACGTCTACTCTCCCTCTTTTATTTGAATATGCTTTTAATTAAAAATTAAAAATTATATAATAAAACATTTGAGCTGAGTCGTAAACTCTAGCTGAAAGCCACTGCAATTCGAGTGCCACACAATGAGTGTGTGTGTGCGTGCGTGTCACTGTGTGTATGTGTGCGTATGTATGTGCGTTTCTGTTTGGGTGTGCGTGTGCGTGTCAGCATCAGTATGTCTGTGTGCATGTGTGTGTGTGTGTGTGTGTGTGTGTGTGTGTGTGTGTGTGTGTGTGTGTGTGTGTGTGTGTGTGTTTGTGTGTAAGTGAGTGTGTGTGTGTGTGTGTGTGTGTGTGTGTGTGTGTGTTTGTGTGTGTTTGTGTGTGTGTGTGTGTGTGTGTGTGTGTTTGTGTGTTTGTGTGTGGGTGTGTGTGGTGTGTGTGTGTGTGTGTGTGTGTGTGTGTGTGTGTGTGTGTATGTATGTGTGTGTGTGTGTGTGTGTGTGTGTGTGTGTGTGTGTGTGTGGTTTTGATAGCCTGTATTATCTCTAATTCAATTACTAACATACATTATCATCAAGCAAAGTTCTAAAGAGTCTCTATCCAAAAATACTACAAATATTTATAATCTGAAAGGCACTTAATTTAAGCAAACGTCGTCTCTTCAACTCAATGAGAAACCATTAAGTAATCCATGATGGCTTCACGATTTCTGACATTAAATTTTTCGAGTCAACTTTTGTGACATCTTCTTGAAAATCCTTTCACTCTAATGTCAAACTTAGCAATCTCATCGTCATAGAGAGAAAAGAAGTTGACGTACCTATCGAATCAGACATGGTTACGTGCCTTTGCATTTGGTAGGAATGCCTGGAGAATTTGATCGATAATGAGCCAAGCATGGAAGTAGTAGGCAAACATACAAATAGGATAGACTCTTTATATATATATATATATATATATATATATATATATATATATATATATATAACTAGTTTGTTGAGTCTTATATTTTGTTGCCCTAACTAGATATGTGGTTTGCTGAAACGAATAACTGGTAAACCTAACTGAATAATTGCATAGGCAATACATTAATTTACCTACTTGTATATATATATACTAAATTTGATGTGATTTTTCTAGAATGTGTTTCTCAAATTGCAAGACACTGTTGCTAAACTGCAAGAGAGCAATTCCGTATTAATACAATCTTTAACTTTATCGAAGTTTGACTTTATCGTTTATATTTTAATTTTTAGAGTTTGACGACAACAGTTACTCATCTTAGAGACAATTTAACAGATTTAGGAAACGAAGTGTACAAGATCCGTGCGTCTTGTTGTTACCCTTCATGCTCCAATAGCACACAAGGTAACGTTTAGGAAACATTGAAATAAATTACGTGCTCTAAACCATTGGCTTTAGTAATAAAACATTATGTAATTAGGAATGATATCATATAACAAGGAAGAGTATGAAATCGTGTAATGTAACAGCAGCGACTGGTTGTTTCTGCCATTGCCATTCACTGGTAGCTCGCCTTTGTTTCCTGCGTCAACGTGTATGCAGATAGCACTTAGTCACAATTCATCCTATTACGATGGGCCATACTGGATTAGGCCATCTTCTAACGATCCACCATTTCAAGTAGGCATATTGAATGAAAAAATTTTTGTTGCAGTGTAATAATTTTGCTGCTGTAGGAAGGTAAATATATATCTGTGTTGGTTTGTAATATTATTCGTTGTTTGTTGAATCCAATACTTAAAACGGCGTAGGTTGATTTTGTTAAATTTTTACGAGAAGATATAGGTTGTATAGAGGAAGAATTTATTATTTTAACGGATTAATCTGTATCAGCGATATCTTTAATTCCTCTCTTAGGTATTGTGCAATCATGTGTTCAGGAGGTTCGTTGTTTGTTTTTCAGATTATTATTGAGCAATACCAATCAAAACCGCGTACGCGTGCCATTCAGTTGAGTTTTGACAAACTTTAACAGAATGATATGACTTTGATTTAAAACTGTTTTGATAAGAAATTTAAGATAAAAATAATTTCTACTGAAATAGTTACCAAACTATAAATACGGTTATTCGGTCGCATACGTACGTGCAGTTGTGACGGCCAGACGACAAGTGTACTCTGATTGCAGATATACGGGACTTTGGTAATAATATTTAGCATTTTGACATAACCGATTTTCTTGTTTTACCCATTCGTTCATTTCGGTCTTGCTTGCAGCGATCGCGCATCACGTATGTAGTCTGTCGTCACAGCTTCACTCTTCGGAGAGAGGAAACGCCTGGAATCTTCCGGTCACGTCATGATTACGTGGGGCCCTTTTTGATTCGATTATGCAATGTAATTAAAGATACACCTTCTCATTCGCTAGCTATTTTGCCCGGCAATTCTACTGCTTGGGATTTACAGACAACAGTCTTTTGCGAAGCATGGAAATTTGTGAATTGATTAATTTAATCGCGTGCACTGTTTAAATGGTACCTCTTAGCGACGGACAGCTTTTGCCATAAGCC
>CAXXBX010000124.1:67500-70000 GCA_964274945.1 Dehalococcoidia bacterium | reverse complement strand
GCGTTGTGCGTGGTCTCTCACCGAGTTGCAACGACGGCAAAAACACGGCGTCAGGCTCAGAAACAGCACGTCTGACCAGAACAGCACACGAGCCAATGAAGAAACAGCACGTTATCGATTTCAGCAATGTGAAAATTTAGCACAAGGATCATAATAGAACATGATCTATTTCTAAAATTGGAGACTATGTGCTGATGCAGCAACCTATTACTGAAATAGCATGTGATCGATTTCTGAAACAGCAAATCTGGATTTGGAGTGTAGAATGACGTGACTAAATCTCTCGCTTTGATGGTGCTACGATCTAATCGTATGCCTTGGTGTATGGCCAGACAACGGAATTTGACATACAGGATGTCATAGCATTTGTTCGGAGCAAATAAGTTCCTTCTTTCGGTGTAGCCTGTCAGGTATACTGGCTCCCACACGATTCTGTGGCTATATACTATATATGCTATTAGCCTAAAAGGGCGTCATGCCCTTTACATCAGGCACGCGAGACGTGAAGAGAATCGGCATAAAATATTAGGCAAAAATATTCGAAAAGAAAGTAATACAAAAAATGTTTGATACAACCATATTTGGCACTTCTAGTTCTCAATTTTTCAGGGTAGAATATAATATTTGACTATCATTTTTTTAACGCAATTCTGAGCGAGAGATAGAGATAGAGAGAGAGAGAGAGAGAGAGAGAGAGAGAGAGAGAGAGAGGGAGAGAGAGAGGGAGAGGGAGAGGGAGAGAGAGAGAGAGAGAGAGAGAGAGAGAGAGAGAGAGAGAGAGGGAGAGGGAGAGGGAGAGGGAGAGATAGGGAGAGGGAGAGAGAGAGGGAGAGGGAGAGGGAGAGGGAGAGGGAGAGGGAGAGGGAGAGGGAGAGGGAGAGGAAGAGTGAGAGAGAGAGGGGGAGAGAGAGGGGGGAGAGAGAGGGGGAGAGAGAGAGAGGGAGAGGGAGAGGGAGAGGGAGAGAGAGGGGGGAGAGAGAGAGGGGGAGAGAGAGAGAGAGGGAGATGGACAGGGAGAGGGAGAGGGACAGGGAGAGAGACAGACAGAGAGAGAGAGAGAGAGAGGGGAGAGAGAGAGAGAGAGAGAGGGAGAGAGAGAGAGAGAGAGAGAGAGAATTAGAGAGAGAGAGAGAGAGAGAGAGAGAGAGAGCACTTCCGAAGGCTGCTTCGGAAGCCTTCATTGGAGGTTGGGCAATTACGCTGCACTATCTTCCACATCACGACAATCGTGTGCGTTATCTTTGTGATGGTTTACTGTCAGTTGATGCTAATCACCATTCTCAAATCGCAACGGACTTGACAACATCTCTCAAAGATCTTCACTGTAACTTTAGCGACACCACCAAACTGATTCCATCTGTTTCAAAGCTACCAGACAATCCTAAGAAACTTCAGGCAAGACTTCATAAGGCAAAGAAACAATCACTTTTTAACAACCTTCTTGAACGATGTAAAGATAGTCGTTATCAATCAAGAATACAGGGTTGTGGAGGTCCCAATTCAGGGATGTGGTTAGATGCTATGCCGAGCTCGCACCACTTCATTCTCAGCAATGATGATTTTCTCAACGCTGTTTATCTGCGGCTCGGAAGAGCAATTCCTAGCTTACAATCCTTGAATCACTGTATTCCACAGTGTGGTCAACAAATGGATATCAAAGGCTATCATGCTATTACATGTAAGTGGGGTGGAGGCCCTATTCATCGGCATGATGCCGTATTGGACTGTTTTTTTGAAATGTCAAAGGTTCTGGGATTCAATTGTCGTAAAGAGCTACCAGCCCAGTTTACTAACAAACAGCGGCCTGACATAGCCATATATAATTACAAGGATGGAAAGAATCTTCTTTTAGATGTGACCATCACACATCCGTGGGCAAAACGATCTCTTCGCTCAGGTAGCAGTACGCCAGGCTTTGCAGCAACGGAAAAGGAAAAGGATAAAGGATGGGAAGTATCTCGCCAAATCATCGAGCCTTGGATACTTGTTTCGTCCCCTAGCGTTGGAGGTGTTTGGTCGTTGGGAAAACAAAGCAGAAGAACTGTTGCAAGAGTTTTCTAACCGCTCTCTGTCTTCGTTAGGCATGAGTTCTGGCGAGTTCAAGCAATACTGGCGACGAAGGATAGCGGTGTGTCTACAAACATACAACTCTATTATTCTAAAGAACAAGGTGGCAAACATAGTTAGCCACAGTAGCTTTGACTTTACGTAATTACCTAGTGCGGTATGTAGCATGCTGTGCTACTTGCCTCTTTTGTAATAGTTAGAGTAATGGACATGTTTAGCTTGTTTGCATTTTAGAAGTAGCTTCTATTTCATTTGCCTAGTACTATGTATGCGTTGAAAAATATTTCAAATAAAGAGAGAGAGAGAGAGAGAGAGAGAGAGAGAGAGAGAGAGAGAGAGAGAGAGAGATCATGACTCTTCTTCGCACGGTCCCTCCTTGCCTAATAGATGTCGCTTGTGTACAACACAGTGACAACATTGTTACTACGATTGA
>CAXXBX010000124.1:22500-62500 GCA_964274945.1 Dehalococcoidia bacterium | reverse complement strand
ACATATTTAGGAAGCCTACAACAACGACTTGCTCCGTCAATCGTGGTGTAATCCGCATACTTTGTAAATCGCGCGTCTTGCGTGATACCATGCAACAGTCCATCATACGTCGCAGCGGGTTTTTAGCTAATGAAGAGCTCGAATTTCACTACTTCACCTTCCCACCTTTCTTGAATCAATCATTTATTGTTCAGCTGAAACGTGAGTGAGCATCATAGAAAGACGTCATGAAAGAAATGTGCGACTAAAATAATTATTTCTATATTTGGTACTTCTAATTAGGACAGAACATCGGTTAATTGAATGCCCGAATCGGGTAACTGAACGCTGAGTTCAGATAATTGAACGCAAAACACTATAGTTGTCTTCAATTCTTCGTTCACGCTTCAATCGTCTCACTCGTCTACTGAGATAGTCACGTAACAATGATCGCATAGTCACGTGACAATGGTTGCGTCGCAATAATTTCTATCAAAGTAACGCGCGGAAACTCAAAAAACAGACTTTTCTCTTCTTTTAGCTTTTCCTTTTTATTCCGCTTGTCACGAATCGGTCTCCTTTGCTCTTTAGTCGCGTAAGGGAGCAAAATCGAGAGTCGTTTGACTCTTCTCGCCAACAAATTACAATTGAGTCGACCCCTCAAAAGGGATTCCTTGCTTCAATTTTTAGCGCATATGTTACGGAGTCAAAATTGCATTCATCTGGCATCGTCGTTTTGTCGATTTGTCTTTCTGTTTTGCCGTAAATCTATATGACAAGTGCCGACATACGCATATAAATATATAAATATATAAATATATAAATATATAAATATATAAATATATAAATATATAAAAATATAAATATATAAATATATAAATATATAAATATATAAATATATAAATATATAAATATATAAATATATAAATATATAAAAATATAAATATATAAATATATAAATATATAAATATATAAATATATAAATATATAAAAATATAAATATATAAATATATAAATATATAAATATATAAATATATAAATATATAAATATAATATATCTCGAGCTCAATTGACATGACAAGAGAGAGGCTCGCTTCGCTCGCCAATTAATTCTAAATTGTATAATCAATATATTTTTTATTGTAACAGCAACTGTCAAGTAATATTTAATAAATTGCTGAATTTCAATATCTGAATAGACTCGCAGTACATACTCAATGCACCATCAGATACATACTATTGTGTCATTAGGTTCATTACTAGCCAAAAACAGACTCGAATTGATTAATGAACTGGTGGCCATCGGCCACAGCCATAGTTCAATGTTTCATCGCATTGCTGACGTTTTGTGAGATAACGACAACATGAGAAGGTACGATGCTAAAAAATTCCATGCAGTTTGGTATCTGTTTAGTATGGAGTAAAAATGACACATACTGCAGTATTTGTAGCTGTGTGTTTACATCCAAAAATTAACTAACTTGACTGCATAGGCGTAGCTAACGTCAAACTTTTACCAAGACATTTTGCTAATATCAACTGGAAGTGAATGCTTGCATTAGTTACGTGATCAGATCATCTGAGCGTTATATGCTGGCAACAAAAAGTAGCCGACCATAAAAGCAAATTGTCAAGACTACGATTTCCTAAACCATCAAATTATATAAAACGTTCACTTTGCTGATTTTCTAGATCTCTATGGACACGCAAAATTTATGTCTATATGTATGTATGTATGTATGTATGTAGCTCAATTGGTTAGAGAGTGCAGTTGGAGATTGGCAACATCCGGGACCTTTGGGTCAGAGTTGAAGTGCAGGAGGGCCACATACATAAGTTCCATTGGGCAAGGAACTAACATACAATTGCCTCTCTCTCCAGAGTGTCAAGTTCTCTCCAAGCAGCAAAGATGAAGAACATGACGACATATAGTAACTGCCAGATTTTAGATTGTACAGTAGCAAGTATTTTGTGTCTAAGGATCCTTGTAACAATATATATATATATATATATATATATATATATATATATATATATATACGTATGTATGTACGTATGTATATATGTATGTCTTGTTGTATGTATGTACGTATGCATGTTTGTGCGTTCTAGAGGAGAGAGTGGGTTTGGTCTCGCACTCCCCTTACCCACCATAATCTCTTCTTCGTGCAGGTTCCTATAGTCTCTTACTACTGGCCTGCCTTTTTCATGTCACATCTTCGACATAACAGACATTGAAGGAGTCGTAACCGAAAGTGGGGCATATAAAATCACGTATGTTAGATTGTACGTATGTATGCAGAAGACAACGTTGGCATCACTTTGTAGTTACTCCCCTTTCAAAAAAATAATGCGTTTTCTTATGACTGCTTGCCTGACTCAACAAATTGGATGTCAAAATCAAATAATTGCATGGACATGGAATACTATAGTACTGTACTCTGTGTTAATTTCTTAACTGCGTCACAACGTGTGCTGTAGAAAGATTGACGTCATGGGCTTCATTGAACCACATAAAACTTGAATAAAGTCCTTGCACAAGACACATGTAACATGGATTAAAACAACTTCCGACCGTTTTCGTGCGAATTCGGTACTACTGACGATAAGTTTCAGAAATACAACACACTATTTGTGTTATATTTCACAAAATATGTAAAACAGCAATTACAACAAGAAGATATCCCACATCTATAAATAATTTTATAGGAAAATTAATAACACCCATCTCCGACATTACAACTACTAAACCACGAGATTGTACGGCTGGATGGACAAATGTTTCGCCAAGTCATTGATCAGGGTATTTGCAGTAGTTCACAACGTTTTGTCGACTTGTTCTTGGCAATAGGGACTTTCTTATCCGACAAGCATTCGTTTTAGAACTTGCCGCGCTATACACTGCTTGCCCATGGCGTCGTCATTGTCCAGAATCAAATTGAGATAGCCTTCTTCGTTCTTCGCACCCAGTGGTAGTCGTGTGTCTACACGAGATGCTCCACTAGAGCTTCCATTTCTAAACAGAGCGAGTAGTCTTGGGTATCCTGAATAGAAAACAACCCAATTCCAACGTTGTTCAGATTTTCTATCAATGGAAGGAGTTTGTAGGATATCTCTTCTAATGGAATATTGGTCACGTCGCTACTATCACTATAGAGCCCCGGTTTGGTATTTGCATTTTTTCTACTGTAGACTTCCAGTAAGTGGCTGTCTTTCGCTAGGATACTTTGGACTGTATTCCAATAGAGAGACTATCTCTAAGCCTCGCATGAACAGGTTGCAACGATTTGCACATGTAGCACATTTGTAAAGCTCTTCGAAGATGCCTTCCTCATAGACACTGTAGGAATGCTCTTGCCAAAATCTCCAGCAGCATATACCGCGGTCCCTTTTACTCTAGTTAGAAAACCTGGTTGTTAGAGAGCCAGCTCCATATATAGAAATCGTAACGAAATGTCATATACGGGTTGTACTGTCTATTCCCCAGAAGTGTGAACTGTTAAGTGATTAATAAGTAGAGGTCACACCAAGTGTACTCATTGATGCAGTAAAACCTGCCACTGTTGTACCGTGTCATACCAATTATCATAAGTGGTTACATATGCCGATCGTTTGGTCTTACAAGACAATTGGACAATAACAATGCTTCACCTGTTGTGTCCTAATATATGTCTGATATGCAAAACATTATCCTTTAGTTTCCTTTAGAGGGAAGACGTAGATAATTTGACAAACAGAAATGCCAGACTTCGCGGTCTGTAAACATACCCAGATCATCGAAAAGTTCAAAAACAACGGATATATTGAAGATATTCAAAGTTCACACTGAGCTTTTCCACACACAGGGTTTAGTAAACCTAAGTTAACATGGGTTAGGATTAAGGTTAAACGAGGGATAAGGTAACCCTAGCCCCGAGTAGAGTAGAGTTAAGCGAAGACGCGCCCTAATACATGCAAAAACACGCCGTAGAGTCGATCAGGCCAACATACAAATGGCTTCTCCTTGTCGTGTTCTCGTATCGGCGTTACTGCTTTCCTATTCTCAGGCAGAAACTTCAAGTAATCGATGTATTCGTTGTACTGTAGATCTTCTTCATCTCATTACCAGTGTTCTACGTGTGAACGCACGTTGGGTGGAGTGGGGTTGTCATATAACTCTACCCAAGTTATCATAACCTGAGTTAACCCTGTGTGTGAAAGCACTCATATATGGGGAATAGACAGTAGGCTTGTTCGATGTTTCTCCGGGTAACCGATCGCTAGATAATCTACTTTCAAGCTAGATAGTTTCCGAATATATTCTGTATACAGTACCAGGTAGGACATGGCGATTGGTGAGCTCTCCAACACTGCGTAGGCTCAAGTCTCTTGCAGTTATCTATGGTTTCCTAGGTGTTGTCGACCTCTGTCCTGTTGATTGCCTCGATGTCTTGGGTAAGATGTACAATCTACTAGAAACACCGTCTAGACTTAAAGTTTGGTTGTTTCGTACCTTTGCCTATATAGATTACAGCTTTCTACTACCATTGTCTGGATATAAAGCCTAGCCAAAATGTGTTCTTGTTGAGTGGTTTTCCCTCTTATCTAGGACTTACTACTATATATGGTGTAGACGAAATGTCTTCTTGTTTTCTTCACAGCCTTCTAATACTCTCTTTCTATGGTGTAGACAAAATTTGTTCTCGGCCGGCTGTTCCACTCTCATATAAGCCACAGCACTCTACTACTCTCTGACAAAGTGCGTTGTAGGTAGTAGTTGCGCACTCTTACTTTTGTCTAGGACAGTTTTCTAATTCCATCTTAAAAGTATGGCCCCTGCAAGCGGAAAACCCCAAAAATTAGCTAGAAGTGGTGCAGAAAAAAGTAAGACAATAGAAAAAGTTTTGCAGGGTATCCAGACGACAATTAGAAAATGGTTGTTAAAGCTACTACTTTCGAGACCAATTTATCTCTGTTAGTAGCGGTAAGTCCTACGCTGTTTGTCTAACATTAAAGGAGAGGTGTCGTCTCCAAAATGATGGTTTCCAAGCTGGTTAGGACTCATCTCTTGCTGCCGCTTCGCGTCTTCTGGGTTGCCAAAAAGAGGAGCGACGGTGATATCGTTTGTGGCTCCAACGTCACTACTAAAATGAAACAAGTTCCTGCGACAGCGAATTTTGAGTATTAATTAATTGAAAAGACTTTAACTGACAAATTTATGCAATGGCTGATTTAATCCAGAAGTTTGCTTAGTATAATGCTAACAATATTTTTGCCTTCTACAAAATAATTTGTTTCCCCAAGCTTTTCAAGAACATGGAATTCCTTGGTTAATTACGAAGTCTTAACAAAAAACTGCGGCATTACGCTGCCTAAGAAATATAAAGGAACATTTGAATAAGCTTCAACAATACTAACAAACGTATCTGTGCCTAAATCTAAACATGGTAACGGCAGCTCATAGTGATCACCATAGCGATGTATAGATAAGGGCTATTGCCGTTAGGCTGGTGATTGCATGCATTTAGATATTCAGTATTCTTCAACAGTAGCCTTAATTCATATATCTTTCATAAGCTATGAACAAAATTTCTTGACGCTCAGCACGTTTACGCGCGAGTGCACGTACACCCGTGCGTTTATCGGCGATTGCGTTCAATGACACCGACAACAAAGACCAAGTACAAACCGTTGTTGCTACACGCTTTCGAAACTGCAATCTTTCAGTATGTTTCGTATAAGATGAAAACATTTGAGGGAATGTATTTTGGCGGTTTCCTACGAAATTGATGAAAAAGCATATTGGCGGACTTTATTTTGGCGGTTGGACATCGTTGTTTGATGACTGATATACGTTTTACAATACGTGGTCATCGAGGAGTTTTAGATTGACAGTTGTTTTTGTAGCTTACATTTCACTAACTTACTGGTCTGCAACTACTGCACAGTGATGGAGAACTGCTGTACGTGTCAGAACAAAGAACCTGATCCGCGTGAACGTGACAGACAGTCCGCTTCAACCATAGCCTCACGGTCTTATTCATAGGCACAACAGACAGCAAGCAGGGATTACCTACCACCCTGTGGACACATTCGCGTGACGTGCGTACCGCCACTTCATCATTTATAGCTGATCCACGCGCTTGATAACGTCAACATGTCCCGGTGGCCAAATTAATGGTGGATTTTATATTGGCGGTCGCTTAAAATCCGCTAATCTGCCAATCCGCCAAAATAAATTCCCCGACAATATTTCATCTTCTACGGTATTCTATAACGAAGATTGCTTTTTCAAGTGCTATATGAATTGTCGAATCGTGCTTGCTCAAATGGCATATGCTAAGGCTGTCTTAACTATAACCCTGTCGAATATAAGCCATGAGTACTCCTGCGCTAAATATTAGGTCGAATTCCAATTTGGTTTATACAGAAAAATGCTGTGATTTCCTATTACGCGACACTACAGTGGTAAAAACAATACTGTTGCCTAAAGATTAATCATATCTGCAAGTCTTCTTTTACTAGTGAATGTTGTAGTCTATCTGTAGCTCAAGTGCTCCTACTTATTTGGGCAAGACAAAAACTAAGCCACCTTTACATTAAAGTTGTAGTATACAGTTATTGTAGCATCATCTCTCATATTATTTAGCCCAGAAGACGAACACGTTTGTATGGCCGACCAATATGAAATGCCTATCTCAAACTCTGATCCGTAAATCACGTAGCTTACCATCTCGTGAAGTTGCGTCTTCTTTTCTTCGCTTTGCTGGAGGTGAGTTGAAGCTGTTTTCTAGGCAAAAGCAGTGAAACCGGACTGTGCAGAATATATAATTGAGTGAGAATATCACTATACCGGCAGTAATGTGACGCTGATGTCCAAGAACCCTCAATGCATGTGTACCGTTAATGTCTGGCCTCTTCAAAACTTCCACTAGATGATCTTCGGTAGCGTTCAAGTCTTGACTCCAAGTTTCCAACATGTCACTGGCTGATTTCATGCCACACAATAATGGCATACCTAACGCTTCACCCACTTGTGTCCAGCTTGGCTGTTTCTCTTCTTCCTTTGGCAAATCCAAAACATTGCACAATTGATAACGAGTCTTTCGCTTCATTCGAATAATGTGATTAGAATCAACAGCAACAAGATCGATCAGGCGATCCTCTCCTTTTTCGTGAGTGACGACCGTTTCCTTGTCTTGCTTGGCGGTTTTGACTGCGTCTTCAGTGTAAGAAACGATTGCTTCCCTATATTGACTGATGGAAGCATGACTCAAATATCGTGTCTCTAAAACTGTTCCTGGACTTTTCTTGTCAAACACTTTCATCATGAGATCAAGAACGGATTCAACTAGCATCATGCAATCTCCTTCACTGTAGAGAGGACCTCGAGCGATCACGTCCATACTCTGAATGGCTCTCTTCTTATTGGTAATTTGTACCAGCGCTTCTGCCGGTAAATGGCGCGGTATCAGATCCTGAAGCCTCTGTTGCACTTTCATGCCTCCATCCCACAGATCTATTACACTCATATATTCGCTCTTCGAGGCTTCGCATTGAATGACAGGATAAGAGCCCGGAGTGATGAGATGGTGCGAGTACTTGCATTGAACGCGACGGCCAACGTGCACTGGCTTAGCGCCATCTTGCTGCCAGGCGCTCGCTGGCATGCTCTTCTTAATATGACAAGGAAAAATGTAAAGAAGATCGCCGTTTTTATCCTTCCTGCTCGGATGTTCTAAACTGAGACCCAAGTGACAGAGAGCACGGATGGCCAACATCACGTCCTCATTAAATTGAACTCCTTTGCTCTCACCAAATCGCTTGAGGGTTTCCTTAATTTGTGCTATTGTTGCCGTACCGTCGTCGTCGGTCTGCAACTTGACATAAAAATCAGGAGAATTCTTGTCGGGAAGAATCGCACCGATAACAAAGTAACACAACCATTGCATGTCACTGACCAATCGATCATCCAAGTCAACTATCTAAAATGTACATGCCCAGTACAAATATAAATTCTAGAAATGGGATTTGCTCATTACCACGTCATCTTACCTCTCCACGTTCATCAAAATGTTCCATTAGTACTTTGAATGCCTCTCCTTCTAACTCAGAAAACTTCGTCGTCACAAGTTGACGAAATTCTTCCTTTTCTAAAAACTTCTTGCTACGCCGAAGATTAATGAATATTTCGTCACGAACCTTCTTGCAAATAGTAGGCACTTTGGGCAAACTCTAGACACAATATATTCACATAATTACATCAACTTTGAGCAACATCGACACGTTTACCTTCAGAGCCATGCTTCTAACTTTACCAATAAAATTCAGCAACTTTTTCATTTCTACTGAATTTGTGTCTCTCGCGTCCAACACGATAGCGTCACTACGAAACATAGTGGCAAATACCTCCGAATGAAATGGATTATCACGAACAATGTTGTATTCATCTCCTGCGTCTAGAACTTTAACAAAGGTAAAATATTTGTCAAATTCTTTGGACACTTGCTCCATGACATCTCTTAGTTGTATTTGCTTGTTCTTCTTCGTCTCTTCCGGATCTCCGTGGGTGCCAATAGTAAGCATGTAAGGGAGAACTCCTCCTTCAAAAGGTCGTCGTGCTGACAGTACAAATGAGAGGAAGTACTTGGCAATAGCGCGAATTTCTTCAGCGCTCTTCCTTGCATCGATAACGAGCGCAAATATAGCAGATTCGCCGTTCATAAAGAGAGAATGCGTTTGATGAAATTCTTTATGACCGGCCACATCGAGAACAAGCATGGCACCGCCCAGTTCCTTTCTGGTTGCCAGTATAACATCGATACCAGCCGTTCTCTTCGTTGGATCTCCGCTTCCTCCCATCGCAATGCTCAACGTCGTTTTGCCTGCCATTTCTTCACCGACCAGACAAAATTTCAATTGATCAGGATATTCACATCCACCAGCATACAAAACAGTAAAGCGTTGTCGTTGCTATTACATACAAAAACAAACTTACTCTAAGTCAAGTATTTCGAAGTCACTTCAATTTCGTAAATTTCGTAACAACCGACCAGTTTCCTAAACTTTATCGCTTCCTAGTTTTTCTAGAAATCAGCAAATTATATATTATACAAGTCCATATACTATACATATCTATCTCAATATATGTATAAAGGCCAGCTGTCTTTCAGTATCTATGTGAGTACGCGCGTATAACAGCCGCCCCATGTCCGATCTCCGCCAAATTTGGCTCGCGCATGCCGAACCTGTACCCGCAGACAGTGAAGTGGTCGGAATTCTCCGATTGCACTGGGTTCCCTCTCGAGGGGTCGACCCAAGCGTAAAATTTCTCGGCGATGCGAACCCTATACCTTCCGTTTCATTTGAGCAGATATCGACGAGATCTTGCCGAGTTCCTGTAGTTGTCGCCGACGAGCTCCTCATGCGCTCGCAGTTGTCTCCAAATACTAATTGCATCTGCACCGAATCCAACCTCTGCGTTTCCTGCACGGAACGGTACACGGGGAGTGTGTCCATTTAGAACGGAGTAAATGAGATATACTTCATGAATGCATATAACGATAAATTAAAGGGGAACTCCCACGAAATTACAAGTAACGTTCTCATGATAGTACTAAGTGCCCTGACTCTATTGGTACCTTTCTTTCTTCATACAACTCTTTCTGAACGGAGAAATTGAGCTTCGAACATGGGGGCCTAACCTTATGGCAGTCGCCATTTTGAAACGATGACGTAGCAATATCTTATTCGCGTATGTTGCTCTGTGTAGCGAGGATATATCGAGGGTCAGTCACAATTTGAAAGGATGTAGCATCTAATAACACAGTATCTTGGATGCTCACTAAGAACGTCCTTGGGTGTGAGCCGTCTACGATGCGTGGTCATGTCATTTACTCTAATGATGACGTCACAGTAACAGGTGCAACTTGATTACAAGGCCTACATGGAAGAGCAAAGCAAGAAACTTTAGAAAACATATTGTGAGTTTTAAAACAGACACACACACACACACACACACACAGACACACGCACACACACACACACACACCCACACACACACACACACACACACACACACACACACACGCACACACACACACACACACACACACGCACACACACACACACACACACACACACACACACACACACACACACACACACACCCACACACACACACACACACACACACACACACACACACACACGCGCACACGCACACACACACACACACACACACACACACACACACACACACACGCACACACACACACACACACACACACACACACAGACACACACACACACACACACACACACACACACACACACACACACACACAGACACACACACAGACACACGCACACACACACACACGCACACACACACAGACACAGACACACACATACACGCACACACACAGACACACACACACACACACACACACACACACACACACACACACACACACACACACACACACACACACACACGACACAGAAACACACGACACAGACACACATGACGCAGACACACTCGGCACAGACACACACGACACAGAAACACACGACACAGACACACATGACGCAGACACACTCGGCACAGACACACACGGCACAGACACACACGACACAGACACACACAGCACAGACACACATGACAATACCTCAGGCCATACGCGTACAAGGTTGACTAGGCGGAACAAATGCCGTGACTGAAAACGACCTGATACGGTCACGCTGACTGAATAGGGCATGTTGTAACGTGCGAGTAGAGACTATAATTTCACTACGTAGAAGTAATATTGCAGCTAGTCCACTGCCGTTGACTTGTGAGTTGTCCATTACATTACAAAGAATGGTTTACTGTATTGCGTTCGGTTGCAACAACAAGGATGGAGATCGCAAACGTGGTGTGCGCTTTCATCACTTACCTCTTAGGAACAAGCCTCTGCTGAAACAATGGCTGACAAAGCTTCGATTACAGAATCCTCCTGTTAGACGTAGTAGCTTGGTCTGCAGTCAACACTTCGAACCGGACTGTTTTCAACGAGATTTGCAAGCAGAATTACTGGGAACAAAACCACGAATTCACCTCAAGCCAGATGCTGTCCCAACAATTTTCACTTTCACCTCCAAACAAAAACAACGACCAACAGGACAGAAACGAAGACACAGTCAGGTTACTATTTACTGTCTGTTTCAATCAACCTGTCACTGAGAGCAGACCCTGTTGATGTAGACCCTTACTGAAGTAATGAAACAACATGCTAAGGTTGCTAGAGTGCCTGACTCTGATGATGATTATGAGCACCACCAAGAAATCGACAAAGAAAACAATTCTCCTGGAACCAAAGCACGTGAATTTTGTGATGCTTCAATGCAATATGATCTTAGAGACCTGGCTAAAACAAAGGAACATTCATACTGCGTGAGAGAATCTTCACCAATTCCCGAGGACATGCATTCTAGTCAACTTCAGCCACCACAAATTGCCCCATGGTTAGTAACACCAGTAACTGACAGTTGTCAGTCCACAGAGTCTGATGAAGAAGCACATTCTCCTAATACAGACAGTAAAACAGAGAAATACTGCGTCTTTGACACATCTTGTACTTCACAAGATTCGGATATCGAAATGGGTGGTCAAGAGGACCAAAAATTCATTGTTTTCAGAAATTCCTTGAGTGAACTGTTCCGATTCTGCCCAACATGTGGCTCTTCTGTAGTCAGCCAATCAGAATCAACAAGTGGAACAATGTTAGTAGTAAAAATGGAGTGCTCAAAAGGGCATAATGTAAACTGGCAGTCCCAACCACTTGTTGCTGGTCTACCTGCCGGAAATCTTATAACCGCAGCAGGGATTCTGTTGTCAGAAGGAACATTCAGCAAATTCAGCCACATTGCTCAAATCATGAAATTGCAATTCATCTCGGAATCATCATTTTATCGATTGCAAGATGAATACCTGTGTCCTGTGGTTAATGAAACGTGGAAAAGTCACCAGGAATCTATACTAGAAAACTTCAAAGACAACCCTTTACACCTACTGGGAGATGGACGATGTGACAGCCCTGGGTATTCCGCTAAATATTGTACATATACTCTAGTGGAGCAAGATACAGGGCTTATTGTTGATTTTCAGTTGGTGCAGGTCAGCGAAGTTTCCAATTCTGTTGGGATGGAAAAAGAGGGGTTTCTAGGATCAGTCAATGAGCTAGTAACTAAAGGATTAACTGTGGCTCAAATTGTTACTGATAGACACCTGCAGATAACGTCTGTCATGAAAAAGCAGTTCCCTGATATAGATCATCAGTATGATGTTTGGCACGTTTCAAAAAGTGTTATCAAAAAGTTAACCCAACTGGGTAAGTCAAAGGGCTGTAGTAACCTTCTTCCATGGATAAGATCTGTGGCAAATCACTTGTGGTGGTCATCAAAATCATGTAATGGACAGGCTGAAAATCTAAGAGAGAAATGGATTTCTATTATTTACCATACAATCAATGTCCATTCATGGGAGAATGCTACATCTTTTGGCAAGTGTGAACACAACGAATTGTCACTTGAAGAGAGCCAACGAAAGCAGTGGTTAAAGAAATGTTCTCCTGCACATGATGCACTGAAGTCGGTAGTCCTAAACAAGAAGCTTTTGAAAGACCTTGACAAGCTAACGGACTTCAGCCACACTGGTAATTTGGAAGTTTACCGTGCTCTTCTCACTAAATATTGTCCTAAGAGGCAACATTTCAGCTACAAGGGGATGCTTGCAAGAACACAGCTGGCTGCACTTGATCATAACCACAACACAGGAAGAAGGCAAGCTACCACGTACACTTCGCCTTCTTCTGGGAAAGGTCTTCTAATAGCAAAACTACATATGATGGTATGACCATTTTAGCACGCCTGCCCAGTCTCGTAGGAGCCCAATGTGTGAACTGCCTGTATGCTGTCG
This sequence comes from Dehalococcoidia bacterium, assembly GCA_964274945.1. Taxonomy (GTDB): domain Bacteria; phylum Chloroflexota; class Dehalococcoidia; order Lucifugimonadales; family Lucifugimonadaceae; genus CAXXBX01. The sequence continues at coordinate 49,584 of CAXXBX010000124.1, read as the reverse complement.
ACCTCAAAAGCCTGTAAAGTGAAAGACAATAAACAAAAGGCAATACCGTACACACTTGTGTCAAGAAACCTGTCATTCAGAAGTTCTGTGAAGGAATCTTCAGTGACATCTACCACTGCGGACACAGCAGTGTGCAGAACGTCGTAGTTGAGGCAGACAAGCTCAAACGTTGCGTGTTCTACCACACACCGTAAACCACAGAGTCTCTAACTTAGCGCGTCAAACTCTTGGCAGCAAAGGCAGTGGGCATGACGACACACTGACCGCATGTGCACCAGTCTGAGTTGACCAAGCGCTCGGGGATTTCGTCCCCTGTGTCCGAATCAATTTCATGAGAGTTTCCCGAACTCGAACTGCTCTCAGCGTCATCACATTCGGGCTCAAAACTGTACGGAAGCTACGCCATATACTCTGATGACAACACATGCGCAATGGGTAAGATATTCGTACGTCATCATCTCAAAATGGCGACTACCATAGGGTTACGCCCCCACGTTGGAAGCTCAATTTCTCCGTTCAGAAAGAGTTCTATTAAGAAAGAAAGGTACCAATAGAATCAAGCCACTTAGTACTATCATGGAAACGTTACTTCTATTTTCATGGGAGTTCCCCTTTAAATAACTACAACTAATAATAATAGAAATTTATTAACAATTAGTAATATCCATATCTAATATACCCGTGCGGAGAGCGGGATGATGGCTAGGATACTATGTACACAAGTAATGATGTGCAAACTCCAATGTTTGATTTCTTACATACCACAGCAGACTCATGACTAACCTCCTCGTTCGGGTATGGCAAAAACCGCATTGTATAGGAGCCTTGAACTGAGGAAATTTGCTCTTCAGCCACGAGATCAGTGACATGCTTACCGGGGGTTTGCTCACGTGCAATTTTCGTTTTAAGACGTACGTATGACCTACGCACGCGTAAAATGTGTGCCTCAAACTTCCGTCAATGTTACTGCAACATACTATACCCTGTACTGAAGCAGTAAGATACTGCCCAGCAGGTTTCGAAATTACATCACTTCCGAAAAAGATACTTGCTCAATTTTGACTTAGTTTCGCTTTCTAAATATACATGATTTACGGTATATATATATATATATATATATCAAAATTACATTGCTGCAAGTGACCGTGCGAGATAGACAGACACACAAGCTCGCATAATTAAAGGAGCACTTCGCTGATTGGCGCACGTGCAGTAGACATTAACGTACGTTAAGGTCTTGGGCTGCGAACTGAACGTTTGCTGTGTTGCGCGGCGCGTTGTTTAGGTCTTGCTTTCCGAGGCCAATTAGTAGAACACAAGAGACGGGACTAGACACTTCAGGCGATTCTGACCGTGAAAGAAAAAAGTTACAGTTCATAAGCGACTCAGTTGTTCGTACTTTGTAGACTCCACATGATCGTCTTGAACGAATTGCAATCGCTCGGTCTCTCGAATTTGCTCCGTGTTTCTTTGTACGAATAGAAGCCATACTACAGTACAAAATGGTTTGCATGATGCGAAAAACACACGGAAACGTACGTCACCGCACATAATCATGTGACACAAAGTGCCTTCATTCTACAGCCGAACCATCGCCGTATGTGTGCTTTTCGCCGTCGATTGAAGGTGAGTCAGTAGTGCGAAAGCACATTTTACTTTTCCCTACGAAAATATCAAAGTTTAAACAAAGCGGTAAAACGAGGAATGGACGTCATTTGAACAAAACATCTCGAAGGTTTCTTGCGTTATCAAAATGCTCAGCTATCAAGTTTGCTCTGACATAGCGCCAAGCTTCCCAACTTGAAAAAAAACAGAAGCGATGGGCTAATGCACGTGCGTCAATCGGTAAAGTGCTATTTTAGGGGTAAATGCAACGCAGAAATCAAAAATTCTTATATGTTCGAAATTGATAGTTATAGTTGCATACATCATACATGACAGGAAAAATAGTTTTAGATTTAAGTTAAGTCTTCGCTGAGATATAGCAGGCAAACGTTGCTGCCGGTTCTTCAACTTCCTGTAACACGTTATAACGGCCATGGTGTAGTGTGATGTGACAGAGGGGAGACTCCGCGATAGCGTGTATTGTAAACAGAGGAAATTGTGGCGAAAGAATAATTCGCTTTTGCGAGGCTGCTTGATGCACCAATTCGCGCAAGTCATACGCAATCGTTTTTCTATTTCCGAAGATTCCCAAGCTAAGAAAAGAGTGGGAATCGCGAATACGGATTGCAGAGACGTTTGCATCGTCCGGGCGACTACAAGTGAGTGCGACTCGTCCTACTAAGTGTACAGGAGTCTGTAGTAGCCACATTAGACTGATTGTTTGGAGATACGTACAGACAGGTCTATTCAAGAAATTGTTCTAGGTAGTAGAAGAGCGAAATTGAGGCCAACACTTTCCATCTACCTGCCTCCACATTTCAAGATCGCAGCACTCTGGAACCTTCACAAAAGAAACGAAGAGGCGTTTTTGAGAAACGGAGGGCAAGGAAGACTCTTGCGCAGGACTAAAGTAATGTAAATGGTAGGGAAAGGTCAGACTCTTGACTATATATAGACTTACATCTGGATGCTTGATCATCATGTGTGTAAGAGGATTAGACTATATTGCGCATGCGCTGTAGCACGAGTATACAAGCAGAATGTACACAGTACTTGTACACTTAGTATTGCGAGACTAGCTTAGAGAATACATATTATAGTACACTATATTACATGGCGTCAGATGTGCAGTAACTCGCAGCAGATATTATGAGCAACAATTCCTACGGCTGTGCAAATACGAGCGTCACTGGAGACACGCGATATTGTTCATTTAACGAATGTGACAGTCCAGTTGCTGGGCAGATAGAATATAAAAGGCAACTTGGCGCAAACTGGCGAACGTTTCGCAGAAGATGGGAATCTTTCGAGATCTCGTCCCTAATGACTAGAAGATCGCACAAGGATGGGGTTGCCACCTTTCAGCAATGCCTGCCGGCAGAAGCTGTCGAGGTTCTGGACACCTTGCTCTTCCCAGAAGGTAAAGAGAGAAATGAAATGGCAGTAGTACTTCGAATTATGGAAGCGTACTGATTCAGCAAAACAAACGTGATGTACCAACGGTACCAACTTACGCAGCAAGCACAGAAGCAAGGTGAGCCGTTTGACCACTACATAATTCCGCTAAGAAGAAGAATTCATTCATGAAATTATGGTGCGACCAAAGATGAATTGTTGTGCGACAAGATAGTCCACGGAATACGCAACAATGGCAACCGTCAGAAACTCCTGCAAGTAGCTAAATTAACTTTGGCGACTGCGATATCCACGCGCCGTGCCCGCAGAGTCCACATCTGCACAATCCAAAGCCATTAGCTTCAGCGATGACGTGCATGCACTGAAAGCGTACAGTACACGAAGTAGGAGGAGACAAGCCACGGTAACAGCTAGGGTACCGCAGACATGTTGGAGTTGTGAACGACGACATGACAGAGGTCCAAGACGATGTCCAGCACTAGGCAAAACATGCTCCAACTGTGGAAAAGCAAACCGCTTTGCTTCCCTTTGCCGACAGAAACAACCACAAATAAAGACAGCTTCACCAAAACAACAGTACCGCGTTCACGGTATGGAAGACGATGAGCCAGACCAAACCAATTACCTGACGACGATGACACTGGCCGATATCAGAAACACGGATACAGCCTATTCTCTTCAAAATAGCCAGGAGACACATGTTAATCAAATGTACGCCACAATGACAGTCGGTGACTGCCCAATACGTCTACAAGTAGACACAGGTGCTACGTGCAATGTTATCAGGAAGTCGTACACACCTCCAGGGACGGTACTACAGATATCTGACAAAGTTTTGTCTCTTTACAACAAGAGCAAACCGAAACCTCTGGACAACAAAGCAGCTACCTCTCTATTACGAGCCGGAGCGACACAGCGACTAGGACTTATTAGCGTACACTTCCACCACGTACGTACTGTCAAGCAAGAACAGACAGCACATGATTCTTGCAAACCGCAGACAACAACGGACACCTCATCTGACTTAAAGTAACTTCTTGCAACGTACGCAGATGTCTTCGATAGCAGCACTGTTGGTCAACTGCCTGGAATGCTACATCTAGATGTTGACCCCACGGTACCACCTGTCAAAATGAATCTAAGGAAAATGCCTATTGGTATACAATCACAGCTGAAAGACGAACTGCAGCGACTGGAACGACTAGACGTGATAGAACGAGTGAACACTTTAACCGAGTAGATATCTAGCCTCGTCGCCGTCAAGAAGCCGAACGAAAAACTCCGCTTGTGGGTCGATCCCAAGCCCATAAACTAGGCACTGAGACGCAGTCACTGTCAGATGCACACCATCAATGATCTGCTGCCTGAACTATCGCAAGCCAAAATGTTCAGCGTTTGCGGCTTGCACCAGAAGTATTCCTGCAACGACTAGACAAAGCCTCAAGGCCTATCCACACTAGACCAGAATGGATCGCGATCCGATCGGGATAGCGAGCGTCCACACTGCACTTTGAAAACGATACCTCCGCCTCATTTTCGATAACAAGTGACTGATGACCAAGGTGTACGTGTGACCTCTTTGCTTGTGAAAGCGTTGATACAGCGACGTAAGATGAGCGAGAACAAAGACGAGTCAGAAGAGCTAGATGTTTCGACTACACGTGTAGCGTACGTGAAGGTAACGCCCACTATTTCTAATTGGATTCAACCGATCGCTATCGAAACCACCTCGCGATGTGGATCGGACGGATCGCGAGACGATCGGGATCCAGTTGCAAGTGTGGACAGCGCTGGGGTTGGATCACGATCCAGTTGCCAGTGTGGACAGGCCTTTAGACAGAAGAATCCCCGGAGTGTATACAATTGCATATGACATCCTGATCAATGGAGTAAGAAGTAACGTGAATGATGCAACAGCAGACCATGACCGCAAACTCTACAGACTACTTCAGCGATACCCCTCCAAAAGAATCCACATCAATGCCGACAAGCTCAAGTTTAAGCAAAGCAAAGTTGCCTATTTTGGACAGTTGCTCACAAATGACGGTTTCCAACGCCACCCCAGGGAACTTACAGCGATACTAAATATGCAGAATCCCACAGACGTTCATAGAGTGCAGTGCATCCAAGGACTAGTCAATTACCTCTCGCGCTTTCTCAGCAATCTGACCGATCTGTGTGAGCCATTTCGCCAAATCACACACAAGGATGCAGCATGAAATTAGACTAATATCCACAACCAAGCAGAAAGTGTAGTCAAAACAGCAAAGCACATCATGGAAAAGCAAAGATCACTGGGTCAAACCCATGGCTTTCACTGTTAGATCATAGGACAAGCCAACAGCAGGAATGCAAACTAGCCTAGCACAGCGATTGACGAGTAGGAGAACAAGAAATTTACTACCTACAACTGCAAAGTTACCGAAACCTAAGATACCAGTCGATGATCTTCAGGAACTAGGGACACGACAAGCAAAGCAAGCCCGTTATTATAACAAAACAGCAAACGATCTGCCTAGCCTACAACCTGCTAAAGCTGTCCACATACAACCACTCAACGCCTACGACCACAATTGGATAGCATCAACCGTTCACAGACAAATAACATCCGATCCTATGATGTCACGACAGTAGATGGACGACTTCTTCGCAGAAATAGAAAACATCTACGAGCGGCACAAGCAACAACAAAACACAAGCAACGGACAACACAGATGAAGACGTCATAACAAGCAGAACAACAGCCGCAACGATCTCCAAACACACAGAATCAACGAATGTCACCCGAAGCCAACGAGTTGTGAGAAAATCTGCTTACCTGAAGGATTGCGTTGTCTAGACTTTACTGCTAGCTTAGCAAGAGCATTGTTTGCAAAGGGGATGTAAGAGGAGTAGACTACTTTGCACATGGTTGTAGCACTAGTATATAAGCAGACAACATAGTACTGGTACACTTAGTATTGCGTGACTAGCCTAGAGAGTCTATACAATTATAGTAGACTATATTACAATGTGTAGTGAATGCAGTCGTATGCATACAGTATACTGTACAGTGAAGTCAAGCCTTGTGTCAATGTGAATTCAACGTACGAACTTCGACTCATTTTGCTCTCTTTCTCACAGGACGTAGCTAGGTTTTGCATGGACTCACCACTGTGCCACTATTGTCGCTAGTATTCGACATTATTATCGCGTCATTATTGAGACAACGTCAAATCCGTTTTAGCAGCACACGCACTCCACACGAGTACGTATCCATCATCTCAAAACGACCGCAGATCCACCTGTGACGATTGTTTACATACACGGATAGGAATCGATTACGTTTGCTACTCCTACTTCTACTTGCGATGATGACAGGCTTTCAGGTAGCCTGTCCTCTTCCTCATCCGCTTCCAAGGCAGCAGGCGATCTCAAAGCTTCAGAGACACTGTCGCTGAACTCGAACCTGTGTGGTCTAATCACTGTAATGGCTCCCAGCAGATCTTCTTCATTCTGGAATTCATGGGATGACGAAACGTCATCATCGCGAAAAAACCTCCAGAGGACTCTTCAGCAAATAAATGTTTCTGCCGTCGCTTCTACCCTAGTAGCGTTGCCTTGGATATGAGTATGTAGTCATTTTTACAGGACGCTGACCATACAGATGCATACGCGTCTCCTCTCTGTCAATTTTACACTGCACCACGCACGTTATAAACGGTACTAAAGTTGAAGAACCGGAATCAACTTTGACCTACTATATCTCAGCGAAGACTTAACTTTAAAAAATCTAAAACTAGTTTTCCTGTCATGTATGCAACTAGAACTATCAATTTCCAACATAATACGATTTTGATTTTTCCGTTGCATTTACCCTTTAAAGTAGATAAATATTACCTGATATGTTCTCAACTGTTGCCTAAAGTCTCCAACAATGCACTCATGTGGAAGTTTCCCTTCCTATAAGAACAGGTTTATTACAGACTACCTAAGATAATCTTTGCACTAAACACTTAACTTACGAAGTACAGTTCCTATTATATACTATGAACTACAAGTATAACAGTTTTATGTTTTATAAACAAGGAAAAGATTTAGAGATTGCATGAAAAGTACCATACTAACGAGTCTAATAGCAGACTATATATAATTAAATCTCTCGAACACTGTACGAAAGGTTAATTGAAAGACTTCATTACGTTATTCTTAATATTCAAATCTTGTTTCCGAAGTTTTTTGCAATGCCCTACCTCCTCTTTCATAGATAGACAACATATGGGGGAGGAGCTTCTAGAGCATCCTCAATCTCGAGGGCAACAGACACCCTTCGCTGATCTCGCTGTGTACAAAGTCTACGTTTCTGGGTCTACTTCTGAACCATAGATCATCTAGCCGTTGACTAGGTTTTGCAAGTAAGTTCACTCCTTACCTTTTCTTACATCTTGTGAGAGACTCTGCCTGCGTAGAGATGTGTACGGAAACCATTTCTTGAGTACGATTTCTGTAGGGTCAGAAACTGCTGTTCAAGCTGAAGTTGTCTGATTCACACTCTGAACAGATTTTCTTGGAGTGGAAAGACAGACTACTAGCGATGGATTAGTTTTGGCTAGTGAAATCATGCCACCTGGGAACACATCTGGAATACGTAGCCAGACATGTAGGACGTCCCGCTTTGTTTCTGAGCTGTCTAGCTTCCTTCTGTATATATGTGATTCGCCAGGTCGAAGTTGTTACTTTGATAACTTGCACTGGTTAGATACTGACGCGGACCAGAGTACCGTACACGTACTACAGCCTACAAGACCCACTAACAGTTATGTCTAAAGTAACAACACGTATGCACTATTCCATAGCTGGAAATGTCTAAATCAGAAAGCAGCGGCTGTTCTACCTCATCCGCAGTTGATCAAGACATGTATATAGTAGTGATCTGAAAAAAGTGAAGATGTCGATTGTCGAAAATGTCACTGAGGCTAAAGTTGATGGTTTACGTCGGATATTATACAGCAAGCAAATGAAATAGCGGCGCTTCAATACAAGATTAGAGTTCTCGAGCAAGACCTTGCATTAGCAATAGACTGAGTTGCAAGGAAGGCATTCGCGCTGAACACACTGACAAATGATAAAATCGTGTTTTACAAAGATTTTGTGTTGAGAAATGTGCTTGATACAGTGTGGAGTTGGATTGAACCAGCAGCCAAGACTGTTACCACAACAAACTAAGAATCAGGCCAATGTACGTACATCAAGTGCTGTAAGCTCATGAGCTCTGGCACCGCCCTCCATTACGAGTTGTATAGGCTAGACGAATGGTTACCCCGAATGGGTTCCCCTATTGCTAAATCTTCACCTGACAAAACTTCCATCGCTAGGCAATGACTAGTCTGTCTTTCCACTCTACGTATATCTGTTCAGAGTATGAGTCAGACGACTTCAGCTGAACAGCAGTGTCTTAACCTCGAGAAGTCGTACTCAAGAATCGGCTTCCTACGTGTCTCTATATGCAGGCAAAGTCTCTCGCAAGATGCACGAAATAATACATAGTGAACTTACTTACAAAGCCTAGTCAACGGCAAGATGATCTACCGTTCATAAGCACACCCGGAAACGTGGACTTTGTGTATATTGAGATCAGGGAAAGGTGCGTGTTACCATGGAATTTACATATGCTGTAAGAGCTGCCCCCAAAAATCCTCTATTGCATAGAATCTATTTTTAATACTAGTTCATGTAAATGTATTGGGCCGTTTTTCCACTAGCTCCACTTTAAACCAATTTCACGGTGGTGTAACTGGTGGGGTACAAGATGTGGTTTCCAGCAAAATTGGTAGGCGTGATTTTCGTAAAAACAAATAATAAGGACATGAGCCAGCTAAGAAAAAGCTACATTTGTAATTCTAGCCTGCCCATTTAGCTAAGCATGACTATAAACATTATAATAATTAAAACATAGCTGACAATAAGTCTACTGCCAAATTGTCAGTTGCATGTATAAATTAAGTGATAGATTTTTAGTTATTATTCGAATAAATATTTTATTTATAAACAAACGTCAGAAAATTTGAAAGTAATATTACAAACACCAGTTAAACTAGCAACGTCTTATGGCTAACTCCGATTGGCTTAAATCTTTAGATGCCTTTAAGGTGCTCCACATGCAGGACTTGAATAATGAACGTGAAGGAGCGCTAAGTCAGCGAATCTCTCCTGACCCAGCGTCAACTGGAATACTGTCTTTATCTGGCCCATAGCACCGACTAAAATTTAGTTACTGCCCATGCGCAAAAAATCGGTATATATACAGCAGTGCTCAAAATAGTGGGACATAGATGATTCAGTCAGCTTTAGAGCAGCCATGGGGAGATGACAGTTTGAGGTTCATTCACTACGTGCATGTCTACTCAAGTCAATCCAGCTAAGCTTTGATCATGCATGTCATCACTAGATCGTGCATGTCATCAGTAGATCATGCATATCATCACTAGATCGATCCTGATGGTCAAACCATCATTTTCTCTGGCGAATAACTGCAGCATAGACTCTTCAGTTTTGTCACAATGCAGCACATGAGATACTAGGTAGAGACCCCTGTGCACAATCTCTGCAAAAGTCAACATTGCGTGTAAATCTGGGCAGTTATACCACTTCTAGCAGCGGTACTGCGATGGACCCACGACGGTAGACTAATAACGTTTCTTCGCGCATGCAGGAGTATTGTTACGCTTTCATGGTTTGCCAACCACTGAGTTACCATTTTTGCACAAAAGAGCATGATCTGAACATTGAATTTGGTTTCACCACTCTTCATGCTTCTCCTCCATGCACAATTTCATGCATCTGCTTGAGTTGCCAGCACATTGGAAGTTGTTCATGGCATGTACAACTTCTGAAGATTGACTAAAAGAACGCCACAACTACTCAAACTGTACACCTACATTGGGGTGGTTTCCATACAACAGGAAATTAATGCTACAGTTACGCCACTGATTAGGTTAATTAAACAAGTCTATAAAATGCAACAGTTTACAATAGAAAATTGGGCAACCAGAATGTCCTGGGTAACATAACAGAATACTTTTTTCAAGAGTCTGTAAAGCAATATTCCTAAAACGACGTTCTGCTGTTATACAATGGAATGTTTGATCTGGAATTCAGAGCATCAGTTGCTTGTCATGAAGATTAAAAATTTATCAACTAGGTACTGACAGTAGCAGAAGATACTTCTCTGTTGCATTCAACGACACTAGCATCTCCCAAATCAATCTCATACCAATCTATGTATACGTATATATGTCAGTTCTCTGTGTGTAAAGCAGATCTCAGAACAGGCAAGTCCCTGCTCCACCAAATTTTGTTTCCACAGAGACACACAGTAAAGGTGTCATTTTTACGGGCTGGTTCACAATATGTAACGGAGACATGATGGACGGTCACATCAACTGTGCGTCGCGTCAGGCAGTGTTCACAATAAGTATACGTTCCGTTCTGATCCTCGAATTTGCGCTCCCTGATTGGGTAACAGTACATAATGGTCTCGAGCGGTGCTTTGATGTGGTTTGACGGAACGGAACGGATTGCTCTCTGTCGCATATTCTGAACCAGCCTTTAGTATATAGGCTAGTGGATCTGCCTCAACCTCTAGAGAGGTTGTACTAGGTCAATAATGTCCGCGTGACATAGTCTGTATAAGGTTAGTAGAGGTTGGATGAGTTTTAATCTATGACACATCCTCTATTATTGCAGGAGTCCACCAAATCTCGCCTGTTGGTGAGCCTAAGGCATGAAATACATGATGTTTATCTTATCGTTGTCAAGAAGCAATGATTTAGTTAAGGGCTCTCACCCCCACTCTGTGTCCAGCCCACTCTGAGCGCCAGACGAACGAACGTGCACCTATTAGACAAATTTGAGTTTGTACCACTGTCAATAGTAGTTAGCTAGCACCATAGCACCAAAACAATTATTACTTGTATGTTTGCGTCCAATTGCATAGCTAGTGGACAAGTGTTCTCTATAGTGGATTACACACATACAGACATAGATAATATAGATATGTCTCATCTAAGCACTGGACATAATTAACACAACTTTAAATTTCAAATGACTTACTTGGTTTCTTTTGCTTGACGTAAAGTTATGCTCCATCAAAGTAGTGACTAAATATTGTTTGGGTTTAGCTTCAGTTGAAATATGAGTACTGTTCCCCAAATCGACAGTATGCTTCAATACGCAATGAAAGGCGGTGTCTCCACGCTAAAGAACCACAATTTGATCACGTTTAACTCCAAAATCATTAATGATTGACTCACGTTGTTGGTGACATCACGCAAGCATCCAAGTCTGATAAGACAATCCAGAGCTACAGCACATCCAAACTCGCATGCTGTCAATAATGGGGTATTACCATCCTACAAACAAAAAACATTTGGTTGCGCAGAGTAAGAGATACCTAGCACTAAATATAATTTCAACGTTCAATCCATAAACAAAGACAAATAAAATTGAAAATACAGCCTATACATAGAGCACTTACGTTACCACCATTATAAAGATATGCTGAAAAGATATTGGCAAAATCAATAATAAAAACATCATGGAACTTCTTGGTTGTATAGATTCTGCTACGTAAAGCATAACTGGAAAGCTGTCAGCAGCCCTATGTAACTATAGCTTAAGAATTTTAACTACCAGAGGTTTTGACTCAGAAGCTCGCAGAGTGCTTGAAAAGAAATCCTCACTATTACTCGTGCATGCTCTGCCTGTTGTAGCATGGATTACTCCTCACCAATTACCATTACAACTATCAAACTCTTCAAAATTATCATAAATGTGAAACCAACTGAATTTACGAGACACAAATGTATTCCATTATGGTAAGAGAAACGTACAACATCTAGGTCAATTACATCTCACCCTATGTCAACATACTGAACCAAGAGCATCATTATTCAATGACGGTATTCCAATATCTAAAGCCCAAGACCAAAATATACCGTGTATGTGCTAAGGAATTGAAAGCCTTTTAATAAACTCTCCCTAATGGTCCGCACAAGACCATACATTCATGGGACTAGAGAATGAGTAGAAGCTAACTTATCAGACATCTGCCGATATAGCCATTATCAAAATATAACCGAATCACTTCCCTGCCAGCTAATAATATAGATAACATCATGCGCATCAGAATGCGGGTAAACTTAGAGATAACTTCAAAGTTGAAACACTTCCATTTCTTTAAGAGAAGATGCATGATTTCTGTCTGCAATGATTGAAGTAAGTATATTTCTCATAACGGTGCACTCACTAACACAAATATGACTAGTTAGCTAAGTTGCAAACATTAGTGCTGTCAATGATGAATTTAATTTGGTCATCATACATGCATATGGCCTAGATCATCAGATATCAGACAATAAATAAAATGGCCTTACATCAGTGCAAACTAAATCAGTCATGCTTGCTGTTCCTCTGAACATGATCAAATTTTACGTTTGTGTGTGCATGTGTGAAAACAGAAAGATAAAAACCATTCTGTAAGAGTTAGACGTTGCCTATGTTTTACCAAATATTTCACTTTACATCAGCAATATTGGCAAAATTGTGGGAGTTCGGTTGTTTGTGATCTCTGTGCTTGCACTAGACGGAGAGGAGAAGTAGTAGCTTTTTTACTGAGAAGCCTAGCTATTTCTTATTGCAAATCAGGAGGCAGAAAATGGAAGGGTTGAGTTCAAGACTTACCTTAGCTGAGATCAAGGTTGGAGATCATTACGAAGACTGTCTTCAAGATTTTTTGGTGCTATGCCTTGACATATGCTGCAAGTAGAAAGGAGAGAGATTTATGTTGTGCTGCAACAGACGATTTATTCGGTTCTAGCATGGAAAATATTTCTGTATTGGGTGTTCCTTTCAGTCAATGATCCTAATGTCTGTAATACTTCGTTTCGAAAATGGTACATCTATAGAGCACCTTGACAACAGCCAAAAAACCAAGAAATGGCATTGAATTATCTATTTTGTAATAATGAGACAATCTCAGCATAGGAGTTGTTTATCAATAATGCGAGAAGCTGAGTGTACTACTTATTATCAATGCTGAAAATGAAGTTACTGATTGAAGCAAAGAAAGGAAAAAAGACTACCTGCTACAAACCAAATTAAGAACTTTGATGTGTCGAAGTTCCTTTTCAGTGCTTTTGGTGAACTTAGAAAAGATGTCTTTCTTGACAAAGATCTAACTCTAACTGCAGTATAATATATTGTGTTTGACTGTACAGTGTATATGGTAGGCATAGTGAGCACACATGCGTATACTTCTGAATGTGATGTATGCGTGCATGATGTGTGCACGTGTATGGCTACGAGTATATAAATACTGGTATGACAGAGATAGTTCAGTCATTAATTGAGTATCAGTATAATCAAATTGTGTTCCTACAAAATTGCAACAACGGCGACGAGGGTGGGATTTCAGGTATTACCCGGGGCTGTTGGAGAGGTTGACCAGGAGAATGAACGTTTTTGTGCATACTATGAAAGGGTTCTTCTTTTCTTTGAAGCATCTGGGATAGATGCCGCAAAACATGTGCCTATGTTCCTGAGCTTGCTGGGAGCAAAGACATATTCGTTGGAAAGAGATCTAGTCTTGCAAACCTTACTGCAAAAGAAGTCTTTGGAGGAACTTGGAAGGGTGCTTAAAACACATTTTGAGACTACACCCTGTCATTGCTCATCGTTTTCACTTCTATCGTTGGAATAAGAGAAATGAGGAAGCTATTTGTGTTTATGTGGATGAATTGAAACGTTTGGCAAATCATTGTTCTTTCCGTGAGTTTCTTACTGATGCTTTACGTGACAGATTGGTGTGTGGGCTACAGGAGGAATCTACCCAGAGACGATTGCTTACAGAAGCTAACTTGACATTTGTTCAAGCCGTGCAAATAGTACAAGGATAAAAGCAGCTCGGCAAAGTGTAAAAGATTTCCAGAAGGGTAACTGCGTTTGCTTCCCGAGACTGTTTGTGAACTGACTCAATCTGTCATATTGCCTACGTCAAATGGTCAACACTGTGGCCGGTGAAATCAAAAAAGTTCTGACAGTCGGTTAAAGGAAGCCAATTGTTCCCAGTGTGGAAAAAAGGGCATATTACACCTGTGTGTCAGCATATGTCGAAGACAATGCCAGTTGCTAAGCCTGAAACCTGGAATAAGAAGAATTCGTGGAATGACAAGAGATAAAGTAAAGCAAATGAGCGTGCTAGTTGGTGTGGCCACAAAGAACAGGAATTACGATGTGAAAGGATGGAAGTGGTGAGTCATCAGGTGCTGGTACTTGGTCAAACCACAGAGAAACCGCTAATAGTCACCGTACAAGTTGAAGGAAAATCTTTTAGGATGGAGATAAATACAGGTGCGTCAGTGTCAGTCATGTCTCAAACACTTGCAAGTCCAAATTTCCTTGGCTCAAGTTGAAAGACATAAGGGTAACAGTTCGTACATATTTGAGTGAGAAAATATCAGTTCTTGGTCAAGTTGAAGTGTCAGTCGTCCATGAAGGTAGACAAAGTTATTGCCTATGTTGAAGGTTTTGGTCCTAGTCTATTGGGCAAAAATTGGTTGTCTAAACTGAATATATGGAAGTCGATTAGCCTGTTGAGAGTTTCATCCAGGGAACAGAGTATTGAAATTTTGGTTGACAAATTTCCTAATGTTTTCAGAGAGGCTTTAGGAACAATCAAAACCTCAAAGGCTTCCTTGGAAGTTAAGACGGGATCACGTCCTCGATTCTACAGGGCTCACTCCTTGCTATTTGCTTTGAAGGGTGCAATTGAAGAGGAGTTAGTAAGGATGAAGACACTGGGAGTCTTGAAGCTGTCGATCACTCTGAATGGGCTGCAACTATTGTTCCTGTTCCCAAACAAGATGGCTCTATCCGCATTTGCGGGACTACAAACAAGTTTAACTGTCTATCAGGTATTAGATGTCGATAAATATCCGCTATCTAAACAAAATGAGTTATTTGCTTGTTTGGCCGGAGGTAAGAAGTTTACTAAATTGTATATGTCTCATGGGTATAACCAACTAATGTTGGATAACAATTCAAGGAACTTTGTTACTATCAACACGCATAAGGGTTTATTCCGTTTTACATGTCTCCCGTTTGGGGTAGCGTCACCTCCAGCAATTTTTCAGACTACAATGAACCAGCTGGTGCAAGTGTTGCCACAGATTATTTGTTATATAGACGACATCTTGATAGCCAGTGAGACTGATGAAGAATACTGGCGGAATGTTAGAGCAGTGCTTCAAACATTACAAAATAATGGCATTCGTATTACGAAAGAAAAACGTTCTTTCATGAAAGAGTCAGTGACCTATTTGGGATTTTGTGTTTCAGCTAAAGGATTGTTGCCAACTAAAGTCAAGATGAAAGCCATAGCAGAAGCGCCGAGTCCGAATAACGTACAACAGCTATGTTCCTTTTTACGACTGCTGAATTATTATGGACGTTTTATTCCAAATTTATCAAACATGTTACAACCTCTAGATGTCTTGCTAAAGGTGAAAGTCAAGAGGGAGTGGTCCAATGAATGTGATGAGGCATTTCAATTGGCAAAAGAGTGTCTTATGTCGTCAAAGTTCTAGCTCATTATAATGTGTCTCTACCTATTCGTCTCACTTGTGACGCCTCCCCATAAGGTATAGGCGCAGTGATGTCTCATGTCTTTCTGGATGGCAGTGAAAGGGCGATTTCGTTTGCGTCTCGAACTTTAAGTAGTAGGGAGAGAAACTACTTACAGATTGAAAGAGAAGCGCTTGCGCTTGTGTACCTTATAAAAAAGTACTTACCTTTAAACCAGAAAATTCACGATGGTAACCGACCAAACCGTTGACGTCAATTTTTGGACCAAAACAAAGAATCCCAAACCTGGCAGCGGCAAGAATGCAAAGGTGGGCATGCATACTATTCGCTTATAGTTATGATATTGAGTTCCGGCCTACAACAATGCACTACAAAGCTGATCGTCTATCTCGATTACCCCTGCCCGAGAGTGGATCAGAACTAGAGGCAGAAATGGCTCGAATTATCAGTATGAAAAGGCTAGAAACATTGCCGGTATTGTTGGATAATGTGAGAAGAGCTACAAGTGTAGATACGGTGCTTAGTTGAGTAATAACGTTTCTGCGTTATGGTTGGCTAGCTATTATATTAGATGAATTGTTAAAAACCTTCAGACAGAGATATAAAGAACTGTCCATTGAAGGGGGTTGCCTCATGTGGAGTTTGCGTCCAGTAATTCCTCTATCATTGCGGTCAAGGGTCCTGCAAGCACTTCTCGAGTCACACCCTGGAACATCTCGAATGAACTCATTGGCTAGAATGAATGTACGGTGGCACAATTGTGATAGAGATATTGAGAAGTTAAGTCGTGGATGTCATTCGTGTCAATCTGTCAAACATTTACCCCCAGTAGCACCATTAAAGCCGTGGATTTGGACGTCGAGAGCCTCGGCTAGAGTTCATATAGACTTTGCGGGTACTGTCTTTGAAAAAATTTTCTTGCAATGACAAATGCTTACTCTAAAAGTCAAATGGGAAGCACAGACACAGGTAAAAGTATAGAAGTATTGAGGAAGTCGTTTGCTGCTTACGGGTTGCCGGAACAAATACTAACAGACAATGGCCCACAGTTTATTAGTAAAGAATTCTGTGATTTTGTTCGGTACTACAACATTCGACATATTACATCGGCACTGTACCATCCATAAACGAATGGAACGGTGAAGTGATTCATACAGACCTTGAAACATGCTATGAAGAGTAACACTGATTGCACTCTACCCTATAGGCTAGCAAGTACTTTGCTAGCATACAGAACAACCCCTCATGCTACCACAATCTGGTAACGTCAGTGTTATTTCTAAATCAAACATTAAAGACTCGCTTGACGTTACTGAAACTACATATTCAAGCTAAAGTTCTAGCAAGACAGACATCACAGAAAATTGGACATGATAAATGACGTTTGCGTGAATACTTTGTTGGAGAACAGGTTTGGACAAAAAATGTTAGGGGAAAGCTGAGTTGGGTTAAAGTAGTAGTGGCAGAAAGATCAGGACCATTGTCATATTTGGTGGAAGTGTTGTGGAATGGTAATCAAGTTTTATGGACAAGACAAAGTAATTAAGTTAAAGGTTGGGGACATGGATGAAGCTAGCGCTGGAGAGTTAGTGGATGAAGAAACAGATATACAGTCAGAGATTCCTACACCGAGGTCATCATCATCAGCAGCAGCAGCATGGCAGGCAAGTGTCTCTAATGAGTTGGAGAAGTTGGTCCCTGATACCCAGGATCTAACCACTGATATTCCTCTCCTAGAGAACAAGCCTCAACAAGTATCATCAGCCAACAAGGATGTAATGACTCGAACCTCAACAGACGTACAGCATACACCTTTGGAAATGACTGAGGTTCCCGTGCAGCGCTATCCAGTTCGAGAGAGGCGTAAGCCAGATAGACTGGAGTTTTGACAAGTTAAATGAAAATTTTAAAGAGAAGAGATGTAGTATATTACGTTGTGTTTGACTGTATGGTGTATATGGTAGGCATAGTGTGCACACATGCGTATATTTATGCATGTGATGTACACGTGCATGCTGTGTGCATGTCTATAGCTACGAGTATATAAATAGTGGTATGAATGAAATAGTTCAGTCATTAATTGAGTATCAGTATAATCAATCTGTGTTCCTACGAAAGTTTAACACTAACAACAATGAGATACATCTATCAACCATGTGTCCTTTCAGTCACATTTTATATATGACACTGAGTACTGAACACTTCTTAGAAGACACACTAGAAAACTAAACTCGTTCCATCATAAAAGTTCTAAAATAGTTCTAGGCATCTTTAATCATAAACAATAGAACAAACCTATAACCATGCATGAGATTAGAAAGAAATGTGGCAAAAACAATATAGATGAAATCAAAGTATCTAAAAGGAGATTTCAAGTGGTTTCGACATTCAGCTCAAATCACAGATCATTGTTTAAAAAAGATTGCCGGCAACGTTCATTATCCTCAGTTCCACAAATAAGATGTCACCCTCAATGAGGTTGAGAGATGTACGTAAGGATGTACTACGCACTCAAGTGTATTGAGCATAAGGTATAATGAAGCAGTAACATCAAGGGAGAGTTAGAGAGAGCACTGTGTTGAGATTACCTAAAAGAAGTAACAGAGCCGGCACTAAAGACTTGAGAATTTGAGAATTGTGAGCAACAAAAGAGGCAAAAGTGTAAATAAACGCTGTAGGCGTATTTATGAAACAGAGTAACTCTGAAGTGTAATAATTGTAATAGATGGTTCCAAAGCATACATAGAAACCTTTCAATACACGTTTGTCAACTAGCGCACACAACGTAAACTTCTTTTGAGCTTTGCCCCTACTAAACTGGAGTAGTAACCTTTGGCATCCAGCAGACAGAATAAATCGCGCGCATTTGTGTGTGTGTGTGTGTGTGTGTGTGTGTGTGTGTGTGTGTGTGTGTGTGTGTGTGTAGATGTCCTACCTGAATATGATGCCCATTCTGCATCTCCCATTATTGCTTCATCCCGATTGTGTGTGATCCTATTGGACCGAGGCGTATCATCCTTCTAGTATCTTGGAAGTTTTGTCTCCAATATTACGGGTTTTGTCTCCAACAATTGCAGATTGGATGGGAAGATATCACCAGATCACAAAGCATCTCTGTCATATGGGTTAATTAGCATTCCTTGGCATTAAAGAAAGCTCAAGATCACCACAAATATGAACATATTTGTCTTTATAGTTTGTAACCTGTATAGTCTGGTAACAGTTTTATTTCTGGAACCACAAGTAAACCGTCTACAGAGGTCATGATGATAAGCCTCTACTTAATCGGTGCAATATCCCTATAAGACAGGGAGAGATACCTCCATCAGAAATATATCCCAACTAAATACAATCTTTACACTACTGACCCAGAGTCGCCACTGGGTATCAGGTTATACATATCTTCTGCATGAATGAGTGCTGTCTATAGAAGAACCTTTGCTAAACGTTCAGTACGACGTCAAAGAACAATATGAAACGCTTAGTACCTAGGAATTCAAGATATTGCAAACATGAGAAGGTCTACAGGATAATAGCACATCATAAAAATGATGGGAAGAATAAGATCTGTGCTGCCACATAGAAAGAAATTTCAAGAAAGAAGAACAAGAGAAAGACTGCAAAAATTAGCAGAAATGCCGCAGCGAAGCAAAATAAACTGGATCAGCATTTGCTTTACACTGCAGTTCTGATGGCTCTGAATTTCCTGCCGTAAACCATGCGGGCCTTGTAAACAATTAGCTGCAGAAGTATGGTTAGTATTTGCCTAGCAAATGCCACCAAACATTCTACCAAGAAGGCTTTCGCAACCACAAGTGCTTCTGTCGTATGATAAAATCAGATCACCAAGTCGCTATATGGCAACCACTTGTAGGTGGTTGGCGACTAATTGAATGGTGTGGTCACCAATTTGACGAAGAGAAATATTTGGTAGTTTTTTAGTCTTTGGTGGCAGCTGCTCCCGAATGTGAAGCACCTGCTCAGCAGATGTTTTGCGTCACAACTAAGATACGTCACAACTAAGATATGTTGCCACCTTATAAGTTCACCGTTCAGTGGCACCCTGCGATGTAAGCTGTCTACTTAGCACTTTCGTACCTATCGAGTAATAACGTGTCACCTTAGCAATCTATTACGAGTTGTACTATTCTCTGGTTGACCATCATTTATATAGACTGGACTCTACTGACTGCACCGATCTGATTGGGCTCTGCCATCAGCTACAGAGAAACCCAAATAAGGACCTGCAGGCATGTATAATTTTTCAAACAATCGGTCACTCCTATTTTTCAAGTCAACAGCTTTATCATCGACGAGACGCCATAGAGATGCAGCTTTTTCCGAATGAAACACGAAATCTGCAGCTAATCGTTGTTGAATGTGACGGCATCTGCCTATTTAGACCTTTTCTATGTTGTTCAAAGAAAACCAACAATATCACAAGCTGGAATTGAGAATACGAACATCGCTGTAGCTCATCACAAATCAAAACTATTACGTAGATCTTTGCAAACAGTGGGCATCAGCAGTGGCAAAGAAACAGCTATTCCATAGCAGGCTGCTTTAGTGTCTTTCTATCAGAAACTACCTGGCCTACTTCAACGAGATCGTACGTCTCCTAGTGCAACTAGAAAAGTTTGTTCAGACGAAAATTTCTGCATGTCCAGTTCTAAAATCTGATGTTGAATGATGCCAGGTTTGTGTGGGGTTTTCTCTTCACAGTTAAAACAAATCACATTGCAGTAGTCAGATGTACTGTTCCCAACAAATCAATAGTGCTACTGAGTCATCCAGATAAGAAACGCTCTACAACTGTACTCAACCAAAGGATGCCCATGTTCTCTTGGATGTATTGCCAGGACGTCAATATGATGACAAACCAGATTGTCATAATCACTTTAATTAAAATTACAAACCACACAACTACATTTTTGTCTAGTTGTAGCTATACAATGAGTTAAAAGTTACGATAAAATACTATCATATAGAACCAATTCCAAGCACAATACTGTACATTGATATGTTTACTTGCTATCTAAAATCTACAATGATCATCAACGCTACTGCAAATTCCTAGTTACGTCTTCATTTAATGTCAAATATGATAACTAGGGAAAGGGTCTCAACAGTGGTATTAATGACTTGTTTACTACTGGAATCTCTGACCTAGAAACTAGTGAAACTTTTGCGACCAACCATTCCTCTAGTTGGCTAAACTGGCAACCGAATTCAAACATATTTTTGATACCTGGTTCAAACCTCCATCACTCCAACATAGCTTATATCCTATGGTGAACTTGACCTCCATCGTTTCTCATTGGAATTAATTCAGAAAAAAGAAAAGAAAAGGAAAGAAAGTGTGTGTGTGTGTGTGTGTGTGTGTGTGTGTGTGTGTGTGTGTGTGTGTGTGTGTGTGTGTGTGTGTGTGTGTGTGTGTCAATGTAGCCCTAAAAAATACTGAATGGACTTGATCAGAAAAGACTTCCTGGTAATGAAGCTTCTGGGTGTTTGGTATGATCTAGCCAACGCATGAGTAGTGTTGTGCATGGGCGTAAGATGCATATAATTTGGGTTTCCAATATATAGCTTCAGTCTTGTGTTGTGCCTGCGAAGCCTAGCCTACACTTAGAAAGTCATCAGAGTGATGCGAGGAGTTCCTTTCATTTTGCTGTTGTCTGGATACGGGCGGAAAGGACTTACTCGCTAAGAAGTTGGGAGATGCTTCTCAACCTTACATATGGTGAAAGCCTCTCTCCATCACATTGTTTGGCATTCAAGAGTCACTACTTAATGGTACAATGAATCAACCATGCTAATAATATCCAACAATAGAAAGATGCAGAGTACCGTGCCATAACGTTTTGATAGCAGTTGAAGATTAAGAGATTGAAATGTGGTTGAGAAACCTGGGTAAGTGATATTAAAGAAATAGTTGTACAATTGGAGAGGAGGTTTAAGACCGCAGATGGGAAAGAATAGGCTATACGGGTGTTTGAAGGAGTTGGGAACAACAAGATGAAGCTCTCTCCAATTACTTGTTTCTGTTGTGACAGACGGCAGACATTTTCAAAAGAAGTGCCGGAAACAAAGCGGTTTCAAGTGCTGCGACATTTCATTGCAGGGATAACTAATGAATTTTTAAAGACAGGGAATTTTACGTCATAAATGGCTGATATATGATGAAATCCCCAATGCAGCAGAAGAAGCCAGATCAATTCAAATGGGAGTGAGACCAACCCTACCAATGGCAGAATAACAGGGGAAATAATTATGGGCTCTTGCCTCTCAAGGATGGATCAACCTTGCTCATGCCAAAGGACTAACCAACAGGAAGAGGTCTCTAGGGGGAAGCTAACAAAAAAAGAGAACTGTGACAAGAAAACAAGGAATTGAATGTTAATATTGCCACAAAATACACTGCAGAAGTTATAGAAAATGTTGGCACAGAGCTAAAGAAATTCATCAATATATAGGAACCCCAGCAACGTCAAACAAGGCATAAGTACAGTGTTTAAACAACAGTGATGACAGCGGTACTACAAGCCTCCCGCGATACTTCAGTTAGACAGACCGTTTCCTGTGGCAATACAGAGGCCACCACCTAAGAGCCAATTTGCTTCTATCACTGGTGTAGGAGGACATAGCTGCAATGCTAGACACGTGAGCAGAATTCAGCCTAGTATCGGTTGTCACAAGAAAGTTTGAAATGCCTGAAAGAGTCACCAGTTATGTCGTGCAAGGGTGTTGGATGTGAGTCGGTTCTGGCCAAAGAACAAATAAGCAGAGATTTAGTTGAATGTAACGCATTTGCAAGTTTTCTGAAGGGTTATTGGTATGAAGTTGATGGTTTCTGGAAGTGGAGAAACAGCGAAGTTGTTAGAGGACAACAATGATGTGTGACAGAAGTTGGAAACTATATATGCACAAGTAGAGGAATTCGTGTCAGTTCTGGCTGGAAGTGAGATGTTTATCTCATGTACTGCACGAGGCATGACACAAGGACAAGAGATATATTTAGTAGAGCTATTGAGAAACTATGAGCCAATGGTCACCTCAGCGCATTCAATATTAATTCCTCAGTCTAACAAAATGCTGAGGATTCCAGTGGTAAATAGTAATAGCTAATCAGAGGCCCTTTGAAAGAGAGAATTTGTTGCTACTTTAGATCCTGATGTGTATGTTGCGTATGTGGGGAGAAGCATGGGGCGAGGCAGAAAGTAATGGGTTATAAGGTCATAGAAGACTTAAAAGAAGAAGAGCGCAAGGCGTAAGGAACTAGTAGTGATGCGAAAATATGAAACTGTCACGTGGAGACCAGGACAGCCATTGCCTGCGGCACTGAACACAAGTTGGATAAAACAGGGGACAAAGCCTTAAGATAAGTAAGCCACGTCCATTATCAAGGCAGAAATGGTGGAGGTTTGGAAGGAGAAAGAAGATATGCTTCAGCAAGTTCTTAATAGAGACCTCTAGTAGCCCATGCAGCCCCAATTCTGTGTGCTAGGAGAAGGAATGGTCAGTTGTGACTAGTGATAGATAATAGAGGTCTGGATGAGCAGATATTTTCAAATTCAGCTCATCCAATATCATTGATAGAAGATTTGTTGGACAGATTGAGCAATGAATGTTTCTTCTATAGACTACCCTATAATTTGAAATTGGGATATCATCCTACGACTATTACAGACAAAGAAAAAGAAGAAATGACAGCATTTGTGGTTCCATGGACCAGTACAAATGGAAAGCTGCTCGTTTGACCTGTCAGAAGCCCCATCAACATTTGAACAAATGGTGAGAATATTTTGGCTGATAGTCAATACAGGGAAGCATTATATATATGTTATCTAGATGACACCTTGATATGAGGTCAAGACTGCGAGAAGCACATGAATTGTTTGCCAGTTGTTTTATACAAGATTAAGACAGTAGCAGTGGTACTGTCTCCATTATACAAGTTCAAGACAGCAGCAGTGGTACTGCCTCCAAGCAATAGTATTTTGGAAGCTAGACAAATTGAATACTGGGGTTATGTAATAGAAGCAGGAGAGTTAACATTTATGAACGGGTAGAAAATTTTAAGGAAGCAGAAACGACCAACAACCTTAATTAATGAAGTTGAGAAAAGCTTTTGAAGCATTTGCTTATGAGCAGAAATGGATTCCGGGGATGGCAAAAATAGCGAAACCATTGTATGGAGCTTTTGAAAAGAATGGAAGACAGAGACTGACATGGACAGAAGAAATGAATGAAGTATGCACAACATTGAAAGATAGAGCAAAAAACTTGATAGCTTTGAATATTGCAGACTTTTAGAAAAAGTTTGATATAGTCACATATGCTAGTAATATAGCAACTGATGCAATGTTGGCAAACAAAGAAGACAATCAACTGAACAGTCAACTGAAAACCACTAGCTTTTTTTCACCATAAACTTACTTCTGCACAAAAACGGTATTGCAAAACAGATAAAGAACTCTTGGCGTCTGTCTTGGCAATTAGGAAAATTACAGTGTATCTGGCCAAGCTATTTGATTTGATTACAGACCACAATGCATTATCATGGTTACAGACACTGCACATGACCGACGAACGAGGACGACATGAACAATGGTTAGAATTATTTTACTACAATATGATCTCAATGTCACACAAGGCAAATCGAAGCCAAAGAGAAAAGACTACGGCAGACAATTTATTTTGAGTGGCAGTCAATGGTCGTTTAATTGCAGCTGTACAACAAGGGTCTGATGCCGGTTTGAAAGAGGAGACGAGAGAGTTATTGGAGTTGGACACTATCCGATAACAGCCGCATAAGAAGTTTGAAATAGATCAAGTTAACAAAGCAATCCACAAGAATAGCACAATTGATAAGGATTGGCACATTAGTGACCCGAGAAAAGCTTATTCCAACTAGGGAACCAGTACAGTTGAGTCAGATGGGATATTGAGATTTGTGAATTACAGTGGTAGACCAACAAGAAATCAGAAATTGGGTATTAAACAGCTTTCCAGGCAATACCAAAATCTTTGAGAAGACGCTTTTTGTTCTTAGTAAAAAATTCGCTCTTGTCAGGTCATATGGGACAAGCAAAAACATGAAAGAGAGCTTTTAGAGTAGCTTGGTGGCCTGGTATGAAAAAGGATGTGAAGACATATGTACAAGGATGTGATGAGTGTCAGTTTCACAATCAAACAAAATTTTCTGGTACAGCTTCATTACGCAATGCAGATCTTCCAAGACATCCTTTGGACAAGAATGAAATAGAGTTCCGAGGCCCTTTTCCCAATTCCATTCCAGATTGAATGGAGTGCACATGGGCTATCCAAGACGTATTCAGCAGCTATTGTATTTTGATACCAACAAGAGATGGTAAAGCAGAAACTGCTGCACAAGTATTTCAAGAGAGATGGGTGTGTCAGTTTGGAATTCCTCTTATGGTACAGTCAGATAGATCTACTCATTTCACAGCAATGGTTTTCAATGAGTCTCGTACGGCTTTAGGGAATAAAAGAAAATTAAGTTCAGCAAATCACCCACAATATCAAGGCCAGGTTGAGCGACAGAATCAGCTGGTGGAAAATATTCGTTGTGTGATAGATGAGGAGCCGTTTTCGCGGAATAGAGCAGTAGATAGAGTGCAGTTTGCTGATAATACCGCAGTCAATGCTACCACTGGATAGACACCTCATGAGATATTGTTTGGTCAGACATCATGACGTCTACAGACAGTGTTAGCAAGACACCTATTACCATCAGGAAGCTTGTCAGAAGAGGATTAGAAAATTAACGAGACAGACCAGTTGTGGTAAATACGATTCCAAAAATGGCCAAAAAATATTAAGAAGTGAAAGAGAAGGCGGATTGCACATTGTCAACAAAAACGGAAGGTACGAGCTATAGAACAAGGTTCCATACAAAGAGGGCCAAGTGGCACAAAGGAAGTTATCATCAGCTGAAAGGAGACTAAAACTTTCACCCAACTTTAGCACCAGATATGTGATAAAATTGACACAGAAGGAGTGTCGTGAAATGGAAGGCACAAACCCAAAAGCCATTCAAAGGCAGTCTAGCGACCTAGAATTAGCTCAGGAAGCAACATTATCACGGGAGAAGAATGTAATGGATCAGAGAAGGACGGACGGTCAATTGGAAAGGAGACTATTATGGAACAATATCACAACAGTGAGAGCAGCCTGTAGAACATACAAGATGGATCTTTGCAATGAGACAAAGGCGTCATGAAAGACATCTCACACCGGAATCATATGCTAACTGATATAGAAATGTTGAATATCAGTACACATATGATAATTATTACTTTCAATTACATGGTGTATCCAATTTTGTAGAGGGAGGGGTGTCATGAGTAGTGTTGCACATGCGCGTAGGCTGTATATAAGTTGGTTTCCGAAATACAGGTTAAGTCTTGAGTTGTGTTACCGAAGTCTAGTCTATGCTTAGAAAGTCATCACACAAAATGGTTTTTTTTGACTTGGCAAGAGTCTAAACCATGGCAGTGTAGTCTATTCAATCATTATGCGCTAATTCAGCCTCAGGTCATTCAGGCGTGTCAGCAATATATAAAAACATAACAGTTAAACTGCATTGCCAAAAGACCAAAAAACCAAAAACACTCCAAAAAGTAACGGCCAATTGAATAAACATAAAAACAATACGTGGTATCCCACATTTAACGGCAGGGAGCTCTTATTAAAACATTTTGGTACCACGTGCCTTTGTATGGTGTGATTAAGTAACAGAGTAGACGCCGTGGAATTCCCTGAAGGATTGCAGACGAAAGAATCTGATTTGCTGATAGCCGTATTTCTCAATCTGTTTGGCTGTTTCCTTCACAAATAAATTTTCAGTGGCAACTGTTATCATGCATCAGTTACAAACGCTACAAACTGTAACTGCCAGTGGTGTTTTGCTTTGTCTGCGAAAGGGAGAATTCCATGGCTTCTGCAATATTCCCTAACCACACCGTACCAATTTGCATAGTACCAAAATGTTCTAATAAGAGCGTTGCTGTTAACTTAAATGCAGGCTATTACGGGATAAAAAAGATAAAAATGAAGAAAGCAAAAATAGTTTTAAAATGCAAAGCTTAATACAGGCAACAAGTATCCTGCAAATAAATAAAAATAATAAAACTGAAAAGAGCATCAAGCTTTACCTTGTCTTTTACATTTATGTCACATCCTTTCTCTTTCAGCAATTTGATTGTAAAATAATCATCTCTCCTACAGGCAAAATGTACTGCTGTCCAGCCATTCTAAATATATAAAGAATGATATCAGAAAAATGTATATAGTAAGGAGGAAACATCTGTTCTTAAATATTTTTTAGCATTTTGGAATGATTTCTAATGAAAATTGTACAAAAGCCACATTTCCTTCCCTACATACAACTTTGCAAATATAGCGGTGTTGTGTTGAGTA
>CAXXBX010000124.1:0-17500 GCA_964274945.1 Dehalococcoidia bacterium | reverse complement strand
TGCTACACACACACCCCGACATTTGCGTATGTGCATGTGACAGAATGTGTGTGTACGCGCGTGTGGAGTGTCTTGAACAAAAGCTTGACTTCTACACGCGACCGGCTTGTACACAGTACGAGGTCTTCGATTTGCGGGAGTTTGGTCTTAATGTGTCGTGCTCAACCAGATCAGTCTGGTTTGTAAAGTCTATTACAAGTACCGGAAGCAAACCCTGCTTCAGAAGTACATAGACCATCACGGCTGTCTAGAAAGAAGACATGACTTTACGAAGGATCCGAGTAGATCCCAGAAGCACTGTTTTCTGTAAGTGCTGCAGGTTGTGATGACCTGGAATAATTTCCAGCCACGGTGCAATGCCTGCGTGCACTGTGCCCAAAGCTCCCAAGACCACCGGAATCACCAGTGTTCGACAATGCCACATGTGGCTTATCTCCACTCGCAAGTCGCTGTACTTCGCCAACTTCTCAGCATGTTTCTTGCCAATGTTGCCATCAGCAGGACAGCTGATATCAATAAGAAAACAATTGTTTGTTTTCCTATTTCTGAGACAGATGTCTGGACGATTGGCTTTGATCTTCCTGGCAGTGGGGATGGTGGTATCCCATATCATAGTAATGTCATCCGTCTCCACAAGCCTATCAGGATGATGCCGGTACCATCTGCTCTCCACTGGAACCCCAAAATGGCGACAAACATCCCAGTGAATGATGGAGGCCACCTGATTGTGTCGATCAGTGTAGTCCGTCGGTGCCAAAGCACTACAGCCTGCCACAATGTGGTCGACTGTCTCCAGGCCTACACTGCACATGCGGCAAGTAGGACTGACATCACGATGTAGAATCTTGCGCTCATAGTACCGAGTCCGAAGAGCTTGATCTTGAGCAGCAACAACCAGTCCCTCAGTTGCAGCAGAAAGATTTGCTGCCTTTAGCCATCCGTAGGTCTCTTTCATGTCCACAGGCGGTTGCTCAGTGAGACGGCGATACTGCCCGTGCATAGGCTTCCCGCTCCAGGACCGCACACGAAGAGAACTGCAACACGTACGGTAATGTCTCGCATCTGTTTTAGACGCTTGCTCGAAGCCACCTTCAACCGAGATGGATGCATTCCTGTGTAAGTTCTGCGACTTGTCGTCCAAAGCAAGACTCCTCCGCAGCTGTGCAGTAAACCGACAAGCCATGCGCTTGATCGAGTGTGAAGATTTTCCAGAGTCACACTCCCGTATCATCTGCATGAAAGGATCAGAACTGTCAGCAAGGTAACAGTACAGCCTCACAATACAAGATTGATATGTCGACTCAATCTGTTGTAACCCCCTACCCCATCACTGCAAGGAGCGTACAGTCGGTCAACGTCTGCAGCAGGATGGTGGACACCGTGCATAGAGAGGAGCTTTCTGGTCCGTCGATCGAGCTGCTGCAGGTCCGTGCACCCCCAATGAATGACGCCAAAACCGTAAGTGAGAACCGGTAGTGCAAACCCATTGATGGCTAGAATCTTGTTCCGACCATACAACTTAGTCCGGAGAACCACATTCACTCTGCGCAAGTACTCGCGACGGAGTCTCTCCCGCATCATGCTGTGCTGAATACCGTTACTCTCATCTACACCCAAGTACTTGTAGACTTGACCCGGTTCCAGACAGTTGATGGTGTCCGTTTTTCCTACCGTCACCCCAGAGTTGTGTCCAGATAGTCTGCCGTTGACAAAGTGTACAACAGCACATTTGTCCAGACCAAACTTCATCTGGATGTCATCAGAGAAGGTACGAACCGTGTGCAACAACCCGTCCAACTGATCAGAGTTTCTGCCATACAGCTTCAGATCATCCGTGTAAAGTAGATGACTGATAAGCTGACGTTTGGCAGTCTCACCATGCCCAGTGGTCATCCGGTAGCCGTAACCCGTTCTGTTCAACTCCTTACTCAGAGGATTGAGAGCCATACAGAAGAGAAGTGGAGAAAGTGAGTCACCTTGGAAAATACCACTCCTGATCTGCATAAGCCTTGTCTTGATTGTACTATTCCCGCAAGAAAGTACCATCGATGTCCTCCAACTTTTCATCACACGTGACAAGAACCCGAACAAGACTGGACTGATCTTATGCAGCTGAAGGCATTGGAGCAACCAACTGTGTGGCACGCTGTCATAGGCTTTCTGGTAGTCCACCCAAGCCATGCTCAAGCTCTTGTGCCTGGTCCTACAGTCTTCGGTAAGCAGCTTGTTGATCAACAGCTGATCCTTTGCACCAAAAGATCCCTGTCGACAACCTTTCTGCTCCGGAGCCATGAGGTTTCTCTGATCCAAATGCCCTGCAATCCTCTGCCTGATGACTGAGGTGAGGGTCTTATGGAAGACAGACAGACACGTGATAGGCCTGTAATTTTTGGCCTGGTCAGTCTTGTCATTCTTAGGAATCAGAGTGGTTATTCCTTGAGACAACCAGTCGGGTACAGAGTCTGGATTCTGAACCAGCAGGTTATAGCTACGAGTCAGATCAGTGTGAAGACACGTGATACGCTTGACCCAAAAACCATAAACCTTGTCTGGACCAGGAGACTTCCAGTTCCCCAACCTTTTGAGACACGATGTGACCTCATTGTCTGAGATAGGTAGCCACTGCTGCTCATCTTTCCGGTGCGTCTCGCCATCAGTATATAATACGGTAGCACTAGACAACTGCAAAATTATTATCGTAGGCCACACCTCTAGGCTCGTAACAAACGTCACATTCCGTACGCTGCAAAGTCGACATTATATTATGAAAGCGAGTCGAATTAATTTGCTTTTGCCAAAATTCAAATGCTTGAAGGCATTGGTGTTCCAACTACGGCAAGAAGAGGTATATCGCGTCTGCGATTGCGATGACGTTCAACGTCACTTCTAATTAATTAATTACGCGCACTTCTTGCGTTTGCTCGTGCGATTCAAGAGCTCGATTCTTTGCCTAACTGTAGGCTTTCAGGTTTTTCAACCACGAAACGTGTCAAGAATTCTTGTCGCTTAGTTATACACGTGTACCCTAGACTGCTTCAAGCAACATAGCAAGAGCTTGTGATTGGCTGCCTGGCTATTGTTTGTTAACAATGGCTTACAACAACTGGGGTTGAACGTAAGTAGGGTAGCAGGTTCAAATCCATTCTAGAAATCTTTTTCTTAGATGTTTCTTTTTTCTATCATCAAAAAAGATTAAAGGTCGGCTTATTCTACGTCGTTTCCCAATGTTTTAGCTATAGACATGCCGTAGTCAAGGAGTTATACGTGATGAAGGAGAAGAAGAAGAAGAAGAAGAAGAAGAAGAAGAAGAAGAAGAAGAAGAAGAAGAAGAAGAAGAAGAAGAAGAAGAAGAAGAAGAAGAAGAAGAAGAAGAAGAAGAAGAAGAAGAAGAAGAAGAAGAAGAAGAAGAAGAAGAAGAAGAAGAAGAAGAAGAAGAAGAAGAAGAAGAAGAAGAAGAAGAAGAAGAAGAAGAAGAAGAAGAAGAAGAAGAAGAAGAAGAAGAAGAAGAAGAAGAAGAAGAAGAAGAAGAAGAAGAAGAAGAAGAAAGAAGACAAAATCCAGCGAAAACTCCAAAATTGACGAGCGATTTTCTCCTTCTGAAGACAAGCTGAGATCAATTCAGAAGTAGTCAAGCGTAGTTGAACTTGTAAGGTTTTCTATCTGTCGTTTTCAAGATATTTAACCGCATTTTAAGGTGATTTCTGAAGGTCTAAAATATGATCACGCCCACACAACCTGGTCAATCCCTACATACAGGGTAATACTGTACCCTGTGATAAACTATGACACAGATTGTATCACAGTACTATGGTGTCCATATGTTCAATAAAAATTTTAGACTTCCTGCATTAAAACAACATAGTTGCAATGACACAAAACATAGAAAAAGGCCCTTGAAACTAGATAAATATGATAATCACACACTATTACAGAAAGCAAATTGTTTATGCATGACCAACGAACAAGTTTATATACTGTCAATTTGATTCACTTACTTTACTAGTAGTTTGCTTGAGAACATTAGGATCTGCCTTAGCCATGACCTTGATTAGCTCTAACTGATTCTCCCAACATGAGAAATGAATGGGAAAATACTCATCGAGAAATCTATTATACTAAACAGACGAAGCGAAAATCAATAAATCAAGCAATAAACAAACAGAAAACTACATTAAAAATATGTATTGAATCAATGATCACGATCAACATGCAATAGGTTAACAGATACAGTCTAGCACGACCATCACATATGCACGAATCAAGAGGATAACAACATCATAAAGACATTATCGTGTTCACATCCTAGTGACGACAGCATGCAGTGTGGGCTATACAGTCACACGTACACAATATCATTTAGTTGGGCGTGGCAATATATGATAAGCAACAACGAAACTTCTGGTTAATGAACGATAATAAAGTAAAGTCCAGGGTATATTGTAACATATTAATAACAGAACAAACGCTACAAATTTTCAAGATCACAGAATTCTCACCATAGGAAAAACCCATACTCTTTCTAAAGGGGGCTTCCAACTTGGAATTGGTGAAAAGAGTACAGCTGTTGGGTGGTGCCGAGACAAATACTCTTGTAGCTCAGCTGAGTTGTTTCTCCTCAATAAGTTTAACATCGTTTCTTCCACTGGATCACACAACAAATACAATCAGACCAATCAGAATGAGGTTAACAAGGTTACAAAGTTTATTCAAAATGATATGTCACAATCCCTTTCTCAAAACAGAAAGCAAACAAAAGACAGAATACTATAATATTGTTGTGTAAAATATATGCTACAGCTAGGGTGTCACCTCCATTAATGTAAGATATAAGAATGACTGTAGAAATTACGTTTAATGCTATCATACGTGAACAGCGGTGTCCAAGTTCCTATAAGGCTCCTGCCTTGGTGTAGCACCAGGAATGCATTCTGGTGCCCAATGGAAATGACACCTACACGTGGACTCACCAGGTTTGGGGCTAGCTAGCTATTTACCTACATAGTACCTATACATGCAGTGCGTACATACTTACATTTATACATCTACAAGCAAACATACATACTCATGTATGTATGTATCATCATGACACAAACATGCATGCATGCTTGCAGACAAACAGGTAGGCGGGCACAAACACATGGCAGTCTGCCTGAGTAGCTTGAAGCCTTGGTGCCAAATCTTGGTGCCCAAGAGCAGCTTCTGGTGCCACATGTAGCACCATAGCGCCAGTTGGCCTCCCCTGCGTGAAACAATACCGATATATCTTTGTTTCAGCTAAATGTAAGTTCAATTAACCTAAAATAATCCATGTAACGCTTAAGTTAATTAAGTAAGGATCGTACGTGTAGATGGCATCGTGTCAGACCATTCCATAGTACAGTTTGCTATGCAGTCGATCGCAGACGCCCCTCTACTCCGTCACC
Organism: Dehalococcoidia bacterium; assembly: GCA_964274945.1. GTDB lineage: Bacteria > Chloroflexota > Dehalococcoidia > Lucifugimonadales > Lucifugimonadaceae > CAXXBX01. The sequence goes on along the minus strand of CAXXBX010000124.1, from coordinate 12,077 downwards.
TGATGACATATACGGGCCCAAAACCATTTCACAACCCGTATGTGATATCCATCCGATAGGATAGTGTGACGCAACGTTAGCTAATCCTCAAGAAAGAGTTCTGGTCTCTCATTAGCTGGCTTTACACATGAAGACCCACACGGTAGAGAAACCGTACAGTTGCAGCGATTGCAGCAGGCTTAAAAATCAGTGCCTCGCGTACTAGGGATGTGAGTATCTGGACACGCGAGAGCAGACAGCGCCCACATAATGATCCACACTAGACTCGCGTAGCCAGACCGCTTCTAAATACTTTCGATAGAAGAGACTGTCCGGGCAACTACGAATTGTGCCACGCCTCGCCCACGCACCCACCGATCATGGATGTAATTCGATTTAGTTAATTAACGACACGCTAATGGCCTGTTGACTTTGGTAGTTAGGGAACGCTGTCTCTTCGTTCTGGTGGGCTGTCGACCATTTGCTCGTCACTAGTGTAACGCAAGAGTACAATTGGGTGCCGTGCAACGTCTTCGCAGACATTCTACTGTAAACTCATCCGCCAAGTTGTATCGTTTAGATACTTTATTTGGCTATGCAACAAAGAGAGGAAATGGTGTTTGCCGACACTGTCACCTATTGAAAGGTTTCTATGCAGTCTCCATTACTCAGTTGACTTCTCTGTATTTGGAACTTACTAAATCAATAATTATTGTTTTTCAAGTTTCAAATAGACCCAGCATACTGTAATTCTTCGAATTCAAATGACATAATCAAATACTAACATGCTTTAATATAATGCTACTCTAGGACACTACTGTATTGCAACATTAGAACCACATGTCTTTCAGTTTCAGGAAATACAGTAACTTGAGTCAATTCGAAGCCAGGACTGTTGTTATTATTTGGTTGTCATTTTAGCTTTAGCATTGACTATTAATTGTATTAGCATATGCAAACTGATTGTGGGGAAGCAAAACAATGCGTTAGAAAAACTGTGGTGAATAGAGTTGTTATTCTAAATAATTTCAAATGATCTGTTTTTAGACATTTTTTCCACTGTCTTTTCAGTAAAAGGTCTGGTTACCAGTGAGTTGCGGCGTCTGCTACTGGTTAGACTGTGAATGTACCCTTGCTGATTCTAAGCTAAGCCAAGTCCTTGTGAAGCCATGCATTTAACGAGAAGAATGAGTTACGACTAGTGAAGATTGTGTCAGTATTAGAGAAAACGGAAGTGATGAAAGTATTGGTAGATACTAGTTGTACTTGTGCTGGAGCGGTACGTTGAAAAGGATTGAAATTGCTTTTAGTTGTAAATATTTGTCGCTACTATTAATATTCCATGAGTTGATATCCATATTTATAATCATGAACAATCTACCTGAAGTGCAAGTAACAGTTTAATACAAATTTTCGCTGTCATGTTTGAACAAAAACTTTAAACACAGTGAATCAAGTCGAATTTTTAACTTGTAACAAATGATCTGCATCTTGTACGTGTAACAGCAGTCGCTATTTCTTCTCCCACTGGACACAGAGAGTGGTCAGCATCTACATCATACATAAAAATGGAGTGAAAACATAGAAAACAGTTATTGAATAATTTAATAAGAACTATTTAATTCACGTACATAATACGTACATTAATGATAACACCAGAAATTATAGATTAAGCAGACAGCTGAACAGTTTAATTACATCTGAAGTACTTGTAGCAAACCATAATGAATATTGTAGCATGCCACGGGCAACTACAGTGTGTCATAAATTCAGTGCATATGCTATGAAATGAGCAACAGAGTTCTTCATTCAGTTGGTGATTTTTGTAAGGCAAGCACAAAAGTTTATTAGTAGAAATTTGACTTCATAGAAGTAGAAAATCGTTTTAGGTAGCACTCAAGAATTCAAGAATCAAATGTATTAAAATTATTAATAAGCCAAATTTAAGCATCTAAAGAATGTGATGCATCACATTGACTCCACTGGTTTCAATTCAGTGTTGAATTGTCATAACTATCTTATAAAGTTTTTCAACTGTACTGTAGTACAAACACACACACACACACACACACACACACACACACACACACACACACACACACACACACACACACACACACACACACACACAAAAACACACACACACACACACACACACACACACAAACACACACACACACACACACACACACACACACACACAAACACACACACACACACACACACACACACACACACACACACACACACACACACACACACACAGACACACAAACAAACAAACACACACACACACACACACTAGCTGGTTAACTCAACTCAAACCATCCTTACACGTTTCCTTCTGTTACACCAGTCATTCCTTTCCAAACCTTGGTATAGTGAGTGACCTATGTGTCACTATGCCCTTACATGATGGGATATTATTATTATACATGAAAAACGAAAAGAACACAACAACTGTATTGATATCATACTATGCATAAGCCAACCCTTATATAACTAATTTAAAAAGAAACTTACTATTATTATATCAGCATTATAACATCAAAAGATTTATCTCAACTGACTAGAGCAGAGAATGTATCAACTCCACTGCATTAGGGCATCAAACAGCTCATGCCAAGGCCAGCAGCTCGCATATGCCCAACATAATTACTCAGTTCAGTAATGTGTCTCATTAAATTGCTTTAGTATGTAGAGTAATAATAACACATAAAATTTCAAATAATCAAATAATTAAACAATTGTATGTATAATCATTTACTCAACTGCCTTAAATTGTCAATCAATTAAAGCATGAAGATTCATACAAGGAATTTTATGCACATGCAGATCTAAACTAACTGCCACAACAGTATATTATAGCCTACAACACAAGCAGAAGACTACAAACGAATTTCTATTCGAAATCACTGCAAACGGTAAAGCACAAATAGTGAACTATTACTAGAAGTCTACACATTTGATTCTTCAAAAGCGTAAAAACCACGTCTAGTTACACATTCCATACCTTTCACTGTCGTAGCCTTACGTACGTATATTAACACTAGATAATTATTTAGTGAATTAATCAATTTACCTAGTGATAGAAAGCTAAAACCATTGCTAGATCACGACAGTTCACAGCTACAGGTTAAGTAAACTACAAAAAAGCCTCCGAAGCCTGTACAAGCTATGACATTGTCAAAATAACAGAAATAATTTTTGACATGTAATACGCATGCGCTAAACAATTTCTAGATGTCCGCAATTCTACCCCGGCCCGGAACAAATCCGCGAAAGAAGGCACAAAATAACAGCGTCTGGAAATCCGAGAGACGACATGTGCGCAAGCGTATTTGTGTCGTCATTAGTTACTGCGCTTCGGCATTTGATCAAGCGGACGCGATCGGAACAAATCCGCTGGTACGTACACAGGCACTCTATATAAAAGAAGTATTGTCGGTTTGTTTCTAGATCACTTCCTTGGTCAAATAGAGTAAGTTCTTAGACTTAGATGTTGTTGAGAAGTTATGATTTCTTTAGTTTGTGCAGTTGCGCAGGAAAAGATCTAGTTACTGTAACTAATTAGTGTAACGCAAAAAAATTGAATACTTGGACAAAGCCGTGTCCCTCTAACTACGTGTACAATACCATTTGAAAACGACAAGCTAAACAGGTTTGGAGAGTGTTGCCTAGATCTTCTCATAGTCCGGCGACTTTGGATAAGGAGCTGGTATGTTGGTACGTTCCATGACAGGCTTTTAAAACAGAAAACTTACCGACAACTTTGCAGCACGCTCTAGCAATTGGCACTGATAAACAGGGGTTTCCAATTGTAAGTAAAGCACGTCTAAGAATTACTTGCATGCACACACGCAAACCGAAACCACTTTTTGTGAGCGGAGCATGGGTGGACTACTACGGCTTAAAACGTATCTGCATTTCACTTTGGGACGGAAAAGAGGTAAAGGTCTCGCTTGGCTACGCTTTAACTGCGACAAAAATTGAATATCATTAATTCATCTTTGATTTTGCTACAAAACACATCCGTGAACGATGAAATTTAATCCGCATACTACTCTCTGTTCGCGTTCACAGTGAATCTGGAACTACGCAATGAAGCACATGTGTCTGTTTAGAAACACTCAACTAATTGGCACTGACCTTCTAAATGTATACTAAGTAATTATGGCATCAATAGCCCAGTTTACTACTGTAATTCCGGATTTTTACGGTTTACTAATACGCACTTGTTATACTGTGACTTAGAATACCTACATGTGACTCGGGAGATGTGGGAATTCGCTAAAGAAATATTCTGGAAAAAAGGCGGGATGTAGGAAAGACGTTGTGGAGATCTCTAGCATCACAAGTGAGATAGAAGACTACGAAGTGATGAAAGGTGATAATAATGTTACATTGATCAAGACAAACACGAACAAGCGTTGCTGAGCGCAGACGAAGCTTAGCATTAGAGTAATTACTCGTAATGGAGTAATTAACGTCGCATCTGCTCTTCTAACTACTTAATTACATGTAATAACATTCTAACTATAACGTTCTAATAGACTAATAGTCTTTGATATGCAAAAACCGTATCCTCCTGGTTGTGTCCTATTTACATGCTATTTCTAGCGTCTGCAAGAAATTCGAGCTCTTGCGCTTTCAAATAATGCGAAGATCGTTGCTTATTAACGAAGAACACAGGAGTTGTTGTGAAATTTGTAAATACACGGTAAATGCAAACAGAGATTGAATAGTGGCAGCTCAGTGCGTAGGCCCGTTTTATAGCTACCGATGCTATGAAGGATAAATTATGGGTTAATATCGATATTTCTAAATTTAATATTAATTATACACCAATATCTTCAGACTCTGCATCCAAAACTTGAAGGGTCTTCCAATACATACGAATACCAGGATCTCAACAGAGTTTATTAACAAACTAGTTAAACGTAGTGGAATTCGTCCAGAGACGCGCTGCCTAGCGCACGCGTACACAGCGGACTGACGAGGGTCTTGCGAAGAACGAATCAAGACCATCTTATTGACTTATCCCGGCCGCCACAGCGCAGCCATCGTCGCTGAGTGAATGCGTTTCTTTTCGTTTATGGTATATGTTGAGCTGTCTAAAATATCATCACAGCAAATCCGCACCCTCACTAAAAAACAGCCAAGGCCGCTGTAGAACTGAAGAGTCTAAATTCAGTAGACTGGCAGACCGACTTACCTCCTCAACAGACAGCATGTAGATAACTCGGCTTCTTCCGCGTTTGTCAGGGATCTCTATTCCGCGTTTTGTTTCGTCGTCACTGGGTTCTCCGCTTATGCATACTACTTAGCAACATACAACCGGGATACATTTAGTGCTTTGATACATAGACTACCATAATCGCTGTGAAGCCTCCCAACAAGGTGACAATACTTGTTGGCGCACCTGTGTCTGATTGTAAGAATGGCAGCATCCTGAACAAACCCAGATTTTGAAATTACGCCGCAGCACACACGTGATGGAGAATCCTTCTCCTTACATTTATTCATCGTCCTTTACATGACCGTTGTCGCAGACTGGGGCTCCGTCCTGCCGTCTATGCCTCGTAGCAGACAATGCGACCGCAGAGTGCACTCAGTCAGTTCAACCCCAGCCTCCTGCACGAAATCTCCTTCCATAACAGCTTCCAATACGACGCGTTTCTCGCTGTATCCTGCGGATCTCCAGTAATGTTACCTATTACAACACAAGGCCGACATTTCGCAAATCGATTCTGTAATCGTTTAAAAGGGGCATCATTGAGCAGGTAAAACACTCGTGTGACACATGCGGAATGTGCGGCCACAAGATCAGGAATAGTATGGATAAAAGCACGACTTCTTCACAATAAAATGCGATTCAATAAAACAGACGGAAGGTTAGACGATTAGCGGGTCATCCATTATAGCGGCTGGTAACGCTAGAGGCTACATTGGCGGCGGGTAGTTGCAATGTTTTTTGTGCAGACGCCCACTCGTGGCTTCAGACTGGCAACGGTCGGCCCCTTTCTTCCCTTGGTTGCAACGCAGTCAGATGCCTCCGGCTCGTAAGGCTTCTGGGCAGTGCAGACTAAGTCATGGGTTCAGCTGTCATGGCCCACATTCTGGATTAGCGTCTCCATTACGCCGAAGGAGATTGACCGTAATTGTGTTTGGTAGCAGGCGACGTAACCACTTGCGTTCTGATACAGCACCACAGTCGTGTCATCAATTCAGAAATGATAACGTAATTACAGCAATTACCGTGCGTGATGTATGCAACTATCGCGCATTATTCGTTTTGTGACGGTAAACATAAAGCTTCGCGTTCACGTCGGCGCACGTTCTAGGGGCGCGAAAGCAGTCGCGGACGTATTATCGCGAATCCTTGTAGACCGACCGGGTATTGGTTGTTTGCTTCATATCTTGACCCGGCTCTGCTTACAGTGACACCAATCTTTGGCGGCGTTTTATGCGACACAGAAGTCGCTTGGACTTCTGACTGCTGGAGCGATCGGTTTATCGCTGGTTTGGCGCTGTGCTACCTTTCGTACACATTGGGTGCATACAAGAAAAGTGTAATCACGGTAACAACAGTCCTACGAGCGAGCTAGTATTGCACAAATCTGAATTCCGACACGACCTCGAAACCGAGTCTGTGCATTCGTGGCGTTTCTAGCGGACGAGATTATCGCGCACTGTACAGCAACAAATGCTGTCTGCCAGCGGTGTGCCATGTTCACATCAGACGTAGTTTAGGAAACCACTCTTGCAGTCTATCTGGCACGACTGGTACTAGGGCGTATTCGATTCCACCTTTCCGGATAAAGAAAGTGTCGAAAATGACGGATAAGTTGTTCGATATGGTTATTTTCTATTCTCAGAAACCTGGAAAGCCTTTCCAACAATTCCACCCTCTATCCTGGAAACAACGGATTGAAAATCAGAAAAATTATTTATGTGATCTAAAGTACCGGAAGCGTACCGAGCAATTGGCAGTGAAATGACTACTCTGTTTGAGAATTCAAGTCCTACGGAGCTCGTAGAGATTCTTACATGTGGTTAAGATGTGTTTGTTGGTATGAAACAATCTAAGGTGCGAAGGCTATTCGTTGAGTGATTCAGCGAATCTTTTGCTTATACAAAGCTAAGGCGAGTTTTTTGAGAAATTCCTAAGCCCTTCGTACAAGAAGAAACAGATTTGGGAAAGGATTGCTTTGACAATGCAAGAGATGGAAGTTCAGGTAAATGATGCTCAATGTGATGGTCGATGGAAGTATCTCACTAAGACGTATCGCACCATTGCAGATCACAATAAGCAGACAGGTAGAAACACTGTCATAACATAGCACTGATGTTTATCACTCTACATCGACGAACTAAACGTACTGTAGGTCGAGACAGAAAAGACTAGAAGTTAGAGAAAGCCATGGATACTGTTGGTACAAACAAAGTGTGAGACCTGATGATACTATAAGAAGTACTGGAGAAGGAGGTACAATATATTCTTCATCGGGTGATATCAGCAATGGTGATAAGATAGAAAAAAAAGTGACTTAACCTCTGCAGTCCCAGTTCCAGTCCTGGAACATTCGCTACTGGTCATGAGCATGATGCTGACAGTGATATTGTTCCACTATCCAACAAAAGCAGACGATTAGCACAACCACACAAGTATGCCACAACAAAGAAAAGTTTCATGAAGATGACGGACAGGTGTCAGAGGACACGAGCAAGACAACATGAGTAAAAGCTAGATTTGTTGGCTCGCCTTAATCAAGAGAAAATGAAAATGTTTGGAAGTTCTTCTTGAAGTTATTAAAGGATTAAGCAAGCGGTCTTAGATTAAAGTCATTTGCTTTGTCTGATTAAAAAGACAGCCATGATTAGTAAGTCGTTATGGTTATGTGCATGTTGGTAACTGTAACACAATCAAATCAACAGCAGTCATTACAATGAAACAGTGCATGTTTATTTAGCGTTTGATTCCATCACGTTGTCCAGTAGCGTAAGCATCTTCCCCAGTAACAGCCTCTACAATTGTTGACTTCCAAGCTATTTTTATGATTGAGGAAGTCAGCTACATCATCCTCGTGACAAAGTCAAATATTATGAAGAATGCAAGCTGCCATAATAATTACAGACATATCCTTTATCCGGTTTAAATCTAAATATTTCAATCGCATCCGTCGCCCTTCAAAGTGACAAATGCACGCTTAATAACCAAGTATTCGAGTTGCCGAATGCAAATAGTTACATTTCCTTTCGTCTGGTCTAGGATGTCCTTTATCTCGGTGGGGTGAGAAGCCATAATTTTAGTGGCTAGGCAGAATGCCCTAATATGTGGGGTTCCTCAGGAAAGACTTCAGCTGGGTAATTTAAAAATCGATTAAAAAATCAGAATTTCTTTGTACTCGTGCATCATGTACACTTCCTGGTCATCCACAGTAACAGTCTACAGAAACACATCTGGTGATCGCACACAGCCTGTAGAAGTAAAGATGGGAATCTTTTCTGCTGATATAGCTATCGTGATTGTAGCTTGAAGGTCTGGTAGGGATGTGGCAACCATCAATTGCTCCTATAACGTTTGAAAATCTCTTCAATCGCTTTAAAGCCTGTCTTTACCTCATTAAGTCTCATTCCGCATGGCCACTTTATTACAAATTTTTAGAGATGCAACAGCAATTCTGTACATATTCTCCTAACAGTGGAATGCGCAGACGATTCAGATACACCAAAACTCGTCAGCAACTTTTCTGAAGCTCTCTTCGCTTCCAAGGTACCATAGGGTAATCAGCAAACGCTTGTCACGAGAGATTGGGTGTCCGCCTCCTCTCATTACATTTAAGCAGACGTCTCCTCACGTGCAAAATTTTGCCAAAAGTACGTCAAAGACCGAACGAGTAATTCAAAATTTATTCCGGAAGTCGTTGTGTAGATACACGGGGACTACCTCTTCAACTTATCAACGAATGCGCGCAGGATAGTTGGACTTCGCTCAGGCCGTTGAATGGTCGATTCATCTGACAGTAAGCAAAGTTGCAGTGGACTCCATCCTGAACACGTACCTTATGACAGTTAGGCTCATGCAATGAAAAATAGACCCGTTACGGCAGTGTGTGGTAATTCATCTCAAGAGGACGGGTACCGCTTTAGGTCCTAATACGGCAATGCTACTTTAACTCACCTAGCGAGGTCGATAGGCAGAACGATGGTTTTTGTGCTCTAAAGGAATGTCTTTGTATAAGCAAGAAATTGTCAAAAAAGTGTGGGTGACACTAGCCGGGGGTTTGCGTCTTGTTAGTCGGGCACAGCTTTAGGATCGGGGCCACAAATACAGTTGCAAAGCGGGGTGGACGACTCCACGATCCAGACACTGGAGGAGACGTGGATGAGCGAGGTTTGCAAAACGTAAACTTAACACAAAGACTCTTTCAGACTCTGAGAGTACTCTCGGATGTTAGTAGATTCCCGCAATTGACGTAGCGAAGACAAGTTCGCCAAACGCACGGCTGTATCATGTACTTACGTGCATGGTTGCTTTCTAACTTGCGTGCACTAGACGCATGTCCACTAGAACATGTTAGGACACTTCTCATTGATAGGTAAGCGGCGGTACTACCGTAGGTAGCATAATGGGTCATGCAGAGTAGATCCTGGAGAAGTGGATCCGGCTTGGGTGCTGGAAGACCTCCCGATGGGCGTGGTCGCTTTTGATTGTTAGCTTAGGTCCGAGTTAAAGTACCGGATCGGGCGATTTTTTGGGGGGGACGAGGTTTGGGAACTTAGCCGCTGCAGCGAATGCGCTTTTGTGTACGAGGCTATTGGCCCACCAATTGATACTTGGTAGGTAATGGACATGTTACAACCGCGATTTTGACATAAACGAACTGCTGCCTTTTTGAGCATCTATCGAGCAGTAACCTGCACCGTTTATTGAAAGGGGCCTCAGTTTTGACTGTCGTCCGCTGAACGTTGCTCTCTCGGCACAAATCGACTATAAATAAATTGGACGGCAGGTAAAGTGATTTTTAATTACTATGTTTAGCGGTTAAATAAAAAATTTGCAGTTTTCTTGAAATATTATTTGGGTGCACGCATCTGCTACGCACATTATTAATTAACTGGATTGAATTGTGTGTCAATATTTACATTGTGGCTTGCACTGGATACATCAAATTGTGTACTTTTTATTGCAAATATATTTCCTGTGTTCAATTAAATAATGTGCAATTAAGTAATTACCAATACAATTAGAACAGTGCAAAGTAGTCAGGCAATTTAATTCTATTTCACAACTACTCATACAAAAGATTTATTAACAGATAAACACGCTATACAATTAAAATGACAGCATACGGTATGTGTGTGTATACATAATTTATTAATTAAGCATTATCTAGTTGGTATAAACACGTACATGAAATAATCTACAGACACTTCAATACTCATTACAAATCAGATCATTTAATGCAAACCACATAATAATTACTAATGCATAGAATCATTGTAGATGGATGACGACGACGTATTCATAACTCTGCTGGTTGTCACACAGCTACAGTATTATTGAGGTAATGTATGTTTAGAGCTAGCATTGGTTTTAATTAAATTAAGTAATTAAATTAAGCTCAGTTACTTAAGTTGATGGTATCAGTCATTGCGTTGTTGGCACTTATAGGTATATGTTATATACGCCTTTTGCCAACTGGTATTGTATTGCAAACTATATAATTATTATGGCATTGTTATATGGTTGGTGACGTGAATGACAGATATATAATTAGTATACTTGTGCGTGTGTCTGTGTAATTATTTGCAGTATAATAGAAATCTTGATGACTTTTCTCAGTAATATATAGCAGAAATGTTGCTCAACAATTGGCAACCATTTCTAGTTCCATTGAGAGTAACGAGAAAGTTGACTCGATTATACTGCACGTGCTGCCCCATGCTACTATTTGCCTTGTCCAAGTGACTCCTTTCAGTTGTCTACTTGTTGCCTTTGCCAGTACAGACAATTAAGTTTTGGAATACGGAATCAAGTTACTAACTAGCTCAAAAGTGTACTAAATTTTGAATGATCTGGAAACTCGTAAAAAGAGAATGTTCTTTATGAGAGTGCAGAAGCAATGTACAGATACAGTGGTTTAAACTTTTCACCTCAACAAACAAAACCAAAAAAGCTAAAACAAAAATCGTAAAGACACATAGTTAAATCATCAAAAAAGACAGATGTCGTCTCTCTTGGATTGTACATGTGTTAGTGAATGTCAAAATATTTCATCACTTCACAAAGAGGCATAATACAATTATTTCTTATTACCTTTAACATATATATATATATATATATATATATATATATATATATATATATATGCTCACCATATCCCGGATGTATGGTGAGCGTCTCCACGTGTGCTGTTGTCTTCGTCTTTCCTTGAGTGAACAAGAGAAACAGCAGTCGTCATCTCTCCAGGTTGCGCCATTGTGGCTTTTACCACTCTGGCTGCTTGCGTCAGTCCTCATCCACGTGAAGGGATCCCATTGGGGGAATGAACGCTATTCGTATGTTGCTGTGTGGAGTTCCTGTGATTTGTTTGTTCGTCTCTTTGCATTCTTTCTGTCTGCGTTGGAGTATACTGGTCTTCTCGTCTTCCTTCTTCTCGTCATTTCTCCGGTGGACAACATGGTCGGTCGGGAGTCTGTTGTTTGCCGCACCTTCTCTCTGCTCTTTGAGCATTTTGCGCTCTTCAGGTTTCTTCGGCTGTCTGTGGTGTTCACATTGTCGTTTTCGTTCTTCTTGTGTCATCTCGTCTTCCTTCTTCTTGTCACTTCTCTGCTGGACAACATGGTCGGTCTAGAGTCTGATGTTTGCCGCACCTTCACCTCGCTCTTCAAGCATATCGCGCTCTTCAGGTTTCTTCGGCGGTCTGTGATGTTCCTGCTGTCTTACTTATTCTTCTTGTGTCATCTCGTCTTCCTTCTCGTCACGTCTCTGCTGGACAACATGGTCAGTCAAGAGTTTGATGTTTGCCGCACCTTCACCCTGCTCTTTCAGCATTTCGCGCTCTTCAGGTTTCTTTGGCTGTCTGTGGTGT
>CAXXBX010000123.1:0-9414 GCA_964274945.1 Dehalococcoidia bacterium | reverse complement strand
CACCTCACACCTCCATCAACAGTTGTCCATCAAACATTGGCTTTACAATTCTAGGATGGTTTAACTTTTAGAGAGACTAGCATATGAGAGTAGGAAAGATATATTTGGGAGTTAATTTGAGATAGTTGTGTTGGGGTTAGGGTTGGGAAACTATAGTAGAATAGACAAAATGTATTGATAAGAAAAAAATTGATGATTAAAGTAAGTAATTAGTATTTGCCAGGATTGGAATGTCCGACCAGACGTTTCTAATGTCCGGCAAATTTTAATTTGACAGGACATGATGTCCGGTGGTCAGTCAAAGACTATTTCGCACACTGCAAATGCATAGGCAATTAAAGAAGCTAGTCTATATAAAAAGTGCCAATTAGCACCAATTAAAGAACAAAAATATGTGAAAATCTTAGGACCTAGATGGACCAAAGGTGGGGATGGGACTTTACTCGAGGACTGGGGTATTAATCGCGTCAGTACGGTATATATATGATTAAAGTAAGTAATAAGTAGTATTTGCCAGGATTGGAATGTCCGACAAGACGTTTCTAAAGTCCGGCAAATTTAAATTGACAGGACATGATGTCCAGCGGTCAGTCAAAGACTATTTCGCACACTGCTAGTAAATATGTAAGTCAATAACAACATTTCATTTATTAATTTATATTTTTAAATATTCATTTATTTTACTTTAATACTGATTTTATTTATTTTATTTAATATTTATTTATTTATTTATTTATTTCTAGATTCTAAATAAGTATAAATGCATCCGTAATGTTTGCCTACCTTCACAGCCAACTTCATCCGAGTTGTCATGACAATCTACTATGGAGTCACATCGATCAGACCATTTTAGGCATCTGACACCGTCGTAGCATTGAAACTCATCGTCAGCACATTGAACAACAACAGGCTGTGCAGTTGTTGAAGCTTCAGTTGATGTAGGTGGAACAGGAATTCCGGTCAAACCTGACAAAGAATACAATATTAATAAACTACCACACAAATATATATATAACACACAAACAGACAGACAAACAGACAGACAAACAGATAGACAAAAGACAGACAAACACACAGACAAACAGACAGACAAACAGACAGACAGACAAACAGACAGACAGACAAACAGACAGACAAACAGACAGACAAACAGATAGACAAACAGATAGACAAAAGACAGACAAACACACAAACAAACAGACAGACAGACAAACAGACAGACAGACAAACAGACAGACAAACAGACAGACAAACAGACAGACAAACAGACAGACAAACACAGACAGACAAACAGACAGACAAACAGACAAACAGACAAACAGACAGACAATCAGCGGGAACCAAGGAATTTTTACGTTAATAGCGACGACCGCCCCGACATCGTTGTCTTTGACGCTCAACAGGGTTGTGACATTGAGCTGGACATCTCGGTGGCCCACCCATGGACACTACATGTGATCTCTCGAGCAGCTCAGGAAGACGGCACGGCCGCAGCTACCCGTGAGGTCAAGAAATCAGAAAAATACACTAAAGAAAGGGACGTTTGGGGCCTCCCCTCCAAATGCATCCCATTAGTGTTCGAACACTTCGAACGTTGAGGCTCAGAGGCAGCTCAATTCCTACACCGCCTGTCACTCCAGTCTATAGACGAAGACGGAAGAAAGAACAGTCATGAACTTAAGTTATTGTGGCGTAAATGCATGTCAGTAGCTTTGCAACGGTGTAATGCTAGCGTAATTAGCAGAAAGTTGGCAAGACTGGGACATTCTTCATTCGCACGTAGTTACATTATGGCGTCGGCCGTTTGGGCCAGACTAGAATGTAATAGTGTTGTTCTTTGAAAATATATGTATTGACAGACAAACAGACAGACAAACTGACAAACAAACAAACAGACAGACAAACAGACAGACACTTAGCAAGAAGCTCCATCATTAGACTATTGTATTGGAAGAATGCATCTCTCCATACAGCAATTATACCACACAAAAAGAACAAAATTGGTTGGCTGAGTTTCCAGTTGTTGAATCTTTATGACAGCCACAGCCATTTTGGTAAAGTTCGATTTAACATAAATTAGTAGCTACAACTGTTTCTATCTTTACTTCCATGATCCCACTAAAGAGCTAAGATTACAGTGACCTGGATACCTGTTATAACAAGCCCATGTACTTGTACCCTGTGGCTTTGCTAGAAGCTGCGAGTCATGGAAACTTTGAAGTCACCTGACTTGGAAGGAATGTACACTAACAGATTCAGTTTCTCAGTTTCCATGAAATCTTGGCTACCTGGTTATCTATGCTAAAAATGATTATATATGGGACTCACACTTTAGGAATGTATGATATGCAAGTGAGTGACCAATCAGGATGTGTTCGCTTTTGTGTTGCCAGTAGCGTTGCCAGTAGCAACAAGTCAATGGTGGGGTAGCCAATCACTAGGAGTGAGAGAACATTTAGCCAGAAAGACATCAATTTGATCAGAAACAACAGAAACCTTGTATTTTAAGTAAACGCTACCTGGAAATCTGTGAGCATCCAATCTTGCTGCCATAGGAGGTAGTGTATGCTTAAACACGCGTGAGAGTGGTAGATAGGGATCATCAACTACAGATCATATGGGCCCATGAACATTGGATACTACATCATATGTAAATTGATACTGTGTGTAGATACACAATTTAGACACTAAAAGGCATACACAGGGTACAGTACCTTTGATTTACAGTTCTGAACTAGAATCGAGGAGGGAGGGGGGGGGGGTTTACGAATAACATGCGTTCGATTTGCTAGAATTCTAGTTCTGGAACTGCCGGAATGATTCTAACAGTTCTAACTCTAAACCTGGAACTGCCGGAAACGCCCTGATTACCCAAAGTTTCCCCGAGAACTTCCACCTGAGGGTACCATCGACCTGTTCCTGACTTCAAGTGAGATTCTAAGGAGTTTCTAGCCTCCCAATTGAGCAGTCGCCATCCCCGGAATCTAGTGAAGACGTTACTTTAGCAGTTATGCGGCAGTGTCAGCTGGTCTGGACCAGAGACTGAACTGAACTGCTGCAATGATAGCCACTTTGTCAACGGTTGCTGCTGTTAGGTTAAATCTGTGCATGCTCGTGCATAGTCTGCGCATGCTCGTGCATAGCATGATTCTGATAGCAGAATTAGCATTCGATTTAGGCTCTAGTTCTGTCAGTTCTCATAATTCTAAGACACACCCAGTTCCAGTTTGAGAACAGTAACTCGAAAGCACCCACAGATATACAGAATCTGCTGCTTTAATGCATTGAGGGAACAAATTAGAAGCCTGACAAATGTTAGGAGTGATGCATGCATATTAGAAATACCTGCATGTACCATTGTAGGTAGGAATATATTACCTCTCTATAGCAACTTACACTACCAAATGAATCTACTGTCTAGACTATAGCAAACGTTTCAATTAATTTCATTTGAAGCTGCACCCGACTAGATGAAGACTCACATCAGGGGCAGTGTAAGCTCCTGGATACAGACCTCCACCCGCCATTTTGATTTTAACTGAATATGGTTGGTTTGTCATTGATTAAATTAATCTGTGACAGAGCAGCATGCACACAAATGATCCTGACAATGTGCATCAAGGAGTCAACTGTAACACCATCCATTACTATTTCTACTTGCAAGCAACAAACTTCTATACTATTTTCTTCTATCATCATTGTCCGCTGAAAACGGAAGTCCCATTACATAACCCATTCCCAATCCCCATATTGGCTGACCTTCCTGCCCCTGCACGTATTACTAAAATAGTTCAAGTTTGTATAAGGTCATTGTTTGACATTGTGTTATACACATCAATGGCTTGTTGACATACTTCTACCTACCCTACAGATCTATTGTTATCCCCCCTCCAACTAGACCAGTCAGGTAGTCCATAAGAGAAGCCAACACCAGACCATATACTAGCCGCAAAACTAATATCCATTATTACAAAATAACTCTCAAGTGACCATGTATTATTACAACTACCACGACTGTTCAGTCTGTCAGCCAACGTCCCGTAGGACCTCGCTTTTATTTTCTAGCGTGCCGGTCCGCACCCCCTCCCCCCCGCATATAGCTCCATGTGCTCCACCGTGACGAAATACGCATTTTATTGCAATACATAAGATTAAGACTCATTAACGGTCCCGGAAGAGATGTGTTACATAGTGACATATGGGCTCGTTGTTCGAACACATGCGAAGTCAGCAGCACGATTTGAGACCTTGTTTGGGGAGAGAAAAGTTGCATGGTGAACGCCATGCTACGCCGGAAGTGGCAACTCAACTACGCACTGCAACACCGTTGAGTCGACACACCACTAGACGCCTTTCTCACTAGAAGCTTGTCTACCGTGCTATCATCGTATGGTGTTGTCAGAAAACTAGATTCTTTGAGATGGCCGTGTGCTCATATCTACGAATGCCACTTCTTGTAATCACCTTGCATTACTGCTGATGCTAACGTCAAAGCAGCCACGCCAGAATCGGCAGTGACTGAATGTAACGCTACTGTACACTGTACAACTTGTCAAACTGCTTGCTAGCGTATTGTATTGTTTAGCTTTGGCTAATAAGATGTTGATCTGTCTTTAAAAGAATTGTCTGATGTAATACACAACTATGTCTGTAGCACAGCAACAAATTAGACTATTGAACATGTCTAGTACAGTATATTCAGGTAATGACTGCAACAGTTAGTCAACTAATCAATTAATTTAATAAGTTGTCTGTTAATAATAAATTGCAGTTATGTACATCCTTTTATAATTATTGGAAATTGATCTCATATGCATATACTTGTAGTACATACTCATTATTCCTCTAGTAAGAGACTCTCTCTAATGAATTTGTGGTCGTGTGATAGTGATATTTTGAAAATAATTAATACTATGAGTGATTGTTGTTCACATTTGTGACACAAGCAAGACTTTGGGTTGATTTGATTAAGAGCAGCCCCTACCTACTGTTTCAACTCTTCTTTCAATTTTCTGGATCTCTGCAGTGGTGCCACATCTAGCACAAGACCGGCAATCTCTTTCCAATATTAGATGCATATGTAGAGTATGCACTAGAATGCATGAACAAACAGTTCAGCCTCTACATCTCTTCAACATCAATCCCTTTGGCTACTTATGACTCCTTAGATTATCAAAACACTTACAACTATCAGCAAACTCGAAAATCAATTTGATAAAGTTACAGAAGAACAGAACAAGCGAACGTACATTATGGACTCATATTACAAAGAAGTAAAGGAATATCGTAAACTCGTTGAAAACAGCACTCAGCGCAAAGAAATCTCAACAGAGTAGCGATATCCCACCTTATAAGACTGCTGAGGCGCAGAACCGCGGTTTCTACTTGACGATTCTTACTCCCATCACTGCACAGTGCGTCAAGTTTGGGGTCAGAAACCTCCCATGTTTGTATATGCACACCAGATTTTAGAATGCAGTAAAAAGCGATCACATGCCCTCTTTACAATTTACTAGGTTGTTGGTGAAAAAACGCCAAGAGACGGCAGTGTGCTCAAAAACTAGCGAGACGCTACCACGTGATTAGTCGCAAATACGCCAGTCTATCATTGGATAAGATTTAGCCAATATGTTTTCCTTTACGTGCACATCTTCTACAGACAGTGGTCTTCGTCCTAGTGTCCTTCTTTCCAGTAGATTTCCATACGCAAGCACAGCTAGGAAGGCGAAATGTTCCCGAATATAAAAATAAATTCTAGCCTCGCCCCCGCAAAACCAAGCCTTGGCCGACGGACTTTGTTTTTTGTTCGGAAGTGCGTAGGTCAGGCGGATAATGTAATAGGAATACTGGCTTCCTACCAACTTGTATTACCAGACTACTAGATTCTCTGTACCAAACAGGATACGGCCTGCCGCCAAGCTACCAGATAAGACTCACACACAGAGAAAGATAAGACTCACACACACCACCACCACCAGATAAGACACACACAGACAAACAAACTCCCTCATATTTATGTCTAGAACTATCACCATCACAAAATGTCTCGTCGGAGCCGTCCGGACAGTCGTTCGCTCCGTCACAAACCCACGAGCGATGAATGCACGGATTGCGGGCTAGCGCAACGCACTTGCAGAAGAGATGCGGACGCTCTTGACAGAGATTTGCAAAGAGAGACAGTGTAGCAAAATAGAAAATGTAAATCGCAAGCGTGGCACGTGGTGTCCCGGATGTCCACTTGACAACGCGTGGGCAGGGAGACGGTGTGGTACGTGTACAGTACATACGAAAACAGCGCTTCTCTGACCAAGCGATGCGCTCGACTGATAAAATAACAACCAAAATCCCTAGAAATTTGCGGAATTCTAGGCTCGCAAGAAGTCTACACTCACAGTGTCAAACGCGACGTCGACAGCAAACAACTCGAAACCAAAAAGCGACAATTGTGCACAAGGTCGGGAAACTGAGCGAAAAACAGGGAGTTTTTCCCGCTGGAAACCTACTCTCTGTTCTCATTCACTGTTAATCCTGAACTATGTAATGAAGCACCTGAGACGTTTAGCTAATTGCCTGTGACCTCCTACGTGATTACGACATCAATAGCTTGTCTTTGCACGCAGTGCGGTAGTATTGTATTACAACAAGACATAAATTAGTTCAACAATTTACAGCTCAAAATAGTCTTCTGTCGTCTTGTTCCTGCAAGTCGGTGAAGCTAAATCACTGAACCTCGCTCGCTCTCTGCCTAGATATAAAACTACCCATGCAAACCCCATTTCTTCAAGTGTTCTTACTGTTCCTTGATGTCTCACCACGGTAGACGTATTACATCTGCAGAAAATTGTCTCATTGACAAGGTCAGACGGTTTATATGGAGATACGGTTTATGGAGGAACGCAACTCCAAACAAAGAATAATTATCTAAGCCTCACAAAAGTTACTGACCGTCTTTCAATGGCAACTGGAATTAGCTAATTAGTAAAGCTCAGCTGTCCAAAATTAACTCAGAATCCAAGGCTACAAGCGGCAGCTTTAGAAGTCCCAAGAAGAGAAGAGTTAATTACATGATTGGTTTAGCGTCTCGAAGAAATCTGGGGTGCATTTCTTTTGCCTCTTCTGCTCTTCTGGAAGAGGCCAGAAGAGTCACGCGACCTCTTCTGGTCGTTTCTTTTGCTTCTCCCCCCTTCTTCTAAAGTGTTAGAAGAGTCACGAGACCTCTTCTGGCTCTTCTGGCCCAAAGGCGGAAGAGGCAGAAGAGAAGAGGTCTCGTGACTTGTGAGACATGCGCATTAAACACACGCGTATCGATGGAGCCGTACGAGCGTCCTTCGCTTCCATTGCTTTGGAAACCAAGTGGTCTTCCAGCAATATCAAGTCCCACAACTACAGCTGCTGCTAGTGGGTGTTCTCCAAGGACCCCCTTTGAGGCACCAGAAACGGAGACAACGGTTGTAGAAGTCGCCTTTTCAAGTAGAGATCCAATTTCTTTAGTGAAAACCTTATTTTGCTAATTAATTTCACAACTAGAGTACGTCTGTACTCTAAAACTATTAATGCGCATGCTCAGCTCTTCTTGGTCCTCTTCTGGTCATTTCTTTGGCTTGGCTCTTCTGATCAGACTGCGCATGATCGACCTCTTCTGTTCTCTTCTGACACCTCTATTCCAGAAGAGTAGAAAAGGCAAAAGAAATGCACCCCTGGAGTCGTGTAATTACGCGCGGTATGACCAACAGGCATCGCCTCAAAATCGTTCACATCCCAAGTTTCACGTTTCGTTGCGGTCTGGCTAGAATGTTCGCAAAACACACATAGTGACGTTGCTTACCTGCGTTAGTTATCCAGCAGAAGGAAGACAGTAGAGTGAGCGCTATCGGCCAAAGCATATTCACGGGCTTGAACGATTACGCCTCTGGATAGAGTATACCTCGACTCTTATTTTTGATAATAAATGTCACTTGTCTACTCCATGTGTTTTCACCTGCCCCTATCAATCTTCCTCTTGACCAATCACAGAGCGGAGTTTCGCATAACCAGGCGTTAACCTTATCTATTGGCCAAAAAGGCGGCCTTTGTGACAATTGGCGGACGGACAGTCGACGTTTACTGACAGATAAGTGAGTACATGCACAGACAACCTGGGGCGCGTTTCTTTATTCTCTTCTGCCTCTTCTGAAGAGACAGAAGAGATTCTGCTTCGTTTCTTTTATTAATTGAAATGCGCTTGAAATATATCTTTGGAGGAGGTGTCAGAAGAGTGGTCAGAGGTGTCGGAAGACACTTCCGCTTCTTCCAGGAGAGGAGCAGAAGAGCTGGAAGAGAAAAGGTCGAGAAGTGACGGAATAAACTCTGCTGTGTTTCGTTTTCGTTGTCGTTTAGTTAGCGCGTGCGTAGTTTGGGTTGCAGACACGTGACATTCCGCGACGAATTATGACATTCAACTTTGCAAATTCTGCGTTATCAACCGACGTCTAACCCTTTAAACATACCCAAGTATGCGAGTTCTGGCTACGTGCTCTTCACCCACTAGGGGGGCCAAAATTTCTTCAAGCTCTCCAGATGAAAAAAATCTCATTTCGTCATCAGAAAGAAGCATCAACATCACTTCTGCTACCACTTCTGCCAGTTTGACACATGATATTGTAGACTACTAGATTGAGTAAACTTCTTTCCACACTCACTGCATTAATTCATATGGTCTTTCTTCTGTGTGTGTTTTCATATGAAGCTGTAGATCACAAGACTGAGTAAATTTCTTTCCACACTCACTGCATTCATATCGCTTTTCTCCTGTGTGTGTTCTCATATGATATTGTAGACTACTAGATTGAGTAAACTTCTTTCCACACTCACTGCTCTAATTCATTTGGTCTTTCTCCTGTGTGTTTTCTCATATGCACTTGTAGATCACAAGACTGAATAAATTTCTTTCCACACTCACTGCATTCATATGGTCTTTGTCCTGTGTGTGTTCTCATATAATATTGTAGATTACCAGATTGAGTAAACTTCTTTCCACACTCACTGCATTCATATGGTCTTTCTTCAGTGTGTGTTCTCATATGAACCTGTAGATCACAAGACTGAATAAATTTCTTTCCACACCCACTGCATTCATATGGTCTTTGTCCTGTGTGTGTTCTCATATGAACTTGTATATTACCAGATTGAGTAAACTTCTTTCCACACTCACTGCATTCATATGGTCTTTCTTCAGTGTGTGTTCTCATATGAACTTGTAGATCACAAGACTGAATAAATTTCTTTCCACACCCACTGCATTCATATGGTCCTTCTCCTGTGTGTGTTCTCATATGATATATTGTAGACTACTAGATTGAGTAAATGTATTTCCACACTCATTGCTCTAATTCATTTGGTCTTTCTCCTGTGTGTGTTCTCATAGGAACTTGTAGA
>CAXXBX010000122.1:0-10997 GCA_964274945.1 Dehalococcoidia bacterium | reverse complement strand
TTGTTATTACGTATTAATATGTTCATACATACATACATACATACATACATTTTTTGTTTTGTTACAAGAGCCCTTAGGGCCCAGGTTAGATACTGCTTGGACAGAACTACTCCAGAGAGAGGCAATTGTACGTTAGTTCCTTGCCCAAGGGAACTTATGTATGTGGCTCTCCTGCACTTGAACTGCAATCTCCAGCTGCACACTCTAACCAATTGAGCCACATACATTTTTTGTACATACGTACATACAAGAGCCCTTAAGGCCCAGATTCAATACTGCAAGTACAATCTAAACTCAATTACTATATGTCATCATGTTCTTCTTCATCTTTGCTGCCTGGGAGTGCTGCTGCTGCTGTTGCTGCTGCAGTCACTCCATCATGTCACCAGGTACGTCCCACTCGCTGCAGTTCACACTATATACTTCACACTTCACACTTGCTGGACAGAACTGACACTCCGGAGAGTGAGGCAATTATGTTAGTTCCTTGCCGAAGGGAATTTATGTATGTGGCTCTCCCGCACTCAAACTCTAACCCGAAGGTCCCGGATGTTGCCAATTTTTAGCTGCACACTCTAACCAATTGAGCCTCATCCATACATACATACATACATATGTACATACATATATACATTATACAACCAAATGAATTGGTACAGTTACAGTAATGGCCAGCTATGGCATGATTTTCTTAAGCAAGAAACTAACACACAGTTGCTTCTCTTGACTCAGGAGTATAAACGAGTACCTGGTCTTTGACTGGGGATGGACAAGACCGCTGGCTTGGCAGTAACATCATGCAGCACGGGTACGTGTGGGCTTGAGGTCCAGTCCTAAGGCTGTGCCAAAGTCAGTGCACTTGGAAGCTCTGGCTAAGCATCATAGGGTTCATCAGCACGGTCTGAAACTTTGATTAGGGAAGGAGGCCCACCTAGAAATAGGAAAGACTGCTATCTTTAATAGAAGGGCACATCCATTTGTCGATTTTGTCTAGTGTGTGTGTGTGTGTGTGTGTGTGTGTGTGTGTGTGTGTGTGTGTGTGTGTGTGTGTGTGTGTGTGTGTGTGTGTGTGTGTGTGTGTGTGTGTTGGTACAGTTGGTACAGTGTACTTGTATGCATATAAATATGTAAGCTACGAATAGTCTAGTACAATTTTATCTTTACAGTGTGCTGATGGTTTGAGGGTAAATAAGGGAATATACAGTTAACAAAAGCTAGGTCTCAGTTGGATGAGGCTACAGATATCATGTATGTGCATATGTGCATGGTAGCTGACATAGGTAATAGTTGTCCTACCTATATTTATCTGGTAATGTATTGGTTTGTTGACTAGAGCTTGTTGTATGTTTTAGGAAGTGGCTGCATCACAACTCATACTTTACTTTTGTGTGTGGCCATGCAAGCACCACAGATATGAACAAAGACAACAAGACTGTTGTATTTGACAAGAACAAAGATGGATTCATGCATGTTGCAATAACTAGTATATATCTATAATCAGAAATAATTACAAACGATAGTCAAATCGTAGATTGTTCTTGTTCTGTACTGGTGCTAAACTGCAGTTGGTTATATTTTATATATAACAGACCATTTCTAATTACTGTATAGCATTAGGATTTCATACCAGTTGATTTTCGCTCAGTTAGTGTAATAAATGAAAAGGTGAAAACGAAATGTACTGTACATCATCAGAACGGATTCCGAGGCTGTTCATGAAGCGCTGCGATCACGTGTCAGTTCGAGCGCGAATTACTCTCTGAATTAATTAGCTCCCGGCACGTCAGTTCAGCGAAGCCGCTAAAGTATCCTAGTCACTTCCGTGTTTACAATTTGAATGGAAGAGGAATCTGATCTTTGCGCCGCTGTGCGCCTACCTGAAGACTTTCAATGTCTAGAAGAATACAAATTGCTTAGTAATGATGTAAGACCTGTCTCCTAGTAAAATAAACACAAAACCTTCAGAAAGGTAATAAATTGCAAATTTAAAATTTTCTACTAATTCAATATTTGATAAAGTGGTTGCGTATTGTCATAATTCTAATTAATTTTCTGTAGGTTATTCGGCAACATCTAGAGCTTGTTCGAAGCACTATCCCTTGCAAAGAGGTGTTTGTTTTTATGTTTAAAAACAATTTAGTAGAAGTGCTTTATATACTAAAGAAAACAGTAATTATCAATTAGTCTGTCTCCTGTTTGTCAGGCTTTCCTTTAGTTGTGTGTGTGTGTGTGTGTGTGTGTGTGTGTGTGTGTGTGTGTGTGTGTGTGTGTGTGTGTGTGTGTGTGTGTGTGTGTGTGTGTGTGTGTGTGTGTGTGTGTGTGTGTGTGTGTGTGCAATTGGCAAAGTCTCCCAAACCCATACTGGATACACCAAATCAGAGTTTAAGAATGTATATGTGTGCAGGCATGTATATGAATGTTATCATGCATGTGCCTGTGTCCGTGCATGTCAGTCTGCAGTTTAGAAATAACTGTAGTACAGTAGTATATCTAATGCAAAAGTAGATGCAAATCTTGAAATAACCTGTGTTCACTTCTAGATTGAACTGGTTGATAGCCTCTTCATGGAAAAGTACAAGTTGTGTGGATATGATGCTGTGAGTAACTGGAAAAAGGTAAAAGAGCCCAATCTCCTCAAATGAAAATAAGCTTGAGATTAACAATAATATTTCATTACAGCAATGGACATTGTCAGACAATGAAAAGCTTCCATTTGTTATCAATAACAACTCTAACCACTGGACACTGATGGTACATTTGAACTGTGGCAACCGTTTTGATCTACAATTACTAAATATTATACTCACAGGTTGGTAAACCCAAGAAAGAAACTATGACGTACTATGACTCATTGGGTAGCAATGGAAAATCGTACTTTGAAATTATACAGTGTGGAGTAACACATGACTCAATATAACCCACATACTCAATGTAGAGAAAATATAATCTCTTCTAATATTCCAGTTGAAACTTGACATTTGTAACATAGCAGAAATCTACGTTTCTAGATTGTTACACCATGATGCAATAGTTACATATTGTTTGTAAACAATAGGAACTTCCTAATGAAGCGATTTTTTTTTTTTGAGAGCTATGGTTGGAGTCATCAAGTAGCTGAAGTAAGTTTATTTGAAAGACGATCGCTAAAGTATACGACTACAACAGCACTTTTACAATTTAAATCCCATAAGAAGCTAATAAAATAGAAGTTAGTAAGTTACGTGTCACTTAACATACTACCAGTTAAAGCTAATCTACACGAAGAGACAATTAGTAGTAAGGTCATGTCATCTAAGAAGTTTGTTAGATGAGCTGGTCACAATAAAATAATAGTATTATGTCACCACCTTCACACACTTCATCTATTATCTAGAATATTCCACATCAATTCAATGGTTACGATTGTGGCGTATTTCCTTGTGAATATGCTCGCTGTGTAATGCTGCAAAAAGCAATGGATTTTTCTCAGGTACTAAATGACAATTTTGTCGATAGAATGAATTACTAAAAAGAACAACCGTTTGCTAGGACTCCATGCCTCATATCAGAAAGAGCATAACAGCAGAATTAGAGTCAGGCACTTTGCTGTTTGATAAAGTAACAACCAGTGCACACAACACAGTCAGTATGAAGTCAAAGATAGAGTCAGAGGTAGATGAAGAAGGCGATGATAATTCCAGTCCTATTACATCTTTCTTGAGCATTCATCCATCCTTTATTGTGTCATAGGAAAATTTACTCAACCAATTGCAGCTTGTTCTTCCTAAAAATTTCAGTTACATGATTGAACAACTGCAGGAATGTCAGCCAAGAGACTTCATGGGCGTTCCAAATGCACCCTTTAAAATTGCTTTTCGTCCAAGTGCCACCACTGAGACTGAGGTAAAGAACTGGCTCTCAGCAATGATGACTCGCAGTCAATGAACTTAAGAGTCAGAAGAACATACAAGCCGACAATGAAACGGGTAAAATACAAAGTAGACTTGATATGCCAACACAAACATAAGCCCCTCACAAAACAGCAACTAGCAACAAGGTCATCACACTCAAGTCATCAAACTTTGGTCCATGGAATAAGGAAGAAGAAAACAGACTGCCCATCGACTAGGACAATAGTCCTACAAAATCCAACAAAGAAAGTACTACGAACCAGTAGCAGTACGTCCTGATGACATCTGTTCCCATGCCACAAAAATAAAACTTGATTTTGATCACAATCACCCAATTTGAGGTGCTCATTTCCTCAGTTTTTGCCCCATCAAAAAAAAAACAAAAGAATCATTTTTTCATTATTTGACGAAGGGCATTCTGCAGCAACTGCATTCCACACTTACGAGTCAAGGCTACTGCAAACATCATTTATTGGCAACACCTCGCAGGCAGATTTGGCAAACAGAGCCATCAACCCGTCACGTCAAGATGTTAGTCGCCTGTACAGTGACTGGAGAAGAAGTGAAATGGGACCTGAAAATGGTCAATTAATGTTTGAGAAACTACAAGCTGAAGTGGACCAATACAATATACAATGGGGTAGTCTAGGAGGAAAAGCAATATTGCAACCCTTTCAGGCAACAACATATGAATCAACTGACAGTGAAATCACAGACTCAAAAGTAGACACAAAACTACCCTCAAAGGAAAGAAGAAAACTAGACGCCGTTCACCAGCCTATGGTCCTATCTATCTGCACACCTGATGTCGAGGGCTCACGAAATGGTTCTACAGGCAGGAGAAATGATATTTTGTCACTCTACGTCAACACTGGATCGTTTTAATAACTCAATGTTTCTTCTCTCCTGTAGCTAGACTTGTTGTTCAGTTCCCTTGGGAGTAATGATCGTTTCAGATGAACGTCAGCAAACAATGCAGTATGGATTCCAGAAACTGCTGAGCATCCTACCTAGCAATGCATTTTCAGCAGAGGTGTAGTTACAGGTCCAAGCTTGGTAATGACTGATGATAGCACAGTTGAACGAGAAGCTATCAAGTCTACCTGGAGTGGAGCACAACTTCTTTTGTGCACATTCCACTTCTTGCAAAGACGATGGACTTGGCTGCATGACAGCAAGAACAAAATAGCACACAAAGATAGAATCGATCTAATACACATCATCAAGTCAATGGTCTATGCAAAATCAGAACTCGAACTGAATACGATCTATGCTGGCTTCAACACACACAAAGTTGGAAATTAATACCCAAAATTTATTAATCATGTTAGATCTCTGTGGCCACAAAGAATCGAACGGGCTACCTGTTTTAGAAATACTCTTCTGATTCGTGGAAACAACACAAATAATTATGCTGAAGCTGGAATCAAGATTATAAAGGAGCAAGTCTTCGTAAGGATTAAAGCATATAATGTCATTGAAATGTTTGGCTTCATTACTATGGAACATTACTACCAACGAAAACTGCTAGCTGTGTCAAACAACAGACTTGACTATTTTGTCTCAGAAACTTTTTTAGGCAAAGGTGCCATAAGAGTGCAACAGAATACAATCAAATGCCTTGGGAATGCAAATTTCAAGGTCCAAAGTACTCATCGTCTAAAGGGAGATGAGCAGAAGTTTCATGAAGTTGACATGCATCTTGGAACATGCAGTTGTGCAAAGGCAATTGACGGTTCCCTTTGTGTTTACCAGTCTGCAGTAGTTTTAAAATACAAAATACAGTCATTGAATTGCTTCCCATCTGTAAGCCCACTAGCAAAACAAAAAGTTGCAACACTTGCACTTGGAAGCAAGGCAGATGCTGACATAGATTTTTATGTCTCACTGCATCAAGAAAACTATGAACAGACTACAGCTACAATCTGCGACCAAAGTGAAAGCCTTAGTTCTGTTGTACAACGAGTAACAACAAAGTGTGAAGATGCTAATGCCGAAGAAAAGCTGAAGACTTCCGACCAGTTCGTAGACATATCTCTTACCACCTTGAAAAAAGATTGCAAGCAGTAATGCACAGCATTAGCGCAAAACTTAACAATAAACATCCACAGTTTCAAGAAGGCATTAAATATTTGTGTCAAGATATGAAAATATGCAAAATCCTCAGTCCATGGCAAGACTAGCCAGTGCATTCCATCAGTTTGGCTGGGTTATTGGTGGGTATTCTACCATTAAGAAGAATGGTTCGATTATGCGACGTGGCAGGCGAATCCCTGTGCAAGCAACAGCATGTGGTAGAAGAAAATATGGACCTAAAGGAAAATCAAAGGCTTATAGTGGACGTCCCCTAAATGCTGTTTCATTGAAATCAAAAGCTAATTTAGCACGAGATCGACACACGCTGCCTATCATAAAGCAAATTCAATGTAAAGGAAAGCGTCAGCATTCACTGACAGCAAGTGTAAAACTTGGACAGCAGAATGCCGAAAAGTGGTGACAGCCTATAAGAATATCAATCGTTCGAGCACTAAGTACAGTATTTGCAAGTGCACTATAATCCCTGTTGAGTATTGTCAACAGTTATAAATGATCATACTGACTGCTTTGCCTCAGCAGACACATTCATAGCTATGATTACCTTTCGTTGAGTTTGTTTTGATTGCCATTCATTATAACTACTATTGATTTAGTAGCAAGTTATTAGCAAAAAGGGTGATATAGATAAGTGTATGTAAGTTTTGTGCAAATAGTCTATAAGTGAAGATTGAGTTTTAATGAATATGATAGACAGTGTTACTATAATTCTAGTGTTCAGAACACACATTAATGTTCATTCATTGTAAAGACCACAACATGAAAATCAATGTAGGCAAACATCAATTTTAAGTTAAATAGGCCACTATCATAATTAAATAAGTTAGGCAATATACCTGCTGTCACAATGTCAAATGCAATAAATATGGATCATAATTTTTGACTTCAATGTATGTCATTCAATATAAATATGAATGGAACATAAAACATACAGTTGTACATAAAATCACCCTGATTTTAAACCAAGATAACATTAGTAGATGCATACCTGGCACATGTGGCAACTATCATGGTTCTCAAATACACTTACAGAGTTCTTTGCAATCATCAATAAGTAGCACCAGCATTATACATTCTTTGATCTCCAACAATAGACATATATGTCGAATGACTACCAAACAGAGCTACAGATACACAATGTAAATAATTATACAAATTCCTAGTAAAATTACGGTGCCTATACAATTATCTAGTGCTACATGGAGATCATGCATGCAGTTACACTTGCATAGAGGCTAGTCTTGTGTACCCAGACCCTCTTCCTTTTTGATGCCTAGACGCCAAGAAAGGACTCTGAAAGTCTTTCCACCAAACAAAAGTCAAAAACAGAAGGGTTGGCTACGTGAGACTACATACAAAGCATAAAGGCAATCAAACATGCATGCAAAAGTAGTATTTGTATTGATATCTGCTTTAGAACACCTGTGTTCTTATTGATAGCAGCTGTCCTACCTGTCAATGAGAGCATCTACGAAAAACATATTGAGGAGTTGGCAACTAGAAGTTACTGGATGACCTGCAAGCGGAGATATAAATATATATATATATACAGATAGGCATATATATAGGCATATATAGGCATATATATAGGCATATATATATATATATATATATATATATATATATATATATATATATATATATATATATATACATATATAGGCATATATATAGGCATATATATATATATATATATATATATATATATATATATATATATATATATAAGTCACATGTCGTACTGTCGCTGCAGATTGACAGTCACATTACTGGTGGTTCTGTTAATTTTGAGATTTGGATAGACTGCAAGTAAGTATTGTTAATTTTAATTAAGTGGCTGGACTTCATTGCAGGTCATTACAACCAACAGCTAGCACTTGGAGACAATGATGCTTCTAAGACCTAATTAAATAATTCATAAATTCATCATCAACAATGACATGTCTTCTGTATAGATAACCATGATTATCTAAACACATCTGAAGTAGAATTTGATTCGAATGCTCGCAATGACTTTCCTGATCAGACTGATGTGGCTGTGAGCGACATGCACGTGCATAATATGATATGTAATGTGACATGTTCAGTGATAGAATGTCATTGTAATAATACCCTTCATGTAGATATGTGTGAGCAACACAGATTACTGCTAATGGAAATTATTTAACTTAAGTTATTAATATAATTACAGTAGTATTTATTCAATCATCTGTCTAGGACACTAATTAGAACTGACTAAATTACACCCTACCTAAACCACTGTTTGTGTTAGCAATTCCAAATCATTACTTAATCATGTCATATTACATAGAAAAAATGTATTGCGTTTATAAATTATAAAATAATTATTAATATTGGTATAGAAGAAAACGTAACTGCATCACGTACCATAATTGTGACAGTAGTGACTTTATTCGTTTAAGACTTTGAGCATGCGTAGTAGAATCTATGCTAAAGCGCGGAACAGCGAGTAACTTAGCTGTGTTGAGTTACGTTAGTAGACTCCATAATACAACTGAAAGCATTACATGGTTTCAGGATGGAACGACTCAAGCCACCAGCAGAAATGTCGTTTTGCGACCGCAACCTCGCTGAAACGTGGCGCAAGTGGGAACAGCAATTTCGTTTCTACTTCCAGGCGTCTGAGTTAGACAAAAAGCCACCCGCCACGCAGACGGCCATACTTCTTCGTGTGGCTGGGCCTGAAGCCCAAGAGATCTACCAGAAGTTACGTGTTCCCGCCACAGGAAGCAGAGCAACCTGATCCTAGACAGGATGTCAACGCTGTACTCCAGCAATTCAAGACATATTGCAACCCCAGGCGCAACACTGTATACGAGAGACACAGATTCTGGTCGAGAGACCAGTTAGAAGGTGAGGCAGTAGATCAATGGATTACCGAGTTGAAAGTAAAAGCGGCGTTGTGCGAATTCAGTGACCAACGCGATCTTCTAATACGAGATAAAATCGTGTTTGACGTCCGCGACGAACGCGTGAAAGAGAGATTATTACGAGAATCAGACCTTACTTTGCAGAAAGCGCTGGATATATGCAGAGCAGCAGAAGCAACAAAAGAGCAGGTGCAAGCTATGAACAAAGAGGCGATGAAAGTACCCATAGGCGCCGTTCGAGGTACACAGAAGCAGCGACGCAACGAGCCAGATACTATGCCCAATCTGAGCTCGAGGATTCACGATAGTGGCAAGTCATCCAAGACCAGGCAAGCGGCATGCAAGTATTGCGGAGGCTTCCACCCACCTCGACAGTGCCCCGCCTATGGAAAGATGTGTTCAGCGTGTCACAAGAGAAACCATCTGGCCAAAGTCTGTCTACAGTCGGCCAAGCAAATTAGGCAGGTTGAATTCCAGGTCGAAGATGCAGATGAAGCAGGCAGCGACGAGAATGAAGAGCTACTGATGTCACCTATATTCATAGGACATATCCGGGACACGGCAGAATGGACGGAACGCCTTGATCTGGAGCGTGCGCAGATTGATTTCTAGCTGGACACCGGGGCCCAAGCAAACATCTTGCCTTTTAAGGTGCAGAGAGTTCTTAAGACAAAATTGCAGCCCACCAGCAAGATTCCTACAGGATTTGGTGGTGGTCAAATCATACCCAGAGGCACAACTCAGGTCAGTTGTTTAGTCAGCAGAAACAAGGCGAGCTGCAGAAAAAGGCTCACGTTTTATGTTATCGACGACAACCTAGACATCCTTGGAAGAGCAGCATGCGAGGACTTTGATCTCATCAGGCGTGTGGACAATGTGGTGCCAGTGGATATACAACCAGGTCACACCAGGCAGCAATTCATCGAGCAGAACAAGGATGTGTTTAGAGGAATAGGAGAGTATGACAAAGAGTATGACATCCAGCTTCAAGCAGACGCTATTCTGGTGGTACAGCATCCGCGAGTCATACCATATGCAAAGAGAACCAAACTGCAACAGTCGTTGGCAAAACTGCAGCAACAAGGTATTATACAAGACGTCGAGGGCCCGACCGACTGGCTTCACAATCTTGTGATAGCAGAAAAGAAGAATGGGAACATGAGGATCTGTCTGGATCCCAGACCCCTCAACAAAGTCATCAAAAGGGAAAGACACCAAATACCAACAATGTCAGATGTCCAAGCCCGACTGGCTGGCAAAGCGGTATTCACAGTAGTCGACATGAAGGATGCCTTCTGGCACGTCAAATTGTCTAACGAATCAGCGAGGATGTGTGCATTCAGCACCCCATGGGGTAGAAAGTGCTTCACAAGGATGCCGTTCGGACTGGCTTCAGCCAGTGAAGTGCTGCAAGAAAGGAACGATCGCACATTTGGAGACATCCCAAACGTTCACGTGATTGCGAATGATCTGATTGTGGCTGGCAAGACGGAAGAGGAACACAAGGCCCTCGCTCAGGTGTTACAACGAGCAAGAGAAAGGAATGTGCGATTCAGTCCCTAGAAGCTACAGTACAAGGTTCGCCAAGTGAAGTATATGGGTCACATTCTTAGTCAACAGGGACAGCGACCGGATCCGGAAAAGATTGAGGCGATTGCGGGTATGCCAAAGCCCCAAGACAAGCAAGCTGTACAGCGACTGCTAGGCATGATTAAGTTCTTGGCCCCCTATATTCCAGCGGAGTCCGATATCACAGACCCACTCAGAGATTTGATAAAGGACGGAAGCATGTGGAAATGGGATACACATCATGATGCGGCCATCAACGACATAAAGCGAGCACTCACTAGTGATCCAGTGCTAGCATTCTATGATCCTGAGCAACCGGTCACAGTGCAAGCGGACGCGTCACAGAGTAGCTTAGGGGCATGTCTCATGCAGCAAGGCAAGCCAGTAGCGTACGCATCACGGACACTCACAACCGCTGAAAGAGCTTACGCATAAATAGAGAAAGAAATGCTCGCTGTCACCTACTGATGCAAGAAATTTCACCCGTATGTATATGGAAAGACCACCAATATTGAGACCGCCCACAAGCCCTTGGAAGCTATAATGAAGAAGT
>CAXXBX010000121.1:0-13008 GCA_964274945.1 Dehalococcoidia bacterium | reverse complement strand
ACACAGTAAGCTCAATACTCAACACAGTATTACGTATAATTGCAGCCTATACTAGCCAACACACTTAAGTGCTCTAGATATCTGTCTCAACTACCCACGCGCGTGTTACTCTACCCTATACTCCTTCCACCTTAGCTAAATCTACCTGTATATTGTGCAGGTCGTTGTTTGACGTCTCTTCCAAATAAAATTTGTACGTACACACCGAAGTAGCGAAACTCGTCAAAATATACTTGAACGCATAAAAAAGGATACTAATTACATCAGACCGTTCGCGATTTACGTAGCCTCGTGTTCCTTGCATGTTCGAAAAAGCGACCGCGCAATAACGTCGCAACCTCGTTTAAAATAGCGGAGACGTGTCTTGTTACTATGGAGACAACTTGATTGTTAGACCGTTAAAACTCTGCTAGCATTAACAAGTGATAAATTTGGAAAAGTTTTAACTGATAGTTTATATGGAACAGTTATGTCATGAATTATAATGATTTTATTTGTCAGTAGGGATTCGGCTCTTAATTAATTAATAAATTAATTAAAACAAAGTGCAACTAACGGAAGCACACTTTCTAGACTCTCGAAAGATGTGGATTGAACTTTCTTAAGTTAACACTGTGTAATTAGACTTATGGGCATAGCAAAGCCGCTCTTGTGAATATCAAGTGCACCCACCATACACCTCTAATGTTGCAAAGCGTTAATAACGAGCAACGTCTAGCACACTGGTTTCACTCAGCTAATGATGAAAATGCCCATTCTTTGAAGTTTGTTCATTCCGAGCACCGGCATAGCATCGGAGGGTAAATGAGAGAGGCTATAGCTCTCAACAGTTTGGGCGTGTCACTCCGCTTCAAACAGACCTCAGATTAATTAAATTATTAAACAGTTCGCTTACTCCTGGAGTAGTACGTTGACGACGACGTTGACTATCTCTTTGATAATACACATCATCATTTCAGTATGGTAGAACCAGCAGTGTCGACTTTGCTACGCTATCCGGCAATGGCAGAGTCAAAGAAGACCGCATTAAAAAGGGGAAGTCCAACAAAAATAAACTGTAGATCTTACCAAGACAAATCGATCGGTCTAGGCTACTCC
Source organism: Dehalococcoidia bacterium (assembly GCA_964274945.1). Taxonomy (GTDB): domain Bacteria; phylum Chloroflexota; class Dehalococcoidia; order Lucifugimonadales; family Lucifugimonadaceae; genus CAXXBX01. Next base: position 11,910 of record CAXXBX010000121.1, on the reverse strand, counting down.
GCTATCTTCGCTTTTGTATACGAGAACATATACAAAATTATGAACGTTTCTCTTCGGATATTAAAAGAACAAGGAGAAACAAATACTCTAGCACAAGCGCGTTCTCTAGGTAAGCCGTGGTATTGAGGAATTCTGCTTCAAAGTCTGACGGGAAAACAGACACCATTTTACTTTAGAGAGGAACCACTGACGGCAAGAAGGTGGATCTTCATAACATCTTCGCATTCACATTCGGCATTCTCGGTATATCCGTAGCAGTCATCCGTAATCGCATTGATTCGTTTGCAGTGGGCGGTGCCTAATCGACCTGAAAGCGCGGAGCTGACGCGTGGGCGTTGCGCATCACAGAAACATCGCTCGTTCTCGTATACAAAAGCGAAGATAACGGAGTAACTTATACCGATCGATTTGTCTTGGTAAGATCTATTCATACAAGTTAAGTTCATTTTGTTGGACTTCCCCTTTAAGGTCGACAACCCAATATTGACCAGAGAATGGAATCTGTGACGGCTAGCGATTTGCATGCACTAGCCCCGTACCTACTATACTTTGTGCTCAGGTAAGTCTAGAAATGTTAGAATTGGTCAAAGGGGGTTGGCACTTATCAGTAGTCTAGATTGTATTGTCATCGAGATGCCATTTACCTAATTGACGATCACAGTGAGCCTTGAAACCCTTTGGCGCGAACTGTAATTACCAGTGTTTCCACCCCTTTTAATACGCACACTGATGGCACTCAATCCCCCAGTTTATCAAATTGTAACCTGAAATCGATGACATATTTACTTATATGTCTATACAATCTGCATATGATAACAGTAGAAAATGGACGTGACTTTGCAGTAAAATGGGCGTGGCTTTCAAGCTAATTAATTAAACCCCCAAAATTGAGGGTCACGCTACGCCGGTGTTCTGAGACACGTACCCTGTAAGCTGTACACACCTACTATGCAAAAAGTGAGTGAACAAGATAGAGTGATACAAAAACAATGGTAGATGTACAGTAGGAATGGCTACACAAACCAGCAAAAAGCAAATGGCTACCAAATTGACCGTGACGTGCATGACTTTAGACACGTCGTCATTGCAGAATGGCTAGCACGGTGTGAGCTAGAGTCATGGCATCCTCCATTTAGTACAATATTAAACCATCCACGCTTGTTTGTTGCTGGTTTGTGTAATAAAATACATTGTTATTAAATGTTTTTGCATCTATAACTAGATACATTTCCAGTCGTAACCATCAAAACCTGATATTGTATGGGAGACTGCATGGGCTAGAGCTAGACTTCACCACTACGCGTATGAGTGTCTCATTGAGTCAAAGTACAGAAAAAGGTATGTGCAGCGCCAACTACGTCTTTGGCGCTGAATTTGCAGCGCAAAACACTTCAAACTTGAGCACCCTAGCCCTGTATTTTAGTAGGAGCCTCCGAGGCGGGTTCTGCTTAAAATAATAGAAGAAACCAGTCTAAACCGGAAGGAAACCGGACAAACCCGTATTTCAATTACCTGCCACCACGACGTGACTCGGAGTAGGATCTTCTCCGTCGTAGAACTCGCTGAAGTTTCTTTCACTTGACGCTCGATCGAAAGGTACAATCACTACTGCTATAGGTACTTTATACACAACCTACAACCTACACTAGAGTGAACAGGAAGTATAATTTTGGCTTGCGCTAGGTAGAACACCTAGCAAACTCGTGGAAACTTTTGAAGAATTAACTACATAGAGCGAATTTAGAGTTTCATAGAGTCTTGCAGCTTTAATTAAAGAAAATACATCGTCTGTGGGGGCGTAACCGAACTGAGTGTACTAGTAGGGTGTGTATTTGTTACTGTAACCATTCTAGTAGCTATCTTTGGAAATCGAATATTTCGGTATACGTGTCAAGAAATATGCTAGAGCCTAGGCGCAGGAACCACGGTGGCCATGGCTTCCCCAATCAGCAACCGATGATCACTAGAGATGCAATGTCAAAGCGAGCTACAAGTGGAAGAAAACGAGGATCTCTACTAGTGGCATCCCGGTTGCCCTCTACCCCGATACCATTCCTATGCCTCGGGTACATTAAGTATGTCTCCGATGACTCTAAACATGCTTGAATTGATGAAAGCGATGATATGAGATTATGATTCTGTCTGTCTGTCGTCTGATTCTGAGAGGGGTGCCCCATCTGGAGCATGGCGCTGTATATAGCGCTAAAATTGTAGTGCTTTCGCACGCTCATTACCGATTCTTAGATGAGCAGTATAGTCAGGTAACTGATAGAGGTTGGAAGAGTAGCGTGCTCCTCCAACTAGCAGCAGAGTCGGTAGAGTTGGCTCTCCAGACAACAGCGGCAGAACTGTAGAAGTTAGAATAGGGACGCGCACACGGAGCCTCTTCTGGAAGAGCCTGAAAGAGCCCAATAGAACGCGTCCTATGTCAAGGGAGGATCGATTGACTCCTACTAGCTGGCCAAGCAAACGTATACGTCTGGTGACACTAAACTAGTTCTGAGATGCAAACCACTATACCGTGCAGTCATACCTAGATTCTTTACCGGTATGCGTGGTAGTGTCCATCGAATCAAAGCATGCCCAGCGCCAAGTACGTTTTGGCACTGCATTTTCATTTTCAGACTATCGTTAATATCAGTTAGGGTTTAGTAACTTTAAGCCGACTGTGAACCTAAGGTCGTTTATTTGTCAACTCCGCACCGCTGTAAACGACCTAGGTTCATGACACGAGTGGCTGAGTTGCACAGCAACATTTCTTGTACTAAATTAAGGTTACAGTGGAGCTAGAAATTAGAACAATAAACAAGTTTAGTTTAGAGGCACAAACCCTGGCAGTGCTTTTGCGACGAGCACTAGCAAGAAACGAACGCTGTGTAGACATACAGTTTATTACTGGCCAGTGGAGCACAAGTCTATTAACAGCCAGCTAGAAGATTTGTCAAACCATTATTCTGTGCGTGTGTGAATTTGTAGAGTCATAGGTATAATATTATGAATATATTTCTTTGATAATAGAAGATGGAAGAGTTGTTTACAGCTGTTGAAAAAAACGACATCAACAAAGTAACAAGATTACTAGAAGCTGGTGCAGACGTCAACGGAACGAATATATCGGTACATTTTTCAAAGCATCAATTGGGTGTTACAAATATTACATTTCTTTGTAGGGAAGACCACTTCTGCTAGTTGCAACCCACAAAAAGCATGAGGAAATGGCAATATTTCTTTTGAGCAAAGGAGCGCATGTGAATTCAACTGACAGAGTAAGCTGAATATGCAAACCCTTTTAAGATTGGCTTGCCTAGTCAATTACACAATTGGAACAATGCAACTAATTGCAATACTACGAACATATATTTAGCTACAACATTGGCAAATAGGCTGTTGACGTAGCAGCATACACCATTCAGTGCATGACTAAACCATTGGTAGCATTGCCTGTCAGAGGCAACGACCATCTGAAAGATTTAGATGACATTATTTTGTGTTGTTTAAGGGTAGTGAAACAGCTCTGCACCTTGCGTCAGCTGAAGGTCTGGATAACCTTGTATGGAGGCTGCTAAAAGAGGGAGCAGATGCAACCCAAAGAAACAGAGTGAGTTTGATGTACATAAATAAGATATAGTATACTCTTAAAACAGTTAAAACACTTTGTAGTTGATAAAATACTCAGTCAATGAAGAAACGTAGACGTACCATGTGTATAGGTCAAAATTTGGACATTCCCTAACATTTTGTCCTTGTATTATTCATTAATCGAGAAGTTAGAATTTAAATTTTGAAGAACATTTCACGTATAACACTGTAACAGACTAACACTGCGCAATCTCTTGCGTTTTCTAATGCAACGCTTGCAGTAAATGGACAGTAAAGTTGCGTAGTTATTTCCTCCCTCCCTCCCTCCCTCCCTCCCTCCCTCCCTCCCTCCCTCCCTCCCTCCCTCCCTCCCTCCCTCCCTCCCTCCCTCCCTCCCTCCCTCCCTCTAAACTAAGACCCAATCATCTTCCTAAAATTTGTCTTGGTCTTCAGCCGTTTAATTAATAGTTCATGGATAGTCTATTGCTTTAACTTGAGACTCCCACAACCTGTCCTTCAATTTTCCATCTAATATCCTTGGGGTTGAAGGAAGTAACAAGCCGAATTGACATCTGAGATCTCTATTTAATAGCAGTCTTGCTGGTGAATTCCCTGTTGTTGTATGAATAGTGTTGTGATAAACCGCCAGTAAATCTGTAACAACTTTATCAAAAGTAGCTTTCGAACGGCTTGCTTAAATGATTGTACAAACCGTTCGACTTGGCCATTGCTCTTACCGTGATAGGGCGGAGACAACGTGTGTAATATAGCCTGTTGTTTGCAAATCTGTTTAAATTCTGCAGAAACAAATTGCGGGCCGTTGTCTGTCTCCATTTGTTTGGGAACACGGAAGCAAACAAAAAGCTCTCTGAGACATGGGATAGTCCGAAAAGTTGATGTAGATCCGACTGACATTTGACACACTACAGGTAACTTAGATTGAGCGTCAACTGCTAGAAGCCACAGTTTGTTTTTGAATGGTCCCGCAAGTCTACATGTGTTCTAATATATAAATAGTCTGGGAATTGCCATGGATGGAGTGGCACAGTTGGTAGAGAGCGCTGGCGCAGGGCACAAGGTTGACAATGTTGCACCATTTCTTTTATGTTTATGTGTAGTCCCAGCCACCAAATGTATCCCTGGTCCATGGCCATGCCCCCTCATTTGGTCTGCACCAAACATGGGCACGGTGTACTGTTTTAAAAGCTTCGGTCTGATGGCACGTGGCACAACAATATGTGTTGTCTCTGCATGTTTCAGAACACATTTCTTACAGGCAACTATTGTTGACAATACGCAAAAGCTTGCATTTGCTTGTCTCTCAGACGTGATGGCCAAACATTAATACATGTAGTGAATTACACATTGGAGAATGAGATCTGCTTTGACATATTTTAGCAGCTCCTGATATTGAATTGGACCATTTGAATCAACTGGCATTCTAACTTAGCAACATAGCACTCAGTGTTTCCTGAATTCATCAAACTTGTCATCAGAGTTCACAGGAAGATGGGATAGGCAATCAGCGTTTCCATGAGAAGCTGAACTTTGGTAAACAATCTGATAATCGAACTGAGACAATTTAAAAGCCCAACGCACTAAACGAGAGCTTGAGCATGTCGGCGCTGTAACCTTTATAACATCAAGGAGAGAAACAAAAGGTCTGTGATCAGTCCGAAGTGGAAATTTTTTACCCAGAAGGTAATGCCTGAATTTGTGTGTTCCAAACACTATTGGGAGACCCTCCTTCTCAATTTGAGAGTAGTTTCTTTTCGATGAAATTAAACATTTAGATGCATACCGTAGGGATCTTTCTTTACCGTTTTCCATGACATGATCGAGACATGCACCCAACCCCTTCTCACTTGCATCACATGATAATCCCAACGGGATGCTTGGGTCATATGTTGCCAGAATTGGTAACGTAACTAGTGACTGTTTTGAGTTTTTCAAATGCTGCTTGCACGTTGGAAGACCAGGCCCAGGAACTGTCTTTCTGTAGCAAGTGATTAAGTGCAGCAGTGTATTCAGCCATATTTGGGGAAATTGAATAAAGAAGTCAATCATTCCTAAGACGAAACGAAGCTCAGCCTGATTTTGTGGGGCACTCATTTGCTGAATCGCTCTAGTCTTTTCTTCTGAAGCTTGAACACCGAGATGATCGATAACGTGATCAAGATATGTAACTGAGCCCTGAAAGAAAGTACAACCTTTGTATCCTGAGGATCAAACAGACTCGCTGAATTCTTTCAATAACGTCAGAAAGATTTCGCAAACGTGCTTCTTTAGTTAGCCCAGTAATGATAATGTCATCAAAAAGCACTCTGCCCTCATCCAAGTTGGTCAGTACCTTTTCCATCACTCGCTGAAATAGGGCTAGCGAGACTGATCCCGAATGGAAGGCGCTTAAACTTAAATAAACCCGTATGAGTCTTAATGACTAGATAAGGCTGACTGTTGTCATCAATTCTGAGCTGGTTCTAGGCATCAGATCAAGCTTGGAAAATTTCTTTTCACCGCCTAATATACTAAACAAGTCAGCTGGATGAGGAATATGATGCCAAACCGCTGACAGAAATGTATTCAGTGGTTTGAAGTCTGCACAAATTCGAATTGTTCCTGACCTTTTCATAACTTCGACTGCGAGGACTGCACAGACTGCAGTATCGACCTGTTCCAATACTTTCCTCTTCACATTCCTTTTCAGTTCTTCCTCTATTTTACTTCTAAGGTGGATTGGAAGTCTTCGAAATGGATACACAGTGAGGTTAGCGTCTGGGTTTGCCTGAATCCCAACCACCTGACTGCAACATCCTATTTTATCAGCAAAAATTGGTGCATATTTATCGAAAATCTCACTCAATCCAAGGCATTCATCGTCAGTGGCAGACATGCCTGAAAGACATATACCACAAGCAATTGACTTTTCACCCAGTGTTGTCAGATATTCAATGCAAACGCCTGACAACGCAACTTTCTATATCCAGTCCATCCCCAAAAGATTGGTTCCAGTGCCATGACGAACATTCAACTTTACAAGTACTTTATAGCCCCGATAACGGTGGTGAAAGCACCGTTGAACTTCATTAGTCTTTCTGGAGCATTCCGCAAATTTTCTGTACTCAACTTAAATTTTGGCTCCCCAACTTCTGCCAGTGTTTCTTCTACTAATGACACATCAGCCCAGTGTCTAACCTGAAAGTCACCCATTGTTTCTGAATCTGCACCTCCACCAAAACCGTTTGAGGGGTCAATTGAACACTTTCAATTGGGCACACGTCCTTTATTACAGACTCAACGTTCTCACATTCTTGTGATGCACATTCTGAACATGAACTCTGTTCTGCCTGCGCTATTGTTCTTTTCCACTCTTCTTGTTAGAAGATCTGACCTGATAATTCTTTTGAGCTCTAGTTGTCTCTAATGAACGTTCTTTTCCTGCACCTCCAGTTGTCTTGAAGCAAGCCCATGTCCTTCTGCTGGTTTCTCGATTTGGACTCGCTCGCTGGTAGTATGTAGTGTCTCCGCATATCCAAACACCCGCCCTCCTTTGATTTTCACCATACAAAAAACCATTGTAAGACTTCCTTTTGATAATTGACATATCCTCTTCTGAGGTACGGCTGTTCCGGATAGCCACTACCCTCTGCTTTGCTCCTGCTATGGTTCTTGCAAAGTTAAAACTTCGTCGGATGCCAGGATAACAAATTTTCCTCTTCATACAGTTTTTGTAACAGATGCTCGTCAGACAGACCAGCAATAAACACTCCCTTCACTACGGCGTTATGTTTCCGTCAAAAAAGTTTTTACTTGAGCAATTAGTTCGTCCGCGGTGAACTCTGATATGTCTTTTGGCATTATAGAATTCTCAAACCGCCTTTTTATCTTTCTATTGAGACACTTTGTAAATATTTGACGCTTACTAGTCTCATCAGTCCTGTAGTCACTGCCAGCTAACGCAACGTAGAAGACAAAAAAATTTTCTGCCAACTGACAAAACGTCGCAGTGAGTCTTCTTTCTCGTCTTTCTTGTAAGAGCCAATTGACTTGCACGAACGCTCGAAACCTTGCAACCAAGCAGCGGGTTTTCAGCCATCTTCTTACAAGCTACCACAGATTGTAGGCGCTAGCCAAAACACAAGGCTATAGTTGTTTGCAGCGTCAATTGTAATGTAGTTCAGTTACAACCGCAACTAACGTACTCATTACTACTTAACGTCAGGGCTTGTAGCTAGCAGTAAGCACACTATGCAACGTCTAGAACATTCTAGAACGAACCCCCAAAACTGTCCCATATATCCTGGGATCCTTAGCTAACCCGCTACAGAAACCATATATATGGCAGAAAGATTTAATCGGACTCTGAAAACGACGATATGGAAAGTCTCCTTGACCAACAACAGACCTATAGGTATGTCGACGTTTTGGATAACCTGTTGAAACAATACAATACCTCCTATCACAGATTTATACAAATGACGACCACCAAAGCCAGAAAAAAAGGAACCACTCGTTTGGAATCGTCTGTATGGTTATGAAGTATTGGTAAAACGATCAAAATTCAAAATCGGTGATCGGGTTCAAATTGTTGAAAGGAAGACGACCTTTGATTCATATTGAGAAAGTGATACGAATATAGGGTTGAAGTGCGTTGGTCAAATGGAAAGGATATCCCGATCCGTGTAACAGTTGGGTGTCTGTAGACACCCTCACCACCCTTGGATAAGATCTTCAATTGTGTTCCATGATTGATGAGAGTCTTTTGGGTGGTGGGTGTACATAGTCGGGTTTGCTCTGGAAGACCCATTCGCGTGAATATCTTGGATAGAATAAAATTCAATTTGATGAGTTTTCTTTGGTGGAGACTATACCATATTTGGTCTATCTGTCGAATTCTCATTGCAACCGTCCTCTTCAGCCTCGGTGAGGTTGAAGCGTTCCAATTTGTTTTTGAGATAATATTTGATGTTGTAATTGGAAGTAATGGGTGTTTGACTCCGATCTCGGGTCTTCTATGTCGTAGATGCTACCCCTTTTCACGCCTTCATATTCCCATTCGCACACCATTTTAATTAATTTAAATTTTGCACCACACTCGCATTTTATAGATATGGGATGGATCTATTCGAAGTTTTTCGGAGTGTGGACCGCGCAATACCAACACTCGTAGTCGTACTGGATGGTGGTCCTACAATTTGGCCATTAGATGACCTCTCGAGGTTCGCGGCATGTGCCCATGCCCTACCAATTGCCTGCTTTGCAAGTACACAACATGTTATGTCTATAATTTTTATCTCTCTACTAGATCGCAAAATTTTATTTAACTGTTGATGTAGCCATGGAGGTAATTCGGTTCCTCTTGCATTCGTACAACAAAGTTACATCAGTGCGGTAGCGCTTCGTAGTGCATTAGGCGTTTGAATCCACCCACTCAGGAGCTCACATACCTCTTACAACTATGCAACCAGAAGCATATGGGTGGTACGGCACTCGACTATGCATTGCGCGTTCTGGCATCGGAGATGTTGAAATACCTCAGAACTACACGAGCGTGATAGAATCGGTGATGAGGCGATCGACTCGGCATTGCGTGTTCTGAGACCTCCGCATGTGGAGCAAATGTCGGATAAGCCCAAGCAGGTTACAAAGGTAACAGAGAGGAGCCGTACGACAAACCAAAGCATATTAATTAAAAGATATCCTTTCTATAGGATTGATGGTGATGGGTCTGCTCAATCTGAATCGATAGCGATCTAGATGTAACACAATTCCACGATTTCTTGGTGAGCCCCCTGTTCGGCACATAGCATGGTCCATTTGAGGTCGGTTTGCTCGGCATAGAATCACAATCTCAATGTGACACCGTACCTGGCGGCGTGAGCCATGGCAGAGTCGAATTCTTCAGCATCCTAATCGTAACATAAGCACACTATACTTTCCTGACCATTGCTTGCAGCACATACCATACATAGCCTGGTCGACGTCGGTGGCTCCCAAATCACGACATACTCGCACGATAGTTCACGACATTCTTCTGCGGCAAGCGTCATAGCCTGGTCGACTTCGTCGGGGCTCCAAAATGTAACGCAGGCGAACTATGGATTCGTGACTACCGCTTGCGGCAAATAACATAGATCTGTTGACGTCGGTTGCTCGCCACTCACGACATAGTTGCAGTATATTTTCACGACCACTGTCTCAGGTCATGGGTAGATCGAAATTGGTGACATCCTAATCACGAAACAGGCGCAGTATGTTTTCGTGACCGCCACTTGAGGCCCATAACATGCCGATTCGAAATTCAGGCTTCCAATTCTCGACATAAACGGCCGACTTCCTCGTAACCACCTACAGCGCATTCCATGACTTCGTTATATACTTTGGTATAGTTGTAGCACAATCGCACGATGTGGGTGTGACCTCTATAGGCAGCCGTGTTCATAGCCTCTTGGATGTGAGTTGCGCTGAGTTGTCGAGCTAGATGTACCATAGTGGTATGGCCTCAAGTGGCAGCTATGGGTATGCTTTGATTAGGAGAAAGGGTAGACCCATCTCACGATGAGATCTCTTCCATTGGGATGCATTCGAACACCCAGCCAGTAGACTCCAAAAACTTTCTTCGAACGCACAGGAAATTCGGCAAGAGTCGAACCGTGATAACGCACCGCTTGAGCACCGACAAGAATATGTAGAGGTATCACCATCATGTATATATTATAGATCACATTTGTCAAATAGAGCGTTCAAGGAGCTTCCTTGTCTTGGGCGCCGAATGGGGGTGCGGGCCCTGGACAACGGAAGATACTAGATAGACAACTGTAATGTATGTCTTAGACTCACGGACGGGAGATAGGGGGTAGACCAATCAAATAGATGGGGAAGAAAAGCTGGACCACTCTGATACGAAAAATAGCTGGACCAAAACCGGAAGTGGTCCAGAACCGGTAGTCTATATACTAACGTTGGATGTTGAGCCTCCAGGCGGTCATAGTTACCCTTATTTCTGGCTTTCTTTAGAGATGCCGTAGCTCCAAGCTTAGAGCTAGGATAAGTTTCCGGGCTCCATGAGTGCGCCAAAAAGATGTCGAGGTCAATGTTTGATCCTAGGTCGACATCAAACATAACAACGTTAGGTCTGCATTCGAAATCGACACTGTCTGCCTGCCTGCCTGCCTGCCTGCCTGCCTGCCTGCCTGCCTGCCTGCCTGCCTGCCTGCCTGCCTGCCTGCCTGCCTGCCTGCCTGCCTGCCTGCCTGCCTGCCTGCCTGCCTGCCTGCCTGCCTGCCTGCCTGCCTGCCTGCCTGCCTGCCTGCCTGCCTGCCTGCCTGCCTGCCTGCCTGCATGCCATCCTGCCTGCCTGCCTGCTTGTCTGTCTGTCTGTAACATTAATCACGCCAAAACTGCCACGGCCATTGCCACAAAACCGTGCATAAAGGCTGCGTTCCACAGCGCAATGAAACGCGCGCTTCGGTATTTAGACGCTCCTCTCTCGAGGAGTCGATCCCCACGTTACCTCCGTACGTGCGACTTCAGCTTTTGACAGATACAATCCCCATGCACATGCCACAAGAGACGATTGATTTCTCGCCGATTGAAACTATTTGTTTCATGCTTCAATGGGTTCCCTGTACGGAGGATCGAGTACAGGGAACCTGCTAGCTATCAGACGGAAGTGAGTCATGAATGGGACATCCGAATTGTTATTACAGTGGCAATCAAACCATCTGGCTGTCTTATTACAGGGTTCTCATTAGAGATTTTTGGGACCTTAGCGGCATGGGTGGGTTCGCGATGTGTGCAGTCCTTGCTCTTTGTAGTGGGATATACGCGCACTGGAGCCAATCTCAAATGAGGTAGATTTTGCGTTGTATCTATTGCGTGTAAGATACGTTCAGCTGCCCTGGCAAGAACATCAACTTCGATCGCCAGTAATCAAGCCTTTCTTAGTGATGTTCATCGATTGCGCATGCTCAAGATTCTTAGCTGAACTACAGAAAGTCTGTCTAGTCAGGCGTTGATTGTCGTGGACCACTGTTGTTGTTTCGCATGAAGTCATGACTAGTTTCAAGTAGATTATAGGTGTGCAGCTCCTGGACAAGAGGTGTGCTTTCCGTGGTACTAGAAAGACATGCGTGAATAGAATCAAAGGCAGCGCATCCGGTACTGCAATCAACACTTGTGCCTACGTCTGGAGCGAGGCTATCATCTAGCATTATTCTGCAAGAGCCTAGATTTGGCTATTGTCACCTTTACTAAGTAATATAGTATTGTGTTTCAGTAGAATGAAATTCTCAAACATTCGTTAGCTGTAATACTTTGGACTCCTATCTA
>CAXXBX010000120.1:0-2430 GCA_964274945.1 Dehalococcoidia bacterium | reverse complement strand
TGTCGGTTGCTTTTCTTGCAATTGACTTTGCTGTTGCAGTTCCTATGGTGCTTGTTATGTCATAGGTACCAGGCCCGGGTGTTTCAAAACCTTGAGATTGTATTACAGACATTCAGTTGCTAAGATAATCTGAGGCATTCTTACAAATCGGTGGGTCAAGGTGCGATCCAAAAGAATAGGAGACTCCTTGTTTTAGTTCATTGTAGTTGTATCCTCCAGGTCCTAGGTTATGATATAAATACAGCTTCTGTAGTTTGATTGGCGTATTCAGTGTGCTTACCAGGACCGGGTGTGAACGGATCATCGTTGATCAATTTTAAGCCAAAGGACTTTTGTGTCCCTCGTCCCCAATATGGTGAATTTGGTCGATAGTCGGGACCAGGAGTATTGAATCCTAGAGACATGTACTGTTGTAAAATGTATTCCGTGGTTGTTTATGTTTATGTTTATGTTTGTACCGTGTGTGTCTGCAGGTTGAACCTTGTAGTTCGGTGGTCCAGCATTTATGCCTCGTAAATGCCGACTGCCTATTGAAGATCTGCTTGCATGTCGACCTGTGTCCCAATATTGTACGAGATATCCTGCTGCTCCAATACTACAGGTCAGATGAGCATCGACTGTCAACACAAGAAGAAAGAACAGACATTGCCAAACGTATTTAACTAAGTAGAGATATCGGTTTCCATACGTCTGACATCATACGGGTGAGTCTTTCCTTTTTCCTTCAAACTATGTGTCTTGTCGGTCCATTTGAGGTCACGTGATGTATCATAGTTGTCAGGACCAGGAGTCACATTCTCTGCAAGCAGTATTCAAAATCAAATGCACAGGATAATTGCAATCAACTAGTAGGACCTTTAACAAGCTTGTGTCTGCCAACAATCGAATATCTAGGTGTAGATCTGGAACATGGAGTCATGTTTGGATGATAATCTGAAGGTCCAGGACTCGGATCAGCTACAGCACAAAAATTATTATCATTTACACTCGAATGCGTGGGACCACTTGCTTGCCTTGATGTGTCAGTGGATGTCCTCCATCCGCAACAATATATTCACCCATTGCTGATCGACCTGCATGCACACAAAGGATGTTCGACACATAGAATTCTTTGCTCGATAACACGTGCGAGCTGATGCTATGAAAAGCATAGTGCAGAGTCCCCGACTGACTTACAAGGTTTCCCGGAAGAACTGCGTTTGGTGGTTTCAGGTCTTCCTGATTTGCCTGGGGCATCTCCGCCCTTTCCTTCCTTTGGCTCCTCCTTCTCGCTTGCAGCGTTTTCCGGTTCTCTTTCGTCTTTGTTCATGGCGTTTTTGTCGTAGAGAGGATGTTGAGTGGGTTTTATGACCCAGAAGGAGAGCGACTGTTGTAATTATATGTGGCAAACACTGAAGCACGCTTTGGTGTCCATGGAGATGACGTCACAAACAACCCGGATATCTGGAACAGTGTGAGGAGGCGCACGTGTTGAAGGGACTGACGATGAACATTAGGACGGCCACTGTAGGAATTGTTACGTTTTGGAAAGTTGTGATTATCGTCGGTTGTTTTCTTAGACGGCTGATCTGATGAACATGCAGCACTGCAATCTTCTGTGTTTGCCAGAAAACTATCAGATGAAATATTATCTTTATCACGGATTGTCTTGGCCGCAGGTAACTCAGGATATAGTCTCGCTACTAAACAAGACCAAATATGTTGTGAGTACGTGGTCAACAAATGAAGGGATGGAGATACTAATGGGCAGTTACCTAATCTTAATTGAGCAAACAGAACAGAACAGACAAGACAGTGATACATTGTTTTAACAAACTTAACTGCCCTATCTCTAATTTGTCCACTTCTACTTGACAGACAAACAGACAGACAGACATCAAACAGACAGACAACTGACAGACAGACAGTTTGGAGATGTTGTCTGAGTCAAAGAGGCTTCAACACAAGCTCTCAAAAGAAAATGCTAAAATGGAAGCTACTTGCTTAATTGAGAATGCAACTTCACTTCGAGATGGCGCTAGACTTTGCTCTCTGCAAGGTAAAGGTGCAGGCTCTTGGTTGTTTGCTATTCCAACTTCAGGAAAGCTCGCTCTTAAACTCTCCGAATTTTGGTTGGCGGCTTACCTGAGACTTGGACTTCCTTTGTCTTTGTGTGATAATATTCAGACGTGTGACTGTGGACGAGCAACTGGTGACTCAAGCGGAAATCATCAGATTACATGCAAAACGGGGCTGGTCCTGTGTGGTCACATGACTCGATCATGTCTGTGTGGTCAGAGTGTTTAAACAATTTCAAAATTCAACACAAAAAGAGCGAAAACATAGAATGCTACATCTGACAGCTGCCCAGACATTGTTGTTTTTGATACTGGTATTGGTTCCAATGTAGAGTTAGATATAGCACTTGCTCATCCGTGGAGTTCGGACATA
>CAXXBX010000119.1:0-20507 GCA_964274945.1 Dehalococcoidia bacterium | reverse complement strand
CCCTCGCCGGGTGGATTGAACATCCGGGAATGACGAAAGCGTGGCGAGACTGGTCATGAGTGTAATGTATGTCGTAGTGTACATGTAGCGCGCGTTACGGCATACGCGCAGACTCGATTTAGTGTAGAGTAGACGCGCCAGCTTGTGTTCTTAGTTCGCTCTATCTGGTAGCCAATACATATCGTTGAGTTGTTGCTGCACGTAACCAAGTACATTACATGGTGTCAGGCGAGATAGGACCTATCAAACGCTCGGATACACAGTGAAAACGATGTCAACAGGAGGATTCACGTTCGATCATCCATCCATGGACTGGAATGCCACAGACACATACCAAGAGTTCAAACGCTTCAAGGAACACGTGTCGTTTGTCTTCGCTGGCCCTCTTAGCAAAGCCACGAACGCGGAAAGAGCCGGGTGGCTAGGAATGTGGGTCGGTCAACAAGGCAGAGAACTGCACAAGACCTTCAGCTGGGCTGAAGGAGAAAGGGAGGACCCCGGAAAGGTTCTAGGGAAGTACGAGGAGTACGTAAGCCCTAGGAAGAACAAGAGAGTATCACGCTTCCGATTTCACCAACGCATACAAAAGGAGGACGAAAGTTTCGACACGTTCCTCAAAGACCTACGCCTTCTAGCCATGGACTGTCAGTTCCACGACACAGAAGACATCCTAATCGATGGCATCATCAATGGCTCACGTCACAAGAAAGTACAGGAACGCCTACTCTATGAGGGTCAAGAACTTACACTTGCCAAGTCCATACAAATAGCTCGACAGTTCGAGCTGTCACAACAGCAACTGCGAGAAATGAGAGGCGAAGACTCTGGAATAGCCGCTGTCAAACCACAGAAGGCGATCTACAAGCCAAAGAAAGCACAACTCTATCCAGCTGTTGAACAGCAGGCACGCGACAAACCGCAGAATTTGCACACATGTGGCAGATGCGGCAACGACCAGACACACAAAAAGACAAGAGGAAAATGCCCAGCACTAGGATCAACCTGCACATACTGCAAGAAGAGAAACCACTGGCAGACCGTATGTCGAGCTAGAAAGACCAACAGGGTCTACGCAATGGAGCCTCGGAGTCCAGAGGTCAGCTATACAGCACAAGACAGCGACTCTACAGAGGACGAGGAAGACAGATCCTACATAAACGCTGTGGAACCCTCACATCGAGCCAAGCAAGACAGATGGTTAGTACGACTGGAAGTAGGAAGAAGCACCAAAACGTTCCGTATTGACACTGGAGCAAAGTGTAATGTCATAGTTGCCAGCAAATACAAGAAACTACGCAATAAGGGTGTCCTGAGGAGGTCACGGATAAATCTCTACTCTTACAGCAACCACAAGATCAACTCCCTTGGCGTGGCAACAATTCCCATCAGATACAATAGCATTGACCTGGAAACTGACTTCGAAATAGTTGACCTAGAGCAAGACAACATCATATCAGGCGATCTAGCAGAAAAGCTAGGCCTCATACAGAGAGTGAGCAAAGTGAACAAGCGCGTGGAAACACAGACCCAACTTCCACCCATAGAAACACAGACACAACTTCCACACGAATTTCAGGATTTCCCTGACTTGGCAAATGTAACTGGAACGTTGCCCGGCACCTACACTATCAAAATCGACCCCAGTGCCAAAGGAGTAGTGCATCCAACAAGAAGACAACCTGTCATGCTACGGGACAAGGTCATAGAGAAATTGAAAGAAATGGAGAACGATGGCTTTATCACCAGAGTAGAAGAACCCACAGAGTGGGTTAGCTCCATGGTAGTGTCCCTCAGGAAGGACAAAGTGAGGATCTGTATCGATCCTCGAGACCTAAACAAGGCAATTAGGCGGGAACATCATCCCATGAAGACAATTGAGGAAATCGTCAGCAACATTCCAAACGCAAAAGTCTTCTCAGTCCTAGACGCGAAGTCTGGATTCCTGCAAATCAAATTGGACCACGAGTCATCAATGCTAACTACATTCAACACCCCCATGGGGAGGTACCGGTGGCTACGTCTGCCTTTTGGACTAAAGTGTGCTCCCGAAATTTACCAGAGAATCATGGACCAGATGCTGGAAGGTATCGAAGGGGCAACCGCCATCATGGATGACATATTGATAGCTGGCCGGGATATGAAACATCATGACCAGATACTCCACCAAGTAATCGAACGAGCCACCAGCTACAATTTACGCCTCAACTACGAGAAATGTCACATACGACAACCATCAGTTCGATACATCGGACATTTCATCACAGCCGAAGGGCTAAAGCCAGATCCAGAAAAGATAAAGGCAGTAGCTGAGATGCCGGATCCCCAGGATCAAAGTGACGTCAAAAGGTTTCTAGGCTTCGTCACTTACTTGGCAAAATTCATTCCAAACCTAAGCGATGTGGACAAGCCGCTGAGATTACTTCTGAAGACAGATGTGAAGTTCGAATGGCAACATGAACACAAAGCAAGCTTTCAGAAGCTGAAGGAGCTGTGTACCCATGCACCAGTGTTAGCTTACTATGATACTCGGAAAGCAGTAGAGATACAATGCGATGCGAGCAGCACAGGCGTAGGGGGGTATTACTCCAAGACGGCAGGCCAGTAGCTTACTCATCAAGATCAATGACGGCTACTGAGTCGAGGTATGCTCAAATTGAGAAGGAAATGCTCTCGATTGTCCATGCAACCACAAAGTTTCATCACTATGTCTTCGGAAGACACGTACAAGTATACAATGATCACAAACCTCTGGAAAGCATTTTCCTGAAGCCCATACTGTCGGCACCAATGAGACTGCAGAGGATGATGCTCAAGCTTCAATGGTATGACTTGACTGTCACCTACCGAAAAGGGAAAGACATGCAACTAGCAGACACCCTCTCGAGAGCTTACATCCCAGGTGAAGAACCCGGAAACAATGACGACCTCGAATACATCAACACACTCAAATTTGTGCCAATCACGGGTACCAAACATTCGGAGATCCAACAAGCGACGTCTACAGAACTGAAGAACCTCCACTTTGTTATCCTCTCAGGCTGGCCAGAACGGCGGGAGGACGTCCACATTACAGCACGGCCGTACTGGGACTCACGAGACCAATTAGTAGTACAAGATGGCATCATCTTCAAGGGTACAAGGATAGTAATCCCGCCGAGCCTTCGTTCCCAAATGCTGAAACTACTTCATGAGTCACACCTTGGAGTAGTAAAATGCAAACAACGCGCCAGAGAGGTAATGTACTGGCCAGCCATGAACGCCCAGATAGAAGACACTGTACGGAGATGTGACCGCTGCGCGGAGTACCAAAACAGACTACCACCAGAACCTCTCATGCCAACACCAGTCCCAGACCTGCCATTTATTGAAGTGGGAATTGACCTTTTCCATTTTGAGTCCAAACACTATCTCATACTGGTAGATTACTACTCAAAATTCATTGAAGTGGATGAGCTGCAAGACCAGACCACGTCCTCCACAATCCAAGCGCTGAAGAACCAGTTTTGTAGACACGGCATTCCAGAGAAATGCAGGAGTGACAATGGTCCGCAATTCAGCTCATCAGACTTCCAACAATTCTGCAAGGAATACGGTGTCGACCACATAACTAGCAGTCCTCACTTCCCGCAGAGCAATGGTGAGGCGGAGAGAGGAATACAGACAGTGAAACGCCTCTGGAAGAAAGTCAAAGACAAGCAGAAAGCCCTTTTGGACTATAGAACAACCCCGTTAGAAGGCATCAACCTGTCACCTGCTCAACTGCTCATGGGAAGACGTCCTCGTAACACACTTCCCTCATCCAGAAAGCTACTAGAACATACCTCCTACAACAGAGAGTCTGTTCAGAGACACTTCCAGATGGAGAAGGTGAAACAAAAGCATTACTATGATTCCAGACCAGGAGTGAAACCATTACCATCTCTACGACCCGAAGACGCAGTAAGGATGGCACCACTGCCGGAATCAAACGCTTGGCTCCCAGCCAAGGTCGACCAACAACACAAGTCACCACGATCTTTTGTTGTAGAATGTCCGAAGAGTGGAAGAAAGTACAGACGGAATCGAAGACATCTTCGACCGTACCCAGAAGCCAGTTCTCTTGTCAATGACACGTCCATGCTCGATTTTACAACCGGATACAACAGTCTAAACTCGGACAATATAGCCTCACCTCTACCGGATACACCCAAAGCAGCAGTCAGCGAAATGGAGGAGAGCTCTGACCGAAATACAACTCCAGTGACTCGTTCTGGCAGAAATATCCGAAAGCCTAAGAAGCTGGACCTGTGACTGTACAACTCTAGTAAAGGAAGAGAGATGTAATGTATGTCGTAGTGTACATGTAGCGCGCGTTACGGCATACGCGCAGACTCGATTTAGTGTAGAGTAGACGCGCCAGCTTGTGTTCTTAGTTCGCTCTATCTGGTAGCCAATACATATCGTTGAGTTGTTGCTGCACGTAACCAAGTACATTACAATGAGTCTACAAGAGACGTGGAGAAACAACTCTTTAATGTCAAAATAACATATCTTAAATTTATTTATATTTATTTTGTTTTTTAATTTGTTTATTAATTTTATCTTAACGGTATTATTTTAATTGATTATTAGGTAATTATTAAGCAATGCATTTTTATTTTTAAGTGATTAATTAATTCTTGTATAAGATTTTTTAGTATTAAAGCTGCTTGATATTAGATGTTTACCTGATCATAATAAAACGTATTATTTTATCATTATCAAACTGAAACATGATGTTGTATTAGCACAGTATTGTTAATAATCTTAGTTGATATTAACATACGAAGTCCTACACTTGTGAATTAGTAGGAAGCATAATGGGAACGACTGTGTCAGCTTGCTTCCTTTTATTCGTTCTCCAAGTAACAGCCCAAAACAGTCAGTTGCAGCAGAAAGTCAACCGGCTTGAAAGGAAGGTAAGCTGCACGTGACGGACGTGGCATCTAGACAGTTCACGTATGTACACAGGCAGGTATACATAGCTCATGATTGCCAAAAGGCAGTGAGGCGGTGTCCTCGCGTAGGACAGACACAAATAGGCGTGGTAGCATCACGTGATTGGTCAAAATTGACCACTTTCTCGATTGAAGCTACAAAAAGCAGCAGTGCTAGCACAATTCAAATAGTCGTGAGATATTGGAAATACTGATAACGGTGCCATTTTGTTCGGTTTTTGGTAAAAGGTCATTTCAAATATAGGCGACTAGTCTCGCGTAGCCAGACCCTACCGCCGCGTCATGTTGTGACTTCCCCGTACTGTGTCCTACACAGAACCGGATGACGTTGGGAAACATTGAACTGCCAGCAAGACTCAAGGAATGTGCTTGGACTGTTTTCACTAAGAACTTCTTAATATTATTAGAGCTACCCATTCAGTTGTTGAGTAAATTTTGCCTGTGGAGTTGATATTGATTATCGAGAATTATTGGAAGCTGTCGTTGAAGGTTGGGTATATTTGACAGTTGCCAAAAAATTAAAATAAAACCTTCTTTACTTTACATTTAAATATGTAAAATCTAAACTCAAGTTTAGTAAATATTGATTGTCTAAGGATCGCTGGAGTTGTCAAAGTGTACTAGCTGGACGCTATCTTTAATTTGGTATTCAAATTTATGGGTTTTTTTTTACTTTATCTTATCTGCATGCTGCATGCATGCACAAGTATCTTCTGATGCTACAGCATGAATTAATAGCTATTAAAAATTTATAAATCAATTAGTGAAATGAGAACGGCTGTGGAGGAAGCTCCGGCTGATTGGGCTACTCAATAGATGTGTAGGCTACCAAATAGATTCGGGAACACTTGGTAGGCCCATGGACCGACTACTCCGTATATAGAGTCTGGCATAGATCTGTGGGCCACACCATAGATCCGTGCCTGCATGTAGGTTAGCGCACTGTGGGTAAAACGTTCTGCACAAGTGCCCAGGATATGAGGTGCAATTATGCAAGCAATTCTGAGTAGTGTGTAACACTGTGTTTGGGTCATCTGCATGTATTTTTATGATCATTGTAAATAGAACTATTGCTGCATTGATACGGTTTACCTTTTGCGCAGCTACTCAGACGAATTTAAGGAACATGGGACTATATTACAGGGTGCGAGGACCTTAACATTATCATGTGACGTTGGCCTCAACATTTCGAATTGTCAGTCCTGCACATGTGCTCCATTATCAGATGTTGTATAGCTAATGCATGTAGCTGTATTTATGACTACTAAAACTTATTGATAAACGGCAGTCTAATATTTAGCTGATAGTAATGTAATAGATACAAATTCTTAAGTTTAGTCACACACAAAACACACACACACACACACACACACACACACACACACACACACACACACACACACACACACACACACACTTAAAGTTGCTAACTGACTGCAGCATGCTCGGAACCATTTGTCTACTTCAATGCTGTTGGGTCCCTAGAACTATTACGTATGGATTTGGAAAGCAGCACTTTTTAAGAGTGTGTCATGTAAAATTATGTCTGTATGCAATTAGAAATGTCTTGCTTACTTTTAGATTGCTGATATGGAGCAAGAAATTAAACTGTTGACAGCATCAAAAAGAGGTCCTGCAATTCACGACGCATACAGTTGAACTAAGATATATTAAATGACGAACTTGGTACCGTTATAGTGTTAAGTTTTGATATTTGCAGGTGCTGATGGCCCATCTGGTCTTCCTGGACGTAACGGACGAGACGGTATTCCAGGTACTGTATGTTCAGGTTTTGTAAGGAATGAAGAATGTTTCTACTTAGGACATATCTTTATTCCCGTCTGCAAAATATAAAGGAGGAAATCAACGCTTGCATAATAGCACCAGGGGTGTCGTGTACATGCGCGTAAAATTGTAGGGATGAAGTAATATCTAAATTAATAATTAATTAATTAATACATATATAAAATTACTTAAAGGTTTTAGCCCAAACTCTGTGTAAAGGAAGTATCAATTTCGTATTAGTAATATATAATATATATTATCTAACTAACATTGTACAATTCATACTCCTGCATGCCTTGCAAGACAGATTGGTTTTGTTGGAACCGTAGCTGAGAATTGCATGTATAGCTGATTAAGAGTCCATCTTGTAGTTTTTGTACATCAGATTCTCCAACTTGTTGATAATTTAGCTCTTGAATCAAAATTAACTGATAATTTAAGAGTTAGATTTGTTTTGTATATAGGACCTGCTGGACTACCCGGTAGAGATTCGTGCAGTCGATGCGACGATGAAAGTCACTACATACGAAAGCACATTGGTAGTGGCCAAGATGACAATGAAACCACTACGTACCAGTTAATATACTCTCTCTAGATCCATCTAATTCTACGACATCTGTAACGTACACGAGGTGGGGACGCACGTCTTGTCCGGCACATGCAAATCTGGTGTACAAAGGACGAGTTGGTGGCGGATATTATAATCATGGAGGAAGCGGATCTAATGCGCAATGTTTGCCTGACAATCCCATCTATGACAAGTACTACACAGGAAGCCACAGTGTTGCGTACATGTACAACGCCGAGTATCAAGTGTTCAGCTTCAATCCCTTTCCTGGAGTTCAACCTGAAGACGACGTTCCATGTGCTGTTTGCAATGTTGATTTCAAAAGTACGAAAATTATGATTCCCGCAAGAAATGAATGTCCTCCTCAATGGCAGAGAGAGTATTCAGGATATCTCATGACCGAGCATTACAATCACCCTCACACTTACGAGTATCTTTGCATTGACCGTGACGCGGAGGCAGTACCAGGTATCGTTGCTAACAACAACGGCATGCTTTTGTTCTTCGTTGAAGGAGTATGTGATGGTCATCTTCAATGTGGTCCGTACGTGAATGGGCGCGAGCTGACATGCGCTGTCTGCACTAAGTAGAAAGGCACTTACTCACCGGCAAGCGAACAGACTCTACAAGTCACGGTCAGCTGTTTGTATTAGTATTGATTTAAATATCTACCATTTCCCTTTTTAATTGCAATTGCTGTTTATCTTATCTGGCTAGTATGTGCACGATTGCCTGAAGAGTGTCAAATTACATTATCAACACGCATATTTGAAATTACTCCTAAAATAACCTATTGTGCACATCCATGTTATTATATAATTTTAATGTAAATATATTGTTATATTGCAAGTGCAGGTTTGTTGGTCTTGTGATGCATGCGCGATTGCTCTCGTGTTGTTGAACTTTTAATGAGTTCGAA
The DNA here is from genome assembly GCA_964274945.1 of Dehalococcoidia bacterium. GTDB lineage: Bacteria > Chloroflexota > Dehalococcoidia > Lucifugimonadales > Lucifugimonadaceae > CAXXBX01. The sequence continues at coordinate 12,259 of CAXXBX010000119.1, read as the reverse complement.
TTCATGATGCCATTGCAGTGCACGATGTATTTTCTACTCCGAAACATTGCTGCCTTCTACCTAAAAGTACTAGCACTCAGATTCATTAACAAATTGATATTTTGGTAATAATAGTCGTACATGTCTATTAAAATCGACTCATGCCACTGGCATGCCTTTTCAGTAGACAACAGTAAGGCTTCGCGTAAAATGGACGCAGAAAACATTTCGAGAAGTGGAAAAATCTCAAGAACTTGCAATACCTCAAATCATAGTAGAGCACGTTGGGATAGTGCCAGACCTAGGGGCGTAGAGTGACGTCTAAGAATATGGTGGATAGAGATCACGATGCTAATTGACACGTCCACTTCTCATTGGATATTATACAATCACACGCAAAGTTACATGCTAATTGTAAAAAATCATGCCAACAGTGTAGTCGTACTAAAAGTTCATTAGATTCAAATTCATATTACGTACACATGTGACTCACACGTGAGCGCTGGTATCTCGATACTTGATTAGAGCGCATTTACAAGCAGTATGAATTAGAAGACAACACAACAGTTTACATGACCACGCCTTCAAATGACGGGCTATAGCCGTGTCTAGCCCATGCAATACTACGCCCCTGCGTTGACAAGTAATAGTTACCGGACAATTCAAAAAGAGGTGTGGTCTAGACAAGCAGCTCAACGAAGCGATGCAAAAGAGGCAGCATAACGACTTCAATCATCTCGGGGAATCCACAACAAAGAAATGAAATGTTTGTATTTCTATTGGTATGCGATACTATCGGTATCGGCCGATGGCTAAAAAGACCAAGCTATCGGTATCGCCAAAATTTGATATTGATGGAACACTATCAATAAATAAACCAACTAACAATGATCGCTTAAACAAGGATACACTGTACATATAGAATCCAATAGTATATTAATTTATACTTCTTTATTTTTGTGTGAAGGACTATTTGTAAAAGCGGCCACACTCTTGCGACCGGTACGATTTGATTTGCATAAGGTGTTCAGTATTGCTGTTGCAGTTTAGCCCGTGTACATAAAGAGTATCGCTCAACTTAGCATTGTGTCCGACCGCTTTTCTGCTGTTGGCAATCCTACCAAGTAACTGTGACAATCATGGACAGTCTGGGATTGCCAATAAGACTGTGCATGCATGCATGCACAGCATACATTAGTGATACAGCCGAATCAGAGTTCTTTGTTGACACTCTGAAATATTTTAATTATACGCAATTTATCGACTATACGGTTACTCTTGGTGTCTTGACTAGAAATATATAAAATACACAATGCTATACATTTTTGTCCCTAACGTAGAAAACTCTAGCCTTGTCCCCAGACTCATGAGAGCTTGGCAGTGTCCGCTTCCTTAAGTTAATTAAGTTAGCTATGTTGTTGTTAAAGTAAAAACCATTTATCTTGTTGTCAACATAAAGTCCAGATTTTAAGGAATATTGGCGTCATTAGAGAACCTCACGAATTTGATAAAGATCACGTTAATAGTTTGCAAAATACGGATTAAAATGATTGCTTTTACATGAATTGTGCATGCAATCAGTAGAATAATGCAGCTTCATTAAATATTTTTGCAAATATGAATTAGCACAAGATGCAATTCATTATAGCAAATAAGACACGAACAGTTGACCTAGACCGCTAATGCATCAGCAATATAGCAACAACTACTGAGAGTTACTCTGTCACAGTTTGACGTCGCCAGCTCTTCATCAAGCATTTGCATCAAAGGCTGACTGAAAAGACTCTACTTCGTGCTCGATTCCTTTACGAAACACTTCAAGAGCTTTTTTGCAATCAAATCTTAAGAAAAGAGGAAGTTACCTTACAAAACAACAACAATAACAACAACCACCACAACAACAATACCAACAATGTGCGCAATCATATAAAAACAGATAATTGAAAACACAAAACACTAACTTTGAAGCATGGTGGTTCACATAATTATTCCAGTGGTCATTTGTACTGACGTTTCCAGTTATCCAAAAAGCATAAAGATTGAATTTAGTGGCAAAAGGCTTTAGTGTCTTTGCAAGGCAAGCCCAAAGCCTATTACAAGGCAGCAAAGCAATAATCATGTAAAACGGCGGCGACGATTCAAAAACGTCTTCTTTGAATTTCTGGTAAACTTTGGCGGCTTTATTGAGAGCTACTGCCGAAGGCTCACTGATGTGCCAGTCTTTGAGCATCTCTTGTGCAAACGAGCCCCATGACTATTAACAAATAGAAAATGTTTCTATTGATTAAGTCAAAAAAGCACACATTTTTCATAACTTACATGCAGTGTAAGATCACGCGCAGACAACTAAACATGTTATATTTAAAATCTAGGTAAATCAGTCTCCGATGCTACTAAAGAATTTCAAAAACAGATTTTATTACAAATAATATAACTAAATGTGCAAACGCTGATTATTAATTAATACCAAAAATTTAAATTTAACATTAACGATCAACAACCTTGGCTTCATGTTGTGCAAAATTGGCCAGATCACAAAGATCCCGTTCTGCAGCTTAATTATTTAGTTTTACAAACAGATCTGCCCTGTTACGAAAAATAACCATACTGATTATGTGCCCTAGACGACATAGACACAGATTTGACCGTTATAGACGTAGGCTGCATCTTGAACTGTGTATCCTCCATAAACTGTGGGATCGAGCGTGCCTGCCTTGATGCCTTGAACGAATTGTGTGTCGAGTGCTTTGCGGGCGAGATCCATACTTTGTTAAAAGAGCTTTTCTGCAACGTTGCATTCGGATGGACCGTCGACTTGGTCTCTGGCTGCGAACTCCAGCAGTACAGGGTTGGTTGCAGACCTCCGTGGACTGAGAGCCGCTTTGGTGGCGCGGTGAATTTAAGTAGTCCTAGTTCTTGATAGGTTTGGATTTCTAAGTTACCGAGAAAGATATAAACTATTTTTTTGTGGGCGTCGCACTAGAAGTCATCACGCACGTCTTACGTGGACACTAGGGTGCTACTTTGATGTCTTGGAGTTATTAACGGCATGAATCTAGAGGGAAAGCAGCAAATTTTCTTTTCGAAGTTTTACTAGCATCAGCGATGTATCGAATTAGGTAAGGCCTTATTAGGAACCGGCGGCTCCTGTGTGTTTTGCGTCTTTTGCAGACACGAACAACCTTCTTCTTATCTCTGTCGTGACTCTGCCACGTCATTTTGAGTGTTAATGTAACATTGAGACTTGACAGACGTGAACTGTGGGTACAAACTTGCGTGCGTAGTACGATATCGATTCTATGTGTTGTGTGTGGTATACGCACTTACCAAATGGTTTGGTTTGCACGTCCTGAATACTTCCTAGAATGTGCGTCGTCTGGGGAATGACCGACGTAGAGAGGAAGTCTTTAGAGAAGTCTGGTGGTATTCTTACTGGAAGGTAAGAAGGGAATGCATGACTTCATCTTGAGTTCTGACTGTGCAATGCATCATTTTGGGAGATGCATGTATTTCAGGTATTTGAATGAACTGCTGTCTAGTGAAGAAGGCGCGTTGGAAATTTCTAGTATAGCCACCTAATGAGGTGATGGCTCGTATGACTGACGAACGAACAAACAAAGGAACGAATAAGTGAATAATACATGTACTTTATAGTGTATTCATATTTATCATGTGCATCTTTTCAACCCTGATGCAAAAGTAAATATAGTTATAAAATGGTGTTGTTAGTCAAAAATTGTCAAAATTATTAATTATTTTAAGTAACTAGTTCCGAATTAGTTACTTCTATTGGGTCCAATTAGATTTCATATTTCAATTAAGTAAATATCTTCGTGTTACCCGATTACTTTTCTGAGATTGTGCAGGTCAGAGTTGACTTTCGATTAGTTTGAAGCCTCTCTTAATTTGCATTATCCACACGTTAGTATTACAAGCAAATTGTGATAAGGGTATTAATCTGGGCGTTTACGAAAGTCTTATAACCCGGGCAAAGTTTAAAGTTGTTTACAAGTTCGTATATAAAGAAAATTCTAAAAAATATTTAAATAATTTAATTTAATTAGTAAATTGACATGAAGTATATACTTGAAACTCAACCTGCAACTGCATGTGACCAAAATTGGTTAAAATGTAAAAATTAAATTTGATTTTGTAGGCCTTGCTGGGCTACCCGGTCGAGATTCGTGTAGTCGATGCGACGATGAAAGTCTCTACATACGATAGCACACTGGTAATGGCCAAAATGACAATAATACTACTTACTACCAGCTAATACTCTCTTTAGATCCATCTAATACTACGACATCTGTAACGTACACAAGGTGGGGACGCACGTCTTGTCCGGCACATGCAAATCTAGTGTACAAAGGACGAGTTGGTGGTGGACATTATAATCAAGGAGGAAGCGGATCCAATGCTCAATGTTTGCCTGAAAACCCCATCTATGACAAGTACTACACTGGAAGCCACAGTGTTGCGTACATGTACAACGCCGAGTATGAAGTGTACAGCTTCAATCCTTTTCCTGGAGTTCAACCGGAAGACGACGTTCCATGTGCTGTTTGCAATGTTGATTTCAAAAGTACGAAAATTATGATTCCCGCAAGGAATCGATGTCCTGTCCAATGGCAGAAAGAGTATTCAGGATATCTCATGACAGACTATTACGGTAACCCTCACAATTACGAGTATCTTTGCATTGACCGTGACGCAGAAGGTATACCAGGCACCATTGCTAATAACGACGGCATGTCTTTGTTCTTCGTTGAAGGAGTATGTGGTGGTCATCTTCTATGTGGTCCGTACGTGATTGGCCGCGAGCTGACATGCGCAGTCTGTACTAAGTAGAGAGCACTTTCTCACCGGCAAGCGAACAGACTAGACTTTACCAGCTGTTTGTGTTAGTATTATTCTAAATATCTAATCCTTTCACGCTGCTTTGCAATTGCTGTTTCTCGTATCTGGCTAGTACTAAAGTTTACGATTGCCTCAGAAATATCAAGTCGTCGATTTATCAGCAAGCGTAGAAGTCGACATTATTATTGTAACATATCGTGCATATAATGCCAGCCTAGAATTTTAGTCTATAATATTATTAAAGTGTATTATAGCTGCGGGTTTGTTAATATTTATGCTTGGCGGGTTGGGCTCGTTTTGTTGAACTTTTATGAGTTTGAATTCATCATGCAATCGCAATACATGATATATTTTCTACTCCAAAACATTGCTGCCATATTTCTAAAAGTACTAGCAGTCAGTCCCATTAACAAATTAATAATCTGGTAATAATAGTCGTACATTTTTATTAAAATCGACTCATGCCACTAGCATGTCTTTCCAGTAAACAACAGTAAGACTTAAATATGCGCAGAAAACGTTTCTACAAGTGGGAAAAGATCAAGAAGTTACAAAGCCTTACATCATAGTAGACCACGTTGAGTCCGTACCAGGCCTGGGGGCGTAGAGTGACGTCTAACAATGTGTGGGGAAGAGACTTCACTGTGCTAATTGACACGTCCACTTCTCATTGGATATTATACTATCACACGAGAAGCTACACGGTAATTGTCGAATCAGAGTTCTTTGTTGATACTCTGAAATTTTTTTATTATACACAATTTTTCGACTATACGGTTATTCTTGTTGTCTTGACTAGCAATACATAATGCTATACATTTTCGTCCATAACGTAGAAAACTCTAGCGTCGTCCCCAGACTCACGTAAGCTTGGCAGTGTCCGGTTCCCGAAGTTAATTAAGTTAGTCATGTTATTGCTAAAGTAAAAACTATGTATCTTTTTGTCAACGTGAAGTCCATATCCCAAGGGATATTGACGTCATTACAGAACCTCACGAATTTGATAAAGATAACGTTATTTACTAGTTTGCAAAATACCCAAAATGATTGTTTCAATAGGTATTGTGTATGCATTCAGAAGAATACTGCCGCTACATTAAATATTTTTGCAAATATGAATTAGCACAAGATGGAATTCATTATTGCAAATGAGACACAAACAGTTGATCTAGAACGCTAATGCATCAGCAATATACGAACAAATACTGAGAGTCACCCTGTGACAGTTTGACGTCACCAGATCTTTATCAAGCATTTGCATGAAAGGCTGACTAAAAAAGTTTGCTTCGTGCTCCATTCTTTTACGAAACACTTCAAGAGCTTTTTGTATTCAAATCTTAAGAAAGAGAGAAAGTTACCTTACACAACAACAACAACAACAACAACAACAACAACAACTATAATAATAATAATAATAACAAGGTATGCAGTCATATAGAAACTTAGATATTTAAAAACATTTAAACACTAAATTTAAAGCACAGTGGTTCACAAAAGTATTCCAGTGATCATGTGTACAGATGTTTCCAGTTATCCAAAAAGCGTAAAGATTGGATTCAGTGGCAAAAGGCTCTAGTGTCTTTGCAAGCCAAGCCCAAAGCCTATCACATGGCAGCAAAGCAATGATGATGTAATACGGTGGCGACGATTTATAAACGTCTTCTTTGAATTTCTGGTAACTAGTCTTTGGCGGCTATATTGAGAGCTACAGCAGAAGGCTCACTGATGTGCCATTCCTTGAGCATCTGTTCTGCAAACGAGACCAATGACTATTAAAAATATAAAATGTTTTATTGATTAAATCAAAAAGGCCCCATTTTTCACAACCTACATGCAGTGTAATATCATACACAGACCACTAAACATGTTGCATTTGTTTGCAAACGATATGTATGTAGTACAATCAAAGTATTGATAGTTGTGGACACGACTTGTTAATAATGTTTATGTTGTTTCAAAAAACTAATTCTTGCATTGCAACAATATTCAAGAGGAAATTTGAATGATTGTAAAATATTGAGCTTAAAGGTATATATACTGGTATAGGGAATGGAATTGATCAATTCTGCATCAGTACATGTGACACACGGAGACACACGTGGGAGTGGTATTGAGAGACAATCACTGCTGCTGAAGGCAACATGAATAAGACTCTACTTTACTTTATATTGTTTTTAACAGAAACCCAACTCTGTGGCCAATCTTGAGTCAAGTTTGGCTTGGTTTCCATGACGACAACAACCATGGCATTGAATTGTCAGTTAGTATACCCATCAACCAGGACTGTACAAGGGATGTGGTGAAACAACTTTTTAATGTCAAAATAATACATTTAAATACATTTATATTTATTTTGTTTTTTATATTTATTTATTAATTTTATCTTACCGGTATTATTTCAAATAATTATTAGGTGATTATTAGGCAAAGTATTTTTATTATATTTGATTAATTAAGTCTTGCATGAGAATTTTTAGTATTAAAGCTGCTTGATATTAGATGTTTACCCGATCAATAATGAACGCCTAATATTTTATCATTATCAAACTGAAACATGATGTTTTACTAGCACAGTATGGTTTAGTCTTAGTTGATATAAACTTACGAGGTCGTAGATTTGTCAATTTGTACGAGGCATAATGAGAACGGCTGTGTCAGCTTGCTTGCTTTTATTGGTTCTCCGAGTAACCGCCCAAAACAGTCAGTTGCAGCAGAAAGTCAACAGGCTTGAAAGGAAGGTAAGTTGCACGTGACGGACGTGGCATCTAGACAGTGCACGTATGTACACAGGCAGGCATAGATAGCTAAGGTTTGCCAAAAGGCAGTGAGGCGGTGTTTTCAGACACAAATAGGCGTTGTAGCAACAACTGATTCGTCAGAATTGACTTTCTCGATTGAAGCTAGAAAAAACAGCAGTACTAACACAATTCAAATAGTCGTGAGATATTGCAAATACTGATAACGGTGCCATTTTGTTCGGTTTTTGGTAAAAGGTTATTTCAAATATGCGACTAGTCTCGCGTAGCCAGACCCTACCGCCGCGTCTTATTGCGACTTCTTGTACGGTGTCCTACACAGAACCGGATAACGTTGGGAAACATTGAACTGCCAGCAAGACTCAAGGTATGTGCTTGGACGGTTTTCACTAAGAACTTCTTCAATATTACTAGAGCCACCAATTCTGTTGTTGAGTAAATTTTGCCTTTGGAGTTGATATTGATTATCGAGAATTATTGGAAGCTGTCGTTTAAGGTTGGGTATTTTTTACAGTTGCCAAAAAATAAAAATAAAACATTCGTTACTTTACATTTAAATATGTAAAGTCTAAACTCAAGTTTAGTAAATATTGATGGTCTAAGGATCGCTGGAGTTGTCAGAGTGTACTGCACGCTATCTTCAATTATGTGGTTTATTTACTTCATCTTTTCTGCAAGCTGCATGCATGCATAATTATCTTCTGATGCTAGAGCATGCATCAATAGCTAGTACAAATTATATGAATCGGTTAGTGATATGAGAACGGCTGTGGAGGAAGCTTGGGCTGGTTGGACCACCCAATAGATGTGCAGGCCACCAAATAGATCCGGGACCACTCCGTAGGTCCGTGGACCGACTACTCCTTACATAGAGTCGGGCATAGATCTGTGGGCCACCCCATAGATCCGTGTCTGCATGTAGGTTAGCGCACTATGGGTAAAACGTTCTGCGCAAGTGCCCAGGATATGAGGTGCAATTATGCAAGCAATTCTGAGTAGTGTGTAACACTGTGTTTGGATCATCATCTTCATGTATTTTTATGATCATTGTAAATAGAACTATTGCTGCATTGATACGGTTTACCTTTTGCGCAGCTACTCAGACGAATTTAAGAAACATGGGACTATATTACAGGATGCGAGGACCTTAACATTATCATGTGACGTTGGCCTCAACATTTCGAATTGTCAGTCCTGCACATGTGCTCCATTATCAGATGTTGTATAGCTAATGCATGTAGCTGTATTTATGACTACTAAAACTTATCGATAAACGGCAGTCTAATATTTAGCTGATAGTAATGTAATAGATACAAATTCTTAAGTTTAGTCACACACAAAACACACACACACACACACACACACACACACACACACACACACACTCACGCACACACACACACACACACACACACACACACACACACACACACACACACACACACACACACACTTAAAGTTGCTAACTGACTGCAGCATGCTCGGAACCATTTGCCTACTTCTATGCTGTTGGGTCCCTAGAACTATTACGTATGGGTTTGGAAAGCAGCACTTTTTAAGAGTGTGTCATGTAAAATTATGTCTGTATGCAATTAGAAATGTCTTGCTTACTTTTAGATTGCTGATATGGAGCAAGAAATTAAACTGTTGACAGCGTCAAAAAGAGGTCCTGCAATTCACGACGCATACAATTGAACTAAGATATATTAAATGACGAACTTGGTACCGTTATAGTGTTAAGTTTTGATATTTGCAGGTGCTGATGGCCCATCTGGTCTTCCTGGACGTGACGGACGAGACGGTATTCCAGGTACTGTATGTATGTTCAGGTTTTGTAAGGAATGAAGAATGTTTCTACTTAGGACATATCTTTATTTCCGTCTGCAAAATATAAAGGAGGAAATCAACGCTTGCATAATAGCACTAGGGGTGTCGTGTACATGCGCGTAAACTTGTAGGGATGAAGTAATATCTAAATTAATAATTAATTAATTAATACATATATAAAATTACTTAAAGGTTTTAGCCCAAACTCTGTGTAAAGGAAGTAATCAATTTCGTATTAGTAATATATAATATATATTATCTAATTAACATTGTTCAATTCATACACCTGCATGCCTTGCAAGACAGATTGGTTTTGTTGGAACCGTAGCTGAGAATTGCATGTATAGCTGATTAAGAGTCCATCTCGTAGCTTTTGTACATCAGATTCTCTATCATGTTGATAATTTAGCTCTTGAATCAAAATTAACTGATAATTTAAGAGTTAGATTTGTTTTGTATATAGGACCTGCTGGACTACCCGGTAGAGATTCGTGCAGTCGATGCGACGATGAAAGTCACTACATACGAAAGCACATTGGTAGTGGCCAAGATGACAATGAAACCACTACGTACCAGTTAATATACTCTCTCTAGATCCATCTAATTCTACGACATCTGTAACGTACACGAGGTGGGGACGCACGTCTTGTCCGGCACATGCAAATCTGGTGTACAAAGGACGAGTTGGTGGTGGACATTATAATCATGGAGGAAGCGGATCTAATGCGCAATGTTTGCCTGACAATCCCATCTATGACAAGTACTACACCGGAAGCCACAGTGTTGCGTACATGTACAACGCCGAGTATGAAGTGTACAGCTTCAATCCTTTTCCTGGAGTTCAACCAAACGACGACGTTCCATGTGCTGTTTGCAATGTTGATTTCAAAAGCACGAAAATTATGATTCCTGCAAGAAATGAATGTCCTACTCAATGGCAGAAAGAGTATTCAGGATATCTAATGACCGCGCATCACGGTCATTCTCACACCTACGAGTATCTTTGCATTGACCGTGACGCAGAGGCTGTACCAGGCACCGTTACTAGCAACAACGGCATGCTTTTGTACTTCGTTGATGGAGTATGTGGTGGTCATCTTCAATGTGGTCCGTACGTGAGTGGGCGCGAGCTGACATGCGCTGTCTGCACTAAGTAGAAAGGCACTTACTCACCGGCAAGCGAACGGACTCTACAAGTCACGGTCAGCTGTTTGTAGTAGTATTGATTTAAATATCTACCATTCCCCTTTTTAATTGCCATTGCTGTTTATCTTATCTGGCTAGCAAGTGCGCGATTACCTGATGAGTGTCAAATTACATTATCAACACGCATATTTGAAATTACTTCTAAAATAACCTATTGTGCACATCCATGTCATTATATAATTTTAGTTTAAAATATATTGTTATATTGCAAGTGCAGGTTTGTTGGTCTTGTGATGCATGCGCGATTGCTCTCGTTTTGTTGAACTTTTAATGAGTTCGAATTCATGTTGCCATTGCAATGCACGATATATTTTCTACTCCAAAACATTGCTGCCTTCTACCTAAAACTACTAGCACTCAGATTCATTAACAAATTGATATTTTGGTAATAATGGTCGTACATGTCTATTAAATATCGACTCATGCCACTGCCATGTCTTTTCAGTAGACAATAGTAAGACTTCGTGTGAAATAGGCGCAGAAAACGTTTCGAGAAGTGGAAAAATCTCAAGAACTTACAAAACCTCAAATGATAGTAGAGCACGTTGAGATAGTGCCAGACATAGGGGCGTAGAGTGACGTCTAACAATATGGGCATAGACTTCACGATGCTAATTGACACGTCCACTTCTCATTGGATATTATACAATCACACGAGAATTACATGCTAATTGTAGAAAAACATGCCAACAGTGCAGTCATACTAAAAGTTCATTAGATTCAAATTCATATTACGTACACATGTGACTCACACGTGAACATTGGTATCTCGATACTTGATTACAGTGCATTTACAAGTAGTACGTATTTGAAGGCAGCAAAACAGTTGAAATGACTACGCCTTGAAATGACGGGCTATAGCCGTGTCTAGCCCATGCAATGCTACGCCTCTGCGTTGACAAGTAATAGTTACCGGACCATTCAAAAAGAGGTGTGGTCTAGACAAGCAGCTCAACGAAGCGATGCAAAAGAGGCAGCTGAACGACTTCAATCATCTCGGGGAATCCACAACAAAGAAATGAAATGTCTGTATTTCTATTGGTATGCGATACTATCTGTATTGGCCGATGGCTAAAAAAACGAAGGTATCAGTATCGCCGAAACTTGATATTAATGGAACACTCAATAAATAAACCAACTAACAATGATCGCTTAAGCAAGGATACACTGTACGTATAGAATTCAATAGTATATTATTAATTTAGATTTCTTTGTTTTTGTGTGAATGACAATTTGTAAAAACGGTCACACTCTTGTGACCGCTACGTTTTTATTTGTATAAGGTGTTCAGTATTGCTGTTGCAGCTTTGGCCCGTGTACATAAAGAGTGTCGCTCAACTTAGCATTGTGTCCGACCGCTTTTCTGATGATCGCGATCGTATCAAGTAACTGTGACAATCATGGACAGCCTGGGATTGCCAATAAGACTGTGCATGTATGCATGCCCAGCATACATTAGTGTTACAGCCGAATCAGAGTTCTTTGTTGATGCTTTGAAATATTTTCATTATACGCAATTCTACGACTATACGGTTACTCTTGGTGTCTTGACTAGAAATATATAAAATACATAATGCTATACATTTTGTCCCTAACGTAGAAATCTCTAGCCTTGTCACCAGACTCATGAGAGC
>CAXXBX010000118.1:0-21606 GCA_964274945.1 Dehalococcoidia bacterium | reverse complement strand
GAGTTCAGCTTTAGTTAATGCAAACTGCTTTGGTAGTCTCTATTGTGTATGTTCTCATCTTCTTCTCCAGGGACGACACGTGTCAGCTTGTGGAGGATGACTCTAGCGTTGCATCGTTGTAATATTATTGAGAATTGTTTCTCCAAAAACCTCTAAAGTCAGCTTCATTTGTATAGCCTTCAATGTCCCTTGATCTTCTGGCTAGTTTGTTTAGATAGTTGGTAGCTTCTGATCCCCATGTTCCAAAATGTTCAAATACCAGAGGAGTGAAATTGAGGCTTGATGTATTGCCAGCAAGTTGTTGTTTTTCGTATTTGATCATCTTCCTTTCCTCCCTTCTTGCTGCAGCAAAACCTTCCTCTAAAGCTGCCTGCCTTAAAGTGTCTTGGCTGAAAGGATGAGCCATAGCCACATCAAGGTCATAGCTACACCCAGAGTCATACACAACTATGTCTGGTCTATTCTCATTTCCAGAGTAACAATGTCGAGGTTCTTTCTCGTGATGAATCTTTAATTCATGTAGACAAGTTCTCCATGCATTTACAATTTCATCGTGTTGCCACACAGGCCCACCTCCATGTTTGCATGTAAGAAGATGATATTCATCTGCCAACTTGCCACATTCACACTGGATGTTCCAGTTGACAAAAGGTGCAGGTATGTCCAACCTCAGAGATGCTGCCAAACGAAATTCGTCGGGTTTCAGTGCAAGAATCTCTTCAGTAAGAATGGCTTCCAGCCATGACCCAGCTCCCTTACCTCTTATTGATCTAAATTTAGCCGCAGCTCTATCTGATTGAGAAATCGAAGTTTCCAGGCAGGAATTTGCGTTTGTCTCATGTAGTTGACTAGATAGTTTTTGTTGTAACTTCTTGGGCTGTTTGACAAACTCACTTAAATGTTGGCAATCATCACAACCAGTAGACTTGACAGCTCGATGAATATCGGCAGAGATCTTCAAGATATTATCGGTTGAAAGCAAGAGTGATACAAAGTTAGTCAAGTGAGGGAACCTAGTAGGCAAGTTTGACAGAGTATGCATCCATCCTCCTAAAAACGCGAGTGAAGCAATAGCATCGACCGATGTCATTCCAAATCCTCCTAATTTGATAGGAAGTGTTGCCTGTTTCCACCGTTCATCGACTAATGATGGCACTCCCAATATTTTACAAAAGGTTCTTCGAGTCATGTTGTCATGTATTTCAGCTGCAGACTGAAATAAAGATGGTGATACTGACCTAGCCAAGTAATTTAACTTGGGAACATGGCAATGACGTAGTAGAAGGCATTCTGACTGAGGATCTTCTAATTGAGACAAAGCAGAGCAAAGTGATTGACCAGAGTGAGCTATGTCTTCAGACTTGGAAAGGACAAAGGAAGAACTTCCCACGGGAATGCCTAAGACCAAAGTCCCATGATTCGTCACTTGGAATTGGCAATGTTTGGTATTAAGTGGGTCAGGAGTAAACAGCTCACATTTTTGATCACATATTGATAAGCCAAGAGGAGTAAGAGATGAATTCAGATGTAAGGCTGCATTGACGGTTGCATCGGGTTCACCAAGTAAAAATGTCATCTAGATATGCTAGTACTTGAACTTTGTTGTGCTGTAGTTGTAACTGCTTCAAGACAGGATGCATTGTGAGGGAGAAAAGAACTGGACCTAACGGGTCTCCTTGGTGGACTCCTTCTTCTGAGTTGATGAGGACTGTTTCTTCTCCCATTTGGTAAACAAGATGACCAACATTTGCATACATCTATTTGACATGATTTAATATTTCAGGAAAAGAAGATTCTACTTGCTGTAGTAGGTTTGATCTATTAACGGAATTGAATGCATTTGACATATCAGTTTTGAGTAATGCCCAACTGGGATTAGATTCAAGGGCTAATTGGATATGATGAACCAACATTTCTGATCCTCCCTCTACTGCCACACCATGCTGAAGTGGTGACAAATGATCAGCAAAATTGCTCTTTAGCTGATTGCATATAACTTTAGCTGTTATCCGACGAAAAACTTCACCAACACCAATTGGCCGTACATCTCCATTTTTCTTGGGTACTGCTATGAGTCTGGAAGCTGAGAGAAGAGATGATATTGAATGAGGCAAATGACCCCTAGCAATGACTGCGCAAGCTTTGTAAAGATGGTCACTGACAGAGCATGCTCCCAGTAAGAGGCGAATGTGTTCATATCTCCAACCTGATGGACCGCATCCAGATCCTCGCGGAGACCCGCGAATTGAGCTGAACAAATCTTTTTTTGATAACTGAAATAAAGTTTCATTCGAACTGATGTTATCATCCAGATCTCCAGACCGACACGGATGCTTAGCTGTAAGCTTGTCTCTGGTATCAAGTGATGTTGGAGCTAAACCAGGACTCGTGAGGATCTTTGCTGCTCTTGATATTTCGCCACATCTTATTAGTCGAGTAGCTGCATTCTTCCGTGAAGATCCTTGATTTTGATGTAAAACCTTGTTGTCTGGAGTGTTGAACTGTAGCAATTCTTCCCATTTGTAATCTAAGAATTTTTCATAGATTAATAAAATTTCACGTTTCTTTGATTTTCCACCTCTCCCTAGAGGTTGTAGAACCATTCTCGCTGATATTTTTGGACTGTTCTGGGTGGTTTTGCACGTAGAATGGTGTTAATCGACAAGCTAGAAATCAAATCCCAAGCTTCAGCTTCTTTAGATATCTTCTGCTATTTCTTTGAGAAGCTATTCGTCGACAGAGCAGTACGGCAAGACACCGGAAGCTCACCATCTCTTCCGGAGGTGATGCAATTCCTTTGCGGAAGTGGTTGAGAATCAGCATTGGTCTGATGAGAAGAGGCTCCATAGGCATTGCTACATTTAGAATAATGTTGTTGAAGGCGTTTGAACCAACAGCAGCATTTGGGACACTGGATGAGGTCGTGATTCGTGATGAACGATGACGGTACGGCGGTATAGGGTCATGATGTTGACGTAAGTGATCTAAAACCCGTCTCAGAGCTCCGGTGAAGACGCAATCAGAGATAGGGCATTGTTCTTCTTCTTGAGATGATTGAGACATAGCCAAATCAGTAAGAGAAAACCGCGTGCGACTAGAATCCCAAAAGAAGCAACGATAAAGAGCTAAGACAAGCTGTCTTCTCAAGAAGCGACGTTCGAAAAGGATTGAGCAAAAAAAAGCAAGTCAAAGAGAGAAACTACTAATAACGAACAAGCGATTCAAGTACGTTGACCCGCCATCCACATCCGGGGTCTGTCTGTCTGTCTGTCTGTATGTATGTATGTATGTATGTATGTATGTATGTATGTATGCATGTATGTTTAGTTAGTTTGTGTAAATGTTGCTGTCAGTCTGTCTGTCTGTTTAACTGTTGTTTGTTAAGTGTTTAGTTAGTTTGTGTAAATGTTTGTTTGTTTAGTTAGTTTGTGTAAATGTTGTCTGTTTGTCTGTCTATCTGTCTGTCCGTTTGTTTGTTTGTTTGTTTTGTTAGTTTGTGTAAATGTTGCTGTCAGTCTGTTTGTCTGTTTATTTGTTTGTTAAGCGTTTAGTTAGCTTGTGTAAATGTTGCTTGTGTGTCTGTCTGTCTATTTGTATGTTTGTTTGTTTAGTTAGGTTGTGTAAATGTTGTCTGTTTGTCTGTCTATCTGTCTGTCTGTTTGTTTTTGTTTGTTGTTCGTTTGTTTCGTTAGTTTGTGTAAATGTTGTCTGTTTGTCAGTTTATCTATTTTTTGTGTTTGTTTGTTTGTTTGTGTTTTTTTGTTAGTTTGCGTAAATGTTGTCTGTCTGTTTGTTTACTTGTTTATTTGTTTGTTTGTCTAGTTAGTTTGTGTAAATGTTGTCTGTCTGTCTATCTGTCTGTCTGTCTGTCTGTCTGTCTGTATTTCTGTCTGTCTATATGTATGTATGTATGTCTGCCTGTATGTTTATCTCTTTGTTTGATGGCTGTATGTCTGTCTTTCGTTTTGTTTGTTTAGTTAGTTTGTGTAAATGTTGTCTCTCTGTCTGTCTGTCTGTCTTTTCATCTGTCTGGGGTGGAGCGGTCGATGTCTTTTCGAATTCGACACTATCAACGTGTCATATCGAGTATCATTGGAACCATCGAAGACAAGTCGAGGTACCGCCTTTTTCGTACGAAATGTCTCAAATGCAACCAATTATCTAGATACATTTTTACACCAGCCAAAACCTTCTAGTAAGATTTTAATATTGAGATTTTAAAGAACGGATACACGTAAAGCTATAGGCTCCGGATTAAAGTTGCATACTGTTTGTGCTACATTTTCTTGCGTAAAATCCGTTTGACCCCCCACCCACCCACCCACCCACCCACCCACCCACCCATATTAAGGAAGATTGACAGGCTTACCAACTCAAGGAGACCATACAATCACGGTCAAGACTGGGATGCCCAGTCTATTTGGGCTTCATAATTTTGACAGTTAGTAAATTATTATACGTATGGATTACGTTTGGTGACTGTAGCTGTCTACATTCTAGTTTAGCATATCAGTGATTTCTGTATATTTGGCTGTTTAGTTATATCTGAAATATATCCATCCACCCACCCACCCACCCACCCACCCACCCACCCACCCACCCACCCACCCACCCACCCACCCACCCACCCCCGAGTTCAGTCAACAACGGTCAAACATTGGCTTGATCACATCCGGCTGCCGTCCTCACTTCTTTTACGATCTAGATTACGTCTTCATACTCTCTGTCGGAGCGATAGAGCGCACGAAACTATCAGTATATTGATGTCCGCATGTAGTGCGCCATGACTCTCCCGGAAATTTTAAAAAACGGGGCGTGTCAATTGTAGCCTCGAACTTCCACACCACAGAGCGCGCCGTCAGTTAGCAGTTCAAGCTCTTCGGACGGAACTGTCGGAATCAGTTCAAACGTGCAGTTACAGAAATAAATCGAACGCAAGTTCTAGCAGTTCCGTACTAGAACTGCCTGAGAACGCGCCCATAGTCAGTGAAGTAAGTTTTGCGGCTAACGATTGAAAGTTTTAGCAAACTGATTCCGGGTGGTCGAATACAAGGGTATCTCAAAGGGTTTCTGAGGTATATATCATATAGTCAGTGCTTTAGAGGTCAACAATGAGACAAGGTCGCCTCTTACTGTTACACCATTCAAGAGTTAATTTACATCTGGAGGCGCGTCTGCAATATTTGTGAGTATTTGTTAGATTATAGATCACGTGATATGAGACCTAACAGCGTCCTTTAGCGCACGTTAGACCCTCGATTGAAATGCTTTGCTATTAGATCCACACTTGCCACACACTACAACTAAAACATCACAGCAACACGAACGACCATTCCTGCAACGCTAAAACACAAAAAAATCCCTTACTCACTACAACCTACGACAGGCATGCAGCAACAGTTTTTCTACTTCAGTGCGTGCATCATCATCATCATCATCCGACCTGACGGAAACTCATCGACGTCTTTTTGAGCGAGTAGTACTCGGAACACTGGCTGCACGTACCGGGCGGACGGTCGCTGCTCCAATCCGTCGGCCAAACGACGCCGTCGATGTTTCTCGTTACCGAAACATCTTGGTAAAACTTGTGCTCCTCGGGGTAATATATCCCGTTCAGGTTGGCATACGAATTGCAACCGTCAGCTTTCCAGTGTCCGCCTCCGACTTTGTCTGGATTGCTACAGTGCGCCAGAAATGCTTTCCCATTTTCTGAGTATTTGCTGTATCCGTCGCCTGCCGTGCTCACTCCGCTTGAATACTCAGCATTGAATTTATAGTCGCCATCCGACAACTCAAAGTTCTGATAAATAGAATGCGCCTTGTGGCCTTCCCAGTCCTCGACCTCGATTCTCAACTGATTCTTCTGCTCGCGATGAATGTTGAGGAGGAGATACAGCCGCTCGAATCCCAACCAGTATTCGCCTCTTCTCGCGTTGCCGAATCCCTCCTCGTAGTCGGCGAACGCGTTGCGAGTAAAGTCGATGGTGCCGTCGAATCTCATCTGGAAGACGGTCCATCCTCCGCCTTCCGACGTCATATCGCAGTAGACGTCGAACGGGAAATCGTAATCCTTGACGGATATCGTGTAGACGCCCGACACGCTCTCGGGGTTATTCTCGAGTATACAAGCGCACGGACAGTCTCGGGGATTTATCGTTCCGCTGCATGTGTAATCCATATCTCCCTCCGAGTTAATGTATTCGACGCAACCTTAAGCAAAAAGAAAACATGTCGTACTCGCTCGGGTATAGCCCCAGGGCTCAAGGAAGCTCCAATACCACTTTGGCCTAAAGGCTCTTACATTTACACACCTCTTTGCTCTTTAATTAATGCTACAATTGGCGCTTTCTACTGTGACTGTTCGCTAGGATTGTGATGCCTGTAGTAGAATGGCATCACTACAATGGGTTCGTAGTGTCATAATTGCCAACCAATTTATCATTGACAGATGGTGACATTAGCGATTGAATTAACTGATTAATCACTTCCGCCAATGAACACCTCTAGTTGTCAGTCTATCAAGTAACGTCCCATTCCAACTTTTCCTTTGATGCTACGCAAAATGGGGGTGGGGTAATACTCGAGCGAGTACGGTAATAAAGGAATCGACGTTGATATCAAACGGGTCTCACCAGCTTCCCTGCATTCTTCCCCACAGCGTTCCTGTAGACATTTTTCTTTTTGACCTACGACGCCCGTTCCGCATTCGATGTTGAGCTCGTTGTAGGGCACGACCGAGACGTCGGTGATGCGCACGTCGTCGTTGCCACAGCCGAAGGCGAAGAACCGGAGCGGATAGTGTGCGGCGCCGGCGATGTCGTAGAACGGGAGGAGTACGGTGCCGCCGACGAGATCGTCCGACTGCAAACCGTGATAAAGCTGGAACTCGCCGTACTCGTCTTCCCTCGCACACACCAGATAGTTTCGATACAGATCCTTAGTGGCAATCGACGCCGCGTTTTTAGTGAGCGTTGATACAATTTTTTTATTTGCCTAACAAGAGAACATGATTCAGTTGTCAGTCTAAGATCGCTCAACTGTAGCGAAAGCACCATGGGTGTTGTGCGTCGTTGTTGCGCACTAAACATGGCAAAAGGCCGAATCACGTACCCTACGCTGCACCAACGTAACATAACGTGACGTAACGTAACGTAACTTAAACGTTGCTAGAGTCGTCTGTGAACCAGGTGACGTACGTTCGGATACGCAACGTTACGCTACGTTGGTATAGGATCGTGTCCTAGTTCGACGTAACGGAACGGAACGTTTGACCAGAAAGGTTTGAGCGATTCGGTAAGTGATCCAACCAATCGTACATTCATGACAATGAAAGAAAAGCTTACAGCAGGTATTAATATTAATAGACGGTATCCTTGCTTGTGGCAAGTCGAGTCGAAAGCCTTTCGAGCTACATGTATAAGGCTGGTTCACAATATTGACGCTGACGCATCAAAGACACAGCATTGACGCAAGAATACCTTTCTATTCCAGCGACAGCATACGCGTCAGCGTCAATATTGTGAACCAGGTTCTAGGGACGCCGTCGCTAAAATGTTTGGAAAGAGATGTCTCCGGGAGAGTCTGTTGCACACGCACGCATGCACACGGACGCACATATGCATATACAACATACAACACGTATATACGCAAGAACTACCGTATACTCTCTGCGCATGCGTACGATACCCACCTTGTGTATCGACGCTTCGTCTCTCGCCATACGAACGTAGTACCACGTGTCGATAAGCCGCGGAACGGCCGCCAAGACGACAAAAATCGTACTCGTCGACGACGCCGAAAACTTGAGACAATAGTCGATGGCCATGCGGTCGATATTCGACCAGTGCACATTGCACGGAATCGGAGACTCCGGTGTAATGATGTCCGCTATCGTTTCGGGATTGAAGAACGCCAACGACATGTTGACGAGATTACTAGCCTCCGAAGAGTGCCAGATGTCGCTCGCCTCGTATGCGTCCTCCGTCAAGTAGAGAGTGCCGTCTTCGTCGTTGTAGTCCAAAACGAGTCCAAGGATAGACACTCGTTGAGAGGCAAGGTTGCCGCTGTTGCCGTTATCGAAACCGTTGTAGAGATGAACGAGGCCGTCTTGAGATTTCTTGTACCATTTCTTGTCCTTGTACACGACGTCGTGTCCGGACTTGGCCGGAATGATGCGGCCGCCGCTGCCGTAGAGGGTCGCCTGCATGTCGAAGCTGATGTGGAACTCTTCGTAACCGTCAGGCCCAGTTAGTTCGTCCCACGTCGGAACGTCTTCGGGTAGAGACTGCGAACGATACGGAGTCGTGCAACCGACACCCGTTCCCGGAACGAACGTGTCCGCCGTAGAAATCGGGCCCTGCAAAAGGCAAACCGTCAAACGTCCAGTTTTTGTACAGTATGTACACTGACATCTAGCTAGTGTACTGAGCATAAGTTCAGCACACTCAATAATTTGGAAATCCGTTGTCTGCCTATGCCTATACAACTTCATGTGCTGCATGCGTAACCACAACGTATACAGTAAAAGTCTTGTGTGTAAATGTCAGGACTTGCGGGCTACTACAGGATTCTATTGCAGACACGTATATATGCACTCGGCCAATATCTACAAGGCAGGCTTACACGCAGGCACAATTACGGTATCCACAAATTTTCAAAAGTTCGAAAACGATGCTGTGCTTGTTGTTTGCCACACCCTTCTTTCATGACTCTGATGAGATAAGCACTTTCATCCAAACATGTCAAAACAATACAATAAAATATATGCATGAGTCGTGAGCAGCTGTCGAATCATAAACCCCGTTATTCCTTAGCTTCATCATGCAGATCATCGGTGACACATGCATGGTAGTACATGCACTATATACTACACCTGTACACCACGGATACGTACCCACATGAACGTATAGGCCGACTGTCTCAAATATCAGAACAGATTGTGTGCGCGAACATGAGACAAAAATAAGGCCTCCATTAGAGAGGGCTTTCATAAAATAATTTACGGCAATTTACGCGGTATTTTGTACAAGACTAATTGTTTTTGACAACGTGTTCAAAAATTCATTTCGAAAACATTGTGAGATAATTTTTGCTAGACTCGTACTAGTCCTCTCCTCGCGCGCGCTCTACGTGGGCACGGCACGGTAAGCGTTCACACTACAAGACAAAATCGAACGGAGCTGACCAAACCGTGCTGGCACGCTAAAATCCGCTAGTGTGAACGGGCTACTAGTCGAGCAAATGAGACCGATGTGATGAAGACGTATATATACGTGGACACACAAAGTGGTTCCGTGCACCAAACGTATCGCATCGAATCGGAACGCAACGTACACGCACAAGTCACTAGTCTGGCCTACATATAGAAAAGACATTGGCACACGACTTACCTCCTCGAGGTAGATGGAAATGGCTTTGTCTAGAGCGCGTCTTCTCTGTGCTATCACCTTCGTCAGCTCTTCACGTGACAAATACTTGCAGTACTTCCTCTTCGTTACTAACTCCACTGTGCCATCCGGCTTGATTACTTCTTCCTGATACGTGTAGTACTGCTCATTAGTGTTTTCATCGGTCTCCAGCTCCCCGGCTGCTTTCTTAGCTTCGCATCCCCACCGTTCAACCAGATAGGTATCCCCAGACGGAAACAACTCGCTTTCCTTGAAGTTGACAAGATCGCTGATGCGGCCAAGAGTGAAATCAAACGGTTTAGGGTACGTGACGAGAGACTCGAGCCATGAAACTAAAGCTGTTTTGAAGCCGGGCCCATACATGTCGGAAAGGAGGGCGCCAATGTGTTGCTCCCCTCCTTGAGCGTTCATGGAGAGAGCTTGCGCCTCTTGCTTCACTTTGTTCTCCTGGCTGGTTTCGAGATAATCACGTGCGTGAGAACTCCTGAAGATGCCTTGGAAGTCCTCCCGAGCCTCTCGAGCAAAGGCGTCTATGTCTTGTGTCACGCCGACTCCCGTTGCCTTTCTCAACTCCAACTGTCCTCCGACCGGTGACGATTTGACGTAATGCGTACCCCAGCGCAAGATGAAATCAACTGTACGTAAGAAATTGGTGTGTTTATACACGCAGACGTATTACTAGGTTGCTTTTAATATCAAATTGACTCACTGAACTGCGAAGCATGTCCGGGACCATCGAAACTGGTCGGCAAGCTCATAAAGTCGTGAAGAAACGACGGATTGAGATTGTCTGGAATCACTCTGTCTAAGAAAATCTCATACCTAAGTAGTGTACAGCCATTCATATCAACTGTATATACCATATCTTTGCCATACACATTTAGTACCTGATTATGTTTATGTCCATGATGGCCAAGTACATTTCCTTTGTCTCTGAGGAGGCCTCCCCGTACGCGTTCTTTAAAGCGTCCGCGAAGAAAACTATCGATTCTCCCACCGCCGCTCCCTCTTCCAAGTAACGCCTATACTCTTCTCTGCTGCCAAACACGAACGTGTTTGCTTCCGTATCGTAGATGCCCTGGACCATCATTGAATTCGGTACCTGTTTACCATCGTATCTACAACAAGAGAGTTATGCATGTATGTAATTTGTTGTTATGTGATGCGCTTACGACTTTCCGGCCGAACAGTCGCGTTGGATCAAGCTCAGTTTGCGTGACTTTGCGTTGTATTCGCTGCGTCCGTCAAAGCCTACGCCAATAAACGATGCCGCGTCGAGAATAGTCTATGAAAAACGGAAATTAGAAAGAGACATGCGAGTCAACAAGACAGGTCACATACCGAGCAGACTGCACCGCCCGTCGCTCCCTCATAGCATTCCGGATCGGGAGGAAAGTCTGTATCAAAGCATGAATTTTGTACCATTGCTCCAGTGCCACCCATGTAGTAGAGCGGTTGTTCTTGAGATTCTTGTTCAGGAACAATAGGGTCGTTATCGAAATCGACATTGAGGGATGTGTCCCCTGGGTAAATGACGGATTTGCCTTGAAATGACTCATCGAGTTTGACGTTCACTTTGGCCTATACAGTACGTAGAAAATGAACTAACCGACAATGCATACTTCTTGCCTGTATGGGAAACAGCTTGAAGGTGAAGGGGTGGTGAGGGTCTGCATGTATTAGACTCGACGCAGAGGATTGACAATCAGGGGAATGACTAGGGCGCGGAGAGAGACTGGGTCGAGTCTATGCATGTATTACACACACACGGTTAGTTGGGTGTGGTTGTGTCAGTGTTGGTAATGCTAATAAAATTAGTGTTGTTGGAGCGCATAGCAATACTAATAGCGCTGCTATAGTGGCTATCCTGCCAGTCTGGCTGCAGTGACATTACATGAAAGTAGGAACATTTAGATTAGAAGTGATTTGTAATGCTAATGCAGCACGTGACGTGGGCCTGGTACATAAGTGGATTATAACTGCGTGCAGTAACCTGCAGTGTGTGTGTGTGTGTGTGTGTGTGTGTGCGCGCGCGCGTGTGTGTGCGTGCGTGCGTGTGCTCAAGTCTAGTACTTCCATGTGATGAGCCTGGTAAAGCAGCATGCAGCTAAACTTGACGACAACCCTGATAGCATTCTTGTGGAGTAGTCCAAAGATTGTCAATGGTTCCACTTGTCCTGGCTTTCCTAACCAAGGAATACAAGGGTACCACTATCATACTACGGGCAGCTTCAAGGTTCACGAGGTGTGTGCGCGTGTGTGCATGCAAGTGTGTGTGTGTGTGTGTGTGTGTGTGTGTGTGTGTGTGTGTGTGTGTGTGTGTGTGTCTGTGTGTGTGTGTGTCTGTCTGTCTGTCTGTCTGTCTGTCTGTCTGTCTGTCTGTCTGTCTGTCTGTCTGTCAAATCTTCATATATTTTTATACATCAATGGTAAATGTATGTATGTATGTATGCAGAGTGGAATATAACGGTCGGTCATGGGTCATTGACCAACCAATTGGTGTTCATGACCGACCACAATTTTACTTTGATTGGACATACCTACATGATTGATCAAAGCGTAATAGTTATTGCATAGATGGTAGAGAATCAATGAGCGACCAAAAAGTCTAGACAACTGACGGAAGCAGCAAGAAAAATCTAAGAGTTGATGATTCCCAGATGCAGGAGTGACAATCCTGTAACAGTTTATATTTTGATAGCAAATAAATACAGTAGTGAATATAATGCAACCAATAAAGAAATTGAAGTAAACGTTGATGTCAATAATTACAAGAAATGATTGCGATATCAAAGATGAATGAATGCCCAAACTTTACAGTGTCAGGTCAACCTCTTGCTAGAGCACGATGTCCAACCAAAACTTTTGCCTTATATTCCACTCTGTATGTATGTATAAATGTGTGTGAGTGTGTGTGTGTATGTGTCTGTCTGTCTGTCTGTCTGTCTGTAAGAAAGAACCAAGAAATCTATACGTCAACACTGAGGATCGCCCAGACATTACATTCTTTGATGCAGAATCAGGACAAAATCTAGATGTTGACATATCACTGGCACGCCCATGGTGTCAAGGCATTCTAAAACGATCCAACAGGGAAGATGGGTTTGCTGCCCGCACAAGAGAAGAGAAGAAGACCAATATACAGGAGAAATTCTACCAGGAGGGACGTCATCAAAGTGTATCCCACTAGTGTTTGAACACTTTGGTAGATGGGGCCTGCAAGTCGATGCCTTCTTACACACTCTCTCGAAACAGTGCAGCCGTATTGAGGAAGACCCCTTTTGTAGTGCAGAACAATTCAAAACTTTTTGGAGGAAACGGTTCTCTTTGATTCTTCAAAGATGCAACGCAAAAAGCAATCCTCAAAAAGTTGTCAAGAGTTTCAAACACAAAGAACGACATAGACAAGCTTTTTGACTTTAATGTACAGATACAAGTCCACTGATGTTTTAAAATATTTTGCTGTGAAGGACTGGTTCATCATAGAAGTTTAGGATGTGTACAAGTAGAAAATCTGTAACAATAAAATCTGTCTGTCTGTCTGTCTGTCTGTCTGTCTGTCTGTGTCTGTGTGTGTCTGTCTGTGTGTGTGTGTGTGTGTGTGTGTGTGTGTGTGTGTGTGTGTGTGTGTGTGTACGTTCGCGTATGTGCACGTTTGCGTGTGTTCTTGCTGCATGGTGTGTTGAGTATGAACACATGTGCCTCCTTGCGTGCGTGGGTGACCGTGTGGGTGTAGATCAATGTGGGTACTTGTGTGTGGAAGGTCATCACACAAAAAACTTACTGTACATTAGAAAAATACCGCTTAATAATTTGGCAGTACTTACAATTCTCAGCATATCAATATCACACAAGTTAACCTCATGTCCCCATGCCCTATAAAACACCCTTTACAAAGGAGTGGTTTAACTAACTCCGGGTGATTTCCCTAGATATTAGAACACAAACTTATAGTCAATAATCTAAGGACATCAAAAGTCATACTTTGCCCAACTCTTTCTACAGTTACATTTGCCAGACCTCTTGTACACAAGCGCATTCATCTCATAATCATTTCAAGACAGCTGCTACACTTTTCTTTATCAGAGTTAGTTGCCTATGGATAATTGACTACCTAACTTGTGCAAACTATAAGATCTCAATTGCCTCTTGTGACAACTTGACATCTGTTTACACAAGACCTAAGCCACACCCTTGGGTATACCCACATTCCACAATCCGCCTACAACTGCATGTACTAAAATTGTAATGCCTAAACGCACTATAGGGAACACAAGATACTGCTGCACATGCTATACTTAGTAAGAAAGACATGCTAGAACCTTCTTGTAAACGTGATAACTGAACCTAGTGTACGCACCGCAGCACTACACAGTTCTTGCACGTGCAAACAAATATTGTTACGCCCATGCACCAAGGCCACGGCAGGCGGTCCGCTGGATCCTGGGGAGAACGCTGATGAGGCGTGGTTTAGCGACCATTCCCTACACTTATTACCCGCAAACCTAGTGAATAATCAAGGGACATGAAAAGCAAGCAGTATGTGACGCACGGGTAACAAAACACAGGCAAACTATTAGTTTAAAAGTAAAGAGCGTACCGTGAGGGTCTGATGTAATGAGGTCAGGGATACTTAGAAAGGAGGAAGGGTCGCACGTTACAGTAAACTACCAAAAAATTGTTTTCTATAATTTGCTACGTGCTGCACGTTAATATTACATTGCCGTCAACATCATCACTCACCCCATTCATCAATTGATTTGCCGACCGATTCTTCGCGTCGGAAATAGCTCCAAACGCGCTGTCCAACGCTTTACTAGCGACTTCACCGGCTATTTCGATAGCCTTAGACTTGATATCCGCCGTTCCCTCTTTGCCCGACTCCTGAGCCTTGGCCATAGCCTGTTTCTTCAAAATCTGTTGTATTGCAACCTTCCCGGCCAGAGCCGCAGCGCGCCGATCTCGATCACTAACATCATCCACCGTGACAGTCGCCTTTTCATTCGGTAGTTGAGAGAGAGCTTTTTCTCTAACAAGATCAAGCAGCTCCGGCATAAACTCGGACACAAATTCTACAGCAACACGAAATCATCTAGAAAGCACGCATTCACTAACGCACTGGGATCAACCTTCGGTCATATAGCCGTCGGTCGCGACGCAGAGAGCAACAACGCACAACAACACAGTAGAGGTGAATGTTGCCATCCGGATTGTTGGCGTCCCCACCTCGAAGTGATAAAGGCAAGGCACCTACTCCTAAATTTATTACGAGGAGACTAAACACGATGTTTGTTTTCAGCTAATCGACGCTATCGAATTTGCGCCGAACAATCGAGTCTCTGTGCGGTTTGCTCAAAAATTCGTCTCTGTAGATCTCTCTGTGTGTGGTTTCTTAGAAATTCCATTTTGACAGATGGCCTTATTTAATTGACGATTGTATCTAACGTTCCAAACGAGACGCACACATTTCACTATCCGCAAATTCACATTGCTGCTCGGCTTTTCAAACAATATGATGGCAATATGGATGTCCGGCATTTTGCACTAAATGCTACGCAGAAGGAAAACGTACAATACGTTACTCACTGCAATTTCCTAAGAGAAAAGCGATTTAGATACCCACTATGTACATGGAGCCAGTTATCGACGTACGTCAACAGACATTACTTTAGCTACATCTAGTAGTTCAGCTCTGAAGGCCAGTCAGAAGACGCAGTGTGATATCTAAACCAACAGACCACACTAAGAAAAATAAACATCTCGCTTATTAACAGCGGTTATAATGTCAACAGACCAATCTCAATGAGTTCGGTTGGCAGTTTGAAGGCGGTTTCATTCGCAGTTGGTATCTTTGCGGTGCCATGTCGATCATTAGAAGCTTCTTGCTGCTGTCTCTCCTCTACGCTGTCGTCGTACACAAATGCTTCTCGGCGCCTCTCGTCATCCGAACAGGAATCGAGAAAGACGAAACTGGTAGACTGCCCATCACAGTCATCAGTTTCGGAGTAAATCAAGCTTGTCGTTGTGTGCGTTACACGTTTTCGTGTCACTAGGTACGATGTTTTTGATGGAAGACGAGATTCGCAATAGAGCACTGCAAAAGAACAGTGAAAAAACTGAATCTGAAAAACCGGCTGAAACGCAACATGTCCTGCTGCAATCCACGCAACCAAACGGCGCCGTTGCTGCAGCTGACGACAGGGACGAGGCAACTATTCCACCGGACAACGAAGGGGACACTCAGACTAAAATAGGATCCAGTAAAGTTCAGGAATCAGCTGCTAAAGCGGCGGGGGCGGTACTGGGGAAGGTCTTGGAACAGGGTCTCGCTGGTCTTCAAAATTCCAAAGACCTGGCAGCATTGGCAGCCGCAAATGCGGTACGGCAATAGAACTCCCTCTCTTGCAGTAGTTGCAATACCCTCGTTGTGTGTACAAATAATATATTTCTACCTGTAGTTGAGAGTGCACGTCAAATTGGACGATGGATTCGAGTCACAGGACGTACTGCATCCAGGAAATGTCGCGATGGATGCTAACTTCATTAGAGACGACACTTCGATGCAAACTCCAGGCTCACAATCGAACCCGTTCTACTACAAAAATGGCGTCGGCGGCCAAGTCGTCAACCACTGCTACGAAAGCGATTATCCGCCCGAAAACCCATGCTTCGAAGGACTCTCGTCGGGTGTCGCTTGCACGGTAAGACAGACTCCGTCTTTCTCTCCGATTCTCGACAGGAACATAAACTTACTATACCGGTATTGTACAGTAGTGGTCAGTCATCTAGTAACGTGACGTAACCCGGATATGTGCATGATGGTAAATTCGATAATATTCAATGCAAAGCAGTCGACTGGTTTGTAGAATCGAGATTTGCGCAAATAGTTATAGTTGGACGTCATTTACGCTGGAAAAGACGCTTGTTTCACTGAGTTCTGTACCCGAATATCTAGAAATAACAATAATATTGACGTTTAAGTCACTTACCGCCTTCTGTTTCAGAATTTGCTTGACGGCGCTTCGTACATTGGCACGGGATTCGATGGAAGGTCGGAGTACACCTCAGAGTCTCGTCGTGGCAGCCTCATCCAGAGAGACTGCTCTGCCTCATTTCAGTGAGACCATTGCGCGCACACGAGTGCCGGCATGTCGCATGTCATTCACGCTTGATTCACGTCTCGTTTCAGGTACGACACGCACAACGTGCCAAACAGCATGAGCGTACAAGGAATCTACGACACACAAATGTTCACGATGGTGTTCGGTAGCGCCGAGGAATACACCGATTACCTGATGGAGGAGTCGGGAGAGTCGAAGTCGTTCTTCAGAAAGTCGAAGAGCGTCACGAAAGCGTACGGAATGTCGGAGATTCACACCAAGAACTTGTACATGGGCATGGTGGTCATAGACATCGCCAGGTGCGTCTGAACGCTTAGTAGATATCAATCAGTTCTGTCTGTGCGTGAAGAGAATGATGCGATTTTTAGGTACGAGTTGTTTCTGGATGCCATTGGGCCCGACCATCTCAACCCCGAGTTTCTCAAAGATTTTATGAGCTTGCCGTTACAATACTACGCACCGGGAGCTCCGGACGTATTACGTGAGTGTCAAGTTTCGTCGTTTGTCAGTTCTAGTTGCATCATTTCGTTCAGTTAGAGGTGTAGGAACCTAGCTAAGATTTGGTTGAGGGGGTACACATTTTCCTAAGAGTGCGGCTCTGCACAACAAGGCTAAATGTACATATACTGTACCTAGATGCATGCTCCACAGAGAAACCAACACTATAGTGTTATAGTTCAGTTTGTCATGTCAGTGTCTGTTTCTATGCCTGTCATTCTCTTGACAACTGGTTGAGGAGGCATGTGCCCCAGTCCCTTCCCTCACCCCTACCCCGTTCGTATACCTATAAGTTTTGATTATAGAGGACTTCGTTCTACGTTGGGGAACTCACTATATCAAAGCCAGTCCGTTCGGCGGTCAACTCGAATTTCGCAAGGTCGGATCCAGAGAGATGTATCAGAGTAAGGAGGAGTTTGCTGAGGAAATCCGCGAGGACGTGGAGCGCTTTTTCCACAGCTACCACTCGGTAGAATTCAACAAAGAGACAGTGGAAACGGGAAAGATCACTGAATGGGAGTCCATGTCTCTATCAGTGGCAGGAGGCGAGCAGGAGATTGCTTCAGCTCTGGCTGACATGTATGCACCTGGATTCAAGACAGCATTTCTCTCTTGGCTCGACTCTCTAGCCAAGTATCCTAAACCGTATAAGTTTACCCTTGGACGTATAACTGATCTTGTGGACTTCAAAGAAAGTGATCTCTTTCCTCAAGAAGATGCTGAACTAAAATGGGGCTGTGAGGCTAAGGATGCGAATGGTGATTTAGAGTTTGATGAAGAGAGGAACATGCATTATTACAATATCAGTGTGGAGATCACAAAGCCTGGTATAAATGCTACAACCGAGTGGGTGCCAAAGAGGATGTACTGTCCTTACTTGGATAGGAAAATATTGACACATGAAATACAACTGCGAAAGAAGGCCTTGGAAACAGCTGTAACTGTGTACTTAGAGGAGGTATTGTTGTCAGTGTGGTGGTCTAGCTGTACATATCGAGTCACCTTCTGTTGTATAGGGACCTCTGTCGACACGATCTGTGTATGTTCCACCTGGAGCTCTTAGCTGTAAGAGTGACGAGGAAGATGAAGATTTTGTGCCATTTGATTGGGACGATCTCAGTGGGCAGGGAGACAAGACTCTTAGGGTGGAATTTGATATGTCAGAATCATTGCAGGGATCGGGCGGTCTGTTAATTCCCGAAAAATCAGGGAGGGACATAACATTCCATCGCAGCAGATGGTACACTCATGCTCCAGATGGACTTCTTCATCTCTACAACGGCTACAACAATGGCAACAGTGGTGATTTGGGATCCAGAAGACTCTCAATGCTTGGTCTTGTTCTCAATTATGACTCTAACGGAGGCACCATGTTTGTCTCTATGGATGGCTACAATGAGAGCACTCAGTGGCATTCAAAGAGTTTGGAATCTCGAATCGGGGAAGCTTTAGCAAGAGCTTACTATTTTGAAGGTGATCCAGATACTCTGAAAGAGAGGGAATATCCCTGTAATGCACAATGGTCGAACACTCGACGCATGAAATCCGATCAGTGTCTTCACTTTTCCGCAGCCACAGCAGAAGCGATCTTTGTAACTCTGGCAGCCAGTCCAGGTGATATCACCACATGGTATTACATCAAGATATCAATCAGCGAAGTGGCCATATATAAGGTCGGCTATAATATTATTCATACGTTTACTTCCTATACTATGTACTCTTAGGAAAGAGAAAAGAAAGTCTCAACGAAGCAACTGGTAGCGCTTAGCCTCGGAGACAGGACCCTGTTTCGAGACTTTGTCGTCTGCACTCACAAAGAAGAGCCGAATGATGGATACATGCAGGTTCTGTATGGCACCACAGCCACTAGTGGTGGAGACTCGGTCATTTTGCTTCCCTTCTACGATCCTGTGGAGGGTGCCATCTCCATCGAGTACTTTGGGTTTGGCAGCGGCAATGACGATGTTCAGATTGACGACATCGAGTTGAGAGACTACGATGAAAGCACTCTCCTCTGTGTCAGAGATGATAATGGACGCTGCATTCCGAGAGAGTGTCCACCTGAGTGTGATGCAGTTTTGGGTAAGTGTAATGGGCAACATTCAATGGCTGTTGGTCATTGATATAAACTTAGTGATGTTATTGGACTAAAATGTCAATTCGTTTACAGGTTGTCGTGAGGAGGAGCTTGATGGTCAGTGGGTGTGCAACGAGTAGAAGAGATCGACTAGAAGTAGGTCTCCCTATACTAAGACACAAAGTTTGACCTTTTGCTGTTGCTGTTCCTGTTATGTAATATCCTTCCTGCTTTAGCATTTGCTTCTGCTGAGCGTAGGGAAATGGAAATGTTGTGAGGTTTTGTGTCTGGCAGGTGTAGTGCTTGAGTAATATAAATGTAGTCTGTCATTGCATTTGGGTCCAAATTGGCTGAGTTGCACAGTGTGTCTGGTTATCTTCATGTAGTTAAGTGGTGGGTTGTAATGTTGTCTAGTATACTTCAGATGACACTCATGTAGAAGGGTAGGCAAGGTTCATATACATCAGCAGCTGTTGAACTGAATGATCGAAGACCGATGATGCAATGGTAGTATACTGCTAACTAAAAAAGTCCCTAGTCCACCTCAATCTAGAATGGAATCTGTGAGCTTGATCCGAATTTCAGCAGGCCTTCGTGGAATATAGCAATAGTTCCAACGCATTCGTAACATCTTGAGGCACTATAGACAGCCTTAAAATATGAGCCAGTGGAAAGAGAAGAAAACCGCACTGGTAGGCACGATTGCAGTAGCTTCGTGCACGTGATCGCTTTCTGTTGTCACGTGACCGCGCACACGGGGAGGCCAAAGATATGCGTGCCATCTTTCACAACGCATGCAGAAATTGCGTTTGGTGCACAACACACGCAGAAGTTGTGTGCACGTGATTGGTGCAATATACGTTCTCCCGCGATCTTTGACGTTTCAGTGCATGCCCGTGCGTGGTTACGCGCTACCAGCTCGCTTAGTTAGCTAGCTAGGTACAAATTCAAGGACGCTCTACCCAGCAGGAGGCCTCAGCGCGGGGCTCTCATTACAACAGGCGTGTTTTGGCATCGCATTTCCAACGATGGACATTTCCGTCACGTGGCAGGATAACGTACGTTACCGCTTGTAAAAATGACGCTGCACCGGTACACAGTGGCAATATCTAGAGGCCTGCGTGTACAACACGATTGTGCACTGTCAATGCACGCACAACAATGGCACACCTTTTCCTACAAACGAGTAGAGGAGATGTGATAGAATACTCCTAGATATACGGCTCTAGACTAGACGACTCGAGCCAAACTGGCCCGTGCTAAATTAGTCCGAGCTAAACCATAGGGCCAGGCTCGAGTTAAACCTAACCTCGCGTTACATATTTTCGTGTTACTGACCAACAATACATAGAGTATATTTTCCTCTGCCTAGTCCCGTATTTCTCGTCCCGTATTCGCAACCTTGAAGACTTTGATGAACATGTCAAAGGATCTTTTAGAAAGGTTTTGTGCCGGAATCAACAAAAATAAGATTAGAAGCAAAAACACTAGCGTCTTCTTCATGCACTTGAGCAAAGCATGCCAAACGCATTACCACACCCAGTTAGCCAGGATAGTCTAAACACGCCACCAATTATGCCAAATTAGCGCGGGCCAAATTATCTAGTCTAAAGCCGGCATTAGACAAGAAAGTACCACTGCACGTACGTACATTGAAACACGTCGATCACGTTGAGAAGTAAGATACTTGACTCCGTGGTTGTATTTTGAGAAAGACTGCATGCATACAGATAAATCTGCAGACCGCGTGCCGTCCACACCCATGCACGATCCGATCACCCTCGGAAATAGACGCCTCAATATGAGTCAATCCTTTACTGGATAATAATTTTGCCTATAGTATCTACGAAAAGATATGCTACTTTCAAGTGCCGTGCCGCTAGAACACCAAACAACACTCCAACAAGCTGAGTCAACCCACCCTGCGACACCGGACACAACGACGCTCACGCTTTGGCTTTTCCAGCGGTGGCTCCAGTAGATGCTGGGCAAAAAGCACAGGTTTTCTAATAAGCTAACAATCCCAGAAACCCACCCGCTTTGGCTTTCTTCATCATCATGGATATGAATCTGGATTTCTTGGCTTTAGATACGGGACATACAGTAAGCTAAGATAGTGTTCTTTGTGATCACCGCTGCATGTGCGATTCGCTTCTGAAGTTTTCTTTTTACACCTCACACAGTACGACGACATGGTACAGTCCTTTATATACGCCTACATTAATTAGTAGTAATTAAAATCTCGTTTCTACCTAAAGCCTCCTACACGGTAGTCGTTTCCAGGGACGGTAATTGAGCAAAATCGAGGGCGGGTTCAGATGGGGACATGGGGCAATGCGCCCTTCAGAAGCACCTAATTCAATGCTCTCTAGATACACGTGTGTGTAGCTGTAACAGTAAGTATAATATTTCTGTCCGAATGCATGCAATTCGCAGAGTCTAGCATTCGCAGCGATGCTAAAATAGTAAATCTAAGCATGCAGAGCTTCGAGTGGTAGTCCTG
>CAXXBX010000117.1:0-10239 GCA_964274945.1 Dehalococcoidia bacterium | reverse complement strand
GTCAAGGTGTTTGGTCCGAAATTTCACAAGCAGTTTCCGCGCAAGAGGAGACCGTGTTCTGGAAGCTGCAGCTGTGGAGGATTTCCGTCTACCGCCGGTGGCAGATTTGATAAAGGAGTCGACGTTCTAGCCAACAGAAACACAAAAGTAACTCACAATATATATATATATATATATATATATATATATATATATAATAATTGTTGCTTCATTTGCTGTCTTTATGTCTAACTAATACGCAGACGTTGTTGTTTCAGGTTGTATCTCCTGTTGCGGGCACAGCTGTGTCTACTGGCAGTGGACAAGTGACTGTTACTGCCGGAAGAGGACCTTTCGATGGGAAACTGATCATTCTGAACGATATCTTAGCTAATGCTTCTTTGTCTACGGCTCAGGAAGTATTCTCTGGGCAGATGATAGGTACCGTAGCTACTTCTGCTTGTCAACCAAATTCAATTCATGTCACGGTGAAAGAAAAGTCGTCATCCGGGGATTTTTTGCCTATTGATCCCACTCCGTATCTTGACCGTATAGGACTGCCTGATCTCAAATGGAATCAAGTGTGTGACGAGTACAAGCTTGTTTTTCTGGGTCTAACACTGGTATCTGGAAGGCTATCGGAAGCAGCTAAGGAAGCTGTCAGCGACATTCGTAGAGGGAAGAATCCGTTCAGAGGACTTGGGGGTAAAGTCAAGGAAGCAGTAAACAATGCCAAGAGTAAGGTAAACGAAGCTGTGGATGAGGCCAAAGAGGGCTTGAAGAAAGTGAAACAAGAGGTAGGAAGAGCTGCTGGTGACATTAAGGATGCGTTTACTTCAGATGGTGTCGAGAATGCTTTCAAAGAAGTTTTTCCATCACCGGGATTGGATCAATTTGAGTACAAAGGTCCAGAGTTTGGTGCATCTGCCAGCAACGGGTAAGTAACGATATGCACGAGCAACGAACCTGCAGCTCTTTGACATTCCGTCGTCATTTTATTGTCATAGGTTTGAGAGTTTTGGCGATTTCGTGAAAAATTTGAAATCGAGACTGTTAAACTACGATCCTGGAGCGCTGACCGTCGGAACTACCCTCGACTTGTTTACCAAGAACGGAATGAAGGAAGAATTGAATGCTTTGCAGAATCTAGTTAATGAGTTGAAGGGAGCCTTTGATGAGCCGACATGCCAGAATCCGACAGCCGCGTCTATCAAGAAGTTACGCAGTCTCTTGCGCCGTCAGAGAAAGCCGTCCGAAGGAACTCGGTACACTATGATTAGACGACTGAATGAGAGCCCCGACACGAGTAAGCAGACATGGTCATCTTACAGAGAAGTCCCGTATGATTGAGTTATCTCTGCATGTAGCTTGTGCCGGCATTCGCAACTCTCTGCAACGTATCTCCGGCCAGTATTGCACTGTAGACGACGACTGTCTTGGTTTCTCATGCTGTACGCCGCTCACGTTGATTTTTTCAAAAAAGTTTGCTAGAGCTGCGGTGCGTGTGGATCCCTGTCATAGTGCTTTGACGGTATCTCTTGGTTCTTGGAAGCAAACATTTAACATAAGTTATGGTATGATTGGAGTTAGTTTCCTGAAATAAACGATGTTAAACGTATGTGTCGTTTCAGCATTCGAAGACTCCGTTGTAGTTGGTGGGAATGTGTTTGGGAATGACATTTCTGTGACCATGTCAATCAGGGCACTAGTGAACACGAGTTCAGCGAGAGTGTCGGCCACCGTTCGACTATGTTCCCAACAGTTGCGAACGTGTACACCATCTCTTTATGTCGTACATGAAGCCGTGTTCAAGATTGAACCGTCGAGTTGCCGATCTCGTAAGATTGTGATGTCAATGTATTATAATTGTTAATGAAAGTGATAAAGCACTTTGGTTTTAGGGAGAAATATAATCGATCAAACGATTTCAGTTATTCGTGCCATGACTCTAGATGACTTCCAGGAAGAACTAAGCGACAATGGAATAAAGGGATTTATTACAACTTTGTTGGCGAAGGCCAGAGGTGCTCTTCTTGAAAACGTATGTACTGCCTTGTCTTGCCGTTGCTACTTGGCACGTTGACATCTTTTTGTATTTATCAGCTTCTCAATAACGTTGATATGATATTATCTGACCCAATCGGAGAATTTGCAAAAAGAGTTGACTTCTGTCAGTCTGCATCGTGGAACTTTTCTCCTAGATTGGTAGAGTTTTTTGACTACGAAGTTACGGTCCCAATGGGTCCTATTATTGTCGAATTCTGTAAGTCAGTTTATATACCTTGTAGTATGCATGTGCCCGAGTTCCTGTCATAAGAATGAACTGTTGATCTTCTCATCTATAGTTATTGGTGGAAGAGGAGCTTATGGTGTCCACTT
Source organism: Dehalococcoidia bacterium (assembly GCA_964274945.1). GTDB lineage: Bacteria > Chloroflexota > Dehalococcoidia > Lucifugimonadales > Lucifugimonadaceae > CAXXBX01. Next base: position 7,881 of record CAXXBX010000117.1, on the reverse strand, counting down.
TCAACTAGGCATTTGCATTTTGTCTAGTCAAGCAATGGTATACAATCAGTTATTGTGGTGATTGTGGTTTGGCGGTGTGGCTGATGTCTACGGTGTTTCCGTGTATACTATAGGTTACGGTGACTCCGTATGCGGGAATCGAGTTGTATGGTGGCGTTCGTGTGGGCATTTTTATTTTCTTTGTTGAAGTAAGCATTCACGGTCGAATCCTTGATGTTACATTTCCTGCTCGAGCAACTGTTGGATACGCCCAGATGCCTCTTGATGTAAAGTAAGGCTTTGTGACAACATGCAAGTAGAAAGAAGGAAACTTAGTACCGAATTTGTTGTTTTTGCTTTAGAGGGACTGTGGACATAAACTTGGTGCCTGTTCGATTATCTATACATGCTTCTGTCCTACTCTACATAAAGATCTGCTTCTTTGTGTGTATTAGATTCAGGTTCACCATCTGGACTTCCGAATTATGGAGTTACACGTCGCCAACCATCTCCAAGAACGTATTGACTATTGGCAGAGACGATAAGGACGAAAGTGCGCCAGACTTTCGCTCATTGACGTATGATGTTAGTAGAAGGAGAAGATCAGATACAGGCAATGTTCCCTGCACTGTACACCAGCTACCCAAGCGATTTCCAAACTCTCCAGCGTTTGAAGTTGAAGTGAGTGCTTATGACGACGAAAGCGACGTATCTTTTATCTTGGATGTGGGCACATATCGTGGTGGACGGAACTTACAGAAGCAGTTTACCATGGGCGGTCCGCAACTGTTGTCGACCGATTTGTTGAAGTCCGGTGTTCCTGTCTACTTTACAGTGACGGCGTCGAATAGTCAAGGAAAGTCTTCATCAGCGACATGTTCTATACCAACTTACGATACGACACCCCCGGGAGGTCGCGTTGAACAGTCGCACGACATAAGCAGTCATCCGTGGACGTTATCTGCTCTTCTCGTCGTCCACGACGATTCCAAGCTAGAGAACGCAGGTTGGGTAAGCGTCGGACTCGGAATAGGACAATCAAACGTTATCGGTCGCTACCCGTTCTCATTTAAAGCCGTCGGAGTCAACCACGAGGCGAGCGACTCTCTAGGACACTTTGCTCAACCCCGACTGGGGCGTCTAATTACCCCTTCGGTCGCCACGACTACCGTTATTAGCCCATTGAAGTGTGCTGACTTCTGTCTTTCATACGGGGTACAGTGCGTTTCATTCGACTACAACTACCACTCGGACGAATGCGTGATTCTGCAGGCGGTCGAAGGACCTCTGGTTGAGAAAAGAGTCAGCGGTTCTTTTCACAATTTTGAACGCATTGGCGTCGGATATACCGCCTGGTATGAGCACACAAATATGACTCTAACACACGGAGAAATCTATTATTTCAATGCCGAGGTGACAAATGTTTTGGGTTATTCTCAACTGATGTCTTCCAAAGGAACGCTATTAGATTTCACGCCGCCATTACCCGGAGAATTGGGTAATGTAAAGTATGACGTCATCGAGGCAGCACAGTGTAAAGCATCGTTTGTACAGCGATGCGTTGAGGTTACTCCTTGGGCTAATCACAGGTAACAAATTTTTTGTTCCAATTTTTTTCTATTTTTACAATTTGGTTTTTACAAATTTAGAATCATCATAGACGGCGACGGTGCCCGGACAGTCTTTAACGGTCACGAACCGTTTTCAGATCTGAAGTACACAAGATACAATAACTTTATTGGCTGTATGTTATAAAATATAATTTTTACGTTTAATGCATCACAATGTATTACAATTTCGTAGGTAACTTTCGAGGATTTCACGACGACGAGTCTGGGATTTACAAATACACGTGGGCGGTCGGAGCGCGACCACTTCTAGTCGACGTTTTCGATTACGAGGATCCTCACGCACATTTACACGACGAACGCCACTGGAGCCATGCTGGAACTAAGTTGATTAGTCTAGCGGATGGTCACTACTTTATAACAGTGCAGGCGGTCAATAACGTTGTGTTTGGCGGGTCGTTGGTGACCGAGGTCGGACACAGCACGCCGTACATTGTAGATACGGTTCCACCCGAGGTTCACTCCGTGCACGGATTGAAATACGACGAGGATACTCGCTTGCTGCAATTGGAGTACAACACGAGGTATGCGACTTGCGTCATTGTGTTGCTGTGTGTGTGTGTGTGTGTGTGTGTGTGTGTGTGTGTGTGTGTGTCCGTGCGTGTGTGTCCGTGTGTGCCCGTGTGCCCGTGTGTGTGTGTGTGTGTGTGTGTGTGTGTGTGTGTGTGTGTGTGTGTGTGTGTGTGTGTGTGTGTGTGTGTGTGTGTGTGTGTGTGTGTGTCCGTGTGTCCGTGCGTGCGTGTGTGTGTGTGTGTGTGTGTGTGTGTGTGTGTGTGTGTGTGTGTGTGTGTGCGTGCGTTGGCGTGTGCGTGTGTACACGTGTTGTATAGATGATTTGAGGTTTAAATGTATACTGTATTTTAACAGTGATGCCATGTCTGGTGTTCGTGAGATAGACTTCGCTCTGGGCAGGACGGTTCACGACACGGATCTGCACAGTTGGGATAGGCACGGTAATCTGACAATGCTGATGGTTGTTATCAAAGTACCAGACGGTGTTCCCGCTTGGGTCCGCATTCGCGCCATCGACAACGGTGAGTACAGTACCGCGTAATTCTAGGTTGTAGCGCGCGTTATCACGGTTGTATCGTTTCAGTCTATTTGATGGCTGTTGGTCATTCGCATCATCCTCTTGTCATCGATCGTACGCCACCGGTGAGTGGCTACGTGTATGACGGTCGTCATTACGGTCGTGATGCAACCTATTCTGCCGTCAATAACACGATTTGTGTCAACTGGGATAATTTCCATGACGAGGAGAGCGGATTGGCCGAGTTTGCTGACGTGGGAGTGGGCAGTGCTCCGGGACTTACCAACGTGGTGGCATTTCGAAAAGTCCCGTACAAAGCGAAAGAAGTGTGCTTTCGAGCAACGCTGGTGCACTCTTCCTCGTATTACTCGACCATCGTAGTTTACAATCAAGGCCACAAGCAGTTAAGTGTCAACGACACATCGAACGGAGGTGAGCGTTTGTACTATCTATGTGATGACTGATTTTGAGTAGAGCGGTAACCAACCTCCATGAACGACTCTACTTTTTCAGGCCCACATAAGTGGGCTGTAACACACACACACACACACACACACACACACACACACACACACACACACACACACACACACACACACACACACACACACACACACCTAAAAAATTTCCTAAGTGCCAGGAGCTGCCTCTCAGAGGTCATGCCCCAGCTGTCAAGCTGGGCCCTGTGCGCTACTCAGGGAACTCTGGGCCTGCGCTAGAAAACTCCTGGAGCCGGGCCAGGCACTCGCAGGAGCACCGACTTGTGAAGCCAACTGTGGTGTGAGCACCCGAAGTCTCACCAGGACCCCAGTGGCTGATGTCACGTCACAGCTGATGGCTGCTTAGGACCCCAGTCAATGGCCAGGTACTCATTTATACTCCTGAGTCGAGAGAAGCAAATGTGTGTTAGTTTCTTGCTTAAGGAAATTATGCCATAGCTCGCCATCACTGGGACTGGAACCTGCGATCCTTCAAGGTCCCGGATGTAAACACTTCGTAAGATGACTCTCTAACCAACTGAGCTATCGCACGTTGTGCATAAATACCACCGCCTTAGCTTGCAAGACAAAGGGGGGGAAATAGCAGTCACACTCTGGTTACTTGAACCACGCAGAATGTAACGACCAAGTCAGCTCTTAGCACACACACACACACACGCACGCGCGCGCGCACACACACACACACACACACACACACACAAACAATTACATTAAGCTAAGTGGTTATTTATCTTTGTGTTTTTTGTTTCACAGTTTTAGTTGATGTGACCAATCCTGTTAGAGGATGGGTAAAGGACGGTTTAGATCCGGTAGAAGATATTGTCTACTCATATATCGACAGTGCTGCGTATTGCAACTGGAACGGCTTTCACGATCCCGAATCTGACATCGATGGATACGAAATTCAGTCTTTTGTCTCGGGCACTCCGTACCCAGTGCGGTCTGTTGGTCTGGACACACAATCAGTGGACACCTCGGTTAGCTTAAAGCACGGAGATACCGTTCGTAGTGTCCTGACTGCCGTTAACGGTGCTGAACGTCGCACAACCGTTTCCACAAACGGTTATGTCATAGATAAATCTCCGCCTCTTTTGATAAGCATTGGATTTGAAGGATCTCGCAAGGGAATTCCATTTTTTCAAGCAGATCTCAGTATGATCACCATTGCGTGGGCTTACGAGGACCCAGAGTCCGGTATCAAGTCGTACCAAGTCGCAATCTATGAACTACATCACGGTAGTAATCAAGCCATTTATCCAAGTCAAGGAGATTGGGCGGATGTTTCGAAACAGGGCGGTGACGGTACAGTCAACCGACTCGTTGTCTCTAATTTGGTTCTAACGAGTGGAGCCGAGTATGTGGTAAAGGTGAAAGCTACAAATAACGCGAAACTTGCAGTGAGCCACACAAGTGAACCGATGACGGTCGACAGCACTCCTCCGGTCGTCGCATGGATTGTGGTTGGAAATCTTGACGGATCAGATGAGAAGATGGATGCTCTAGACCGAGTTGTGCACTCTGATAAGCACGGAATAAAAGCATCATGGCATGGTAGTGATCCCGAGAGTGACATAGCTTCTTACTGGATCGCCGTGGGCACATCCGTTGGAGCATCAGATGCCAGTGGTGGTTGGCGTGATGTTGGATTTCGAACGAGTGCTTACATAGATCGTCTATCACTCTCTCTAACTGATGAAACCAGTCAGCAACCTTTGTACTTCGTGACTGTCAAGGCACGCAACACAGCCGGTTTGGTGTCGAACAGTTTGACTTCGAAAGCAATAGTCGTAGTGGAGGCTGACGTTGCTGGGGTTGTGTTGGATGGTCCTGATACGACCGATGCCGTGTTTCAACGGCAGTCCGATACTGTTACTGCTCAGTTTACGCCATTTTCTAGCAAACGGTGTGGTGGTATTTCCAAATACGAATGGGCTATAGGGACATCACCTTTGGATGATGATCTACAGCCTTTCTCGAGAGTTGGTATTGTAGTTGAGAGCGACGATAGTGGCTTTGGCCAAGTGCCGTTTCAACTAGAGAATGGAAAAACAATATATTCAACCGTCAAGGCCACGACTAAATGCGGAAATAGTCTCATGACTTCTTCAAGCGGCGTCACTCCGGACACTTCACCTCCGCAGATTCAATTTACTCAACTGGCGACTGTGGATGCAAGCAACGTCAGCTCCGGCTCGTCGGTGTATGTTTACTCTGCAGCTTCTGTTGATGCTGTTTGGAACGGTGTTGATGCGGAAAGTGGGGTAGTTTTGTATACTTGGTCTTCTTCTTCGACTCCGACAGATTTCCGAAGCGGAAAAGTCAATTATACTACTGGTCTTCAAACTACTAATGGGGATTTGATTCGTCAGCCTAACGGTGTGCCACACTTTCTGTGGGTTGAAGCAGAGAATCGTGTCACATACAGACAATCGATTACCAGTTTAGGTGTCGTTGTAGATAGCAGTCCACCTTCGGTGGGACCGTTACATTGTCCCAACGCTATATCCAATTTGGTTTCTGATCTACAGTGTTGCTGGAACGGCATGAATGATTTAGAGAGTGGCATCGTGTCCTTTCGTATGACATTGTCTTTTGATAAAGGCCGTGTGCTGGCTGTTTCTTCTTTATTGCCAGCAGATGCTTTGTGTTGCTCGTTGTCTTTGGAGAAAGTCTCCATCACTAATGGATCACATCTGGTGACTCTGGAAGCTGTAAATGGCATTCAACGTAGCTCGTTTGTATATGCGACGGTAATTGTAGATGTTTCAGCACCGACTGTTGGCAATATACGACATCGTTCGGATGAGTACCGTTACGTAAGTGGCAGAGGCAACACAATTCAAGGTACAGTGCAGTGCCAAAGCTCTGAAACAGAGATACACGTCACATGGGATGAGTTTATTGACACGGAAACATCTGTTATTAGGTTTGTATTGTTATAAACTGATCTGTGCTATGTGTAGTTTGACAACTGTTTTGCTTAGATACGATGTTGCGGTCGGAGACTACCCGGGTTCGACTTCTATGAGACAGTTTGAATCTGTGGGACTCTCTACGAAGGTTCGTATTGATCACCTGCAGTTACGTCACGGATCAACTGCGTATGTTGCCGTCCGAGGATTCAACAGCGCTGGTTTATCGTCCGTTGCGATTTCAGATGGAGTCGTAATTAATTCGAAATCTTTTCTGTCGGTTTGGGATGGTTTGGAAGAAGACATTGACTTTCAGCCGTCGACATCCGTTATTGCTGCTTCTTGGTCACACAATATAGCATGTGCCGTCATGAGTCTATCTTGGGCAATATATCGAGTTGATGATCTGCTGGTACAGCCGTTTACTGATATACCTGTTGATTCACTCATGGATATAGCAGAAGAGCTTAGTCTCCGGAATGAAGAGCGTTACTACGTTGTCGTTCGACTTGTGACCGCGTTGGGTGAGACTGTCGTGGAACGATCGGATGGTGTGACTGTCGATATCGAGTCTCCGGTTCCGGGTCAAGTGTTCGATGGGGCAGATGATGGAGTGGACGCTAACTATCAGGCATCCGTCACTACACTGAGTGCGACCTGGTTGCCTTTTGGACTTCCAGGATCATCGTCACCCAGTCAGCAGATAGTGCGATATGAGGTGGCATTGGGATCTGATGATCGGTATTCGCTTACTAGGATCAACGTTGTTCCTTTCACGGTCGTTGGTCTCAACAGATCGGTCACTTTTCGTGATCTCAATTTGATTCCTCTTAGCCAACAATACTTCTTTACTGTGCGAGCATTCAGCAAGACTGGAGCAATGTCGGCGGTTACATCTAATGGTATATATGTTGGATATGGAAATCCAGTATTTGCAGGCTCAGTACACGTGGATATGTTTAGTAACTCATCTTCTTCACTGACTGCTCGTTGGGATGGATTCTCTTCGGATCTACCGATTCTCTTTTATGAGTGGGCGATTTCTAGTAATCCTGTGAACGTGTCCAAGTGTCCACTGAGCGTGAAGACGTATTGGCGAGATAATGAAGTAGACAGTCTCTTTGATGTAAAGCGTTTTGTCAATGTTGGACTCGACACGGTGGCCACTGTCAGCAACTTGAATTTGTATCACAATCAGAGTTACTATGTTACAGTACGAGCAACCAACGAAGCCCTCCGTTGCATCTCGTCCACCTCTCTTCCTATTCTGATCGATTTGACGCCTCCCACTCTTGGCATTGTGATGGCAGGATTCGAAACAGATCTCGGTGCGTCGTATATTCAGTCGACGAGTGAAATTGCGGTCACGTGGAAAGACTTTAGCGACAGCGAGAGTGGAATCACTCTCTACGAGGTGTCACTATGGAGCAAAGAGAGCTGTTCCGAGTCTGATGATACACGAAAATTGAAGCAATTAGTTGGCTATCTATCTGTTGGCAATGCTACGTCGTACGTATACAAGCAGTTATCACTAGACAGTTTGACGCCATACTATGTATTAGTGATGGCAACGAATGGAGCTGGTTCGAAGCGAATTTCGTCTTCCAAACCTGTATTGGTAGATATCAGTCCACCTTCTATTGGACAAGTCAAAGACGGAAGTGATTGGATGAATGACAAAGTGTTTCAGTCGTCATTAGACACTCTGGAAGCTACATTTACAGTGGCTTACACTGAAGACCAACTTTTGTGTCCAAGCCGAGAATACGATATGTCCAACAACTTGGTCTTTCAAGACTGGATGGTTTACACTGGCAGCTCGATTGGCAACA
>CAXXBX010000116.1:0-15161 GCA_964274945.1 Dehalococcoidia bacterium | reverse complement strand
GTGTGGGTCTAATTGATATCTAACGAACTTTCGTATCTATAGATTGTAATAGTTCATATGTATGAAATATAAAGATTTGATAGACAGACAGACAGACAAAAAATGCTTTCAATTAGGTAGAGCGAGGGCATATGCTTAACCAAGTTTGTGGCTCATTCCCAGATATATACAACCATGTAACTCAAATGTACAGTAGAGTGAGTACTTTAGTATATTTGTATGGTAAAGAGACTGTCATCATCAATTCACCAGAAGGTGTTCATCAAGGAGATCCCTTAGGTCCAGCACTCTTCTCTATGGCCATTCATCCACACCTGTCTTCCCTCCAAAGCCAACACCAGCAAGTCATTATCCTGGCCTATCTAGATGATGTCTTTCTTCTGGGCACAAACAAAAAGGTTTTAACAGCTCTCTCTGACCTCTCCTCTTCACTCGCAGAGATCAAATTGAAAATTGCTGAAAACAAGTGTGAAATCTACTGCCCCTCTCAGTTGGTTTTTCAAGCAATTCCAGCCTCAAACACAATTCCTGTTGTACAAGAAGGTACTATCATACTGGGAACACCAATTGGAGAAGGGTCTTTGTTAAGAAGTCTTGCTACCAGTTTGCAGATTCCAGAAGTTCTCTTTGTGAGCAACTTCTAGCCTTGAAGACCATCAGGATACAATGTTGTTGTTGAGACACTATCACGTTCCAAGGCTGAATAACCTGGCCCATACAGTTCCACCCTAGTTGCTCCAACAGACTTGTGAAGCTCATGATTTCTTGACAAGATCAAGTTTCCAAAATAGTATTGCAAGTGCAGCAATTTCAAATTTGAAATGGTATCAAGCTATCTTCCCAATCCGTTGTGGAGGGTTTGGTCTATCACCATCAGCCAGAATTTCGGCCTTAGCAATTGTCTCTAGCTGGGCACACTCTCTCCATGCTCTCCCAGAGCGTTTTGATGATCTTGAAGAATCTGTAATGAACCTGCTTTGGGATCCTGATTCTATGGGATCTATAAGCCATGATCTTCATGAAACGGTGCCGAAGGGGCAGTCACTGTCAGGCTTTATCAATGATAATGTAAAATTGCAGCAAAGGCTTACTCAACAACAGCTCAAGGCTGATGTTGACTACCTCTTGAACAACAACTCAAATACAATCAGACAGACCTCGTTTGCATTCCTTGTCAGGTAGAGGAGCTGAAGCTTGGGTGTCAGGAATTCTGTCCTCGTCACATGTTGCACTTTCACAATACAATTTTCGTTTGGCATCTATGATGAGGTTGAGATGTGACATTCCTGCATCAAGCAGTTGTTGTGATTGTGGCAAACAACTGGACATCCAAGGATACCATCTAATCACTTGTAAGACTGGAGGTGGTCCAGTAATCACTCATAACTCAATTGTGTCAGCATGGTCTAACTGCCTTTCTCAACTCAACTTGCCGCACAAACTAGAGTCACAATACAGGTATGTCAACAGTGACAAGAGGTCAGACATCCTCATTTTTGACCCAGATTCAGGTGCAGACATTGAATTAGATGTGTCGTTGGCTCATGCATGGTGTTTGGACTCAGTGAAGGCAGCCTCTAGAAAGGAAGTAGTAGGCAATGAAACAGGAGGAGAAGAAAGAGGCAAAGTTAGCAGGGTCCTGCCCATTCGTCATTCCTCTTGTTTTCAAACACTTTGGCCGTTAGAGCAAACAAGCAGTTAGATATCTGAACAAGCTGGCAAAGAGTGCAAGGGATGATGAATGAACACAAAATGAGACTGACTTCGAGACCAAGTGGTGATCAATTATTTCAGTGATTCTACAGCGTTGTATATGCAAAGTTGTCTCAGACAAACTCACTAGCATAGCGAGATGAGAACGTCAAAATGTAGTTTGCGTAGTGTAATTTTGTATGCTTCAGGCCCATAATGGTCTTGTTGTGTTAGGTTGCTCATGATGTAAACGTTTGATTTAAATGAAAATATATGTATTGAGACAGACAGACAGACAGACAAAGTCGGAACAGGGTTCTAGCCAGGCATGCTAAGGCGTAGTGGGTCTACACCTTCAACACCCGATATGCCTCCAACATACTGGCTAGGCATATCGCTGTTCATACCTGTGGAACATGTATTGAGTGATAATGAGGAAGTAGGTGGAGACTTGTCAATCATGAGTCTCTAATTGCATACCCATAATTCTATAATTGGATTTGTTGCCTAGTAATAGTAATGAGAGTAACAGTTAAGAATGTAATCCATACCCTAGTAGGCTACTATCAGTTTGCCAAAAGCTGAGTTTCAGTCAGTACACTGTAACAGTACAGCAAAAGTGAATGTTTACAAAAGGTATCATAAACCACTTCCCCAAACCAGCAGAAAATTTTTCTTTCAGAAATTTTCGCAGACACAACAACACATACATGCCACGCCCACATGTCAGACGAAAAAACCTGGCTAGAACCTAGCAGACAGACATGTAGACAGATTATATTCCTTGATAAACAGTATTACACGATCTAGTCGCAAGGCAGTAACAGTTTTAGAATTTGTAAATCAATGACCGTAATGCTGAACGTCTCTGTCAGATAAGAAGTCCTCTACTCTGCACTGTTCATGAGTCAACTTAGACACTTTCCTACTGATCACTCTTCCATAGCATCTCTGTATACACACACACACACACACACATCTGACGTCTCCACCTGTCCCAAAAATCAGCTTCATTGTTTCAACACATCAAATCTCTGGGCTTCTTGATAACTGGTCTAAATATTCCTCCACCAAAGATCCCCAGAAACCATAGTGTTAAAAACAAGGGGCAGATAGGATGATCCTGATCCATGTTGTGATAAATGCTGATTCTTGTCTTTTCTCAACTCCCTTTATAAAATTGCAGCAAAGGCTTACTGAACACAGCTCAAGGCTGATGTTGACTACCTCTTGAACAACTCAAATAGAGCTCGTTTGCCTTCATTGTCAGGTAAACGAGCTGGAGCTTGGGTGTCAGCAGTTCCGTCCTCATCACATGTTGCACTTTCACAATACAATTTTCGTTTGGCAACTATGATGAGGTTAGAATGTGACATTCCTGCATCAAGCAGTTGTTGTGATTGTGGCAAAAAACTGGACATCCAAGGATACCATCTAATCACTTGTAAGGCTGGGGGTGGTTCAGTGCACACTGAGCATGCCATGGTATAACTTCCTGTCTCAACTCAACTTGCCGCACAAACTAGAGCCACAATACAGGTATGTCAACAGTGACAAGGGGTCGGACATCCTCATTCTTGACCCAGATTCAGGTGCAGACATTGAATTAGATGTGTAGTTGGCTCATGCATGGTGTTTGGACTCAGTGAAGGCAGCCTTCAAAGAAGAAGGAGTAGCAGCAATGAAATGGGAGGAGAAGAAAGAGGCAAAGTATAATTTCGAACTGCTGCCAGAAAGGTCCTGCCAATGGTCATTCCTCTTGTTTTTGAACATTTTGGCCCTTGGGGGAACAAGCAGTTAATTAAGTATTTGAACAAGCTAGCAAAGAGTGCAAGAGATGATGAAGAAAAACGAATGAGACCGACTTCAAGAACAAGTGGTGATCAATTATTTCAGTAACACTACAAGGTTCATTAACATTGCAACGCGAAAGTTGGTCTCAGACAAACTCATTAGCACAAATAGATTAAAACGTTGAAATGTAGTTTGCTCTGTGTAATTATGTTTGCTTCAGAACCGTAATGGTCCTGCTGTTACTGTTAGGTTGCTCATGATGTAAACGTTTGATTTCAATGGAAAATATATGTATTGACAGACAGACAGACAGACAGACAGTTCGATCTGGAACATGGACTGTAAGTAAAGTGCTTTACAGATTGCCGTCAACACAATCGTTACCCGTGTCCTTCTGCAAAAGTGCAACAGCTTATCGATGATTTGGTATGACGCTGAGTAGAAACTAAGAAAGAGTGGAAAGCGACAATCGTCGGTAGTAGGCCTGCTGTCTAACAGATCTGAAACACTAATGAAAAACAATAATCAAACAATAGCTAGGCACTAAAATATGTACAATACTACACCATGCAGTACCTTAGCCGCAATAACGGTTTAGAGGGCAGCCGTTTGAGTAGCTTCAGAGCTGAGCGTGCACATAGAGCTACACAAAACGCTCTAGCTGAACTTTTTGCTATATTAGAAAAGGGCCTGCCATCCATTTCCAACGAAATTGCAGCAGAGATTACAAAATTTCAAGGTAAAAGTCATAGGTCTCGCGTACAGACTAGCCTCGGCCTCCCAGACCCGTGTAGCGCCGATACGAAATCGTCCTCCTCAGATCTGGGATGGTACCGCCTCTTCTCAATATATTGCGGTTGGTCCTAGGACCAGCATTAGTGTTCAGTTTCATAATGCATACCTTCCCAATTACAGCTGTAATCAACGAAGACATCTCATGCATATCTGCTGTCTACCAAAGACTACACTGTCCACAAACGACGACTTGTAGTGCGCTCTTCACGCAAACTCACGTCCCTACACGTCGTGGTTTGTATTCTGCGCCTGTCAACGGCAGTAACGACACCTAGTAGAGCCGTTTGTTCGAACCGATGCTCCGACATCTACACTAGCCAGCCAGCTGCATTCTCAACGACTTCATGATCACGTCTACTACACAGACTCTTGCGGAGAATTCACGACGAAGTTTTGTCGCGATTTCGCGGCAAGTCGCATCGAATCCGGACGATCGAGTCACAGCGGATGCGCGCATCGCGAATTTTCGTCGCGAATTCGAAGCTCTACGCGCGACCAGACACATGCCGATCGCGTCCGCGGCACCACTAGTAAAAGATAGTGCTTCCTAACGTCCCGTTCGCGTTCCCTACTAACACACAAATGATAAAACCGTAGCTACTGTAAACACAAAGGTACTCGTGCAGCAGGATGCGACACGATGTTCTAGAGGGACATGTCTTCGTCGTTTTTGTATTACGGCCGTAATTGGAAAGGTACGCATTTATGAAACTTAACACTAATGCTGGTCCTAGGACCAACCGCAATATATTGAGAAGAGGCGGTACCATCCCAGACCCGCGTGGAGGACGATTTTGGATCGGCGCTACACGGGTCTGGGAGGCCGAGGCTACAGGCTGTCACGGGCGAGGATTGACAATCCGGGTAATGACGAAGGCAGGGAGAGATTGGCTCGAGTCTAGACAGGACGCTCTTCCAGTTGACGCAGCGTAGTCTCACTTTTCCCCGTATGTTTAGACAGTAGCCGCGACTACTATCCTGCCAATGCGAAATCATATCAATCGTGCAGCGTTACATATTCAACGCAAGCAATCACCGTTGTACGTTAGTTGCACAGTCTATGCCTTACTCAACCGTACCACGCAGATTTCTTTATTCACATCTATCAGCGACTAGAATCGGGCAACTTGTAAACAAAAGTGGGCGGGCCTGGGAAGTTGCACACTGTGACCTTCTACTAAAACCTCCACAGACACCCATGCAGAGAAAGATACGCCACTTTGCAGATCTCTTTGTAGCACAGGACTCAGATCCAACACAAGGACAGAACACAAGAGACAGCCGACTGCCGCCATCTCATGCAGGTGAAATTCTCACTGCAGATGGATTTCTAGAAAAACTGAAGGTTAAAAACGTAAAGAAAATGGCAAAGAAAGGAAAGCTACAACGTCAAGAAACTCGCCTTCCATCAGGGTAGTCCTAGACAACGTTTGCAACTCCCTTTGTAGCAGTTAGATGGTCAATCGTACTACCAAGACTCAAAGAAAGGTAGATAGCTAGAGAAGAATGGATAGGCAGCGACAATCCCGGCTGTAGCCATTGATTCCACTTCGGGTGCGCCATGTTCGATGCATGAGATGCCAGAACCTAGCAAATTCTGGAGCTGTCCAGACTGCCTAGACGTCCAGGAGACGCGAAAAGCTTGTTGCAAGCGTAGCTTCGAGTTCTGGTTCTGTTTACAGTCTAGTATCCTAACGAATAGCTACAGACTAGAGAGTGAACCTGAGTGAACACCAAGGGCCAAGGGTAAATTGCGTATTTAGCTAAATGAGGTTGTCGTAAGGCTTCTGATCGGAGCCATTGTAATTACTTCGAAGGGTGCCCACGTCTACGCGAGTTTACCCCATGCTATTAGTTTTGTAGACTTCAATACCACTTGACTTTAGAGCCCAAATCGGTCTGACTCTGTGCAAGCCAGAAGAATGTAGACGGAGATGGTCAGGGCCTCAGGCTACGCGAGTCTAGCACAAACGGCTGGCGCATAGAGTTTGAGCTGTCTGTTGTAGCTGGTGTATTTTATAGTCTGTTAGCCGTACGTCTTATGTCTTAGTTGTTTTTATGTTTGCTCCAAGAGGGAACTGTACCTTTCTAGGTGCGACAGAAATATATCATTCATTCATTCATTCATATCAGCATCGCACTCCGGCCCTCATGCGCGGCCTTTCTCTGTGGAGTACGCACGCGCATTTCTATCAAGGAGGATGGGTTCGATTTTCCGTTTCTTTGGTACTTATTGCCACTGTAGTAGCTATTGCATAGTTCCAGAATGACTTATTTATTTGCAGCTTTTGTCTTGGTGTTTGCTGGATTTCTGCAGACATCTGACACATTGAGGGCGACGTCGTATCGCGCTTTCTGGCACGTTTTGGATGCCACCGAGTTTGGTTTGACCACTCAAGGTAGGCATTATAGACAATAAATGAACAAACTAGTGTACAGTCTAAAAACGACAGTGGGGCGTTGTTGTGGCAACGTCCGGCGTGGTCTCTGGCATACAGCTGCAAGGTCTAGATCTGTATTGTTGGCATGATGTATTGAACTATTACTTTAGTTAATGTACTAGCTCAGGTAGATGCGCTTGTAGTCTAAGTCAAGAACGATGCAAGACATTTTAGGGCGTAGAGTCACGGTCGGACATGCGCCCTGCACCGCTTTGAAAAGGGTGCACTTTTTCGAACACTCAGTAACCGCAAGGACTTAGATGCTCTCTAATATGCACTGAAGGCAAAGACTAGAGTTTGCACGCTTTGCACTCTCTCTTTTCTGGAATTTCGACGCTAACACTTTGTATGCTCGAGTAAATTTTTACAATTCTGGATGACCCCTTATTGTTGTAATAATTCAGGGACTAAAGTTAATTGACAAGTTTACTGTTGTACATATAAGTCTTGTATGTAGGAGCTGTTGAATATTCAGCTGTTATTTTTCATGATTGGCTCAAACTGGTACAAGAGCCCTCAAAGCCAGGGATTTTGTTTGGCACTCCTGGTGACTCAGATGTTGGAGATGCTGAAATAAAGGTTAGCCAAACTGTTTCTTAATAATGTGATGACAATATTTTAGCATTTTGTTCTGTGTATGCTGTAAACAGCAGTGTTGGGTGGTATCAAATTTCAATACTGGTATTGTATCAAATTTTAATACTGCTATTTGATATTGCCAAGATACTGGTATACTAGTATTTTATTTAATGGCATCCAGTAACTACATGTTGCTTGAAGAGTGACAAATTTATTCTTTACTGCCATGGAACAAATGCAACATACCGTTTCTTTCTACCAACTACAGATCCACAACACTAACAAGCCAACCTTCCAACGAAGTGAGAAGACTCTTGACACCGAGAACAGGCAATGCATTTTGAGACATGCATTTCTCATAAACATGGCAGACAGCAGTGTATGGTGACGGTGACTTTTGTTAGCATTGGGAATCCAAAGTACTCCCAGACTTGAGACTTAGCCAACTTTGATTTACACACCAAGCTGCAGCTGACAGGCTCTGAGGAACTGCTTCTTTCTAGTGCATTAATTGTGGAACTTTCACAAGACACTGTTTTGATAAAACCATGCATGTGTGATAAAACACAGGCAACAAACACAGTATACCAGTCGCCAAAGTAACTAGAGTATTGACTGAATAGCAATAGTGGTATAGCGCCCGGCACTGGTAAATGGCAGTTTCTAGTGGCTTTGTAACTACCCAGGAACTCTAATCACAGTTCCAAAGTCCATGTATGTTTTTTTGGTTCTGTAATGAAGACATTGTAAACATAAAGGAGCACTGTATGGTTAAGTTGTGGTTATGACACAGTCATTGTCAAGTATGTTTTCAGTAATTTGCAGTGGTGCAAATCTTTTTGGACAATAAACAATGATCATGAAAACAGCTGTATTTTCTAAATGTAGTCAAGGAGTTTTCATGTTTCTATCCTGAGGTGTGTTAGACTCTGTAGCCAGTCTTTTTCTTACCTGCCCTATATTCATGTGCTTAACCACGTGCTGGTATTACACTTTTGCAAGGAGAGGGTTGGTACAGTAACACATGTCACCTGACTAGTTTGTCACTTGATGTATTTACCTGTGTTGATTGTAGACTAGCACCAGTAATGTATTGGCTATCAGTCATTGGCTGATATTGGGATGGTGTGAGCACATTAGTATCGGCATTTTTGGTCGACGTGTAAGGCCAGCCAATGTTTGTAATAGGTAGCGTACGTCAACAGAGATATTCAGGGCAGTATAGATCACATGTCTTGTAATGAATTTATTAACAACTGAATCACTACTGGATTTCAGAACTGATCATTATGGCGTCAATTACTGTGCCCACATTACTAACATGTGCATTTATTTGTGTTTGCAGGTTAATGCTTATCATCAGGGCACATTTAAGTCTGTGTCATGGACACTGAACATTACTGTTTATGCATCTGGTATGTGGGCAATTTGTTAGCAACTAGGTGGTTATCCAGGGGTTTCCCCAGAAAATATAAGTAGTGCTGCACGTAATTTAATTAGCTAATTTTAAAATTGGTTTTGGATGTGGCTTTTGATAAAAAGTTGACCTATTAAGAATAAGTGGCAAAGTGCAATACTCATGTTGCTCAATTAATTGCTCTGAGATTTGCGTTAACGCAACATTTCAGAGATGAGCGCTTGCTGGCAAAACCAATGGCTGTGTTGATGGAAGTGACAAGAACTGCAACGCAAAATTACAGTTGAGTCCATGCAGTTTTTACGACAAGGCTCCCTTTGGTGTGTGGTAAAAACAGCGGTTCATATGTTGTTTGTCACACATGAACAATAAAAGGATAAGGAGGCGAGCGGTATTAATGTCTGGATCTGTTTCGTCGTCCACCATGCTTCCACGGAATCATAGCATGCTGTTGATGTATGTGATCTAACACGTGATGGCGAGAAAATCCTCTTCAGCATCACGCTAAAAAGCACTGCCCGCCTGATAAGTATGAGTAAGTTTTTAATAGTGTTTCAGCTTCTGAACCAAACAGCATGCTATGCAAACTATGATCTAGGGTAGCTTAGTTATAAGTTGGAGTTCCGATCGAAAAAGTTACAAATGCGTATGATAGAATTTATCATGTAATCAGTTAAAAGCATATGTAAGCATATCTCATTCTGCAAATGCGTCAAATGTCTCAATTTGATTGTTGGTAACCAACAATCAAAGGTATACGCGGGGCACAATTTAGTAGCGCATGTGGCCAAAATGTACTGCAGGTTAACAAGACCAAAAGAGTTGTTAAATTTCCTCACGTACATTGACTAAAATTCTATTTTATATTACAAACTAATTAATTTCTAAATGTTTATCCTCAGCCATCTTCTTAGGTTTATTTAATTCAAACTACTCAGATATTTTCAATTTTTGGATATTTTTGCTGACATCGGCGGTAGGACCATGCGCTCAATGCACGTTCTGAAAACCACATGTTGATTAGCACATACTTTTATTAATAACCACTTCTAGTAAGAGCTGCAACAGCAGAAATAATGTCTACTGTATGTGCCATCCTACGCATTCATAAATATATCTTTTCATTTTGCCAGTACAGATGACAAAATGGACGCACCCTAAGAAAGTAGCACGGCAGCGTAGCTGCCTGGGGAAACCCCTGGTTATCGTATGTTGTGGTGTGTGTTAAACATGAATAACAACAGAGTTCTACTTTGTAAATTATGTACTGTTTATGTTTTTCTTGCAGAGCCTCCTGGTTATGAAGCCACATTTGATGTGCGGAACTTTACTTTGAGAGAGTTTGTCACTAGCTCACAAAATTATCCAGATATTCTAATGAAAGAGTTGCAGGCAATTTGGACAAAACGAGACTTCATGACTCCAAATGTTACAATAACGAAACTGAAATTATATGATCGAGTTCCACTTCCACCTGAACGTGAAGGGTAAGTAGAGGTCAATGGTACTGTTTAATTAATTCAGTGTAAATGTTGCTTGC
This sequence comes from Dehalococcoidia bacterium, assembly GCA_964274945.1. GTDB lineage: Bacteria > Chloroflexota > Dehalococcoidia > Lucifugimonadales > Lucifugimonadaceae > CAXXBX01. The sequence goes on along the minus strand of CAXXBX010000116.1, from coordinate 4,903 downwards.
TGAGTAATGCACACTGTCAGTATGATACATCATATCAACACAACTCAGCTCAACTACTGTGTGGCAATGTGATGCAACAACAGTTTAAAGTAGTACAGTGCTCCATGCATAAGCACCCATCTGGGAGTGATGCTAGGCAAATGCGTGTAATTCAAGGGTCCTGTCATGTCTATTGACAAAACTCGGTGACAAGATTCTGCAATTGTAGCCGCATTTTGTTGTAAAGAACTTGACAAACAGTTGCGTTTTACAACGGGCCTTGCTCGAGGAATCACATTTTCTTCATGTTGCACATTTGTTTGTTTTTACGTTACGGTGTTTCATTATTTAACTAGTTATTTTGCAGAAAGGGGCATGAAATGATTATCTAGGTAACTATCGCGGCGATTTTTGAAACGTGCTTTTTTGAGATATTTTGAAACCCCTGAAGAGGGGTGTGCATGCGGTTGTAAATCTCTACAAAACAGTAACGGAATATGTTGAAACGCAAGGATAACATAGCAGAAACGATTTCTAAAATATTCATCGTGAGGATTTTTGATTGATGCCTCTGACGCGGAGATGTGACAACATGAAGCTGTGCAACATTCTGTATTACGCCATCCATAAATATTTTTCACTGACAGTCGAGAAAGCAACCAAAAACCTACACAGAACCTAAAATCTAAAAACTAAACAAAGCAAGGATTGAAACGCCTGAAAAACAAGACTGAGCATCATTCGGTCTTCTCGAGTGAGAGTGACAGCCCAGTCGTCCCAACAGTCCTGCAGGTCCTCATCTAAGATCTCCTTGTCTAACAGAAGTTGCCTGAGCTCACAAGAACTGGCAGGAACTTCGGATTGGTCTTTCACGTAGTCAGACATCAGTGAAGACGCTAACCCGTCATTCCCAAAATGAGGACCCTCCTCTGGGTCAACAGGAACACTCATTTGCTTCTGTCTAACCTTGTTCAAAACACTTCCTCTGTCTCTGAACAGCTGTTGCTCACTCCGACGCATGGTAGGGAAAACAGGTGCAAGAATATGATGCAATTGCTGTGTGACCACATAGCATTACAACAGTGAAAGGCGGAGCTAAGTTTAGCAACCAATCAGTAACAGGCTACACCCTTAACGACAGCCAATCACCATCTTGTATTACTAACTTTCTAGAAGGTTCTGTGACATTACAATTACATTACCAGAAAGCCCTTGCATCAACCACGCACATCTAATCAGCTACAGCATACGACCTCGGCTCGCGCTAGTTCACGTTGAAGTTATGGACGTTTATGCAGGGGGGGCACTGTAGTAGTGAGTACTGTTTCCGGTTGGTGGTTGCAGTATTATTGTTATTTATGTCATAATATAGAGTTGTTGAAGTGTATTATAGTATGATCATTCGAATACACCGTTTCATTCAGTAGTCAGTGGTAGTGGTAGTGTAATACAACCATACTATTCAAGATAACGTAACATAAGCCAATACAAGCAATACTATACGTAATCTATTTGCTAGAACTATAACTCAGTTAACAAACACGAACATATACATGTAACATTGAAACCCCTCCAAAATAGACCAATTACACCAACTAGTCAGTTACCTTGGAGTCAACTAATCCTAATAGATCAAGTCTGATAGGCTTGTGAGCGAAGGAACTCGTTCCACAAATACAAAAAATAGCTGACTGAAGCAGTGTAAAACTGATTCGACAATGAATGAGCTGCATGATTTTGCTATAACTTTCTTCATGTTCTATAACAAGAAGAACAGGCAGTTGCTTGTAATGAGTCATTGCTTCAGGACCTGCACAGCCAGTGAACTGAAAACTAGATATGTAAATGAGCCATGTTCAACTTTATGCATTAATTTGTTTCCTGTGTGCCTTTTTCTTTTCATTTCCATGAATTGAGAAGACTGATTATAATGAGGAATGCCTTATGTTTGAGTTAGTGTTAGGGTAGAACACCCTTAAAAATGGTCTCTCCCCAGTTTTCCAATCCTCTTGCTGAGATGTCAGCTTTTGCCTCCAAGTCCATGATAGCAGTTGAATATGTAAATGATTCTCCTGATAGAGGTGTAGAGTAGGCTCAATACCAACATCATAACAAACATCTTTGAGGAGGTCAGCAGTCTCACCTCAAGTGTCTCAAGGTTGGAAATCCACTCTTTTTACAAACCATTGAATGTTGATGGTAAAATTTTGTCTACACTCGCAACGTGAAAAAATGTTAGGTAGTCGCCAAATGTAGCACAGACAAGGTCCATCTCGAAAGTCTTCTTGTGAAAATGAAAGCCATGTTTTGCAATAGGCTGAACTGTTAGTCAGGTGGATGAACCCTTTGTGAGGCTAGTTCAATACATCACTTCTATGAAGGTTACATTTTTTAAATAAATGACTGTGACAACTCAATTTAAATGGTTTGTGGTTCTCATCTCTGCTTTCTTTGTTTAACATCAGTCAGAGACAAAATATATTTGCTCTTGAGCTACAATTAATGTTGCGAGTGGTCATGTGATATACTTCGATGCATTGAACTCAATATCAGACAGCCTTGTTGATTTAGCGATAGTTAATTAAGCAGCACTGTTAAGATATGAGTTCTCAGATATCTTACATTTGTTACACCTCTTGATTTGTTACACCTCTGTAACAAATGTATATAAGTATGTGATTTGATAGAATGATTTGTAGTTCTCTAGAACGAGGAATCGTTGGCAATTGTAATTTACCCATTGTTATTATATTGCTATATCAGCCACATCTGGGCAGTAGGTTAACTGCTATTGTGCGTTGAGTACTCTAGTGGTGATATCATCATACTTGACTAGGTCATGTGCATCAATTTAAACTTTCGTATAGGTTTTGCAATTATAGAGCAGGCATAGTATTTGTTTTTGAACTCATACCTTTCTATGGTGAACATGATCCGTCTACACAAGCCGCTTGTGATGGAAGAAAGTCCCAGAAGTGATCTACTTTATGTTAACAGCATCTCTGAAGACAAGCAATGGAGGTGCATGACACGGGTCAGGACTTTGTTGCAAGTGCACACCATGCGTCAGAAAGATCATGACACTAAAGGAAGACACCTACAATAGGCTTCAGCGACTGAAGACTAACGTTCAAGCGATCTTTACGATTTCTGGAAGTTCTTGTCTGATCCAAATAGCAGAACACATCGGACCACTGCTGTTTACTGTCACAACCTCTAGCAATCTCTGTTCCCCTATGGACTTGCTCAATCCTTGTAGTTTAGTTACATCTAGCTTTGTTTTGAAAATGTGCATAATTAACTTCTAGACGTCTTAGCAAGAGACCATTGTCTGTATACACGAATAGCCACTGTTCGTTCATCAGCAGACATGCCACCATTAGACCACGTTTTATTAGAAAACGCTATGATGCTGTCATGGGAGGAAGTGTGACATGCTTCAAGTGCAAGCTTGCACAAATCTTGACAGTGTTGCTTTATTCTCGTGTGTGTAGTCACTTAATCAAAGATATGTTTGAACATATTTGTGCAGTGCCAATTGAAAGTGATATATAGTCTTTGTAGTGTTTTGTGTGGTTAGGTAATGAAATTTGAAATGCAGTTTCATGACATATTCAGTCATTTGTATATGACTTGTATTTTAGACTGTTTGTCAGTGCATCACCATTACCAGATCAACTGGCTGATATGTCATTATGCAAAATGGATCCAGCTTGTCCTGAAATTCCTTGTGGTTACAGACAACTGAACTTTGACATCAACTGGTGCAAGTTTAGTTTGGTAAGAAATTTAAGTTGTTTCCTTTTCAGTTGTGCCATTGTGTGTACTTTATTTGCAGCTCAAAAGCGCTTCCTCTAATGTTCCTCCTCCCACTCGCCATCAGAGTAGATATGTTCCTGTTGCACAACTTTTGGAAGATGATATGAACAAATCTGCAGTGTTTTACTGGATTATCGTTCTGGTGTGTTGTGTTTGTTTTGTTCTGCTATTGTTCCTTGGTTGCGCTATGTGCTGCTGCAGACACTCTGGAACTAGCAGAGTTTCTGACGAGTAAGACAAATGTTGTGTTTGCTGCTGCTGCTGTTGTTATTATTATTATTGTTGTATAATGTGTGTGTGTGTGTGTGTGTGTGTGTGTGTGTGTGTGTGTGTGTGTGTGTGTGTGTGTGTGTGTGTGTGTATGTTTGCATGGTGTGTGCATGTGTGTGTGTGTGTGTGTGTGTGTGTGTGTGTGTGTGTGTGTGTGTGTGTGTGTGTGTGTGTGTGTGTGTGTGTGTTTGCGTGTGCATGCACACGCGTGCGTGCATGTGTGTGTGTGTGTGTGTGTGTGTGTGTGTGTGTGTGTGTGTGTGTGTGTGTGTGTGTGTGTGTGTGTGTGTGTGTGTGTGTGTGTGTAGTATAGTATAGGTGATGGTATATCTTAGTGAACTGTAATACAAGATTATGCCTACTTGTAGCAACTGCCAGGGACTATTACCTCTAGCGAGTTGTCTCATATTTGTATGTACATCATCTTTGTAATGCAGCAGCTTTGGGTTTTTGTTCAAGGATCTATTGAAAAGAGAAAAGAAAGACGAGAAAGAATAGAAAGCCAATGGAAGTAGAACAGGAAGTTGTTTGAAACAAGAAAGGGACATTATTGCACATGCCCTTGATACATACATTTACATACACCATAAAGGCAAATTAATGAAAGCATGCAGAATCACCTCAAATATAGCCCCCTTTCTGCCCTTTTTTGGGACTCTGCCACTTGTATTTCATCACCTGTTGGAAGTACTAGTAGCTTCTGTAGACTACAGTTTGTGCACTGACTTTGCATTTGTATTTACAACTTCGCATTGTCTTCAGGACTTCCAATCACATAATCCTGTTTCAAACTTTCTTTCCATGTTTTGGTGGAATGGACGGAAAGTCTTTCCAA
>CAXXBX010000115.1:0-24417 GCA_964274945.1 Dehalococcoidia bacterium | reverse complement strand
ATCATTGCCCACGGAAGCCACACGTGCATTTATAGTTGACTGTGATTGGTCGAAATCAAGGTGCTACTTCCGACGCGACGTGTACAGCTTCCGATTCGACGCTCAAATAGAACTTGGTTCTATTTGGACGCATCGCGTCGCGAGTGTCGCGTTCGTCGAACGTCGCGTCGCGTAGACCATTTACAATTTGAATTAGTACTACGCGACGTGACGCGACGCGACGCACGCGACGCGACACTCAAGCGTTTGCATATTGTAAATCCAGCATAAGGCTCTTGCTAGTCGATTTGCGTCTCTCAGGATTTTACGAGGGTTTAAATTTTCAGAAGATCACTGTCAACTCTTCGGTTGATCGGGTTCTGATTGTTCTTTTATCTAATTTGGCTTTTAGAAATCTAGAGAAATAGAGAGAACTAGACAGGCACATACTGGTTACAATGTTGTTTGGAAATTAGATGAGTACGTATATACCCGTATATCCGGGTGACAATGTTGGTCCTTGTGGATTTGTCGATTTAGAGTGAAGCTTTGAATTTAGAAATGAAACTGTAATTGCAAAAATTCACATAAAAATTTTTATTTAAATAAATATGTTTACGATGTACATATAGTGCTGTAATGAAATCGTATGCGTTTGTCATATTGTGTGATCATGCATGTCCTGCCTTTCAATGAGCGACGTCTAGCTGAGTAAAGACATCAGTAATTACAAAGACAAGATCATTGTCTATTTGGAGCCACAATCTCACAATCATACGTAAACTAAACGACCTGAGAAGGTATCGTGCTCGATGAAGCGTATGTATTACCAGTAGATACCGTCACACATGCTGCTCGACTCGTACCCAGTCCTAACATGCTGAAACCGTCCAGACTCGCACTTTCTAACTAATCATGCAGATAAAACATGTAAGCAAAGGCAAAAGGTTTCGTACGCAGTCACGTCAACCTATCAGAGTGACTGCATCTCGTCAAGGATGATCCATGCATTACAACACAATACAGTCGAGCACATTTGACAATGAATTCTATACATACTACACGGCTTTCTTAACGTTTTGACATGTTTTCCTAGGCGATCGGTGCATGTCGATGCAGGCGTCCGTCTCGTTGTAGTAACGTTTTCAATTAATTAATGACATTGGCGAGGTCATGCAGACCAAACATATCGTTGTCGATTTCAGTGCAATGTCCGGCTTCCCTGGCAATCATAACAAGCGACTGTCGATCGATTTCAGTGCAAGGTCCGGCTTCTCTGTAAATAATTACAGGCGACATTCACAGTCTGACATCATTCATTCCTCAGCCTGCACGCATGTTGTGAAGCCATCTTGATCTCGATGAATCATCAGATCAGACAAAGATCCGTCTTTGTTCTCTCTCTATGTTTGGCTTTCCTACTGAATGTTGCTGTTTCCACCAACTCGACTTGTCTGACGGTCGATTCGAAGTCTCTGCCACGGCTATGTTCGTTCCGGTCTGTTTGTCGAGAGAAACGGTGCGCTGAGCGCAGGAACGTGTCGGGCGGCGGGCAGCATTTAGAGTATCGCTGCGCCTGCGACTCGCTCTGCGACCTCTACGGCGACTGCTGCGACGGAGCACAACGCTGTTCGGTTCGTCTGCCGTCTGATCTCGAGGTAAAACTGTATGCATGGCGTCGTCTCTTCAGTGTACGTTGCATGCGATTTTGTTGTATATAAATAGGAGTATAGTATTCTGTGTATAGCATAGCCGTGTGGTGGGCACAAGCGCCGCCCTCTGCGAGATGACACCACATGATGCAACATCAATGCATGCAATGTAATCTAGTAGTGTACGAAGACTAGGATTACTGCATGCACGTCATAAATGTTTGGTGAGATAGAGTACCAAGCGTGCTCTAACTTTTTATTCGCCACGCAACATCTGGGTAAGATGAACTACGTTATATTAATTGGGGAAATCGTACACAAAGTAATGGTGATACTAAGATCTATTGAATGGTACTGAGCAATAACAACTAACTAAATCAGTGCGGTACGGTACCAGCTATTTTAATACAACCACAGCTGTCACGTATGCGCTACAAGTAGACATTACATCCCCACTAATACTATACATGTCCCAATCAATTTGTTTGCAAAATTCAGGGTTCTCGTTGATTGACTTAGAGGTGGAATGTGTGTCGTAGAGGTCTCTGTCGAGGTAGGAGTAGCACAGTAAATGTTATGCCAGGTATTGTTGGCCTCTAGATACGTCGACTCGGTAGTATTCTCACGGTTTATTTTCTGAAAATTAGGAAAACGTGGAAAAGGCATTCGTTGTCCGTCAGTTCTACATCGCTATGCATAAAGTTGGGACCATCGCTTGAGCTAGTTTGTAACTCATGCAGTAGAGTAAGACGAGTTACAACTGATATCTATACTACAATACACTCTATCTTAGATAATTTCAACCATATTCTTATCTTAGTTATCTATACTTGTGTTATGTGCAATTCAGGACGAGGTTTTTAATCTTACTTGTGTGAATCCATCAAGTTCTCTAAAGATGCCTACAACTGATTCAGATCCAACATTTCATATGTTGGGAGATTCTCCCTACGGTTTCTACATGAGATCAACGTGTTCTAGAAAATGGAATTCTGACGACGCCAGCGAAGCGATCCGACAAAAATGCGAGTACGTCAATACGTCACTGCACGTTTCCAATGCTGCGTCGGTAACGCCCGTCAGCACACGAGATATAACCTACAGGAACGTCTACTGTGCCGTCTGCAATCACGAAAAGGCCAGCGACTACGTTCACTGGCAAGTACAGCTCTACTGTGACGTCGGCGATCAAGACATAAAGATATTCAAAGACAACATTACGATGCACAAAGTAGAACAATACTGCAGTATCGATAAATTCTCTCCACCAAAAATCAAACCCAGACTTATAGATCCTCTTCGACCTTGCATAGCTACAACCCTTGTCGACCAATGTTTACCCTACAGCAATCGTTCGTCACTAGATGAATACATCTGCCAGAAAAGTCGCTGCGAGTCTTACACTGATTACATCTTTCAACCTCCATTCGGACCCTACTTCAAGAACATCGACTGCGCATTGTGCAATAACTTTCACGTCGAAGAACTAAGTTGTGAAGAGCAACACAATCGACATCATATGAATACGGAGAATAGTAATAACACATTTTCCGCATTGCTGGGTTTCAGTGAGAACGGAAAAATGTCGTTTGAAGCGTTTTATACGACGACCGTGTTGGAGCGATGTCAAGTCGGACGGGTCTTTGAAACGACAATAATGCAGTGTGTAGATCTCGTCTGTCCGCCAGGTTTCCATCTAGACCGACACGTCTGTCAACCATTCCTACCGATTGTGGTAGCGGTCCGGTTTACTTTACTTTCCAATGCGACGAGAGAAAATCTCAAGAACATCAATACAATCGCTGGTTCTTCTTTTCAAGACGAACTTCACACAGCACTGGAAAACCTTTATGTCAACGCTTCTGTAAAACAAGTGAGCATCTGTGCCATCAACTGCAGTTTAATAATAGACTCGCTACTTAAAGTGCCCAACAACGACAACACAATTGCACAAATTGAAACAAACATCAAAAACATTCTGTTCCACTACGCAGGAATTTGGTTCAAATCCGCTCGCTCTGTGACTGTCAGCGTTGCTATACAAAATCCTGCTAATCATTTAGAGTGCGACGCATACATCGCCATCAACGAATCCGAGTACCAAATCTTTATCAACAAATCTCTCCTTCACACTACCAACAACTCTCTCCTCCAACCCTCAGACTACGTTCTCTCAAACGGCACCATCATTCGACGCAACCAATACAATCAAACATATACAAACAATGTTACGACCTCTTTCGACAAGTGGGACTACACCGAGCCCATCCACTTTGCCTCCGCCGTCGCCTCCGCCGTCCTCGTCTTCTCCGGCGCCTCCCTCTTCGTCACCTACATGCTCTTTGAAAAACTCCGAACTCTGCCCGGAAAATGTACGATGAACTATGGACTCGCTATTGCCATTTCGCAGATTTTCTTTACTGTTGCACCAGTAATGACTGCAAACCAGGACGTGTGCACTGCGATGGGAGTGTGTCTTCACTACTCCTTGCTCTGTCAGTTCACGTGGTCGAGCGTCCTGGCAACCAATCTGGTCAGGACGTTTGTCTTTGATCGGTTATTACGCAATGCGCAGTCAAAGCAATCGCAGTCTCGCACCTACACTCTCTACTGTCTCTACGGATGGGGAGCTCCTTTCGTCATGTCGATGACTGCTCTCATATTGGATCAGAAGACAGACGTCGATATCTACTTCGCAAGCAGCTACCTTTGCTGGCTGCAACCCGAAGACGCGAATCTCATCGCCTTTATGGTACCCGTTGCCGCCATTTTGTCGTACAATCTCATTGCTTTCGTCGTCGTCACGTTTTCTATCTGTCGTCTGTCTAGAGCGGGATCCGCCGCTCGCAGTGAGATGGCGGACACGAAGGGTAGATCGGCCAAACACACGAAGATATTTCTCGGCACGTTCAGCCTTCTCAGCTTGACGTGGATTATTGCGTTTTTGGCTTCTATCGACGGAAAGAGACCCTGGTTGTGGGCCATTTTCTCTGGCGGTTGCATCCTTCAGGGAATCTTTCTCTTTGTCGTATTCGTACTAAACAAAAACGTCCGACGTCTGTACGCCAATCTGATGAAAAATGCGCGGAAAGAGGAGCGTGTGCTTCCGCGATAGCTTTCGAAGTACTCGCCTGTGGAGAATCATGCATTTGAGATCGACGAGAAAAGTGAAAAGTGAAATCCGCCAAATCGGCGAGTGACCTCAAAATTGAACGTAGTAGAGACGTCGGCTTGTTAAATCTAGAGACACATGCATGCGTGCAGTATGTATATAGTCGTATAGTCCGAGTCGGCTGTGCACTATAGCACAAAGCTTATCGCTAACTAGTAGTATGATTGCTTGCCTATAGATACGCTAAGCTTGTGTACACCAAAATATTAATACTGTACATGTATTATGTGAAAATGTGACGATGATGGCTTGAGTACTGATATAGACACTGCAGAGTAGAAAGCGCGATGCGTAGACTCTGTATTGACAATAGAGTACATTCTCACGTACGGATCGAAATCTGGCTGTGAGTGTGCGTGAGTCTGTCTGTCTGTGGGTCTATATGTACCCGTCTATATCCAAAACGGCGAGTCGCAGCGCCACCGAATTTTGCTTGCGTACGCCGACTTGATCGACCTTGACAGTGAAAGCGTCGTCGTCTCTAGAGTTCTCTCTTGAGACGACGCGATTTCTTTCCAATCAAACCCGTGTTCGCTCCCGCACGAATTTCTCTAGAATGGCGCATCGCATCTCCGCCAATTTTAAACTGCTATTCCTGACCTCGGACGGTACTCACGCAGCGTGTGGGTTATTGCCGGCGACGTGATAACAGCAAGATATTGTGACTGTATCCGGGTCTTTAAACTATACGCCTACCTTCGTTTGCTCGTGTATGTACGGGCATCAAATATTGCCACGTTTGCTACACTTGTTTACTACCACGGCAGCAACGTCTTCGCACTGACGACGTCCAACAAGATCGTCGAAATGTCTGCGAGACGACACGTGAATTTGTCGTAAGGAAACCGATTATATTGGTGATCATAAGTACAACTGCACGTGACTTGCAAGTTTCTGCTTTCCTGATATATATACATATATATATATATATATTAGCTAAAGGCGGGAAATTCGATGCTAATTTTTCGTAAACGGGACACTTGGTTAAATTTTTGTTAATTTTTGTTTTCAACGGGATATTATTAACTAACTAGCACCTTTCAGTTAGTACTAACACCCAAGTCTGCAAGTAGTCTGATCGCAACCTGATCGCAACTTGCACTAGCTGCTTGTCTCTAAGAGTCCTCAAGTGAAAATCCAGACTTGGAGACTCTAGAAAACACAAACTGGAATCGTTGTTTAGAGTAGAGAGAAGTAGTGATTCTGGGGACAGAAAATCAAGACAACAGCTAACTCGCTAGTATGTTCGCATAGTAACACCTGTTTATTCCTAGTTCTGCTGCTGTTCCTGTGTGCGTGTGTGTGTGTGTGTATGTGTGTGTGTGTGTGTGTGTGTGTGTGTGTGTGTGTGTGTGTGTGTGTGTGTGTGTGTGTGTGTGTGTGTGTTTTGAGCAATTCCTGGTGTTTTTCGATCAAGCTGTAAGGAGTTATATCCAAAGGGGAAATTTCTATCACCATAGACTGTTGTTGGCACCACGTTTTGATCGGAATCGTAAGGATAGAGGCTTTCAGCTATCTCATCAATTCAAAATTTGTGCGCAGTATACCGCACTTGGAATGCTTTAACACTGCATCGATCCCTCTTCAAGCATAAAGAAGGCCCATGAATTTTTTCTCAAACATTATTGTTGGGTATTTTTCAGACTATCCGGAACAAAAATTATTTAAACCGAGCATTTACTATCCGGATATGGTCTTATTTGGATCTACCGCTTTGGGACTCAAATGGATTCTTGTCACTAGCAAGCATTATTAGAGGTAAGGCAAAGGCAATTTTATGTCAAAGAACAGTTGGTCTCTGCAGCTGGGGTCATGACACACTGGACGCCTTCCCTAAATCCGCCTTTTGCATATAGTGCTGTAAGGAAATTTCAAGTGTTTGCCTATTATTTACATATACGATCATGCATGTCGTGCCCCAACTCTAATGATCCCGCGACCTCTAGCTGAGTGTAGTCATCAGTGATTGTGAAGGCAAGATCATCGTCTATTTGGATCTACAGACTAGACAAACTGTGAAAACAACCTTAGGTAAACTAGACGACCTGATCAGGTATCGCGCTCGAGGTAATCAATCGCATTTTTTGAAACCAATCATGCAGATGAAACCTAGAAGCAAGGAGAAAAACTTACGAATGCAGTCACTTATGGCGTGAAATCAGTCAGAGTGACTGCACTACATCTCGTCAAGAATGATAGAACACATAACGATGATTCAATATATACAACACAATTACAGTCGAGCACAATGAATTCTACATGTATAGGTCTAATTATGTGGCTTTCCTAGGGTTTGCCCTGTTTTCCTACGCAATAGGTACATGTCGATGCAGGCGTCTGTCTTCTATTTGTTTTGAATGATTGAATCGGAGAGGCGAGGTCATGCAGACCAAACATATCGTTGTCGATTTCAGTGCAATGTTCGGCTTCCCTGTCAATCAACAAGCAACATTCACAGTCTGACATCATTCATTCTTCCAAAGCCTGCACGCAATTTTGTGAAGCTATCTCGACTTCGATGAATCATCAGATCATACAAAGATCCGTCTTTGTTCTCTCTCTGTGTGTGACTTTCCTACTGCATGTTACTGTTTCTACCAACTCGACTTGTCCAACGGTCGATCCGAAGTCTCTGCCACGGCTTTGTCCGTTCCGGTCTGTTTGTCGAGGAAAACAGTGCGCTGAGCGCAGGAGCGTGTCGGGCGACGGACAGCATTTGGAGTATCGCTGCGACTGCGACTCGCTGTGTGACCTCTACGGCGACTGCTGCGACGGAGCGGAACGCTGTCCAATCCGCCTGCCGTCTGATCTCGAGGTAAGAATGTGTGCCTAGCATCGTTTCTACTGTTGCGATTTCGATTTCGTTGTAAACAGGCGATGTATTGAAGTTGTTATATATAATAATTCTGTGCCTGCAGTTGAATGATGATGTTGCATGGCCGTGTGGTGAGCACAAGCACCGCCCTTGCGAGGTGACACCGCATTATGCAACATCCTACTGCATGCAAAGTAGTGCTTTTGTTATATATATAGTATAGTATAGTATAGTACGTACTGGGGCCACTAAATACAAATAACAATTAGTGATGCAACATCCTGCTGCATGCAAAGTAGTGCTTTTGTTATATATATATATATATATATATATATATATATATATATATATAAATTATACAATAGCATTTAGGCTTTGCTTTCAAAAATTGATTAGAAAATGTGAAAATAGCAATCGTTGTTTGTCAGTTTGTTGCAATCTATAGGTCTACATGTATGTATATAGATGCCTAATATGCAACATATGAATTATCTATCGCTTAAGATACACCATTATACATATAGGTGGGCCCATCACTTGGCTACTTGCTAACAAACTTAGAGTTACTCCTTAGGTCTAAGCGATAAGTTAGATAGTTTCAACCATTTCCTTATCTGATTTGTCTACTTTACTGATGTGTGTCATCTGCAATTCAGGACGACGTTTTTAATCTTACTTGTGTGAATCCATCAAGTTCTCTAAAGATGCCTACAACTGATCCAGATCCAACATTTCATATGTTTGCACATTCTCAATACGGCGTCTACATGAGATCAACGTGCTCTAGAAAGTGGAACTCTGACGACGCCAGCGAAGCGATCAAACGAAAATGCGAGAACGTCAATACGTCACTGCACGTTTCCAATGCTGCGTCGGTAACGCCCGTCAGCACACGAGATATAACCTACAGGAACGTTTACTGTGCCGTTTGCAATTACGAAAACGCCAGCGACTACGTTCACTGGCAAGTACAGCTCTACTGTGACGTCGGCGATCAAGACATAAAGATATTCAAAGACAACATTACGATGCACAAAGTAGAACAATACTGCAGTATCGATAAATTCTCTCCACCAAAAATCAAACCCAGACTTATAGATCCTCTTCGACTTTGCATAGCTGCAACTCTTGTCGACCAATGTTTACCCTACAGCAATCGTTCGTCACTAGATGAATACAACTGCCAGAAAAGTCGCTGCGAGTCCTACACTGATTACATCTTTCAACCTCCATTCGGACCCTACTTCAAGAACATCGACTGCGCATTGTGCAATAACTTTTACGTCAAAGAACTAAGTTGTGAAAAGCAACACAATCGACATCATATGAATACGGGGAATAGTAATAACTCATTTTCCGCATTGCTGGGTTTCAGTGAGAACGGAAAAATGTCGTTTGAAGCGTTTTATGCGACGACCGTGTTGGAGCGATGTCAAGTCGGACGGGTCTTTGAAACGACAATAATGCAGTGTGTAGATCTCGTCTGTCCGCCAGGTCTCCATCTAGACCGACACGTCTGTCAACCGTTCCTACCGATTGTGGTAGCGGTCCGGTTTACTTTACTTTCCAATGCGACGAGAGAAGAACTCAAGAACATCAATACAATCGCTGGTTCTTCTTTTCAAGACGAACTTCACACAGCACTGGAAAACCTTTATGTCAACGCTTCTGTAAAACAAGTGAGCATCTGTGCCATCAACTGCAGTTTAATAATAGACTCGTTACTTAAAGTGCCCAACAACGACAACACAATTGCACAAATTGAAACAAACATCAAAAACATTCTGTTCCACTACGCAGGAATTTGGTTCAAATCCGCTCGCTCTGTGACTGTCAGCGTTGCTATACAAAATCCTGATAATCATTTAGAGTGCGACGCATACATCGCCATCAACGAATCCGAGTACCAAATCTTTATCAACAAATCCCTCCTTCACACTACCGACAACACTCTCCTCCAACCCTCAGACTACGTCGTCTCAAACGGCACCATCATTCGACGCAACCAATACAATCAAACATATACAAACAATGTTACGACCTCTTTCGACAAGTGGGACTACACCGAGCCCATCCACTTTGCCTCCGCCGTCGCCTCCGCCGTCCTCGTCTTCTCCGGCGCCTCCCTCTTCGTCACCTACATGCTCTTTGAAAAACTCCGAACTCTGCCCGGAAAATGTACGATGAACTATGGACTCGCTATTGCCATTTCGCAGATTTTCTTTACTTTTGCACCAGTAATGACGGCAAACCAGGACGTGTGCACTGCGATGGGAGTGTGTCTTCACTACTCCTTGCTCTGTCAGTTCACGTGGTCGAGCGTCCTGGCAACCAATCTGGTCAGGACGTTTGTCTTTGATCGGTTATTACGCAATGCGCAGTCAAAGCAATCGCAGTCTCGCACCTACACTCTCTACTGTCTCTACGGATGGGGAGCTCCTTTCGTCATGTCGATGACTGCTCTCATATTGGATCAGAAGACAGACGTCGATATCTACTTTGCAAGCAGCTACCTTTGCTGGCTGCAACCCAAAGACGCGAATCTCATCGCCTTCATGGTACCCGTTGCCACCATTTTGTCGTACAATCTCATTGCTTTCGTCGTCGTCACGTTTTCCATCTGTCGTCTGTCTAGAGCGGGATCCGCCGCTCGCAGTGAGATGGCGGACACGAAGGGTAGATCGGCCAAACACACGAAGATATTTCTCGGCACGTTCAGCCTTCTCAGCTTGACGTGGATTATTGCGTTTTTGGCTTCTATCGACGGAATGAGACCCTGGTTGTGGGCCATTTTCTCTGGCGGTTGCATCCTTCAGGGAATCTTTCTCTTTGTCGTATTCGTACTAAACAAAAACGTCCGACGTCTGTACGCCAATCTGCTGAAAAATGCGCGGAAAGAGGAGCGTGTGCTTCCGCGATAGCTTTCGAAGTACGCGCCTGTGGAGAATCATGCATTTGAGATCGGCGAGAAAAGTGAAAGTGAAATCCGCCAAATCGGCGAGTGACCTCAAAATTGAACGTAGTAGAGACGTCGGCTTGTTAAATCTAGAGACACATGCATGCGTGCAGTATGTATGTAGTCGTATAGTCCGAGTCGGCTGTGCACTATAGCACAAAGCTTATCGCTAACTAGTAGTATGATTGCTTGCCTATAGATACGCTAAGCTTGTGTACACCAAAATATTAATAGTGTACATGTATTATGTGAAAATGTGACGATGATGGCTTGAGTACTGATATAGACACTGCAGAGTAGAAAGCGCGATGCGTAGACTCTGTATTGACAATAGAGTACATTCTCACGTACGGATCGAAATCTGGCTGTGAGTGTGCGTGAGTCTGTCTGTCTGTGGGTCTATATGTACCCGTCTATATCCAAAACGGCAAGTCGCAGCGCCACCGAATTTTGCTTGCGTACGCCGACTTGATCGACCTTGACAGTGAAAGCGTCGTCGTCTCTAGAGTTCTCTTGAGACGACGCGATTTCTTTCCAATCAAACCCGTGTTCGCTCCCGCACGAATTTCTCTAGAATGACGCATCGCATCTCCGCCAATTTTAAACTGCTATTCCTGACCTCGGACGGTACTCACGCAGCGTGTGGGTTATTGCCGGCGACGTGATAACAGCAAGATATTTCGACTGTATCCGGGTCTTTAAACGATACGCCTACCTTCGTTTGCTCGTGCATGTACGGGCGCCAAATATTGCCTCGTTTGCTACACTTGTTTACTACCACGGCAGCAACGTCTTCGAACTGACGACGTCCAACAAGACCGTCGAAATGTCTGCGAGACGACACGTGAATTTGTCGTATGGGAACCAATTATATGGGTGATAATAAGTACAACTGCACGTGACTTGCACGTTTCTGCTTTTCTGATATACAGACTTGGACAAAATTATAGGGACACCTGGCATTTTTGTGTCTAGTCTAACTTTGGCACTGAATTTTTCTTTACCAAAACCGAATGTTTTCGAATTTCTTTTTTCATGGATTGCCCCATTGTTAGTATGTAACATAGCTTGAGTTCAAGACTGCAGCTTTACTTACTACCTACTGCGCATCTAGTTTGCTTTGAAGAAGGAAGACGGCCATTCCTACTTTTCTTGTCTTTGTACACGTTCATCGCTCTTGGATGCTCATTCTTGGCATACAATCTAAGAATGCTCTGTAGTAGAGAGTGAAAAGCAATTTTGTGGGTCCTCTTATCAACATTATGAAAAAAAGGCGAATCATCTGTTTTTGCGCATGTCATCACAATTTGAATTGTTTTGCCATTTTAATCAATAAACAAACTTCAACCTATTTAAAAATCATGCGACACTAATTAATTACAAAAAACTCCTGCTAACACAAAAACTAAAAAAGTTATAGCAACAAAAGAACATTGACATGCCACTTCCGGTCCACGTTTTACGTAGCAAAATCTCAAACTGCTACCGTCAAAATGTCAGTTGCACTCAAACCGCTGCCCTTGAGACCGCCAAACTTAGGCGATAAGTTAGCCTGAACGTTCAGCTGCACGCAGTTGCAGAGTCTTGTTCCGTGCGATATTTCACGAGTTGCAGCGATGCCTCGAGGCAAACAGTTGAGTCCAAAAACGCGAGGGAAAATTGAAGCCCTTCACTCAGTTGGCCATTCTGTGCGTCAGATCGCAGCTTTTGTCCGCCGCTCCAGGAATTCGGTTCATCAGTGCCTGCAACGGCTTTCCCATGGCAGCAGCGATTATGAAAAACAATCTGGACGTGGGAAGGCAACGACAATCCAGGAAGATCATCGACTGAAGAGAATGGCACTGCAGAACCGACGAGCACAATCACGACTGCTCTCGTATCAGCTGGCTGATGAAACCGGCAAGCAGGTGTCAAGTAGAACAGTCCGTCGTCGTCTCAGTGAGACAGGAGTGAACGCTCGCAGGCCTACAAAAAACCGACTGCTAACAGAAAACAATCGGCGTTTGCGACTGGGATGGGCAACCACTCACACACAATGAACTTTGGATGACTGGAAATCTGTTCTTTTTACAGATGAGTCAAAAGTCAGCATAGGAAACTATGGTGCTCTGTACTTTTGGCGTCGCAAAGGTGAGGAATTTCTCCCTGAATGTTGTGACCGTACTGTACGGTCCAGTACGCGGTTAGTGTGATGGTGTGGGGATCGATGTGTTGGCATGGTGTGGGGTCTCTGGTGAAACTGGAAGGTCGTTTGGACAGCACGGCGTACCAACAGGTTCTGGAAGAGCGCATGCTTACAGACGCAGCGGCACTGATGGGAGACGACTTTGTCTTCCAGCAGGACAACGCGCCAATCCACACGTCTCGGTCAACAAGACAATGGCTACGCCAGAATGACGTCACACTGTTGGACTGGCCGCCAAAATCGCCTGATGCGAATCCAATCGAGAACTTGTGGCACGAACTCAAAACTGCTGCCAACCGTCGCGAACCGAGAACTGCAGCTGAGCTCTGGAATGCTCTACAAGAGGCGTGGCAGCAGATTCCAGCCGCGCGTGTCCGCGGTTTTCAGTACTGACAATGTACCGATAGCCAAGAACTCGCTGAAAACCAATCGAACAATGACAAGGAGAATACAAATTAGTTTCTCGTTTACTAGAACACCAGAGAACTTCTTACCGTGTTGATATCCAGCGAATTCTACGCCCTATTAGCGCGCGGTATTACAAAGGCTGCACCGCAACACGTGAATATAAATCTGTAGTGTCTTCTCCTAAAAATTTGAAATACATGGGGAAAGATGTTGTAATAGTCGAGGAACATCGCAAAAATTTTTAAATTTTTTTTATTAGTTGTTACACGGTTTTCGGAAACATGCAAATGTCGCACGGTCAGTGATAGCATGCGCTAGAATGAAATTACATCCGATGTAAACCAAATCCTGCAGGCAAACTTTGCAATAACAGGGCACTGTACCGTGCAAAGTACAGATTTTTTGCACTTAGTACAACGGTATTATGAATTTTCTTCTACTACAACCGTGCGCTAGCAATGCGCGCGAGTAACCTCGGAGTTTTTCTTGGTAGCATTCCAAGTGTTGAAGGAGGTATACTGCGCACAAATTTCGAATTGATGAGTTAGCTGAAAGCCTCTATCTTTACGATGCCGATCACAACGTGGTGCCAACAATAGTTTATGGTGATACAAATTACCTCATTTATCTACCTCCTTAAAGCTTGATCAAAAAACACCTGGAATTGCTCACACACACACACACACACACACACACACACACACACACACACACACACACACACACACACACACACAGACACACACACAGACACACACACACACACACACACACACACACACAGACACACACGCACACACACACACACACACACGCACACACGCACGCACACACACGCACGCACGCACGCACGCACACACACACACACACACACACACACACACACACACACACACAAACACCACAGAACTATGCATAAACAGGTGTCACTATGCGAACATACTAGCGAGCTAGCTGTTGTCTTGATTTTCTGTCCTCAGAATCACTACTTCTCACTACTCTGAACAACGATTCCAATTTTGTGTTTTCTAGAGTCTCGAAGTCTGGATTTTCACTTGAGGGCTCTTAGAGACAAGCAGCTAGTGCAAGTTGCATTCAGACTACTTGCAGACTTGGGTGTTAGTATTAACTGAAAGGTTCTAGTTAGTTAATAATATCCTGTTGAAAACAAAAATTAACTAAAATGTAACCAAGTGTCCCGTTTACAAAAAATAAGCAGCGAATTTCCCGTCTTTAGCTAATATATATATATATATATATATATACAGACTTGGACAAAATTATAGGGACACCCCGCTGTGGGTATGTAGTAACACAATAATTAGGTCACAATTTACCAGCTATCAATATTGTTAAGAACTTAATAGTTACCGCGTTGATTGTTAGGTTTCTTGAGAATACTGTAGACCCTAAATTGTTTTCTTTACGTTTCGCATTGCGGAAAACGAGACCTAAAAGTGTATGACGTCATGACTGCGTAGGCGTCGTAAGTTAGACTCTCTCTGATTTTGTTTAGTGGCTTTTAAAAAGCCGGTTTTAATAATGCGAAGGAAAATTGAAGCCCTTCACCAGTTCCTCAGTACCGAGTGTTTCCGCCTCTCCCCCTCCTGATTACATCTGTTTACCGGAAGTTGAAGTTGCCGCACCCTGGGAAAGTATCACAATGTACAGGACGAGAGAGGTAAATCGTTTTTTCGTTTCTAGAACTGCGGATGAAGGAAACTAGGATTCTATTTCGTCTTCTTTCTTTTTATTGCAGCGTATTTTTGATCAAATACACCTTGTCAGTGATGAGCAAAGTTTGAGGAGCGAAAGTCGGTGATATTGAAAATTATTTCAACCAGCAAAGATTAGAATACTTTTCCAAGCTGTTGGAGTAGTGTTTTACGTTTGTTCTGGATTTTTAGGATTTTTTGTAGCGACTCTAGAAAGAACAACACAACTTCCGCTTGCTGGAACACAACTTCCGCTTGCCGAAACTAACGTTATCTCACCCTTAGAAAAGCAGCTGACATCAAAAGATTACGTAAGAAGTTTCTTATTTGTTGTGGTAGTACGAAAAATATATTTGACGTTTTTTCGTGTATAGATTACTAAGTGTGGATTGTTTTCAATTGTGAGTAATTTTGAGGAACCAATCTACGAATAAGCAAGGTCAGAACAGTACTTGCAATATGTTGTAGTAATGCACTGGCATTTCTGTAACATTTTAGACGTTGTGGTATGCATGGCATTGATAGCACCAAATAATATTTGATATAGTCAAGAACCAAATGTAGTTGTTGATACCTGAGTATCAAAATTTATTGCTAATATTTCTAAATGCAATCCAAATAATTTCTTTGATTATGATAGACATAAAAGCAATCCCTAGTGGGAGTGCAGCACAGATATACTTTGCAAATGTCGCAGTACGACCGTACACGCATTCCTTTACCCACAAGTCTTCCTGCTTGTTTCGTTGAGTCGCTGCACACTCTGCAACCACGTCGCTCTTTTGAGAAAAAGACGTTATGTCCCAGGACTTTGTTTAGTCGTTCCTGGACCGGGTGAATTCTGGGTCGTCCCATTTGTTGTCGATAAGTCCTCCCGTCAATTAGCTGTTCAACCAGCTTGGACTTGAAGGTGAGAAACGGTTGTCTTACTGCCTTTTGACTATTATATATGATGTGTGCATTTAGAAGCATACATTCAACTTCATGCCAGAAGATCCGTTTCCACCATTTTTTTGTCCGTCGGCCGGCGTTGTAGATAGTGACGAGTTGATCTCCTCTATCCACTCCTCTCATATATAAGTTATAGTCTCGAATTGCGACAGGGCAATCCAAGAAGGTGGGATTACGCCCTCTGCTTCGTCGCACTTGACACCATGTGTTGTTTTCTTGGAGAGGATGGATAGTGGAGATAACTCGCACCAATCGTTTGTCCTTCCATGTAACGCACAGAAGTGGAGATGAGACTGTCCAGTCAATTGTCCCCATTGCTGTGCGATTCTCCTCGGGTTTTGTCATATGAAGGGCTCGCGGAAACCCTTTCCTGTTCTGCCCGATGGTTCCGCAAGAAAAGATGTTGCGTTCTTGCAGATGCAGGTATAACTCCGGGTTGCTGTAGAAGTTGTCGGTGTACAGGTTCATACCTTTATATAAAGAAATGATAATATGCTAGAGAAACAATTGTTTGTAAAAATAGATACCTGTATTTTCAAAACCGTGTAACAGTTCACAGACAACCCGGTTGCCGAGGAGACCATGCTGTCTCTCAGTGAGGCTTTTCCCGGTGTATACGAGACTACGGTAGATGTAGCCGGTTCTAGCATCACTGAGGGTCCAAACCTTTATGCCCCATTTTGTTGGCTTATCTTTCATATATTGACGAAAGCCAATCTTCCCTTTGAACTAAACACAAATACTTATTCATAAACTGAGAAGTACCCAAAAATTCAAGTAAAGTATTTTACAGGAATCATGGCTTCGTCGATGGTAATTTGAGGGCCGATGTTGTATAGGGGCTGATGTTTTGTTGCAAGTAGGTTGTGGAACTCTCTCACTTTGTAGAGCTTGTCATATTTTTCTGTCCCACGTGCCGGTTCCTGGGTTCTGTCCGAGATATGTAAGTACCTGGAGAATGACATAGTGACTTACGATAATAAAATTTGGTAAATAAATATTGCTAAAGATACCTAGATATGGCCTGAAATCGATTTCTGGGCATGACTGCTTGTATTCCTATCAGGCAGGTGGTCGGGTACCTTTGTTGCCAGTAATAGTCAATTCTCGGACATTTAGCGATCCCCATTGCAATGACCATTCCAAAGTAGCATTGTAGCTCCCCGACTGACAGAGGTGTCCATTTGTCTTTATATTTGTCTGGCTCAGCGGTACGGAAAACATCTGCGTACAGGTTTGTGTAGTCTACCATCATCTGCCAGACTTCGTTGTCAAAGATCTTGTTGAAAATGGACAGCTCTGTGCAGTCGGGGTCTTGGAAAGTTGTTCCAGGTTGGGGACCACTATACCCAGGAATAGGCAGCAAGCTGTCAGCTTTTTCCCATTCCAGCTCGTAACTGTCAACAGGGTCCATTGTGGACAATTGAGCTGGAGCTGGCACTGGAGCTGGAGCTGTTGCTGGTGGTTGAGCAACAGCTTGCTGCCTGGCACGCCTTGCAGGTCTGGTAGCATGGACTTGGAAGGAAGGGCCGACGGCTGGTTGAACAGCTGTAGTTGTAGTAGACGGAAGACTTGTTGTAGCGATTGGTGGAGTTTGTGACATCTATAGCATAGAACACCGTAAACATTACTCTAAAATATATTTACACAGCAAACTAACCCTAGAAGCAGTTGTTGTAGTTGACAGAAGACTTGTAGTTGACGGAAGAATTGTAGTTGACGGAAGAATTGTAGTTGACGGAAGAATTGTAGTTGATGGAAGACTTGTTGTAGCGGTTGGTGGAGTTTGTGACATCTATAGCATACAACATCGTAAACATAACTCTAAAATATATTTAGACAGCAAACTAACCGTAGAAGCAGTTGTTGTAGTTGACAGGAGACTTGTAGTTGACAAAAGACTTGTTGATGTTCTTCGACTTCGTGATGACATCTATAGAATACAACACCGTAAACATAACTCTAAAATATATTTAGACAGCAAACTAACCCTAGAAGCAGTTGTTGTAGTTGACAGAAACCCTGTAGTTGATGGAAGACTTGTTGACGTTCTTCGACTTCGTAATGACATCTATAGCATACAACACCGTAAAAATAACTCTAAAATATATTTAGACAGCAAACTAACCCTTGAAGCAGTTGTTGTAGTTGACAGAAGATTTGTAGTTGATGGAAGACTTGTTGTAGTGGTTGGTGGAGTTTGTGATATCTATAGCATACAACACCATAAACATAATTCTAAAGTATATTTAGAAAGCAAACCAACCAGAGAAGCAGTAATGGACAGACTGTTGGATGAAGCAGCAGCTGTAGCTGTAGAAACTGTGGATGTTGTCGTTGTTTGCACTGTGCAAAGAGCTGTCATGTCAGGCACAGTAGTTACCGTTAGGCCTCGTTCACGTAGTAGCATCTGTAACATACAAAACAATAAACAAAGGTCTGATTGTTTTAGACAGCATACGAACAGGAACTGTCACTGTCGAGGGTGCTGTACGTCTCGGAGCTGAAGTTATGGTGGGAACAATGTCTATATTATACAACACTGTGAACAAAAATTATAATTGTTTTGACAGGATACTCACCCTAGCAGCACTGGCACCAGCATGTGCGACAGACCGAGAAGGACGAGCATGTACAACAGGAGACCGAGACTGAACAGAACGAGTTCGGACAGAAGGAGACAGAGAGGCAGGAGAATGTACAGCAGGAGATCAAGACCGAGAAGAACGAGTTTGGACAGCAGGAGACAGCGAAGCTCGAGCATGTACGACAGGAGACCGAGACCGAGAAGCACGTGCATGTACGACAGGAGACTGAGAAGAATGTAGTATAGGAGAACAGGGAGCATCTATCACAGAGAATTTAGTTAGCAATGATAAAATATTGAACTTTTGTTGGGATTACCAGGTGACTGTAATGTATTATTGTTTGCTATAGGAGATAGAGATGAAGAAAACAGAGGAGACAGAGAAACATCAAGTGCAGGGGAAACGGGAACATCTGTCATGGAACAGTTAGCAATGATGAGTAATGCAATTTTGTTGAAATTACCAGGTAGCTGTAACATGTCGTCGTTTCTTGGCCTCTTGGGTGTTGATACCTCTCTCGGACCTTCTATACAGCAGTTCCTAACGATTTGTTATTTCAGTGCAATAAAATTTGTGCCCATCACCATGTCTTGTTCCATCAATGTCTAAATTATATGTAAACATTTACGTTACTACTACCGAATGAAATAACAGCAACAATGTACCTGTTGTAAATTCGCCTTGTCTTACATTGTCTATAACATTAGCATATGCAAGTTCAACTGATCATAAAACAAATATTACTTGAAATTACCATCTGAAATGTCATCTGTGAAGGTACAGTAGTGACGTCTAGGGATGGTATTCCTTCTTCTGTAAAAATCCATTCATTTGAGAGCTTATTGCAGCAGTACTGTTCATTCAAACCATGGAAAGTAAGAATTTATGTTTACCATCGTCACGTGACTCCATGAGTTCTGCCACGGCTTCTTCTATCATATTTACAATAAATCACACTTTGCTACTTGATAGAATAAATCTACTAAAAGTTGGCGTATTTTGACATTACTGTACCTCTCATCACACGAGGAGGAGGATCGTCTGAAAAAACGCCATCCAACACTGCAGTTCCAATAATCGTTTGCCCTCCATCGTATTCCGGCTCATCGTCAGACCCTCCGAAAGCCTCTTCATCGCTGTCGCTTTCCACTTCATCCAAATGCAACATATTCGCATCGCCGGCTCTCACGAAGAAACGTCGAGGGTATGCCATTGACCGGAAGTAAAACAACACCCGAAAACAACAGAATGACAAAGTGAACGTACCTGCAAAGGCTTCGACTTCCGGTACTCAAACACCGATGCCGTTAAAAAATCCCGTATGCGGCGCGTTGGTAGTACATATCAATGGTATTGTAGTGGTGAACACACGGTCGCGAAACATGGCGTTGAAAGGCTGCTTGGCAACGACAAACTCGCGGACTGCGCATGCTCGCACTACCCGAATTGCGGGTAGGATGTACCTAAAGAGTTACAGACACTGCATCGATCTCTCTTCAAGCATAACAGAAGGCCCATGATTTTTACTCAAACATCATTGTTGGGTATTTTTCAGACTATCCGGAACAAAATTATTAAACGGATTATTTTCTATCCGGATATGGTCTTAGGCGAATCTACCTCTCTGGGACTCAAATGGATCCTTGTCACTATCAAGCATTAATATTATTAGAGGTAATGCGAAAACAATTTTATGTCAAAGAACACTTGGTCTCTGCAGGTTAGGGGTCATGACTCACTGGACGCCTCCACTAAATCCGCCCTTGCGTATAGTGCTGTAATGAAATCGCAAATGTTTGCCCTACTAAATATATGATCATGCATGTCGTGCCCCAACTCTAATAATCGCGCGACCTCCAGCTGAGTGCTGACATCAGCGATTGCAAAGGCAAGATCATTGTCTATTTGGATCTACAGCCTATACGCACTGTGAAAACAAACTTAGGTAAACTAGACGACCTGAGGGGATATCGTGCTCGAGGTAATCAATCGCATTTTTTAAACCAATCATGCAGATGAAACATGTAAGCTAAGAAAAAAATTACGAATGCAGTCACTCATGGCGTGAAATCAGTCAGAGTGACTGCACTGCATCTCGTCAAGAATGATAGGACACATAACGATGATTCAATATATACAACACAATTACAGTCGAGCACAATGGATTCTACATGTATATGTTTAATTATGCGGCTTTCCTAGGGTTTGCCTTGTTTTCCTACACGATCACTGCATGTCAATGCAGGCGTCCATCTTCCATATGTTTTCGAATGATTGAATCGGAGAGGCGAGGTCATGAAGACTAAACATATCGTTGTCGATTTCAGTGCAATGTTCGGCTTCCCTGTCAATCAACAAGCAACATTCACAGTCTGACATCATTCATTCTTCCGAAACCTGCACGCATTTTGTGAATCTATCTCGACTTCGATGAATCATCAGATCATACAAAGATCCGTCTTTGTTCTCTCTCTGTGTGTGACTTTCCTACTGCATGTTACTGTTTCCACCAACTCGACTTGTCCAACGGTCGATTCGAAGTCTCTGCCACGGCTTTGTCCGTTCCGGTCTGTTTGTCGAGGAAAACAGTGCGCTGAGCGTAGGAGCGTGTCGGGCGACGGGCAGCATTTGGAGTATCGCTGCGACTGCGACTCGCTGTGCGACCTCTACGGCGACTGCTGCGACGGAGCGGAACGCTGTCCAATCCGTCTGCCGTCTGATCTCGAGGTAAGACTGTGTGCCTAGCATCGTTTCTACTTCTGCGCATGCGATTTCGTCGTAAACAGGCGATGTATTGAAGTTGTTATATATAATAATTCTGTGCATGAAGTTGAATGATGATGTTGCATGGCCGTGTGGTAAGCACAAGCACCGCCCTTGCGAGGTGACACCGCATGATGCAACATCCTACCGCATGCAAAGTAGTGCTTTTGTTCTATATATATATATATATATATATATATATATATATATATATATATATATATATATATATATATATATATATAGTATAGTATAGTATAGTATAGTATAGTATAGTATAGTATAGTATAGTATAGTATAGTATAGTATAGTATAGTATAGTATAGTATAGTATAGTATAGTATAGTATAGTATAGTATAGTATAGTATAGTATAGTATAGTATAGTATAGTATAGTATAGTATAGTATAGTATAGTATAGTATAGTATAGTATAGTATAGTATAGTATAGTATAGTATAGTATAGTATAGTATAGTATAGTATAGTATAGTATAGTATAGTATAGTATAGTATAGTATAGTATAGTATAGTACGTACCGGGGCCACTAAATACAAATAACAATTAGTGATGCAACATGCTGCTGCATGCAAAGTAGTGCTTTTGTTATATATATAATATATATTATATATATACAATAACATTTAGGTTTTGATTTCAAAAATTAATTAGGAAAATGTAAAAATGGCAATCGTTGTTCGTCAGTTTGTTGCAATCTATAGGGGTACATGTATGTATATAGATGCCTAATTTACAACATATGAATTGTCTATCACTTAATTAAGATACACCATTATGCACATAGGTGGGCCCATCACTTGGCTACTTGCTAATAAACTTAGAGTTACTACTTAGGTCTAAGCGATAAGTTAGATAGTTTCAACCATTTCCTTATCTGATTTGTCTACTTTACTGATGTGTGTCATCTGCAATTCAGGACGACGTTTTTAATCTTACTTGCGTGAATCCATCAAGTTCTCTAAAGATGCCTACAACTGATCCAGATCCAACATTTCATATGTTTGCACATTCTCCCTACGGCGTCTACATGAGATCAACGTGTTCTAGAAAGTGGAATTCTGACGACGCCAGCGAAGCGATCAAACGAAAATGCGAGAACGTCAATACGTCACTGCACGTTTCCAATGCTGCGTCGGTGACGCCCGTCAGCACACGAGATATAACCTACAGGAACGTCTACTGTGCCGTCTGCAATCACGAAAACGCCAGCGACTACGTTCACTGGCAAGCACAGCTCTACTGTGACGTTGGCGATCAAGACATAAAGATATTCAAAGACAACATTACGATGAACAAAGTGGAACAATACTGCAGTATCGATAAATTCTCTTCACCAAAAATCAAACCCAGACTTCTAGATCCTCTTCGACCTTGTATAGCGTATACAACCCTTTTCGACCAATGTTTACCCTACAGCAATCGTTCGTCACTAGATGAATACAACTGCCAGAAAAGTCGCTGCGAGTCCTACACTGATTACATCTTTCAACCTCCATTCGGACCCTACTTCAAGAACATCGACTGCGCACTTTGCAATAACTTTCACGTCGAAGAACTAAGTTGTGAAAAGCAACAGAATCGTCATCATATGATTACGGGGGATAGTAATAACTCATTTTCCGCATTGCTGGGTTTCAGTGGGAACGGGAAAATGTCGTTCAAAGCGTTTCACACGACGACCGTTTTTAAGCGATGTCAAGTCGGACGGGTCTTTGAAACGACTAGAATGCAGTGTGTAGATCTTGTTTGTCCGCCAGGTTTCCATCTACACCGACACGTCTGTCAACCATTCCTACCAATTGTGGTATTGGTTCAGTTCACTTTGCTTTCTAACGCAACGAGAGAAAAACTCGTGAACATTACTACCGGTCCTTCTTTTCGAG
This sequence comes from Dehalococcoidia bacterium, assembly GCA_964274945.1. Lineage (GTDB taxonomy): Bacteria > Chloroflexota > Dehalococcoidia > Lucifugimonadales > Lucifugimonadaceae > CAXXBX01. The sequence goes on along the minus strand of CAXXBX010000115.1, from coordinate 1,330 downwards.
ACAAACTCCACACCGCACTTGTAAACCTGTTGGTCAACGCTTCCGCAAAGCAAGTGAGCATCTCTATGTATACCATCAACTCTAGTCTAGCAATATCCTCGTTACTTGAACTGCCCAACAATGACAACCCAATTGCACATATAGAAGCCAAAATCAGAAAACTCCGGTTTCATTACGCTGCAATTTGGTTCAAATCACTTCGCTCTGTGACTGTCAGTATCGCCACATCAAATGCTGCTAATCACTTGGAGTGTAACTCGTACATCGCCATCAACGAATCCGAGTACCAAATCCTTACCAACAAATCCTTCCTTCACACTGCCAGCAACACTCTCCTCCAACCCTCAGACTACGTCCTCTCAAACGGCACCATCATTCGATGCAACCAATATAATCTGACGTACACGAACAATGTGACGACCTCTTTCGACGATTTGTACTACACCGAGCCCATGCACATCATCTCGGCCGTCGCCTCCGCCTTCCTCGTCTTCTCCGGCGCTTCTCTCTTCGTCACCTACATTCTCTTTGAAAAACTTCGAACTCTGCCAGGAAAATGTACGATGAACTATGGACTCGCTATTGCCACTTCACAGTTGTTTTTCATTGTCGCACCGGCCATGACGGCAAACCAGAACGTGTGCACTGCGATGGGAGTATGTCTTCACTACTGCTTGCTCTGTCAATTCACGTGGTCCAGCGTCCTGGCGACCAACCTCGTCAAGACGTTTGTCTTTCATCGGTTATCACACAATTCGCAGTCAAAGCAATCGCAGTCTCGCACTTATACTCTTTATTGTCTCTACGGATGGGGAGTTCCGTTTGTCATGTCGATGACTGCTCTCATATTGGATCAGAAGACCGACGTTGATATCTACTTCGCCAGCAGCTACATGTGTTGGCTGCAACCCGAAGACGCTAGTCTTGTTGCCTTCTTGGTACCCGTTTCTGTCATGTTGGCGTACAATCTCGTTGCTTTCGTCGTCGTCACGTTTTCCATCTGTCGTCTGTCTAGAGCGGGATCCGCCGCTCGCAGTGAGATGGCGGACACAAAGGGTCGATCGGCCAAACAAGCGAAGATATTTTTCGGTACGTTCAGTCTTCTCAGCTTGACGTGGATTATTGCGTTTATGTCATGTGTCGATGGAACGAGTATCTGGATGTGGAGCATTTTCTCTGGTGCTAGCATTCTGCAGGGAATCTTTCTCTTCGTCGTCTTCGTACTAAACAAAAACGTCCGACGTCTTTACGCCAATATGCTGCGAAATGCATGGAAAGCGAAGCGTGAGCTTCCGTGATAACTTTCGAAGTACGCGCCTGTGGAGCATAA
>CAXXBX010000114.1:0-11894 GCA_964274945.1 Dehalococcoidia bacterium | reverse complement strand
ACCAGAGATGGTATGCATTCATTCGGACAACGCCCCATCTCATTCTTGTGAGAAAAATTCAAAGCTTCGAGTACTTGCCGAAGCTTACTGCAACTTTATCAAGAACAGTTCGGGCCCTTACTCGAACTGCCACGGAGCGATAAATTCTTCTCAACATTACGAGTTTTGCGTGTCGAGCGTGTGTGCCTTCAATGGTAACACGACCATAGCTTGTCAGTTGGTGCGAGCGTATGAAGACCTTTGCCGGATCGAAGGACGAGTGACTGAGATGGGCACGGTCGTGGACGAGTGCGGAGTTTGCTTCGGCGACGGTTCGACGTGTACGGCGGTCGGAGCGACTTGCCACGCTACCGGCAGCGGACACTATGTGACGTTCGACGGAGCAAGTCATCACTTCGAGGTAATCAGCGTATATTTACTGTTTGTCTGTTAAGTGAACTTGTTAAAGGAACACGGTCATGATTATACGCATGCTAGTTAACCCTGCCCGCAAGCGCGGATTGCTTAGGCTTTGCTTTAGACTCTGCGCAAAATTAGATCAGTTCTTATGATACATGGCGTTTGCGAAAGATTAAACGATGCTGTAAGGCGAATCTAATGGAAAAGCTAAAGAAGATGTACTCCAGCCAAGTTGCACTAGAATATTATATACGTAATGTTTTCCTATATACGGGAAAGTAGGTCTTAACGGTCTTTGTCTGTGCAGTCAGTCGGTCCTTGAGCGTTCTTTGGACAAAGTACAATCTACCTTTTGTACTTGAGGCTGTGCTCTAGCTTGCAGCTTCGGAATAGGTAGGAGCTGCGGTGCTATAGAAGGTCGTCCAGCCCTTTTTCGTGCATCTGCGCGGCTTCAAGACTAGGAATGATGCTTGAATAAATGAAGCACGCGTTCCAGACGTCTTGTCACGTGTTCTAATGTAAAAACCGTCAAAAGCGATGTAAAAGTGCCCGCTGATAGGATGTGGATGTATCAATAAATCTGGTTACTTATTCCGAAAGCACCTTTGATTGAATCTTAATGTATTTAGAAAAACTTGGGTTCTCACTGGAGTCCGAGGGCAATAGTAATCGTGTTGCATTATAATAAAGTTATAGATCATCAAGTTCTGTGAAATCGGAGAGTGGATGGTTGAGTGTATAGAGCCGTTGATATCAGGACCGTGAAACCTGATACTGGCCTTATGCTGTACAGTCATAGATGTGTAATTGTATAAAACCGGAGAATGACATGTTGACAGCAGCGATGTCGTTTGAGCTCTCAAATGAGTATATCTTGAGTGTGTTAGTTTACTTATTGCTCGTTCATACTTTGCTCTACGGACAAAAAGATTACAATACATTACTCTGCAACTACATGTTCAAAGCACTGTCATGAGTTGATCTAATATATTATCTAACTCTTCTTCATATATAGGGTAGCTGTGAATACGTCTTGGCCAAGGACTGTTCGGAATCAAGCCAATTCCAAGTCAACATCATGAGGAGTAAGCATAGCGTGAGCTCTAACAACAAGTACCCCGATGCCGTTGCCATTCGCATCGCAAATGCGACCACTGTTGTTATCGAACATGACCTAAATGCAACTGTCAACGGTCGTACCGTTTCTGGATATCCGTACAGACTACCGGCTGATGGATCGCGAATTACAAGAGTAGGCAGACGAATTCGTATATACTTAGCCAATGCGGAAGTCGTCGTATCCTGGGACGGTTCCCACTTGGTGCAAGTCGCCGTTCCACCTCAGTTCTTTAACAAGACGTGCGGGCTGTGCGGTCGGTACAACGGTGACTCTACGGATGATTTAGTGGGTAGGTACGGTGTCGTGTTCCGTACAAATCATCTCACATCTCCGACTCAAATATCGAGTAAAGCGGACCAGTTGTTTGGTATTAGTTGGACGGCGTTATCCGGGGAACGCATATTGCTTGATGATTCCTATCAATGTGTGGGTACCACCGAGGAACCTCTTAACAGTTTTAGTGAGAAACTGGAAGCAACGCCTGGAACAACGTCAGTACCAACAGCAATGCCATCTCTGGTAGCCCAAAGATATTGCTCTTTCCTTAAAGATCCCAAAGGTGTTTACGCGGACTGCCATTCGTACCGTGACCCCGAAGAGAGCTTTCAAGCATGCGCATTCGATATCGACAAAAGTAGGGGAGACACTAACAACTCTTGCGGAGTAATTCAAAGCTACGAGAGTTTGTGTCGAAGACTGGGTGCTACATCAATTGGTTCCGTCGTCGACCAATGCGGAGTATGTTTTGGAGATGGAAGCACGTGCGAAGGCGGAGTCACTTGTTCAACTTGGGGCGACGGATATTACACGACGTTTGATAATGTTTCTTACTATTTCCAAGGCCAGTACGAATACATACTTGCTCAAGACTGTCTGCACCAGGACTTCACGGTCCACGTTATGAACGGAGCCAGTGGTGGGAGAGGAACCACCCAAACAAAAAGTGTGGCAATATTGATCAAAGATAGCGGCGTAGTCCGTTTGTTTGATAAAGGAGAGGCAACCGTGAACTCACGTCGGGTGGACTCTTTTCCACACCGTCTACCAGGAGACGGCACAGTTCTGAGGAGGACTGCTCAGCATGTTGAGGTGCGTATAGCATCAAGTGGCGCAACTGTGACGTTTGATGGGAGTCGCAGGATTGCTGTAACGGTCCCTGTTGGATACGCGGGCAGAACGTGCGGGCTATGTGGTGTCTATGACTTCAAACCAGGTAACGATCTCACACTTAAAAACGGCACGGTTGTGAAAGTAGGCTATCCCTTTGTTTCTCATTCGGTCTCTTCACAGCGTACAATCCATAACTTTGGTATCAGCTGGGCTGTCGACGGTATCGATAGGTTGATGCTTGACCCAAAATATCAAAGCAATCACACGATTAAGACACTCCCAAAATGCAGCAACGATAATGAAGCGAAAGCGCGTCCATATTGTGAGGTAATAACGTCGGAAATTTACTCACCTTGCCATTCGATCTTAGACTCTCGTGCTGCTATAAAATCGTGCGTTTTTGACGTCTGCCGTTGTCATGGCGACGTCGGTTGTGGTTGCGATGCTATCAAAGAATACGAAGCGAAATGTCGTCAGAGTGGCGTCGTCACCGGTCTTGCAACTGTCGTGGATCATTGCGGGGTTTGTAATGGGAACGGGATGTCGTGTCGAGACGAGCCCACCTGTTCAATACACGGCGGCCTCCATTATCAAACGTTTGATAACGCGCGTTACCAGTTTGAGGCAAACTGCGAGTACGTTCTTACTAAGGACTGCATACATCATGACTTTACAATATCTATTCACATAGGAGATTATGAACGTAGTGGGTCCGTGAAATCTATAAAGTCTCTAGCTATCAAAGTACCCGGCGTGGCGACCATTACCCTATTGGAGAGTATGCAGACACTTGTTAACAATGTTGAGATAGAGAAGGACAAGTATCCATATGTGATTGGTGTGGATGGAACAGTGATCGATCAAGTAAATGATGAAGCAGGAAAATGGATGTCAGTGACGTTGGCGAGTTCTCGAGTTAAAATATTTTTAAACGGAAAGAATGAAGCTAAAGTCGTCGCGCCCGAGCTTTACAAGCAACGTCTGTGCGGACTGTGTGGCAATTATGACGGTAACGCAACAAATGACTTACAGCTCAGGAACGGCACGGTACTCGCTCCACATCAATCTACTGATATAGTTCCTGAACCTGTTTTTGTATCCGAGTACTACGATTTTGGACAGGACTGGATTGTTCCGAGTGTGAACAGACTGCTGCTTCCTGATAACGCAACGTGCTCGGTGGACAAATTGGGTTCTACAAACGCTCAAGGCATGAATGCTAATCTTCGAGCTAAGGTCATGGAAATGTGCGCTGATATTATGAACCAGACGCGGTACAAACGTTGTCGCACTGCCATGGATGTTAGGTATCAGCAAGAGCTATGTATTTATGATACAAGTTTATGCCTTAGGACTGGCGGTGCATCATGCTACTGTGCTGCATTGAAAACGTTTGAGGATTCTTGTCGTTCATTTGGTGTGAGAGACTTTGATCCTTTGGTTGATGAATGTGGCGTGTGCTATGGAGACGGGAGTACGTGCGCGCCCGATGGTTCAACGTGTGCCGCCTCGATAGATCATCACTACTCAACACTCGACGGCGCCGTCTATGACTTTGAAAGCGACGCTGAGTATGTGTTCGTGCAGGATTGCGAAAACGACGACTTTTCTGTTCACTTGACGAATGGAAATCGATCTGATACGCAGACGCCCACCAAGTCTGTAGCAATTCGTATAACAGCTGGACCCATCGTCAAGGTGTGGAAGAATTGTACTGTGCAAGTGAATGGACGTATCGTTACTAAGTTCCCTCATATCTTTCACGGTACGGTTGTACGAAAAGATATGGCTGGGATGTTGATGAAAGTCGAGGTGGGAAGCTCTGGTCTGCAGGTTATCTGGGACGGGCTGGCCAATACTGTGTATGTAGTTGTACCGCCGAAATATAAGAACCAAACGTGTGGTCTGTGTGGAAATTATGACGATGATCTTGAGAACGACGTAAAATTTGCTTCAAATAGCGATGTTTATCCCACTCAATTGAATGATTCTTTGTCCGATAAGCAATCAAAAGTTTTTGAAACGTTTCCATTGGTCTGGGCTGCGGCGCAGAGCAGCAGGATGCTTGTTCCTTACGATTCCGATGGTTCTGACGGTTATTCAGAAAATTCGACAGTCTCTGGTACAAAGAATAGCACATTTCAAGGTTCTATTGCATCAGAAACAAGTCATCATTTTTCGGAACCTTATCCAGAACCTACTGCCGCAGAAACGCAGACTACTCAGGAAAATTTGAAAGATTCTACTTCATCATCTAAACGGAATGCAACTATTCAAGGACGTCTCACAGACTCTACTCTATCAGAAACGATAACTGCAAGTGTTCAAGAACGTTTGACAGACTCTAATCCACCATCAACTGAACAGACTCCAAGTATTCAAACACACCCTGCGTTTTCAGAAAAGATAAGTGCAAGTATTCAAGAACGTGTGACAGAGTCTACTTCGTCATCTACTAAACAGACTCCAAGTATTCAAACAGACTCTACTCTATCAGAAAGAGTAAGTGCAAGTATTCAAGAACGTGTGACAGACTCTACTTCGTCATCTACTGAACAGACTCCAAGTATTCAAACAGACTCTACTCTATCAGAAAGAGTAACTGCAAGTGTTCAAGAACGTGTGACAGACTCTACTTCGTCATCTACTGAACAGACTCCAAGTATTCAAACAGACTCTACTCTATCAGAAAAAGTAACTGCAAGTATTCAAGAACGTGTGACAGACTCTACTTCGTCATCTACTGAACAGACTCCAAGTATTCAAACAGACTCTACTCTATCAGAAAGAGTAACTGCAAGTATTCAAGAACGTGTGGCAGACTCTACTTCATCTTCTACTAAGCAGAGTGCAACTATTCAAGGAGTCTCCACAGACTCTTCTCTATCAGCAAAGATTACTGCAAGTGCTGAACAACTTTTGACAAACTCTAACGAACCTACTATGCAAACTGCAACTATTCAAGGACTTCTTGCAGACTCTACTCCATCCGAAGAATTAACTGCAGCTACTCAAGGACCTTTTGCAGACTTTACTCCATCGGAAGAACTAACTGTAACTATTCAAGAACGTTTGACGGACTCTATTAAACCGACTGCCAGTACTCAAGACAGTTTGAAAGATATTATTTCATCAACAGAACTACTTACCACTCGTCCTATTCCATCAACGCAAATGCTTGTAACATGCCAAGAGTCCATCAAACAGGCAGCTGAACGATATTGCCATCTCATTTTAAAAAGTGGGCAACCCTATGGAAGTTGCCATCGTCACATTAATCCATACAAGGCATACTTGTCTTGTATTAATGACGTCTGTGGCTGTGACGGCAGCAGAAGCTGCGCATGCCCTGCAATAAAAGCTTACGAAGGACAATGCAGAAATCTTGAATTGAATGATGTCCATATTGGCACAGTGGTAGATCTATGTGACGTATGCGAAGGCAACGACAGCTGTGTTACTAACGGATCTACTTGTCTCACCTCAACACAATCGCGTTACAACACGTTCGACGGAGCTTCTCATCACTTCAGAGGCAAATGCGAGTATGTGTTAGCAGCAGATTGCTCTTCTAGTGCAACCTTTTCCATCCACGTTCGTAATGAGTATCGAGAAAACGACGGAGAAACTTGGACAAGATCTGTGGCCATCACCACCCCGACACTCGAGTCTCTATTACTGCTTCCTAGAGGTGTTGTCATCTACAATGGCAGCAATCTGACGGATTTTCCCGATTGGACAGAGGACGGTACGTGGATTTCTAAGACAGCAGGAATGACGCGCGTACAATTATCTGGTTCTTCTGTGGTCGTACTTTGGGATGGGCATCAAACAGTACGAGTTACTGTTGCAGAAACGTACATGAACAAGACATGTGGCTTATGTGGGCTGTTGGACCATACCTGCACGAATGATCTTACGTTGAGAAACGGTACCGTTGTTCATCCTAGCAACAAATACTATTCGGAGTCCGACCAAAGTCTCGCAGCTTACTTCAATTTTGGTAGCAGCTGGGTTGTGCCTCCACACGAAGCTCTCTTGGCAGACGACGGCAATGCATGCAAGGATGAACCGGTGAAATCACCTTATGAGGACAACCCGCAGCTAAGGCAAAATGCTGAGAAATATTGCAGTTTCATACGTCAGAAAGTTGGCATGTATTCTACTTGTCATCCGTTGATCGATCCAAATGAAAAATTTTATGCTTGCGTTTCTGACTACTTTCATTGTGGACAAAATCGCAGTGGCAGTGAGTGTGGATGTCAGTCTGCAGTGACATATGAGAAACAGTGCCAGAGGGCGAATGTGACGTCATACAAGTCGGTCGTCGACAACTGCGGCGTGTGTGGCGGTGACGGCACGTCTTGTCGTCGTGACGACCGCGAATGCGCCGTATTCAGCAGCCAGTGTTCCGCGTTGATCGCAGAGAAACAACGATACGTAACGTTTGACGGCCTGGTTCATCAATTCCAGGGTTCATGCGAGTATGTCCTGGCACGTGATTGCACTGGAGGTCTGTTCGACATTCACGTTGAAAATTATGCTCCCGCACCCGATATTTTCCACTTTGTGTGGACAAGAAGCATAGCTGTTCGTACAAAAGACTTAGGCTTGATCAAAGCAATTGTATCTCCACTAAAAATTTTAGTATACGTGAACGACAGACACTTTTCTTCTCCGTCAACTATTGTGGGGAGTGGTGGCTCTCGAGTGCTTGTATTTTCTGATGGAATAGAAGAGAGAGTGGAGATCTTATTGGACGATTCCGAAGTGAAGATATCTCTATTTGGAGACTATAAAATCGCTGTCACCATCCCGATGTCGTTTAACAGTAAGGCATGTGGTCTGTGTGGTAACTCTAACGGAAACTCCAACGACGATCTGAAGTTGTCCGATGGACGTTTTCTGAACAGTAGTCACGTGCTTCATTCTATACCTTCCATTTCTATCTCGGACTACAATACGTTTGGGTCTGTCTGGACTTTGCTTGGTAACGACAGACTAATCCTGAAACCCGAAGACACGTGCCAGGATTCGTTTGTGATTCCCTACTGCGACCAAAACGTGGAAAATAGGAAGAAAATAGAGGAATTTTGTGACGTCATTAGGGATGCAAGCGGCCCGTTCGCTGACTGTCATTCGTTTAATCCTCCTCGGACGGCTTACGAGAAATGCGTGGAAAGTGGTTGTTTGCATCATGGGAAGAGACTGTTAACGTGTTCGGTTATTAATTCTTATCGTACGGAATGTCAGAAACGAGACCAGAGATTTGTTGACACAATCGTTCCGGAATGCTTGGACAGTCAGTAGCTTTGCATCCAATTTAGTAGCCATTTAATACAAAATTTATGTTTTGTTCTCAGATCCTTGTGAGAGCAAGCCGTGCTTTTCGGGATTGAACTGTACAAGCGGTCTTACTGTCTTTCCACCATATACGTGTGTAAAATGTCCCACAGGGTATGAAGGCGACGGTAGAGAATGCCACGACATCAACGAGGTATGTATTTTACTAATGACGACCATAGGATCGGTGACATTTGTTTGTTAGTGTGAAGACGATCACTTGTGTTCGGACCTCGTTCAGTGTATCAACACGATGGGTGGTTATGTCTGTTCTGAATGTCCGTCCGGATATTTGGACATTAACGTGACCGTCAGCGGATTCGAGTACAACACAACAAGTAGGCAGGTTAGTGAAAACGCATCGTAACCGTAATTTTTGTAATAAGCGCTGGGGCATCTGTTTGTGGTATCACTCCCAGTTACGGCGTTTAAACGAGGGCGGTGTTTGTTTCATCCCGGCCTTCATTATTGGGTATCTGAGACGTCATATATATATATATATATATATATATATATATATATATATATACTGTAAGACAGCTAATTGAAAAATTCAAGGTCATCCAGAAAAGGTCACTTCTCAATTAATTCGACTGAATACATTAATTAATACAGTTACACGTAAAGATTATTAAGCAATGAAAGCAAAATGAGGCGTGATCCAGTTGAAAACCATCTAGATGAAGTGAGGCGTTTATTCAAGAGCGGTACGTATTTCGTGATTGCTGGAATTTTAAGCGACGCTTGGTCGTATTCTATATTTGATGGTGGCGTTCAATTCAAGAGAACCAGTTTTTTTGTCAGTTCGTCTGTTTGAGCAAACATGGCTCTCTTGTTTTAGGTTTGTGAAGATATCGACGAGTGCGAGAAAGACAACGGTGGCTGCGATCCTCTAACGAATTGTACCAATACGGTGGTACGTGTAGACTCGTTTACGGTCGTTTCATAACCTCTTTAACCCGATAGAGTTGATTTTTAGGGCTCTTTCGAATGTGGACCTTGTCCTACAGGATTTGACGGAACGGGGCAGACCGGTTGTGTCTATCTGGATTATTGTTTCTTGCGTCTTGACAATTGTCACGCGCAATTTGCGACGTGCGAATCTACTGGATCCGGACGGTTCGAATGCAAGGTTGGTTGGTTAGTACTATTGTTTGTCAAGCGAAATTATATATCTTCTATGTCTAGTGCAAGCCTGGATACGTTGGTAATGGAGTGCTTTGTTCTTTGGATTCTGACCTGGATGGGTTCGCAGACAACGCCATGTACGGATGTGTTGACAACTTCTGCATGGAGGTAAGTATCATTGTAAGGCAATGCAATCTACACATTTTGTAATTCTAATTTCTTGATGTAGGACAACTGTCCTACAACATCAAATGCTGGACAAGAAGACGCCGACGTCGACGGCGTCGGCGACGCTTGCGACAACTGTCCTAACATCGCTAACACTAATCAGTCCGATGCGAACAACGACGGCGAAGGCGACGCTTGCTCGTCCGACTTCGACGGCGACGGCACAGATAATGCGCAAGACAACTGTCTCTACGTTGCGAACCCGAGCCAAAGCGATCGAGACGGTGACGGGCTGGGCGACGAATGTGATAACTGTCCGAACAAAGCGAATTCGAAACAAACTGACTCCGATATGGATAATGTTGGAGATGCATGCGACAGGGACAGAGACAAGTGAGGACTCTTTGTAGTCGTGTATTATTGAAATCGATAGAAACGAAATCATTTAATTAAGGTGGAACGTATTACATTGAAATTTATTATTTTTGAATAAATTTATTATATTTTATGTAAATTACTATAAAATGTATATAACTTTAAATTTGGCTTAAACGCAGATTACAGTCAATAAAATACATAAAATACATATAATTTTGATAAATATATAAATCGATAAATTAATACCTCACATGAATTATTATAAATATATATATATATATATATATATATATATATATATATATATATATATATATATATATATATATATATATATATATGTATGTATAATTTGGCTTACACAAAAGCGATATATCCGGTAGAATAAATTATATAAAGTATATTAAATTAATATTTGATATAAATTATCATGAAAAATGTTTATCAATTTAGATTTGGCTTAAATGCAAATCGCATTTAATGGAATACATAATATATAGAAATTAATATTTTACTTTAGATAGAGTGCTTTATTAGCCTTCTAGCTTGTTCTGTGAGTTTTTGATTTAAAATATATTTAAATTTTTATATTTATGTAAATTATGCAATACATATTTATATTTATATTCCACCTTAAAGAGACAGAGATGGTATTTCTAATGACGTCGATAACTGCGATGATATTGCGAATGCTGATCAAGCAGACGATGACGGCGACGGCATCGGTGAGCGTGGGCGTGTGTGATAAAAATGGGCTATTATATAAGGTTTTGTCACGAAGGTAATGTTTGTGACGACGACAAGGACGACGACGGCATCACAGATGTCAGTGATAACTGTCCCGTTCTTCCAAACCCTCAACAAATTGATTCTGATGGTGAGAGCATGTGGTATGCATAATTAGTACTATTTAAGAGTCACAATGGTCGTTTTCAGGTAACGGGAAGGGAGATGCTTGTCAAGATTTACATTGTTCTTGTCCTCAGAATGGAAAGATGACCGACACTGATTTTAGAAAATTTCAGATTGTTGAACTCAACAATATAAATCCATCTTTCAAATTTGTCATAATGAATGAGGTATGCTTTTCACGGTTTGTGCGTGATTCTATCTCTATATTGTCAAACCGCTCTAATTGTCACTCTTGGATATCGTCCAATGGTTGCAGTCACCCAGTTTGACCGTTTTGTTGCTTTCTTTTTATTGCTTGTGTCTTGTGAGCTACTCTAGTTATAACTATTTGCTACTCAGCCAGTCTGTAATTAGACAACTCAACGGTAGATACAGCAATTGAGGAGAATATTGCCCCACGGGGCACTATGTTTTATCGTTCTGAAACATTGGGCACTATTTTTGGTCGTCCTGAAACGTGCGGCATTGTTCAATCGTTAGTGTAATTCGAGCATGGGGCATTATTGTTACAGAAACACAGAATCTGGTGTTTTGTTCATTTGCATATGACCACACTACACTGACAACATCTCTTGGTCTCTTGCATGCGTTAAATCATTATTGTCAGTGATTGGTTCTATCAGTGTATACATTCATACACAAATACGTACCCTGTTGGGATACTAGTTCGACATGGGGCATTATATATTAGGGTCACGGTAGGACATTAATTGAGAATGGCGCTGAATTTGAGCATGGAGTAATATTTGCGGAAATAGGGCATCAGCTTCCATTGTCCCAAGCACAAATTCCTCTGATATGCTATACAATATTGTCTATTTTATTTCAAGAATGTTATACCTGCGGTATATAAGTAAATGTATATAATGTCGACTAAGACTAACTGCAGACACAACATAAACTTCTGTGTAGCAGCCTGTTTTTGTGTTAGCCATAGCCACAAGACTGCATGTCTGACAAACTATGCAGCCGTACTTCAGTGTGGCACCGTGTTTGACTGTGCCTCAAATTTTGCTTTTGACAGGGCAAGCAAATCAAGCAAATCACAAACAATAGTGCCGTTGCAGTTGTAGGTCAGCAAGCGTGCAATCATTGCAGTCGTCTTGTACTATATTTTACTTTCTCTCTCTTTCGCTTCAGGACCCGACAGCTTTGGCGCTGTTGACTACGAAGGAACGGTCGTTGTTAATACCGACGACGACAACGACGACGTTGGGTTTGTGTTTGCGTATCAAAGCAGGGGACGCTTTTACGCGGCATCGTGGAGGCGAGAAGATCAAGATGGTGGCCTTGCAGGTCTAGCAATCAAGGCAATACAAAATCTATGTTCCGTATA
>CAXXBX010000113.1:0-8344 GCA_964274945.1 Dehalococcoidia bacterium | reverse complement strand
AAAGTTTGAGAGTTGAAATTCCAATGTTTTAGCAGATGGCTAAAGTGAGAAAGGATTATGGGAATGTGAGAATATGGAAACAAAAATGAGGATAGAAGGGAGGAAACAACTAGAAGTTTTGGAGAAAGCATTCCTCGACATGCTTTCAGTGGTCTGTTAGTGTGTTGATGATGATACCACTGGCATATTTGTGTAGAATAATGTAGTCTTGATATCAACACTAGCAGATCTTCCCTAGAAGTGGAACAGAGTTTAGTTGATGATTTATGAATGTTTTGCAGTCTAAATTGCTTTGTAACAAAAGTTTAATACTGTACGTGTACTGCCCAGTTTGTAAGTCTAGTGGTGATTTATGTGATCAAAATTTCTCTAGGTATAAACATGTCTGCTTGTGGGGTTCTCTCAAACTATGTGTTGGGATGGTTATTTTAAGTTAATCAGGGGCGTACCTGGGGCATTCTATGGGTTGGTTCTTTTAGTGCTCTAGTGGACCTCTCATGCAGTCAGTTCTACATGCTCTATTCTAATGAATTTATTTATTAGTTACCAGGTCTATTGGAAGACAATTGTAAATATGCATACTAGACATGTACAGACTTGGACAAAATTATAGGGACACCCCGCTGTGGGTATGTAGTAACACAATAATTAGGTCACAATGTACCAACTATCAATATTGTTAAGAACTTAATAGTTACCGCGTTGATTGTTAAGTTTCTTGAGAATGCTGTAGACCCTAAATTGCTTTCTTTACGTTTCGCATTGCGGAAAACGAGACCTAAAAGTGTATGACGTCATGGCTGCGTAAGCGTCGTAGGTTAGACTCTCTCTGATTTTGTTTAGTGGCTTCTAGAAAAGCCGGTTTTGATAACGCGAAGGAAAATTGAAGCCCTTCGCCAGTTCCTCAGTACCGAGTGTTCCCGCCTCTCGCCCTCCTGATTGCGTTCGAACATCACGGAACACTTTCTGCCAAGTTCCGGACACGCGCGGCTGGAATCTGCTGCCACGCCTCTTGTAGAGCATTCCAGAGCTCAGCTGCAGTTCTCGGTTCGCGACGGTTGGCAGCAGTTTTGAGTTCATGCCACAAGTTCTCGATTGGATTCACATCAGGCGATTTTGGAGGCCAGTCCCACAGTGTGACGTCATGCAGGCGTAGCCATTGTCTTGTTGACCGAGACGTGTGGATTGGCGCGTTGTCCTGCTGGAAGACAAAGTCGTCTTCTATCAGTGCCGCTGCGTCTGTAAGCATGTGCTCTTCCAGAACCTGTTGGTACGCCGTGCTGTCCAAACGACCTTCCAGTTTCACCAGAGACCCCACACCATGCCAACACATCGATCCCCACACCATCACACTAGCCGCGTGCTGGACCGTACGGTCACAACATTCAGGGAGAAATTCCTCACCTTTGCGACGCCAAACGTACAGAGCACCATCGTTTCCTATGCTGACTTTTGACTCATCTGTAAAAAGAACAGATTTCCAGTCATCCAAAGTCCATTGTGTGTGAGTGGTTGCCCATCCCAGTCGCAAACGCCGATGGTTTTCTGTTAGCAGTCGGTTTTTTCTAGGCCTCCGAGCTTTCACTCCTGTCTCACTGAGACGACGACGGACTGTTCTACTTGACACCTGCTTGCCGGTTTCATCAGCCAGCTGATACGAGAGCAGTCGTGATGGTGCTCTGCGGTTCTGCAGTGCCATTCTCTTCAGTCGATGATCTTCCCGGATTGTCGTTGCCTTCCCACGTCCAGATCGTTTTTCATAATCGCTGCTGCCATGGGAAAGCCGTTGCAGGCATTGATGAACCGAATTCCTGGAGCGGCGGACAAAAGCTGCGATCTGACGCACAGAATGGCCAACTGAGTGAAGGGCTTCAGTTTTCCCTCGCGTTTTTGGACTCGACTGTTTGCCTCGAGGCATCGCTGCAACTCGTGAAATATTGCACGGAACAAGACTCTGCAACTGCGTGCAGCTGAACGTTCAGGCTAACTTATCGCCTAAGTTTGGCGGTCTCAAGGGCAGCGGTTTTAGTGCAGCTGACATTTTTGCGGTAGCAGTTTGAGATTTTGCTTCGTAAAACGTGGACCGGAAGTGGCATGTCGATGTTCTTTTGTTGCTATAACTTTTTTAGTTTTTGTCTTAGCAGGAGTTTTTTGTAATTAATTAGTGTCGCATGATTTTTGAATACGTTGAAGTTTGTTTATTGATTAAAATGGCAAAACAATTGAAATTGTGATGACATGCGCGAAATCAATGCGCAAAAACAGATGATTCGCCTTTTTTTCATAATGTCGATAAGAGGACCCACAAAATTGTTTTCACTCTCTACTACAGAGCATTCTTAGATTGTATGCCAAGAATGAGCATCCAAGAGCGATGAACGTGTACAAAGACAAGAAAAGTAGGAATGGCCGTCTTCCTTCTTCAAAGCAAACTAGATGCGCAGTAGGTAGTAAGTAAAGCTGCAGTCTTGAACACAAGCTATGTTACATACTAACAATGGCGCAATCCATGAAAAAAGAAATTCGAAAAACATTTGGTTTTGGTAAAGAAAAATTCAGTGCCAAAGTTAGACTAGACACAAAAATGCCAGGTGTCCCTATAATTTTGTCCAAGTCTGTAGTGATATATACTGCAAATTACGCGCCAAGGAGTCTTGGAGTCTAAATCCGCATCTCGAATGTGGGACCTATGCATGCCAGCACTTCAGCAGCTACAGCTTCTTTATACAGCTTGTGCAAATATTGCATGCAGTTTCAGCAGACGTGGATCCAGGATGGGCACTGGGGCATGGGCACTGGGCACGTGCCCTGGCAGTAGAGATTACATTGTCAACCAAAAACTTGGGAAATTGCTGCTGCCAGATATTCCATTGCAAGACGACTTTGAAGATTCCAGCGTTTACAGTTATGAATAGGACAAAATCTAGGTGGTTGCATGCCACTTGCGTTATAATTTGTTGTTTAATACAACAAGACAGCTGAAGCGAACCAGAGTTTCTAAAATTACAATTTATATTATATTATGTATTGAAAATATTTAAACTACAAGTATGTGCCTCTGGCATAAGCACCTCTTGATCCGCCTTTGACTGATTGATACTGTACAAGTGGACCTCCGACTGAATTGGGTCAGTTCATTCGTAACCCCCCAAACCCCCATAAGTACACGCCTGTTAATCTGTACTATGATTCTGTTGTATTTGTCTCTTTCTTTTGTGCAGTGGCTTCACAAAGTGTATCAGCTGCTACAAGTATTGGTTCCAACTCACACAAAGTAAAAGTAGAAATGAAAGGGACGATACAACCAATCATTGCACAAGCTACACAGAGGCGGCATATTCCAGCAGCTCCCACACTTCGCAATATCTCTGCTCCATGCCCAGACATAAAAAAGCCTCTTCTGCCACTTCTGTCTGGACAACCGAAGGCTTGTGAAAGCAGTGACACATTTTACGCGTCTCCTCTTTTCTGTCATTCTTCAAACAAACCGATTGTCCTCGTTGTCATTGTGTCATACATTGGAAACTTTGAGACAAGACATCAGGCTCGGACAGTGTGGTTACGATCTCGTTTCAAGATGAATTCTGAATTTGTTAAAAGTCATCCTTGGGCGTATGTGTTTGTGGTCGGTAAAGCTCATGGAAAGGATGCAGAAAACTTAGAAAAAATGGCAGCAATAGAGCAATGCCATTACAAAGACATTTTGCAAGTTGATGTGGTAGAGAACTATTACAATCTTACTTGGAAGAAACTTGAGGCATGGAAGTACTTGATCAAATCACAATTGGATTTTGAAGTGATGTTGAAGGGAGACGATGATTCATTCATCAATATTCAGCTTGTTTTTGAGTGGTTAGATGAGGTGATTCCTAGAGTGTACAATAGAACCAAGAAATCAAACTCTTCTCTTCATGTGATGTATGGAGGACTGTGTCCACTGAGAGGTTCTCCAATAAGATCCAAAGGTAGTAAATGGCATTTGTCTGTTGAACATTATGCACCAAAATCTTTTCCGCCATTTTGTTTTGGTGCCGGTTACTTTGTGTCAAGGGACTTGATAAAAGCTCTACTCAAAGTTTCAGACTTGATGTATTCATTCAGATTAGAAGATGTTCACACTGGATTGTTAGTGGCTAAGACTGGTCTTGTTCCAGCTGCTGATGTGATGGGTACTAACAGAGTCTGTAATGCTGATTACCAGTCTTGTACCAAGATACTGTGTAGTCAGCCCTATATACTTATGACTTCAAATGCAGCAAGAAGGGCTGCACTGTTTAGGAACTTTATGCAAGCTAAGTGCTGAATATATGCTTGTAGATTTTGTTAACTTCATGTATATAATATTTTGTTGCTACGAGCTTGGACAAAAGTATTGTAGGAACTTGTACAAGCTGCATATTTTAATCAAAACAATTGTCATTACTATTAATTTCTCACAATAGACTGCAATGTAAATCCAACGCAAACCCAAAGCAAACCCTATCCCCCTCTCCCCCCCCCAATGTAATCTAATTGGTTTCTCGCTTGCTTTAAGGACGAGAAAGTTGACAATGTTGAAGTCGTTGCGTTGCGTTTGCGTTGAAAATAACGGCATGAGTGAATGTAGTCTCGCGTAGCCAGACCATCTCCGCCTACATCCTTCCGGCGAAAGATAGCTATGATTTGTGGGTTAGCATAGCGTTATTGTGTTGCGTTGCGTTGCGTTACGGTCACTAGGTCTTGTCATACAATTCGTTCGCGCCTGAGAAACGCCTCAACTAACACAATACATATGTCAACTGCAATTAGAATAACAGACAAGAAGGCGCTGCGTTGGCTAGCACACTTCCATGCTGGCCATCGACACTAAGTGGAGTAGCATGTCTCGTTTGCAGCGCCCGTTTGTGTTCCTTGTAGTTATCCCTTCCTTGTTCGTGGTGCTAGTGGTCGTCTGGCATACGCACGTGAATCACAGAAAATCCAGACTTTCAACTACGGGTACGTCCTCGTTCATAGAGGAAGTGTTTTCTCATTAGACATTTGTGAGTTACACGTGTCTTATTCAGTCACATAGTTATAAACGGGCATGCATGTAGATACATACAGTCAAGTACAAGCAACTTTCTAGTAGCACTGTGGATACCTTGTGAGCGTTTGTAGGTAGCAAGAGTTATGTTAGTACTCTAATTAGATTCTTCTTAATCAATGTAGCCTGATCCTCAGCTGATGGACTCTTCATGCGTACTGTACCAACGCTTTCTAGAGGTTTCCAGAAACTAGAAAACATGCAAAAGACTATGCCGAGAAAGAGGATGATGTGTGTCAATTTGTGAGGCTGCATGGTCAACACCAGATGTAGGGAAACGAAGCGCATGGCTTTCTTGGGTTTTGTTCCATCTTAGTTACTGTATCTAAAAATTTATCGTTAGAAATTTGACATTATGAAATCTGTATTTTCAGCTCTCAAGAATTTTCCCACGTGTGTGGGATCTTGGGCACAGGTACTCGTTTCACAGGCAATCTTGCAAGTTAGACTGGTAAAAACCAGTTGGGATTATACTGCCAAGCAACTTTACAAAAAGAGGTTGTATAGCCATGATGCATACACTGAATTTGGTTTAGAAAGTACAGAAGTTGGCAGTTGCGAGTCTACCCATTGGAATTCGAATGCTTTGGCAGACGGTTCGAGTTGGGGCATGTCTCCACTTGTTTAGCTACACTATCTCTGAATCAGGTTTAGTGAAAGCTGTTTAGGTTTAGAGGTACAGTCTAACGCTAGTGAAGACATATGCAAAGAAATTTAAATCTGTTTAGACTAAGCAACTTCTAAAGATGTTTAGCGAGCTCTAATACAGTGTCCAAATATATATTAACTACTTTGTAATAAATACTACAGTACTGCCTGGTTTGTGGGACTAGTGGTCATTATGTAATCAAAGTTTTCGCATTTATAAACATGTGTGCAATTCTTTCTGACGTGAGTTGGGATGATCATTCTTTTTCTGTTTCGTCTATGACTCTGTTGTACTTGTCTCTTTGTATTTTGTGCAGTGGCATATTCACACATAAGTGAACTGGCTCCACACATAAGTGTATTGCCTACTACCAGTATTGATTCCAACTCACTCAATGTAACTGAAAAGAATGAGACGATGCAACCAACCATTGCACAAGCTACACACAGGCGGACTATTTCAGTAGTTCCCACAACTGGCCATATCTCTGCTCCATGCCCAGACATAGAAAATCCTCTTTTGCCACTTACATCTGGACAACCGAAGGCTTGTGAAAACAGTGACACATTTTACGCGTCTCCTCTTTTCTGTCATTCTTCAAGCAAAACGATTGTCCTCATTCTTGTTCTGTCATACATTGGAAACTTTGAGGCAAGACATCAAGGTCGAACAATGTGGTTACGATCTCGTTTCAAGATGAATTCTGAATTTGTTAAAAGTCATCCTTGGGCATATGTGTTTGTGGTTGGTAAAGCTCATGGAAAGGATGCAGAAAACTTAGAAAAAATGGCAGCAATAGAGCAATGCCATTATAAAGACATTTTGCAAGTTGATGTGGTAGAGAACTATTACAATCTTACTTGGAAGAAACTTGAGGCATGGAAGTACTTGATCAAATCACAATCGGAGTTTGAAGTGATGCTGAAGGGAGACGATGATTCATTCATCAATATTCAGCTTGTTTTTGAGTGGTTAGATGAGGTGATTCCTAAAGTGTACATTAGAAGCAAGCAATCGAACTTTTCTCTTCATGTGATGTATGGAGGATTGTGTCCACTTAGAGGTTCTCCAATAAGATCCAAAGGTAGTAAATGGTATTTGTCTGTTGAACATTATGCACCAAAATCTTTTCCACCATTTTGTTTTGGTGTTGGTTACTTTGTATCAAAAGACTTGATAAAAGCTATACTCAAGGTACCAGACTTGATGTATTCATTCAGATTAGAAGATGTTCACACCGGAATATTAGTGGCTAAGACTGGTCTTGTTCCAGCTGCTGATGTGATGGGTACTAACAGAGTTTGTAACCTTGATTCCAAGTCTTGCACAAAAATACGGTGTCGTCAACCCTTTATAATCACGTCTGAGAGTGAAGCAAGAAGAGCTGAATTGTTTAAGTACTTTATGCAAACTAAGTGCTGAATGTCTGCTTGAAAGATTGTGTCTCAATGGTTCTTGGTGGTTTGGATACTGCTCGTGATTTTGTCTTGCTTTTTCCTTCTCTCTTTATATTATCCTTGAGCTTCCTTGACTAGAATTCAAATTTTTCTTTCTGAGATCTCCTTTCCTTTGCTCTCTTGTTTTGAAACTAGACTTTTACAACTCTTGCAGGAAGTCCTGTTACTCTAGCAAGGTTCTCTGACTGTTCGAGTTGGTCTAGTATTCTTAGCCTAGGCGACTTTCAACGCATCTGTTTGTTTGGTAGATATGCTCATTCTAGGACGTTTCACAGTAAATTCGGCATCAGGATCTTTAGCCTTTTTCATGGTCTTCCTTGCAGACAACTTTACTATCTTCCATCAAGAAGAATTCGTCTTCTGATATACATGTACTACAATGTCGACTGCATCTATATTTTTTCTTAACATTTTAGCTATTTCTGACGTGGCTTAATTTCATTACTACTTAGCTAACAACAGATTATAGAAAAAATTAATTGCCATCTTGATTTCCTCATACCATAGTCAAGTCGCTCATCAGATCATAGCTCTACATCATGCCAACTTGCACATTTGCTTGTAGTCTCGCGTAGCCAGACCCCTTTCCGCCGCGGCCTCCCCGGCGAAATGGGGTCTGGTGTACGGCCTTTGATGTCACTGTGTGCCGCGTAGCCAGAAATCGGCTATCTAAAGACCGAATTTAGTTTCTTAAACGCTTCACTAAAGACGAGACTGGTATGCACGCAATGCAATCCTATCTCAATAGCTTCTCTTGTTTCGTAGAGAACAACTCGAAGACTACAGCTAGAGTCGTTGCTGTTTGTGAAATCTGCATGTCTACAGCAGCGATTAAACGATTTGGTCTCTTCCTGGTTGGTACTGTATGTGTTCACCAAACAATGCACAAAACACATGAAATGATTACCCAAACACAGAAAGACGACTCATCTTGTTTCGATGACGTCATGCAGCTCCAAACCCTTCCAGATATCGCTCACTCCGGACTGTATGCGGTCGCTTTAGACGTCAAAAAAACAGCAAACAGCACCGAGTACGTTCGCATCCATCCAGTACATTCGCATTCAGTCTCTGTTGTGACACGAGCGCACAACGCTAGATCGCACGACGTCGATCATGGCTGCATGAAATCGAAGCCTGTCGACGTCGACGTCCCCGCGGCCGCGTTTAATC
>CAXXBX010000112.1:0-13758 GCA_964274945.1 Dehalococcoidia bacterium | reverse complement strand
AATGCGATAGTATACTAATTTCGAAAGATTTAAAGCAAATTCTATCGGCGAATTCACGAGTTTGACGTCATTTTATAGTCCGATGGACGAGTGAGACAAAGCTAATTCTTAGACTCGAGATTATGTAACAGAAGTATTAAAGCCACTCCGTCGAATCGCGGAAGCGATATGAGGAGAAAGTTGTAACTACGGGCCTAAAAACAGATACAACGGAGGCTCAACTCTGGACGAAGGAGCCTGAAGTCATTCCCGACGTGAATTGGAGTGACATGATGTTTTTTAGGATTGTATACTGCTAGTGTACTAGAAATTCTCTTGAGACGAACAAATCTCTCTCTACTGGAAGTGCTCGTAGCAGCATAACACATCCTTGCAGATCGTACCCAGTCAGTGTTAGTTGAGTCATACACAAAGAATGGCTATCCTAGAATCGTTCAGAGGGTCGCAGATTACTATTTTATTATAGAACATACTAGAAATGACAGCTCTACCAGACAGAAAGTGCTCAGAGCAAACACGCGAATGCTGCGACGGATTCAAGTCCTTTCTGTCCAGGCTGGAGATCCACACTGACCGTCGTCTGTTGATCTGATTACGCGTTTCAGATCCCTGACTGGTTAGTATAGCCGGTATAGAATAAAATCATCTTTTTTTGCTGCCCTGACTTCTACGATTGTGGCGGCCGAAAACACAGCAACTATAATCATTTTAATAATAAGCTTTGCCCGTAAGATGGTGACTTCCGGGATATCACGTGATTGTGACGTCAAAGGCACTATCTGTATTAGGGACACCTACCCTACCACAAACATGTTGTGAGAATAGAAAATACAAGTGAGTAATCCTACTGACCGGTACTGATCCGCTGGGGCGTAGCATTGTCTCTAGAAATAAGGGTACACTTCATACTGGCACCAGGCACGCCCACTATTATGGATACTCACACTTTTTGGGTTCTAACTGACTGATACGTTATAATCTGTGGCTGATTTAGACTGGAAAAGGGATTTCGTATATATACTATACCAGCTAAATTTAAATATTCCGTTCTCTTCTCTTGCAGATTAGATTATTAGTTAGTACCTGTAGTTAATTAATTAATTTAACGTTTGACAAATTTTTTTGGCATCAGTATCCATTCTGGAAATTTGTTATAAAGCATTTCTCGTTCACAATTATTTTATAAATCCCATTCAATGGTCCTGTTCTCAAAAATTAGCAGAGATCGACTATCTCAATAAAAATATGCCGTCACAGACTGTTTAATTAAGCTGATATACTTTTGCAGACAAATAAAATTGTAACCGAATGTCTCGTTCAAAAGTTATATATCTGGGCTTCAAAGTTTGCGTGTAGTTACCTACTCACCCGTATATTCACACGCATTTAATTAAACTAGTGCACTTTGCCTTCGCATTTTTTGACGTACTCGGCGTACCCGTGAGTTTGAATTCGTTAGTCTAATCTGTTTCACTATTGAAGAACATGAGATTTCGTTCATCGCCCTGGCTGATTAGAATAAGTTGTTGATTTCTAGTTAGTTAAAAGGGAGGTTCAAGAAAAATGAACTTAACTTGTATAGTAGATCTTACGAAGAAAAATCGATCGATATACGTTACTCCGTTACCTTCGTTTTTGTACACGAGAATGAGCGATGTTTCTGTGATGTGCAACGCCCTCGCGCCATAGAAAAACGTTCAGCGTGCCGTCTGGCGAGTGCTACAGAGGACGTTTCTATTTTCACATCCGGTCTACACACTTTCTTTTGCCGCTGATTGGTAGAATGTTACAATCCCGGATGTACAAATAGGATTATCCTCTGTAGAACGCTCCAGACGGCGCGCTGAACGTTTCTCTTCGGATATTAAAAGAACAAGGATAAACAAATATTCAAGCACAAACACGTTCTCTAGGTAAGCCGTGGTATTGATAAATACTGCTTCAAAGTAGGGCGGGGAAACAGCTCTACCAACACCATTTTACTTTAGAGAGGAACCACTGACGGCAAGAAGGCAGATCTTCATAATATCTTTGCATTTACATTCGTCATTCTCGATATGTCCGTAGCTGTCATTCGTAAACGCATCGATTCGTTCGCAGTGGGCGGAGCTTAATCCACAATAAGCGTTTAGCAGGCGAGTGGGCGTTGCACCTCACAGAAACATCGCTCGTTCTCGTATACAAAAGCGAAGATAGCGGAGTAACTTATACTGATCGATTTGTCTTCACAAGATCTAGTCATACAAGTTAAGTTCATGTTTGTTGGACTTCCCCTTTAGTATCCCGTAAACAAATGGCCCGTTCTGATGTTTTTGAATGAGTATCCCGTTTTACATGTACACAGGTAAGTGTATCTCGTTCACGTGCGTTTTCAATTTTTTTTTGTAAAGCAGCCTGACAGAATTGACTGTGTAAAGGGTGTTGTTTATACTATAGACACTTTTGGTCCTCACACGTATCCACAGTCCACAGGTTTTATGCGCACACCTATAAATGATGGGGCCTATAGGCCGGTGCATGCCACGCTACGCCACTGTATTATACGCACACTACAAGATATGACACATTACTTACTACTGTATTACCGCACATTTAGCTGCAGGGCTGATATTAGAACATTTGGTACTATGTACATTTGTACAGTACATCATGCCTACCGTTGAAGCTTCCTGAAACAGCTTTAAGTTCCTGATCTTCGCAATCGATGTTCGTTTGCTTATAGTAATATGAAGTTACATTCGACGCTGAAGAGAGGTCGCTATCTTGATTAGTTGCCGCCATGCTTCCGGAATTGCTAGATAAACCGCGCAGTTTGTGAATGGCCCCTGATCAAGTGGTGTCAAAAACATGGACGCTAATAGTCCGTCGGCCAACACCAGAAAGCGACAAGTTGCGTAGCTCCCAAACCAGGGGAAGTTTGCGTAGTTTCAATCGTCGAATAGAAGCCATGCGAGTGCATTTGCGATTGTTTGTCGTCTTGGAACGGGGCCGTTTCTGAGTAACAAGAGGACTAGATTGACTGAGGCCACGCCCATGCAAATTTGCAGCAACGGCGAACCGAGAGAAAGAGACGAACGTGGTCCCATGCATAAGGTCTACAGACATTAGCTATATCACGCGAAGGCTTAAACCAGTGCAGCTGTCTTTTCTAGAGCTGGAGGTAATGAAGTGCGGTCTCCAGATAGTATTTCTCACATTACCAGCAGTTCTGTTGATGAAAGGAAACTCCTACATTGTTGTTACACTTATGCTGTTGCGTTTGACTGCCTTGCAATAGTAACGTGACCCTGAGCGTTCGGAAACACAGTAAATACCGCACAAGTCGTGACAAACTCCCGGATAAGTGGCACGTGCCTTGTAATACGATCTTGAAGTTAGTACAAGTGTACAATGATTAACATAAGACCATAAAAAGCAGGACGTAAGCGTTACTGACATAAAGTGCCTAAGTGTACGGCTGTACTAAATCGCTCAGAGTCATTTCTAGTCATTATTTAGTGGACTTATGATTTTATATAGAAACTATACTTAATTAATTAATAACCAATGAAATGTAAAGAGCTACCTACTCATCATATTCGTCAGTAGAGTTTGCATCAAAATTATCGGCTTCAAACGCATTTGCAGATGCTATAGTGGAAGCAGGCTGCAAAACTTCACGCGGAATAGGGTTTTGGCAATTGTCGCATTAGCACACATCTGTACATGGCAAGCAGCTTCGCTGGCAAGAGCAGCGCTTAGAGCTGCACCCAGTTTTACAGCTGCAACTGATCAGTTTCAAAACGTCAACAGGTGCCGGTGGCTTCGTCGTCCATTCAATAGTCGGGGCACAGTAGCAGACGTAACCAGTTCCGACTCCATTACAGTTTGTGAATTTGCAAAAAATATTTTGCGATTACCGAAATGCTTCTGCAGACGACGCTTCAGCCCGCTGATTTTGTAATTTGGAGTGTCAACATCTTCCTGCTATAGAAAGTCTACAAAGTTTGACCTCAATTCAGACATTCTTGCAAATAATCCTTCTTCATTTTGCTAGGTATTGCTCCCTCGACTTCACCAGCAAGAATTGGAAACGCACGGTCATATGCTGTACTGTGTTGTGCATCTTCTAGAGAGATCTAGGAATCAAGCATGTTGGCTAATGTTTTCTGGTGAGTGTAATTCCTGTAGCAAGGTTCATGATAGGACAGCTCCTTGGCGATATCATCAGGCTGATCCAGTCCTTGCTGCACTTCCAATAAAATTCTTTTTTTTTTTCTAATTTCCGCTGCGTTTGAAATAGCCGAACATGCAGAAAAGTAGTAACTCTGCTTAAAGATTGTCGTTTCCCTTAAACTTTTTTTTGTTCTCTGTTGACAAAACAAACATAGTTTGATGTTGGTTGGGGAGACAAGTCTTCTGGTCCCACGAACGGTTGCAGTATTGCACATTGCTTGAGGTGCCTCTGTGTCCTCTGACTCTATTATTGAATTACTTTCAGAGATGCTAACATCTCGGCTGCGCTGAAGTTTGTCTGAAGCCTTTTTGTTTGCATATGCTTGGTAGCATTGCTTGTGATAAGCTTCTATCGGTTTTGATTCATCTGTGCAAGAATTCTATAGAACCGTAAAGACGCCGTCTAAGCGAATGCTTGCTGCATGTTGCAACGTTCTCAAACTGGTTTGTGTAAAAGCCGTGAGAGAACCGCTAACATCATACGAATATGGCACAGACAGTGCTCAGAGTCAATTTTTGCTATCTTAGCTCTCTGCACAGACACCTAATGATATTCAAAACAAAACCTCAAAGTGATTTTGAATTTGAGAACTGTCAAGGTCAACAATAATGCAACAATAAAGCTCTGACGTTCGATTTGGTATATATAACTGTTCAGTTGATAACTTTACCTCTGATACCTTTGAAAGCTGAGTTAATTATAGCTGAGTAAGGACACTTGGTCGAAAGAAGACAACAAGTAGTTTGCTCACACATAAACTAATGTAGATAGGTAAAATCTCTTACTTATATATTGCTAACTGAAAGTTCATCTAGACCGCAATGTGGAAGTGAATGCTTGTATTTACTTTAAACTTTAGCACTTGGGTCTTTATCGTCCAGCTAAGATGACGACTTTAATTTAGTCTGGAAGTAAATCTTCGTTTAATGCAATTGTATTACTTTGAATTTCTAGCACTTATTTAAGTCATCCTCGTCCAGTTACGATGACTTCTATCATCTAACTAAAACCACAATCTGGAAGTGAATCTTTACATGTAGCGTCCTTGCAGTGAACTTTGGGCACTTAGATCTTTATTGTCAAGTTACGGTTACGTCTTTCTACGTGTGGCAACCTTTTCCTTACGTCATACACTCTACATAACATCGTCTAGAGAAACACTGTACTGTACCATAGACTTCGATCACGGTACCAGAAGTAGTCATTACGTTCCTGCATCACAATTCTTTGATGATGATGATGATGATGATGATGATGATGATGATGATGATGATGATGATGATGATGATGATGATGATGATGATGATGATGATGATGATGATGATAATGATGATGATGATGATGATAATGATGATGATGATAATGATGATGATGATGATGATGATGATGATGATGATGATGATGATGATGATGATGATGATGATGAAGCTTATTTATCCACGGAATAACCTTCAACTACTAAAGTCGGTCTTCCAGGCACGTGCAAATGTAAAAATTTAAAAGCAATCCCCCCAAAAAAACAAACATAGATATTTACAATAAATAGACAATACAATTTACAAGTACAAATTCTACAGCGATCACGTCCGTAGAAGATGTTTTTCTACCAAAGATTTAAATATTGATATTTTTGACATGGACGGAATTTGGGCCGGCAGTGAGTTCCAGAGTATCCGCCCACAGTAGAACGAGGTCCTTCGGAGAGTTGAAGTTCTTGCTGCTAAAATTATTAGTCCTGATCTTGTAAGTCTCGCAAATAACTCGTTTAGAGGCGTTAACAGAGTTGAAGCGCACGCTGACATCTTTAGGGGCTGATCCGTAAAGACAGCGATGAACAAGACTGGCCAATTGAATGCCATGAGGCACATATATAGGCAAGAGGTTGTGTCGAGAGTAGTTTACACGAGGTTACGCAAATAAACGCAGATCATCGTCAGTCTGGCGTGCTTACTTGTTTCCCACACGTTCAGAAAATAATTTGGACTCTTTTAAAGGCAGCCAAATGACAAACCGACGAGTTTATGAGGCCAAGTGTATGAGACATGAGGTTGGGCAAGAGTACTACAGAAAGACCGTTGATTTACATTCGTAAAAGAACAGGAGACACCGTTTTATAGTCCACAACAAGGTAGCTGTGCAGCGCTTTCATTCTACGTGTATGCCTGCTTGCCTGGACATCTAGGCTTTTAGTTGGCAGCCTAATTCGCATTGGTACGGCTTTCTGTTTGCTTACAGTTTGTTCTACTGCTGCTGTAATAGAAGTTGAACTGCTAATGGGCAATCTAGTTTAGTTTAGATCTATAGGAAAGTTGACAGACGCACAACTCAAAAGGTTTCGTCATCGCGTATCGTGTGATCGATTGTGATATCGTAAGCTATTGAGCTAATGCTGCGAGCTAACATGTTCACGATGGATGTTTTATGTCTCAGTAGTTTGCATGATGCGTTTTTACTCGTTTTGAGTGCTCTGCCGACTACAGAGTTAGCTAGCTTGCTGTACTGACGTCAGTGCTACGCCCCTAAATTTTGTTGACGTACGGCTGCCTAACGGCTCCGGTATGGAGAGGCAAACAAGTGCAGTTGGAGTTCTGTCATACTGCTTTATCTTTTACAGTTATCAAAACTTTCGCGGGCTTGGGGGGCTACACAACTTCATAAAGAAGCGTCTTTTGGGGGTTGGCCGACGAACTATAACGTTTTGATGCACAGAAGGAAGAAGACAGTAAATCAGAGATGATGATGACCGAAGAAACCGTCAATACGTACACAGTTTACAACACAGTGGTCACGTGATCGACTTCTGTTTAATTAACTAAGTTAATTACGGTTCTTTCGTAATTCGTAGATGCAATTTGTGGCGTATTTTAGATCTGATAATAGTTGGTCTTTAACCCCTGGACACTTCTCCTAAATCCACCCTTGATTTGTTTGTGATGGATACACTCATTGTAAAATTGCTAGCTAATGCAATTTCTTAGTGGTATTGATTCAGGTGAAAATCTACATTCTAATATATTAACAAACAGCAATAACGTGTAATGTTTAAAATTTTCTATCTCAGAATTTCTGTAATTACTTCTATCAGACTGTAAGCAAGACATTGAATGTCTAATAACAATTAGCATATATGAAGCAGAGAACATGCATTTATAGTTTTGTCCATATACGGCTTTTGACACCGAACGTTATAATATCTAGAACTAATCAATAAAGAGAGCTCCAACAAAGCATTTCGGTGGTACCAAAAGTCATAGTCACATGTTTTCGCCACTGTCACAGACAGTCAGTTGTTAGATGTCAGCAAACCCGTTACTTCTGTGTACTGACTTTTGCCGTGGCAGGCAAAGGTTTTACAAATTGTGTAAAGCTTTTCTGATATTGCTACCGTCGTTTAACTTGATTTCAAATATAAACCAATTTTGACCTACTACTCGGTCATACAAAATTGGCAGTATACATAGTACTAGGAGCGACGTGGAACTATAATGGACTTATTATTGTAGACGGTCACTTCTCGGAGTTGACTAGTATGTAACATGAGTGCCTGTTGGTATACAAAATTATCATGTATATCACTGCGTAGGAATGTGCTGCAACTATTTCCAAGAACTGAACTCACCTTTGGCTAAAGTAATATGTCCACCACTACAGTAGACATGAGCAGCAGCAGTTTGATCAGTGCAGCATGAGTTGATTTGAATAATTGCTTAGTAGTTAGTTAACTTGTTATGTTGAAATTTGTATCGCTTTTCGAAGCTGGCATCTGTTCAAATATTGATTGTTAAACAAACAAAAGTGAAAGTCAAATTCAAAGGCTTTAATTGGTGGATAGATTTATCGTTTGTAATTGTAAGGAATTTATTACAATTATAGGACATTAAATTCTTATCTTCGTCTGCGTGGGAATTGAAGCAAAACGAGATAAATTAAAAAATAGAAGCCTTGAATTAATTTTAGGTTGTCCGAAATGGATGAACACAACCACACACGTACACACGCGCGTGCGTGCGCACACACACACACACACACACACACACACACACACACACATCACACACACACACACACACATAAACACACACACACACACCTACACACGCACACATCACACACACACACACACACACATAAACACACACACACACCTACACACGCACACACACACACACACACACACACACACACACACACACACATACACACCTACACACACACACACACACACACACACACACACACACACACACACACGCAAACACACACACACACACACACACACACACACACACACACACACACACACACACACACACACACACACACAAATTAGCACTGCTGACTATTAACTTTTGAACCTTGGTTAGCAAGGTATGCTTGAAGGTGAACTGTGATGTTCCTCAACGGCACGTTCTACATTTAAGTTTACATCAAAGTAACCTTACAACACTGCATATTAGTTAGAAAGCAGAATTGTTGACCTGAAATTTGAATCTTGCTTTCCTCCATTTTGGAGGTCGCTTTGCACATTTAGCATGTCAAGTCTGAATACCTACAATTAATGAATGTTTATAGTATCTAATAGTAGACAACAAGTTGTTTCTTTTTGTGGCGATCATCAATGGCCTTGGCATGTTTAAAACATTAACCTAAACAGAAGATTTTGTGTATATCTGCCGAGCTATAGAAGGTTAGGTTATGTAAGAGATAATCAAATTATTAATGCATGTACATATAGCTTGTCCAAAAATTTTCAAAAGGATTTTGAGAAAAACAAAATTTGTGTAATCGTAAAACTTATTAATTATGAATTACGTTGGAGTCGATTGGAGCGAAGAAAACAAACGTTTATCAGAAGACCTCCGACGTCTTCTGAAATATACATGGCAGGTTATACATGCTTGAAGCGTACACTTTGATTTTGTGACTACTGAGACTCGAAGGACGAGCGGCTCTCCTCGTATTACACAACACATTTGTTAGGTCCACATTTTGGCCAAAATAATTCGCCCAAGCTGCAAGCGTGGATTCAGGACTCACTCCACGCAAGCAGGCGACAACATTCAAAACTCAAATCAGAATAATGCGTATGCATGCATTCCCTTCCAATCTCTCAGTCCCACCAGACTTGTCTAGAGCCTTTCTCTACAGGTCAGTCATTTTAAACGACGCACTTTCTTGAAGTATTCAGAAAGTACAAACTAAAACATTTTGTAAGTGCGTACGTATTCCAAAAAAACACGATCGTACTGCGTCTACACAAGCTCTCATGCACGTCTGCTACGACTTAATTAATTAGTATTACATAAATTTAGAAATCAAACTGACTCGGCAGGGTCACGAAAGATGATCAGAATGCGCCCTAGCACGGTTTGTTCATCACTTTTAAAAAAGAGAAAACACCGGAATCAGATTATAATGAGAACTTACCTGACTGGATGCATTGCTATATATGCATGCTAGTAAAAAGTTCGAAAACAAAAAAAAAATTATATGGCTAGAGATTTGATCACACCGTTAGCAATCATCAAAGCATCAATAGTACTCTTCACGCTGTATGAAACTTACTGTTAAAAATACAGGAGATTAAATAACTAATATATATATATATATATATATATATATATATATATATATATATATATATATATATATATATGTACATAATGGAAACAACAGTAAACTAAAGACTGCTCTCTTGACGCGTTATATTTAGACCACACCCTATTAGCGTGCGGTAGGTCTGAATACTTTGAAATGCTTACTCCCTGCCTCGTGATTATAAAATTTGCGCACTAAAAGAAATTAATATTGAAATGTGTTTGAAACAGGTGGAGGTTAGAAAAGTTTTTAAATGTGTTGAAGTAGGGTTTTTCCTTATTTCGGATACTTTACTATGCTATGATTTTGCTTGTGGCAACGATTCCAGGACGATCATCTAAATAAACAAATAAATATTTATTAACAATTTCTTTAGTAAAAGTTAGAAGAAGAAAAAGAAAGAAGCGCTTTACAGTATTGCCCAAAACAACAGAGAAACGATCTATTGCGTGTAGATTTTAGTACGTTTCTATGTCAAAGTAGCGCGTGCTATTACAAAAGAGGGAGAAAAACACGTGATTCACAACGGCAGTTTCTTCTTCATATAACTTATTAAGACAAGGTTTTTTCAAAAAGTTGATAAATGCGGTAATTATTTTAAATATTTAATTAATATTACGGTTTACAATGACATGCAAATTATGCCTCTATCGCGCATGCGCCGGTTTGAAATTACAACCGATATAAGGTAAATTGTTTTAGCAGACTCGTAGAAAATATCTGCAAAATACAGATCTGCTAATATCTGCAAAACACAGATTTTTGCACGCACGTTGCAGTACGGTATTATTGAATTTTTCTATTATGGACGTGTGTACTGTACGTACTGTACTGCTGTGCGATGTCTGCGCGTAGTGCCCGCGGGCGGTGGGATGACGTGGATGTAGCAGGGTACGTGTGTACTATAGAATTCCTCTCGACGGCTTACTCGTAATTATTAAACAAAAAGGAAACTAAAAACGAGGAAATGGTTAACAGCTTTACACGTGCATCATCTCGCTTTCAAATTTAGATCAGTGCATATAATATTATAATTATACACATGCCATGCGACTGTAGTTTAATTACATATGTCTGGCATCAATGTTGACTTATATAATATTAATATTTCATTAGCAAATTATATAATTTAAAACATAAAAAATATATAAATATTTTCTTTAATCTTAATTTCAGTATGTTTGCTTTGTTATCAATTTTTCTTTAATTTTCTTTTAGCTGATAAACAGATTTTTTAACGTGTAGTAAATATTTGATATTAATTTATTACTTATAGGCATCAAAACATGCATGCATATAAAAATTTTTTTGCAATATGCATATACATATACACACAACTTTTCTTACTACTTTTAATTTGAGACTATTGTCATTTATATGTATCGAACGTCAATCTTAAATGTGCCTTCTATGTCGATCTGCATGGTAAAGTACTGTTTCTTCTACGCTAAAAGCTATATCTCCCTTTATTCCATTTTACGTATTATATAAAATAGAAGCATAAAATATTAGAAATAGAATTTTACAACATTTTCTCATTTTGTCTTTACGTTGGCGTCACGCAATGTTTGCATGCGTGAGAGCACAAAATGGAATCACGTGCGACAGTTTTCTATTACTCATAGGTTGCAGATACAACTCGTAAAAATATATATAGTTACGTGCACAAGAGACAAACCCATACAAATAGTTTTAAACAACTGCTTTCTGTGCACAAACGCATCTAGAATTCGCAATTAGCTTAGGTAGGTGCATGAGTGCGGCGTAACGGTGGATCACGCATGCACGTGCACACATCTTTAATTGCTCTGATAATGCTAAATGGTAACACTATACTTAGGCTAAATTAACAAACATGTAATGTTTTATAAATGTTTATTTATTACACGTTGAACACATGCAGTCATATCTAGATCAGTCTACATGAAAGATAGTTAGCTAATCACGTGACGGTGTTGTACGAACATCATCAATGTACTTGATCTGGCCTGTGCAAGATTTGCTGCTGCTGTGCGGTACGTTTCGAATATAGAAACGCGTCACGCAGCAAAGATTGATAAAATAATAAACAAATTGTTGTGCTCAACCCGTAATTAGTAAATAGATAAGAGTGACCTTTGCTTCAGGTCTTGTTATGGTCTCACCATGAAAGGAATCTATTCCAAAGAGGCTAAGTATAGCGATCCATTTCCTAGAAATGTCTTTGTAACGAGAAGAGTAGGAGTGGCAGCTCAGACGTAATATAAGGAGACGCTCCGTCGATTTCTTCTCATTCTACAGCACGTCCAGGTCGGGCAAGCAAGGCATGAGAGCTATTGAAACGCTAGTTGTCGTTACTCTTTTGGCTAGCAAAGTCACTGCTAGTACAGATGGAGATGCAAGCAGCGAAGTATGCGCTGGAGAGAAAGGCGACAAGGTGAGTGGAAATACGAATTTGTTTCATTTGCATGGTATGACGAGAGATGGATTGCAAGGGGGAGACAGGCCATCCGGGATCTTCTGGAGTGAGAGTAAGTATTATTGCTGCGCTAAACGCGTTAAAATAAAGCATGAAAGACGTTGTGTAGGGATACAAAGGAGAGAAAGGTGAAGCTGGCGCTTCTGGTAATGATGGAGCTAAAGTAAGAATCAATTGATTATATAATGCTTACATCAAGGATCATATTACAATTAAATATTAATCAATTTATCAATTTTGTATATTTTAGGGTAATGCTGGTGTGAGAGGTCCTCCTGGAGTGCGTGGTCCCATTGTATGATGTCACTATTCTACAATAATGTAGGTTACTGATTTGTTAACAAAAAATGTTCATATTGCTAGGGCCCACCTGGGGTGATGGGTCCGACTGGATATGGTAAGACAGGTGCTCAAGGTCCGCAAGGAAACCCAGGAAGTCAGGTAATATTATTTTATGATATGATTATTTTATCGTTTTGTACTTACCCATGCATGCATTATCTGCAATGCCATATTGAGATAAGTTAGAGAATTTGATGGTATTCGTATGTAATTGTTGCGTGGTTCAAAGTTGCTGTAAGTAGTGCTACTGTGGATTGGTAATTTAACCAGTTGCAATAATGCATTTAGAGGTGGTCTTATATGTAAACATTATTACACTGCATTTCCTTGATATCAAATCAAAACAAGGATAGAGAAACTTGGATAATAAGTCAGGTTTTGCTTTAGCACAAATAGGTGCACACATTTAGAATAGAAGATATACAGCATAGCTAAATTCTTGCTGACAGAAACTAAATAATGAAGTAATATAACAAGTGTATGTACAGTTAATATATTAACTATATATTAACAACTATAGTAGACAAGGAATTGTTATAAATGTAATTTGTTGATTATTTTTGCAAAACTTTGAAGAAATAGTAAAAGTAGTGATGAAGTTCTGCAAAATTAATTACTGTTGGTGTGTGTGTATGTGTGTGTGTGTGTGTTTGTGTGTGTGTGTGTGTGTTTGTTTGTTTGTTTTTGTGTGTCTCTCCGTGAGTGTGCGTGTGTATGTTTGTGTGTGTGTGTGTGTGTGTGTGTGTGTGTGTGTGTGTATGTGTGTGTGTGTGTGTGTGTGTGTGTGTGTGTGTGTGTGTGTGTGTGTGTGTGTGTGTGTCTGTGTCCGTGAGTGTGTGTATGTGTGTTTGTGTGTGTGTGCATGTGTGTGCGCGCACGTTTATGTGTGTGTGTGTGTGTGTGTGTGTGTGTGTGTGTGTGTGTGCATGTGTGCGCGCGCACGTTTATGTGTGTGTATGTGTGTGTGTGTGTGTGTGTGTGTGTGTGTGTGTGTGTGTGTGCGCGTGTGTGTGTGTGTGTGTGTGGCCTTGGTATACAGAATCAGTTTACGGGTATCAAGATTAAAGATTTAAAATTTATGTGTGTTGTTATATCGTGTACAGATCTACATTACAGATATATATTGAAATTCAAAATTTGTATT
>CAXXBX010000111.1:0-21696 GCA_964274945.1 Dehalococcoidia bacterium | reverse complement strand
GATTTCACATGTTTGCGTAATATATATATATATATATATATATATATATATATATATATATATATATATATATATATATATACTGTAGCCTATAATATGTCAGTGAGACTCTACAGACAACGAAAATGTCTTTCTAATACAAGAACCTAAAAGCCGGTTCCTTTCGGCGTTGTTTTTCTCATGCGGATATAGGTAACGCTATCTAAAAGGCTTATCACTTGCAAGAAGCATAGATCAGGTAAGTCAGCGGCGTAGGAGCCTAGATTTGGTTGAGGATGCACAAGCGAACATTTGTCTAGGGGCTTGGCTCGGCAAACACGGCTAAATGGTTTATTAATTATTTACATATGTGGATGCTACACAGCAAATAACAATAAACCAACATTAACACTCTTAGTCACTTTAGTGCTAGTTCAGTATCGTGTCAATGTTTTTAGACGTCTGTCATCAATAGTAGCAGAACAGTCGACACGTACAAGGCTAAAGTTGAATACATCTAGGCCAAAATCAAACTTAGCCAAAATAGTAGAGAGGCACGTGTCCATCCGGACCCCCTGATTCCTACGTCCATAAAATATTAGTAAATACTGTAAAGATGGTTGTTGAAAATGTTCTGTCTCTATCGAAATGTTGCATGCCAGGACTTGCTATTGGCTTACTTAATTAAATCTAAGGCATAAAAAGCGGCTACATTATTAGAAATTACTTGTACATATCTTCGGTGGTAGTTATGTAAATCGCTAACAAAATTCGCGAGGACACAAAGCATCTGTCAGACTGATCTATTGACAGTTCAGTGCTGTACACTCCAACAGTACTAAAGCCGTTGCCTGCAAGTGAATGCACAAAACGACCTGTCAGTCGGAGCCGAGAAATAAATTAGTTAAGTTAAAACTTTATGCACCCTTGCTTCCTAATGCTCGTTTCTCTGATCGCCGAGTCTCCCATGCAGGGCCACGTCTGGCAGAAACATTTTAATACAAAGAGAACATGCGCAGTCATTGTGCATGACATCATTTGCGATGAGTGTCTCACTGCAAGTATTCCACATCCCGTAATGGATGGTCATTCCAATTCGTGACATCACCGAGGTAAAATACGTACAAGTATGATAATGATAAACTAGTTCAAGCTTCAACTCGCGTCGGAGCATTTATATAGGCCTCAGAACCACGGAAGCCACGGAGGCCATAACCCCCAAGCCTAAAGGATCAATAGGTCTACACTAGGTCATCGTGAAAACAAGTTACAAATGGAGGAGTTTCACTAGACGACAGTGCAAAAGCTTACGCGCAGACGTCTAAAGGCGAGCTCTAGGCCTCATGCACTTGCGGAAACTATAGAACTTCCAAACTGGCTCATGGGGAACAATGCCGTTACCGCGCCTTGAAGTTGTTCTCCTCAACTTGGATGCCATTCCTATGCCTCTGTTGAAGTTTGTTGCATGGTTACGTCTTCTTCATAAAATTATTGATCAATCCACAAATATGCTATCTAAGTTAGTGCCGTATACAGTATCTGTTCTCTAAATTAGTGGCATAGTCTAATGTGAGAAGAAGAAGAATTAAATTATTCCTACAGGTCAATATATATAAATTAAATTCGTATATATATACAATATATATTTGGTTTTATACCACTACAGGTACAGTGCTCTAGGCCAGACAAGATACATACACTAACAAGTAAAAATAGATAGTCATAAAGGAATAAATGTAGAAGCATAAACAAACATAAATTAAGGTTTAATGCAGCTCTTGAAGTCTATGTAGGACAGCACCATATAATAATAATATTAATAATAATATTCATATTAATATTAATATATTTTGTTTTATACCACTACAGGTAGAGTGCCATATATATATATATATATATATATATATATATATATATATATATATATATATATATATATATATAGTGTGTGTGTGTGTGTGTGTGTGTGTGTGCGTGTGTGTGTGTGTGTGTGTGTGTGTGTGTGTGTGTGTGTGTGTGTGTGTGAGTGTGTGTGTGTGTGTGTGTGTGTGTGTGTGTGTGTGTGTGTGCGTGCGTGTGCCACTGTGTGTTTGTGTGTGTGTGTGTGTGTGTGTGTGTGTGTGTGTGTGTGTGTGTGTGTGTGCGTGTGTTTGTGTGTGTGTGTGTGTGTGTGTGTGTGTGTGTGTGTGTGTGTGTGTGTGTGTGTGTGTGTGTGTGTGTGTGTGTGTGCTAGATAGCACTGCTGCCACATTGATAAATGATTTGAAGCTCAAAATTATCTCAAACACTTATTAAATTAAACAGTTGAAAAATTTAATTAATTAACTTAAGACAAGCTTTCGGTGACGTTGAATACGCAGTTTGGGTTTGGCATTAACGCGCGTTAGTATCGTCGTGGCAACGGCCTAGATGTGCTGTAGAGTGCAGTAATGGCCACGCAGGAGACCGCAGCGGTGCCAATGCAAAGACGTGTGTCTCCAAAGCCTGTTGACCAGGAAGGGTATATTTGTGTGTTGGCTCTGACCGAGAATAGACGTCACAACTTTCATTTACGCTTCTAGAGAGAACACGGCCTGGCTACACGCTCACTACGACCCAGTCGCGTCACTGTATACATTTACGTCTTGTCTCGGTAAGGAAGCTCTTTTTTTGAAACCTAGCTTTCTAGTGAACAAGTCCCGTATGTGGGACTGCATGCCTCATTATTCAACAAGCGATGGCTCGATTTCCCGTTTAAGTGTTGGTCGTTTGCTAGCAATTTATATGAATGAATTTGTGGCTTTTGCAACATTGACACTTTGGTAGTGGTTGTTGTATATATACAGAGTTGTTGCAAAGAGCAGTAACTGTTATACTAATCTTTTTTATATTAATATAGATTAGCAGTTGTTTTATTTTTGAATCACGTTTATTGATATTGTAATTATATCTTGACTTAATTGCATGAATATATTGATACACACATTCAGTTTGTTGTGTCTTTCACTTGGACACTTGTTAAAATGAAGCCTAGCCTCTTGACGAGTCTCGCCTATGTTGCGGCTTGAATATCCAGAATAGTGAAAAGTGCAGGCAGGCCGGTCACGAGGCCAGATGCATGCGTAAAGATAGGGCGTTGCAAGTATTCAAACATAAGGATCTTAATCACTGTGTGTTGTGCTGTGGTCTGTGTGTGTGTGTGTGTGTGTGTGTGTGTGTGTGTGTGTGTGTGTGCACGCATGCGCATGTGTTTGTGTTTGCACAGGCATAGCGTGGTCCTCAATTTTGGGAGGGCTAATAAATTAGACTGCAAACTGCGCCTATTTTGTGAAGCCATGCCTCTTTTTACTTTTTTTGCTCACAGTTTGTAGACATGTAAGTAAGGAGTATCGATTTTAATTTACAAATAGACTATGGGACTGAGTGCCGTCAGTGTGCATAAACACTGTTATAGTCCATGGCAAAAATGTTTTCAAGGCTTGCTTCAATTGTCAAATTGGATGGCATCTCGATGACAATAAAATCTAGAATACTAGTTCAGCACAAACTGGCGTTGACCAATTTTAGCATTCACTTAATGTAGCAAGCAATAGGTCTAGTTAGTTAGCTATAGAATAATCTGAGCACAAAGTGGAGAAAGCATGGAGTGCAAGCAAATCATTAGGTAGCGGAGCTGCTGGAGATTCCCTTCTCCAGTCAATCGGATTGTTGACCTTAATAAACTTGCTTGAAAAATAGTTAATGGATAGGCTTCTGCCTATTTGATGTGGTCTGTTTTTACTCTGCCATTGCCGGATAGCGTAGCAAAAGTCTCGAAAGTGTTGGGAATGTGCACTTCACGTGTCAATGACTTCTCGACACTGTTTATATAATACTGAAATGATGATGTGTATTATCAAACAGGTCATCATGTCGTTGTCACTCATTACATGCTATTCTACGATTAATTAAGCGGACTGTTTAGTAACATAATTATAAGTTCTGCTTGAACCGGAATGCCACACCCAAAATGTTTGGGGTCTGTAGCCTCCCCAGCCCTCCAACGCTATGCCGGTGGTGTGTGTGTGTGTGTGTGTGTGTGTGTGTGTGTGTGTGTGTGTGTGTGTGTGTGTGTGCACTCTTTGGTCATCTAAAACGTATGGAAGATTAGCGTCTGCCCAAGCAGCTGCTTCATGCGTGGCTACCATCAACTCGTCCAGCGCATGGGGTCAGACTAAGGTGGAAAGACAGGATTGTAAAAGACCTCAAAATGGTTGGCCTAACAAGCATCTGGTCCCAGCTTATGCAGGACAGGCAGAAGTGGAAGAACGTCTGTGCTAGCAAAATTAACTCAATCGTCACTTCAAGAGTAGAATTAGAAAATGACCAAAGTAGTCGGAAGGCTCGTGATAGAGCTGATCCCAGCAGAAGGCAAGACCAACAGCCTCTGCTGTGCACTACCTGCAAGCAACTGTTTAAGTCACAAACAGGGGGAAAAAGACACAATTGCAACAGAGGACAAAATCGCCCAGATCCCCAGGAACGAGCAATGGCCGGAATCAAGTGCGACAGATGCAGTCGTTTATTCACACGAGAGAGTGACAAGAAAAGACATAAATGTCATCAATCTATTTAGATTTGTGACGTATTTACCAGATAGTGACTTCTTTCTTCTTACGCTTTTTACATTTTGCCATCATCCATGTGGATGGGCAGTTGAAGGTTGAAGGTGTGTGTGTGTGTGTGTGTGTGTGTGTGTGTGTGTGTGTGTGTGTGTCGTTATAAACATGGCGGTGGATCTGTTTATGTTAATAAAGTTCAACATCAGAAAGCGCTTTCTGACAGGAAATGCCTACTGAAAGCTCACCCTAGTTTGTGTACACTTTGACATCTTTTTATGCCCCGCCCCTCAACTTGCGAGTTGCTCCGCTACCCCTGATATGGATAGGGTTATATTAATATAGGCATTGTAACAGTGTTACACAATTGATCTGATTAGCAAAAATAGCTAAAGTCATAGTTTAGAATGAATACACATATAAGTTTAGTTTAGTGTCACAGCACTTTATTTTTTGTTTATGACTTAATTAGTAAAGCTTGTTTTTGTCCTTTCATTGATCAATATTCGTTAATCATAAAAAGCAAATGAAGTCGATACAGAATACAGACTGTGTGAAGTAACGTATTGTTGCAGCTTTATCTGATTTGAATGCTGATGGTGATCACAAGCTACTGGTTGCTGATCTCGGGACAGGAAGATACAACATGAAACTGAAAGTGTATAAAGGTACAATGACACCAAGTAATGTTCTCACAACCTACTTTACAGTTCATTGTGATTTCTTGCAGGAACAGCTCTGCACATGGAAAGTGCTATCGTTGATC
The DNA here is from genome assembly GCA_964274945.1 of Dehalococcoidia bacterium. Classification (GTDB taxonomy): domain Bacteria; phylum Chloroflexota; class Dehalococcoidia; order Lucifugimonadales; family Lucifugimonadaceae; genus CAXXBX01. The sequence continues at coordinate 16,374 of CAXXBX010000111.1, read as the reverse complement.
TGCCAACTGGAGTATGTACGTTTTATATGGACCAAAATGAACCGCTAATACCAGGTAAAGCCAATCTTAACAACATGTATGATTTTCAGTTAATGTTAATTTTGTCTTTTCAGCTGTAGCTGTAGCTTCTGGACCATTTATATACATATACAAGAACTCCAGACCTTATTTCAAGTTTACGACTCCTCCACTAGAGGTTGGTGACGAATGAATGCAAAGACTGTCTACAAGATGAAATATTTGTACGCTGTCTTCAGGCGTGATCATAGTTTAAACGAGAGAGTAAATCTGTAGAAAGAACTCTAGTAACTTAGATATTTACAGGGTGTGACATCACGATTAAATGAAGATACCTCTGTATATGATAACTTGATAGAACGACTTGATTGGCATTTTGTATTATGGTCAGGACTTTAACTGCTAATAACTGCTACTTGGTATCTACTGCAGTTACTTTCTACAAGGTTTAATATGTCCTATAGACGCTTGTGTTTGCATTTCGTTGTATTCTCAGTTGTTGCTTGTTAAAGGGTGTAGTTATTATGACCAGATTCTACAGGTATATCTCATTTTACTGGAGAAATATTGCACACTGCTAGTAGGAGAAGTGTCTGTAAACCAATGGCATGTTTGCATATCATTTCTGTTTTGTAATGCACTGGTACATTTTAGTATATTAAGTTGCAAGTTTTACTGGTCACTTGCAATCATTAGTACAAGTTTACACAGTTTGTGCTTGTTGTTGTTGTAGTTTTTTGTTGTTGTTTGTTGTTATGATTTCTTATTATAGATAGTATGGTGCCAGTTAGTTAATTAACTAACTTACCATGCAAACTTGTGCTTGTCTTTGTGCTACTTATTCTAGATATAAGAATCCATAATGTAGTCTCAAGTGTAGCAGTCATTTCTGTGCCTCTAATAATCATTCGCAGTCGTATAAAAAGCCTACTTATGATCTTTATTAATTGCAAGTCGTATTACAGGTGAATGCTGTTGAGACATATGTGTGGAATCAAGTGAAAGAGGTGTGCTGCTTATTATGTTAACTTTGTGATAATATGTAGACAAGTGTCTTGTTACACAGGGCATTATTGATATCAACATACTGAAACAAAAATTGATTGAACTAAAGTATATCAACAATGTAACTTACAATTGACTAGTACTTATTTCTCTGTTTGCTGCAAGGAATGAAGTTGGAGAACATTCACTTACAGTTCGATCTTTGAGGTATGCTGGTGAAACAAAATACAATAACTGTACTTTAGTAAGTTACTTGGTTGCTCAGAAACATTTGACTCATTGATTTCTAACAATAAAACATTTACTTAATTAATTCTTCTTTATTCCAACAGTTACACAGTTTGCATGTTATGTTTGTTGTGGGTTTCGCATTACGGTTGTATCAGAAGAAATGGAACAGACAGTTGAGTTGCCTCTTTGTATCCATGTCGATCACTTCACATCTTTGTTTCCTTTCTATTGGTACTTTGTTAGCAATGGTAACCATCACATAGAATCAAGCCCAGATATAGATACGGGTTCAGGAGGTTACAATCTCTCTTTTCCAATAGGCATGGTTCATTACTGATGAAAGGAAGGGAGTGAGTATCCTCGCACCCAGACATCTAGTAAGAAAATTTGTATGTGATGGCTGCTGCCCTTGCACGCTTTATCTGGTCAGATTTCACAAAAGGTTCTACTTTTGCTACCACAGATGGGCTCTTTGAACCTTTGGTCATTCTCAATAGTCTTAATGTCAGTTTCACAAGGTTATGCACACTAAACACAGTGGACCATTTTGTACTTAACAGTTTGATTAATGCTGCTGATTTGTGTATTTTAATTCTACATGTGATTGCATTATTTTGCATACTGTATACTATAGTTAGCTCAGCAGTTTAGTAGTCAACTTTCAGAAATAAACGATTTTGAGAGAGGATTAGTTAACACTATGACTGCTAGCAGATCAACCCCTCTTTCAAAAACTTTTGGATTTGGGACTGAGAATGGTTCACATACATGAAGCTGGAAGGAGATTGCTTGTTGAAGTTGCAATAAGGTTACTGATGCTACATTATTATCTCAATGCTGATCAAACTTGACGTTTGCTTGAAACAGTTGTAATTAGTACGACTTCCATACTATGTAATGTAGTCATATACGTCTTTAAGTGTTGGCCATAGTGTTTAATGTTACTGACTGTTGGGTTGTACTGAGGTTTACTATGAAGCAACAGTGGCAGGAAATAACATTATACATGTGTGCAGGCTACTCCAGTTGCCTCCAGAGGACATGGATGCATTTGTGAGTCAGCACAAGTACATGGTGTTGAAGAAGCAGACTGTGATCACTTGCATCAACACACTCAAGAAAACACACAGTGAAGAGAGTGCTATTAGTTGTCTGGTGATTGGAACAGAAGCAAGTCATGTATTTATACTTGACCCCCAAGCATTTACTATTTTGGCGACAGTGAGAATTATGTTTCATTTGCATTAGACATATTTTGCAGTTGTTGTTTTCTATTTAGATGACACTTCCAAGTGTGCCTGCTTTCATGTCTGTTGGTGGGCTATTCGACGTGGAGTACAGTATAGTAGTGTCATGTAGAGATGGCAACATCTACACTTTAAAGAGGTATTTGTTTTGTTTTTCTTGTGCTTAGCAATGTTTGTGTATGTCTATTTGCTCGAATTTAATGCATGCAATGCAGGCAACGTGTCTACAGTTTCTTGTCAGTTGTCTTAACTCCTTATTATTAATTATTTTTGCAGAGGGAGTAAAACTGCCAAGTATTGCATTGAATTATCGTCTCAACCAGTAGGAATGGAACGAGTTGGTAAGAACATCATTGTCGCATGTATGGACAGAACACTTGTGTGCTACTCACCCAAGGTTAGCAAATATGCAGTTTCACAACTCGTCAATGTACAGCATATGGTATCTCAAATTATGCATTGATATTGGACAGGGGAAGAAACTGTGGACAGTGTATCTTCCTGATGACATTACTGCACTTGAGTTAATGCAGCATGAAGCAAGAGGATTTAAAGCAAGTTAGTTGTGTTCTCAAGTATAGTTTTTTGAATATCTATAGTGGCACTGTGGACATTTTAGTAATGGTTGCTCTGAAGAACAGAGATGTTCACTTGTACAAGGACAAATACCTTGTCAATGTACTGAAGTGTGAGGTATGTATTTGTGAATGCTACATTCGTAATGCTTGTGGGCATGCAAGTAACTCATCCTTTAGGATGTTGTCAATGCAATGAAATTTGGACGGTTTGGTCGTGAAGACGGTGCATTGATAATGACTACTAAAGGTTTGTATTATTAAGCAGGAGTTTTGGATATGGTTAATTACTTGTTTCTACCTTTTGTTGCTGTTTAGGTGGTGGATTAATAATCAAACTGTTGAAGAGGACAGCAAATTTTGAAGCACGAGAACTGGCTCCAGGCGCACCTGCTTCTCAGTCTGTGAAGCTAAATATTCCTCGCAAAAGCAAAGTGGCTGTTGATCAAATTCATCGCGAGAGAGCAAATAGCATAGGTATGACATTGTAGTCTAACCCTAATGTTGTAATGTTTATACCATCATTACCATCATTAGCCAGCTACTCATAGTTAGCGACTTTCTTTGTTGCATTTTTCATTGCAATGTTGCTGAAATGACACATTTGCATTAAATAAGAACCAGGGCTGGCAGAGCAGGGTGGTCCAGGTGGGCCATGGCCTACAAAATGTTTGATAATGAGACTTCCTGCCAATGAACTTCTAGCAAGCACTTCCGGAAATATTCGTTCAACTGATTAAATAAATTAGCTACTTTAGGTGTACTGTGAGCAGGGCTTGGCCATGCGAGACCTGGCCCACCCAACTTTGGATTGCTCTGCCGGCTGTGAGGACAGCTTGATTGCTTCTTGCAGCAGTTATTTGAACACACTGACTAGTTCTATTTACCAAATATGAAATACTTTGTAGCGTCATCATATTTTCTCACATTCCCAGAACGTACATTGATAATCAATACAGCCTACTTTGTCTGTAAGTGTTGACTCCAATTTGTGGGTTATGTAGGTTGGTATTTGATATCGACACTGTTATACAAAATCTGAACTTTAGCTTGAAGCTTATTATTGTTAGTACTCACTCGTATTGCATCATCTCATTTCAACTGTGATGCAATTGCACTGTGTTTGAAGAACAGACTTGTTAGTTGCAGCACTTTTATCTCAATGATTTGTTTCTTAATTTTGGTTAATGGACGCTCACAGAAGGCTGTAGCTATTTGGTCTTTATGTGTAAACTATTTCTTGTAATCAAGACACACTTGAGCTCTAGGGATGCTGTAGCATTTTTCTGTCTAATTGCAGAAATGCATCAAGTGTTTCAGAAAGATCTCGTAAAATTGCAACTTGAAGCAACAAGGGGCTACATCAAATCTCTACACTCCAGCCTCAATCCAGTGTCTTCTTCACAAGCAGAACCAGTAAAGCTATCAGCAAGGGTTAGTTTGATAATTCTGTTCATGCAACTACCTTGTTACTACACGTGTGTCACTGCAGGTACAGGGCATAGGTCCATTATTCAAGATGACAGTCGAACTGCAGAATACGTCATCTACAAACTCATTGATCAAGCTATTGATCGCATTTCGATATGATGATAATTTGTATTCTCTTTCCCGCCCTCTGATCCAGGTTAGAATACAATGAATGATAACATATGGCAGCAAGTGTGTCAGTACAGTTGCTCTCAAGGTTCCTTTTCTTGTACCTTCACTCTTGTACTCGTTTGAAACTCTAGTGCAGTGTCACAGTGATGCTGGTGTTACGGACTCTATTAAGGTGCTACTGATAATTTTTTGGTTAGAAATGCTCAGTTGTTTATTTGTTGCCTTTTAGGCTTATCTATTGCGAGAAGGAAGTAGTGTACCAATAATAAGTGCTGCTATCAATATGCCTGTCAGTGAAAGTGTGGTAATTGTATAACCCGGTTGCCTACTAGTAGCTGTCTGGTAGCTGATGTATATTTGTGTGGCCATGATATCAATGTATGTATAGTTGTTTTAATTGATTAAGCAGTTGAAAATTTTATCAATTGGGTGTGACTCTCATAATCTTTTCTAGTTATTGTTAATTAAGTTGTCCGCAACGTAGCAAGGTTGATCTAGTAGTTGACATTCGCGTTTGGGTGTACGTCTGAACATCTGACCGCGAAAGCCCGCATGGTGTGACCGCAGCAATCGGAAACACGGTGTCACGAAAATTTTTGGACCTGGGTTACGGTGTTTTGGTAGTTCTCACCAGTGTTGTGGTACTACAGTACATCCACAGTACAATACCAGACCGCGGCGTTGTCATGGTATACGGGAACTGGGCACGACTGCGCGGGAGGGTCTACACGAGGCTAATGCTTTCTTAGCCTTCTTACGTTTCCTTGAACTAACCCTACCGGGGGCTCGAAATTCCGACTACGAGACGCCATGAGCAGCTGCACAACAGAGAACGACACAAACCTAGTCCTCAGTCCGTTCCTCCCTCATTTTATTTCTCGCTGGGAATACTACACCTACACGTCATTCGTCTGTGCGATCACCGTCGTCGCCACGACTCTCTGCTTTCTCACTCTGATGGTCGCCTGCCGTTCGCCCAAGACGAGAACCGTCACCAACATGTTTGTCTTCAACCTGGCTGCTATTTCTCTACTGGGAGGTACGACGGCGTTCGTATTTTCAATCGTTTCCATGATTATTAGCGCCGTCGACTACTCTCCGCCACAGTCTTTCTGTAGAGTGGTGCTCTTCTTCTCTCTCTATCCTCTTTCGGCTGCTATGTGGGGATCGGTAGGCATAGCAATCGATCGCAGTGATGTGATGACGAGACCCTTAAGTAGGAGACTGAATCACAGAAAAGGTAGAGTCATTATAGCCTTGACATGGTTTCTTCCGATGCTCGTCTGTATACCTGGAGTCGCGGGATGGGGAGATATTGTGTACCAAGCAGAGAGTGACACTGGCGAGAAGATACTGTGTTACATCGACCCTGTGCAATCATACAGTTTTGTGGTGTTTTGGGCTGTGCTGGGAATACTCGCTCCTACCGGATTAATCATCTTTTGCTATTGTGTTATTATCTATATTATCAATAAGAAAGCGTTGACGAGACGGGCCCTGATGTACGTTGAACCGATTTCTGGCAGTCAGATTGCAAACACCCACGCCCACGCTCACTTTAACAAAACTGAAGCTCAGGCGTTTAGAATCGCTTTCGTTATTCTGCTGAGCAACGTTGTGTTTACGGCACCGTTTGTCGTCGTTCTGTTGCTGAAGCTCGATGTTGCTAGTGGTGGTGTACAGGTGGCTCAAATGGTCACAGTCATATTGCTTGACATTTGCATTGCATTAAACAGCTTTCTCTACACGTTTGGCGTAAGAAGTGTTCGAAACGAGATAGAAATCATGTGCCATTGCAAAGGGAAACGAATCGAAAGACGACGATATTGGACAAAATCAACAACCTTTAGCCAAACACAGTTTAGTAGAGAAAGTAGTGAAGTGAACGGAGTTAGAAACCTGCAGTTTGTATATTAAATAAGAACCGCATGATAATCATATGTTTGATAGCTAACAAATAATAAAATTAAAAACAGACGTCTTCTTTAGTTAATTGAACTGTTAGCTTCTAGTCAAGGCAATTAATTAATTAAAGTTTATGAAACGCCAGGCTATAACAAGGTTATCTCCTTGTGACTGTAACCTCGCGAAAAAGACCGATTTCGACGATAGTATAGAAATGACGAGTTTGCGAAGAAAATTCTAGGAAACTGCACTTTCGTTGGCTCTGCAGTACACCATATTTGCGTGAGTCGTGCAGTATAATGACATTAGTACAGACAAGATTCATCTCAAGATGTACAGAGTCAGACTGCTGGTGCACGTTTCACCCCTCTAGAGAACAATCGCACAGAAACTGCATGGTGGCAGAACCTGTGGGGTGGACCCGGATAGATATAGGGCGCACTACATTTACCATCCTAGTAGCTCAACAAGTATTAGTAGTAGTGTTTTGTAAAAGCTAGTTAACAGTTACATGTTTACTAATAATCCTGCATGGTCAGAGAAATTTGTGCGCATAGATCCATGGCTATTTTGCTTGCATGGAGCTGTACGGCAGAGAGCTTTGTGACTCTATCTGGTGTGCCATATGCATCTACATGGTATGTAGGCAGGGACTGCCATCTTGCACGTTACAGTGAAAAGACGTACTAAAGCATGCATGTCTATATTTGAGTTTAGACAATTAATATTTGAGCAAATACAAAAATTTGCTAAGCTCAGAAATACCCAAGTTTGAAATGGTATCTAGATATATTTGCAACGCCAAAAACCTACTCGGCGCTGCGCATGCTTTGACCTAGTGGAATACTCCACACATACTGGTAAAGCATGTGTATACGACTGGCAGTTAGGGTATTGGTAAAGTATCACAAGTATGTATGATAGCCGCTGTTTGTATCTCTGAACCAGAGTCACCAGACCTACTTTTGCTTGGCCAGGCTGAAACAACCTAGAGTCGACTGTTTTTCGCTTTGACTTACAATAGCATACCTATAGCAGGTAGCAGGAACAGAAATAGCACTACCCTCTCCTTCGTGCAGCATGCATGGGTATCGTCAACTGCGCTTACCTTTGTCTTTTGTATATGTAGTCAGAGTTTTGGTGACGTTTATATACATACATACACGTGCATGCCATCTGCAATCTAGAGCGAATATTGTCTCGAACTCCTTCGCGTCTTTTTCCGGCGGCGCATACAGTACGCGAGAATATCTCCCACCTATCCTTTGAACCATCATAGTTGTCTTTTAAATTTTTGATTTAATTGATTAGTGATTACAACTTAGCAGAAACCTAGCATGCCAGTTATCGTTAGAGGTCTCGAGCTGTTTTTACTTTTACTTTCTGCTCCGAAGCATGCAGCAAAGCGAATTATTGAACTGGCTGATCTCCATAGAAAATATAGGGACGGCGGAATCAGTTGTCTGGCATAACGCGCGTTAAAAGGAGTTATTTTATCACGTGATTATAATATGATTAGTCACATACATAAGTACAATTTTGAATAACTTTTGTTTTACACACTTCAGAACATAATACGTTACCTGTTCCAGACGATGTTTGCTACCGTTTACAACACAAGCCGTGACGTTCGAGTCGAAAGCGTCCCTTTTCTATTAATGTTTAACTATTGTCTAGACTCTAAATATTAAAAGTGATCGATTTAGCCTTGCTTGTCCAGAGCTGTGCTGAAAATATCTTTTAATAAATAAGTCTTCTCATTGCAGAGGAAAGACCTCTTAGTGCTTGTATTAATTTGTAGTGGGCAGCACCATGAAGTACCAAGCGAGCTATAGCATGGCCCTGCATGCATGTAGCGGAGCAGGAGCGTACCAGGGATGCCTATCTGGCGCTAGGGCGCTGCATGCAGCGTCAAGCAAATTTTGCAGCGGTCTAGATGCACAGCGATGAGTGTTAGTTAGAAAGTCCGCCCACGAATTTCGCCCACGGTTGGAACTAGATTTGGTGATAGGAAAGGTACGGCGATGTCAACGTTTACTAGTCAATATAGGTACACCGTGCAGTATCTGCGACAAAGTATATGATATTCCTAGATAACAGTATCTCTGACCCTCCAACTTATGTTTACAGCGTAAACTCGGATCATACGCATACATACAAGGTTAATGTATGCATAATGTAATTAGCCATAGTTTCGGTGGGGATAGCAGCTATAGTGGTCACGTACGTGTAAACCACGGGGTGTTTTTTAGTTCCCATCCACAACGGGAAATAGAGAATTGTAAAGCCACGCTCGGCTGGTTTAATTAAATAACTTTCTCTGATCTTGTCAAGAGCCTTCTATTAACTAGTATTGATGTGGGTGCCTAGTAGACTTCTAGCCAGTCCTCTCACACACGCCAATATATTCACTTGCTGGACCACCGTCACCGTGTCACGCGTACTGGCGCGTTAACGCCAACACGTGGTCGAGGACGTAAACATACAATTAATAAGCGTGCGAGAAAACTGGGTACTATCCCAATCTACAATTTTGAAAACTCTATTTAGAGACAGTTGCTGAGTTTGACTGCTCGGTTGTGTTCACTAGCCTCTCCCCAGGGGCGAGGCTATGTACGTTCAGTACTCGGCACGTATACAAAAGATCTTATGGAACGGACAATCGTGCATGATGACCTTCTAAATTTATAGCTAAGCTAGAAGAGCGTAACTCAATTTTTGTGCTAGCTTTCAAAACACTTGTTTTCTGCTAACTTTCAACCATTGTCTGTCGTAACAGCATGACGCAGCCCCATGTTTAAAATTTCTTGCGTTCGCGAACCCTAACTGCGCCCCTGCGTGCCTGTTACATACATGTACGTGTATCGTATACAACGTGTAGTTAGAGACTCGACGACTTGTCACGCTTTCTGCGCATGCGCTCATCGTTACGGTATAGTTACATGTGTGCCAAATTGTCACAAAAGCGGATACTGCCAATTGTCTAGGTGTTGCAATGACGCAAAGATGATTAGAGCAGCGCGTATACTATAGTGTTGCTATCTATGACTCAACACAGCTGTAGAGTGTAAGAGGAATAGACTACATTGCGCATGCGTTGTACGTATAGCACTAGTATATAAGCAGACACACTACTTGTACACTTAGTATTGCGTGACTAGCCTAGAGAGTAAATATCATAGTACAGTATATTACATGGTGTCAGAAGTGCAGTAACTCGCAGCAGACTGTTTATGAGCAACAGTGTCTACGGCTATGCAAGTACGAGAGTCACCAGAGCCACGCGATATTGTTCATTTGACGAATGTGACAGTGCCGTTGCCGGAGAGATTGAATATAAAAGGCAACGTGACACAACACTGGCGAACGTTTCGCAAAAGATGGGAACCTTTCGAGGTCTCGTCCCGACTGACCAAAAGATCGCACGAGGAGCGAGTGGCGACCTTCCAGCAATGCCTGCCGGCAGAAGCTCTCGAGGTTCTGGACACATTGCCCTTCGCAGAAGGTGAAAATATAAATAATATGGCAGTAGTGCTTCGCCATATGGAAGCGTACTGCTCCAGCAAAACAAACGTGATCTGCGAACGGTACCAGCTCTCGCAGCGAGCGCAGAAGCAAGGTGAGCCTTTTGATGACTACCTAATTTCGCTAAAAAGCATGAATCGTGCATGCAATTATGGTGCGACCCAAGATGAATTGTTGCGCGACAAGATAGCTCACGGAATACGCAACAATGACACCCGTCAGAAACTGCTTCAAGAAGCTAAGTTAACTTTGGCGACCGCGATATCCATATGCCGTGCCGCAGAGTCGATATCCGCACAAGCCAAAGTCATTAGCTTCAGTGATGATGTTCATGCACTGACCGCGTACAGCACACGCAACAAGAGGAGACAATCCACGGTAACCGCTAGGGTATCGCAGACATGTCAGTATTGTGAATGACGACATAACAAAGGCCTAAGACAATGTACTGCACTGGGCAAAACATGCTCCAAGTGTGGCAAAGCAATCCACTTTGCTTACGTCTGCTAACATAAACAACCACAAACGAAGACTGCGTTACTAAAACAACAGTACCGCATTCCCTCTATGGAAGACGAGGAGCCAGACCAATCCAATTGCCTAATGACAATCACACTGACCGATACCAGAAACACGGATACAGCCCATTCTCTTTAAAAGCCAGGAGACACGTGTCAATCAACTGTACGTCACAATGAGAGTCTGTGGGTGCCCAATACGTCTACAATTAGACAAAGGTGCTCCGTGCAATGCTATCAGGAAGTCGGAAACACCTCCAGGGACAGTTCTACAAAAATCTGACAAAGTCTCTTTACAACAAGAGCAGACTGAAAACTCTGGGTAGGTGTACTTTGCCAATCATCAATTCCAAAACGAAGCAGAAACACATTGAGGAATTCGTAGTCGTTGCAGACAACGAAGCAGCTACCTCTCTCTGTTAGGAGCAGCAGCGACGCAGCGACTAGTAGTTATTAGCGTACACTTCGACCATGTACGTTCTGTCCAACACGAACAGACAGCAGCTGGTTCTTGCAAACCGCTGACAACCACCGACACCACATCTGACTTGAAGCAACATCTTGCAACATACGCAGATGTTTTCGATAGCAGCAATGTTGGTCAACTGCCTGCAATGCTACATTTAGATGTTGACCCCACGGTACCACCTGTAAAAATGCCTCTAAGAAAAATGCCCATTGCTATACAAGCACAGTTGAAAGACAAACTGCAGCGACTGGAACGACTAGACTTGATAGAACGAGTGGACACTCCAACCGAGTGGATATCTAGCCTTGTCGCCGTCAAGAAGCCGAACGGAGAACTCCGCTTGTGCATCGATCCCAAGCCCTTAAACAAGGCACTAAGACGCAGTCACTATCCGATGAACACCATCGATAACCTGCTGCCTGAATTATCGCAAGCCAAGATGTTCAGCGTCTGCGACTTAAGTAATGGATTCTGGCATGTTAAATTAGATGAAAAATCTCGCTAACTTACGACTTTTGAGACGCCATTTAGACGCTACAAATGGAAGAGGATGCCTTTTGGTATCTCAGCTGCACTGGAAGTATTCCAGCGACGACCAGACGAAGCCCTAGACGGAATGCCAGCAGTGCATACAATTGCCGATGACATCCTGATCACTGGAGTAGGAAGTAACATGGATGATGCAACAGCAGACCATGACCTCAAACTCCACAGACTACTTCAGCGATGCCGCTCCAAAGAAATCCGCATCAATGCCGACAAGCTCAAGTTTAGGCAAAGCAAAGTTGCCTGTCTTAGACATTTGCTCACAGCCGACGGTTTGAAGCCCGACCCAGCAGACTTGCAGCGATACTAAATATGCAGAAGCCTACAGACCTTCATGGAGTGCAGCGCATAAAAGGACTAGTTAATTACCTCTCGCGCTTTCTTAGCAATCTGACTGATTTGTGTGAGCTACTTTGTCATCTTGCGCACAAGAATGCTGCATGGAATTGGACTGATATCCACGACAAAGCTTTCCAGAAAATTAAAAAACGCTATTACTGAAGCCCCACGTCCTGCAATACTTTGACCCGGCTAAGCTGACAACAGTACAGTGCGATGCGTCAGAAACAGGTGTGGGAGCAGCTCTCATGCAAGCAGGCAAGCCGGTAGCCTACGCAAGTAGGGCTCTGACAACGACAGAACAAAACTACGCTCAAATTGAGAAAGAATTACTTGCAATCGTCTTTGGGATGGAAAGGTTTCACCACTATGCCTACGGAAGACCAGTATCGATAGAAACTGATGACAAACCTTTAGAAACTATTTTCAAGAAACATCTACAGAAGACACCAAAACGACTGCAAAGGATGCTTCTCAGACTACCGCGTTACGACATCACAGCTACCTACAAGCGTGGTACTCAGATGTTTGTAGTTGATACACTGTCCCGAGCCTATTTACCTACTGACAAAGGACCATCGTCCAGCCATTTGGAAGTGGTACACCAACAGACCAACGTTGCAATTGAAATCGAACATATCAACATGGCGGATTACATACCTCTAACGCAAGAGGCAATAGCACAAATCCAAGAACAAACAGCGAAAGACCCTACATTGCAACAGCTCAAGCTTATAATTTTACAAGGATGGTCAAACAAGAACAAACTTTCACCCGATTTACTCCCATATTACAGCTATCGAGATGAGCTAGTTGTGCAACATAACATTATATACAGAGATGATAGATGTGTCCTACCAAGATCGATGAGAGCAAATACCTTGCAAAAGATACGTATACATAGCTCACATCTAGGCATAGTTGGATGTCAACGTCGAGCCAGGGAATGCATATTCTGACCAGGTATGACTGCTGACATTGCAGCTTATGTCAGCCAATGCAAAGTTTGTCAAGCCCTTAGTACACAGCAGCAGAAGGAAACGCTAACACCACACTAAATCCCAAGTAGAACATGGAGAAAAGTCGGACTGGATATCTTTACGCTTTCAGATCAGCATTATCTGATTACAGTCGATAACTACAGTAACTTTACTACAACAAGACAGCAAAGGATCTGCCTCGCCTACAACCTGGTCAAGCTGTCCACATACAACCACTCAACGCCTAAGACCACAAGTGGAAACCAGCGACCGTTCAGAGACAAATAAGCATCCGATCCTATGAAGTCACTACAAAAGACGGACGACTTCTTTGCAGAAATAGAAAACATCTACGAGCAGTACCAGCAACAACAAAACCCAAATAACAAACAGCACAGATGAAGACATCACAATAAAACAGAATACACCCGCAACGATCTCCAAACACACAGAAACAACGAATGTCGTCCGCAGCAAACGAGATGTGAAAAATCCTGCTTACCTCAAGGATTACGTTGTCTAGACTTTACTGCTAGCTTAACTAGAGATTTTTTGGAAAGGGGATGTAAGAGGAGTAGACTACATTGCGCATGCGTTGTACGAATAGCACTAGTATATAAGCAGACACAGTACTTGTACATTTAGTATTGCGTGACTAGCCTAGAGAGTCAGTATCATAGTACACAGTCACTATATTACACTGTCCACTCTCACCGTCTGGATCCTGCACCTCGCCGTTCGCTGGTTCCAGTTCAAATGGACAAGTTTTAGGGTGACGACGGAGAAGATTTGGACAGTTGACTTTTCAAAGTCATTTCAGTGGCACAACTTGAACGCTGGTTGCCCCAACTTCAACTTCGACATGCTGCGGTAGCTTTGGCTGGTCGTGCTCGTGCAGAGTATCGCTTGTTTGTTGCAGTAACTCCAGAAACAGACCTGTTGTGGGACTCATTTGAATCGTTCCTGCACACTCGGTTTGAGCCAAAGGATCCGGTGTGTTACTATACTCGAAAATTGATGTCTCTTTGTCAGGGCAGACATGAAACCGTTTCGGGGTACAGCTCTCGTTTTCGCCGTACTTTACTGCAGTTGCACACGGCTCAGGTCTTGGCGCTATCCGACCTCGTGGTGGTCACTTGGTATCAGGAGGTCCTTCGCCCGGAATTTCAAATCCAATTGAAAAGAGATCAACCGAGTACTTTAGCAGAAGCCATTCGAAGTGCGGAGAAAGTTGAAAAGGATTTTGAAACGTGAAAGAAGCCCACATCCTCCACCTGACTGTACAGCTGAGTGCTTTGCGGTCACTCGCTGTCAATGGAAGTCCAATGTTCGTTTGATGGTCAACCGCAACAGCCACCTGCTACGGTACTTTCATCGCCTTCTGACCACGCCACTGTTTTGCTTCAACAACTCGTTACTCAGCAATCACAATTATTGGCACAACAAGGTCACGTCATCAAGCTCCTTCAGTCACAACAGTCGACTGCGGTATCCCCCGTATCCTCTTCTCGTGGTTTTGTCCAGTCTGGTTCTACAGCTTCCGGGTTCCGTGGTGAATGCCTCTACTGTCATAAGTATAGACATCGCATCGCCGAGTGCCGCAAATGTCTGGCACGAGAAACCGCTTCTCGTTTCCAGTCTCAACCTCAGTCTAGTCAAACATGCGTTGCTCCTACCGCAATTGAAACACCTGTCGCCACTACTGCTCGCTTCGTTGATTCACAACGCGATTTCTGATCCTTCATCCGTTTCAAGTTCTTTCACTCAACCACCACAGCGCCCCACGAGGAGTCTAGTTCAGAGATTCTCAATGCTCCACTTCCAGCTGTTCCCACTTGTCGCCTCAATGTTGACGGAACTGTACTTCGCTGCCTCGCTTGTTTCTCATATTCTTGTCGAAGGTCTCGGTCGTGACGTCACACAGCCGTCAGCTGTTCCACGCACGCTCATTGCGGTGGATGGTGGTCAAATTTATGTGGTTGGTCAAACACAATTTACGTTGTCTGTTGGCGATAAGAGGATTACTCATTCATTCTCGGTAGTCCAAGACTTTATGCATTTCCTGTTCTCTTGGGTTCCGACATTTTGCGAATTGTCTGCGCCGTCATTAGCTACGAGAATGGCACTGTCACATTTGGCGGCCCTCGTCCAAGTCAAAAAGCCACACTCTCTATTTCGCCTTTTTTACTGATCAGGATGGCACTGCTGCTTCCGTCGACCATACTGGTCATGTTGACCGTGTTTGCGTTCTTACTGACTCACCTGCCTCGGACGTACTCGATCATCCAAACAGCTCTTCATCACTTAGGCAAGCAAGTGCTTCTACGTTTGTCAACGAGCATCTTTGTTCGTCACAAATAGCTAAGTTACGTACTCTGATTGGCTCGCAGTACTGCTGGTATCCCGGCACAACTGTTTGCAGATTTATGACGTTTGCTTGTTCATCCTGTCTTTTCGTTCGCTTCTTGTTTAGTCGTTTCGTTTTGTTTAGTGTGTACTGTTTTGCTTTAGCTCACATGAGGACATGTGTCCCAAGAAAGGGACGTAGTGTAGAGTGTACCTAAGAATAGCTTATAATTAGATATGTGATCCCGTGCTTCCGGTATCGTAGTGTATATAGCAGAGCACATATAGTAATAAAGTGTCTTTCGCTTGATCTACGATCCTGCACCCGCCTCTCAGTACAGTACGTGCGTTAGCTTCACCGTGTGTACTAATGTAACACAATGTCATATTGTTGGCCTGAGCGCAAGGACACACACGGGACAGCCTACCTTTCTGCCGCGGGTCTGACAGCTGGAGCATGTGATGAAGCAATCGCGAAAAGGGACATGTCGAGAGGGCACAGTCACGCTAGACTTGGGTGGGAGGCTTACGGCCCTTGCTAACCGGCTAGGTAGAGTGTATCCTCTCATTACTGTCAAACAGATCACAGCCTCGTCTCTATGTAACTAAACTAAAAGAGGTGTGTTTCAGAGGTCTTGCTGGTCGCCATGAATTCTACTAGAACAGACATGTTTTGATACCAATATATGACTGCTTTGTTGAACTAGCTGTAAACAACATGCATGTGCATTCAGTACGTTTGGTACCGGTTAGTTGGACACGCCTGTTTGATCATTGCAGACACACACGCATGAGTCAACTAGAGGAGATGTAATCGTCAACATCGCAGATGTGACTGTCGTGCAAAATCAGCAAAGACAGAGTCCCTAACAACATTCGAGATGTTGAGAATGCTCTGGTTGGTCCTCATGCTCAACTGAACCATTTCTGCTTTGAGAGCATGCAAGATCAAAACGAATTCCAAGAATAAATCGCAAAACGGAACAAAGGGCAGACAGTAGCTTTGTCACGGGGATCAGTGCACCCGGTGATTTGTGTACCTTCGTGCTTTGCTCGTGATTCCAGACC
>CAXXBX010000110.1:0-5000 GCA_964274945.1 Dehalococcoidia bacterium | reverse complement strand
AACATAAGCTTGCACTCTGTCGTATTTACTCACGCGCAGCTCGATTGGAAGGCCTAGAAAAATGAAGATGAGTGAATGAGTGAGCACGCGCGCGGAGGCGATCGCGCGTCGTGTTGCTCACTTGCTGCTGACAGCGACCAGCTGATTGCGGTGGAAATCAGTAGCAGGAGAGATGAGGAACCTGTCAGCATCCTTATCTGTTGTGTCGTTACAACGCGTGAACAGCACGATCTAGCAGTCGGCGCAGTCGAGTTTGCCTCGGAGTTATCGTCGGTTGTTAATACGGGTACTCTGACGGGTACACGGTTGTCTTGCATTCCAGGATGTATGTTTGTGTACATGTACTGCAGGGGGCCCGGCCCTCTTAAAACACCAGTATTTTCCCTAACTAGTTGTACGGTATCTGTAGGCGCCTCGCGTTCGTGAGTAACACGTCCAACGGAGTTTTCAGACCGTCTACTGAAACGCCGAGTCCTAGCTAGCCCTTTGACGGGCGTCGACGTGTATTCCCGTCGCCTAGCACGTGGAGGAACACGTGGTAGAAATCCGTTACGCATGGCGATATCGTGAAAGCACGCTAGGGTTGTACAGTCTGTATCGTCTATAGCGTGGGTCTTTGAATGTCGGGTTTCTATTATTATATGCGGTAATTACTATAGACGACTAGAATTTTAAAAACTTTTTCCCTGAAAAAAGAAATAGATGTAGGGATTGTATAAAAAGTAATAGAAACAAGATCTATAGATAATATGAACCAAAGCCAGACATCATGAGTGAATCCTTCCAACCACATTCCCTACATTTTACTTTTATTGGGTTGGAAGGATTCACTCATGGTGTCTGGCTTTGGTTCGTATTATCTAAAGATCTTGTTTCTATTACTTATACAATCCCTACATCTATTTCTTTTTTCAGGGAAAAGTTTTTAAAATTCTAGTTTGGCAAGTTTTTAGAAGTGCGAAAGCACAGCCTACTCCATTAATTAAACAAAGATTTTATTGCCTAACAAAAATACACATTTTCTAAACCATACTTGGTCTACATGTATAGTCTCATATCTCGAGCATGTGGATTTTAGGTTTACAGTGTACTTGCAAATATGTTAAGAGCTATGCAATGTTTGTGTATAGGTGGTTTGAATCAGACGTTACATTTAGTTGCAATAATATCACTAGTAAGTATGAAGCTGTGTTCTACTTGCTTCAGAGCTACGAGCATACGTGCATGTAGTTGTGTGTGTGTGTGTGTGTGTGTGTGTGTGTGTGTGTGTGTGTGTGTGTGTGTGTGTGTGTGTAGATTGAAGAAGGAATTTATGCAGATGATTAGCTGTTAGATCTCCTGCTTGTCTACAACAATTTCTAGATGCATTCTTGCATCATTTTGAAGTTTGTGTCCGGTGGGGTATGAGTATTAGCGTTTAAACAACTAAAGTTCTTGGTGTGGGCAACAAAGCAAGCTCGCATTTCCATTGATGATCATGATCACGTTACAGAATGTTGATGAGTTTGTTATCTAGACCACTTAATTAATTGAAAACGCAAGATTCGGTTAGATAGACTTGTCACTACTATGAGAATCGAGATGCTAGTTTCAGCAGCGTCACCTTTTTCTTCGTCATCATTGTTGGCCATTTGTCATGAACAAAAGCTCGACTTCTACACGCGGCCGGCTTGTACACAGTACGAGGTCTTCGATTTGCGGGAGTTTGGTCTTAAATATAATACGGTAGCACTAGACAACTGCAATAGTATTATCGTAGGCCACACCTCTAGGCTCGTAACAAACGTCACATTCCGAGCAAGCGAG
This sequence comes from Dehalococcoidia bacterium, assembly GCA_964274945.1. Lineage (GTDB taxonomy): Bacteria > Chloroflexota > Dehalococcoidia > Lucifugimonadales > Lucifugimonadaceae > CAXXBX01. The sequence continues at coordinate 3,194 of CAXXBX010000110.1, read as the reverse complement.
TCGAATCAATTTGCTTTTGCCATAATTCAAATGTTTGAAGGCGTTGGTGTTCCAACTACGGCGAGAAGAGAAATATCGCGTCTGCGATTGCGACGACGTCCAACGTCACTTCTGATTAATTAATTATCCGCACTTCTTGCGTTTGCTCGTGCGATTCAAGAGCGCGATTCTTTGCCTAACTGTAGGCTTTCAGGTTTTCAACCACGAAACGTATCAAGAATTCTTGTCGCCTTGTTATACACGTGTACCCTAGACTGCATCAAGCAACGTAGCAAGAGCTTGTGATTGGCTGCCTGGCCATTGTTTGTTAACAATGGCTTACAACAATTGCGGTTGAACGTAAGTAGGGTAGCAGGTTCAAATCCATTCTGAAAATGGTTTTTTCTTAGATGTTTCTTTTTTCTATGATCAAAAGAATACAGGTCGGCTTATTCTACGTCGTTTCCCGAAGTTTTAGCTTTAGATATGCCGTAGTCAAGGAGTTATGCGTGACGAAGGAGAAGAAGAAGAAGAAGAAGAAGAAGAAAGAAGACAAAATCCAGCAAAAATTCCGAAATTGACGACCGATTTTCTCCTTCTGAAGACAAGCTGAGATCAATTCAGAAGTAGTCAAGCGTAGTTGAACTTGTAAGGTTATCTATCTGTCGTTTTCAAGATATTTAACCGCATTCTAAGGTGATTTCTGAAGATCTAAAATATGACCACGCCCACACAAGCTGGTCAATCCCTACATACAGGGTACTAGAAGTGCAAACCCTCGGCTGGTATGCACCTTGATTGCATTCTCCTCGCTAGTGGAACAAAAAGCACGTGCTAAAACACGTGAAGCGCGCGCGAGGAGAGGACTGGGTACGAGTCTAGGGAAATATTACTGTTTACTCAACGACACTTCGGCTACATGTACTAGGCGGTAAATCTTACCACTTACCGTAAAACAAAAATGAATAGAGACGCACTAGCGTACTTACAGGTCAGCCGAGCCGCTTCGTCCGACAAACAGACGCTGTCATGGACAATATTAATGCACGTTCCCCTTCGCAAATTCCCGTCAAGCGCCAAATTTCTGTTGAAGACGACACTAGTGATCTTTGCAACAACACCACGGCCGCTCAGCCACGTACACCGAAAATTCAAGCTGCTAGACTGCAGAGCCACTATGCAGAAACAGTGTGAAACAAGCAAAATGTTAGAAGTCAGGTACAGCTACACACCCTCGCTCCTGGTTGTTGTTGGGGAGACATACACGTGCAAATGTAAACTATAGGCGTTGCTTCTATGTGCTAAACCCTTAAAGCAAAGGACTAAACACCATGTACAGGACGGACGGGCGATGGCTGAATTCTCGTTAGCAGCTACCAAAGAAAGAGAGGTGGAGCCTCATGACGACATCACGTTCGTCTATTGGTCGGTAATGACACCACTTCTCGTCTATTGGTCGGAATAGCTCATTTGCATCTGTGCTAACCAACTATATATACGGTCGGTCGTCCGGTCATCGAACGACTACTATACTCGAGCCCGGAAATCCGGGCCTCGGGTAATCACGAGTCGTACGACTCCTTGGTCGAAAGTCGTACAACTCTTACATCGCAAGTCGATTCTTACCATACGACGTGTTGCACAATCTAGCGCAACGGGCAAGGCAGTTGCTTGTCACACTTTAATCTAGCGCACGCGGACAAGACACATGCTTGTCACACATGTTTGCTACAGTTCGCGAGTGCTCTCTGGAATCTCATCGTTGTAGTAGAGGTTTCTTCTCGCTCGCTAGTTCTTGCTGGTCGAATCCTGTTGGTACGCTGCTCTTGTCGTTAAAATGGTCCATAAGAGAGTCAAGAGAGTCAGTCTGACTGTTGAGAGAAAGCTTGAAGTGCTTGAATATGCTGAGAAAAACCCGAAAGCCAACCAAGAAGACATTGTTCATTATTTCTCCATCTCCCAGCCCACAGTGTCGACCATTCTGCGCAAGAAAGATTCCTTGCTGGCACTAGCTTCCAAGGGATCGAGGAGTGTATAGAGAAACCGGTCCATACGCTGCAATATTCTGGAGAAGGGCATGGAAGCATAGTACGCCGCCTGCAAGGAGAAATCCCCGAATTCCATCAGTTACGATTTGCTTATCACAAAGGGCAAAGCCATCGCTAAAGAACTGCAACGAGCTGGTCTTGCTGATGCCAAAGATGTTCCATCGAGTGACGCTGGCTGGAAGAGCTACGTTCAGCAGTTCCTGAAGAAACGGAGCATAACTTCCAAACGTCATCATGGAGAGTCTGCTGATGCAGACACCGCTGCTGCGTGCAATTTCTTTGATGGTGTCTGGCCAGGGTTGTTTAGTAGCTTGAGTAACGATCCCTCTTACGTGTTCAACATGGACGAGACGGGTCTGTTTTGGAGAGCTCTTCCTCGTAGAACGCTTGCGCGGGTGAGTGAGAACGTCAAGGGCAGCAAGGTGTAGAAGGATAGAATCACGTTTGCAGTGGCAACATGCATGGATGGGACTTGGCTGCCTCTACATGGCATTGGAACCGCTAGGATGCCTCGTGCTGTGGCAGCTGCTCACACCACTCCAGCTAACGCTCTTGCTGGTCGCTGGACAAGCAACAACAAAGGGTGGATGACAGAGACTGTCTTCTGCGATTGGCTGCTTGAGTTCAATCGGCTGTTTCGCCGCAACTGCAAGACAATTTTTCTGTTGGTAGACAACTGTCCAGCACACAAGTGTGAAGCAATTCAAGACAGCCTTGATTATGTCGATGTTGTGTTTCTTACAGCCAACACGACCAGCATTATTCAGCCATGTGATGCTGGCTTATTAACGCATTCAAGCTGAACTACCGCCGCCTGATGCTTAGGAAAGTTGGCGGGCTAGTTGATAATCCCACCATTGAAAAGCTGGACACCAAGGCCCTGAAGAAGAACATCGACATGCTCCACTGCCTCCAGTATGCAAAAGATGCTTGGCAATCTGTCACAGAGACCACTGTTCAGAATTGCTGGAGGAAGGCTGGGTTCTCTGCTGAGACAGGGGCGTAGCGTCCAGTCCGACCGGTCCGGCCATGGCCGGACCGGTTTTTGAAATATGCACTTTCGCCAGACGCTCAATGGCATCAACTTCCGTTTTAAGGGTATAGCCGATTAAATAAGTAATATATTTCTGCTCATGCAGTACTTTGTGCGTCGGCCTTGCGTTCTCC
>CAXXBX010000109.1:0-19956 GCA_964274945.1 Dehalococcoidia bacterium | reverse complement strand
GTAACTTTTTTGTTTCCGAAAAAGGATAGAGCGGATAGACTTTCTGACCTATCCTACCATCAATACAGATAGAAAGGATAGAAAACGCACTCATAGACACAGGGCGTATTCGTTTGGGACTATCATTTTCTGGAAAGGTTAGATGGAAAGAGACAGGGCACGTTTACCAATCGAACAGAACCATTCCGAAACGAGATAGACGAGGCGGTAACAGAGCTATATGCGCATGCGTAGCATCTTTCTAAATAAAAATTGTAAAATTATTGACTAGAGAACAGAAGCAATGACAGTGAGGTAACGTAAGACTAATTTATTGTACATTAGATGCATTACCATGCCGGTAGGCTGTTCATTTACCTAGCCAGTCATGACGCTGGTACAGCGAACTCTTCTACTAGATGGCAGCGTTGTATACTTCGGTTGTAATCTCCGTTCTTGAATGGATTTTTTGCTGATATCGAAGAATTTGACAATGAAGAAGATTTCCTGGATGATTTACTGGAACTTGGCTCCTTTTTGTGGACCAGGGAAGACAGTAAGCCTCGCATTCTAGGTTATGTCGAGAAAGTAGTTCCATTGTATTATGATCAGGATTTTCGGAGGCATTTACGTTTAAGTAGATCGACGTTTGACGTGTTGGTGCACAAGGCTAGCACTTGGAAGAAGCTATCTTTAGATAGAAGTCGTGGAGGAAGTTGCAATACCAGTAGTAAATCAATTACTGATAACGTTATGGTACCTGGGAACTCAGGAAACGTTTCGTCAGCTTTCGGATCGGTTTGGTGTTGCTGAGTCAACAGTGCATGGTGTCGTACGGAAAATTTGTAGATGTGTATCATTTTATCTGCGACACGCTGCAATCCAATGGCCTCGTGGATCCTAAGTTGATAGAATACGAAGAGGATTCGAGAACACAAAAGGATTTCCAGATGTTTTGGAAGCTATAGAAGGTAGCCAAATACCCATTAAACCACCCAGTCAGGATAGAGATAGCTATATAAATAGAAAGAAATTTCCGTCTCTCATACTGCAAGCTGTTTGTGATCATAATATGTTCTTCCTGGATTGCTATTGTGTCTGGCCGGGAAGTGTGCATGATGCACGAGTTTTGAGGAATTCCGATCTATTTTTTCGGATACAATCCAATCCAGGAGACATGTTTCCCATGCAAGGAACTCACATACTAGGTAACGCAGCATACCCTCTCAACACGTGGCTTTTGACACCATACAAAGACTACGGCCACATGCAACAGGAAGATAGAAATTACAATTGCTGTCACTCTGCAACTAGAATGGTAATCGAAAGAGCGTTTTCGTTGCTAAAAGGAAGATGGAGGAGGATGAAATTCGTCGACGTCACAAGGGTTAAAGAGATTCCGACAATGATTATTGCCTCTTGTGTTTTGCACAATATCTGTTTGTCTCATGACGAGAATATCGCAGAATTTCTTGGTGATGATGACAGTGCAGACACAGAGGTAAATGACTTAGAAATTGAATATCTAAGACTATGTGGTGCGGACTTTGGAGCTGTAGGCAAACGTGATCAAATTAAGCAGTACATTAACTCTCATGCACGAGTTTAATGTGCTAACTATGTATACCCTTACACAGATACTGTAAGCAATTAAAGTACACATACTGTAAGTTATAGTACGAACTATGATATCCGAAACTATATACTACGACGTACGGGTATTACTATCCTTTATTGCATCAAGCAAGCGGGAAACTAGAGCCATCTTGTCCTCATGCATCTTTTCCAGCATCTTCATTTTCTCTTGGTGTTGCCTCTCACGTTCCTCTCTACAACTCATCATCATCTTCATAAAACATTTCTTCGTAGTCTCTCTACCACTTTGCGCTGATCGCCTTGCCTTCTTTGATAAAGTTGGTGCACAATCTTCTGTGCAATCTTCCGTCAGATCTGTGCCTTCTGTATCATAAATTTCCAATGGAGAAGGTGATCTGGCGTGGTCTCCATCTCCTGAACTACTCATAGTAGCCACTGGTCGGACACTTGGCCTATGACCGTAAATTTCAGCCATTTGTCTGGTATATCTCCATTCCTTTCGATCTCTCCCTATAGAAGCCACATTTCTATAAACATCAACTGATGACAAACGTATGGACTTGCCAGTTTGGTAGTTGTGGTCTTCTACTTCCCAGTAGGTTTTGTGAGATATTTCCACCGTCCCTCACATTGAAGAGCAGTAACTGGAAACGACATCTCGTGCATTCTAGCTGCAACTGTCTCCCATATTTTCTTCTTTTTAAAAGAAGGATTTCTGAATTTTTCGGCAAATTCGGCGTATAGGAGAATCAGTGCCTTTGTATCAGAATCACCCCGTGTGTGTGTGTGTGTGTGTGTGTGTGTGTGTGTGTGTGTGTGTGTGTGTGTGTGTGTGTGTGTGTGTGTGTGGTCTTTGTCATAGCATCCACGTTTCCACCTGTTAGAATGTCTACTAACTCTTCGGGATTTTGTTTTGCCGAGCATGAGAAATCAGCTGCCATTCTTTGAAATTTTGGCGCGGGCAATCCAGAATATGCGCAAATAGTGGTCTGGAAATGCTACGCTAAGCGAATGCGTTGATTTGGAAAGTTGAAGCTATGGACGCAAGTTTTATATGTCTATAGGTGCGTTTTCTATCCTTTCTATCTGTATTGATGGTAGGATAGGTCAGAAAGTCTATCCGCTCTATCCTTTTTCGGAAACAGAAAAGTTACCAATCGAACACTGCGTACATATCTTTCCAGTCTATCCCTTTCCGGAAAGGTTTGGGAAACTGTTCATGATATCCAGAAAAAGAAAGGTGCCCAATCGAACACGCTAGCGGGCCTTTCCATTCTATCTGTTTCTAGAAAGGTTCCAAACGAATACGCCCATATAAAACTTGCGTCCATAGCTTCAACTTTCCAAATCAACGCATTCGCTTAGCGTAGCATTTCCAGACCACTATTTGCGCATATTCTGGATTGCCCGCGCCAAAATTTCAACACCTCCAGACTATGTGCAGCCCACACTCCGTATGATTCCACCACAAGAGGGTAAAACAAACAGCCATAACTTGAAACATTAGCAAGATGGCGTTCATCTTTGTCCACTTCCCCAGCCTCAGCAGCAGCACCAGCTTTTATGGCAGCATTAATAAGGTAAGAGGGAGTGAACGAATTCTTCACGGAAATGTCGAAATAAGCAGCCTTGCCTAGGGAAAGTCAGGATGGAAAACGTCACCTGGTCTTGTCATAGAATGAGAGGAACAGCGTTGTTCTCGACGTACATTGGAGTTGTCTAAGAGCAACCAGTGGAAGATGACGTCACATAAGGCATCATGTCGCTTAGTCCGAAGAGGACCACAGCCAAGAGCATGGTCACCAAAAAATGTCCAATTCATGACCGCACACACAACGGACTGAGTGTGGGGGTGCTGGAAAAACCGGAATTCCCAAACGCAAACGCAAAGAAGTCACAAATTCACGCGGAGACATGGCCAGGCCTAGACTTGAGTTGGGGATTGCCCTCAACCAAGCCCCCGCATGAGGATATGCGACAGCACTGAAACGTGCCTGTTCTCGCAGACTAACAAAGCTGACTTTAATGCTGGATCTCAAAGCATCATCCAGAGCCTTCTGGAAGGAATATTGTGTAGAAGAAACAGAGGACGAGACAGAACTAGTAGGTGGTAAAAGACTTGCAAGATGTTGCCGGCATTGCACTTCACCAGGGAAAAAGGAAGAATGCTGAGTCCAATCATTTTCTTCATGTACCGACATGAACGCTGAGTCATTAAGAAGACGGAGAGACAACTGCCGAGAAGAGTTGCAGCTGCCAACGAAAGCTGCAGATGAAGATCTAGAGGCCTCACGAAGACCTAGACCACCCAAACGAACTGGAAGAGTTGCCTGTTTCCATGCCAGGTCAGAGACCGAAGAAGAGGATAAAGCCTCTTAACTGTGATGAAGACCACTGTCAAACTGCATCGTTACATCATTGATCTTGAAGCCAGGAACCGTTCTAATGATGTGATTCAGCTTGCAAAGGCTCAAACAGCTGCGGAGAAGATTAAGCTCCACCTGAGGATCCTCTAAAGCTGTCAAACGGTCCTGCCAATCCAAAATCTTGTCCACTCGTTGGTGACATGTAATGTAATTAGATTCACTATCCCGTATGTGTAATCGGAAATAGATCAGAACGATTCTGACTGTCACGAAGTGCACAGCTGTAACCGTTATCTTACATGGTGTCGGGAGGAAAGAACCGACAACAGCATGGCAGAAGGACTGAAACCGCCTCAAGCATTCACAACCACACTGGAAGCAGCCAAAGAATGGCCACAGTGGCGGGACCATTTTACATTCTACATGACAGCAACAAAGAAGGACAAAGAAGACGAGAAAACGAAAGTCGCAATACTACTCACGGCGATGGGAGGGGAAGCCATCTCCGTCTACCGAACATTCACTTGGGCCGCAGACGGCGACGAGGACAAACTGGACTGCGTCATTAGAGCGTTCAACAACTACTTCAAGCCTAAAAGTAATGAAATCTACGAAAGATTCCTGTTCCTGCAGAGGAAACAACAACCGAATGAGCCCTTCGACAGCTTCTACACAGATTTGCTGCGCCTGGTGGAAACCTGCGGATATCACCAAGAGGAGAAAACGAAGATCATCCGGGACCAGATTGTAATCAATATCACCGCAGACAACGTCCGCGAGAAACTGTTGGCAGAATCTGACCTAACCCTAACCAAAGCTGTAGACATGTGCAGGTCAATGGAAGCGACAACCCGTTACATTGCCAGTATGACATCAACCGCCACAGCCTTGAAAGAATGCGTCACCGACGCGGCGGCGGTACACATGGTGAAAGCCATGAAGCAGCGCCCTTGCCACTACTGCGCGACAAACCACAAACCAAAAAACTGCCCAGCATGGGGAAAACAATGCAAATATTGCGGCATTATGAATCACACGGCGGAAGCATGCAAAAAGGCAGAAAAGGACAGACTAGCCCGACGACAAACAACAAAGGAGACGGCCAATGCGATATCGCCACAACGAGCCACACCAGACACACCAGAGAACGAGGAGAGAGACCATTTCGCTTACTGCACCGGTACCACGACACAAACCAGTAATACAAAGGCTAAAGTCTGGAACATAATACTGGACATAGGAGGGAGAGGTTTGAAAGCCAAAATCGACACAGGTGCAACGTGCAACATACTGCCATTCACTGCTTACCGCGTCCTCTGTGCTAGCCCTCCCACGCCAACAGAAGTTCAGCTAACAGCATACGGAGGAACAAAATTAGATGTCTGTGGGAAAACAACCATGGAGGCAACATTTCAAGGAGCCACCCACAGGATGGAATTCATCATAGTACGAGAGAACGTGGAGACGCTCATAGGATTGCCTTCCATCACTGACTTGGGACTAATACAACAGACCCTAGCAGTGGATGCAACAGGGGACACACCCACAGCTATATCAGAGTTCAAAGATGTCTTTAAAGGACTGGGACGACTACCAGGAGAGTACAGCATCAAACTAAAGACAAATGCACAACCAGTCATCCAACCAGCTAGAAGAGTTCCATTTAGGTACAGGCTGGAACTGAAGTCACAACTGGATGAAATGGAGAAACAAGGCATCATAGCCAAAGTAACAGAGGCTACTAATTGGGTCAGTCCCATAGTCCTTGTAACAAAGCCAGGTAAAGACAAACTAAGGATATGCATTGATCCAGGAGCGTTGAACAAGGCTATACAAAGGGAGCACTACCAATTGAAAACACCCGAAGAGATATTCGGCACGTTGGCAGGCTCACAATATTTCTCAACCCTAGATGCTACATCTGGTTTTCTACAGATTGCCCTAGACAAGGAAAGTAGCTACTTGACAACAGTGGCAACTCCCTTTGGGCGCTACCGGTATTGCCGACTACCTTTCGGAATCAGCTCTGCCCCAGAAGTGTTTCACAGAATAGTGACAGAATCCTTTGCAGACATACCTGGGGTACACACCTATGTGGATGACATCCTTGTATCAGGCTGTAGCGTAGAGGAGCACGACAAACGCCTTCAGATGGTCCTCGAAAGGTGTAGGGAGCTGAACCTTAGACTCAACCGACCCAAATGCCAGTTCAGAAAGACTGAATTAAAGTATCTGGGACATGTGCTTACATCAGAAGGGATAAAACCTGACCCAGAAAAAGTCGAGGCCATTGAGCAATTCCCAAAGCCACAGTCCAAGACAGATGTTTCAAGACTCCTGGGCCTGGTTACATATTTGTCGAAATTTTGTCCTACTTTGGCTGAGACAGCCAGCCCACTGCGACAGCTAACACAGCAGGAGACTGCATGGGTGTGGGACTCCGTTCACGACCGCACCCTACAGCATGTGAAAGATCTAGTGACAAAGGCCCCAGTACTACGACTTTTTGATCCAGCATTACCAGTGAGATTAACTGTGGACGCATCACAACATGGCTTGGGAGCAGCTGTTATTCAAGAGGGGCACCCAGTAGAATACGCGTCAAGAACAATGTCCAGCATACAACAGAAATATGCACAAATAGAGAAGGAAATGCTTGCCATCCAGTTTGGACTAACAAGATTCCATCAGTATGTGTATGGACAAGATGTCATAGTGGAGACTGACCACAAGCCACTACTTGGAATACTGAAAAAGCCCCTTGCTGAAGTCAGTCCTAGGCTTCAGAGAATGCGCCTACGATGTCTCAAATACAACTACACGCTAGAGCACCATTCCGGGAAAGAAATGGTCCTGGCCGATTCTCTGAGCAGAATGCCATCTACAACACCCTATACAGACTATGATGAACTAACAGAAGAGCAAATCGACTCCGTCACAGAGCAAATCATTCCCACACCACTTGGACGTGAAAGATGTACGGAAGCGACCAGACAAGACCCTACAATGCAGGCACTCATCACTTACATACACACAGGATGGCCACCTACAAGGAGGAGTGTCCCGGGTCCAATCAAACCGTACTGGAATGTGAGACACGACCTAACAGAGAAAGACGGCATTGTCCTCAAAGGAAGCCAAGCTGTCGTCCCTGTGACAATGCGCAAAACGGTGATGAACAGTATACATGAGGGACACTATGGAATAGTGAAGTGTATAGAAAGGGCCAAGACGTCAGTGTACTGGCCTGGCTACACCAATGAAATACATGACATGGTAGCGAGTTGCAGCAAATGCCAAGAAAATCGAAGCCAGAACCCAAAGCCAGACACTAAACCTCATGATGTTCCACACTACCCCTACCAGAAAGTGGGAACAGACTTGTTTGAACTACAAGGGGAACATTACCTACTTACCATCGATTACTACAGCAAATGGGTGACCATAGATCACCTCCAGTCAACGAAAGCAGCTGATGTGATAACTATCCTAGACAAGCATTTTGCCAATTTTGGAATACCAGAAACAATATTCTCGGACAACGGGCCACAATACGCCAACGAAGAATTTCGCAAGTTCTCCAGGAAGCTGGGATTTCAACACACCACATCCAGTCCAGGCTACCCAGCCAGCAATGGCCAAGCGGAAAGAGGTGTCCAAACAGTCAAGAAAATGATGGCCAAGATGTTGGAGGAGGGCCGTACAATCAATGACGCTCTAAGAGTCCTTAGGAACACACCAATAGGAGGAGACCTGCCTACTCCTGCCATCCTGCTACAGGGGAGACACCTCCGAACCCAACTAACAATAAATACTGAGACTCTGGTTCCACATAACATGGATGCAGACAAGACCAGACAAAAACTAATCGCCCACCAATCCCAATATGCGTTCTATGGAGCCACAGGAAACACAACGAACTCACCTCTGCTTCCTGATGAAAGCGTAAGGACAATGAGAGGAAAAAAATGGGTACCAGCAAAAGTCATTGGACACCACACAGAGCCCCAATCCTACATCCTCAGACTAGCAAATGGACGGACAGTGAGAAGAACTAGAACACACATAAACAGGACAACAGAAGTGTGGGATGACAACACAATGTTCGCTAAGTACACTCCGACGGGACAACAAACAAACACCAGCCTGTCAGAAGGACAACCACCAAATCAACCTGAAGAGACAAACGTACTGCCAGACACGGAGATCAGATCTCCGAATACAGAAAGCCCTCCAAAATCTGCCAAGTCCCCAACTGCACCTGCAAGTCAACCTGCAGTCAAAACAACAAGGCTGGGGAGGATCTCAAGACCACCACGACGCCTACTGGAGGACTACACTACGTAATTAGCAACCATTGCTTGACACTGCACTTTTGAGTTGAAGTCACCCAGAGACAGATAGATGACATGTAATGTAATTAGATTCACTATCCCGTATGTGTAATCGGAAATAGATCAGAACGATTCTGACTGTCACGAAGTGCACAGCTGTAACCGTTATCTTACAGTTGGGAAACAAATTCAGTAACATATGAGGAAGATCCATATACAGGACAACCAAGGAAGTCAACACCACCATGAACCTGAACACTGCGCTGAATTTCAGTAGCAAATTTGGGGAAATTCTGATCTCCAGAGGGCCAAAAGACCTTACATTTGTTCAAATTGATATGAAGACCAAAGAAGGGACCCTTTGATAACAAGACATCCAAGAGACAAGCAACTGTAGCCCGCTGGCCAAGGAAAGAGCCATCGTCCAAATACCATAACTTCAGCTTCAAATCTGGCAATGGACCCAAGTCATCCAAAAACTCCATAAGAACGAGGGAGAATAGTAGGGGACCAAGGGGATCCCCTTGTTGCACTCCTGCAGATGACTTGATCCAAGAATTCCCAAAATGCAACATGCCTTCACAATGATAACACCACGAGGACCACCCAAACAAGGCTGGGAACTCTTTACGTAGACGACTCAAAAATGAAGCTCGAGAGCATTCGTTAAAGGCATTTGTCATATCAATTTTCAGACAACAAAAGTTGGGATCAGATCCATATCGAGCAATATAAGCTGATAGTGTATATATATATATATATATATATATATATATATATATATATATATATATATATATATATATACATACAGACATGGCCATAATTATGGAGCTACCCTGAGCACGTAACTTAGATTAAAATATTATTGGACTTTCTTTAGACACTGCCTGTACATGCATCTACAGCGACAGCTGCACTTTTTAGTAAATTGAAACAAGGCATATTGGTAATGTAATGGCTCTGAGAGTGCCATCCATACGTCTGAGATTAGAGGTGATGTTTGACCTGTTGAGATGCACGACTGCTTCTTGCTGTGTCAATTCAACCAGTAAATTTGAAAGTTAATAATCAAAATCGTTTTCAAAAAACTTTTAAACAATAAAATGATTTTGTTTACGTCGGGATACATACTCAAAGAATAAATAGAGACTATACGTTTCAGTTTACTTGCATATTGTAGTCTATTCTCATCTGCTCCTGTGACGTTACATGCAACATGAACGGTTTGGACATGGTAATGGCGACGGTGGTTAGTCTGGTTATTCCCTTAGTCTTTTGTTGATACGGGTTGTCAAAACGTCCAATCAGAACAATATAAATACCCAAAAATCATGATTTGATGTAGAATCAGCGTGTCAGCAGGTATATTCATAAATCTGCAATATTCTGTTGATTTCCCTGCCTCAGTTGATATGGGGGTGGCTCCATAATTATGCCCATGTATATATATATATATATATATATATATATATATATATATATATATATATGTTATTAAATTTTGTAGTTAATATATACACTATGTATACCGTGTACACTAGATTTAAATTAATTTTAACTTAACAGAGATCACCACCATCTAAGCGATCTTTAGGTCGAGGAGAATATTAGTAAGTCACCTAAAACTAAAATCTACAAAAACACAAAGTCTGCCGTCACTGATACAAATATAAACTTTGCCAGTCTCCATTAGCGTATACTTCCGGTTAAGGAGTAAATGATTAATTTAATCAAATAGGTAGACTAATTTTACTACAGTCTGCTGCGTATTAAATATTCGAGGACATCAAGTTGCTAGTGCGCATACATGATCAATCATAATGTCACTGTCACAAGTTTTAGTAGAAAAACTAATCAACGTGCACTAGTCGACCACGCCTATTTAACGCGCGTTAAGTTTTGCTTTCACATGCAAGTTATTTACACAAATGGTTTATCAGCCTCCAGAACTGTCAGTTCTAGGAACTAGAGTGCCTACAAAATCAGGAAAGATGTGTCGATAGAGCGCTCACCCACGTACATACCTCGCCACTTCATCAAAGGTGTGCATGCGGGGTGAACAACATATGAACAGTGCCTCAACAGCAGGAACCATGCAGAAACTTGCCTAGTGGCTGGACGTGTCGAAGTTTTTGCTATACAAATGTACACAATGACGCAAGACTGAATGCTATGCACTAGTTAATTAAGTTAATTTGCACACGCACATCACAGTTTGTCAGAGTCCAGTAAGTGTATAGAAGCCTTAGTTTTTTCAGATATTGTCTACAAACATATAAACACTATTTTCTAACATACTAATTTCTAATTTTAATTGTTGCGAAGGTCAACCCCAGAGCTAAGGTGAGAAAATTGCTGCAGGCAGCACGTGCATGCAATTGCAAGATATGTAGCTAGTACCGGCCACGCGTTGCCAACATCAACTATATACAGCGCTACAACGTACAGATTAATGATAATTATTTGCTAAAACAGGAAGAGTGATGCATCTAGACTGTGTGCAATAGTTGGAGGGTATACTTTGACTACAATCAACGTCTTTGTAGGTGCTCTAACTCTAGAGTGTGTCAATGCAGTTGCTACTCTACGTGACATACTTCCGTCGACCAAGGAACGCTAACATCTCTAGCTAGAAGAAATGCGGAAGAACATACCGCTATAGGTTTACCCCACGTCTAGAGCAAATGACCTGAGTAGGATGTCTGTAGGCGGGGGCAACACTTTCTCTTCTGAGAAGTTGGTCTGACTTCCTCTTAGACTGGAAATCTTTCTGAACTTGCGTGCAGTGCTGCCATTTCTGTATCCTCGTCGTTGTGTTTCATGATGTCGTCCAGCAGACAACTGCTGTGGCTTCTACGTCTCTGCTTCTACGTGTACACTCTCACTAGAAGCATTCGATGTGAAACGAACAATGCAGGTAGTCTCGTGCTGCATGTGTAGGCTGAATTAGATATATGCATCACTTGGATGTACCGATATCTCTTTTTCTCTACAGTTGCTGTAGATCTAACAGCTCCTGGAATATCACTAACTATAGGCAAAGAAGACGCACAAAAAAAATTGAGAGACCAATTGCAAGGGCTGACTGATACGGACAATAGCACCTGCGTCAGTCGACGCAGATCGGATGACCAATACCGCCAGCTAAATTTAGCGATTAGCTTTGAACAATGTCTAAAACTTCAGTCCGTTACAATTGTTGGAAAAAATCTAACAGCATCAATGTCATCGCCATCTGATCAGATCGGGTGGAAAGTAGTTGCAAGAAGCTTGTGTCCAACAGAAAACAAAACACAAAGATGTGCGGCGAGTAATCAGAAATCTGGAGAATTCCATTATAAATGTTCAACGGTTTCAGCCAGACAGGTTACAGTTGAAGTACCAGCTGGTTTTAGCATTTGTCAACTAAACATCTACGCCTTTCCAGGTAAAACTAACAATAATTTAGATTGTTTCTTGTTTGACGAATATCTAGTACGTAGCTAATATGCTAACTGTGCAAGTGACTCCGTTCTCATTTTCTTAATTAAATAAAGTAACGAGATGTGCTTGCCATTTCTAGACAATACTGTTAGATATGTAAACTCCAACAGCAACATTACTGCATGTACTCTACGTAGCCACAACACTTTTGACAAAGTGCCGTCTCAAGATGCGATAAATAACCGTTGTAGTAACTAAGACATTACTAATACAGTTATTCTAACTTACCTAGAGAAAGTTGTCTTCTGTAAAAGAAGCATTACTAATTAATATTTTATTTTATAATCTAGGCCCTATCTACAATTGGCTAGCTAGATCTGTAGAGCAACAAATGATATATTAAACGTCGTGTGTGCTTTGACGTACTTGTCTCCCACAGTAAACATAAATTTACATTTCACTGTGCATGGATCAAGGGCCATGCAGACAAGCTAGTACACTAGGCCTAGACCCGTCTAAAGCCTAGACTGTGTAAACGCTCTCAAGATCCGCAGGTAACTCTGCTCTGGCGTATACTCTCCTAGGACACGACCGGACCTTGTGCATAATACTGTACGTACATGTACCATCATACTTCTAGCTTGTCAACACCCGGATGTCTCAGTAACGATATCCGGGAGCTAAGAATATACTGCAGCCTAGAATTTCAGTCTGAAATGTGCATTGGTAAGCTGCTTCAAAAAGGGTGTGCTTCCTGGCTGTTGTGGAAATCACTCGTAACTTTCAGTTGTTTGTCAACGGTACTGTGTGTGTGTGTGGGGGGGTGGGGGGTGTGTGTCTGTGTCTGTGTCTGTGTCTGTGTGTCTGTGTCTGTGTGTCTGTGTCTGTGTGTGTGTGTCTGTGTGTCTGTGTCTGTGTCTGTGTCTGTGTCTGTGTCTTTGTGTGTCTGTGTCTGTGTCTGTGTCTGTGTCTGTGTGTGTCTGTGTCTGTGTGTGTCTGTGTCTGTGTGTGTGTGTGTGTGTGTGTGTGTCTGTGTCTGTGTCTGTGTCTGTGTGTGTGTGTGTGTGTGTGTGTGTGTGTGTGTGTGTGTGTGTGTGTGTGTGATTAAATCAACTGTTTGAGTCTTAATAAAAATTTAAAAATTAGATAATTCAGTAAGAGCTATGAACACCTTTCTGTTGTAGAAATTGGGAAACAACAATCACAATGCATGGTTTAGCCATTTGCTGCAATACGTGACCATTATTCCTAAAAACAATTACCAGCAAACAACTACAGTAACTCATAGACTTAATAATTAAGCAACTGTGGGAGATGTTGTAACAATTAATAACTAGGAGACCTCAATTTTACATGTCATACTTTTGTGATGCCAATGATCAAGTTAAACCGGTAGAGGAGCTTTGTGCTTTGTTTCTAAAGCTCATGGCGATATGTGTGTGTTTGTGATTGTGTTCTGGCGAAGCCTTCTGTCAATACATCTTTTTGACATCAGCATTCAGTCTTCATGAATAATAAACTCTAGTTCAGACATGGAATTTGTGCGAATATTGCAACAAGTTTACTTGCTGTGGAAAAAGCAGTGATGGTGCTTGTGTCGTTTATCCTGTCTACGAGTAGACTCAACCCAGTCTCTCTCCGCCTTCGTCATTTCCTGGAGTCTAGTCTACGAGTTTTAATATATTCATTGTGAGCTATAGTGTTCACACTGGTATATATATCCTATGACTTTATCATGTACTTTGTCTTTTCAGATACTGCAATGTAGGGCACATTTGAATACTACGTTTGGAACTGGAATTGATGGGATAGTTTGTCTTCGATTGATAGTTCTGAGAGTTCCAAAACTGTCAGAAGAGTTCTCTAGCAGTTTGACCATCCGAGGCAAAATTGTTGAAACTGTGGGCGTGGCAGTTCCAAACACAATTCCAGTTCAAACTGGAGTCAGTATTCAAATGCCTCCATAGTGAACAAATGTCTTTATCACATATACACGAGATGCACTGACTATTGCATTGTTTAACAAGGCAGGATAATGCAAACAACAAGTACACACCAGCAGTAATCTCAATTATCGCATACAGTGCAATAACAGACATAAGTAAAGTTGCATGTATTTTACTAAACAACTAGAAATTGTTGAAAACTATTGGTGTGTATTTGAGCAAACAGATGACGTTTTGTAACTATGGCGTTCTTGTTTTTCGTTTTTGTCAGTTGCTCCAGTCTTTTCTGCTAAGACCTTACAGCCATCCACAGTGAGCCATCAACATGCTGAACAGAATCATGTATATCAGATAGGAGAAACTGCACACGTGTTACCTGGCGACGATTTTATACTTCACTGTAATGCATTTGGTCACCCAACTCCATCATATCAGTGGAATGTCCTTTCCCAGAAAGCATCAAATAATGTAAAATGGAATGGCAACACACTCACCATCACAAATGTTCAAACATCTAATGAAAGCAAGTACCGTTGCACTGCCACAAATAGTAACGGCACGATTAAGCAAACTTCTGAACTAAGAGTTTATGGTAAGATATTATGTTTGTTTGTAATGCTATTTTGTTTGTATCTAGAGCAATTTATGATATGTGTCCAATTATTATTGTGTTATAAAGCTAATGGTATAGATTTCTTAAATGCAAACAACTAAGACTCTGATTCATACTACTTTACTCTTTTACATGTAACCATGCATCCACAGTTTGCAAGTTAGCACAATAACATGTTAACAGTCTGTCTAATATAAGAAATCTAAGTTTCCTAAACTAGAAGTTATGGAACAGGTGGCTTTAGTTTTAATGTTGAAACAATATTTATTTGTATTACTTGCACGTGTCTTCTTGATTGTTGTGACCTTGTAATAGTTTGGCATGCTAGAACAAATACTGGATTGGTAATTGCTCATAGTTTGTGTTTGTTACGGACTGATAGAATTTTAACTAAAATGATCATGCTCTTTGCTGTGTTGCAGAAAGAAGGCTAAAGTGTGGAAAACCAACAATAGCCAGTAGTTCTACTTTTTCTCTATTTGTCTCATTCGACTGTCCATCTTATACTAGAGAGGATCACTATGCTTGTAGTATCACTAACTATAGCGTTCAGTTTCGTCCTGTGGATACTAGTGACAACTTTGCAACCAGAGTTTCCAAAACACGTCCATTTAAGCTGGACCATCTTATTCCATTCACTTCTTATGAAATCAAAGTAAATGTGACTTACGACCAATCTTACTGCAGTTCATATTCTGATGTAGTTGTTGGTAGGACAGATCCAGTAGGTGAGAAGACAAAATGTGTAGTAGCATTCTATGTCTTGTACTAATTTGCACTTCTATACAAATTCTCTGCAGCACCATCTCCTCCAAGACAGATCATAGTTCAGTCTTTACTGGCAACTGAAGTTGTGCTGACATGGAAGGCACCTCTTTATGTCAATGGATCTACCCTTACATATTATATCAATTATTTCAAACTCGATAGTACTACTATTGTAACTTCAAAGACCAGCACACAACCAACTACTACTTTGGTTGATCTTACACCCTATACTAAATATAAAGTCATAATTCAAGCTGCTACATATGCCCAAATCAATGTCAGCTCTTCAATTCGGCTGAGAAGTAACAAAGCTGAAATATCATTTCAAACTCGTCAAGCAAGTAAGATGTTGTATATAGCATCATGTGATGTAATTTTTGTCACCAAATCTTGACTAACCTAGCTTGTTTGTTGTTCAGAACCTAATCCTCCAACTAATGTGCAAGTTGACACAGTGTCTGCTGACTCGGTTGTGATCAAGTGGCAGCGTCCTTTAGTATCCAATGGCCCAATTTCATACTATAGAGTTTGTTATACGATTAATGGTAGTAGCGAACAAACTTGTAGCTCAACCACCACTACTAAGAGTCGGTTTGCCAACCTCAAACCTTTCTCTTCTTACCTTATAATTGTGAGGGCTGTCAATGTTGAAGGAGCCACTAAACTGGAAAGCAAGTGGAGCACGCAAATACAATTCCGAACTTTGTCATCTAGTGAGTTAGCAATTTGTACTCGTAAATGCACGCAAACAACATTTATTTCTATTTGTACATGAAGTTCCAAGCCAACCACAACAATTGACAGCCACTAACGAGCAAATACAATCAATTCATCTCAAGTGGCAAAAACCTTCTAATCCTAATGGAGCGATAACAAAATTTGAGATTATTGTGGTGCAGGGAGGAGATATCGATCCTAGTAACTATAATAGCAAGATGTTGGTTGTTAACAAGACTGTCAGTGGGAGCATCTCAGCTTACACAGTAACTGAACTGACAGAATTAACACGTTACAGTGTGTGGCTTGTTGCAGTCAATATTCGACGAACTGACAATGCAAAATTAACAAGTCGTCCAAGTCAAGTGATAACATTTGATACAAAGGGTGGAGGTTAGTGTAAAGAACATAACGTGTTTTTATTTGCTCTTATTTGTATTTGTGTGACAGCAAATACTGCTCCTCAAGAAATTATGTCTTCCCAAGTGACTAGTACTTCAGCTCTAATCACTTGGCAGCAACCACTGTTTTCAACACCAAGATCAGTCCGTTACTATATCAGATATTTTAAATCAACAAGACCTGATCGCAACAGATACCCGCAATCTACAAAAGAAAGAAGATTCAGTCTTACTAATTTGGACATTTATACAAGCTATACAATAGACATAGCAGCTTATGTGAATCCTCTGTTGTCTCCTTATTATGCATCATATAATTTTACAACTAAACAAGCTGGTGAGTGAGTTGGCCAATTTTAATGTGCTATCATTAATGTTAATTAATGTGTAATTTAGCACCAAGTCCTCCACAGAAAGTAAAAGCGAATGACATCAGATCTAGAAGTGTATCAATATCTTGGATGCCGCCACTTCGTGCCAATGGTGTGTTGAAGAAATACAGAATATATATTCAGTCTGATCACACTAGCCGACCCAATAATCTTAATAATGGCAATAAAACAGTTTCACGGTCACTGAGAGTTGCAAGAATCGGCAAATTGATTCCTTCCACTACCTACTATGTTTGGGTTACTGCCATCAATGTGGATGGGCAAAAATTAGAAAGCAAATTTGAACGTCCCACTGTTTTCAAAACCAATGCAGAAGGTATACAGAATATGAACAATCTGATCATGAGGACTGCATAGTTTAGATTGTTAAATTATTATATTGTTTTAGCATCATCACCTACAAGGAAAGTTCGGTGCTTGAATATCACTTCCCATTCAGTCGTTGTCTCGTGGAGAAAGCCAGCCAAAGTTCATGGAACTATTGTTCAATACAACGTGTCTTTAGTTTCCTTTCCAAAGCAAGAGATTGTCAAAACATACCTAGCAGAAAAACATGAAAATACTTCTTTTTTTCTTTTTGTTGACAATCTTGTGCCCCATACTCAATATACTGTTACAGTTCAGGCTGGAACTCGTAGAACATGCTGTTCAACTTTACTGTGGAGTGATCCCAACACAGATGAACCACCAGTCACGTTTACAACACAACAGTCTGGTTAGACATACTCGGTAGTCATCAATACTTGAAACTTGTTTGCAAATACGTTTCTGTATTCTTTTTGTAGCTCCTTCACGCCCTGCAAGACCAAATGTTACAAATGTTCTCTCTCGTTCTTGTCTGATTAAGTGGGAACTTCCTGATGCTCCTAACGGTGACATTCAGTTCTACCTATTGTCTTTATACAAGGAGACTGACAATATTGATCCATCGATATCACATAACACATCAAACATAGATATGTTTAGACTTCCTGCAAAAAACAGCACTCTTCAAATAGAGTTATCTTCTTTATCACCTTACACATCTTACGCAGCCGCAGTAACTGCAGTCAACATCATGAATAATACAGAACTAAAATCGCAACAAAGTGAACTAGTGAATTTCACAACGGCAGATGAAAGTCAATTTTGTAGCATTTTGTGAGATTCATATATTAATGCAATGTTCATGTCTTGTAGAGCCTGCTGCTCCTTCAAAGTGTACTGTGACCAGACGAGGAGCAAACTTTATTTTTATGTCGTGGAAGCCTCCTGAACCCAGTGATTACAGAATTGTTTTTTATTACGTTAAGGTTGCTTGCTCATGAAACTAAGATGCTCTTTAATATGTTACGTGATGTACTTATGTTACAAAATGCAGGTTAACTCCACAACTGGAACTGATTCAAAGAACCACTCTATAATAGTGTCTCATCTCAGCAGTAATGTCAGTGTCAGTAATTTACTACCCGTCACAAAATACGAAATCACAGTAACTGCTGTAACAAACAACACACAACTTTGGGAAGGATTCCCTTGTAATTTGACAGATCAGACTAAAGTAGGAGGTACACGTGTACAGAGCCAAGCTGATTGCTCATTTTATGACTTGCACATTGATATTGATGTTTGTACACTTGTTTGTATTAGTGCCACCAGTTCCGGAAAAACTGCTACTTCCTGTAAACATGACAGAAAAAGGAAGCACGGTTACAGTTACACTTCCACAGCTCAATCAAACTAATGGACCAATCAAGTCAGTACCATGAAATTTGTTTTTGGTGTGATAATTCATTACACGTATTTGATTCCAGGGTTGTTAAAATCATTGTTCTAGAGCTAAAGCCCAACACTGATTGGTTTGAGAACATGTCTTTGCCAAGAGCTGATGACGATCGAGTTCACACATACACGACCATAAATCTTACTACTGATCAAGTCAAGGAACAAGTTGTAATTGGTTCTGATAACTACGGCTATGGTCCTTTGAAGCCCAACACTAAGTATGCGTTTTATGTACAATGGATTAGTGAAGATGAGGTCAGAGCGTAGTTCTAGTAATTAGCACTTAGTGTCTCACCACTGTTTATGGTGCATGCATTCTAATGCAAAATTTCTGTTAGGATACTACAGGAAGACAAATACAACTAATTTCAACCAGTGCTGGGATTGGTAAGGACAGTGCTTGTTGTTAGGTTGCAACCACGAAAGACTGCATTCTTGCTTATTGCTATATTACTTTAGTGTACACCACAGATTCGTTTGGCTCAACAGCATCTTCCAGCAACAGTCATGTGGCACCCATTGTAGTTGTGCTACTACTAGTTGCTATTGCGACTGCTGTTGTTGTTGTTGTGATATGGTACAGGTAAGATAGCATTTTATACATACTTATACACATTTGGCAAATAATTCTGTTGTAGAAGACGAAAAGCCAAGAAGAGAGACTTGCATGGACAAGATCGGTACACAGTTCAGTCTAAAGACATAGCCTTGCAGGCCATCCCAACTGCCCAATCGGATGGACAAAATGGTGAACTTGCCTACAAATCTGGTTTTATCATCAACTCTGTTGGAAGGAGCAATGGTCAGCCTATTTTCCTAACAGAAATCTTCTAGAGTAAATCAATTTGTAACGTGTAACATCGTCAATAGCAGAATTTGAAAATCATATTGAGAAGTTAAGCGCGGATGACAATGATGGATTTATTACTGAATTTGAAGTTAGACACTCTTTACATCAATATCCGATCTAATGCAAGAAGTAGTACCATTTATGTGTATTCTGATTTAGGAACTGGCTTCCGTCGGTATCAATCAGAGTACTGCTATTGCAAAGAGTAATGCTGAGAAAAATCGTTACAAGAACATTGTCCCGTGTAAGAGTTTAGTGCATTCAAGTAGAAACAATATGGCAATAAATAGACATCCTTCTGTGTATACAGATGATGATTATCTTGTGGAACTTGGTGAAGTGCATGGTATGGACAAATTGGAATCAGAGTACATCAATGCAACATACATAGATGTGTGGACTAGCTGCATTGTGACGTACGATAAACTTGAATATTTCTGTTTTCCATTTCAGGGTTTCAGTAGAAAAAATCAATACATTGTCACACAAGGTCTTCACATAGAACCAAGTTTACTGTTGTGGTAACGGTCAGTTTCCTGTTTAATATATAGGTCCCCTCCCCTCCACTTGTGCTGATTTTTGGCGCATGGTGTGGCTTGAAAGAACAGAGTTTATTGTCATGGTGACTCGAGTCATAGAAAATGGAAAGGTTATCGATACAGTTGCATGCCACGTCAAAGTCGATTCTAACAGTGTTGATTGCAGAAAAAGTGTTTCCAGTATTGGTCAGATAGCGACACAAAAGTGTGCGATGGTCTCACCGTTGAAGTTGTATTAGTTGTTGAAATGGCCGACTACACAGTT
>CAXXBX010000108.1:0-3916 GCA_964274945.1 Dehalococcoidia bacterium | reverse complement strand
AGATATATTTTGTTTATATATTTATATATTTATATATTTATATATTTATATGCGTACGTCAGCACTTGTCCTAGAGATTTACGGTAAAACGGAAAGACGGATCGACAAAACGACGATGCCAGATGAATGCAATTTTGACTCCGTAACATATGCGCGAAAATTGAATAACGTGTCCCCTTTCGAGGGGTCGACTCAATTGTAATTTCGTGGCGATAAGAGTGAAACGACTTTCGATTTTGCTCCCTTACACGACTAAAGAGCAAAGGAGACTGATACGTGACAAACGGAATGGAAAGGAAAAGCTAAAAGAAGAGAAAAGTCTGTTTCTTGAGTTTCCGCGCGTTACTTTGACAGAAATTATTGCTACGCAACCATTATCACGTGACTACGCGACCATTGTTATGCGCCTATCTCAGCTAATAAACGAGTGAAACAATTGAAGCGTGAACGAAGAATTGAAGACAACTAGAGTATTTGCGTTCAATTATCCGATTCAGGCAATCAGTTATCCGAATTGAGCGTTCAGTTATCCAATTCGGGCATTCAATTATCCGACTCAGGTATTCAATTATCCGATGTTCTGTCTTAGAAGTACTAAATTTATAGAAATAATTGTTTCAGTCTGATACGTAAAGTCAAAACTGCGCACATTTCTTTCATGACGTCTTTCTATGATGCTCACTCACGTTTCAGCTGAACAATAAATGATTGATTCAAGAGAGGTGAGAAGGCGAAGCAGTAAAATTCGAGCTCTTGATTAGCTAGGAACCTGCTACAACGCATGATGGACTGTTGCATGGTATCATGCAGGATGCGCTGTTTACAAAGTATGCGGATTACACCACGATTGACGGAGCAAGGCGTTGTTGTAGGCTTCCTAGATATGTAGATTTAGTTCACTCACAACAGCTTAGTTAGACATCCGCTGAAACGTGGGACACCAAGATTAGTGCAAAAGAAATTATCGTACAACAGTTACTAAATATTTACATTAAAGTCAAGATTAATTACAAAATTATTGCGACTAGACAGCTGATGAATGATGATGTCTAAGCAGCTGCCCAACCGCAGACTAGGTAAGTTATTCAGTTTTCCATGATATTGCACAACAGCCCCTGGCAACGGGTAAATGAACGCCCAATTCGGATAATTGACCAACGGGTTGGTATAACTGAACGCAAAATACTATAAAAGAGCAACTAAAAGTCTACAAATTATTGCGTCTAGACAGCAGCAGTCCAACCGCAGACTATGTAAGTTATTCAGTTTTCCATGATATTGCACAACAGCCGTAAGCAACGGGTAATTGAACGCGTGAATAGGATAACTGAACACCGGATTCGGATAATTGAACGCAAAATACTATAGAAGAGCAACTGAAAGTCTGTTTCCTGAGTCAACGCGTTTGTTTGACAGAAACTATTGCTACGAAACGCAACCATTGTTACGCGAATAGGTAAAGACAGAACACCATCGCTCGCCAAACACAATGCTAACCGAGCATTTACTAGTATATTTATATATTTATATATTTATATATTTATATATATATACGTACGTCAGCACATGGATTTACGGCAAAACAGAAAGACAAATCAACAAAACGACGATGCCAGATGAATGCAATTTTGGCTCCATAACTTAGGCGCTAAAAATTGAAGCATGGGACCTCTTTTGAGGGGTCGACTCAATTGTAATTTCTTGGCGAGGAGAGTCAAACGACTCTCGATTTTGCTCCCTTACGCGACTAAAGAGAAAAGGAGACTGATTTGGGACAAACGGAATGAAAAAGAAAAGCTAAAAGAAGAGAAAAGTCTTTTTTGAGTTTCCGCGCGTTACTTTGATAGAAATTATTGCTACGCAACCATTGTCACGTGACTATGCGATCATTGTTACGCGACTATCTCAGTAAACGAGTGAGACGACTGAAGCGTGAACGAAGAATTGAAGACAACTATAGTATTTTGCGTTCAATTATCTGAACTCAGCGTTCAGTTACCCGATTCAGGCAAGCAATTATCCGAATTGGGCGTTCAGTAATCCGATTCGGACATTCAATTATCCGATGTTCTGTCCTAATTAGAAGTAACAAATATAGAAATAATTATTTTAGTCGCACATATCTTTTATTACGTCTTTCTATGATGCTCACTCACGTTTCAGCTGAACAATAAATGATTGATTCAAGAAAGGTGAGAAGGCAAAGTAGTGAAATTCGAGCTCTTGATTAGCTAAAAACCAGCTGCGACGGTTGATGGGCTGTTGCATGGTATCACGCAAGACGCGCGATTTCCAAAGTATGCGGATTACACCACGATTGATGGAGCAAGGCGTCGTTGTAGGCTTCCTAGATATGTAGATTTAGTTCGCTCACAACAGCTTAGTTAGACCTCCGCGGAAACGTGGGACACCAAGATTAGTGCAAAGGAAATTATCCTACAACACACGCTAAAAATTTACGCTAAAGTCAAGATTAATTACAAATTATTGAGTCTATACAGCTGATGAATGATGATATTTGAGCAGCTGCCCAACCGCAGACTATGTAAGTTATTTAGTTGCACAACAGCCGTAAGCAACGGATAATTGAACGCCTGAATCGGTTAATTGAACGCAAAATACTTTAGAAGAGCAACTGAAAGTCTGTTTCCTGAGTTCCCGGGTTTGTTTGACAAAAACTATTGCTAAGTAACGCAACCATTGTTACGCGAATAGGTAAAGACAGAACACCATCTCTCGCCAAACACAATGCTAACCGAGCATTTACTAGTTTATTGGCGAGCGAAGCGAGCCTCTCTCTTGTCATGTCAATTGAGCTCGAGATATATTGTATTTATATATATACGTACGTCAGCACTTGTCATGTGGATTTACGGAAAAACGGAAAGATGGATCGACAAAACGACGATGCTAGATGAATGCAATTTTGACTCCGTAACATATGCGCTAAAAATTGAAGCAAGAGACCCCTGTCGAGGGGTCGACTCAATTGTAATTTGTTGGCGATAAGAGTCAAACGACTCTCGATTTTGCTCCCGTACGCGACTAAAGAGCAAAGGAGACTGATACGTGACAAACGGGATGGAAAGGAAAAGCTAAAAGAAGAGAAAAGTCTGTTTTTGAGTTTCCGCGCGTTACTTTGATAGAAATTATTGTGACGCAACCATTATCACGTGACTACGCGACCATTGTTACGCGACTATCTCAGTAAACGAGTAAGACAAGTGAAGCGTGAACGAAGAATTGAAGACAACTATAGTATTTTGCGTTCAATTAGCCGATTATCCGAATTGGGCGTTCAGTGATCCAATTCGGGCATTATCCGACTCAGGTATTCAATTATCCGATGTTCTGTCTTAGAAGTACTAAATTTATAGAAATAATTGTTTCAGTCTGATACGTAAAGTCAAAACTGCGCACATTTCTTTCATGACGTCTTTCTATGATGCTCACTCACGTTTCAGCTGAACAATAAATGATTGATTCAAGAAAGGTGAGAAGGCGAAGCAGTAAAATTCGAGCTCTTGATTAGCTAGGAACCTGCTACAACGCATGATGGACTGTTGCATGGTATCATGCAGGACGCGCTGTTTACAAAGTATGCGGATTACATCACGATTGACGGAGCAAGGCGTTGTTGTAGGCTTCCTAGATATGTAGATTTAGTTCACTCACAACAGCTTAGTTAGACATCCGCGGGAACGTGGGACACCAAGATTAGTGCAAAAGAAATTATTGTACAACATATACTAAATATTTACACTAAAGTCAAGATTAATTACAAAAGTATTGCGACTAGACAGCTGATGAATGATGATGTCTAAGCAGCTGCCCAACCGCAGACTAGGTAAGTTATTCAGTTTTCCATGATATTGCACAACAGCCCCTGGCAATGGGTAAATGAACGCCCAATTCG
>CAXXBX010000107.1:0-6202 GCA_964274945.1 Dehalococcoidia bacterium | reverse complement strand
CAGATAACTAACAGTACAGATAACATCTAACAGTACAGATAACAACTAACAGTACAGATAACAACTAACAGTACAGATAACAACTAAAAGTACAGATAACAACTAAAAGTACAGATAACAACTAACAGTACAGATAACAACTAACAGTACAGATAACAACTAACAGTACAGATAAAAGCTGGCAATACAGATAACTAACAGTACAGATAACATCTAACAGTACAGATAACAACTAAAAGTACAGATAACAACTAACAGTACAGATAACAACTAACAGTACAGATAACAACTAACAGTACAGATAACAACTAACAGTACAGATAACAACTAACAGTACAGATAACAACTAACAGTACAGATAACAACTAACAGTACAGATAACAACTAACAGTACAGATAACAAATAACAGAAACAGATAACAACTAACAGTACAGATAACAACTAATAGTACAGATAACAACTAACAGTACAGATAACAACTAACAATACAGATTACAACTAACAGTACAGATAACAACTAACAGTACAGATAACAACTAACAGTACAGATAACAACTAACAGTACAGATAACAAATAACAGAAACAGATAACAACTAACAGTACAGATAACAACTAAAAGTACAGATAACAACTAATAGTACAGATAACAACTAACAGTACAGATAACAACTAACAGTACAGATAACAACTAATAGTACAGATAACAACTAACAGTACAGATAACAACTAACAGTACAGATAACAACTAACAGTACTAACAGAGACGAGTTCTCATTACTGATATCTAGCAGTACATTTAATAATTAAGCTATTGTATTGGAGGGATGCATCGCACAGTACATTTAATAATTAAGCTATTGTATTGGAGGGATGCATCTTACAGTACGTTTAATAATTGAGCTATTGTATTGGAGGGATGCATCGCACAGTACATTTAATAATTGAGCTATTGTATTGGAGGAATGCATCTTACAGTACGTTTAATAATTGTGCCATTGTATTGGAGGGATGCATCTTACAGTACGTTTAATAATTGAGCTATTGTATTGGAGGGATGCATCTCACAGTGCATTTAATAATTGAGCTATTGTATTGGAGGGATGCATTTCACAGTACATTTAATAATTGAGCTATTGTATTGGAGGGATGCATCTCACAGTACATTTAATAATTGAGCTATTGTATTGGAGGGATCATCTCCAATGATTGTATTTTTTGGCTCGTATCTATTTCAGTATAACATCTATTAATGTAACGTTTGTGTTAAAGTGTTCATCAATAGACGGCAGTTGCACATGTAAACCTGGTTACAGACACACAAGACAGACTTGATTGCAACAAAAAAGACTTGATTTCTTTCTCAAAATGTAACCAGACTGCAATACATTGTAGTCACAGTACAAACACGTCTCATTTGCATCAAACTTTGTGCATCTGTATGTCATCTGTAGATATCTGTATGCCTATAACTATAGGCAGTCTCTGGAACTGAGTTAATAGTGACATTATCCTTACTTAGTTTTTCCTCTTTCGTAATCATTATCCTCACAGCTAGAGTGCCGTTTAGCAGAAGGTTCTTGCTTTGATGCTCTCACACTGGGTATAACACGTACAGAAATTGGCTGTCTAGCGTTTGAGGTCAGATTGTCTTGACTTGGTGTGTCAACCTCAACTGTGTAGCGGTGTGTTTGCAAGACATCTGTAGACTGGCCGACTGCTGAAAATGTAGCAGTAGTGTCTTGGACATGTTCTTCACATTGTCTTGTGGATGTTGGAGGTTGAGCCATTGTGTTGTGTGTTGTGTAGCTTGTGGGCGGTCTGAATTCTTGAGGTGGCATTACTGTGGAGATTCCCAACCCGCCAGCCAGGTTTGAACTAAAACGATGGAGATCTAGTTGTCTAGTTGAACAACCTTGTAACCATTGTCAACTGCATTGTCAACAAGCTGCATTGTCAACGACTTCATGATCACGTCTACTACACAAAGTCTTGCGGAGAATTCACGGCGAAGTTTGGCCCCGTTTTCGCGGCAAGTCGCATCGAATCCGGACGATCGAGTCACAGCGGATGCGCGCATCGCGAATTTTCATCGCGAATTCGAAGCTCCACGAGCGACTAGCAGCTACTCGCAGCGGATTCACGGCGATCAGACACATGCCGATCGCGTCCGCGGCACCACTAGTAAAAGAAAGTGCTTCCTAACGTCCCGTTCGCGTTCCTTACTAACACACAAATGATAAAACCGTAGCTACTGTAAACACAAAGGTACCCGTGCAGCAGGATGCGACACGATGTTCTAGCGCGACATGTCTTCGTCGTTCTTGTATTACGGCCGTAATTGGAAAGGTATGCATTTATGAAACTGAACACTAATGCTGGTCCTAGGACCAACCGCAATATATTGAGAAGAGGCGGTACCATCCCAGACCCGTGGAGAACGATTTTGTATCGGCGCTCCACGAGTCTGGGAGGCCGAGGCTAGTAATATATACGGGGCTTGTAAAAGTAGATCCGGGGAATGAAC
Source organism: Dehalococcoidia bacterium (assembly GCA_964274945.1). Lineage (GTDB taxonomy): Bacteria > Chloroflexota > Dehalococcoidia > Lucifugimonadales > Lucifugimonadaceae > CAXXBX01. Next base: position 3,676 of record CAXXBX010000107.1, on the reverse strand, counting down.
AGATCAGAGTTGACAACACGTATCCATTGCGAGGTATACTAAAGTGTCATTTAATTTAGCTACAACTGCGCGTCATTTGCTAGCTATAAGTTGCATGCAACAGTTGATTTTGAATAAATGAGTATTTTTGACGATAATGTTTATAATGGAATGTCTACTTTGAACTTCGAATTCTGCATTTGCATGTACGTCTAGGAATTTAAATTGCATGCCAGTTACATGATCGATATCGATGCATCATTTTGTGTCAGCAGTAGCCACCCTCTGTCGCATCCGCAAGCTGTCATCGTGATGTGGTGACGTGTCGAGACACGTCATCGTTTGGCGTGTTGACATCAAGTCGTCGTTTGGCGTGTTCGTACACGTTGTACAGTAGTCTACTACTGTATTCGGAAGGAGGTACACGTGTACAACGACAACGAGTGTAAGTATACAGATTGCGTATTCTCTAGCTGTATCATGCTGAGAGATTATTACGACGAACGTTTGCATGCTCATTGTGGAGCATGCCGCGTAAACTCGCAAGTCGTTTCATTCTCTCAATTTCTCTGATTGTATACTGATCATTGCTAACGCTGTAGTCGACAGTTGATGGCAGATGGCTACTTGACAGACGAGCCTCTGGGTCTACGCCAAGGTGACACGAGAAAACAGACTAGAGAATCAAGTAACAGTCGATGGAAGAGACGAATACGGGACGCTAGCTGCTCGTTTGAACTCGTACCGTCGGTGGCCCACGTGGGCAGGACAGCCTATTCAAACTTTGGCAGAAGAAGGTTTCTACTACACAGGGATTAGAGATGAAGTGAAATGCTTTACTTGTGACGTTCTTATAAGACTCTGGAGTCCAGAGGATAACGTGAGAGAACGCCACCAGCACTATTCTCCACAATGTCCTTTTCTCAGAATCCTAGATGGTCATACTACAGAGAGTAGGTCACCAGAACCTGTTGTAAGTTTATCCACCTCTCCATCCAGGCAGCAAGCTCAAAGTGCTACATCACCGAGTTTGATGCATATGGAGATAAGACGTCTAGAGACGTTTCACTCTTTTCCACAGACTTGCCCTGTTAGGCCTAATGATTTGGCACGTGCCGGTTTCTATGCTACAGGGAAAGGTGACGGTGCTCAATGCTTCAGCTGTGGCCTTTCGCTTAGAGGTTGGGAGGTTGGAGATACAGCTGAAGGGGAGCACAGAAGACATAATCCTTACTGTACATTTCTCAGTGGTAAAGATACCAGAAATGTTCTCCTTGGATTAGAGTCAATGCAACTCAACCAAGCTACCCAAGCTACTACCACTCAGAGGTCTCCTACTTTACAATATGAACACAGTCGACTTAGTACATTTGCTCATTGGCCAAGTACAGTCGTGTCTCCTGGTGATTTGGCAGAGGCCGGATTCTATTATTTGAGGGAACGAGATGCAGTCCGGTGTTTTCATTGTGATGTGAGAATTGAGCAATGGCTTCCCGGTGACGTTCCTATTGAAGAACACATCAGGCGATCGCGTGATTGTACGTTTGCTAAAGCTGTTGCTCAAAGGAAACATCGATATGACACTTACACCACACCCAATGCAGAGGCAACAGCCAACAGTATGAAGAGCTACGAACAAAGACAAAAATCATTTCGAAACTGGCCATCCACAGCTCACGTATCAGCTGATAGTCTTGCCCTGGCAGGATTTTATTACACAGGATCACGAGATGGAGTCAGGTGTTTCTCATGTGGTGGTTGTCTGAAAGGATGGCAGCAAGGCGACTCTGCTTGGGAAGAACATGCAAAATTCTTTCCATCTTGTACACACGTTCGGCAGCATGGCCCATCAGTAACTCAGTCACATGATCAACCGTGGACACAACCAGCACAACAAACGCAATCGACCACATTGCCATTAGATTCAGAGTCTAACGATATGACAGACTTTGTGCAGCAAGCGACTATTATGGGGTTTTCAAGGGAGTTAGCACATCGGGTTATAAGTCAACCCAATAATCGTAATTTAAGTTTTACAACATATGTGGAAGCACTTCTTGAAGCACAATCGGAAGCCGAGAAAGCAAGTCTACCAGCTGCCAGTCAACTAATGTCACCAGCTTCATCAGTCGCCACAACACAAACAGCAGCAACATTGTCTGGAGTTTCAACTGTCTTACAACCTACAGCACCACCAGACGTAAACGAAAGCAGTGACATTTCACAGCAAGTACAAGATTCTCATTTATGTAAGATATGCATGGAAAGAGAGGTCATGATTCTATTTATGCCCTGTGCACACATCCTGTGTTGTGAAGCGTGTGCAGCTAGTATCCAATATTGTCCGATTTGTAGAACAGCAATTGAGAAGAAAATTCGATCCTACTTTGCATAGCAGATAAGAGTTTATTTGTTAAGATATACTGTATTTTCTCAAATCTATGCAAATCTATAGCTCTATTTTTTGTTGACTGTTTCAAAGAGTTGAGTGGTATAGTAGTATATATATTGAGTGGTATACCAGTATAGAAGTAAGAGTATTGAGTCTAATAAACAATTGTCACTGCAAGCACTTTGTATCAGATTTTTTCATAGTGTCATGGTGTGGGGAGAAACTGGGAAGTCTATTTGTAGTACATTTACGTTCACTGTCTGAGCATTTCCGTTGTGACCGTGACTGTGACTATGCATCATGTGATGTGGAGCACACCTCATGTTGCGGGGGAGGGGCTCCATGTGTCATGTGAACGGATATGGCGTCAGAATGTAAAGGTTAATTGAAGTCGATAGTCGCTAGTACCACAGTGTACTGTACAAAATAGACTTCGGTAAATTTTCAGGTCACTTTCTTTTCGTTTTTAATTTTCTATCGTGTTTTCAATTTTTTTGTTTGGGAATCAAGCGTAATTCATGCCTCAGTTCCATCAGGGAAATAGAATTGCTTCACGGTATTGGCTGTAGAGACTCTCCACGGACAATTACAGATCGATTAGAGACTTTGTGAGTAGATCAATTTTTAGGGTACTAGAGACCGTGCAGTTTTAGCTACGGAATGGCTGAAAAGGCCAATGTATGTTTGTCAGGGGAGGGGGGAGGTTGTCATACCTCTTTCTTGGGTCTAGTTTTTTTTTTTTCTTTCTCTTTCTCTGTAGTTTTACACCAGGTATTCCTGTGTGTGACACAGCAATAATAGTAATATTAACTAATTGATTGATTAAATTCAGTAAAGAAAAATTTAATTATTTTGTGATTGTGTGTCTATTTGATTAGTTTCAATTACTATGTCTAGCTGTTGAAAAAGGACTCTTTGTTGGACAAAGTTCAACTGATTCTATCAACAGTAGTCCTACGGTTATAGCTGCTCATTCGTGTGAATCGACATTCTGTCTGAGAAGCACGAGACTGCAAGAGGAAAGCAGTTGCTTACGAATTAAAGATACTTTTCTCCCGATGATGTCATTACAGGATTTGCCTGAGCACTCGAGTTCCCTACTCTGTACTGTAGTTGCAATGTCTTCTTGCTAACAAGGGCCATGCCATTAAATGTTTAGTTAATTTTAATTAAGAGCAAGTTAAAGTCTATGCAGTTTAATCTAATTAATTTGTGATAAAAATGAGTCTACCGAGTTAACAAAACACATTTTGCTGTGTCCTGCCACTCCTGCCTCACACCCCAGAGGCTGAGGTTTTAGGAATT
>CAXXBX010000106.1:0-29841 GCA_964274945.1 Dehalococcoidia bacterium | reverse complement strand
TTGAAAGCCGTACAGCTGTGCACTGAGTAGCGCATGAACTTGAAGCTTAGTTTTTAGGCTAAAAAAGAACTGAAAACTGCAGACTAGAAAATTTCCATTGTCTAGGTAGAGCTTCTAGAAGTACGCGCGTTGAGATATTGATATCTGCGCAAAGTGCCCTAATTGGGAACGGCAGAGTTCTTGACGATCGTTCAGCGGTGGAGTAAGCCAGCGCTACAACATTGCAGAGCATCAATTCTGTATTGTACTGATTGATCGTTAGCTCTCTTTGTCTTTGTACTGTGAGCGTACGCTCCAATTTTCTCTAGGGGCTGGATTGGCATGTGATAGAGAGAGAAAGGGAGAATCAAGACTCTGAAGGGCCTAACATGATGGTATTTGTATTGATATTCAAGTACAAGTTGCGAAACGTCGCAAACGGACTAGTTGGAAGGAACTGTGGCTATGAATTGTTGAAGGTATTCCCACATGCTCCTGGAATTCACCTAGACACTGGCGTGAACAAAAACTAACAGCTTTACTATCATCCAACATTGCAGTAACAAAACTCGCTACACTACTATTATCATGTGGAACCGCTGCTACAACATGCTGTCTTGTAATCTACTTGTTAAATTCAATGACTACATTCTCATTCTAGACACATCCATAACCGTTCAAGGTCTGGGTACGTTGACAAGTTTGCACAATGGTAATGGTACCACCTCCAGCACTTGTCGCAGCCAATCCAATTTTTCTGCTCCTGTTTGGTGTCCTTGTCATAGTGTGCACCACAGCCTTGACATGTGCTCTCAGACTGATCAATGTGAGGACTTTTTGCTACTGTTTTCTTTACTTGCTGTTTAGACTTAGACTTAGCCTTTGACTTTTGCATTTCTCGCTGCTTTAGTCTTTCAATAGCTGCTTCGCTTGTTAGCGCTTCACCATAGTAGCCTGGTTGTAATCTACTTTCTTTCACATTAGCTTTTGTCTCTTGAATTGTTTGGAAGTGTTTCTTAAAAATTCCTGTGACACGTTCTGTTACAGGAGTAGCTGACAAGGGTTGTTCTATAGATGTACCTGAATAGGCTTCCGATGGCTTTAGCTTATCTTCTCTAATTATGCTTCTGTTAAGGGGGTGGATGCCAGTGGCACGAAATCCACTTACTAAGTGCTCAGGAAAAAAGCTCTCTTTCCACAGCTGACTCAACAAGGATGGAAAACTACGTTTAGAGACCACAGCCTCAAACTTTTCACTTTTGAATTCTTTCAAAAGTCGTGCCCACACATGCTTTACAGATTTGAAAACAGAGACATCTAGTGGTTGAAGGATGTGTGTTGTATGGGGTGGTAGACAAATGATGATAGTATTCTGTTTTGCAGCTTCTGTTACTAGCTCTAACGTGACATGAGAGCCATGGCCATCAAGAAGTAAAACAACAGGAGCTGTCAGTCGAAGAAGCTTTGTTGCTGGTAAAAACATCTGAATGAACCATTCAGAGAACTGAGCGCTTTCCATCCATCCTGAGTTGCTGACACTGAACATGCAACCGTGGGGACCACCTTCCATCCAGCTAGGATTTGTAGTCTTGGCCTTATAGACAACATATGGCAAGACGCGTTCTCCTATCGCAGATCCACAAGCAAGAACTGTGATGTTATCACGGCCAGAACCCGTGCCAATCTCATAGACATCTTTTTGGCCTTTTCGTACTATTACTTTCTTTGATGTAACAGATGTACATAGTCCAGTCTCATCACAGTTCCACAGACGTCTCCCCAATTCACTGTATGGTAGAGTCAGGAGACCCTCCTCTTGCAAGATCTTTTCTAGATTGGAAAAGAGTTTATCCACTACTTCAGTCGATCCTACTTGTGCACGCTGGATGGTCAAGTGCTCTGGTTTTCGCTCACTCAAACTTGACCATCTTGTGAAAAAATTCTTCCACCATTTCTTGCCTGGGAAGTCACTAGGAAATGGATTCTGCATGCCAGAGTCATCGAAGTATTTTTTGATGACACTGCCACCATGTCACGAGTTGGTGGATGGCCAAAACTTCCAAGGCTTATAATGCATCGAGCAATAACCTTCTCTTCTAGAGAAGTGAGGGCAGTAGGACGTCCAACGCTGGTGTACTTGACTCTCTGGTGTTTGTGTTTAAATAGGGTGGTGGCGGCACAACCAGCTCTTGCTGATGCTTGTCGGTATGACAATCCCTGCACTTCTACATACTCTATTGCTTGCTTTATCGTGTCTGGCGCATACGCTCTAACAGAATTGCGCTCTCCAGCCATTTGAACTGCTAATGACTAGCCAACGTATAGCAAACTCCACCTACAGGGCGTGCTTTCGCTGTCCTTGTGGGAACTCTAGTAAATAGGTTTGCAGGTTGCGAGATTTGACTACTCAATGTAGAAGAACGTTTGCCGCTACTTCAAAACAAGACGAAAGACCTCTTGCACACTTGCCTTAGACCGTCTAGGGTCCTATGCGCTTGGAGTATAGATCTATTGGTAGGAGGTGCAACTAATAGATAAGTTACGCTACTGTATGAGCTGTAGTCATATATTATTGTATGTATGGACGTTTGCAAAGCTGAACTACACGTCGGACAATCATTTACACAAGAGGATGCCATTCTAGGACGGAATTGACCACATTCACTCAGATGGATATGCCGTTTCTGTAAGAAATTGCAATTGATTTGCCACAATTATGTAAAAGTAAGACCCTTTCCTGCAACCCTTTCACGTCAAGCCCAATTGGTGACAGTCATTTCTCTTCCTTTCACACAGCAGACCTACTTTAGGCACGCGCTAGATAAGATCGTAGTAGGGAAGACCAAAAGTTTCCAATGCCTGGAAAAATTCTGATGACACAGAAGATATTAGACTACTGGATCACAGTCTTATAATTCTCTTGGAAGGCTTAGTCAACGAGAAACGAACTGTTCCCAATTAGGACAAGCCTCGTAGATATCAGTAATGTGAACCTTCCACTCGTTAGCAGCTCTTGTGTCAACACGATAGATCGCTAGCGTGCCAGCTGCTTAGAGGGTGTAGAGTGAAGATCAAGCTTCAACGCTATGGTTCGTTAGGTGCAGTGAGATTCGTTTTTCAGTAAAGAGCTTGAGACACAGGCGGAAGTACGTGTAGGCGTTCCCAATTAGGCGCCCTTACCCTACGAAGCCAGGTATGCACTTGCCTGAGGCAAGAAAATGACCTCTCTGCTTCAGCACTACCAACTGGAAGAACAGCTAGAATGCAGAGCAGTTCTCAAACATTTGGAAAGAATAGCGGATCAGCATCCTCGCTCAAAAGTTGTGTTATGGATTTGGTCTCCGCAATCCCATGACAGTGCTGCCTCCAACGGATAAGTTCACTCTCAAAGTTATCCTCTGTTGGCATCAGATGTCCCCATTTAGACGTCAAAATTCCTATCGTTTCTTCTAAACTTTCATTCTTGGTAATGACCTCTGGTACTAAAACACAGAGTTCAAAGTGTGCTCTTTTATCGCTTGCAAATCTAGACTCAAGTTCAGAAAGGATGGAGTCCAAAAACGGAATTGTCAGTGTTACTCTCCAGTAATTACAAGGCAACAACACAGTAGGATTTGCTCTTGTTTGCCTTCCCTTTATGATGTGTGGCATTGCTTCATCACTCCCAATATCAGCGGCTAGCTTCTTGGCTTTAGCGTATATTCGGTTATGCTCTACATCCACATCGTTTCGAATCCTTTTGTAAAAATGGACAACTTCGTCAACTTTCTTGAAGCCAAAGTACAACTCCTGCAATCTTGCTTGCAGACACTCTGCAATTGGACGTATGGGTTCAAGAAGCTGCCTCACAAGCATGAAAACTACAATGTGCTCAAATCCAACAAATGTGTACCTCAAGCCATTTGCAGCAGTTCGTGTTTCTGAATCCCATTTCCAGTTGCTTTCATCAGGATAAAGTTTGTCACAATTGCTTGGGTAACATATCTCATCCCAGGTTTCAATAAGATAGGTGTAAAGTTCCAGAATTGTGTCAAAAGTTGTATGCCTCTCAACCCATCTCGTCTTGCACAAACCATTGATTTTTGTCTTCTTGGTAGCTGGGCACTGACAGCTAATAACGTGTTCCAGAAGTCTCTGTCGTTTGGTAGAGTTATGGAAAAATAGGTATGCTTGCTGGCAACTGTCAAACATGTTCCTAATTGCCGTTATTTGTGACGACTTGCATATTACTAGATTCAGACTGTGCAAGCAGCAGCCTTGATAATCTGCATCAGGTGCCACACGTTTGATATGCGCTTGCACACCAACACTGGATGAGCTCATTGAACTGGTTGTATCATACGCTTGTCCTCGACAATTCCTGATGTTAATCTTATGCTTTTCAAGAACACATAGGATACCCTGTGCAATAGATTCTCCAGCTATCCTTTGAAGAAAGGCGAAATCCAGCAAGACTTCATGTTTCTTTGGCTTCAGCTCAAAGTTCCCTTTTTGAACTTCTAAGAACCGTAAACAAACTGACAATATCTCTTGCCCATGAGATGCAACCTCGTCTGCTACAACTGAAAAGTGTGCACATTCCCTCAAGCATTCTCTGTAGAAATCTCGAATCTGGTCAGCAGCAATCTCTGATATTTCGTTCTTAATGTTTTTACTGATGTACTTTGCATTTGCAGGTCCTGTCCTGAGATGCTGATCCAAGCAAGAATTGGTGCCAGCAAGCAGCCTCACCAATGCAATAAAATTTCCCTCGTTTCGTGTTACAGGACTGTCAAAGTTGATTTTATCTTGCTTACAACCTTGCAAGGCGATCCTCTGCTTTCCACACATAATAACAGCTTCAACGATGGTAGGCAGAACTTCTAAGTTGAATTTGTAGTTTCTGGCATTAATATATGTCATTCTGTTGTCAATTCTTGCTTCAGGATTGGAATAATGCATCCTAAAGTGGTACGTCCGATCAACAGCTCGTGAATGATATTCCGTTGTCGCATGTCTACCACGAATCTCTTTGGATTTGTTGTAATTAACAAACGGGGTTCTAACGAATACGCCAAGGTGAAGAGATCTTATCTCATCAGGAGTCAGAAATAAAATGCACGGTAGACATCAACCTCCCTTGTCATCCCTTGATTTACCATAGCGAAGCCAGTTATACTCTCGATGCCACCTTCTTTGAAATGTAATCTGCTTGACCTTCCGCTTTTTACCCTCAGGATCTCCAGCAGGAAATGACCTGTGGCCAACTCATCATCCCGGATGTCGTCTTGCGCGGTAGTTAGCAAACGGTACTTGTCATCGGCAGTTAGCTCTCTTGTATGTCTAATTGCAATCTGAAGGAGACTGCTTTGCAAACCCTCCGGCTCCGGTAGTTGACTTTTGCTGAGTGTCGTCGTCGCAGGTTGTACATATTCTTGCGACAGTTGCCTTTGTTCATTCCGCATCCCTGATTCTTGTGCTCCGTAGCCTCCATCGAACGCTAACTCAAACAGTGTTGGCTGCTTGAATTTCTTTGAGTCAGACGTCATGATCAGATGCTAACGTCACCATCAGCCGCCCTTGGCAATACCTTGGATATGGGCTACAGTCGCTGGTGGACTTGAGTTAAACTGTCTTCACTCAATTCGCTAGTAGCTATCTAGTACAATTTTTTCACACTCCAATATGTCTCACTTACGACCACTAGCTAGCCACCCCTTTCTAAAAAATCCTGGATCAGCGCCTGGTCGCGCAGTTTATGTTGCCACACAGGAACAGAGGTCCTGGTCGAGGTAGTGTCATTACCGGAAAGAGCGTGCACAACACAAGAATAGAACGTTTTTGGAGAGACTTATTTCAAGGATGCACAGGCCTGTACTATAATCTGTTCTATGCTATGGAAGACGATGGACTCCTCAACGCTTCTGACCCTACCCATTTGTACTGTTTGCACTACGTCTTTCTTCCACGCGTAAACAGTAGTCTCCGTATATATGCCAACGCTTACGCTGAGCACAAACTGCGTACAGAACATAATCAAAGTCCAATTCAGCTGTGGATAAGAGGGCAAATACAAGACCAAAGTGTTGACGTTAGCGAACCAATGACTCCTGTAAGTCTCGTATTTATATATAGTTCCAGTTTCATTCCACTGCAACTATCTTAAAAATGTATTTGTGTAGGAAGAACTAGCAGTCTACGGCATAGATTCTCATGGACCACTCCCTCAATTCTTACAGACAAGCAATGATGTTGTTGTTCCATCTGTTAAAGTCCGTTTGTCTCAAGAACTAGTAGAAGACATACAACAGCGATTTAACCCATTAAGAGACAGTGACTCTTTCGGTGTTGGCATTTTTTAGAGGTTATGAATTATGTACAAAATCATATGTCTGATAGTGCATGACTGGCATTTCGTCGTAGTCAATGCGGTATACTGTACAGTAAAGTATATTCAAAAATGTATCTCGAAGTTCACATATTTTGTTTAGGTAGCTAGCGATCGGATGGCCCGGCCATGTCGTAGTCCAATTAATTAAGAAACTAACTGCAAAGTGTTTGCAAATTGAAATTAATTAAGCTATTGCATTATATAAATTCAAAAATATTTTACCTCTAACTAGGATATATAACGCATAGTTATGCAGGCGTGAACAACACCTAAAACACGTGGACGGCTGTCTAGCAGTACATTCTCTGAATTAGTCGTGAATATGGAACGAACGAGTGCCCGCTATGTACGAGTGCAGAGAACAGACCGAGAACTTGACATCCCTCTCGAAGATGATGGATCGGTAGCAATCTCAACGATTCAGGTAAACAGATTTCAGTTGTAACTAAAAAACAGTTAGTTTAGTACGGACTAAAAACCTAAAGCGATGCCGTGTGATACGAGTTTGCTACCACTCCTCTTGATGTGGGGCCTTTGAATGTCCCATTTTGCATTGGCGCTTCTTATTGTTTGCTCTAGATATGGTGGGATTGAAATGCAGAAATTTAGTTTATTGCATCCACCAAATATTGCTAAGTAGTAAAACTGATGCAATGATTTGAGAGCGTGGCGCAAGTTGTACAAGTTACATTCTAGATACAGTTTCGGACAATGAACTTGTACTGCAGCAATTAGTACCTGTTTGGTGCTAAATTGCCGAGTGACCAGACTGTCAGGTGCTTAAACTATCTCTGAAAAGTTGATATATATTATGTGTTTTAAACCTTAAATGGTGCAATGTAGGGATGATGTATTGCTCAGCCTGTATGAGTGAATTCATGAAAGATGTTACAGCACACATGGCCTTGTTTCTATTCTTTTTCTACAAAAACTCTACGTGTTTCTTATTTTTTCAAAACGTTTTTGTACTTTTTTATTTATGTGGGTTAGATACTAGTTGTAGGGTATTAGTAGATGGCGCCTCGCGTTGGTGAGTGTGTGTGTGTGTGTGTGTGTGTGTGTGTGTGTGTGTGTGTGTGTGTGTGTTTGTTTGTTTGTGTGTGTGTGTGTGTGTGTGTTTGTTTGTGTGTGTGTGTGTGTGTGTGTGTGTGTGTGTGTGTGTGTGTGTGTGTGTGTGTGTCTGTATATATATATATATATATATTGATATCGGCAAACATTGACTATCTACGATTGGGAGTAAGGATTGATTGATCATGTAGTACGGAACGTGTGAATATTCAGCTCCCTAGGGTGTTTCTCGGTTGTCAAGTACTCACAATCCCTAGCTACAGTCCGAAGGATGGAGCGACGGAACATCATGAGGCTTTTCGTCGCTGTTTGGTCACTTGTTTAGTCGCGGACACGGAAACGATTTTTTTGAAGTAGGTTTTATAATGAAACATAGTTGTGGAGAGGAGAAATTTGAGGTTCGTGTGTACACAAGGATATATGTCTTATCAGGGAGTGCGGTAGCACTCCCTATGTAGGAATGCGAAGAATCTAAAATGGCGCCCCATACAAAAGTATCCAAACGCATCCGAACCGGATCGCTCAGAACTCATTACAGAGATCTCGGACCCACGTAGCGCTCAACTTCAAACGTTCCTAATGGTAGCCAGACTATCACCGCTGACACTAAGCGCCTCAGAAGCCAGCTATTGGCAAGTAAAAAAACCAATTTATTCTTTCACATTTCACGTTTCACATTTCACATTTCACTTTTGTCAGCCAGGCTAGCGCCTCACTCGAAGCAGCTACAACGACGAGAGTCACACCAAACGATTCGCTCTTGTCCGAAGAATTGCACTGACTCACCAGTTAGAAATGTGCAAAGTCACCTTGTATCAGTCAACTGCTGCCATGCAATTCCACGTACTGCTTCCCACAACGCCATGTTGTTCCGGTCACGTGTGTACATGTGACTACCGTTTGGAAGCCTAGCTGCCACTTCCACCTGCTGCTACATGCTGCTTACAGTTGCATGTAGTTGAACATGTACGGCTATGTTCAACGGCGCGGCGTCCTGTCTGACTCTCTGTGCATGTAAGCGTGTATCTCTTTCGTGGAACCCTAGGTAATGGGAGTTGTTTATAGATGCAATCAGTGTTATTACGTACATTCGTCAGCTGCTACGTACTTCCGTGTATGCTGAGCGGAACGTGGGAGTTGTTTAGAGATGCAATCAAAGATTGAAATCACAGCCGAGCTGCACACGTTTACTAGAACTGTCATTTCCATTTTAAACTACCCAAGTCTAAACAGACTATCACCGCTGATACTAAGCGCCTCAGAAGCCAGCTATCGGCAAGTAAAAAACCCGATCTATTCTTTCACATTTCACATTTCACATTTCACTTTTGTCAGCCAGGCTAGAGGTCACTTGAAAAGAAATACCGTAGCTAAACTGGGATGTGCAGCGTCTAATTACAGCCTGAAATTCGTGGCCTAGGGTGGGAGGGGGGGGGCGGGACAGAGAGTGCAACCTCCACGTGGTCTGTCCTGGGGGTTTGAACATGAAAGTATTCTCACATGTTCAAAATGCTAAGCACTCCGTTTACTAAAACTGTCATTTCCATCTAAAAATGTATGAAACAAGTCCAAAAATATATGAAACAAGTCCAAAAATATATGAAACAAGTCCAAAAACATTTTGAGAAAATGATGGGTATGTAGGGATGGGTATGTACTTATGTCATTTACGCCCATCTCCTACATCACACTCTTTTTACCTATATCGCTTGCAGCAATTGTGAATGTGATGTACGAGATGGGCATAAATAACATAAGTACATACCCATCCCTACATACCCTTCACTTTCTCAAAATGTTTTGGACTTGTACTATAATACGCAAACGCTCGGAAACGCCCACTTCCGTCTGTCCACATGTCTGTCTGTAACGCGCCGACCGACACGACGCTGGTCTCAGATCGTCGCGAAACGCGGTGGGCCAGTCGAGATCGCAAGTCCAAGACGAACGGTCGCGTCGGATTTCCCCTCGACTGCTTCCGACGGCCCGAAACGAGACTTTGGCGGCCTGAAATGAGATGCGCGGGAGTTTGTTTATTCAAATTGACCGAGTATGCGGTCGACGCACACCTGCTATCGTACGCCGTTCTAATTCTCTCATCTACGGTGTGAGGATAGGCTGGGTGTAGTCGGAGTAAGCCGGCCGGCTCATCGGGCCGCTTGTGCGTGCGTGCGTCCGCGTGTTACTGAATGTGTCTTCGCGGAAGTGACGTCATTCTTCACAAATAGATCATGACGTTTAAGGTGGAAAGAGTCTGAGATGGGGATGCTGGAAAATGCGTAGAAGGCCGCGTCTCCATCGCACCCACATTTTGTGGGCGTGGTCATTTCCTAACGACAGTACATGCAGCCTTCGTACATTGTAACATCCTCAACTTTGGCGAAAAAGATGCTCATCACCAGGCGGACGTGGAAGCTGCAGGTGGATGTTTCGATAGTTGAAACGTTTGGTTTTGGGACACCTGCTAGTCTAGCTACACTAAAAATAATTGCCTCTAAAACAATGACAAAAACCTGACTTTCATCTAGTCAAGCGTTTAGTAATTTGCTAGAACAGTTATCTGTTCGTCTTTAGCTGTTTAATGCTAGAATATTAAATTATAGATTAGATTTAGCAGTGGATGTAGAGCGGTGGGATCTACTCACTATATATATATATATATATATATATATATATATATATATATATATATATATATATATATATATATATACGGTTGATACCGATACCCGATCTTACAAGAGAATCCAACACAAACTCAACCCTGCGCTAGTGATATAAAGAGAGCTGCCATATAGGACCATGCGCCTTTCTGTTGTGCGACCCAGATTAGAAGCCTCGCTACGATTGACAACAATTAATTTTTCATATACATTATATTTAGCCATATATTGCACACGTGATCCTACAATGTTTTAAAAATGTACGCATATTTAATTAACGCATATTTAATTATCGAGGTTTACTTCTGCATAAGTTCTGTTTGTCAGCATGCTTGTATTCAAGACAATTTTAATATTAACGAAAGTTAGAAATTATGACAATAGTTTGAAAGTTGCGTGATTGCCAAAATGAATTTGGCTTTACCCGGTATTGCTTACATGTATGCATGATTTAGCCCAATCCTAGACTCTGTTCTGATATCATCTGTTTACACAGGCATATTTTCCGCTAGCGTCTGGGTTGGAGTTTGAGGAAGATGGTCGCATGCGATGTCTCCGTCTATCCAGTGGACGTGTATACCCTACTAACGGCGAATGGGGTGACAGGGTACACCATGCCTCAACTCTAAGTGGTAGACATCATGTCACTGATCATGAAAACGATCCTGTCCCATCCACCGCATCCGGGATCGATTCAGCGACATTTGCCGTGCAGCGTCGTCCTCTGTCCAGAATGCACGTCTAGCTGCAGCTAGAGAAGAGCAGAGTGCTCTTTTTAGACGTAGACAGTCTTTCTCCTTGCAAACGGATCGTGCTACCAGTGCCACAAGAACAACCAGTCGCACTTCAAGAGGAAAGAATCGCCGCCGAGTTCGTTCATGGGGATGCGACTTTAGATGTCTGGGGTCAAAGAACCAAACAAGATGGACAAGAGCAGACCACAGCACACTGAAAATTGCTGGTCTAGGTACTAAAAGAATTACGTTTGAGAACATCGACGAATTTTCGAGTATGGAATTGAAGGACCGTCTCTACAAAGAATTCCCTAAACTGGCCGGGCAAGGCTTCGAACTTCTTCGACTCAAAGTCAATACCACGGTATTGGAAGAGATTCCTGTTGGCTCCTCCGGTTATACCTCGTTGTACCTAAGTAGCGTTTTGCAATCAGCAAAGATACTCGTTCGACCCAAAGCAAATGATTTAAGTCTAGCACCTGATCGGGAAGTAAGTATGCGCTAAGTCACTTATCTAAGTTGCACTATAATTATTAATGCTTCTAATTATTTTAAGAGCTTTTTAGAGTCAAGAAAATCGGACGAGCCTAGAGAGAAATGTCCATGGTGTAGTGATGATGTCAGAATGTCAGAGCTAAGAAGACATCTAACCAACAACTGCAGGTAGCATCTCTACACCTGCACCATTTGTATATAGTACGCAGTGCGTACTTGATACCTCAGTCGAAGAATAGTGTGCCAAACGAGAGCACTAGAGTACGAAACCTTTTTCTAGCATGCTAATGTCACTTCACATACATTGCATGATATGTATACGTATAGCCCAATTCCATTTTTGGTTTGTCAAGCTGGACCGGCGAATCATAGCATGCATGAAAAACTTAATTGCATGAACGATGCAGCTTAATTAATTAATAGGCTAGTTTAGAATAATTTGTATTTTACAACCTTCTTATTAGTAAAGTGCTCTTTTCTATATTTTAGTAGTCATCTCGTGTCAGACGTAAGCGGTCAGCCTTTATCTTCTACGTATGTCCACTTCTTCAAGTATATAAGCGATGATGTTATTTATTATCTAAATCAGGCTTTCTGATGCGTTATTGCAGTAGTCAACCAGTGGATGATACAGACACAGACACGGGGTTGCCAGAAATTGTATTCTCTAGAAAGATTTCTGATGAACGTCGACGTCTGCCGTCAACATCTAGATGCTCTCAACAATTTCCTACCGTCTCTCAAGCTGCAGCTAACATCACATTTCCAGACTCCGCAGTTTCAGCTGTTCGGGTGTTTCAGAATGCTGCTGCTATCCAATCTCAGGCACTATCGCTAACCATTCCTCGGCAAGAATTATCTCTTTCTCAACCAGTGTTCTCTATCCATTCTATTCAGCCCACTTCTAACTCCTCTTCACCAGCAATTCACTCCAATTCTCAAGCACGTTCTTTGGCTTCAGTATCTCAGCCTTTGTGTTCCCCCCACTCTCTGCCTACCGTTTCTCTTACTGCCTCTCAGTCAGAATCTTTTGCAGTGCAGTCTAATTCGTCATCGACATCTACGCCTTCTTTGACGGTACCTTCTCCTTCTGAGCACAGTTCTGCTTTCCATTCTCCGGCTCCGTATAGCAGTGTCCAAACTTCGACTTCATCTTCTTCTTCTGTAGTAACACTTTCTGCTGAAAACACATCTACTTTGCATGACTACCACTCAATACAAGGTGTACTTCATCATCACACTGAAAGTGTGCTAACGGGAAATCCGTATTATCTACGACTGTCAAGACATAATATCTTTGCGGAAGCTGTGGCATTCTACAAGACTGCAACAAACAACGATTTGTCAAGACCACTGCGCGTACAGTTTGAAGGTGAAGATGGGGTTGATGCGGGAGGAGTAAGGAGAGATTTCTTCAGAAGCCTGTTTGTCAAGTTTGTTGAACCGGGAGGGGGTTTGTTTGAAGGTTCACCCAACAAACTCTGGCCTGTTCACAACGTCATCGCTTACCGCACCAGAATGTTTAAGTTAGTTGGCACAGTGATAGCGCACTGCATTCTTCAATGCAGTATGGGTATGTCTTCGTTTGCTCCCGCACTGGTAAAATATATAGTGACCGAATGCGAAGACGACTGTATCGCTAACATATGTCTGAAAGACATACCTGAGTCAGAGACAAAAGCAATGTTGTTAGAGGTATAAATTAACTTAATTGACTGCAACAGTACATAATTTGATCGATACAAGTAAGTAGATGTGTTTTGCAGATGAGCGGTGCCGATACCAGAACTACGTTTCAGTCAGTGATAGAACGCTTTGATGTCATCGACATGGTAGCGTCTAGCGGATGGACTGGTTCCACTAAGTTTGATCAAAGAGATGCAATCATTCAATCAATTGTATTAAATGAGTTGATCTACAAACGAAGAGCTGGCATTTCTCAATTACGGGAAGCCCTTGCTAGTCTTGAAGTTCTAAAGATAATGCAAATGGATCCCGAAATTTTGAAGCCATTATTAGTTTATGACTCAACTCCTATGACCTTGACAATGTATACATTTCTTGTGTAGGTAATTATGTTGAATATTAAATCAATTATTTTATTTCTATAGGTTGCAAGAATTTTTAGTGGTTGAAGAGCCTGACACAGCTAGAAAGCAATCCGCAGAATTATTTTTCCAGCAACTACTAAGCGACAACATTGTAATAAACGTTGGAGAAAGTAAGCTCAAATTATATAATGTAGTCATCTAAATTATAATAACTGGTTTTCTGTACAGACACAATACCAATTTTTCAAGCTGTCCTAGAGTTTACAGCATGTGTTGATGACATACAGCATTTTCTGCCTGAATCCTACATCAGTGTAGGATATCATGAAGAAAGTGACGAATCGGCAACGATGCCCACTACATCCACATGCACTTTGTCACTTCTTCTCCCACTGGTCCACGCAGACTACGAGTCGTTCAAAAATCAGTTTGTAAAGACTTTGCAGTATGGTCTGCGGGGGTTTGATCTTACTTAAGTTAACGGTTCGCTACGGCACCTGTTTTAATTGTGTTTTTCGGCACTTTTCAGTACGTAAGTCACGCAGTTTGAGTTCAACGTTTGTCAATGTAGTAGACATGTGTAGCAGGTTGACAATAATAAACATGGCTCGTCATCAACAGTGGTGTAAGATATGAAGCAACCGACGTACGCAACTGCTGAATCTCGGTTGCATAGCTGAACGTGTCCGTAGAAAGTTTTTAGTGGAGTGCGTCACATACATTTTTCGACTGATCCGCGATTTAGCCAGCAGGCTCTGACTAAGATCATTAGAACATTTGAAAGAGCAAATAATTGTTGACCTGTCTGACAGGGCCGTGAAAACCATTTTGTCTGTTCGACCACTTTTCAGAAAGATGATTTTTGCCAGGGGCACAATACAATCATCTAGGTATAGGAGATTCAATAAGTAACACATTTGCAGCACTTTGTACGCGAGTCTTGCGTTTTCTATTAACGTGCATTCCTTTTCCTTTCTAGACTAAATTTCAGGCCGTATTATTTCCTTCCTACCGGCCTAAAGGCTAGGCTGTTTAGTTGTTTGTCTAGACTAGCCTTTTCGTTATTGTTACTTAATCAGCAAGCAATGGATTAAAGCTAACTATATACGCCGGCCCAGATGCAGAATTTTTAAAAGAGGAGCCCAGTTGTATTATTGGCCACGCCCATACCATTTAAATCTTTGTTTGACCTACGGAACCAGCAAACTCACTTCAATCTGTATTAATTTTGTAGCATATTTATTAGATAATTATTGACAGTTAAGTTTAGAATTGAACGAATTAACCATCCCTCAAAACATTAATTAATTAAATACGTTCGCTTTAATAATACAACAAACAAGATTTCGGCTGCAGTGGGCTTGTCGTTGAAGTAGGGGTCATGACACCCAGGACAGGTACCCCTCTCTTTTATCCGCTTATGATATCGATATACGCCAACCTAATTTGCCTAGTGTGCCTAGTAAAGTCCCATATGGCTCGGACGGTATACTGTAGTGTACTAAACACTAAAATGAATTAGCATTATAATGCCATTTCTCACTTTGTCACGGTTATTATCAATCTTTGATGAGTACCTACCGTATTACGGAGTTTGCAATTGTCCTTTCTATCTGAGTTTTACTAACTAAGAGATATTACAACCAAATTACTACTACATGTAGTATGCATATCAGCAAGCTCTGTTAGTTAAGACGGTTGATAAGAGCAAGCTCTCTTAGTTAGGGCGGTTGATATCAGCAAGCTCTCTTAGTTATGGCAGTTGATATCAGCAAGCTCTCTTAGTTAGAGCGGTTGATATCAGCAAGCTCTCTTAGTTAGGGCGATTGATATCAGCAAGCTCTCTTAGTTAGGGCGGTTGATATCAGCAAGCTCTCTTAGTTAAAGCGGTTGATATTAGCCTCGGAGCCAAACCGCTTTTGCACGTGAGGGGCGGGAAAGGCAAGTGAGAGGGCGGGGAGAAAAAAAGCAGTCTGGGGACTACGCTATTGTAAGTGAGTTCGGAAGTAGGCGTAACGACTTAACTCGTTATTACGCTAAACAAGTCTCACAGTTATTAGCTATTAACAATCTACTTACAGTGGTGAGAACCAGTTGTTGTTTACTAACGCGATTCATCATGTCATCTACGGCAAGCAGTCTGCTTACGCCCAGGAAGTCTGTATCTTCACAAGTGCAGAATTTGCGACAGTAAGTTTACGTCAGGGCGCGAAAAACACAGCTTGTTTGGGACCAAGCAGGAATTCCACATCACCGATTGCAACTAGACGACTACAAAACGCAAAGAAAAGACGGGATTTTGCCTTACCACTGAACTACTGTGTGAGCTTCGTCCACTACCACGGCCACGAACCGCTCTCTCGACTCATTTGCTTGTAAGGCACATCGCCACTCGCGTGAGCCGCGGCCGACAAGCACTTCGGGGCTTCCATAGACATAGGGGAATTTCCCTACCTTCATAGCAGCATCTGACGAATCCGACTCACCAGCAAAGACAGCTGTAAATCTTTTGCGCTTAAAATAGCGACCTGATCTCTCATCAGCGACTTCAATGGAGTCACCACTAGGACCACAGGATCCACGGGATATTGCCAGAAGCCATTGGCTGCAACGCTAGTCGGGCACAAACGTGTGGGAGAAGATGAAAAATTAGCGACTTTCCAAAGCCTGTAGAAAAGCACGCGAAGACGTCCCGTCCCGTCTACGGACAAGGAGGCGAAGAGATAGCATCTGCAGTGGCTTCAAATTCTGCACGCCGAACAGAGTCAAAACGCTGGACATGGCAGTTGCAATGGCTTCATCGTCAGGCATTGCTCCGAAGTCATCCATAACTACCAGACAACAAGGACGTTCGTACACTCACACACTAACACCTTAGCAAGCTGTAATTGCGATCACTTACCTCATAACCTCTTGCACCTGCATACGCAATAGCGTGTCGTGCTGAGTTGGTATTAGCATTCTCATCACCGATTGACCGCCTTCCTGAAGGCGTGGGTTTTGATTGGCGCGGTTGCAATTGAGCGAACAAGAACCTCCTCTTCCGAACTAGGTTTGATCGGCAGAGTCCCCAGACCGCTTTTTTCTCCCCGCCCTCTCACCCGCCCTCTCACGTGCAAAAGCGGTCTGGTTCCGAGGCTAGGTTGATATCAGCAAGCTCTCTTAGTTAAGGCGGTTGATATCAGCAAGCTCTCTTAGTTAGGGCGGTTGATATCAGCAAGCTCTCAAAGATAAGACGGTTGATATCAGCAAGCTCTCTTAGCTAAGGCGGTTGATATCAGCAAGCTCTCTTAGTTAGGGCGGTTGATATCAGCAAACTCTCTTAGTTAGGACGGTTGATATCAGCAAACTCTCTCAGTTAGGGCGGTTGATATAAGCAAGCTCTCTTAGAAAAAGCGTTGTTTTGGCTTCCTCTTGTAAACTGCTCACGCTCTACAGTATGCTCCTGCCCTCACTGAACGGTATTTTTGCGACAGTCGGCGTTCCATATCTGTGTGTGTGTGTGTGTGTGTGTGTGTGTGTGTGTGTGTGTGTGTGTGTGTGTGTGTGTGTGTGTGTGTGTGTGTGTGTCCATCTGTTGGAGCGTTCTAAAAACGGCGAGTCCGACCTCGGTCGAATTTGGCTCGCGCACGCCGAATTCATTCCGGTCGAAAGTGAGACTGTGGTCGTCTTCCTGACTTCTCCCACGACGACGCGATTTCCCGCCGATCGCACACGCTTCCACTCGCGCGCGAATATCTCCGAAACGCCGAATCATATCTCCGCCGAATTCACACTGCCCGTTCCCGACGTCGGACGGTACGCGCTGAGCGTGTCGTTTATTGCGGGCGACGCTGGGAAACGGAAGATATTTTTGCTGATATCCGGGTCTTGAAAAAATACGCCCACAGTCGTTTGCTAGTCTACGACCGTCGAAGAGCTGCCGTGTTTGATGCACCTGTTTCCCGAAACGCCAGCAACGTCTTCGAAGAGACGACGTTCAGCGGGACTGTCGAAATGACGAGAGTCGGTACGAGTCGTGACTTCGTTAGATACCGAGCTGCCGTGTTTGATGCACCTGTTCCCCGAAACGCCAGCAATTTCTTCGAAGAGACGATGTTCAGCGGGACTGTCGAAATGACGAGAGTCGGCATTCGGTATATACGGAGAACGGATTATCCGGGTAAGTATTGCACGTGACTTGCACGTTACGGGATTCACGTCGAAATTATAGATGCCAGGTTCGATACACCTGTTCTCCGCAATGGGACTGTCGAAATGGCTTCAACTGGATCAATAATCCAATCAACGGGATTTTTTGAAAATGGACACGTGTCGAATAGATGCCAAGTTCGATACACCTGTTCCTCGGAACGGCAGCAACGTCCAAGTCGAAATGGTTTCAACCAATCGCTGATCCAATCAACGGGATTTTGGAAACGGCAATTGAACGGGATATAACTATGAATGAGAATTCTGTCTGGCTGCTACTAGACGATAAAAGCACTTACACCACGGCTAATTAGTGACAGTAAACGGTTCTCTATACAAACTGTACGTGACCTGGCTACACCTCCTCTGCCTCTCCAACCATCAAACGCATTTTTAGATACTTTCTGCTATAATCTCTACCTATAAAGGCGACCTGTCTCTCTCCACTTCCGTGTTGTATTGGCTCTATGCGGGCATTGGAGCTTGTATATATAAAGGAGAGGTCTGTCTGTCTGTATGTCCATCTGTTGGAGCGTTTCTCAAAAACGGCGAGTCCGATCTTGGCCGAATTTGGCTCGCGCTCGCCGAATTCAATACGGTCAAAAGTGAGTCTGTGGTCGTCTTCCTGACTTCTCCCACGACGACGCGATTTCCCGCCGATCGCACTCGCTTCCACTCGCGCGCGAATATCTCTGGAACGGCGCATCGTATCTCCACCGAATTTAGGCTGCCCGTTCCCGACGTCGGACAGTACGCGCGGACCGTGTCGTTTATTGCGGGCGACGCTGGGAAACGGAAGATTTTTTGCTGATATCCGGGTCTTGAAAAAATACGCCCCCAGTCGTTTGCCAGTCTACGAGGGTCGAAGAGCTGCCGTGTTTGATGCACCTGTTCTCCGAAACGCCAGCAACGTCTTCGAAGAGACGACGTTCAACGGGACTGTCGAAATGACGAGAGTCGATACGAGTCGTGACTTCGTTAGATACGGAGCTGCTGTGTTTAATGCACCTGTTCGCCAAAACGCCAGCAACGTCTTCGAAAAGACGACCTTCAGCGGAACTGTCGAAATGATGAGAGTCGGTACGAGTCGTGACTTCGTCAGATACGGGGAACGGATTATCCGGGTGAGTACTGCATGTGACTTCCAGTTCTGCTCTGATAGATTCGTCTAACTGCACGTGACTTCATTTCGGACAGCGCAATATCCGGGAGTGCTATACGATTGCAAGTGTATACGCGACATTTTTATTCACTGCAATCATTCATGGCCAACATCACCTATGATACCATCAAACGCATTTTTAGATACTTTCTGCTATAATCGACTATCTCTACCTATAAATGCGACCTGTCTCTCCTCCACTTCCGTGTTGTATTATAGAATCTCAGTCTCTTGCGTGTCAGCTACTATGGCGCGTGATGTGTGTTATAATTCCGTCGGCTGGGCTGCGCTAACTCGTCGGTTGGGCTGAGATATCATGTTACCACAACTAATTTGCATCTCAGCCCAGCCGACGACAGCGCGTCAAGTGGGTCATAATTCCGTCGGCTGGGCTGCAATATCATATTACATGCAACGTTCTTGTCCTAGCCCATAGACGTAGCACGCATAAATTGTGTCAAATTTTCTTGGCTGGACAATCCTAGTAGGTTCATTCGTCGGCTGGGCTAACCTAAATTGTTGCACTCGTCGGCTGGGCTATTCCACTTGTCATTTGATATCTCAGCCCAGCCGACGAGTAGCGCGTCGAATGTGTCAAATATGCCATCGGAAGTGAGATCGCCGTTGACAATATGGTAACTGCCCTCAGAAACAGGGAATGGGTTCCGATGACGCATGCCCACGCGCATGATATAGCTAACGTTGTGCACACACCATATAGCGTTGCACAGACAGTGCGTAGCGTAGGCTTTAGCAGGTCGACTTCAAGTGTAAGTGTCAGTCGATCTCTTGTTTTACATTTCATTTAGCGTGTAAAAATATTGTTGTCTCAAATCAGCAAAATCTTAAATAATTATAAGTCACAGTGTAGAAGCATAAAATCATATTTGAACTTTGAGATACTTTGTTAAGGCAAATAATGTGTACAATGTTCACTTTCAATCACGTACCTAACCTTATTTTAATTTCTATAATTAGTTAATTATAGAAGTTATAATAGTTATAATATAATAGAATTTTATTTAATAATAGAATGTTAGTTAATAATTTCACGTAAACCCGCTACAATTTCAGATTGTCATGGCACTGATTTTTATGTTCGTGCTCGTGAATTTGTTCAGAATGTATTTTTGTAAAAGTAAATTGTCAGTATCTACTTCACTAGCGTACGTACTATAGCTTGTAGCCGAATTTTGACATAAACAGGTCTGTTTTGTTATTGTAACGTGATTGGGAAGTGCTGATGTTACCTGTCATGAAACGTCATGTATTTCAAATATTAGACAATAATGGCTGAAATTGCAAGTAATGCACTGTACTCTCTGTTCGCGTTCACTTTTGATACTTGAAGTCGCAATAATTATAACTCCGCTGTTGGTAGGATTGGCACCGAACGAAACCGCAAAACGTCGGATTTCCGGTCAACAGATCTCAGTTTATAGCTAGGGTTGTAGAAGGGGAAACGGATGATTAGCTGCATGCATAGATAGCAAAGACCTATCTAGAAGACGATAAGCATGAAACTGTAAGCGACTCGTCGAGACCTGTTATGTGAGGCCTAAACTCTAGATATAATAAGGCTACAAAACATGAAAATAATAAAGGAGCTATAGAATATTTAGACAGCACACGTACCGCTTTACTAAAACCGTTACGGCGTAGGATTATGACATACACTGTTTCCGCTACGTACTATTCTGAAATTTTTAAACCTATATATACTTTATTACACCCAAACTGAAAGTAAAGTACCTGCTTGAAGTCGTATGGTAATCCCAATGTTTGATGACAGCATGCTGTTGACTATACAGCTTACCACATTAAATCACTGTACACTGTACCAATATTAATTTAGCCTGTCACAACTGCAACATCTTCTTTTACAAAACGTGAACACCAAATTCAATTCTCAACTGCTCATAATTTCCACCAACCAAGCATATTGATCAGATGATCAGAAAATATACGTATTAATTAGGATATCTGAACATAAATAATACTATTTCCTGCTGTAAACTGTGCAAACACGTTAGATCTATAAATACAACTATTAGACAGAATGTATTCTTGGCAATCTATGCAGCCTGTAATTACATTATTAATTAGTCAATTAACTAAAAATTATTAACTGTTCTACAGCATCTAGATAGGTGCTCCATCCGGCCACGCACTATATCGCCCGATATAGTGCGTTTTAAAGCAGTCAAATTGATCAGAGTATTGGGCAAAGATTTTATGGTCTAGATAAAGGAAATATTCTGCATTCAATTGCTAGTGTATAAGCTAGGGCTACCTGACGCATTCAGAAGCTTTGTGTAGACATGGGTAATTCGTGCATAAAATGATAGTCAAATGTAGGTTATGTTAGTTTGAATATCTCGCCCGATATAGTGCGTTATAAAGTAGTCAAATTGATCAGACGATTGTGCAAGGATTTTATGGTATAAATAAAGGATATATTCTGCGTTGAATTGCTAGTTTATATGGCTACATGACGCATGCAATGCTTTGTATGGACACGGGCAATTCTTGCTGAAAATGATAGTCAAATGTAGGTTATGTTAGTTACATTTCCTTATATAGCCCGATATAAGGCCCTAGAAAGTAGTTAAATTTATCAGACGATTGGGCAAAGATTTCATTGTATATATATATATATATATATATATATATATATATATATATATATATATATATATATATATATATATATATATATATGAAGGAAATATTATGCATTCAATTGCTAGTGTATATAGGGCTACCTGACACATGCAGAAGCCTTATATAGACATGGATAATTCGTGCAGAAAATGATAGTCAAATGTAGGTTATGTTAGTTGAATATCTCGCCCGATATAGTGTGTTATAAAGTGGTCAAATTGATCAGACGATTGGGTAAAGATTTTATGGTATAGATAAAGGAAATTATTGCTACCAGGCGCATGCACAAGCTTTAATATTATAATTATGCTCTACTTTTATTAATTGTTATTAATTATATAGATCTGTCCATCTTGTATCATCGCGTTTTCAAATTCTGCTTTACTACGCCCTTCACTGGGAAAGTAAACATTGTACACATTATTTGCCTTAACAAAGTATCTCAAAGACAAAATATGATTTTATACTTCTACACTGTGACTTATAATTATCTAGGATTTTGCTGATTTGAGACAACAATATTTTTACACGCTAAATGAAATGTAAAACAAGAGATCGACTGACACTTACACTTGAAGTCGACCTGCTAAAGCCTACGCTACGCACTGTCTGTGCAACGCTATATGGTGTGTGCACAACGTTAGCTATATCATGCGCGTGGGCATGCGTCATCGGAACCCATTCCCTGTTTCTGAGGGCAGTTACCATATTGTCAACGGCGATCTCACTTCCGATGGCATATTTGACACAGTCGACGCGCTACTCGTCGGCTGGGCTGAGATATCAAATGACAAGTGGGATAGCCCAGCCGACGAGTGCAACAATTTAGGTTAGCCCAGCCGACGAATGAACCTACTAGACTAGTCCAGCCGAGAAAATTTGACACAATTTATGCGTGCTACGTCTATGGGCTAGGACAAGAACGTTGCATGTAATATGATATCGCAGTCCAGCCGACGGAATTATGACCCACTTGACGCGCTGTCGTCGGCTGGGCTGAGATGCAAATTAGCTGTGGTAACATGATATCTCGGCTTAGCCGACGAGTTAGCGCAGCCCAGCCGACGGAATTATGACACACATCACACGCCATAAGCTACCACGTACGTGCTCTGGCTCTCCGTAATTACGCATGCCTCGTCACTGCCCTCGCAGTCCAGTTCAGTGAAATGCCACACTACATTACCCCCTTGTCCAACAACAACAAAACTACAACTCAACCCAAAAAACAAATCAGTACCACTTCGCTTATGCTCTTCTATAATTCTGCCTCCTTTGCTTTCTGCGACAACTTCACTTGTCTGCCTGACCGCGTTACAGTTCCTTCTTTGTAGATTGAAGGCTGTTCCGGCTTTAGTCTATTCCTACACGAAACTTTCTTACCAGCTGACTGGGTGCCAGTGTTCTCTGTCGTTCTACTGTCCATTGTGTTTGCGGCTGTGGCATCACCTGTCTGATTTTCTGATGCGAGTTACTGATCACTCTTGACTGTCTCCATAGGCGATGGCTGGGTATCGTCGCGACTGATCCCAAGGTTTCCTGAGCTACCCGACGCCCGATCGAGTTGTCTATTCATGTCAGGTACCGGCGATTTCATTGTCCATTCGAGGTGGCTTTCTTGTCTCGTACTATGATACTCTCGCACGTGCCGTCGGTTTCTCTTGCCATCTGTCACACCGACTTGTCGAGTGATGCTCCACTACTCTCCACTGCTTTGTGGGATCCATGCTGCCGTCTTGCAATACAACAATCGTACCAGTTCTCAACTCTGGGAAGGAGTGCGTCCTTCTCTTTTTGTCATGGTCGGAAGCCATGAGGACTTTGCTTGGTATCTGATGTGTCGGATTCACGATCACGCGAATATTGTACGAAGGCACTCGGGTATTAGGTATCCGTTGTAATAAGGCCTCACCGGGCGTTGTCCCCACCATCCTATTTTGTCGAATTCCAAATATCCATCTATATTTGTTGGAGTCGGCGTCCGAAGAAATGGATGGTTGGCCTTATGCCTCTTAACCTTTTCCGTAGTAGCCGATGGAATCGTTCTACCATCCCAAGTATATCGCGGGCTCGAACGGACATGCTGCACGCCCAACTTCTCTAGAACTGCTCCATTTCCGTGGATACAAATTGAGGACCGTTATCAGATACTAACACCGAAGGGAAACCAAATCGAGCGAAAACCTCCATTAGTTCGTCCACCACTGCGTGATCGTAGTAGACTCCAAAGGTATTACTTTCGGGTACCTTAACCCATAATCGATCATGGACAAGCATGTATGGCCCTCAATCGTGACTAGATCTACTGCGCGTTTGTTCCACACGATTTCCAATTTTTCAAAGGCTGCAAGTTTTTTAGCATGCAGGGTTAAAGCGTCTACGCCAGCATACATATCCCACAGCTTTCCGCGAAGATATTACCATCTTTCGTCAGTCTGGCCACCAATTTTGTTCTCAACTTATCCAAAAATGCCTTTTGCCACAGATGCTCTTCGTGAGCTAGTCGAAGTATTAAGTATTGGAAGTCGGAGGACCTCTGGAATGACGTAGCGATTGCCCAATAGTAGAGTGCCATCTACTACAGTCAGTTGATCACGTACTAACGAATACTGTTTCTCTGCGGGACTGAAATCTCTCCACGTGGCCGTCACCACCCTCTTGATGACACTCTTAAACAGAAGGTCCTCTACCGAGGCCTATTGAATTGCTTCCTTATTCACTGGTAATTCTTTTAAACCATGCTAACATATTCCAGAATCCTCCATAGACCGATACTCTTCAGGAGTTGGGTTTTGTCTGGAAGCGGGGCCCTAGACAGTATACGTCAGCGCAGATCAGGTGTTGGCCTGGCGTATATTTTAGGGAGTACTGATAGGGCATTGAAGAAAGTTACCTCGGCTGGTTTGTTGTCATAACGTCGCACCCAGTCCACGTGGTGAGCCGTTGAATCAGATAGATCTGACCGAAAATAAGAAAGCTTTTGCAGTACTGAAGTGATAACCCTCTTGACTTCACTAAATGCATCTCGCAGTCCTTGATCAACCACAAATGGCTCCCTCTTGGTCAGCCTACAAAAGGTCTCCGTAGCGCCCGCATCTTGTTGGTCCAGCAATATCTCTTGGCCCGTCAGCCAATGACCTAAATACCTAATTCACACACAACTGGCGTACCTGGCACTTCTGCCAATTGAGTCTCAAATAAGCACTTGTCAGACTCTCTACAACTTGCTTCATCCTCTGGTTGTGCTGTGCTTGATCACTGCCAAAAACGAGAATGTCATCTAAATAAATTATGACACCCTCCAACCCCCGAAGTATATCGCTCACAACTCGCTGAAAGATCTCGGGAGCACAAGCAATCCCGAACGGCAGCCGCTTCAATTTGAAAGACCACAGTTTGATGCAAACGTTGTGTATGGCCTGGCTTTTTTAGATAATGGAACTTGATGAAACCCAGATGCTACGTTCAGAACCGAAAACACTTTAGCTCCTTGCAACAATGCAGTGATTTCATCGACTGTGGGTATCACGTGCCTTTCTCGCACAATCGACTTATTCAATTGTCTGTAATCCAAGCATAGTCTCAACGTTCCGTTAGCCTTACGCACCGTAGCTAATGGAGATACCCATGGTGTGGCTTTCTATCCGGCTCAACGATATCATTTTCCTACAGCCCGATTGAGCTCTGCGTCGATAGATGCTCGCAAACTAAAAGCATGTCGCCTGGGGGCAGTGCCACTAGTACTGGTATGGCCTTGTTGTCTAGCCCTATGTCTATTGGTTGAATTGTGACCATATTTACCCCTGTTGGTGCCAATAGCTGCAGTTTGGTAAGTAACCTCTTGTCCAAACAGTACTGTCCGACCCTTAGGCACCACAAAGCAGATACAGAAACAGGACTTGTCGCCGGCTTGTACCGTTATCTCTGCTACGCCACGTGTCACGTCTTCCGTAATGAGCGTCCTCGTTGCCTCCGTATCCAACAGCCTTTTGCATCGTGGACTATTTACGGTGAGAGTTGCCTCAAACGCCTCAGATTGTCTGGGGTTACCTGCAACGTACACTGTCTCATATACGTAGTTCTGCTGTTTCTCTGACTCTAGTAAAGGTATATTGTCGTCTTCCAGTACAGCTCAGACCTCGCAACTGGCATTTTTTCTTTGAAGACACACTAAGCTAAAATGACCCTTCTTCTTGCAATCGGAGCACTGAGCGTCTGCAGCTGGGCAATGTTGTATTCCTCGTGCATGTTGCCAGTCGCAATACTTGCATTTGAAGTTCTTTCGTTCGGCTGTTGGACTTGGCTGCAAGACTCGATTTACGTGACTGGGTAGAGGCGCTGCCGAATGACCGGGAGGACATCCTTCAAAGAGAGAACTATCAGCGACGGAAATTTCCATTGCCACTGCTTTCGATATTGCTTGAGCCAAGGTGCATGCATGAGCTTTGCTTCTTTTAACAACTCTTTCCTAATTCGTTATTTCTTAGACCCACAATCAGCTGATCTCTCAGTTGTCTGTTGGACACAGAATCTACAGTGGTGGATTCAAAATCGCAGAGGTCTACTTTGTGCACAGACGATCAACAAAATTAATGTTGCCAGCGATAAATTCTTGCTCCCCTTGTTTGATCTGTCTAAATTATGCCTTTCCGACGTCGTGCTAATTGAGGGGCAAAATACGCTCGAACAGCATTGGTCAGTGCTTTATACGTGCTACCTGGTGATCTGTCCTCTAAATCTGGTGGTGTGGGGACAACCAAACCTTTCACGACGTACGCTCAGCCCGGCCAGATTCAAGAACAAACGTTTCTTCTCCTCCGCTGTTGTGACCTTGCAAATGGACATATAGTCATACACGTCCTCTTTCCAAAACTCGAACTCGGACGCTACGTCGCATCCATAGTCGGGCGCAAATTCCTTAGGGGCCTTTCCTGCCTTGGCCACCGCCATGTCTCGAAATGATCACGATCCTGCCGACTACGCCAGTGTAGTGAACTCGGTTCAGATAGAATCTCAGTCTCTTGCGTGTCAGCTACCACGTGCTCTGGCTCTCCGTAGGCATGCCTCATCTTGCAGCAAATTCAATTGTTGCTGAAATTGGAGCTGTGGAAGACAAATGTAAAAAAGGTCTCTATTGCTAGCGCTGCTATCTAGTGCCGCAGTAGTAAAACTAGGAGGTTGGATGTTGCTTGTCCGATTTGGCTCGGAAGCGTATTGTGGACGTTCAGCTGTGTCCGGTCCTGTCGTTATGCAGCCATCTCTGGAATTTTGAACATGTCTCAGTGATTAGTGCAGTCTAACTAAGGCGTATAGCAAGGAATTTTAGAGGATTGGGTTTCTACGAGGTACAGAGAGCCAGTACAGGCAGGTTGGAAGACTGCATGGTTTGTGGAAGCAGCAGAATTGCTGGAAAAGAGCAATTGTTGTTTCCTAGGCGGAATATTGATTCAGTGAAATAAACTGCATGGTTAAATATGTTGGCCAGCTTCACTACAGAAGTAAACCTAGCTAAGTCTGAGACTCATGGATCGAACTTGATAACGTGTACCGACCTGTAGAGACTTGTGTATATGTTCTGTAGTTTCTGTACGTGTGTATGCTAGCTGCCCTGTAAGGAAACTGCACCTGGATTGAGGAGCGATACAAACATCATCTAGACACTAAACTAGACATTAAATTACTGGCAAATATAATGGGATCCTGAGAAATTTGAGATGTTACAAGATGCGTACCAGTAAAAGTACAACTAGAGAGCTATAGCAAACTTGAAAATAAGACAAATTTTTAATTCTATAACAACTAGCTTGAAGAGCCCGCACTGTAGATCTAGCCCACGTCTTCCCATTACAAAATGTCGCCGCGAATCTGCCGTGAGTTGCAGGAAGGAATCCTTGGTAAACTCTATGCTTGTACTAGTAGATTGTCTCAATAGACTATACAGATCACCTGAAAGTGGATAAGCATTTTTTCATCAAAGTGATCAATGAGTGGTATCGTTTAATTAATTAGGTTAGTTGATGTGTTTGTTTTACTTTGCAGTAGTCACGTGCAAACCGGTTTGTTAGCGTGCGCTATAAACGTGTCTTTCTTTGGCCTTCTGCTAGAGCGTAGAGTGTGCCAGAGACTTGGAGCTCTTGAAATTATGTCAGGAGGACCGGAAGGATTTGAAGAAACTGTGCATCGTCTTGAGGCCCCATCTACCTCAGTTGGTGGCCTGGTAGTGAAGAAGAAAGCCAAGTCCAACTCAGATGTTGATCAACATGTGTTCAAAAAGCCACAAATTGTACTTGGATTGCAAGCACTAGCTGCTCAAAAGAGAAAACTTCGTGAAGAGGAAGAAGCAGAAAAGACGTTGGCAAGACGAGCGAAAATAGAGAGAACTGGAAAGCGAGTACGGGGGGATGTGGCACTAGAATTAAGTGGATCAGCGCGGTTTAGTAAAGGTAGAGAAGATGGGACGGTTCAGGGAAAAGATTACAGCTTTAGGAAGTACAGATCAACTACAATTGAAACACCAACGCATACAGGTGGTGTTAGTGAGGAAGCTAGATTGAGACACTGGAGTCGTCAAGAGAGGGAAAGAGATAGGCGCGTTGGTGTGTATGCTACGTCACTTGAGGCAAGAAATCAAGACCAACAGACAGAGAGAGATGGAAGAACAAGAAATGAACGATCTGGAGAATCAGCTTGGGAAGCTTCACCTTTGATCAAGAGAGAAACAGATTGGGAAGAGAGAACCCCTGGATCAAGACTAAAAGGCGAAGCAGTTTCACATTGAATGAGTATATCATCTTACTTTGAATTTTTAGGGTTGAGAACCCCTTCAAGAACTGGATGGGAGGATGGAGACTCAACTCCTAGCCGATCAAAGTGGGAACAGCCATCTCCTGCAAGAATTGGGTCTGGGGACTCTTCATCTGATAGAAGGTATATCTAATGCTCTTGTTCACATTACCGTACGTTAGGCACAATAGCCATATAGAATAATTGTGAGATTTATTGATAATCTTTGATATTACTACTATACATATAAATGGTGCTTTTTATTATTTGCATTGATGTCAGTAAATTACTTCTTGTAATATTGCATCAAGTGGTGTCTGAGAGCTCTTTGTAAGCTTTGCCAATGACTTTACTAGGAGGAACCTAGTAGGTGCATTGTTAACCCAAGTATTAACATGAATAAAGATCAAACAAACATTTGGCTTTTCTTTTGACATCCTATGCACCACAGAAGGTTGGAGCATGTGATTGTAAATGACATGCCCATTTCGTCGTGGTGTTATTTTTGACCTAGAAGAATGTCTTTGACAATCTGAATTGTCAATGACGCTGATGTTATGTTGACGTTACGTTGACATTATGGTAATCTAACATTGTACTACTAACCAGGCTTTACACATGGTCAACCTAAACCTACTTACAGGGCTGCCACTTTTATATATTTTTACACATATCCTATGTAAATAGGCTACTCCTGCGCCCTTAAAATTCCCAGGGGTATTCCAATGCAAATTGCTTTACAATATTTTTATGGCGCTAGAATATCCAATCTACTAAACTGTATGGAAATTTGTTTGTTGATTTATAGGTGGGTGCTACGATTATAGCACACTAGCCTGCACTTGGCAAGTCCAAGCGCACGCGGTAGGCAGTGGAAATCAAACCCGCCCTGACTCAACTTCCCATTTATAGCATGATGCAACTTCCACGACACAACAAAGCCCACCCGAGTCAAGTCCCGGCGAGTTGAGTGCGAGCACTTGTGCGAGCCAGTTGAAATCACACCCATTCGGCAGCATCGCTGAGCCAATCTGTTTATTTGTCCTGCCGCATTGCGTGCGTATGGACGGGGCGGACAGAAGCAACACTAGCACAATTATATATAAATTATTATGCAGTATGTTGTATGTGTAGATTAGCAATGTGTTAGGTGAGTCAGACTAGTTGATGATCACTGCTATCTAGTAAGTGTTTTTGACTGAGTGCCTTTCTTTTGCTACGACCATTCAGTTGATCGCTACAGAAAGATTACAGTTCTGCCTTCTTTGAAAGTTAAGCCTTATTGTTTCCTGTGTTTTTTACCTTCTAGTAACAGCTGTTTACAGTTTAGCAGCTTTATTGTTACTGGGCAGGATTTGATAAACTGACATTATTCAATTTATTTAAATATGATGTTACATTGTCATCGTGTGCAGCAGTTTTATTGAGTTAACTCCAGTTGTGTGTTTGTGAAAGCTGGCATGGTCTGAAGGATGCTCAGGATATATAGTAGACGTTCAACTCATGTGGCATTCCTGGGCTCATGACCCTGCCCACTCATTTATGCCTCTTAATTGATCAAACACATTGCTTAGAAAAATGCAATGAATGAACTAAATAAGAAGCTTTAACTTGTGTAAAGTCTGTGTTAGTTATCTCTTGCTGCATATCTACTTTTGCTCAGTGCAAACGATCAAGT
>CAXXBX010000105.1:0-4863 GCA_964274945.1 Dehalococcoidia bacterium | reverse complement strand
AAATGTTTGTTGATAGCTTTCCCAGTTTACTATGACATAATCTAGTAACAAAATGTCGTTCCGCAAGTGGCTTCCGGGGTTGAAGTTAGCTGGGACGGACTTTAAAGTCACGTTAAGTACACGGGCTAGCGCGAGTTAATCTGCAACGTTGGCGTGAGTTTTAGTGTCTAAATGGCAGTGATGTTGAAAAGAGATGAATTATCGTTACCGTGGACTACATTTTTGATCTACCGTTACTGTGGACCACATTTCCGCTCTCTGAAGCAGCTGAATTTGGATTTCGCTACGCCAATGTAAGATTATGAGCAAAACAAGTAATTTAATTAATTAAATGATTTAGATAGAAACTTGTATGTCTCTGACTCAATTTATACTCTTATTTTTACTTCAACTAAAATTTTAGTGTTTAGTTTAAGGTATTGTAACTTTATTGTTTTAGGATTAAATAAAGCTGACATAAAAACATACGTATATTTAAAACTTTTAATTATATAATTAATGCTATGGTGGTAACTCATGTTTGAAAATTTTATCTAGGCAAACAAACAGACACAATTAGAGACTAACAGACAGACAGATTGACCGGCAGACAGACAAAGAGACAGACCAACTGACAGACAGAGATAAACTTTTTAGGTATAGAAGTCTAGAATAGAGTGGCTGGCCTCCATCCATTTTAAGGCTAAGGCAACTGAGTTGTCTGTTAAAGTTATTGACCATGTAGTAGTGAGATACCGAGAGTTAGTTGCTGGAAGAATTTAACAAGGGTCTAATTGTGGCCCCAAAGAGCACTTTTGGACTTTTAGTGTCAATATTTATACAATTTCTGAATCACTGACAACAACTAAATAGAGTAATTTTTTAATTTTAGAATACCCAACTACATTGATGGTACTGAGTCGTTACGAACTATATATGATTTGGCTTAGTCTCTTATAACATGTTTCTCTTGATATCTCTTACCAAGACAGTTTACAGATGGGAATCATTCATATCCAGATAGAGTCCTGCTGTGTTTTTAGCATAACAATACAATAGTACTTTACTAGACTGAAACATGTTTTTACAAAGAGTGGAGTAAGAAATTAATTCACAGTAAAGTAGCTGTGTCAGGTTTAATAATATCCAGTTGCAACAGTGTGCAAAGTTATTCACAATGTTCAAACTACATCAAGATCGAGATTTACAGAATGAGCTCCTTTTTTCATAAACTGTCTTTGCACAAACTTTGTTCCACTAATTACATGCATGGTATCCCAATCTCTACAAGCAGCCAAGTTTTGAATACCTTTTGGTCAAACTAATATTTATAAAATACTAAATTTTAAATTACTATTTGCTTTTATCTAGAGCATCAATTTTTAGTCTTGGGCAACAGTTTATCGCATCACCATCGAAACAGGACTGGTACGTCTGTTAGATATGTAGCTGGAAACAGAAACCAACCTTATCTGTACTCTTTAGTTGTCTGGTGGGATGGGGTCTAACACGAGGTAGTTATGCAGCCGCTTAGAACAGAGTTTCAATCAACTGTGGCAACAGTGTGGGTGTGGCAAAGTAGCATTCAACGCTCAGAAACGTCAATCAGCATACAAAATATAATTAATAAATTGAATACGAAAGTGATAATCAACATTGTCACTCTACCCTATTATAGTGCGCATACAGACATCCAGCATATCCTGAAATACAGCAACTCTAGACTGAGTGAGGATCGAGTGTACAATAAGTCATCATACGTATAAGTATATGTGTATATATACAGTTCCAAATCAAACTGATGTTGCATCAGGCTGCTCATCCTACTCATCAAGACTTCAAAACCCGTCATACGTAAAGTACTGAACAGCCGATGCAACATTACGTTGTTACTATGGTTACAAATGCTAAAGTTTTAATCACTGCAATTGAGTCACTCATACTCGAGAAAGTTTCACTTTTGTGGTGACACTTGCTTTACAAGGTCTACTCCAAAAACCTCATTAGCCTGATATCTCTGATCTTCTCTAATCAATGCCTCAATCAGCAAACGACGATGAGCTTTGATACCAAGTGAGCTCCTCCATTTCTCTAGCATGTCTTGAGCTTGAAGCCTTCGTTTAGTATGCTCTTGTCGTATAACGTTCATGTGAGAGCTTGTAAACAAGTCTGGTGCAAGCGATGAAGCAACCTCTTCCCAGTTACTTTGAATAAGTTGTGCAAGCTTATTCAACTCAGTCTGTGTTGCTTCCTTGTCAGCTTCACTATCTACAGATGCAAAACTGAATAAATATTTGGAAATTGAACAGATAAAGCAGTAATGTCTATTTACATAATCATTATAATTTTTTTAAAACCCAATGAAATTTATGTATCTAATACATGTAATTGGCTAGAAATTAAGAGCAAAAAATTGCCTAAACAAACTCTAACAAGATTGGAAATTGATATGCATGGATTTGCATAAAAAGCGATCACAGTTCTGAGTGTGTTTCTGCAAATTGCAATATGTATATAGAGATTATGTAATTCTATACTATCAATTTTAATCTATTACAATATACAAATGTCACACAGTCAGAATACTTACTAAGGCAATGGCTTACTACGTGGAGAACACCAGCAATTATTTAGATTCGATAGTTCAGGGTACTTGTTGTGATTAACACATATGACAATGTATTTCAAAGATTCTTTAAACTAAATTTAGTTTGGCTTGTAGGAAAGTTGTGAGTTTCTATAATAACCCTAAAAGATGTTTGCTTCTGCTACTTTGTCTCCTACCTACTGTCTAGATTGATTTTCTTCAATATCTCTATGAATGATGGCATGTGCATCAGGCAGATTCTTAGGAAGTGTGCTAGATAGTTGTTACCTGTAAGCACAAATGAACTTGGCTCTCCACTGGCTGTCTCCGATGTCTACACAGAACACAAACAGACTTAATTGAAATTATTGCTAATGATATATTCATTCATTAGAAAGTGGATAACACAGGAAGATCGTAACATGAATATCACCAATAAAAAATTCACTTTCTTGATTAAAAAGGCTAACCATCTTGCTACAAAGTCAAGATACGTACATAGCTCTCATTACTCAAATTAATATCTTTAGCTCTATCTAACATATCAGACAAGGTTCAGTAATCCTGAGCAAACAAGAGCTTCTAACTGCATGGTTTGATGTTTTAGCGGTTTGAGATCGAGTCAAGCGGGTTTTCTTGTTGAGAGCCAGACAAGGTTAAAGCTTGTGAGTCGGGGTGACTAAGTTGCTCCAAATCAGCCGTGTGAACTATCTGAGAACGTGACAAGCTTGAGAGTCAAAGCTAGTATGTTCAACCCTTATTACATACAGTTGACTTGGAGCAACTTAGTCACTCTGACTCTCAGAGTGGCTGCGTTGCTCCAAATCAACTCTGTGAATTACCCTGTAGTAAGGGTTGAACATACCAGCTTCTACTCTCATACTGACGATCTCAATATCTGCTATGTATGTATGTATGTATGTATTTATGTATGTATGTATGTATATATATATATATATATATATATATATATACGTCGGAGTCGACCCTTGAGCATCCCATGTATAGCTGGCCATGTAAGAAGCAGGGCATGGTAATACTGAGTCCAGAATGTTAAGGAACTGCCCTTGAGCCCTGTTCATCGTCATTGAAAAGCTGAGACGCACAGGTAACTGAAGTCGCTTGAACTGGAAAGCGAGATAAGAAGACCTGACTCGTATTCTTGGAATGAAGACGTTGCGTCCTGTATTATTGCCTGTGGTGATGGTTGCTTCAATTACATGGGGTAGGAGCTGCATAACCACAACCATGTACCGTTAAAAAGCTTTGAAGGGTCAAGGTATCGTAAAAGAATGATGAGCGCACCAATCTTTAGCTCAAGCCTGTGCTGAGGTACACCAGGTAGTTTCAGTAAGTTGAAAGATCTCCAGAACACCGGACTGCCTAGGAAGTATCAGTAAACTTTATCGATTGATTTGTAGACTTGAACGGGTGCAGGAATCTGCTGGAGAAGGGTCGAATTGATCTGTCGCACAGCATTATTCTTCGGGGCAAGTATTGCTTTATCACAGAGCCATTTGTGGTCCCTGAGGTGCTGTTGTTTATCAGCTCTTCTTCGGTTTCGACCACGTGGCCAATGTCTTTCATGGTGATCTGACCATCAGAATCAGGCTCCATCTTGCCATTGCCTAGCAGAAGAAGACGCTCAGAAAATATGCCTGCCCAGCGATCTCCAAGCAAATGGACCCTCATATTAGTATTGAGGCTGAGATTGGTAAAATGACCCCATTGATACGAGGATTTGACACATGCTTGCTTCTCGTCAGCTCGTGCTCCTCAAGAAACAACAGGAGGAGTCTGCCTAAAGTCTCCAGCCATAGTGAAAGTCACGCCTTCCGTAAGGCTCTTGTTTCCGCGACTTCTTGATATTGGCCACAGAGTCGAAAGTTGCTCTTGGCTGTCGACCCTTCATCTTCGAGTTTGTGGCGTTTGTAGAGTGGGTAGCCATCGGGACCAGTCTGAGTACCCTTCAAGGCTTGCTTAAGGTAGCTGTTTGTGCATTTACCATCCTGCATGCACGAAGAGTTAGAATTGAAGCAACCACAAGGTCCATAAATCATGTGGCTCTAGATGATCTCGTGTAGCTCGGTGTCTTCTTCTTGGCTGGACAGTTCGGTGCTGATAAAAACGTCAATCTGGGCAGGACGGATTTTTTGCTGCAGCCAGAAAAGAATAGGGGCTTGTGGCAGGTCACGCTTTTGCCAGTCTATCAAGTACAAGTCAGATCGGGTGAGACCAAAGATGTTGTAGTTTCGGAGAAGAGATCAATTCGCTTGACGACCTTCTGTCTGAAGACT
>CAXXBX010000104.1:0-16655 GCA_964274945.1 Dehalococcoidia bacterium | reverse complement strand
CCGTGCCGTGCCGAGCCGAGCCGGGCTGAGCTGGCCCACCCCAACTTGCCGGGCCAGCTCGGCTCGGCTCCGCTCGGCTCCGCTCGTTTATGTAGTGTGAACGGTAACGGGGCTGGGCTGGACGCTACAGCAGGCGGCAGACGGTAAGCATGCATATCAATTGCATTCTTTTAGGATGAGCGTAAAGTGTCAATCTAGCTATTATACATCACTATGGCGTGGACAGAACAAGAAACCCTTCTTTTGATTGATCTTTGGGGGGAAGAGAGTGTACAAGTTCAAATTGAAGGTTGTGCGCGCAATAAAGCAGTGTACGCAAAGCTTGCAGCGCGTATGCAGGAAGAAGGATACAACCGGTCAGGCACGCAGTGTCGAGAGAAGATCAAAAAATTGAAGACCGACTATAGAAAAGTAAAGGACAACAACAATGAGAGTGGGAGAGCACGCCGCTCAAGTAGGATTTTTGAGGCAATGGACGCCATTTTAGGTCATAAGCCAGCGACTTGCCCGCCTATTGTGCTTGAGAGTACGAATAATCCTGCGCATACCGACGTTACAGCTGTAGACAGCGATGCAAGTGGCAGTCAAGGTATTGAGCTCGATGACTACGGTGATGAAAGCTGTGTGGGAGAACTTGCCCTCAGTAATTGTTCCTCAACAGGGACTACAAGTAGATCTACCCCAACAAGCTCAGTATGTCCGTCTTCTCCTGTTGCCAATACACCCACAGCTGCAAAGCAAAAGAGAAACGGAACGAAGAGAGCACGGGAGGGGCAAGGCAAGACTAGAGATAGAATGAAAGACATGATGCAGACAATAATGGCTGGCATGAAAGAAATTAGAGAGGCAGACTCAGTACTTCTAATCGATTTAGAAGAGAAACGACTGAAGCTTGAGGATGCAAGATTGAGAGAAGAAAGAGAGTATGCCGAGAGAAAAAGAAGGGAGGAAAGACAGTACGAAGAGAGAAGAAGAAGGGAAGAAAGGGAGTTTCAGCTGCAAATGATGCAGATGATGGTAGGGTTTGGAAACCAACCATCAGGTCAATTCACCCAACACTCAGGCCAGTTCACTCAACCCTGGGGCTTTTCCAATTTGCTGGAAGACAGTGGTCCTTACAGGCCTTCCCAACAAGAATAGATCTGACTTTTCAGTTGTTCTTTGTTAATTAATGATATTACTGAGATTCTTGACCTCAAATACAGACAGACGGACAGCGAGAGAAACAGACAGACAGACAGTTCAATCAAGTTACTGTGTTCAGTGAAGTTAAATTCGAGAAAATAGATTGGAAGACCACATCACACCTACTTCACTAATTAATTAATTAACTATTTGCCAAGTGTGAAACTAGAGTCTCTCGAATTGCTGCTGTACGATCATTGACAGTATCTCTGACAGTGTGCGTTTCAGCATGTTGAAGTTGCAAATCAGTCTCTTCCATCCAGTCATCATCAAATGAATCCCCATGTATTTCACACACATTATGGAGGACACAGCAGGCAGCTATAACATGCTGGACATGCCTAATTTGCATGTCGTTCTTTTTCATTAAACGCCTCCATCGAGCTTTCAGGCGACCAAACGCATTCTCCACAACTATTCTAGCTTTTGAAATTCGATAGTTAAAGTTCTTCTTTTCGTCAGTCAGGTGGTCATTATGTGGAAACGGTTTAAGGAGCCAATTCTTCAGGGGATAAGCAGAATCACCAACAAGAAACACAGGTATGGTGCACCCTTCAATTTCTTTCTGCTGTTCATTCAATATCAATCCACTTTCTGCGTTCTGAAATATAGAGGAATTGGCCAAGACCCTTGCATCGTGCACACTCCCTGGCCAGCCAACATTTATATCCCGAAACAGATATTTATGATCTACAGCAGCCTGTAAAATCACGGAGTACCATCCCTTTCTGTTATAGTAGTCGGTGTGATTGAGCGCTGGTGGAGAAACTGGAATGTGACATCCATCAATTGCTCCTGCACACTGGGGAAAATTGAAGGACTGGGAAAATCCCTTTACTACATCTGTTAGCATTTTTCCAGTAGGAAACGTGATGTAACCAGACATAAGACAATGAACGATAGCTCGACACGTACTGTGAACAATGGAGCAGACAGTTGATCTGCCAATGCCAAACAGGTGGGATATTGTACGGTACTCCACGTTTGTTGCCAAGTACCAGACTGTGACTGCGACTCGCTTCTCAATGCAGATAGAGGCTCTTAAATGTGTCACCTCAGGTTCTATCTCGTGCCTCAACTTCTCACACAAATACAAAAACCTCTCTCTACACATTCTAAAATTTTCTTTCCAGTCACGTGCAGAGAATGTCCTCTGCACGACAAAGTCCCACCAGTCACTTGACCTATACGCATCCAGAAATCAATAAATTGAGAGTTATGACAGCTTACAATTATTTGGATACTCATTACCTGGGGTAGCTCCATATCTGTCGTTCTGGAGAAGCAGAGTTGACCAGAACTAAAAGCAACGCTAAAGTAGTCCAGGTTTCCCGCCGCTGCAGCTGCCGACGAAGAAATGAAGGGTGGATGCGACATCTTCTCCTGCTTGACGCTCTTCTCGTAGACACCATATGCATTTCTGCGTTTGACTGACGAACCACGAGGGAGAAGAAAAGGCGCGCAGCTTGTTGTCGATCCATAGCACTTAGTACGGTACTAGCGCGTGCAGTTTGAGCTATCTAAGGTAATTATATTAAGGTAGCGCGCGTGCCAAAACACACGCCTACTAATCGGGCTAGCCGCTAACGCCACAAGCAGTGTGAACGGAGGCTGGCTCGAGTCTCTGGCCCGAGCTGGCCCGGGCTGGCTCGGCTCGGCTTCGAAGACGTGCTAGTGTGAACGGGCTATAATACCGTTCGGGCTATAGTACCAGGGCCGTAGGAGCCGGTGCGGCTGGTGCGGCCATGGCCGCACCACTTTTTGTAGCCTCGCCTAGCCAGACCCTTCTCTGCGCGAGCGAAAGAGAGAGAAGAGGAAAAACAAACACATATAAGGAGGCATTCAATTTGAAACCAGACTGACAGACATTCACACACACGTACACGCACGCACACACACACACACACACACACACACACACACACACACACACACACACACACACACACACACACACACACAGGTAGACATACAGAGGGCCTGGGTACGAGGCTACCCTCTTCTTGGCCTCAGATAACGCGCGTTATTGACAATGGCGAAAGCTCCTCATCCGGCTTCTTTCTTTCTCCGCCAATGTCCTGTTATTGGAAAGAAAAACGATACAAGATCAACGCCTTCTTTAAGTGAGTCACCTCACCAGCCTACTGCCATTCAGTTTCCAAAGCGCCAATTTGGGAAGAAAAGCGTCGTGTACAGGCCATTTCAGCCGGCATGGTTTTTGAGGTAACTAGTTGAGAAACATATTGTTAAGTTAATTAAGCTGTATAGTGTAGTGTACCACGCCTTTCTTCCTTTCAACTTTTGTCAGTAATAACTGATTAGCTAACGGTTTCAGGTGGCAGTGGCTTCACTACGTGGAAGGTGAGGACAAAGTATACTGTCATACGTGCGTAAAGGCGTACAAGGAAAAGAAGCTTGTGGCACCCAACTTGGAGTGGTCTTTTATATCTCATGGTTATACTAATTGGAAAGACGCCACAGTTAACTTTGCCAAACATGAGCAGTCTACCTGTCATGAAGATGCAGCACTAAAGATACTGTCTGCTGGCAAGACAATACCCGATGTGGGTGAAAGTTTGTCATCACAGCATGCCGTGGAGAAAGAAGAACGGCGAGTTTGTTTATTAAAAATCATACAGAATATACGTTTTCTTTCACGTCAAGGCTTGGCCTTGCGAGGTGATGGCAATGAAGATGATTCCAATTTTTCCCAGCTTCTAAGACTCCGTGCAGTTGATAGTGAAAGTCTTTCTACGTGGCTGACTAGAAAGACTGACAAGTACACATCTCCTGAAATACAAAACGAGCTGCTGAAGCTAATGGCATTGAAAGTTTAGAGAAAGTTGCTGACAAACTTCACAGTGCCAAGTTTTTCACTATCATGGCTGACGAAACAACTGACTCCTCTAATAGAGAGCAGGTAGTTATTTGCTTACGCTGGGTGGATCAGTGGTTTGCTGCACATGAGGAGTTCATTGGACTGCATGTGGTAGATACTGTTGATGCTAAGACAATAGTCCATGTCGTTAGAGATGTTTTACTTAGACTGAATTTATCTCTGAACAAAGCCAGAGGACAATGCTATGACGGAGCAGGAGCTATGGCTGGTAGGAGACAGGGCGTGGCAAAGCAGATTTCTCAAGAAGAACCTAGAGCAATTTACACTCACTGTTATGGTCACGCTTTGAACTTAGCTTGTTCTGATACGGTGAAGCGCTGTGACTGCATGCACAATTCTTTGACCACTGCATATGAAATCATGAAATTGATAAAAAAGTCACCGAAGAGAGATGCTTGTTTACGGCAACTGAAGGACGTCCATTCACCAGACACCCCTGGGCTCAGGGTGCTATGTCCAACTAGGTGGACAGTAAAGGCAAAGTCTCTACAAAGCATTGTAGACAACTACTCAGCAATTCAGGAACTCTGGGAAGAATCACTGGGTGACGTCAAAGAGACGGAAATGAGAGGACGAATTTTGGGAGTCTCAGCCCAGATGAAGACGTTTTCTTTTCTCTTTGGAGTTATGCTGGGAAGATTGCTGTT
This sequence comes from Dehalococcoidia bacterium, assembly GCA_964274945.1. Lineage (GTDB taxonomy): Bacteria > Chloroflexota > Dehalococcoidia > Lucifugimonadales > Lucifugimonadaceae > CAXXBX01. The sequence continues at coordinate 11,924 of CAXXBX010000104.1, read as the reverse complement.
TAGTCATAGTGACAACCTCAGTAGAACTCTTCAACATACAAACTTTTCAGCTGCCCAAGGACAAGCAGTTGCATCAATGACAGTCAGGACTTTGGAATCTATGAGAGAAGATAGTGGATTTGAGGCATTTTGGAAGAAGGCAACTGAAACTGCTAGAGAAATGATTGTAGGAGAACCTCAGGCACCTCGGCGTAGAAAACGACCACGTAGGCTAGATCATTGGAATGCAGAGCCAGAGTTTCCAGAAACTGCACAGGCCCACTATAGGAGGATTTACTTTGAAGCTTTTGATTTGATCATATCATGTATCAAAGATCGGTTTGACCAACCTGGTTACAGGACATATAGCAATCTTGAAACGTTGTTGCTAAAAAGTGCTGTGAATGCAGCATGTGAAGATGAATTAAGAGCAGCTCTTGATCTGTATTCAGGGGATTTCAAATCTGATTTGCTAAAGACACAACTAGCTATATTTGGTACTGACTTCAGTGGTCATGTACAAGAGGGATATCCTGTCACATTAATGGATGTGGTCCAATATTTCAAGAAACTGAGTGACGCTGAGAAAGAGCTACTGAGTGAAGTCTCAACATTAGTTCGGTTGATTCTTGTAATGCCAGCTACGAATGCAGTAAGCGAACGCTCATTCAGTGCAATGAGACGAATCAAGACTTACCTTCGAAGCACAATGAGCCAAATCAGGCTTAATAATTGTATGGTACTGCACGTTCACAAGGACCTTACTGATGATTTAGATTTAGCAGAGATTGGGAATAGGTTCGTAGCAGGGTCTGAGCACAGGGAATCACTATTTGGAAAGTTTACTAAATAATCATTATTAATTGGAGCATTGGTCTCTTGCTTTAACGCGCACTAAATTAAAAGCCACGCCCTTTACCGTGCGTTAGGCCGTACCACTTTTTAATCTGCTGCTGGTTGGTTGCAAATTATCTATTCACAATGAAACAACCAATATGTTGCGGAACTAATTTGTGCACTCCCCCGAATCTACTGCTCGAAACTAGTCTCGCGTAGCCAGAGTATCTCCGCCTACATCTTTCCGGCGAGAGATAGTCTGGGGATATGCCTATACAATTCTTGTTCTGCGCTTCCCACAATCGTGGGGGATAAAGAGCTGCTATTTGATTACAGGATGTCTAAGTAGGTGTTACGCAATCGCATTCCCTCATTTGGCTTGAGATGATTACGGTCATGCGTGTGAACATACGCTAGTTAGATATTCTTTCTTCGACCTGTAGACCTTGAACTGCTGTCTTGTTGCAGGAGGGACCTACGTTTTGTGGCCAAATTGTTCGTGAGGCTATGCTTCTTCACCTCTCGACGTCTGATTTTTTAGATCTATTGTCGTGATCTTGTACGTCTGACGTGAGCATGGGACGTGCTTTTGTTTAGTTATGATGCTCGTGCTAGCGTGTTGTTTGAATGCAGAGTGCCGCTATAGTGCCTTGTGTTCTTACATGTATTTGTCTGACGTGTCGAGGGACTAAAAACGCCTCTCGATCAAGCGCATGATTAACGTGGCTGTGGGAATTCACGCTTTAATCTGTCTGGTTATTGCCACTACTGTGTTCAACACGCTATTCAAAGTCCACAAGATTGACGAACAAATGTCTTCTTTTTGATTACTAAAAAATGTCCGTTCAAAGAATGGAGAACCCGTGGGAAAATTCCTGTAGATCGGCAAGTACATTCCCTACGCCGCTAATAAACATATCATTCGAGAGCACGTGACTAGGTGGGATCAGATCTCCGGACAAATTAACTCTATAGATCCTATGTTAGTAGATGCAGTATGCTTGCTGAAAGAGACTCCTCCCATGGATTACCGACAAAGAATATCGCCAGTAAATATCACCCACGAGACTAATTGTATTAATCATTGTTGTCATTCTCGTCGTCTCCTAGGAGGATCTCTTAACTGTCTGAAGAGTTCTCCTCTCCTACTAATCTTTCCACCGCTTGTTCTAGCACGCCGTCTGAGGTTCTGTAATAGTTTTCCACTTTCTGGATGACGTTGTCGACACACTTCTTCCATTTCGCCGCCGTCACATTTTCAACGCCTTCTCTGGCCAGTACGAATGCAGAAAACTGTTGAACAGGACGGACCCTGACGTACTAAAGTAGAAAGGTAGTAGGCAGTGAGGGCTGGGTAGCAACCATTGCTCTAAATGCTCATTTATCGATTGTTAGTATTACAATACAGGATGAGAGCAATAGTGTTGTTTTCGCTCTATATGCGTTATCTGGTAACCACGTTTCACACGAGCTCTCCATTCTTTGAAAGAACGTCCGTTCACAGACATACATCTTTGTTAATTAATTACAACTGTAAATAACCAGTAATTAGCACACGTGAGACGAGCGGAAATGCGATTAAGCAACACCTACGTAGACCTCTTGCTATCTATAAATAAGAGGTCTTTATTTCCCATGATGCTTGGGGAGCACAGAACAAGGATGGATTAGGCATATCCCCAGACTATCTTTCGCCGGAAGGATGTAGGCGGAGATGGTCTGGCTACGCGAGACTAGTTCGAAACCGGATGCTTTCAACCGAAGCACATTACTGCGCAAATTTTCTTATAGAAACCTTGCTTTTAAAATCTAAGATTATTTTCCCCGGTACTTATACCTTAAAACTATCATATAGAAATTTTCGAGTTTTGTTTAAGTAGCCCTTTAGTATGAGCAATAGCGCGCGCGCGCGCGCACACACACACACACACACACACACACACACACACACACACACACACAACACACACACACACACACACACACACACACACACACACACACACACAAGTGAGCGCGCGTGCGCGCTCACGTATTCAGCAACCCACAAAGTAGACTGAATGTTTCTCGACCTTGATTCCACCGTACCCACTATGGGTTGGAGCATGCGCTCTTGCCGTATCTTTTATTTAGACAGTCCAGTGGTAGTGTGCGGGGATACTTGTAACTGGGAAAACACATATCACTGTAACAACGCTCGTTTTGTTTGACTTGTCTATTTTCGTTTGTTGCAATGCAATCGACCACTATTGACTTTAAGTTGGTTTTTGTTTCGAATGGCGGAAGGAGTCATATTGTAGAACTGCCCGTTGTGTGATCGATGGAGACATGTACGTTAGCTTTCATAGGTTGATACATTTGACTCAACTACTTGTAATAGATATTTAATTCGCTAATTTCAATATATCTATATATATATATATATGAATTTTGGGGGGACGGTACAAGTAAAACTTTTCTTCACGTCATATTCTCGTTAGAAGAATGGTAGTACATGGAAGGTACATCGTGTAGAAGTACGAGTTAAAGAATGTAAGGGGAGAGGTGTTGAACACGAAGAGCTAGACCACGCCTGTATTTGAAGAAACATGCCAATCGTGAAAGTTGGACTAAACAGAGGCGTAGGAATGGCATCCAGGTTGGAGTCCAACCTCAGTGATCGCTAAAAGCATTGTTTCCCATTCGTCAATTTTGAAGTTTTGTAGTTAGGGTTGGCGCACGTTTAGCCTCGTACCCAAGACGTCTCTACGCAAATGTAGCTTTGCACTGTCGTCTGTTGGAGCTCTTCGTTTTCTTCACTTGTAGCTCGCTTTCATGACCTATTTTATATGTAGTGATCTTAGGCTTCTGATTGAAGGGGGCATGGCCCCGTGGCCCCTGTGCTTCCTACGCCTATGCTAAATAGTACATAGTATAGTATACATTCCACTAGATGGGCTATCATGTGCACACAGGTCAAGCTGACGAATACATGTGTTGTTAATCAATATTTAATTAATTAAAGAAAGCTACTCATAAGGTAATTCGAAGCAAGCAAGAAATCTATCGATAGAATGCACTGAATTTATGAATCAGCAGCTGTTTAGGTAAAGCATTGACTATGTTTTCGCCATGCAGCTACGTGCAACAATATACATCTCTGTCTAGAAGGTTGTCTCAGTTGTGTTCATTCTCTGTAACGTTTGTTACAATTACTCGAGTTAGCGAACAAAGATGTGGAAATAGACCGCGATTTCTGCACGCTCCTTTTTCTGTAGTTTGGACGCTATGAGGTTCAGCGTTGTTCCAATCTTCAGGGGCGAGAATGTGTCCTCCGCTATTGCTTATCTCTACAACACGAGCCAACAGATAAAGAATATGATGAAGTGATAAACACTAGTTCTATAATTTAACTAACCATTCCAAACTCTTTTAACCAAGCAGAACCAGAAGACTTTGCTCCCAGCCACAAAAGAAGGTGTAGTATTCTGCATCCAGTAATTAACAACACATTAACTATTAGCTAAAATTGTGTTATGCCGTCGCTTCTACAGCTATGAGCCTTGTTATAACCACTATATAATTGCGGCAAAGTATTACGAATTTAGACGCCATTTTCCTTCTATTAAAGGGCGCTACTTGTGAAATCTATCTAAATCGTTAAGAAAACGGACGTTTAACGTTATCAAAGAGTTTGTAACGCCGCCAAAATAGTTTGCAACGGTCGAATGAAAAGACTTAATGACATACAGGACATGAATGTCGCTCTTAGGTACGCAATGTTAGGTTACCCGTATGAATGTGTAAGATAGATAAACAATAGAGTTTGCTTTAGCAGTTGCAGATAGATGTAGTAATTCCAAACATAACTTACACTGGTTTGGTAAAAATGTTTTCCCTAAATGTTGGAGAGGATTTGATGGCCTGGGCTGTTCGTCCATTGTAGTTGCCGAACATGTGCATCATTACGTAGATGTTCGTCAGACCAAATGTCAGTCAAGCTTGTTATACATTAAATGATTTTGAAGATGATACTCGATAAGTAGCGTGACTCTTTACCAAGTCCCGTTTCTTCTGGCTCATAGCTGAAAATTATTCTTATTTGCACATGACGAACTATAGCTAATAACCATACCCAGGAAAGAGCAATGGGTTTGAGACTGGAAAGTTCTGTGCCATAGTAGGAGTGCTAGAAAGAGTATAATGACTAAAAATGAAAACATAGAAATCCCAAACGTCCACACGTACAGAAGATCCATATTGACCGGCCAAAACCGCTTTCTATAAACGTGTTGAAGTTTTTTCCAGATTTAGCTGTGTGTTAAAATACATCTTAATCAAAGTTGTTTTTTCCTGTATAAAATCGAAGTCAATGATCATGTTCCAAAGTTGCTGCTCATATGTTAGTGACAGTTTCCTACTCACTTTGGTAGTTCTTGGTAGCCAGTCAACATGATCTGACTGTATCCTCGTGACTATTTTCTATAGCTTTCAGCACATCGTATGCAAGGCGTTTGTTGGCGTTTCCCGGATCAAGACTAGTAATGTGAGCAGTAGATCTGCTGCCTTTCTGCATGTTGTTGTTACCACTCCTGTCATCTCTACTCGAATATACAAGATTCCATCCACCGCCAAACGACTCAAAGTCGCAATAAATTTGAAACGCCGCACCTGTTTTCTGTTTAAAACGTTAAGACAAACGTCATTTAGAAAAGAGGTTAAAATAATATCATATACCTGACTAGGATTAATCCAACGAACAGAAGACTTGACATTACGTCCACTCAACCAATATTTTCGTATTGTATTACATGTTTGACCAGCAGATTCTTGACTTGAGCCATCTCCACCTTTCCCATTTCTTGAACACAGTCTACACGCAAAAATTTATCAACAGTGGCGAATCTAGGTAGACATGGGATCAAGGGCGTGTGACATTCCCTAAGACCTATATATACTAAGACTCAGCATCAGTCGTCTCACTCACTTTCTATTACGTTTCTCTCAGTTAGGGGCGTATACTATAGCGTGGCATCTCCTAGACCGGTCTTTTGCCCCATCATTTGCAAGTGTGGACATAAAATTGGGGACTGTAAATATGTGTGAACAACATAGTTGTATATAGTATATACACCGCTCTTTTTCCCAGCCTGGGTCCTGCAATTGATTCTATTGTATCAGTCAACTATTAGCCAATAAAACGGGCTTGTCTATAAAGTGGGCTTGTCCCGCAGCACTGTGTTTCTAGAAGTCACACTACGCTTCTGTTTTTTCTCCTAGTTCAGGTATGAGTGTAGTATCCCTATACCTTTAATTTCTGAACATGTCTGAAATGCTCATATTGAAGTCACAAATAGAAACTGTCACCACGCCACTCTCCTTTAGCAAAATCCCAGATCCGCCACTGCTTAACAATACAGCAATATCTACTTACCGATTTGAAGAGATGTACATTCTCTTGCAACTTTTTCCAGAATTGGTCCTACTACGAGATGCCTAAGAATAAGGTTACTGGTTGAGTGAGTGTATTTTACCTTCATGCACGTTCAGGTGTTGTACATACCATTCTCTCAAAGCGGTAACGGTTGCGTTTAGATCCGACATGTAATGGTCTTCGTATGACTGTCTCGGGATTGCCCTTGATCAAAGTCGAACCATGTAGCATAACTACACTGATATTTCCCACAGCTTTTCTGTAAACGTATGGTTGCGAATACTGTAGTAGGTGCTCAGCATCTGATTACTCGTCCAACTTGTTTGGTCGATAACATACGGCACTGCATCTTCTTTTGTAAACTGCAAGTTATAGTCAATAACATAAACCAGTTATGAACGTGCTAGTACATGTACTGCTGCAATCAGCATCCCGCAGACTCTAGAAACATTGAGCACCGAAGTTCTTTACAGTCCCACAACTGCTAACTTATCTTGCAAGCTACAACTTACTATTTGTAACTTGAACACGTAATATATATTGTGTTCTCCGTGCAGTACATTTACCAACCTATATGAGTAATCACTTACGTTGCTACCCATGGCTTAGGCATTCATGGCTTAAGACTACGCTGGTTCCAAACATGGAAAAGAGGATGAAAATTTGGACCCAAGTAGATGTCGACAGCATGTCGTCTCGTTTCCAGTGACCTATAGAACAAGCAACGTCAGTAGAAAGGCGACTGTCAAGCGATGCTCAATAGGGGTGATTTACTTTCAGTTTTGAAGTGTTCAAGTGAATTGGGACCGCGAGAAGAATGAGAATAGCGGGATGGTATGGTCAATTCATAGATAAAGCGCTCCTATACAGACTATGAAGTGTTATAACACACGCCTTTTAGAAACTGTGATGGCGATATTACGCACGCCTTTGACACATTTTAGATGTCTAGTTACAAGGTAGACTTAACAAACTAGTGCTAGACACAGGGTGTCGAGTAACATGATCTAATGCAATATTGTCTGACAATGAGTATTGTCCTTATTCTAACGATAGACAATGAGTTACTTTCGAAAAGATAATGTAGCTATAGCATGCACATGAAGAAGAACTCAGAAATCTTAACTACCACCTCGTCCTCCACTCGTATTACATGTCGATTCCTCGTATTTTCTCCTACCATCATTGTCACTCGTTCCGGATACAAGACATCGTCGATTGTTTCATCAAGCCAGTGTGATTATTTCGCGCGCAAGAGGCTCCTCCCCCTCACTTTGGCGGAGAGCGATCTGAAGAAGTATATCAGCAAGTATGAAAAAGTCGTCTCTATGGATATACTGGATAGATGCTAGTCGCAGCAGCATCCAGTTGCGTGTTCGGTTTCTCGACATCGACTCGACTTTGCCAAACGCGTCACTCTTTGTTTCTCAGTGATGGGTAACAACAGCACGTGCTACAGATTGTATCATCAAACCGCTGAGGCGTTATACAATTACCAGAGCTTTGCCACTTTCATTCCATTGTAGTCTCGTGTAGCCAGCTCCTCCCTCTTTGACAATCAGAACAATAGCACATTTCCAATCTGGTAGCGCTTCCTTTACATCGAAACACTTACCAGCGTGGTCAAAGGTTGCGAAAACGCGTTCCTACCGTAGTCTACGGACACATCTAAAATTCGGCTCAAAATTAGTTACATTGTAACTTCCTTGCAGCAACTCATATATGATCTATCTAACCGCATGACGTGCCAACAACCGCCAACACGATTGTTGCCTTTCGTTAATTGTGGAGGAAACCGCAATCGACCGCCTTTCTGCCTGACTGTTGCAACGTGTTGCTACTGTAACTGTAGTGTTATTGTTCTGTATTAGAGAACACTTGCGTAACACAACACAACACCGTCTACTAGACTATAGTCTAGTCTGTAGTTGTCCGCAAACACACTCTAATTACTAGTAACCGCACACCTCTCCTCACAACTCTAGTGTGTGTCGATCAGGGTGGAGAAAGTCTTTCAGTTTGCCTGTCTTGTCTGCATTCTCTACTCTGAGCCTTCTTCCTGCATAATGGAATTATGAATGTTGCTTCTGGTGATGTAGATTTGACCCAAATGATCCGACTCTGATTTCTCAAGTTCCCAAGGAATTCCAATAATGTATGATCAATTGTGGTCCGCTTTTGAGACTATGGTCCTCCCTTGCTGTTCTACAAGTGTTGATCATCTAGTTATAGTTTAACCAGACCTCTGTCTCCTCTGAATAACATTTGCTTTATTTTTGGACGTGATATCTCTTATTGTAAAGCTGTTTCTGACTCGATCTCCTTGAATCTTGGTCATCTTGTCCAAATTGAGACAAATAGGTCCATTGGTGTTGAATCTATTTCACTGTTACCGGTATTGTGGTTGGAATGTGTCACTTCATGAGCAACTCTGACGGACTGAGTTTGCACCAAGATAAAGTGGTTGCTTGATAAGGTACTAGGGCCGCATGGATATCCTTTGAGCATTCAATTAAGCATCTGTTTCATTGACTGCACCGTTTGCTCTGCCAGACCATTATTTAATTTGATGAAAGCTTGGACTAGTGGTGATAAGTCGAAATCCATATGACCGTGAGAGTCTGTTGACTGCCTTGTTGGCATACTCCGGGCCGCTTGTCGCTCCTCAGTACTTCAGGAATCTCATGTCTGGCAAAAGTTGACGTCATGGTAGCTATAATGTAGCTGCGTGTAGTAGAAGTCAACATGAACACCTCCTGATACCTCGAGTATAATAATTCAGCAGTAGGTATCACGCTGTCCATTGATCTCAAAGAGATCTGACCCACAACTTGCCACGGATAGTCTGGCAATGTGTTTGCATAAGAGCTAGGCTCTCGTACTTTCCTGCTCATGCATCTTGGGTATTGGTGGGACAGTGGTGGATCAACTGGGCTTTCTCTTTGGAGATACCTGGCCACCGTTCAGCAATTGAATATTGAATTAGAAATTGAAAATAGCTTAGAAGTTGCTTGCAATTTTAATATTCAATTCTATTGGCAAAATTTAAAAATACTGATTGATAGACTATAATTATTTGTGGATTGAAATGAATATTGAAAACATACTTAACTTTAACCAATTTTTGTTTTCAATGCAATGACATATTTAAAATGCAAGCAAGTTAGTTTAATTTTTATTGTTATATTTAATATTCAATTTGGTTTAAAAGTTAAATGTCAAATTTTGAATTTGCTGTGGTCCAATTTGTCCAGTGCATTTTAATTTTGATACAAATTGAAAATTGATTTGAAATTAACAATTGATTAGCGTTGTCAATTATTCCTAATTCATTTACTTTGCAATTCAATCTTTTCATTCATCCAATTCTCTTAAATTATGAATATTAATGCAGCCTCTGGATGCAATTTTTCTTTCTCCGTACTAAAATGTAAAAATAGAAAGTTACCCGCATTCTGCTGGACAAAGTTGACGAAGTTGACGAAGATTTTATTCGCAAGCGAATGTTTCCATGACTTCGGGCACTTTGCGTACGATCTGTTCGACGTTTCTGTACAGACAGAGGCATAAATCGACGGTGATTTCTGACTGTGCAGAAACGTCTAACAGATCGTTTGCTATTCCATAAAGCTAGAGTCCCCGAAGTCAGGGAAACATCGTCGGTAACTAGTAACTAATTATAAATTCTTTACTGATGACAGCATGAGTAGCTTCCTCTTCGACTTGCTTGCAAACAAAATCTTCGTCCATGGAGGTCGAGATTGGAGAAAGTGGACGACCTGGCATTAGCGTGAGGTTGTAGCTGCAGGGGCTTCCCCGTCACGTGTTTAGACACGTTTTTCTAGATATAATGATCGACGCAATGTTGACTCTAAAGTTGCTTGGAGTCTTTCCAAATCGAATAGGCGTCAACTTCCGGTGCAGCCTAGACGTTGATCTCGTTGACTATAGATGCCGTAAGCGTGCCTCCATGCAACGAGCTTCCCAAGGAATGTCTCGTGATTGGGCGTGACCGTAGACGACAAGCAGGTGCAATTGCTTAATTGCATTGCATCCGTGGCCAGAAGCGTGGCTGAGCGTGGCTACGCTACACGACTTTCATCTTTCAATATCATTGAATATTGAAGTCATCCGCGACAGCCCGCGCGGTGTCATTATGCCGTTTATGAGAGATATCCTCGCGCTAGCAACTGCGGGTAACTTTCAATTTACATTTAGTACGGAGAAAGAAAATTGCATCCAGAGGCTATATTTTAATATTCATAATTTATGAAAATTGGACGGTTTGAAAGGATTGAGTCTATTTGCAAAGTATATGAATATTGAAATGACTATTGGTCTTCAATCAATTTCTATTTACAATTTAATGAATATTGTAAGAGCAAGCAATGCTAGTCAACTTTTAATTTAATTTTAAAGTTGTCTCCAAAATAAATGGAATAGACGAATATGCACGCAAATTCAAATTTGACATTCATTATATAACTAAATAGAAAATTTAATTTAACATTAAAAATTGAACTAACGTGCTTGCAATTTCAATATTCAATTGCATTGCAATTATTCATTTAATCCGCAAATATTTATAGTCTATCTATCAATCAATTTATAGTCTATCTATCAATTTTAATAGAATTGAGTATTGAAATTGCAAGCAACTTCTAGGCTATTTCAATTTCTAATTCAATATTCAATTGTTGCTCAAAATTGAAAATGGAAATTGAAATGCTTGAAATGAGAAAGTCTAACGCAAAAGTTCTTTCCCCTTTAAGAATTCTGCAGAGCTTGATCCCGATATTTTTCTTGCGCTGTATCCGGGAATATCGATGAGGCCTGCCTATGCTTGACCGCAATTTAAGGATAAAAATGGTCGGAGGACCATAGAAGTGGTTGCTATTCTGAACTCCGAGTTGATCAACTTCCGAGAACGCAATGTATTACAGAGATCCTCGAAAAGTTTCTGACGGAAACGGTCGTATTTCAGGCGTGGTCTTAGTTTCGGGGTGGTCGCAAGGACGTACTCCTACTGTATTAAATAGACCTGGCCCATTCGTAATCGTAATCGTAGAATTCCAGGTGATATAGACTGTTCATATGTTTTTACGGTGCAAAGGTATAAATGGTTTATGGTACGTTTCGATCTGAAACTGTCATAATTACCACTAGGAACTGTGTGAACTTTTCACAAGCCCACGTAACTGTCAGGGCTTTCTTTTCTACCTTCTTTACAGCTTATCTTGTAATATCAATTTTTGGTCTAGGTCGATAGCTAGCTCGATACATGTAGCGTATAGAACACTTGCCAAGAATGTTGTAAAGGCAGAAATTATTTGGTGTCATACCGGAAGTGTCGCCAGCAAAGGAAAAGTGCTCGTTGTGCCTCTGTAGGGCGTGCTTCCGTTGTATTTGAATTGCCTATCTTCATTTTATGCATGTAATCGACAGTACCGACTTAATCAATTAAATTGGGTTTTTGTTTAAATGGTATCGGTTATGTTTTAATCAATGTATACATTGGTAGAATTGACGCAACTAGTGTTAGTGCAATTTAATTGGAGTCGTCAATTTTGATAATATAGTAGATATTAGTTGTGTAATGTGTAAAGTATAGATGATTTGAAGGGTGGAAAACGGTACAAGTAAAACTTCTTGTCGTGGCAGATTCACGTTCTAGAAGTTGGTTGTTCAATGGAAT
>CAXXBX010000103.1:0-7427 GCA_964274945.1 Dehalococcoidia bacterium | reverse complement strand
TCAGGTTTTGACGTGAGAAGTCTGGTAGAGTGCGCATGCGTTAAATCGAAGACCAACACGTTTTCTAGACATTACAGACTTGAATCTTTGTGAAATACGATGTGGGGTTGTCGTGAGTTGCCTTACGTTGTTTGATTGTAGCCTACCCTAACATGGGATACAGACATTCTTCGCATTCTTCCGAAGGACCAACCTTTCTCGCAACAGCATCATGAGACTGAGTTGTGTTCGCGCGCCCGCACACACGCACACGCACACACACACACACACACACACACACACACACACACACACACACACACACACCCGATCGAAACTGCTTTGCACTTGCTTTTTTAGAAATTGAAGGAATTGATTAGTGAAGTCATGTCTATTGGTAGATAACTGATTGGCGTGTTTCGGTTTTCCGTTTGTTAGTCTTTTTTCATTAACTTTTTAATTAGTTAGTTTTTGTTAATACGTACCAACATTCTAGAAAATTATTACATGTTCGCCTCACTGAGTAAACTGATTTATGATAGAGTAGCAAGTTCTGAGTTTCTTAGAGTTTCTGCGATTGCTATATTATTGACATGGACAATATTTAAAAATATATTAGAAATATATACCAAGAAAGAAAATTATTACCCTATACGTTTCATTATTTAGTGATTAAATATTTAATACATTGATTAGATCTACTTTATTAGACTAAACCTTTGTCTGTCAGAATCTCATTTGCTAAATGTTTTCTTGTCCAAGAACAGATCAAATGTGGTGTGTGTGTGTGTGTGTGTGTGTGTGTGCGTGTGTGCGTGTGTGTGTGTGTGTGTGTGTGTGTGTGTGTGTGTGTGTGTGTGTGTGTGTGTGTGTGTGTGTGTTCTTGTATATAATCGTGCAATTAGGTTTTTATTAATTAGACAGCATCTTATTGTCTCTCATATAGAAAGTACATTAGGCATGTGTCATATTCATAATATAGTTTTGAGGCATGAAACTAGTTTAACTATTTACCAGGTGTGGGGTGCACAGCATTGAAATCAAAATCAATTATACATTCACCCGATTGTTTGTATTTTCGTTTTGGTTCTGGACCACATAGTCTTGTGGATGACTCATAATTTATGAAGCATTTTGTCATACTTTGTAGCTGGTACGGAGTCTTAGCCAAGATGTCAAGCAAATGAAAAACTTAGTATCATCAGTCGGAACACCACGTGACTCTAACGAGCTACGAAGTCAGATATCTAATTTGTCAAAAGTAGCAGCACAAAAGGCTCGAGAAGCGAAACAGAGATGTCAGTCACATCTTAAAAGGTCAGTTTGGACTGAAATCTTACTATAGTAATTGATATTAATAGATTAGTTTTTCAGTTCTAACAGCACTGTTCGAACTCAATACGATCGTCTACTGCGATCTCTGATGGACGAGACAAAGGTCCTCACGGATGAACAGAATCGGTTTACGCAGTTACAGAGACGGCATCCGATTTCAACAGGTTGGTTTTCGAATTCAAAGTATCTCCCGTTTGTGTGTAGCACATGATTGATATTAATGCAACTGTAGGTTTGTCAGGCGGGATGGGAAGGATGGATGGTGATTTTGGGTCTGGTGAGAGAGAGTATGGAGGAGGGTCACGTGCGGCTGGTCCTGGATTTCAGTTAGTACAGGAATTTGACGAAGACTCTCATCAAGAACAACTCACTAGACAACGACATCAAGAGTTAAAGACTCTGGAAGGGTTTGTTGTTTACACTTGATTAGTTAATTATAGATTTGGTTGGTAACAAGCAGTGTTGTGACTCTTAATTAATTAATTAATTAGTAATAATAATTATTATTATTAGTGCTTTAGCATAACTGGTGACTTCGATCAAACCAGCCAAAGTATGGATGCTTGGTAACTGATAGTAGGGGACCAGACTGAATGAATGTTCACAGTGAGGCCGTAGGAGTTTTATTATGACGACATGTGTCTCGTTACTTGGTATCTACAATCGACATCGTCACTGATAGTTGGTAGTCTGTAAAGGTGTACTGTGCACGGCAGACTGAAGCAATTTAAAAGTACAGTTGCTTAACGCGCGTTAAAGGGCGTTACTTAACGCACGTTACAAAAGCAGCTGGCTTTGTTAACAGGATTTACTACTACTGTACATAGTCAAGTGTAGTGGTCTTTCAAGTGTATGCAGGGCATTCTTGCATAACTTCAAGACTGAACACAATTGGCAGAGAAACACCATGAAGGTAAATTCCCCAAATATATTATTTTATTTAATCAACTATTTCTGTGACTGGAAGCTGGCTAAAGTTGAAATTTGAAAATTGGGTGACCATAGCTTCTCGGTCGGCCCTGTTGTGTATGGGTTCATTCAATGATTGACCATGCATCTCTTTGATGTACTTTTAGTGGCGTAGCTATGGGGTTTTTGGGGTTATTGGGGCTCAGTTATTGGTTGCTCATCTATGTGTATTTAGTCCACTAGAGTGATTTTATTTAAATATTTATACAGTACCGAGATGATATATACATGTACAGTTCTTTGGGTTTGCGGCGGTAGACCAAGACTGCAGACTTAGTCAGTGTTTCCGCTGGGTCGTCGCCAAATAGCCAAATGCTAGAAATAGATGTCGCTGGTGATAAAGTGGTAAACGTGTCTTCGCCAATTTGGCTATTTGTTACAGTGTAGCGTGTACTCCTTTCCCTGAATCAAATCTTGCAAGTATAGTCGCCAGAGTGCGCTCAGAATGGTAGTTGGCACCACATATTGGAGCTCCACAGATTAAAGCACCGATCTTTTGCGCATGCTCTGTTTATGTCCAACAGATAATGGGCACTCTGCGTACAGCTTCTATAGTTCTGAAGACGACTGCCGAAGTAAAACGGAAGCAGATCGATGGTAGAAACCACGAGCAAGATGATATGATGGGGATGACTTCAATGGTGCTGAACTTTGATGATGCTGAAGACAGAAGGGCCAAAACTTCAAGTCTTTGATTTTGACAGAGCCTTTAAATTTTGGCACAAAATCCAAGAAGGATGGCGCTGAACGCTTGAAGTCTGGTTTGTAGACTTAGTCTTTACAAAGTTGCATTCCTTTGAGCAAGTGTTTGGCTGCAAGTGAAAGAACTCATTTAGCCAACTGGCTATGCATACCAATTAAAACTTTCTAGCGGAAACACTGACTAGGTAGAGTGTGTATTGCTAATGGACACAGTGTCGTAATCAAAGTTGCAATTGGCAGCATTAAGTTAATAGTATATCTCTAATATAGACAGTAGCATGCGAGTTGATAAAAATTAATATTAATTTTGAACAAATTAATATATATTAATTTAAATCCCCTTTTTGCTGGCCACACTGCTGGTACTTTGCACCACTCATCCTGGACTGAAATTATTTGTCTTGCGTAGTTGGTAGACATTTTGAATGAAATGCTCACGTTGTGTATTATTCATTTATTGGCAGGGATATGTCTGACCTACACGAGATGTTTCTTGAAATGGGAGTATGTGTCTATTGTTATCAATTTTCTTGTAATGTAAGGCTTAATTCTAGTATTGCTATAGACACTAGTTGCCGACCAGGGAGAGCAGCTTGATCTAATTGGTATGAATGGATGACATAGTGTCGAACAATTTATCTCTACATGTGGCTATCTCTCTGTTAGAGGCAAACGTTGAGACTTCTGCCATTCGAGTAGAGCGTGCAAAAGAAGAGACCTCAAAGGTGATTATAATTGATACGGTAAAATACTGTAGTGGGTTTAGACAGTGTTCCTTCTGCTCGTAGGCGGTCACACTCAAGCAAAAGATTCGGCAAAAGAAATGCACACTGACCATCTGCTGTATCGTCTTATTGGCTGTCGTTGTTGCTGTCATTGTAATAGCTGTTACACAAAGTTAAATGAAGAAACACTGCTCTATGTACGGTTGATCACAATTGATATTGAGTTGTAGTTGGCATTCACAATATTGGTAAGGCAATAATTTGTATCAAAATCTGGTCTCAATAGATTGAAATCAATGTATTCTTGTTGTTTGAGTAATCGATCGACAGTTGTCTAATGAATTTATTGAGACCAACTTTTTGGTAATTGAAAATTTCTTGTGATACACTGGGTATGAGTCTAGCCTCGAAGAAACCGTAAGGTCGTCATTATCAAACAAATTTATTAGGAAGAAACACCATCATTATTAACGGTTGCAACATGCTTGTATAATATGGTGGCATCTGGATGGCACGATTGTGGCCGACACAGTCAGTCTGGGAAAATATTTATTTATAACAATCACTGGTTCTCGTTTGTTAATGTACGTACAAGTTGTATGATGCCACTGCATTGGTGCACCCTCTCTTACATGTTAGGTATATGCCAAAGCTTCACACTCCAAGCGCTCGCGCTCATGCTTACAAACATATTGCCATCCACGGGATTAAATAGAACCGCACTGCACAGAGCTATGTGAGCATCCAACGTAGTGACTAGAATACCACGATGTCTGTCCCACACATGAATAGTCCCATCTTCGGCACCACTTTAGAACAAAGCCGTTAGGTTAGTAATTAAAGACGTCATATTGATAATTTACTTACCATATCACGTACTGGTTGTTTACTGCAGATAGATGAAGTGCCAGAAATGAAATGTGGGGAGCAATTCCCTATAGCATCGTTTTATAGCTAACTCCGGCAAAGCGATTTCATATAATGATGATGGTGTGGTTAGATGAGATAGAAATACGTCCTGCTAACGGTCAGTCATGATGACAAAAAGGAAACGATGGTCGGGTGAAAGGCAGTACCCTGAAGGCACACCAATGAGGTCAATCTTCACCTTCAATCTGTTGCATAATGTCACATCCATACTCTTCGTCAGTGCTATACGACAAATGAGAAATCATTCTATTTACTGGCAGACAGAAAGACACGATTTCTTGTCTATCTTGGTACAGCTTTGTAACTAGCACAAACGTTTCCGACAGATTGCCTCCTCTTCCAGGATTAGCAACAGCTACAAGATCGATGCAAGGGGTGGTAGCCAATGGATGCCAGCTCAGCCTGGTAGCAAAACTTCTCGCCAATGAAATCTGCTCGCAATCATCATCTAAGTAGTGCAGCTCGAGTGCAACAACACCATCACTCATACTACCCTCGAGGCGGGGAGCCAAGAACCAATCCAAAGTCGCCCAGACACTACTACACAGATGTCCATATCTTCCTTAGTGCTACGACGACTGTTCCATCCTCTACTCTGCAGAGTTTGGTTGTTAGAGATGCACTGAGTAGAAATAAGCGATCATTGGGAGAAAATTGTGTAGAGCACGGTAGCTGGAAACGCCCTTTCCAGAAGTATGTATCACCTCTCGTATTGTAGAGTTCTTTGCACTGACACGATAACGGATCGACTTGAAACACAACATCTGCGGCCGTCGTTTGAGAAGCAAACATGCACGACTTTGCTCTGAAACGCTGCAAGAGTGCAACGCGTCGATGAGACTAGGTACAATCTCTTGTACTCTTCGTACCAACTCGATACGGTTTTTGAAAACGATTGTAATTTGACGGAATGTCTGATTGCCAGCTGTCTCTTCCACAGCTCGTTGTCTACACTTGCTGAGTGCCAGTTTTTACACACGATCCCAACACAGCAGGCAGAGAGAGTAGCATGACAGGTGCGAGAAAACTTTCACGAGAAGCTTGGGAGGCAATCTTTCCCACGTAGACATAACGTAGACATTAGACAGAGCCGTATTAGAAGTTCTAGCGGTCAGGCAGCCGGAAGTACGCAATACACGTGTACATTGCATCCGCTACACATCCGGTATTTTCGTGTCTCGTGACCGAAAGTGTCCGGATGTTTTGAATTCATAGTCTGCTCTGTACATACGGAAAAGCGTCTGGAACCGAGGCTAAGCGCGTCTGCAGTGGTGTTCGTGTTTAGACATACTGTGCCCTGCCCATGTCCTGTGTCCTGTGCCTATCTACCAAACACAGAACTACGTTAATTAAATGGCTAAGGGTGCGGCAGCCGGACGCGATAAGCGTCTACAGAACTCTGGCAGTCACGTGCACATGCACGTGTAATAGACACACTCCTGATCTTCGCACACGCACGTGCAGTGTAGACGGTCTTACCTAAAGTATATATAAAGCAAAGCCATATATATATATATATATATATATATATATATATATATATATATATATATATATATATATATATATATATATATATATATACGGCTCTGCTTTACTATATCAGAGCCGCGTCTACCGCCGCGCCATACATAAATCTCGCGCACAATAGTTAGGGTGCGCGAGGCTTGGTGCACAGAATGTTGATTGTTGTTGTTGCTCTCTTCGCTTTCCATGCAACCTCTGTGGAATCCCGCTTGGCTGGAGCGTTTGTGATGCCACATGGTAATGATAGTCAGCTAATACTTGAAGTTGGAAACGCACTTTCTGAATTCTGTGAAATGTGCAGGCGGTATAGCTCTCGACCCACAACAATTCAAAACCGATAACGATACGCTTCTGCAGGAAGCCTGGGCTCTACATAATTCTTGTGTGGCTGTGGGAAAAGAGGTGGTGAATTTGAAACCGGACGTTGTGTTCATTAGCACGCCACATGGGATTGCAGACTTGAATGCGTTTCTGTTCTATTTGAATGACCACGGATATGGTAGTGCAGACACGGATAATTGTCTCTGCCCACCTTGTTGCTACACTGTGGGAGTATCGCTGGACTTTGATTTGTCTATGCAACTGGTTGATAAGCTGAAGGTACGTATACATATGGCATTGGTTGAGAAAACAAGCTCATGGGTGTAGGAAGCAAATAGTGACCAGTCTGGCTTAGCGCGCGCTAAAAGGCGGGGTGATGAGCGCACGTTACTAGGTAAGAGCACAAAGTATTGCCACTAGTAGAATATATTACTTATTTAATTGGCTGTACTATTAGTGCTACTGAGCATATGTTGAAATTTTATTTTTCAAAAACTGGTCTGGCCATGGTCGGACTGGTCGGACTAGATGCTACTCCCATGAATGAAAATGTCTGTAATAGCTATTTGAATTCCCGTTACTCCTAACAAACTTCTTACCTGGATTTCTCTTGTTGCCTTTCCGTTCCGTGATGGCCCGCCTGCCCATGAAGGCGTGGCCATGTAGAGTGGGCGGAGTCCGGCTCGGATCCCCAAGCTGCGCGGGAGGTCGGTGCTCGGCCATGGTCCGGGCCACCGAGACCGGACCCCGACCCAGCTCCACGTTCACGTGGATGAGTCAAAGACTGCATCCACGGAGAGCTGACATGACGAGAAATTAGAGCACCAACAACAGGGTGGGAGGGGGGGGGGGAAACGACGCGGAGACTGCTTGCTCGCGCGCAGACCGATGTGAGCTATGCGCCTGCGCGACGACATTTGGCGCCCAACCGTGCACGCC
>CAXXBX010000102.1:0-6609 GCA_964274945.1 Dehalococcoidia bacterium | reverse complement strand
GAGGACTGTGATAGTCGTTTCGCAGCGTTGACAAAGTCAGACGTATTGGCATAATTTGGTCCAGGATTATGATTTGTTGCATTCCTTGACATCTCTGCGTCTACTTGCAGGACTTTGTCTAAATGTGTAACCTGAAATTGTGCGTTCAAAATTAGTTTGTAAACAGACAGAATATAGAAAACAACAACACCTTTTGTGCTGAATTGTTGTCTAAATAGGCAAGAGGTATCGTGATATTCGGGCTGTCGGAGTCTAGGAATTTCATCTTTGACTTTGCACTTTTGTTAGGAATTGCGTAGACAACAGGAAACGTTTTGAGTTGTTTAGCTGGGATGTCTAGTGATGAGTTCCATAGGGAATTGTTGTCGGTGGGGTCTGCCTTCGATGGCAAAGTTTCCAATGAGCCGATTGAGATGTCGTCTTTGTCATGGGGTGGTTCATAGGTTAACTCCATGGCATTGGTACTAAACAGAAATTGGTTAAACTAAAACTACAATAACTAATTCACTAATTGACTAATTAATTAATTAAATTTTAGCAGACGGTCTGTACTCCAAGTACAGTGTACATCCAAATCTGACGTATGTATATCATTTTTCAGATTAAGAAATAAGTAAGCAGCAAAAAGTTTGTATTTAAAATGTTAGCACTAACAAATCTAATCTTTTTATGGTAATCTGTTACTATAATTAATTAAGTTATTAAAGATACAGAAAAAACAATTTTGCTAATCAAATGTTTTATTAATTACTCTATATGTATCCCCGTGGGTGGTTGTGGTTGTGTGCGTGCGTGCGTGCGTGCGTGTGTGTGTGAGTGTGTGTGCGTGCGCGCTAGACGGCAGATTTGAATACGCAATTGTTTACCTTCTTAGGTATAGCTCTTGAAGCAGTGCCCTTGCTTTTTTAGCTGCATAGAAATTAGTCACTTATATTATCTTTCATTAATTAAAGTAGCTCAAATTTATAGCTACCTTTCCGACGTTTGTAAAAAATGATTCCAATGAAAATTGTAGCAACCACTAATAGTACAATAATCACTACAATTGCAACGACGAATGCAGGAAATCCTGTAAAAATATACAATACACAATTAGTCACACTGCATTGACAATTAAGGTGACACTATGTTAAAACCTTGAGAGGTAGAGTCTTCTTGTTTTGGAGTAGGATGTTTAGTTGTAGTTGGATGTGTTGTTTGTCGACCTTCTATGCTGATTTGTTGATCAGTTGTTGATATATGTTGATTCGCTGTATTTAAAATTGCCATTTGTGTGCTTCCTGTACTTGCAATTGTTGTATGATGAGATGTTGTTGTTGAAATTGTTATATGTAGGTTGGCTTCTATTCTGCTTTTTATTTGCTGATTGGCTGTACTTGAAATTTTTGTTTGTTGATCTGCTGTAATGGGACTTGTTGGCTGTTGATAGGTTGTAGTTAAGATTGTTCCTTGTTGATCTGTTGTTGTTGTTTTTGCGGTTGTTGCTGTTAAATTTACTGTTTGTTGGTTTATTTTTGTCCAACCAGTTTGCTCCTTATCTGTAGTTGACCTTGATGTTTGTTGATTTGTTGTTGTTGCAATTGGACTTGTTGGCTGTTGATAGGTTGTAGCTGAGATTGTCTTTTGTTGAGGCGTTGCATTTGGACTTACTGTTTGTTGATCTATTTTTGTCAAACTTGTTTGAGTTTCATCTACAGTTGGACTTGCTGTTTTCTGATCTGATGTACTTATGCTTAATGTCTGTTGAATTGTTGTAGTTGATCTTGTTGCTCGCCGACCCGCAGCAGGCGGACTCTCCGTTTGTTGATCTGTTGTAGTTGCGCTTGTTGTTGGTTGATCTGTTGTAGCTAAAGTTGTTAATTGATTATCTTGTATAGTTATGCGTTTGGTCTGATAATCTTTCATTATTCGAGTTGTAGCTTGTAGATTTGTTGTAGTTAAAGTTGCTTTTAGTCGATCGGTTATTTTTGGATCTGTTGTTTGTATGTAATCCACAGCATCGATAGACGAAGTCGTAGCAGCTAGATCTCGAGTGACCAAATCAGAGCTAATTGAAACAAATAAATTACTAAGAAATATTTTTAGACATAAAATTGTCTTATTAAGAATCATTAAAGATTGATGAATGTTGGTCGCTACAAGAACGTTAGCTACACAAAGTATTAAAAATTATGTTCCATTTTATCATGTGTCTACAGTAAGTGTAGTAAGTGATGAATAAACCAACTACAACATACTTAGTAACCAGCCAGTTAATAGACATACGTGTATTAAAATATGTATAAAACTACAATTAAATGTTACTAAAATTGGCTAAATATTAATTGCAATTAGATGTGTCCAACATTTTTACATGTAGTCTTACCTGTACACACTGGCACTTGTAGAGTTAACTGACTGAGTGGTACTTGTTAAATATAAAATGCATTTTATTTCAGAATCTTCAAAGTCAGTAGGTGAACAAATTTTGTTCGTGCAAGAAGACACAGCAGTTGAAGCATCTACATACATGAAACTTATAAAATATATTTAGATATCAAGACTATCTTAGTAACTCACTTGTTATAAGATGGATTAAAGCAGTAGAATTTTTAAAACAATTAGATATAGTTATCAAAAATGTAACGTTTGTTGCACTGTCAGACGTGTTAAATGAAGCACAAGGTTTATCCAGTGTCACCACTTCATTGTTGCTTATCATCATTTCTATTGTAGTAGAAGGTTGTGGAGTACCAATGGCATCAACACACACAGAAATTTGTGTGTTACAAACGGTTACGTTTGTAAAATTAATAACAGGATGATCTAAATTGATATATTTGCAGTTAACAGATGTCTGAAAGGTAACGGTAATTCTTACTGCCAATGTTGATGGGTAGATCTTTTCCATGTCCCACTATAGCAGTTCTGTTTATATTTACAGAAGAAGCAGAAATCTCAATTCCGTCGTATCGCGAGTTGTTAAGAAGTAAATACAACGTTGAGTTTGCTATTTCAAGTGTACGATTACGGCGCAACTGTCCAATAATTGTTTGATTTAATGTCGAAGATCCTGGATAAGCGCCCCATTCGTAATTGAACGATGTGTTTTCAAAGATCAATGGATCTATATGCACAATTACAGGCTGTCCTACTAGCTGATAAATATTATATTCTGAAAAGAGAGGATTGTAGAAATGGGGTCCTTGTCCTATGAGAAACACATCAGCTATGAGAAAGTTAACAATCTTAAATCAGCGAGCAGAAAAACAGGTGCTTTTACCACATTTGTATGATTTTTCAGTAAGTACACATTCGATTGCAACACTGAGAATGAGACAACCAACGAGCACGTAGAATCGTTTCATTATCGATCATCTACAGCCGGGACTCCCTTCTTGCAAGACACAATTACCAGTTTCTTGATTGTAATCCACGTTAAAAGTGATGTAGATTTGTCTACACAATACACTAACTAGCTTCAAACGGCTGGTCAAAGATGACTTTGATACAATGATCGTGGTCTGATAGGGCGTGTCCACTCCTTCTCAGAATTCGCGTGACGAATGTGTCGCAAATAACAATTAGACACCAAGTGATCTGCAACAGTTGCATATAACGACCAGCTGTTGAAAATCAACTGACACGAGAGTGTGTTCAGAGTGACATTGACGTATACGTGGGAAAAGGAACTAACTAGCGGACTTCTCAACACGAACGCGTCTTTGCATGTACACGCTCCCACGCACATATAGGCTCAACTATCGACGTAGAGTAGAATTGGAAAAATTGCACATCCAGAAATCTATCATAAAAATGACAATTCAGTCTAGCAGCTTAGCCATAGTCTAGTACTGGATATAATATTCTAGATGGAAGTCTAAGGTACAGAGAGACGTCTCGTAAGGTTGCATGGCTATCTCGAGACGTTAGAAATTGTCGTATTATAAATAACGCGTAAAGTATTTGAATCAGTGGAATTGATCTGTTTACAAAATCTTTGTGTTGCATACGGGAATCAATGGTATCGAATACGGGAGTCGATGATATCGCATACGGGAGTCAATGTTACCGTATACGGGAGTCAACGTTATCGCATACGGGAGTCAATGTGACCGCATACGGGAGTCGCTGCAGTACAAAGGACAAAACCTTCTCTGGAACGATAACTAAAAGTATTGGCAGGATGTCTACTATTCGTCGAAGGTAAGAAAAATCAAACACAGAGTCTTCACAAAACCATCTAAAAAATTTTTATTTTTGCAGAGAAATCCAATAACTAGAAAAATCTAAATTGAAGTTTACTAACAGTGTGTCTTTTAGGTCAGAGTTCTGCGATTCGAGAGACCGATGAGCAGCTTTAGTTGAATTTCAGACGACATTCGATGCTGCATGGTATGCAAAACCAAATTCATACACACTAGAACAACAATCTGTTATCTCCTTGTGTCATTGACACTCCTTGTGTCAGTGACACTGGTTTACTGTTCTTCCGTTTGTAGTGTAGAAAGGAGTAGTAGACAGACGGTGATATTGTTTATATTTTTCTACACTGACTGACACAAGACTTTTCCAATGATATGTCATACCTAATTCATGACTGGATGGAAATTGCCTCTATTAGAGGCTTTTACTCACACCAACGCAGTTTGTTTAAATTAATTTTTACTAGGAAATCTAATAAACAACAGGTATGTGATAAGTTTTAGTAAATAATCAAGCATTCAAGGCAACTATGATTTACTTGTATAGAGAAATGAATATAAATTTCCGTCTAATTAATGCTGAATAAAATACAAACATAGAAGTAAGTTGTAACTTTGCCTTACCTTTTCAGTTTATTGATAATTTTTTAAATCTAATTTGGTAGATGTTGCTGTTAAGTGATACGCAATGTACACATTTTTATGAGCTAGGACATGATCACGTGACTTCTAATAAATTTATTATCTAAATCCAATTAAGTAGTATATTTGACTAATGACGTTTATGACTTAACTCCATTTATAGACTAGAGCTTTCTAAGTTGGTTTATACGTCTGTCATTATGGTCTCCTTTCTATTGCCAATATTTGAAAATGCAGTAGATCCTTTCCATGTTGGAAGTTCATAACCACTTTCAGCTTCGGTTTCTTCATCATCATCAACTTCTGTTTCTCTTTCTTCTTCACAAACATAGTAGTCTTCTTGCTATAAATTTATAATTATACATTTACAATATTACTTAAGAAATAAGAGTTGCTTAAGGTGACCTTGAGGTCTACAGGTTTTACCATCTTGTCAAGTTCATCATCTATACTGACTGTTGCTACGTTGCGTTTACTAAATGATTTTGTATTGTCACAGCCTTGCGGTTTTGTTGGTTTTTCGAGTGATAAATTTGTGTAGTCAGTGACACAACTTGATTCTTGAGGAAAATTGAACTCATACTCGGGCTCTGTATCTAAGATGGGTCTCTCATAGATGTGGCTGCTGACTGATGTAGTATTGGCCTCATGTGAGAAGTAAGTGTCTGACGGCAAGGATTTGCCTATCATTTCTGTTCTTATTGATTTCAACTCTAAGCACTCATCTAAAGTCTATACAAAATATTATATTTGCATTTCATAATTTAATATAAATTACGACAGCCAAACCTGATATCTTGAGAGTTGAGTGCATTCTTGCCAGCTAGTTCTTTTTGACATATCTACTGCAGCGTAGAGTACTGGCACATTGCTATACTTCTGTTTTGTAGAGCATCTCTGATTTTGACAAATGGCAAGATCCTTTGTTCTGACAAAATCGTAAGCAATACCAAGGTCTTCTACTGATTCGTTATCCTGGTTTTTGTGAGGGTCTGAATTTGAAGGCTCTACATTGAATGATTATCAGACGTTGATGATTTACTGTATTTTGGTGGTCAGTTTACAAGATACTTACCACATAACTCTGATCTCATGGCCACTGTAATATTTTCATAAATTGATTTGCTGTGAGGGCTGCTGTGTAACGTTTCGTCTCCAAGAGATTCGGCTGGAATGCTAGTTTCTCTGCAATCACAAAAAATGTTTAAAACATAATATCACTAAAACGTTTGAAATATTTACTTTTTAGCAATGTCTTCTTTATGAGAAGGATCTTTGCACTTTTTCTTGGCTAAAACAAATTTTGCTCATAAAATGACTCAAATTGAATCTAATTGAAATAAACCTGTTTTTGTTTTGTAACAAATAATGATAATCAAGCAAGAACTAGTAATGATAAAAAGGATACCACACCCAGCTGCAATGAGAACAACTAGAGACAATCCTGTAGAAAATAGAATAATGTAAGCTGATTATGGAAAAATGTTGTAAACGTTTGATGAGTAGCATAAAACCTGCAAACAGTGAAGAGCTTTCTGTAGGCTCAGAATGGTCTCTTGGCACAGCCGATTGTTCACTAAAACTGATCACCCTTAATTTGTTATCTGTAGTCGTATTTCTTTCATCTTTTGTTGTCCAATGAGGAGTGCTAGGAGTGAATCGATTTGTAGCATCAACGGTATGTAAGCTTGGCACTGCCGATCGTTCACTAAAACTGATCGTTCTCAATTTGTCATCTGTGGTTGTATTTCTTTGATCTTTTGTTGTGCGATGAGTAGTGCTA
>CAXXBX010000101.1:0-20669 GCA_964274945.1 Dehalococcoidia bacterium | reverse complement strand
GTCAAATTGATATAGTGTTTGGTTTTGGTCAACCTTATGCAGAAAGTGACAGTTGCAAACCGTGATGATTGTGCCAAAGCTTCGCTTGAAAAATTAATAATCCTCTGGATCTTGCACGTATAGAATATCATATTAGATTTGGATTTTCACAACCAACTCTGCCAACTGACTGTGAGCTTTGTTGCAGTTGTTATCGATTGCTTTGAGATCTTCATTGAGAAACCAACAATAATCTCCTATCAAGTACATGCACGCGTAAGGACTGAGACGCTGTCAACGCACACAACTCTAGGACTAAGTCGACTAACAAACCAACGACAACTGTTCTTAGAGACAACAACCGAGTAGAATGCTGTCCGAGTATCTAGTTACCTAGTGCACACTACGATTACGTTATCCTATGAGTCATAGCCTAGGAGTTAGTTTCCAGGTCGAATTGTGGGAGTCAGCTTTCGGGTCGTATGATTCAGCTTTCGCTTGCGTCAATATCCGTTTGGGTGATCCCGTTACGTCATTGTAGCCATTACACACGCAAAATGGAAGTTACGTTAGAATCACACACCCTCCCAAAGTGTAAATATTATTAGCTAATGCCTCACAAATCAAATTGCCTGAAAACAAAATCTCCAAAATCGTGCAAAATTCTTTCGATCTTATACAATTTCTCTCAATAGAATTTTTTCCACGATAAGCCTGACTTTGAAAATTGAATTATTCACAGGTGCAAAGTCCGATTTTTTACCGCTTAGCTGCATGAATAGTGTAGTAATGCTTCCATTTTATACGTTACTAATTAACATAAATAACGGTCAGGGTTGTGCATGAATCATTAATTACACAAACAAATAATTAACATCCGGCTTGTTTATTTACTGGTAAATTCCCCCAAGCTGAGTCACGTTTCAACTTCCGCAACACCTGCCTATATCAGTACACGAGTTGTGAGTGTGCTTGCAGTAGATCATTCTTGTTCGTCACTATTCAGAGTCTGGTTCGAATCGATTTTGGGACAAGGTGCAAACAGGACATCAATTGTTTCAGAAAGGAGTCGCGCAGGTATATATATATATATATATATATATATATATATATATATATATATATATATATATATATATATATAACTCTAGAGATATATCTATTTCTTACTGAGCGTTACTCGTAAGCTAGATACTACTAGAATCTTTTTGTCTAATTAATTCTTTATTTATGTAAAGAAATTGATCCAGCGATTTACTGACTATATCTATAACTCCTAGGGATGACAGGAAATATCACGGAGTCTTCGTTTGCTTTCGTTTCCTCGTGGTCCTCGTGGCTTTCGTTTCCTCATGGCTTCCGGTTTCTCTGCCACGTCCCATATGTGTTTGGGCGTTTCCCAAAAATCTGATCTAGACGGCGTTTAATCACTTTCTTTCATCGTCATGGCGTTTGTAAAAGAACATAAGGCATACAGCGAATCAATAGCATGTAAATAGTTCTGTTGTACTAACACTGAGCATGCGCAGCACGGCTAGGGACTTTGAAAACTCAGACTATGTTCTGGAACGTCAAGAATGTAGTCTAACTCCGCATTTTCAAGTCTCTTGCTCTCACCAGCATTTAAAAATTGTGTCAAACATAAACATTTGGTGTTTCATTTAATTCTGCTCAGTTACCGTGGTAACAACTATACTTTGTCTAGCAAATAGATGTCAACCCAATTACCATATGTAGTGGCTATTGTGTAAATGCACTGGGTTCACAGCTGCGCAGTCCAACGTATAGACTGTAATACTAATGGAAACTGCGCATTACCGCTTGCTTCCGCTGACTGGCTTTGTGCATTTAAAACTTATAAATGTAGACACGACATTTCTTTCAATTTGTAAGCCTAGAGCAATATTTACAATAAGTTTTATAAAATGAGTTTAAGGAGCTATAAAACTAAAATTACTCATTACTCATGGATAGTATTAATAATAATTTGGTGCGTTGTGTTTAGCGTTGAAATCCGAAATTGTCCTGCGACATGAATTCAAGAACGTTTTGGATTTTCTCTTTCTTTCTGGTGGTACCGACTGAAGTAAGAATCAAATTCGAAATTGACATTGATTATTTTAAACGTCACTAATTTTGTGGCCACATCATATCGCACAATTAACTTTCTAAACCTTACTTTTTCGAGCCTATACTCACGTGTTACAAAAGTACATTATATATTCTGTGAAACCATGATTGTCGCATATTTGAGCATTGACTGCTGTTGTTGTATTAATGCTACGTATACAACGTTTACTGTTATGTAGTACATGTATCTGGCAAATTGATTTTCTTAAAGGTTAGCGCTAATGATTATATATTCTATTAAACACAAAAAATTACTGAATGAAATTTCCAATAGAGTCCGGTGTTTTAATGTTATGTGCAACAGCAGATCACCATTTCCTTGAATGTTTCTCTTTCTTAATGTCAAAAATATTACTTTGGATCGTTTTCGGCTTTATCCTTAAATTTCAGGAACAATTATTTTATAGATTTACAGTAACCTTGGCTGGAGAAAGGAAAGGCAAAAATTAATTTTAACAACGCCCATATCATAATTGGCGATGGTTTATCTCGTTTTTCTAGATTTGCTTTGTAAAATCTGAAAGTACTTCAATGTAGACCAATTTTTGCGCATTTTAGTATGCCGTTTAAGGAAAGGTTTACATTTTTTCTTCTCTTTTTTCCGGAGGTGTAGAAATCGAGCCACACCTAAACCAGGACCATCTCTACATTCTGCGTACTTGCTGTATACCACTGTACCGTACCTCATGATTTACGCAAAGCGCGGATTAGGACAATCCATGAATTGCCTTTACAAACCATAGATCGACAATACAAACCATGCACACCTAAACCCTAACAGTAACCCTAACCCTATCCTTAACGCATAGCCCTAACCCTAACCCTAACTCGTAACCCTCATCCATACGACACTAACCCTAACCCTAACCCTAGCTAATCCTACCTCTAATCCTAAAATTACCCGGAAAGACAAAACATTCATGGTTTGTCCCTATCCAAGGTTTGCGCACAACATGTATATGACTTAGTAAACCGTCCAAAGGATGGATAATTTACACACAAGCAACGCAATCTAAACCACACAAATCTAGCTACTGTATACAGCTATCAATTATTTTAATATATTTTTATTTAATAGTAAATTTTGCTTTGCCAATATATACAGTGGATAAAACTTAGAACAACTAAATCTGTATTTTGTAGTAATTATATTAATTAACTTGACAAAATATATTATCGTATTTCTTTTTGTAGCAATTATGTCTGTCTAACAGAACTGAAGAATGCGATCTAGACTTGCTGTGCAATGTTTGTGTCGAAAACAAGAACGTCACAATGAAAGAAATAGGAAACAGCTCCATAAACGAAACAGATGACGAATGGATCAGATTTTGTGATGACTCTTGTAGAAAGATCGCAACGCAACAACAGCTTTCGGAGAGCAATTGCAGCCAAATCTTGCAAAACAATTGCTTTAGAACTAGGTAGGTGTCATCGCTTCATATGATCTGTGTTACATCATTCTATATTATGCTAATTGTTTTAAGAACTAAGACGGTACCTAGCAGTGCTCTGTCTATTGGAATCGTTATTGGAATTGCGTTTGGAGCATTTGCACTGCTTGTGTTGCTAGCGATATTTTGCTGCTACTGCTACTGCATACGGTAAGTACTTCACTCATTATCTTTGTACCCCAGATTTTGTGCGAGGTCGAGAAAGAGTGTACTTAGAGCCATCTCTATGTATGGCTATAGGCGTACTATACGGCTCTGGGCGTACCTTATGCCTCGGGTACCAGACCGCTTCTAATGTGATGAGAGGGCGGGCAAGATGGCGAAAAGATAAACGAGCGTTGGGACTTTTCTATAGTTGTCATTCGAAAGTTGATGTAAACACTTGTTATTTAAAGGGTTTCAGGGCCACACGCGATCTACTTACATTAATTAGAGAACAATATTATATTGCAGTTATTACATTGCAGTTGTTCGTGATAATTAAGACTTCGTGATCGATAAAAGGTGTTCTTCAAATAATATGTTTTTACGGTATGCATGCAAGGGCTGGCTTAGCGTGATCTCTAGAAATAGGGGGCTAAACTTGACGATTCTACTGGACATGCCTAATTCTTATTGGCTTCAAATTAACTGATAGACAATTGTACTTAATTAATAAGTTATTTACTCCATACATGCACATGTGCTCGGACCCACAGTAAACATAGCTAGGTACGTTCCTGCACGTTTGAAAACGTCTGGTTGAAACATGTTTACTATAATTATAATGCAAAGTGACTAATGTACGGACGTCCGAAAGAAGAACTGACAAAGACAAGGCGAGGCAAACTGGCATATTTAAATGCATAAAACTTGCTATTGCGAGTAAGGTAGATCGTTTATACGCTTGTGTTTAGTCACTGTCTGCTCCACACTCAATTACTATTATGTATATTATTTTTATTATGTATATTACGTAGCGTAATTTTACACATATACCGTTAGGTATGGTGCGTACCTGGGAGATTGACGGTTGTGTTAAAGGTTTTTATAGCAAAAGAAAACAAATATAAATACAAATAGATTCAAATTCATACTATATGGAGATGTGATTCACACGTGAAGCCTTGGTATCCCGATATATGATTATAAAGAGCATTTCGAGACATGACGTATTTAATAAAAGTTTGTTGAGACCACGCCTACAAATAGTAATCGAGGGCTATAGCACGATGTCATGCTAGTAACGTCTCTGTGCAGTCTACAAAGTCTCGCAAGAATTTGCGGCATTCAAAGCGTGACACAAACACTTTGTTTGAAAACTGCATCTTATGCTCCAACCACTATTTGCGCTAGTGCTGAAACAGATTTCGACAGGTTTTCACTATTCATGCGTGGTTTCTGCCATGGCAAGATCTTTTCTTTCGCCAGTCGCCTGAAGCAATTGGAGAAAAAGGACTGAAATGGATGAAATGTGTCAATAATTAAAATCCAAACATTTACTCTGATTACTGCATAAACATGTAGGAATGGTCTCTCAAACAGCGACAATACAAATTGATTGGATGTTTTTTGGTCTACCTGTCTGGTGCATGGATGTTTTCTACATTCGTACTAATCGATGAAAACACCGGGGGCTGGGGTAGGCTATAGCCCCACATTTTGGGCGTGTCATATCGGCTCAGGCAGAACTATAATTTTAAATTACTAAACAGTGACAGTCCGCTTAATCTCAGAGTAGTATGTTGACAATCGACGACGACGTTAACTATATTTCTGTGACAATACACATTATTTCAGGATGATAAAACCAGTGTCGAGAAGTCGTGGACACTTAAAATGCGCATGACCATCACTTATTTGAGACGTCGCTATCCGGCAATGGCAGAGTCAAAGAAGACCTCATCAAAAAGGCATGCAGGGGCCTATTCATCAATTATTTTTAAGTAAGTGTAGATAATTACGGTCGACAACCCGATTGACCGGAGAATGGAATCTCCTGCGGCTCCGCTACCTAATGATTTGCTTGCACTCCACGGTACTTTCTCCACAGGTTTATTCTATCTATTAATTAGAAAACTATAGCTAGACCTATACTGATCGCTAGATTACGAAATACTAAATTGGTCAACGTCGTTTGCACTGAATTGGTCTTCTAGATTCTATTGGCATCGAGATGCCATTTAATTTTGTCGATCGCAGCGAGCTATGAAAACCTTTTTGGCACTGACGGTAACGGTGTTTCCACTCCTTTATACGCACACTGACGGTACTCAGTCTCCCAGTCTATTTATAACCTGAAATTGATATTATTTACTTAGATGTCTACAAACTGCGGTCTCGGAAAGTAGAAAACGGGCGTGGTTTTCTGGTTGAAAAATGGGCGTGGTTTGTGGTCTAATTTGCCATCCCCTAAACTGGACCACAATACGCCGGTGCGCCGATTTACTCATAATACAAGCAAATATATGTATAAACAAGATTTGACCAATTTTCGCATGATAAGATTGTCTAATAGTGTTTTTAGGTTTTACCTAAATGTCACAATCATAAAATGGAAACGGGTATTTAATTAACTGGGTTTAC
Organism: Dehalococcoidia bacterium; assembly: GCA_964274945.1. Taxonomy (GTDB): domain Bacteria; phylum Chloroflexota; class Dehalococcoidia; order Lucifugimonadales; family Lucifugimonadaceae; genus CAXXBX01. Next base: position 14,541 of record CAXXBX010000101.1, on the reverse strand, counting down.
GAGTCGTAAAGTGACTCCGTCCATTGCACCAATGACAAGCGGCGGGATTGAGACAAACGACAAAGCAAACGGCGTCATATTGCCACCTTTTTATATTTCTATTGGGATGATCATTCTTTTTCCGGCTGTTTCACTTTGTCATTCCCGCCAGCTTATTCGCAGAAAGCGGTCCGGCTAACCTGAATCTGTAAGGGTAAATTACTAATGTATGCGAAAGTGACATTGTCTAGAACTTTGAGTCGATTTAAGTAGAAATATAGTAATGACTCAGACAGCTAAAGAATGAAACGCTTTTAATATTCCAAATTTTCTATTGTATAGACATTGCTGTACTGCGAGAAAGACGTATGCGTCCTTGTAACGATCGCGGTTGAACACGAAAGATCAAAGTTTCATGCAGTTCTCGTTTGACCCCATCCTTGCAAAATGCTTACGATAATTGCAAATTGCTTTCATTAAACCAAACGGTAAATATTTTTGCTAATCATTTTCTAAAATTGCTTTACTGCTACTTAAAGGAGCATTCCAGAGATCTACGCTAGCTGCTGGCTTCGCCTATCGCTCGGTAATGGGAAATCTATACTAACCAAGTTGCGTATCTGGGCGCTATCTCAGAGCAAACCCGACAGATGTACGTTAAGAACGTTTAAAATATAAAAACTGACGGGCCGTTTCAAGAATTTCGTCCGCCAAGTGAAGCGGTTTTTTGCGCGCCATTAGACCACGTGAGCCTTACTGACGTAATCACGTTCCCGGAAATGTTCTCTCTGTTGTTTCGGTCAATCCAACAACAGTGGAAACCGTCGTGCTACTTTCAGACTGTCTACGACTGACCTACTTTTCGTGCGATTTCTGTCCGGCAACATTCGAGAGAATTGGCGTTTTGTGAGATTCTTTGGCGCTAGAGGCAGTGGACGCTGTCGTCGATCGTGTTCTAACAGCTTACGAAGCACTCATCCCTACGCAGGAACACTTTCCGCGAACTCTATCACTGGACCGGACATCGCTATTTCGGCTGCGCAGTACGCTGCGCACTAAGGCTGGGCGGTTCTCCGGAATGCTCCTTAGTTCGGTAAAATGCAATATAGTTGTGTCTAGAGTAAGAACACAGAAATTGTTGCACCAATTGATATCGTTTACATTAGCTTGCGCGCAGCTTCAATTAAAGTTCTAGGGAGTTGCGTGATTGTTGTATGACAAACTCTATTTGATGAAACGTTGTTTGTGTTTAGCTTTCGGTCTGTACGTACTACACAACATGCTGCATATGATGTGCGATTACAACGTATCGGTAAGATAAACTATATTTTGCAAAAATTACACCTTTTCCTCTGTATGATTTTATTGCATGTGTCCAATCCTCTAAGCAATACAATTTGTCGTTGTATAAACTGTTGTACTAATAGTATATTATGATCTCTATGGTAATCGAAAAAGAGCAAGTGCAAAAACTCCAGTTAACATGTTGGTATTTTGCCGCCGAATGTTTATATTATTATTCGATTGTTTAAAAAGATTATTTCCTTTGTCATACAAAATGGCTATCTCTCGTTTTCAATACACTTTAAAACGAAAGTATAAACAACGCCGACGAACAAAATGATTAACAACACCGACAAAATGCGCTCTAAAATTCAAACGAAAATTTTAGTTGTCACGTGTTGCTGCTGATGTCAATTGTAAGCAAATTGAACGAGTTAGCAAATTGTTAATTACAACATCCTAGTTTCATAATTTTACGATTATTCCACGGTAGTCTATCGTTTTGCACATTTCGATGGCAGCAAAACTATTATGTAGAAATACATGTTTGCATACATACTATATCGTAATGAAGTCATATGCATTAGCGTACAAAGATCTTTATTACTTCGTTAATCTAAAAAAATTTGAACCGAAGAAGAAGTTGTTATATTTATTTATGCTAGGCGAAGTATATTCTGCAAACAAACAAATGTTTCTTTTAAGATTAATGTACACATCTAGTTGTGGTTGTTTGCTTGCTGTTGAATTATTTTAGCCTCTAATTATTTAGGACGATCTGCTGACATAAGCTATGCAGTGAATACAGATAAAAATGTTTAATGTCACAAGTAATGTTGTATATGTATACATGTAACATTATATAGTTTTAAATTAACGTAGTTTTAACAATTTTTTGGTTTATGTAGGAGCAAATTTTGTTTTTGACCGACCTCCTCCTTCCCAACCACATCCAACAGCTATTACAATTTTTCCGAATTGTGGTGGTGTGCAAGGAGTTGGTGAATCTAAAGATAACAAGTCCTGATCGCATTCCACCATCATTGATCAAGAAAATTCTTAACTACTGCATTTTAATTAAATGTCTTTAGTTATAGCGCACATTAATTTACAGCAGCAAGTTTCACAATATTTTTTAATCGTTGAGCAATTTTGTTGCGAACAAACCACTTAGTTAGCTTGTGTCGTCTCTAGACTATAAATATTTGACGTTAACAAACAATTAAAAATAAAGATTTAAACTAGTGGAAACTGCAATGGCCGTCTAACAAATAAAGAACAAGCTTTATTGATAAAGAATATTTGTATCCAACACTGAAGATCATCGGTAATTTGAAATTGACTTTTTGTAAAGCAGTATTGATTTATGTCAGTTTACTGAATGTTGCGGTTAATACAATGCCTGCAAACAATTTCATTTAAATTACTGCTTCATGCCTATTACACATCGGTGCGCATATACTCAGCAAAGGCATAGTAATCCAGTGGCAGATCAAGATGGAAAAGGAAGAGGTGCAACTAAAATATTTGAACAATTCAAAAAAGTTTAACTAATGGTGCTAGATAGCATAGTACACATTAATTTCCAATCACTAGATAAATTTTATATCTAGAACATGGTGTAATTGTATATTCCTGAACAATTTGCTATATCATTCTTATAATGTTTTCATAAAAAATAGATAACACACATTAATCATAACTAGAATTTTAAAAACTTTATCTCTAAAAAATAAATAGATTTAGGAATTGTATAAAAAGTAATAGAAACAAGATCTATAGATAATATGAACCAAAGCCAGACACCATTAGTGAATCCCTCCAACCCACTAAAAGTAAAATGTAGGGAATATGCTTGGAAGGATTCGCTAATGATGTCTGGCTTTGGTTCATGTTATCTATAGATCTTGTTTCTATTACTTTATATACAATCCCTACATCTATTTTTTTTCAGAAAAAAAAGTTTTTAAAGTTCTAGTTTGGTAAGTGTTTAAGAGTGCGAAAGCACGGCCTACTCCATGAATTAAACAAAGATTATATAGCCTAACAAAAATACACATTTCCTAAATCACACTTGGCCTGCATGTATAGTCACATATCTCGAGCTTGTGGATTCTAGGTTTACAGTGTACTTGCAAAATATGCTAAGAGCTATGCACTGTTTGTGTATAGGTGGTTTGAATCAGACGTTAAATATATTTGCAATAATACCACTAGTAAGTATGAAACTGTGTTCTACTTACTTTAGAGCCACGAGCATACGTGCATGTAGATGTGTGTGTGTGTGTGTGTGTGTGTGTGTGTGTGTGTGTGTGTGTGTGTGTGTGTGTGTGTGTGTGTGTGAGTGTGAATGAGTGAGTGAGTGCCATAGAAGCTAGTGATATTTCAGATAAAGAAAGTGGGGAGGACACCTTGAGAGAAGCTTCGGCACTGGCACCGGCTGTCCTGAACATGCCATCTACTCAATTCTACTCTCAATGGGCTATTCAACTGTCTACTTGCCTTTGAAAGTGGAATGCAGCCATTATCGAGGACAAACTACTTAGCATAGTGAATAAATTGAGGGATAAATACAGTATTATTTCTTTTCCCTCGATCAAGTGTTTGACATACAGACCTAAGTAATAGCTGGGCCTATTGCCCTGATAGTCATTTTCACAAATTTAAACATGTGTTGAGCAATGTATGAATAGAGTGAGTTTGTGTGTGTGTGTGTGTGTGTGTGTGTGTGTGTGTGTGTGTGTGTGTGTGTGTGTGTGTGTGTGTGTGTGTGTGTGTGTGTGTGTGTGTGTGTGTGTGTGTGTGTGTGTGGTGTGTGTGTGTGTGTGTGTGTGTGTGTGTGTGTGTGTGTGTGTATGTGTGTGTGTGTGTGTGTGTGTGTGTGTGTACTGAAAAATATTTCGATCTCGGGCAAAAGGTCGAGATTGGAGGAGGATTTTATGCAGATAATTAGCTGTTAGATCTCCTGGTTTGTCTACAACAATTTCTAGATGCATGCTTGCATAATTCTAAAATTTGTGTGCAGTGGGGTATGAGTATTAGCGTTTAAACAACTAAAGTTCTTGGTGTGGACAACAAAGCAAGCTCGCATTTCCGTTAATTAATGGTCATGCATCACGTTACAGAATGTTGATGAGTTTGCCAGTCAGCAAAAAGACATCTCACGTTATTGATCACATACATGCAAGCTCCACATATTTGCAATTGTCGACTAGATCAAGGTAGTCTCAAATGCTCCTCTAATATTTGTTCGTCAACGACAGCGTTTGGCGCTTCATATCATTGAGCATGCGCACGTCTCTCTCTTGTAAACTTCTGCGCAGCCGAAACGCCTCTTTCTGGGCAATGGCGATTATTTAAACTGCACTCTCGTAATATATGGGAAGTTTTCACCTCATATGGGAATTTTCAATGCGCATGCCTCAAACTTTGACTTGACACGTGATCACAGATGTAAGGAAATTATTTACAACACCATTTTATGCTATTTCTATGACATAAGAAACATATGACGTCGTTTCAAATAGCGCACGTGGTCGTTTGGTAGCGATTTTGACGGCATTCAACGAGCATGTTAGTCACGCCCTCGGTCACCCTTTTTGCTCGCTGAGTCGCCATTACTACACAGAGCCAACCCAAAGTCGTAAGACAGAGTAGTTGCATATGTCGAATTGTGTTGTGCTTGTCGTAGCCCAGTTTTTTTCTTTGTTATAGTGCTGATTTTGGCAAAACGTGACCGGACCTAGTGGGCGTTGCTTTCCCAGGAAGCAGAGTGCTGGCTAGTGAACACATCGAAAACTCGCTCGAACGGCGTCGGACCAGTGGCAAACTCAGCCAAAGTATAATAGCTGCAGACAGACCTAGCTGCTACGCTAGCGTCATAGTCCTACTGGATAGCAACTAGGTAGAGCGGGTCACGTCACCATCCGTCGCAACGTTGCTGCTGTAGTACATGAAAACTGATCGCACCTATTCTCGGTCACAGCGTATCATATCTCGGTCAGTGTTTGCCATCTCGTTTCTACGACTCCGTTTGAGACGCATGTTATCTCTGTCGATAGGCTCATTATATGACTTCCTTTCACCAAATTGTTGGTTTTGTCTTGTCAACCTCTACTCTCGCAGACAACGAAGAAGACGGATGACTCACGGGACATAATCTCTGTCACCTGATCTCGAGTGTTTTTCTCTCTTTAGACACAGATCTGAGGCGTTCTTTTTGGCTAATGTTATAGTCATTACCGCTGGCTACTAGACCTACGTGGTGATGTTAGTGCTCATCGTACTGTTGCTACGGCAGAACGTGAAATCTGAGTACAAATACTCGAACATCCGGGATCATATCTCGGTCAGTCGCTTTCATCGCGTTTCTACAAGCCGAATTGAGACGTTAGTCATGTCTGTTGAAAGGTTCGCTTTGGATGTTTATGCCACTGAATAGCCAGTTTTGTCTCTTCAGTTTTTCTGTTGCAGGGCGGTGAGAAAGGTGATCGATCTACGAGACATAATCTCAGTCACGCGATTTTGAGAAAGACGGGTTCCTAAGTAGGTTGTACAGTAGTCCCTCGCTTGAGCGACCCCTCTCGCAAGCGACCACCTCTCTTGAGCGACCAAATTTTGGAGCACGGACCCACTGTAGCACAGATTTACCTCTTGTGAGCGACCACCTCGGTAGTGCGACCAGCGACCGGGGTATTTTGCGACCTTAAGTAACGTGCGTTAGCCTCTTGCACGCGATTGTCGTTTGCAGCTGCCAAAGCCCACGCCTCGATGCCTAAGGATAAACAACGTAGGGTTCTCACCCTTAAAGAAAGATTAGATGTTCTTCGCCGAGTTGAAGGAGGGAGGTCGTGCCGGGCTGTCGCTACGGAGCTAAAAGTTGGTAAAACCCAGATTCAGAACATTATCAAGGAAAAAGAGAGCTTACTCAAACAATGGGCCGAAGGAGGTAACTCTCATGAGCGACCACCTCGTTTGAACGACCATTTTTAGCGTACAAAGGTGTGGTCGTTCAAGCGAGGGACTACTGTATTGTGTGATTTTTAGTCTACTGTTGTTCTAGAGCTATATTGTCACGAATGCGGCTGTCTAACTTACTATTTTTAGCACTCTAGGCCTTTCAAACATGCAACCGGTGATGACTCTGAATTTTCACATTTTGTTGGCAGTTAACCAGAGAGTATTCCTACCTGTTTCTACATTGTTGACTGGCAGATATAATGATTCTTTATCTTGGATGGGATGATTGATGATTTTATCAAGTAGAATTGCACACAAACTGCTGTTTACTTTATCCCTAGGAGAGTTATGCTGAGAACTTATGAAAAGTTAATGGTGACATGTTGCTAAAGAGAAAACAATATTTCTTATGAGACAGTTCTGAGTCTGAGACAGTTATGAAGTTGCGAGAGAGAATGATAATTAGTCCATTGAAGATATCCTACTAACCTACTGTGTATATAGAACTAAGCAGTGCATGTTGTTGATAATAACTGATGTAGCAAAAACCTTACAATCAAGAAGATCGTAATACGTACACAGTTTACAAGTATGCAGAGTCCAGGCATACTGAAAAGGCATCTTGTGATATTCAACTTGTGCCAGAATGGATATTCAAAGTATACTTCCATGATGATTAGTCTATCACTCACAAAATTTGCTGATTAGCACTAAACCAGATGTGCTAAATAAAGGTTATCTTAATTATTATTCAATACATAGTTTAGACAGAACAACTGACTTTTGCCAACACAGTCTAATTACTAGAATCTGCTATAGTTCTACAAATTCACTACAAAACATTTTCAATCAGCCTTAGTCGACTGTGACCGTATGTACAATGCCCAATGAAGGTAAGATCACTTACCTGAAAGCTGTAGAACCCAAGAAGTGCGCTCATACTGTGACCGAGATTATGTCCCGTAGGTGATCATCTTTCTCACCGGCCTGCAACAGAAAACTGAAGAGACAAAACCGGCTATTCAGTTGCATAAACATCCAAAGCGAACCTTTCAACGGACATGACTAACGTCTCAATTCGTCTTGTAGAAACGCGATGAAAGCGACTGACCGAGATATAATCCCGGATGTTCGAGTATTTGTCTCTCAGATTTCACGTTCTGCCGTAGCAACAGTACGATGAGCACTAACATCACCCCGTAGGTCTAGTAGCCAGCGGTAATGACTATAACATTAGCCAAAAAGAACGCCTCAGATCTGTGTCTGAAGAGAGAAAATCACTCGAGATCAGGTGACAGAGATTATGTCCCGTGAGTCATCCGTCTTCTTCGTTGTCTGCGAGAGTAGAGGTTGACAAGACAAAACCAACAATTTGGCGAAAGGAAGTCATATAATGAGCCTATCGACAGAGATGACTTGCGTCTCAAACGGAGTCGTAGAAACGAGATGGCAAGCTCTGACCGAGATATGCTACTCTGTGACCGAGAACAGGTGCGATCAGTTTTCAAGTTCTACAGCAGCAATGTTACGACGGATGCTGACGTGACCCGCTCTACCTAGTTGCTATCCAGTAGCACTATGACGCTAGGGTAGCAGTTAGGTCTGGCTGCAGCTATTTGGCAGAGAACGAGTGACCGAGATTAGGAAATGACTGAGATCAGATCCGGGACTCTACTTGTTAGCTGGTGTGACGTTTGGCTTTGCAATCGTGCAGCGTCAAAACCGGCATACAAGATAAATGCAGATTGTTTGCGAAACGTGTCACTCTACTGCTAAATGTGTTAGTAGATGTACGTTTTATAATGTTCCTCGCTTCTTCATAACTCCGCTGCTAGGGGGTCTACGCCGGAAACTGAGCGTAAGTTCACTGCTGTTAAGTAATCAGGTGATGTTGTTGTAGCTGTGGCGCTAACTGCTAAGATATTAGACGTTTGTGCTAACAGTGCAAGATATTACTGTAATGCAAATAGCTCGGGCAGGCGTAACGTACACGTCAATGTTGCTTAGGAAAATCTATGGTTACAAACATCCTGTCATCTAGACCACAGTCCAGTGCTTCAGCAAAAGAACCGTTTTCTCATTGTCTCAAGATCGTCAAGTACACTTTTTTTGAAGAACAAACTAGGGAAAATAATGTCGAAATATGTTTGTGATGTTTCTTTGGTGGTAAGCAGACAATGTCTTTTACTACACAATAGGTACTGTAGATTCTCAATCATACTCGTTCTAGCTGTTGGTAGGAAGTTTCTGGGTACAACCGGCAAAAGGAGATAACCAGGAGTGCCTCATAAATACTCTGTTTCATTCGGTATGCGCCAGCAACATTTACAAGTCTTGACATCTACAGGGTCACTGCGCTTGCCTGTTTTTTTGCAGATTTCTACATTGGCTCAAAACATGAAGGTATGAGTTTTTCGCATACTCTGAATGTACTCTAGCAATACTTCGTACAATCTCAAAGTCTGTCCACGCATTGCATTTGTAACTAGGCGATTTTTTCGATGCTCTCTGCATGTGACCGGATCGTAGAAGTATGACTTTCATTCCAGTTTGATCTGTGATATCAGGAAACCGGTGTTTACTTTATAGGTAAGGTTTCTAGTCACCGCAAAGATGTTTGTGTATTAATTAGTCGCTTGATTCCCATTACGTTAATTTTCCCGGTAGGTTTGGTTATTGAGGAGTGTTTCGCAATTAGCTAGCCTTGTGAATAGTTTACAGCGCTTTCGAATTTTCAAACATTTAATTCCCAACATAATTATTCTCGGATATTCAATTTTCAACGCAGCGTCCATAATTGAATATCCGGGAAACGTGAAAGCGCATCTGCATTGATGATTGCATGGATGTTCAAAAAGCCTAAAGCGCAGCGAGACTGGTCAGCCACAAATTAGAACCACTATAGGTGTCATATCAGGTGTTGTTGGGGTAGACCTGTTTAGTGACACGTTACGTCCGCAAAACGGCGATGAATCCAAGTATTTTAATACAGAAACATTTTCTCGAAGTCTTAGAAACTGTACAATGCATCGAACTTGTTATCTTTGTAGAGGTAGCCACGCGTGTAACATACGCGTATCTTATATATACAGTGAAATCTGTACCAGCGACTACCTCTCAGTGACCACCCGGCTTTAGCGACCGCATCTGCCTGGCACGGAACGTTGTCCAATACAATAGCTACTGTACTAAGCGACCACCTGTCCAACGCGACCAACGAACGCTAATCCAAAGGGCCAACAGCAATTAACACCTCTTCTAAGCAACCACCTGTCCTAAGCGATAATACCCCTGGGCCCCCAGGTGGTCACTTAGTACAGGTTTCACTGTATTACACGAACGCTCGGGAACGCCCACTTCCATCTGTCCACATGTCCACATGTCCACATGTCCGTCTGTCTGTAACGCGCCAATCGACACGACTCAGCGACGTCGTGTAATAGCGGCTAGAGGGGGCTGAAGCCCCACCATTTTCGGGGCGTTTTTCAAAATTTTTAATATCAGAGACCAGAGCCGAAGTCTCAGCAGCAAGTCACTTTTTGCGCCCACGCGACGCCGCTGCACGACGCCGGTCTCGGATCGTCGCGAAACGGGGTGGGCCGGTCGAGATCGCGAGTCCGAGACGAACGGTCGCTCCGGATTTCGCCTCGACCGCCTCCGACGCCCTGAAACGAGACTTTGGCGGCCTAATGAATACCAGCGGAGGGAGGGTTTGCACTTCTACTAATTGGTTTGCTTACAATTACAGGAAACGACAGTGGAAGTTAATCAGCTAAAGGATGAATTGCAGAATGAAAGAGAAGAACGAATAAAATTGCAGGTCGGACAATTGGTTTGTTCAAAATGAATTTTATTGGAGCGTTAGACTGACGTTTATATAATCGCAGAACTCGAATGCAACATTGCAAGAAAGCATTGTCAAGCTTCAAGCGGACAACTTTCTGTACCAGCAAAGCTTAAACGTTAGAATTAATTGTAAATTTAGGAAATGTGCGCAGTGGAACAAGTTTTGTGTGTGTTTGTTTGTTTCTGTTTGTGTTTGTTTGTTTGTTTGTTTTTGTATGTGCGTTCGTGAGTGCGTGTGCGAGTGTTTGTTTATTTCTTTTTGTCTTGCCGTAGTTATCAATTTTGAAGAATTAGAGTTAATAATCAATATTAATTGATTGGTTAATTAAGCATGTTTTTAAATAGCAATTGCTTGGACAATTATTTTACGGAACAAAAGTTTTCTTGTTAGAAAAACAAAATCTATGGCTAAATAAATGTGCAGTGACGTCATGATAATATAATTAAATTGTTTGTTATTCTGATAATATAATTAAAATTGTTTGTTATTTAATTTGTTCTGTCCTATCTTAAAAAGTTTTTAAAAATTGATAAATGGCAAAAGGAAAGTTTTGTAAACTTGTATGGTTGACACTCCATCATCTCAACCAGCAATTATAGGCCTTGTCGGTCTGTCTCTCTGTTTGTCTGTCTGTCTCTCTGTTTGTCTGTCTCTCTGTTTGTCTGTCTGTCTCTCTGTCTGTTGTTTGTCTGTCTGTCTTCCTGTTTGTCAGTCTGTCTGGTTTCTGTTTGTGTGTCTGGCGTGTCCGTCTGTCTTTCAGGCACATATCGTTTTGAACATCAAAGTATAACACATCATACAAAATCTCTAAGTTTACAGTTTTATATCTGGTATAGGTAATCTAGACACAATGTAAGGCAGCTATTGTATGAAATTTAATTAATCTTACAGCAAACTGGTTGCTAATCGAACTGTTAACTATGATCCGTCTTCTCAGCTTCTTGCAGTTGCATCTTTGTAATTGTAACCCTCATATTGCATATTTCTGTAAATTCACGCAAACATGCTCGCGGGAAACATAATGGAATCAATTGAATTATTTTTTCTGATGTACTTTAAAGATAGTTTGTCAGCTCATTTTGTGGCTGCTCGGACAACACAAATGTTGGGTAGTTCCATAGATAAGCTCATGTGATATGTCTTTGTAAAGCTCACACTACACACGCATATAGATATTAACGGCTTTCAAATTGATGCAATTTATTTCAGTATGTTGCTGAAGTAAAGTACACAACAACTAAAAACTAAATATGTATGTCACTACAAACTAACGTAGTTTTGTTTTAGATGGTAATTTGTAATAATGTGGTCGTTCTCAGTTGATCTACTGTCTTCATGTGCATATGCGTGTTAGAATAATATTTATCTATTTATGTCACCCACTTGGTTGAGGCAAAATCTTCAATATTTTGAAACTACAACAATAGATTAGGTTTCTAGACACCGCAAAGATGTTTGTGTATTAGGTGCGTGATTCCCATTACGTTAATTAATTTTCTGGGTAGTTTTGATTATTCAGGAGTGTTTCGCAGTTTACCGCGTTTTCGAATTTTGCAAACATTTCATTCTCAACATAATTATTCTCGGATATTCAATTCTCAACGCAGGGTCCATAATTCGGGAAACGTGAAAGCGCATCTGCGTGCATGGATGTTGAAAAAGCCGAAAGCGCAGCAAGTCTGGTCAACCACAAATTATGAGCGCTATAGGTGTCATATCACATGGCATATCAGGTGTTGTTGGGCGTAGACCTTTTTGTTGACGCGTTAGTTCCGCGAAACGGACGCTAGTCTCAAACCGGCAGCGCAAAACGGCGATGAATTCAAATACTGGCATACAGAAACGTTTTCTCGAAGTCTTAGAAACTGTACAATGCATCGAACTATGCACGGGCGCGTTCTTGCGGCGTCTGGAGCCAAACGCGTCACAGATAACGTACGCTACGAACTCTCTACCTGGTTGAAAAATGGCTCTGACGTCATTGCCGAGCGTAGCGAGGCTTTTAATCCGGGTCGCACAATAGAAAAGGGCGTGGTCCTATATGGGTCTCATATATATATATAAACTAGTACTACCCGCCCTATGGGCGGTGGCAATCTATTGTTGTACGCCACTTCTCATAGGCGTAGGACTCGGTCTGGCTGGTTCTGCAAAGAAGACGCAGCTCCTTTGACACTCGGACGCACGCACGCAGGCCAAAGCGGTCCGGTGAGCCGGCGCATCTTGCACTCTGGAAATTAGAGGATGGCGTACATGAAGTGGCTGGCGAGCGCACGTCACATCCGCAGATTCGGCTAATGGATTGAGCAAACAAACTCCAGCTCATCTCATTTCAGCAGACCGTGAGCCGCAGCCGGCTTACTTCGACTACAGCCAGCGCATCCAGACAATGCAGATGATTGCGCATCCAGACGATCAATGCAGATGAAGCGCAGACCACTACATGTCACATTCGCTAGCCTCGAACTTCCAGACCAGAGAGCGCGCGAAGCTCGCAAACTCTAGTCTGGACCAAGTCGATACTAAAATGATTTCGGAAGTATTTATCAAAAGCGATGCTAAATGGTAGTCTAACAGCGTGAGATCGTTTTACCTATATCAACATATCATTTGTAAATGCCATGAGATCTCACGAACAAAGAAGAGACGTCTGCCGTATTTGCGGCGATATCTTGGTGGACGGCATAAAACCACGACTCTTTGATTCTTCTGCAGACCGCTCGCTAGTCTAACCGCTCGACTGGCGATACTACCGCTTGACCAGTTGTGATGATCTAGCGACGCTGCTGTGCATGTCCTGTCACCGCAGGCTTGAAAATATCGAAGAACTAAAGCTTAAACTAAGACAAAGATTTGTGCATGCACCAGAGTCTTCATCACGTCTCTGGCGTGCACTTAGCTGCCCACGAGGATTTCACACTCGCGCAATCAGCGTTAGTGCACCTAGCATAACCAATTACTGCTAAAACAATCAGAATTTACAACCGACATTCCGGTTGAAAGGAGCTGATTGGCTTAGAAGGCTATTTCCAAAATAATTTTAGTATCGACTTGGTCCAGACTAGAGTTCGCGCACTTCGCGCGCTCTCTGGTCTGGAAGTTTGAGGCTACCCAACCGCATACTCGGTCAATTGAATAAACAAACTCCCGCGTATCTCAATCACGTCACATCCGCATACTCGGCACTTCCGCGAAGACACATTCGCGTAGCAATCTAATTTTAGGTTAATTTCAGCCCCCCCCTCAAGCAATCCGACGCGACCGTTCGTCTCTCGGCCCACCGCGTTTCGCGACGATCCGAGACCGGCGTCGTGTCGATCGGCGCGTTACAGACATACAGACATGTGGACATGTGGACAGACGGAATTGGGTGTTCCCGAGCTTTCGCGTATTATCTAAAAAGTTTGTGTGTCACACGTCCCGTACTACAGTAGGATCAATCCTTCGCTACACTGTGCCGCATCTAACACTGTCTGATAGGGATTCATTGTGTGTACTTGACAACCAAGAAACACCTTTATTAGCTGAATGCCACCTACAGTCAACTATTGACACGTCCTATACCACAATCAATCCTTTTGTTTACCACTATGCTGCATCTAACACTGTTGGTAGTCAATGTTTGCCGATAATAATTTCTATCTATGTCAGTAAATACCATAGCACTGTCGTTACAACGGAACTGAGTGCATACCTAGACTGTACATTTTAATTGTCTTGATCACGATCGCAAAACGACGACTGCCTATACCAGGCCTCTAGACGTAATCTAAACTACTAGGAAGTTTGAATGTTTACTTCCATGACAGCTAGGGTTTCAACAAATACCGTACTGTTACTCACGAACGCGAGGCGCCTACGGAACTACGGATGCAGTACAACTAGTTAATTGAAGACTCGTACACCAGACCCTCTCGCGTCTTCGTTCCCCGTGTACCAGCGGCTTTGCTCTGGCCGCGGATTTGTTCCGGTTGATCAAATGCAACTAAATGGAGTGCAATACGCTTGCAAACATTTTCCCCTCGGATTTCCAAACGCTGTTCTATTTTGTCTTCTTTCGCTGATTTGTTCCGGGGCGGGGTAGAATTGCCGACACATAGAAATTGTTTAGCGCATACGTATTACATGTCAAACATTTATTTCTGTTTCTTTGGCCATGTTATAGCTTGTATAGGCTTTAGAGGCTTCTTTGTAGTCTATGCAACCTGAAGCTGCGAACTGTCGCCATCTAGCCGTGGCTTGTACTCTCAGATCATTAGATAATTAATTCACTAGATAATTATCTAGTGTGAATAGGCGTACGGCAGGCTACGACAGTGAAAGGTATGGGGAATGGGTATCTAGACATGTATTTGACGCAATTGAAGAATCAAATGTGTAGACCTCTAGTAATAGTTCGGTATTTGTGGTTTACCGCATGCAGTGATGTTGAATAGAAATTCGTTTGTAGTCTTCTACTTGTGTTGTAGGCT
>CAXXBX010000100.1:0-16509 GCA_964274945.1 Dehalococcoidia bacterium | reverse complement strand
AGAGTTGCTGGTTGCAAGTAAGTTTGCAGACGTGACAAGCGTTTACTTGTACACTCAGTAAGCCAATCAGCAGCAAGTTTGTTAATTTGCTCTTAACACAAGGCGTGAGTAGGAAAGGAAGGACATTGAATGGGTGCTGTACACCTGAATAAACAACGACGACACGAGACCACTGCATGCAACAATCATGCACATAGTCAAGCCCACATTAGCTAATGCAATAGAGTATTGATACCGTATGAGAAAGGTGAATGCAGCGTGGGGAAATATGGCACATCTGGCAGCGAATAGAGGACACGTAACGGTCTCTATACAGCCAACACATGTAGATGCATTAGTTGGCCGGAATTTTCGTTTTTAGTTGAGACTGTTTGCACAACGTAACACCATAACTCCATAAACATTGAACCATTGTAAGTGTGATTGTAGCATAAGTGCATGTTTGCATAGGACAGACAAAGACACACACATACAGATGATCCAGGCCGAAACATTTTGCAGAGGATTGAATTTTTAAATTCATATTTTAGTACTTACAAGCATCATCTATGAGCTCAAAATTATTGATGAGTTCTCATCGAGCAATCGCAGGTTCCCGTATGTACAACATCATTTCGTGTCATCGGGTTTAGCTAAGTTGCATGCGTTTGTCGCTGAAATGCAATGGTTGACATAAGTAAATATCCATATTTCTGGGAAATTATGCAATTGTAAAGTGAATAATGATTATGCACAACTTGTACCAAGTAGATAATGACGTGCACGTGCAAAGTGAATAAGTGGCATGTCATTGCAAGTGGAAGGTAAACAACGTGCATAGCGTGACCATGTCAGGTGATTGCTAAGTAATCATTGTTGGCTACTGTGTGTCGTTGCATAATGCATTTGTTCTCCGAACACGGGTCTTCAATATTTGAGGGGCACAGCTCTTCAATTGCCTACTGCTGGTAGAAGGTCACACCTCTACCTGAATTAGAAGCCGTGGCCTACCTAGTAGTCTCATATTACAATCTCACGTAGCCAGACCATTTCCGCCATCATATTTCCGACGGGGAAATCAATAGACCTTTTCACTGACTGTGACACTAGCGACGTCATTGCCTACCGCGTGGACATTTGGGTGCACTTTTGATGCATTGGCGTTTGTTAACCGCTTGACTCTAAAGCCAAATCAACATTTTTTATGCTAACTATTAGCTAGGCTGGTTGCAGTAGTGAGAGGTAAAAAGAGAATGCATGATTTCATCTTGAGGCATAATGTCCTCAGTTTCTATCGTCTTCGCGGCTGCGATGTTAAAGAACCAGTCAGTCAGTGTTGCTTTACTTTGTTTTACTTTCTCATTATGTCGTTTTTCAAAGTGCTCGTATATAGATAGTCAGTGTTTTACAAAAATTCCTGAGATGTGTACGAAAGATATCTTTGTATGTTCCTGCCACGACATATCGTATCGCGTGCTCTAGTGACACTGTTTTGTCTCAAACAGGAACAAAATTTATTATTATTGAGATGTAACATAACTGACAATATTAAGTAAGAAATGTGCTTGTTCGCCACTAGTGCTTGACTAGAATAGCTTAATTCTGCGTACAGAATCAGCAATGCCATCAAACTAGGAATGTATACTTACTAGAAGATTCTAGAGAAGATGCAGAACAAGAGTGAGTTTTGGACATGGCTGATCGTCCTTCACATGGTTGACAGAATCAAATGGAGGAAATACGCTCGTTTTGTCCATTAATGACAATAACTAACACATTACAGCACATGCGGCCGGCAACAGTTGCGTCATCAATTCAGGCGACTGCATAGAGAGGTTTCACAGAAGGCCGTACAGAGTGGAAATCAAATCATGTCATTGAGATGGTTCTTCCTGAACTCAGCCTGGCTACACCTATATAAATATTTGTTTCGCAGTATTACCAACAGATAGTTCCCAAAACAATCATTTGTAGCTACTTCAACGAGACGAACTCAACTTAAAGGCGTCCACGTGCAAAGTGAATAGGTTGTATGTCATTGCAAGTTGAACGTAACAACTGGTCACGTGGTGCATTGGACAATGTCAAGTGACAGCTAAAACTTCAACACAAGACAAGTTGTCGCATTGTCACATGTTGCACAACACGTGATTTGTTTTAATTAATATCAGTGGAAAGCCACGAAATTAAACTATGCAATTGAATTAGTTCTGCACCAGATTGAGAGTAAACACAGTACACTATCAATTTGTCACTAGAACGTGCCGTTTAGTGCAGCAATCAAAATCAGCGAGCAACACAACAGATAAACATGACCAATTAGCTAGTTAGGACACAACACACAAACGTTCAACATGCACGGCACTCAAATGCGTCCAAAATCACTCAACTACGTTCCTAGTATTACCAATATACGCATTTGTCTGAGTGAGGGCTGCAACGAGAGCATTTTCCACTGCAACCGTTGCGGCACGGTTTGTAGCAGCTTTCGACTTCGGCCGTCATGTTCAGCGGCATCTCCATTATTAGGTCGTCTTCAACTTGAGTATCCACTGGCAGAGAGTCGGAGGCCAAGAACAGTGTGAAAACCAAGCACGTCACCAACATCGCAATAGCACAACGGCAAGCCATGGCGATTTCAATCAGTGACCACAACTGCCTGCAATAATCGGAAAACATTAGCGGTTGTCAGAGACGACCCATCGAGTAGAGGGTCTTACCTGAGAGTTGCTGGTTGCAAGTAAGCTTGCAGACTTGACCAGCGTTACTTGTACACTCAGTAAACCAATCAGCAGCAAGATTGTTCATTTGCTCTTAGCATTTATTAACAAGGAATTAAATAGGCAAGGAGAGACTTTGAATGGGAGCTGTACACCTGATTAAACAACGGCAGCACGACAGCACAGCATGCAACAATCATGCACATAGTCAAGCCCACATTAGCTAATTCTATAGAGTATTGATACCATATGAGAAAGGTGCATGCAGCGTGGGGGAAATATGGCACATCTGGCAGCGAATAGAGGGCACGTAACGGTCTATATGCAGCCAACATACATAAATGCATTAGTTTGCAGGAAGTTTCGTTCTTGATTGAGACTTCATGCACAATATAACGCCATAACCCCGTAAACATTGCACCATTGTAAGTGTGATTGTAGCATAAGTGCATGTTTGCATAGGGCGGACAGAGACATACACATACAGATGATCCAAGCAGAAACATTTTGCAGAGGATTGTATTTTTAAATTCATATTTCAATACTTACAAGCATCATATATGAACTCAAAATTATTGATGAGTTCTCATCGAGCAAGCGTAGGTTCCCGTATGTACCACATCATTTCGTGTCAGCGAGTTTATCTAAGTTGCATGCGTTTGTCGCTGAAATACAATGATTGTTTTTGGTATCACCCGCGGGTACATGTTACATAAGTAAATATCTATATTTCTGGGAAACTATGCAATTGTAATGTGAATAATGATTATGCACAGCTAGTGCCAAGTAGATAATGACGTGCACGTGCAAAGTGAATAAATGGCATGTCTTTGCAAGTGGAAGGTAAACAACGTGCATATCGTGATTGTGTCAGATGATTGCTAAGTAATCATTGCTGGCTACTGTGTGTCGTTGCATAATGCATTTGTTCTCCGAACACGGGTCTTCAATATTTGAGGAGCCCATCTCGTCAATTGCCTACTGCTGGTAGAAGGTCACACCTCTACCTGAACTGGAAGCCGTGGCCTACCTAGTAGTCTCATATTACAATCTCACGTAGCCAGACCCTTTCCGCCATCATATTTCCGACGGGGAATTCAAATAGACCTTTTCATTGGCTGTGACACTAGCGACGTCATTGCCTACCGCGTGGACATTTGGGTGCACTTTTGATGCATTGGCGTTTGTTAACCGTTTGACTCTAAAGCCAAATCAACATTTATTCTTGCTAACTGTTAGCTAGTCTGGTTGCAGTAGTGAGAGGTAAGAAGGGAATGCATAATTTCATCTTGAGGTATAATGTCCTCAGTTTCTATCGTCTTCGCGGCTGCGATGTAAAAGAGCCAGTCACTCAGTGTTGCTGTACTTTGTTTTACTTTTTGATTATGTCGTTTTCCAAAGTGCTAGTATATAGATAGTCAGTGTTTTGCAAGAGTCCTGAGATTGTGTACAAAAAAGATATTTGTGCGTTCCTGCCACGACATATTGTACTGCGTGCTCCAGTAACCTTGTTCTGTCTCAAACAGGAAAAAAATCTTTATTATTGAGATGTAACATAACTGACAATATTAAGCAAAGAATGTGCTTGTTTGCCGCTAGTGCTTGACTAGAATATCTTAATTGTGTGTACAGAGTCAAGAATGCCATCAAACTAGGAAAGTATACTTACTAGAAGACTCTAGACAAGATGTAGAACGAGAGTTAGTTGTGGTTATAGCTTGTTGTCCTTCAGATGATTGGCAGAATCAAATGGAAAAAATACCCACGGTTTGTCTATTAGTGACAATAACTAACATATTACAGCACATGCGACCAGCAAAAGATGTGTCATCAATTCAAGCGACTGCATTCAGAGGTCTCACAGAAGGCCGTACATTGTGGAAATCAAATTATGTCATTGAGATGGTCCTTCATGAACTTGTATATGAAGTAAGGCACTAGCTAAAATTAATGAAACCAGGATAGTATGCACCGCCTTAATTAATAAAAAATAGTGACAACATCAAATTTGCAGACTGTACTTGTTCTACTGCCCTAGAGCATTCATTCATTTATGTGTCTGCTCTTTTGTGGTCTATGCATGGAGTCATTTGGAAGACAAATTGCTTATACAGTTCGTGTCATAATTATTGAGACTCTCTGGTTTGTTGCAGTCTTGCCGAAAATTGCGGGAAATTAGAATAAAGCGACAAACTAGCTTACCAAATAGCGAGAAACACATGCCATGAATACAAGAGCATCCATTCTGAGTCAGTAAGCAGCTGAGGTAGATCTTTGTCATCAGCTAGATGTCTAACATTGGAAAGGTGTCTGCACCACCCCCATGACAGCTGACAGAAGACAATCGTCAGCGCGCCTTCCAATTGTATCGTAACTTTCGTCGTATTTGGGCTCATGTAGACTAAACTCGTGCCCAGTCCTAGGTTGCTACACTCCACGTGAGCGAGCAGTCACGAGGGCATTTGCAATACGTTGATCTAGACTACTATCGTAAATGCGTAAAATAGCTTTGAATATCAATTTCCTAAGACCATTACAAACGTTAAATGTCCTGGCTTCCAGTTTCGTCTCATTCTTTGCTCGCTTCTTGTCTACTTCGCGTTTCATTCAACTCCATAAATTTTCTATTTTAGGTCCCGTGATTTGACAGACCAGTCAATAACGTGAACGTTTCTGCTAACGAAAAACTAGATCTTTCCTTATTTTAGACCAGTCAGCTGGTACATTGACCTGCTGCAGCCTCCAACAATCGGAATAGAAGCGTTTGCAAACTCTTATGTAGGATGGCTTGATAGAGTTGACTTGAGGTTCTTGCTAAATCCATTACGCCTCTGGCGCTAATGCTTCCAGAACGGCTAGTTTTGTTTTGTTTTTCGTAGGGGATTCGTGCAAAGTCCTTCTCCACAATAGGTTGCTACGCACCACGTGCGCTAGCTGTCACGTGTGTATAGGTCCATGTGGTTTCACACCTTTTGGCCTACATACCATTAACGTTGGAGTTCGTACCAAATATTGGTAGCACAAAATTTGTCATTGGTCTACCAGACAAATCTAGAAAATCATCTAGCTTACTCTGAAAGCAAGGGACTGTTTTCGCAGACAACTGCCAGAAAGTGTTGGCACTATTTATAACACGTTCCGTCCGAAAGAGTCTCAATAATTATGGCACGAGCTGTACATGTAAGTTCTTTAATTGGATACGCCCAAAATGCAAGAAGAAACCAACTCAACCTATCAATAGTATTACTCTTAATTTATGAAACGCAAGATTTTTGCGTATCAGACAAGTGAAGCTTTCTTCCAACATGGCTACCACTAAAGCAACAGATTTCGATCCTAGGCTTCCTGCTTTGAGAGGAAAAGAAGAAATTATGATGAAAGGTTTTGCTTCTGACTCAACAGATACACTTAACATGCTTTCAGTGTCTCTATTCTTCCACTCTTCCTTCTTCTCTTACTGTGCCAAAATCTGAGAATCGACAACCAAATGTTTTTGTAGGATGACGGCTTTACTACCAACAAAAGACATTGCAGATCTTGTTGAAGATATTTTTATGCTAACCTAGATAAACTGAGTACCATGTGTGCTGCTTTAGGGCATCATCGCAAGTGTTTAATGCACAGCAGAAATGCAATTGAATTTGCAACAACAGCCCAGACACCCAACCCAAAATGGTTTTGAAGCGAAAAGAACAGACCCCTCCATATTTGCAGATGTCGTGAAGAAGAAGCCAAAGACCTTGTCAGATCCTCTGGTAAAGACAATTTTAGGCAAAGTACCAACATTGCTGCCTGCAATATGATTAAACCAATATAAACAAATGATGCTGTTGCTCACTTGCTTTACTTGGAAACATGCAGCGACGAAGATGTCGGTCATGCAGGAATATGGGTACTCGAATGTGAATTTTTGTTGTAGGAGCATCCCTAGGGTTGGGAGCATGGTGACATGATCCAAATAACGTTGATGACCCAGATGGTGTCGTGTGTGCTTGGAATAAAGTGCCCGTGATCCATGCAAACGAAAACAATTTTTGAAACTTCACAGATGGCTGCTTCTACTTAATTGGTCTCGCGTAGCCTATATGACGCGACGGAAAGGAATCTGGCTACGCGAAACTAGCCTTTATTGTGAAATGAGCTTGTAATCAGCGGCCTATTGGCCATTACCCACATATGTTAAACAGGTCGTCATGTAAACGAGCTGCAAGTGGAAGAAACGAGGAGTTCCAATAGACGAGACGACAGTGCAAAAGCCTAAACTTGAGCGAAGACGTCTTGTTTACACGAAGCTGCACTTGCGCAAATGCTATTACTATTTTCTGCAAAATGTCTCGGTCTTGAGACGAATATATAGCAAACATACACATATGGTATAATCACATGCACTTATACAATGGTCCAATATTCCTTTGAAGACCGAGTTGCAAATTGTCATAGCGTACAGACTGTTGAGCAAACATTCTTGCTTGCTGGGAAATCTCGTTTTGTATTTATAAAGATAAACTGCTCGGAAAGCATCCACTGTCAAACAGATTCGTTCTCTTGTTTCTTTCATAGACTTTCGAGACTTCTTTGGTGTCTGGTTCCTGTATTTAACTCGCAAGCTCCTAACGCGAAAAATAGGTCACAAGCTAGAGTCTGTGCACGTGCCAGTCTCTCTTCGTCCTGTTTTGGTTTTCCGTATATCACTTTAGAGTTAGGGAGCGGTGATTCGTGCCTTTGTTACAGATGAATGAGCTTGAAGGTCTCACTTGATCTGACTGAAGGGATCGATACCCACCCAATATCTATGCCGTGGAAACTGAACTGCCGTTGACCAGAAGTGGTTGCAAATGGCCAAGGGCTGCCTTACTGCTTGCAGTATGCAATACAATAGATCAATGGTCTATCATGCACATGAAGATATGTACCTGCAGTGCATGCGCATTGCTAAGCTGTCACTTTTTTTCCTTTTGCGTCATTGTTTTCTAAGGATTTGGTGGAAGATAAACATTGAAAAGCTGTTAGCACAATATATATGTGTATTGTACAAATCAAACTGTATCTTTGGAAGTTTCTCATTTACTAATGGAAATTAATGATCACAGCCAGTTAGCGGTCTTTCTTCGGTGCTAGAACAAACTGGCAACAACACACATTCCAGAAAATAAACATTCCCAAAATTTTTTACAATAGCTCACAGTTAAACAAACTGATACAAACTAATGTTTTTCTATAGGTTAGGAAAAAATGGCTCGACAGTTGGTCTCAGTGCTTTGTGTGAATCGCAGCTGCAAGGTTGCCATACCAACGTAAAATTAGATGGACTGTCGTGCTCTTTTCTTTCGGAAAGTACCCGAGAAAATGAGCATAATTATAATTTTTTTACAATGGAGATATTTAAAAGAATTTTGGAGAAATCGTGTGCAAACAATCTCGGTATTCTTTACTTTCCATTCGTCGACACCGAACCCCAAGTGTGCGTATCACCTGAGAATCACGAGATCAAATTCTCTCCACCTCTCGCGATTTCCTTCACTCGTCTTAACCGCGTCTGGCGTCGATATTGTCTCAAGACATCAGGTAATCGCGTTTTACATACGATATTTTTAACGCAATGGCGACTGCGCTAATGCCGTCGACATTATCCACGGCGACGCATGCGTCTGCACAGCAGTGTGTCCTTTAGGACGCGGCAAAGAGGGATTCGCATGTTCTAACGCTATCTCGTCTATACTGTCGATATTTTACGCAGTCTTCTGATTAAGATGCGCGCAAAAACGCCAAACGGCGCGTGATCAGGCGACGGCGACATGCTCGGCCGCGCGGTACGATTTTACCGCGATCTGATGTCGACTCGCTAGCACAATTAATATTTTCGTTCGTCGACGTTTACTTTCTTTCAGAATGCAAGATACCAATCAGCCCCATCACGTGATTGTAAGTGAAATTTCTAGCACATTTACTTGCATCAACTCTCTTCGATCTACAGACTGTCTTTCAAAGTGCTCCTTCCGACTACCTGGCCCTCTCGGTATGCACTTGCTTTTTCTGCTTTTGGCCTCTTGGAATTGCGGCGATTATATATTCATGTTTGGTAATGTGTATATCTATTCGACTTTTTACCTCCCCGGATGTATGTTTTTATTTTATTTTAGGCACGTGACATGTTCAATCGCGGAAACGTTTCTGAAGGTCGTGACGCGGCTCGAATCGCCCGCATTTTGAGCTTTGTGAGCATTGCGATCGGCGTAATGATCATGGTTGGAGTGACCATCGCCGTGATTGTTATTGTCTCTTCTGCTTCTTCCAACAACAACAACAACTAGCATTGTCGTACGATTACTTGATTGGCTGGGAACGTCGAGGCCTGGATATTACTTTTGTTCTATTAGTTTTGGGTGGCAGCAATATGCAGGTGTATAGTGACAACAATTCATTGTGACAGCAGTTTTGTAAACCTGTCAACATTGTGTCCCGTGACCCAAGCATACTCAACCTTTATTGCTTGTTGTAAAGGTAGGTGTTATGTACGCAGGGGTGTAGCGTAACCTCCAGAAATAGGGGGCTAAACTTCACAATGGCAAGGACACGCCTACTTTTATGTTCATGTGTCACTTTTTATGTAAACGCCCACTTTTTGGTTCTAATTGACTGATACATTATAATCAATGGCAGATGGAGACTGAATGCATAAGGATGATGTATATATACTATACTGCTACCGTGCTCTTGTTTCGTTTATAGATTTTCGGGACTTCTTTGGTGTCAAGTTCCTGTATGCATGAAACTCTTAAGCTCCCTAAAGCGAGCGAGGTCACAAGCTAGAGCCTGTGAACGAGTCAGTCTCTCTTCGTCCCGTGAGGTTTTCCCGTATGTCACTCTAGAGTTAGGGAGCGGTGATTCGTGCCTTTGTTGCTGATGGATGAGCTTGCAGTTCTCATTTGATCTGACGGAAGTGATCGATACCCACCCAATATCTATGCCGTGACAACTGAACTACTGTTGACCAGAAGTAGATACAAATGGCCAAGGGGCTGCCTTACTGTTTGCCGTATGCAGTCCAATAGATCAATGGTCTATCATTCATATGAAGATATCTGCCTACCGTGCATGCGCATTGATAAGCTGTCCCTATTACATGTGCGTCATCATTTTCTAGGGCTTTGGTGGAACAAAAACATAGAAAAGCTGTTAGCACAATACATACCTATACTTTACAAATCAAACTGTATCTTTGGGAGTTTCTCAATTAATAATTGTGACTCATGATCAACAGCCAATTAGCCGTCTCATTCGGTCCTAAAACAAACTGACAACAGCACACAATCCATAAAATGAACATTCATAAATTTCTTGTAATAGCTCGCAGTTGCACAAACTGATACAAACTGATGTTATTCTATAAGTCGGAAAAATAGCTCTACAGTTGGTCTCAGTGCCTTGTATGTATCGCAGCTGCATGGTTGCCATACCAACGTAAAGTTAAATGGACTCGCGTGCTCTTTTCTACGGAAAGTACCCAAAAAATTAAAATTAAATATAAAATTTATATATTGGAGATATTTAAAAGATTTTTTGGGAAATGGTGTGCACAAATCTCTGTATTCGTCGACACCGAACTCCAAGTGTCCGTATCACCTGATAATCACAAGATCGACTACTCTCCACCTATCGCGATTTCCTTCACTTGTTGTAACCGCGTCTGGCGTCGAAATTGTCTCAAGACATCAGGTAATCGCGTTATACATACAATTTATTCAACGCGAACGGCGACTGCGCTAATGCTGTCGACGGTATCGACGACGACGCATGCGTCTGCACAGCAGTATGTCCTTTAGGACGCTGCAACAAGGGATTTGCATCTTCTAACGCTACCTCGGCTATACTGTCGATATTTTCCGCAGTCTTCTACTTTAGATACGCCGCATAAACGCGTAAACGGTGTTTGATAAAGTGACGACGACATGCTCTGCCGCACGGTACGATTAGCCGCCGTCTGATGTCGACTCGCTAGCACAATTATAATATTTTCGTTCGTCGACGTTTAATTTCTTTCAGAATGCAAGATGCCAAACCGTTGTTAGTTAAAGCCCCGGATGTAACACTCCCAAATTATGAGCTCTATCACGTAACTGTAAGTGCAACTTTCTAGCACGTTTGTCTGTAGCCTCTACTCCAACAACTCTCTTCGATCTACAGACTATTTATCAAAATGCTCCTTCTGATTACCTGACCCTGTCGATATGCACTTGATTGTTCTGCTTTTCGCCTCTTGGAATTGCGGCGATAATATATTCATGTTTGGTAATGTGTATATCTATTCGAATGTTTATCATCCCGGATGTATGTTTTCTACTTTGTTTCAGACACGAAACATGTTTCATCGCGGAAACATTTATGAAGGTCTTGACGCCGCTCGAATCGCCCGCATTTTGAGCTTGTGAGAATTGCGATAGGCGTAATCATCATGGTTGGAGTGACTATTGCCGTGATTGCTATTGTCTCTTCCACTCCTCCCAACAACTACAACAATTAGTAGCGTCGTGCGATTACTTAAATGGTTAGGACCGTTGAGGCCCGGATATAACTTTTTTTGTTCTATTAGTTTTTGTGACAGTATTATGCAGGTGTGTAACGGTAATATAACGTTCCCTATTACAATTCATTGGGACAGCAGTCTTGTAAACATATCAACAGTGTGTGAGGTGACCCAAGCATACTCAACCTTTATTGTTAGTTGTAAAGGTTAGATATATAAGCAGGGGCGTAGCATAAGTTTTAGAAAAGTGGGGCTAAACTTCACAATGGCACGGACACGCCTTTTTATGGACACGCCCACTTTTGGTTTCCAAATGACTCATACGTTATAATCAGTGGCAGGTGCAGACTGGTGAAAGGAAGATGTGTATATATATATATATATATATATATATATATATATATATATATATATATATACCGTTCTCCGCACTTGCAGATTAGATTATTATTTATTGTAAGCATTTAAGTAATTTAACGTTCTACGCAAATTTTTGTTGCATGAGTATCCCATTCTGAGAATTTGTCATAAATTATTTCTCTTTCACAACTATTTTAATCCTTTCTGAATAATTAGCAGGCGGACAGAATTGGCACGCTAAAACTCGTTCAGTTGTCCCGCTCTGAGAAATTGGCAGGGATCGCATATTCCAAAATATATGCCGTTACAGATTGCCAAGGCTGATATCCTGTTTGAGAGAAATGAAATACAACCAAATGTGCCAAGATCTAAGAATAGACAAACAAATGTCTTTTCCAGACGACAATTTTACTAGCAAAAACAGACATTGCTGATCCTGTTGAAGAGATGTTTATACTAATGTAAATGAGCTGAGTGCCATGCTTGCTGCTTTAAGGCATTCTTGGAAGTGTATGATGCACAGCAGAATTCAATTGAAGTTACAGCAAGAGCCCAGGTATCTAACCCAAAATGGTTTGAAGCGAAGAAGAACAGACCAACCTCCTTCATATTTGCAGATGTCGTGAAGAGGAAGGCAACGACCTTGTCAGATTCTCTGCTAGAGAGAATTTTAGGCAAAGTACAAACATTGCTGCCTGCAAAAAGATGAGTGCAATATATGATGCTGTTGCTTACCTGTTTTACTTGAAAACAGATGCAACGACGAAGAGGTCGGCCATATAGGGCTCCGGGTTTGGCTACGCGAGATCAGCTTCTATTGTCAAATGAGCTCCCAATCAGCAGCGTATATGGTCACTACATACAAATATTTAATAGTTAGTCATGTAAACGAGCTGCAAGTGGAATAAATTAGGAGCTCCAATAGACAAGACGAGAGTGCAAAAGGCTACACTTGCGCGAAAACGTCTTGGGTACACGAGGCTGCACTTGCGCAAAAGCTACTAAAAAACGCCTCGGTTTTGAGACGAATATATAGATATGTATATGTTTGTCTGTCCTTTATATCCAAACATGCACAAATTGTATTATTACATGGACTTATACAATGGTTCAATAATCCTTTGATAACCAAGAGTTTTCATCGGCAAAGTTTCCTTGCTTACAAACTGTTAATCAAACATTCTTGCATGTTGGCAAATCTGGTTTATATTTACAAAAGATGGACTGCTACTAAATGATCCACCTCTAAACAGTTCGTGCTCTTGTTTCGTTCATAGAGTTTCGGGACTCTTTTGGTGTCCAGTTCCTGTATGAAACTCGTATGCTCCCTAACGCGAGCTACGTCACAAGCTAGAGTCTGTGAACGAGCCAGTCTCTCTTCTTCTCGTAAGGTTTTTCCATATATCACTGTAGAGCTAGGGAGCGGTGATTCGTGCCTTTGTTGCAGATAGATGAGCTTGCAGGTCTCACTTGATCTGACGAAAGTGATCGATACCCACGCAATATCTAAGCCGTGACAACTGAACTACCGTTGAGCAGCAGTGGTTACAAGTGGCCAAGGGCTGCCTTTATCTTGGCCTTATGCAATACAATAAGTCAATGGTCTATCATGCACATGAAGATATCTGCCTGCTGTGCATGCGCATTGCTAAGCTGTCACTATTACCTGTGCGTCATTGTTTTCTAGTGGTGTGATGGAAGATAAACGTCCGAAAGCGGTTAACACAATTTATACGTGTAATTTACAAATCAAACTTAATCTTTACAAGTTTCTTATTTACTAATGGTGATTCATAATCGCAGCCAGCTAGCGGTCTCTTTCGGTCCTAAAACAAACTGACAGCAACACACAATCCAGAAAATGGACATTCACAAAAACTTTTGTAATAGCTCACAGTTACACAAATTGACACAAACTAATGTTCTTCTATTAGTTGGAAAATAGCTGTACAGTTGGTCTCAGAGCTTTGTATGTATCGCAGATGCATGGTTGGCATGCCAACGTAGAAGTAGACAGACTCGCTTGGTCAAAATTCTTTGGGAAAGTACCCGAGAATCTAAACTTAATTATAAATCTATTTACATTGGAAATATTTAAATCGTTTTTTTGGGAAATCGTGTGCACAGGTCTCGTTATTCCGTATTTCCCATTCGTCGACACCGAACCCCAAGTGTGCGTATCACCTGATAATCACGAGATCGACTTCTCGCCATCTTTCTCGCTCCTCGTAACAGCGTCTGGCGTCGAAATTGTCTCAAGACATCAGGTAATCGCGTCATACATATAATTTTCTTAAGGCGAACGGCGACTGCGCTAATGCCGTCGACAATATCGACGACGACGCATGCGTTTGGATGGTAGTATGTCCTTTAGGACGCTGCAAAGAGGGATTCCCATGTTCTAACGCTACCTCGGCAATACTTTCGATCCTTTCCGCAGTATTCTACTTTAGATGCGCGCAGAAACGCGTCAACGGCGCGTGATCATGAACGACGACATGCTCGCCGCGCTGTACAATTTTCCGCGGTCTGATGTCGACTCGCTAGCACAATTATAATATTTTCGTTTGTCGATGGTTAATTTCTTTCAGAATGGAAGATACCAAACCGCTGATGGTTGAAGCCCCCGAGGCAACACTTGCGTATAATGAGCCCCATCATGTGACTGTAAGTGCCACTTTTAGCACGTTTGCCTGTAGCCTCTAGTCCAGTAACTCTCGTCGATCTACAGACTGTCTTTCAAGATGCTCCTTCCAACTACTTGGCCCTGTCGGTATGCGCTAGCCTTATTTGCTTTTGGCCTCTTGGAATTCCAGCGATAATTTGTTCATTTTTGGTAATGTGTATATCTTTTCGACTGTTTATCTTCCCGGATGTATGTTTTTTATTTCAGGCACGTCACAGGTTCGATCACGGAAATTATTATAGAAGTCGTGAGGCGGCTAAAATCGCCCGCATTTTGAGCTTTGTGAGCATTGCAATCGGCTCAATCACCATAGTTGGAGTGATCATCGCCTTGATTGTTACTGCCTTTCCTCCTAACAACAACTAGTAGCGTCATACGATTACTTGATTGGTTGGGACGTTTTGAGGCTCGGATATTACTCTTTCTACTAGTTTTTGTGGCAGTAGTATGCAGTGTATATTGGTAACATAGCGTTTCCTGTCACAATTCATTGTGACAGCAGTTTGGTAGCATCAATAGTGTACGACGTGACCCAAGCATACTCAACCTTTATTGTTTGTTGTAAAGGTGTTCTACAGTACCAATCAAAATGGATTACACAAATCAACATTTTAAAGAAGTGGCATGCAAAATTACAATTATCTTACCAAAATTTGTGTTATATTGATCCACTATTCTGTGTAACCTCTTCTAGCATATGACATTGCTTACTCTTGCACTGTAATCATGCTATCAACAAGGGTGTGAATTCTTTCTTGGAGAAAAATTCAACGCTGTCTTCAAGCATTGCCCCAGCTCTGACGTGTTCCGTGGCGACTGCTGCTGAACAATACGCGCAAGATAAACCTATGTGCGCTCAATTGGATCAAGATCCAGTGACTGATCTGGGCATGGACTAAGAGAGCTGTAGACATTGTGCTGGAGCCATTTTTGAACACCTTTTGGCCGGTGAGCGGGAACATTGTCATGCACATGTGTGACGTCACCATGACGTAGTTCAAACTCCTAGATTGTTGGAACTAGCGCATTTTCGAGAATGAGTATGTAGTTTTTAGTGTTTTAGCGCTCGTTGACTAACACAATGTAACCAATACGATTCCTCATCATGCAGCCCCACACGATGATACTACCTCCACCTTGTGCTACCGC
Organism: Dehalococcoidia bacterium; assembly: GCA_964274945.1. GTDB lineage: Bacteria > Chloroflexota > Dehalococcoidia > Lucifugimonadales > Lucifugimonadaceae > CAXXBX01. Next base: position 1,091 of record CAXXBX010000100.1, on the reverse strand, counting down.
CTGAGCTACACAATCATCTTGCAGCTACTCTCCTGCTCTCCTTTTTATCCATAAGCGACCGCTAGTACGGATCAACTCAAATTTGCTTTCATCGCTCCAGATTATGCGTGAACAATCGTCAGCTCTCCAGTTTCTGTGGTTCTGTGCAAATGCGAGGCAGTGAACGCGGTGCTCAGCTGTCAGGCGTGGCTTCCGCGACTATTCCGCTCTGAGATAGTTCTTAAACAATTTACAATGCAGCAGCACAAAATTTGCTCAAATTTGTGGAAAAAAAATTTCAGGTGAATGCTAGGTAAATTAATGGACAATGTGTAGCAACTGGGTAGGAAAAAACACTACCTCTGCTAAATACACAATAGCTACTCTAGTATCCAAAATTGCATTGCTCAGATACCGTTGCTAATGGTAACATACAAAATTCTGCAGTTTTCTCTGCAAACAAAAATATATGAAAGTATAGCATACATGTAATTGATTAGTTTCAATAGGGTAGGTCCCCTAACTGTGGACACATTCCTATAATTTGAGTTACGATCGCTGTTTTCTCCGGTAGCCTGCGACGGAGAGACAGGGAACCATGTCTGCCTTACGCATCAATGTCTAGAATGTGGAACGATATATCTAGGATTTGAATCGCACAACGTTTGCTAGCGCATTAGCCAGACATACGGGTCAAATTCTGAATAGAGCCCGGACGCGGGGTGTAACCTAATTGTGGACAATTTTTCTTCCCTGCAAACAGCGACTGAGTCCTAAGGAAGCCGTTAGCGGCGGGTTGATATCAGTCAGCCGTTCTCGGCCGAACTGATATGAATAGACACAAATAGTGTAGCGCGTCTTATCAAATGTGTAAAATTTACTTTTTGTAATATCAATGCTGCAATCATTAGTTAATATTAATGTACTACAAAATAACGTGCGCTATTCTAAATACAATGAACACGTTACCGCCTTTTATTCTACCTAAATAAACTGTGGAACGTGAGTGCACGCTCTTCGACCAGCAGCACAGAGGACCCCGGTTTGGGATCGTCGTTTGTTGAAGTCGTGGAAATGGTACTAATCGACTTTCCAGTGAATCGGATACAAGT
>CAXXBX010000099.1:0-26356 GCA_964274945.1 Dehalococcoidia bacterium | reverse complement strand
GGATAAGGCGGATATTGAGCAAATAATCCTAGAGATGTCCAAAGGTGGCATTAAGACAAATCACAATTACAGTAATGAGAAAACTAGAGCTGATAATCCTGTAGAGAAGGATGTAATTAGGATTGTCAATGATTATGGTAATCAAGGTAAAAGCAATGAAAGCATTACAACTGAAATTATGAAGTTAGTAGGAAGTGCTAGATAAACCATCTGAAAAGGAGATAAACAATGTCAAGTGGTGAGCAAAGAGTAAAAATGGGGACAGGGGTTGTCAAAGGGCCCGTTAACGCTTCTACCATTATAAATGTGGGAGATATGGTTTGGCTTGATGGTGATGATATAAAGCCAGCTAGTGAAACTGCATGGTCAACAAACTTAGCTGGGACTCAAGCAGCGTTTAAGGCTAAATGCTTAGGCGTATCTCTCCATGCTAGTGCTAATGGGGATACAAACGATATTTTGGTTGCATATGGTGAGCATGTAGCAGAATTTGATTGTGATAGCGCTACATTTGAGATTGGCAGTTTAGTTGGTCCTGCTAAAGGGTCTGGTAATACGATAGTAAATCAGAAAGTTGCAACTGCGGTGGCAGGAAGCGCAATAGGGATTGTTCATCAGCGGGTTAATCCTGCGTCAACACGTGTATTAGTTAAGGTTATTTCGCCTATAATGACGCAAATATCTATTACGTAAAGGAGACAATCATGAATACATCGGATATTAAGGGAGTAATGAAAGCAATAGCAGGAAGTGAAAATGTTAACAAACAACATCAGGACATTTTTGTAAGTAATTACATGCAACCACTTTTGCATGGTAAACCATTACCTAATGGCGCTACATATCAGATAGATCCCGACAAATGGTCTATTCGGGGTTTATTTGAGGCATTTGGTGGAGAGGTGCAAGGCGTAACTCCACAAGAGTGGTATTATAGTGCTCCTGGCGTTCAGGCAATTCAATCTACTATGTTTCCCAAGGCAGTAGAGAATTTAGCTCTAAAGAAGTTAAATGATGCCTTTATGGAAGAGGAATACATATCGGACAGACTAGTTAGAACCATACCATCTAAGACTAAGAACGAAACGTATTATGGATTAAATGAATTACAAGATTTGAAAGATGCGGAAGAGGCTGAGGAAGTTCAGTTTATGAGTTTTAACGATAGATGGGTTACGACTAGAACTATGAAGCGACAGATAGCATTAGCACTTACGAAGGAAATGTTAATGTTTGATCAGACGGGATTGTTTATGGAAAGGGCGCGCAGGCTAGGCATCATTGCTGCTAGGAATAAAGAGAAGCGGATAGTTGAAGCAGTTCTTAGCAACAAGAAAGGTGTTTACAATCCATTAGGAGTTAGTACGGACTTATATGATACATCTACTTTTACTGTAACTACATTCACCCCTCTTGTAGATGAAGATACCATTGGTTCTGTAAAACAACACTACAGAACTAACTTCAAAACAACGGTGCAAGGCGAAGAGGGAGTGCAAAAGGTATGGTTACCGAACACAATCATTTGCTCACAGGAACAAGAAATGGCGATACGTAGAATCTTTACCGCTGGGAACATCTTCAACATCGTTAATGCTTCTACCACGAGCAAGCCAGCAGGTACTGGAGGAATGACGTATAGAAATCAGTATGCTGGGACATTCGAGATACTTACAAGTCCTTACTTTCCTGATGGGTTAGACAGTAAGACGTGGTTCTTAGGTAACTTTAGAGACCAGTTCATATGGCTAGAGAACTGGCCAATCACGGTTACATCCTTAGGCGCTGGTTCGGAAGCAGATTTCTCCAGAGATATAGTTGCTCAGTTCAAAGTTTCATATATGGGTGGTTTAGTAGCAGAACGCAACGATCAGGTAATAAGGAATGGTTCATAACAGCTATGGCTGAAACATTTACCTTTGATGGCGATTTAACTGCGGATAAAGATAAAATACGGGCTTATATTTATGATAAGCCTAAGGATGGTAAGGCTTTACTGTCCGATCAGCAGATATTGATGGCGCTTAGTCAAAATGATGATAATATTGATCTAGCGAGAGCAGATTGCCATGAAATGCTAGCTAGTTTAACGACACAAGAGGCTTTAGAGTATCAAGTAGATATTGGTAGTTCGATGCAAATGGATGCAAGGCAATTACCAGCATATCACTTGAAAATGGCTAAAGAACTTAGAGACAAGAAGCGGGAAGATGATAAGGGTAGTAACGTGTCTTTTATACAAATTGACAATTTTGCCTATGAAGTAGATAACTTTGGACAGGATCGGAGTAAATATAGATAATGGCTAAGGCTGATGTAACCAGAGATTATGCAATAGGGCAGATGCCGACTCCAGCGAGAGCGCACTACAGGCGTATGTCTGACAGTGATCTGATGAGACGCATCAGGACGCTTAGCGCTAGCGGTAGTTTAGCGAAGATAATCAAATATGAAGGCGGAGGCGTTCGTAAAAGGTTCTCTATAGATGCGTCTCTTCTTGGCATAGCTCCCGTATTGCTTGAGAAAGGGTCGTTTTTACGACCTATAATAGAGCAAACCATAGATGATCTAGGCGATTTATTAGAAACTAACATAAATATTGCACTTACAAGAGGAGATTTAAGGGAAAACTTCTTATATGAGCGTACGGGGCAGTTACGGCAGAGTATTCGCATTTCGAGAAGGCGAATTGCTAGGAAACCACATCAATTTAGCCGTTCTTTTGAAGTAGGCTCTACAGGAACAGCCGAATTGCTATATGCTCGGATTTTAGAGAAAGGGGGTGTTATTAGGGCTAAATATGAGGATTATCTACACTTTCCTTTCTCTCCACGCGGTATGTATCCCTTTGTAACAGACTGGGTTAGGACAAAGCAAGTATCTATACCTGCACGGCGTCCATTTACGTGGGCTAGTAAAGAGACACAGAGGACTGGAACTCTCATGTTGCAGGAGAACATTCAAAGTGCTATTACAGGAATGCAGTAGGTATATATGAAGCAGGAGATTAGTTTTACCTCGGAGAGGTTATTTCGTGAATTTATAGTCAAATCAGCTAAGAAATTGGGCTGGTTTTACTATCATGCGCCGTCATCGCCGAGTAGTTTTCATTCGGTAAAGGGTTTTCCTGATCTTGTCTTAGTAAAAGCTCCACGTGTTATCTTTGCCGAATTAAAACTCAATAACGGACATACATTTCCAGATCAAGATAAATGGATAGACGCATTATCTCGGTGTGATGGTATAATTGTAGGTGTATGGCGACCTCGAGATTGGGATAAAATAGCCGACTTACTAGCAAGGAGCTAATCTATGCCGCCTATTTTCAAAGAATCAACATTATCTACCGATGGAGATGCAACAGAGGAACTGTTTGTTACTGGAACGTGTTATATAACGATTTGGGATGCAACAGGGACTGCATTTACTGGCACATTACGGCTACAGCATCAATTTCAAGATGGACAAGGTAAATTTAGCGTATGGCGTAACATATTAAATCCGAATATTACCACTGGGGATCAATTTCAGTGGACTTCTCCTATGGATGAAATTGTAGAGATAGAGAAAAGCGGTGTTAAGATACGCGTATTGCTAGAAACGGCTGGAGGAGGCGATGTAATGGTTAGGATAGCGCAGGCTCCGCGGTCATGATAGACATTATCAATGTCGTAATTGCTGAGTTAATCAACGAGAATTTATTCTTAGCAGTAGTATTATTACTTCTTTTAGGCAATTTTTATGTGTGTAGGAAAGATAGGCTTTATATGAACAAATTACATCGTGAGGATATGGAGCAATGGCGTGAGACTGTAGCGGAATTAACACAGAAGCAGGTAGATGCGCAGGTAGATCAAACTAAGCAAATCAGTCATTTACAGACAGACATTATTAAAATAATTACAAGTCAGCGGTAAATAGGAGGTTACAATTATGGGACAAGCAAGTGGCTCGTCGGCTAAAATATACACCAAGATGGAGAAAATCAATGGAACTATTAGATACACTACTGTGTCGGGTGGTTTAGATGGAACGTTAGCAAAGCGTGTTTTAGAGGGTGTAACCGATCTAAGCGTTAATATCCTTAACGATACAAAACAGGGTGTATCTATCGGCAAGGGGGACAATCTGAAGCTAGATAGCGGCGTTGGCGCTGAATTCGTTCAAGTCTCCCATGTAGTAGGCACACCATTAAGCACACCAGTAAAAACCACACTAAATGGTGCTGTAGCTAAGGGGGCAACGAGTCTGATCGTAACAAGCGCGGTGGGTTTGAGTGCTGGTGATTACGTACAGGTAGGGTCTGGAACTGTATCGGAGATAATTAAACTTGGCACTAAATCAACGGCTACATTTACCATTCCTGCCACCAAATCGGCTTATGCTGATAATGCTCCCGTGGAGAAGGTTGTTTCTCCCTATACTATACATCTAACATCAACGACAAAGACTACATTCTTGCATAAGAGTGGTGTTGCTATTATTGGTGCTACAGCGGAGAATTGGACGTATCCATTAAGCATTCGGGATTACGATCCTGCAGATGAAACTGGGGTATTCCAATCTCAAGGTTTAAGTGGATATAGAGGGATATCTTCAACGAAGAAGGGTAATAATACTGTTAACGGAAATCTGACAGCAGAGATGGATTTAAGTTTATTTCCTTTCTATCTATGGCAGACACTGTCAGATAAGTATTCTACGACTGGAGTTCCCTTATCTACGCCAAAGAAGGTTGACCTAGACGCCTTAACGACTGCAGGTTCTACCAGCTTTACTGTTGATGATGCAACAGAATTCATTGTAGGCGATTTTATGCAGATAGGCACGGGCAGCAATGCAGAAGTAGTTAAAATTAAATCTGTAACGGGCACAGCTGTAACTGGGTCGGCGGGTCAGATTGATTCTACTACTCAAGATGCTGTTGGGGCATCTACAGTTCACTTAGCTACAGCGGTAAGCACTTTTGGTAGCAATGATTTCTTGCAAATTAGAGATGGTGATGATGTGGAATTTGTAAAGATAGATAGTATTACGAATACTAAAGTTCCAACCATTCATGGTAAATTACGGAAGGCTACGGTATCAGGTAATGCCGTTAAAGAAGTAGCAGCGCCATTTACTGTAACGGTTGAGGGAACAGAAGGAACAAGAGTGGAGCATGCTAAGGGTATTGATGTAGAAAGAGTGCTTGCACCCTTTACACATATAATTACTAAAGGGAATCAGCTACCGCCTGGTTTCTCTATGTTGTTAGGGTTTACGGATATTAAATCATACGTATTAGTTGGCGGGACACGTATAGACTCATTTGAATTTAGTATTAACCCAGATGATTTGCCAATGGCAAATCTATCGTTACAGGCACGAACTGCACAGACTCTTGGGATAGATATCTTTGGGACTCCAACGGAACTTCCTATGTATCCTTATGGACATTGGGAGGCTACAGTTACAGTCGGGACTACCGAGTTAACAACTAACCACCTTAGACAGTTATCTATTTCGTTTCCTAACAATCTAAGTGCAGATGCCATTGTAGGTTCACAGCATCCAGGGCAAATTACGAGTGGAGCGGCGGAGACTACAGGTCAGTTCACGACTCAATATGAAACGCAGGCTTTTGTAGATAGGGTTAAAGGTGGTAAGGATAATACTGGATTGAAGATTAAATTTGACTATACAGGTGATGACAATCATACGATAGAGTTAAACTTCCATAAAGTGCTTTGGCATGGCTCGGGGCATCCTGGTGCTAGTGATAAGAGCGGTGTTGAGGGTGTATATAGTTTTATGGCTATATTAGATACGGCTCAGCCGAAGACAACAGATGTAACTGTTACAGTTAAGAATAATCAGAGAAATTTATCTGAATTAACCGAAAAGGAAGTATAACATAAATGCCAGTCAGAAAATCACGGGGCGCAGGTGGATCAGGTCCGAAGGTTATAGATCCAGTAAATAAAGATAGTGTAGACGGAACTTCGTCTGTTACACCTACAGCGCTGGCGAAGACTGTTAGCATTATCATAGGGGAGAGGACGGATTTAGAACTCCGAGCCGACTGGAATGGAACTATCAATGGTGTCTTTGGTGATTTTAATACCTTTCGGGTCTTAACCTTTACTGGAGAAGTTCCAGGTAGATGGACGCAGTATTTAAGCGATTTATCGCTTATAATTGATTGGCGGGCAACGGTTCTTAGACCTGAGCGCACCGATATACCTAACACCTTTATAGATGAATATAATATTAAAGGTACAGTTACTCGGAAGATTGTTTTTGATAATGGAGCTACGGATGATGAAGTTATTATTACATATAATAAGAGTGCAGATCTTACCGCAGATTATACAGTTCAGTTTAAAGATGTAGTTCCACCTACCGCAGATGTTAAAACACTTCATTACGCAATAGAGATAACATACTCTTCTGGTGGAGCGGTAAGAGCGCATGAATATCAGACGGCAATCAAGGTAGATCCTGCGTATGTAGAGTTATCGGATCATTTGGAAATGGAATTTGCACAGCGGAAGGAAGGGCAGATAAATGGCTCTGATATATTTCTATATCAAGATGGATTAGATCGTGGAAGCGTCTTGTTCGCTAGAGAGGTAAATAGACCGAACTTCTTTCCCGTTCCGCAAGATGCACGTAGATACACGTCTATAAGTAAAGAGACTAAGCATGTTCATAAGAAGATAGATAATGGCGTGCCGTATAAGTTAGAGGATCAATACGATGATGGTATATTGCCACGACCTTTTTTAACAGGAAGTAGTGAGCCAACGCTTGTTATATATAAATTCCACTTTGTAGTTACAGCGGGAACGGCGAAGTTAGAATTAAAAAAGGATAGTCATACGCTGCATAGTTATACGGAGACTGTAATGCGTGGCGAGTATCATTTTACGGACAAGGAATTTGAAGGAGATACAAATGGCAAGTATTTAGATTTAAGCTGGCAAGCATCAAATGATGGCTCTACAGATATTACAATTGACGGCTTCCATTCTGTAGAATTTTTACAGCATACAGGTATAGATTTGCCAGGGCAAGAAGAATTACTTAAAACTTCTTACCCTTTAACGAATACTCTAAATACTGGTTATGCAAATCTGACTAGACCTATATATGTAGATGAATTCAAGAAAATTATAGGTATATATCACCATGATGTAAATGCTGCAGGTCAACCAACTTATGCTGGAGAGTTCAATCTATATCCACCACTAATGGAGGGAGAGTGGAGTAGTTCGGGAACTTATACTGCAGAACGTAGCCGATACTTTGGCGTTGCATATAATAGAATACCGCTGGATATGCCTTGGTGCAGAGTTCCACCTGGTTATTTTTATCAGCGTTGGATTGCCAATCCAGTATATACCTCTTCGTTTAGAACAGGGCGTTGTACACGATTTGAAATTAGAACGGTGCGATACAGTTCTAGTGGTGGTAGTTTTACTAAGAGGAATTTAGTTAGTTTAATAGGAGTGCCTAGATGAGTAGTTTTGTAACGATAAATTGGAATAGAGCATCTTTGGAAGCAAAGATTATCAGTAATATTTTAACAATTGAAGAGGGCGATAGTATTCGTAGGTATATAGAGGGATTACAACCTACGGAGTCCATGGTCGGATACGATGAGACTACACTTGGGAATGAACCGACTGGGCGCACAGCCGTTCTTAATATGGAGGCGAGCCGTCAAACGTTACAGTATCATACAGCGAATTATCAGGCGATCAGTGCAACAAGAGCTACTATACAGATCAATTCTGTTGTAGTAAATGCAGATCCAACTGGCGGTGCGAATTGGCAGATTAGGTCTGGAGAGACATTATATATAGGCGGGCAGGCGGTTAAGACATATAATCTGAGGAGTTTTAGATATACTTCGCAAACTATGTCCCTAACGAGCGCTATAACGATAGATGTGTTGCCCGCGGCATTACAGTCAGATGGTCAAGAGGTTGAATTTGATACAAATTTAGCTCAGATTACAAGTTTAACTGGAACAGCTCCTGCTCCCCTTACGGAAGATGATAGGTTAAAGAGCTCTATCAATGACGCATGGCAATTTCATAATGAGCAAATTGCAATTGCTAAAGGCGCTGGCGCTACATTAGCACGTAGTGCGTCTAAAACATTCTTTGAGTATTCACTACAGAAACGATTATTCTTAATGTCTGCTGGTATCGCCGAGTTATGGAGTCAGATGAATCTTACACAGAAACGAGCGGCAGCAGAGTATATGATTGAATTTGACACGGGTCAATCACTGTTAGATGCTAATCCTAGATATGGTAGTGAGGTAGAGGCGTGGGCATTAGAGAAGCATGCGAATGCTTCTACTTGGGATACTTGGATAGACTCTAACTGGATGATTATAGAGGATGCGGATGTGTCCGCCGCGTTAGCAACGGTGGGTGTTGAATTACCTTTAATTGGTTCTACTACTAGATATTATGTTGTTAGTAGTGTAAAATCTACTATACCATTTGACAGTTAACAAGGAGACAAGAGATGAAATATTGGAATTTTCAATCGTGGACTGAAGTTAATCAATTTATAAATACAGATAGCGGTTTAGCAGAATATCCTTGGGAAGAAACAGGTAAGTTTAAAGATGAAGTATTGTATGAGCTTCAGCTGTTTTTATGGGAGAATACGGATGGCAAAACGCCACTCTCTACAATCATGGAGAAGTTTATAAGCCGAGATAAGTCTAAACTGTTCTTAAGACCATCGTTTTTTAATAAAGTAATTAGCAATCTAAAGGAGTTAGAGCGATCAGAGGGTATAAAGGATACGAAGATAGAGGGAGTAAAGGGTAAGAAGGCTAAATCAACGAGCAAGAAGACTAAAGGAGGCAAGAAATGAACTTAGAACGCTTAAATGTAGTTGTGCCTATGACATTAGATGTATTTCCATATGAGGATATAGAAGACAAGGATTGGCCAAAATATTTCTGTGAAAAGGACAGGCAACTTAAACCTATGCCAGAAGAGTGGAAGCAGATCGGTTACAGAGTTCATTATCCTACAGGTGCAAGGCGTTCTCGTTTATCAGAGGTAACTGGTCAGTTTATGTATAATACGAGTGGAGATTCTTATCTTAAATTACAGAATCCTAAAGAAGTCAGTAAGTTCCTAACAGAGCATCTGGTTAAATCATTATTGCAGAAAAATGCCTCTGGTGTAGATGTTATGGGTGAATATACGAAGGTAGAGAAGGCATTTTTAATGAAGCAGTTTAATATCTTCCCTTTATTGTTAAATTCTCTTGTGACCGCTTATTCTTCGTATGGAGAGAAGAAGGAGAAGGATTTGGAGCAAGATGCCGAAAATTTTTCCGAAAGGTCAGAAGCCACTACAAACGACTAAATGAAGGTATTGTGGTTCTCTTTAAGGGAGAACCACATAAATACTCCGTAGAGAGCTTAGAGGAACAAATTGCTCAACTTAAAGGGTATATACACCTTTCACCTGATAATAAAGAACGGCTTACTGGCTTAGAAGAAGCACAGGTTACGATTAGTTCTGATTTATCTCACCTTACCTTACTGGAGCAAGGATGTATGTCTTTGTGGCGTCTATGCATGACACAAAGGCATGGACAGGGTATGACCTTCGGATTCCTTATTCATTCGGAGTTATGGAATACTATGTCTAAATTAGGTATTAGAGATGATGTAGCAAAGGTTATATTTAATATCATTCTAACCATAGATGATATATTTAGAGAGTTTCAGGAGAAGAAGGAAAAGCAGGATCAGGCGAAGGAGAAGGCAAAAGCTAGTAGTAAGAAGAAGAAAGAGGGGGTAAAATAGGTCTATGTCTGTAGAAACCACCATATTTAATGAAGTATTCGTTGCTGTAGAGGAATTAGTTAAACTTCCACGTGCAACATCAGAAATAACGCTCAAGGTATTTGATACACATGCGGATAACAAACGCGGTGGTGGTATAGCTATAGGTGAGAATAGTAAGCTATGGGTTGTTGACAGAGCCACACATAAGGCGTTTCAATATAACATTATTGAAGAGCCTATAGTTTTAGACACTTCATTTGATTTACATGTAGATAATACCGATCCTACTGGCGCTGTAGAAGTTAATACACGATTATATGTATTAGATGGAACGGTAAAAGAAATCTTTGTATATAACATTAAGAATGCAACTTATGTAAGACGTTTTGCTATTCCCAGCTCTATACAGCAGCCAACGGGATTAACATACTCACCTGAGACGTATTATAGTAAGAAACGGCTATGGATAGTTTCCGAAGCGGATAATTATATCTTCGCTGTGGGTTTATTAGGAGAATTCTATCCTAATGAAGATATACGGCTAGACTCTACGATGAATCCTTTCCCACAGGGGATAAGCTATGCACATCGTGGTTTATACGTCCTAGATGCGCATAGAGATCATACTACATATTATGATATGACTGGTAAGATTAGTGCGGATATTACCTTTGCGCATGATAGTAGCAATCTAGCTGGTCGGGGTATAGCTATAAATGGTTATGATTTCTGGTGTCTTAATGTATCAAGTGGCAATGAGAAAATCTTAAAGTATAACTTTAAGAATCCAACGTTACGTTCTGTTGCAAAAGAATTGCCAGACTTAAATAAATTACGTAAGTCTCCATCTAACCAATTTCCTAAAGCTTTAGTATCATTTGGTCAGAATGAGATGCCATCGGAACATCAGACGATCGGTAATCAATACAGATTTCATTTACCCTTCATCATAGTGGTTTGTGGAGAGGAAAATACTGCTGGGGCGCTAGAGTTAATTGAGAGTGCAACGAAGTTAATTAGGAATAAAATTGAGGATACAAAGCGATGGACTGCTAGTCATTACATGCTACAGCTTCCAATACCAGCAATACGTAGGCATCAGACGCAAGAAGCACCTAGCACTACTCATGGCAGGCATATTGCTTTACGTTCTATTGAATTTCAGATATTATATTGGTATTAAAGATACAGTTATTAGACAATAGTTAAAGGATTACTTGAGGTTATGGCTAGTTCTATTCTCAAACTAGATGTAGAAGTAAATGAAAAGGGTCTCAAAGAACTTATCGCTTCTACGCGCACTCTTTCTACTGCCGTTCAGGATGTTACAAAATCAGGTATGAAGATGAATGTTAATCTATCTGATCAAACACATGTGCAGAAGATGATAGAGGCTAATACGCGTGCCATACGTAAAGCTAGGTCAGAGCTCACAGCTATGGATAAACTGCCAACTCAACTAGATCGGACGAGACGTCGTCGGGAGGGTTTAACTGAGACTATCAGCGCAGGGCGGCGGCAGATACGTGCCAAGTTAGCATCAGACAAGGATTATCAAGCAGGAATTAAGAATTTGAAACAGCAAGTCAAACTCTTAGCTACAATGACGGCAGGTACGGTGCAGGAAGAGTTGCAAATGAAAAGCATTCAGAAGATTCGTAAGCAGAATCTTGCTCTGCAAACGAAGGCTGTTGGTGTTTTAGAGAAACGGATATCAAAGCAGAAAGAGCTTAGGGACGAGTTACGAAAGGCAGAAAGGCGTATCGGTGCTCAGATCATCGATACTCCCCGAAGAAAAGAACAGCTGTCTAATGTAATTGCTGAGAGGCAAGTTCTTAATAAGCAACTCAGGGATATCTCTAGCGGGATACATCTGCAAGATGAGAAAGCTGGAATGAGTCTATCCAAGCAGGCAGATGAGGACATGAAACAACGGAGCAAAGAGCTAGAGGATAGGCGGAAGCAAGAGGAAGCTAACAGGAAACGAAGGCAAAAGGAAATAGAAGATTTCAGAAAGCTGATGGAGAGGACGCAAAAGCAACAGGCGAAGGAAATTGAGGATAGGCAGAAGAAGGTTGAGACAGCGAAGAAGCAAGCGGATAAAGAGGAAGCTGCGAGAAAGAAGAAGCAAGAAGATACCAATATGAAATTAGCGAAAGCGGCGGAGGATAGGCTACATAAGGACAAGATATTGAAGATACAGTTGGCGAAGAAGGAAGAGGCTAGACTACATAGGGAAGAAATGTTACGGCACAAAGAGAGGGAGTCGCGGCGGAAGGCAGAAGAAGCTAACAGGAAACGAAGGCAAAAGGAAATAGAAGATTTCAGAAAGCTGATGGAGAGGACGCAAAAGCAACAGGCGAAGGAAATTGAGGATAGGCAGAAGAAGGTTGAGACAGCGAAGAAGCAAGCGGATAAAGAGGAAGCTGCGAGAAAGAAGAAGCAAGAAGATACCAATATAAAATTAGCGAAAGCGGCGGAGGATAGGCTACATAAGGACAAAATGTTGAAGATACAGTTAGCGAAGAAGGAAGAGGCTAGGCTACACAGAGAAGCAATGTTAAAAAGGAAGCAAGCGAAGGATGAAGAGGCTAGACTACACAGAGAAGCAATGTTAAAAAGGAAGCAAGCGAAGGATGAAGAGGCTAGACTACACAGAGAAGCAATGTTAAAAAGGAAGCAAGCGAAGGATGAAGAGACTAGGCTACACAGAGAAGCAATGTTAAAAAGGAAGCAAGAAGCAACTACACAGAGAAGCAATGTTAAAAAGGAAGCAAGCGAAGGATGAAGAGACTAGGCTACACAGAGAAGCAATGTTAAAAAGGAAGCAAGCGAAGGATGAAGAGGCTAGACTACGTAAGGAACATGCACAGCGTATGCGGTTTGAGAAACGCTATGATGATTACCGATCTAAGATAGCTGAGCAGATACGTATATTAAGGCGAAGGAGTATCCATGCGCTTGGCGCTCAGAATGCGGAGTTAAAGAAGCAGATAAGTCGGTATAGTAGATTAGGGACGTTAGTAAAGACGCAGCAGATGTCTTTACAGAAAATATCTACTCTTGATGACAAGATCATTGATAAATTAGAGAGGCAGCTCTCCTTAACCCAGAAGCGTCTGCGTTATATTCAGTCCCAAAATAAAGCTATATCCAGTGGTAATTCCCAACTAGCTATTAGCACTAAGCATTTACAGAATGTTCGTAATAGTATGAGGCTCGCTAATTTACAACTAGCCTTTCATACAATCTCGTCCTTGATGCGAGACGTACACTTTTGGTTTAGAGAATTGATCTATCCATTTAAGAGGATTGTAGGTCTAGGTATAGAATTTAATCAGACTATAGAAACTACCCTTGTAGGTATAAGAGCTGTTGTATCTTCTACTACAAGCATAGTTGATGCGCAAGGCGACCTACTCTATGGCGTGGAGAAATACAATGCAACACAAAAGATAGCTATTAATTTACAAAGGCAATTACAGGTAGAGAACTTACGGACAGCAGCGACTTATGAACACTTACTACTTACTTTTCAGGGTTTAGCTGGACCCGCTCGCTTTGCAGGCATGGATATAAACGATCTCGTTCGGTTCTCACGCTTAATTGTTACAGCGGTGCAATCCATTGGACTTAAACTAAATCAGGCAGTGCAAGAGGGAAGAGATTTACTTCAAGGCTCTATTAACCCGATGAGATCGCAGTTAGCGAATGCTTTAGGTATTCAGAACAAGCAGTTAAAGGTTTGGAAGGAGCAGGGGATACAAGTAGAAATGTTATTTGCTTCTTTGCAATCATATGAGTTAGCTGGTCAGGATATATTTAAGTCTTTTGAAGGTATTAAAACTAATTTAGTTGATATAATTAAAATTGTGGCAGGGGATGCCTTTAGGGGCACATTTGAAACAATGAAGGAATTGGGATTGAAATTACAAGAGAGTTTTATAACTATTAAAGATGATGGTTACAAAATACAGAGCACATGGAAGACGTTAGGTAAAATCTTGGATTCAAGTGTTGTTAATGTTATGAGAGAGCTAGAGGCGTCTGTGATGCGCCTGGGGAGTGAAGAAGGATTAGGCAAGATAGAGCAGCGCTTTAATACAATTATAGGTTTGGTAGAGAGACTAGCAATAAGTGGTATTGGTTTTGCAGAAGGGGCTATTCAACAACCAGCACAAACTGCTGGAGCTAGTATGGGCGGTCTCTATGGAGCTTTGGTGGGATTTGGCGCTGGTGGGACAGCTGGCACAGTTCTATCAGAATCAGTGGTAAAACGTTATGCTGGTAAGTTTATGATCACCACGCTGGCTTCGCTTGCAGGTGGATTTGTTGGGTTAATCGCTAGGGTGTCTTTAACTATTATAGGACTACTAATTGGTAAAGAGATAGGCTCTCTGTTCGGACAGGTGCTTGATCGTGCATGGGAGTTTATAATGGGGAAGCGAGCACAGCCATTATCCACCTCAGACGTAGATGCGATTGTTGGTAAAGGTAATCTGTATGAGATAGAACAGGCAATAGAGAAGGAGATGCAAGTTAAGGAAAAGATACTGAAGCAATTAGAGCAGAATGATGAGAAATTTCATAAGACAGTGATTGCATTACTACGGAACACATTTTTACCTGATCTGAGCGGGCATAAAATAGGAGACACGTATCCACCTATTCCAGATTCATTATTCAACAAGCCTACAGCTTTACCGCCAGGGGGACTGAATGTTGATGCAATACGTAGAAGACAATTAGCGCAATCGGAGGCGAATGAAGATCGGCTTAGAGAGGAACAGGCGGCAATAGAGAGGCGAGAGCAGAACCAAGAGGAGCTGGCTTTTATTCAACGCCGCGCTAAGGACTTGCGGGATATAATGACTCGGTTAGAGGAAATTAACAAATTATCTTCTTCATGGAATAGCACTATATCAAAAGGACTACCTCAATGGAGACAACGTCGTTATGAATTAGAGGCTACGGCTGAACAGATAGCGGAGATACGAGAGAAATTACCTGAATCGCTTGAAGAGATACGAGAGCATATGGCTGATGTATCCAGACGCCTTAACGATGTCCGACCAGCAGGTCTTAGCATGGATGAAGTGGAACGCAGGTTAGATCAGCTTAGAGTAATGATCTCGTTAGTTGAGGAATTGAAGCATCCAGAGAGTCCCTTGCCTCAGGTAGGTAGGGATGCTCTCACTATAGCGAAGTTACGTAATATCCTTACAGAAGAGAATAAACAGCAAGTAGAGCATTTACTAAGTCTCAGTGAGGAAGAGTTAGAGACAGAGGTAGCTGTTTTAAGGAAGCGCAAGGAGGGGTATCAGTTAGCAGTAAGTTTAACCTCAACCTATAATGATTTATCTAGCTCATTACAGAATATACTGAAGTATAGTCAACATCTTAATGAAATAGAAGGGGTCAATCGTGAGCAATTAGCTAATGTAATTACAGATGCGAACCTTCAGACTATAGATCAGTTGACTAACCGTCTAGGAGAGATAGCGAGTGCATCGCAGATTGCAAGAGGTAGCGTATCTGCATTAGACCAAGAATATGCGGATATTATTCAACGCATAAAAGAACTCAATTCTTGGATGCGCAAGTTACCCGAAACGATGACGGAGTTACGAAACATACGTGGTGTGTTAGAGCAGAATATGGGTGTAGATATTGGGGACAAGGACACACTTACAGATAGGTTGAAACAACTTAAATCTATGATGGTGCTTCTTAAAGAGGCAGATACACAAGGTGGTAAGCTACTCAAGGCTGGGCTAGATTTGAATGTAGCGACAGGTGTCATCTCCGATACGAATTTAGCTCGTGTTAAAGAAATTGCATCTTTACGTGGGGAGGAGAAGCAGCAAGCGCTTGAGATACTTGCATCTGAGATAGCTAGTGCTAATCAGAAACTGCATGCGATAGTATTATTAGAGAAAACAATAGATTTAATTGCTAAGTTACTAGAAGATCAGATTAAAGGTAGTAAGACTCTCACTGATTTGGACGAGAAGTCGAATAAGAATAGGCGTAAAGAGCTAACTCGGACTTTACGTCAGAGTAAAAGTATTACAGATAATTTAAGTGGTAGCTGGCGGACGTTTATAGATGCCTTAACATCCGATCAAGAGCGAATTACAAAACGATTTGATGAAATGTTTCAAGGTATCCATTCGCAAATACAAGCAATTACAAAAGGGATAGTGGATTTAGGTTTAGGTATAACTAGCTCATCGCAAGCAATCACGCAAGGATTTAAGAACTTAGGGCAGGTAATTGTAGATACGCTATCCAATATCGTAGCAGATAAAATTACCATTAGCATTGTTGGGCAAGGCGAAGATAGTCTGATGGGCAAGTTTGCGAAGCGTGTATCTAAAGAACAAAGCCAGATATGGGGGTCGGCAAAAGAAGGATTAAGTGATTTATATAATAAACGGATAGTCCCTGCATTAGGGGAAATGGGCGGGACATTAGGCAAGATAGGTGGTTTTCTAAAGAAAGTTCCCGTAGCATCTATCGTTTCTGGTAGCATAGGATTATTTAAGAATATACAAGCAGGGAATAAGTTAGGTAGTGCTATTAGTGGTGCATCAACTGGCGCTGCCGTTGGGTCTATCTTTGGACCTGTAGGAACATTGGTTGGTAGCGCAGCAGGGGGAATAATTGGTTTTATTGGAAGCCTCTTTGGTGGACCTAAAGAAAAGCAAATAGCCTTCCACATAGAGAAAAGGGTAAAGGGTCAATTAACGCGTGCATCGGATATGATAGATGAGTCCTTGTCCGATGCTGTCTATGCGTGGGACCCGAAGCGAGCTAGCGGATGGGGAGAAGGTGGTAAACATGCCTTAGCTGCGGAGCAGTATTTCCGTAATATGTGGACGGAGACGCTAGATGGAATTGATATGATGATGTCTGATTTGCCTGTAGATGTATTTGAACGTATAGGTAGTGTAAAGAATACTGTCCTAACCCGCACTGGACGCCTCCCTGGAGGAGAAAGTGCAAGGGAGGCAGAAAAGACTATGTTGAGCTTTGATAGGGATAATAAGGATTGGGATAAGGTAAAGGCAGATTGGGAACGGTTTGTTCAGGGATATACAGGTAGTATTGTAGGCTCGCTTGAGAACTACTGGGTGGACGCACTATCAGAGATGGGGTTTGGAGTTCAAAAGGACATGAGAATGGGGATAGGTACATATATTGGACACGGATTGGGTGTGCCGAGAGTAGATGAGGTAATACGTAAAAGGAAGACTGCTTCCAAATTCATGAGGCAATTGGGGGGTGGTGGGATAGATAACCTTGTTACGCAAGATTGGGTTCAAACTCAATTAGACGCTATAGATGCTCTGCAGGGAGAGGCGAGGGCAGAGAAAGCGCGGGAGTTCGTAGAAACGGTTAATCTGATACGTGAGGCGTTTAACATCATAGAGGGGAATACGGGAGTTCAGGGGGCTATTGATCAGATCATTAACTTCACTGCGGTTCTA
Organism: Dehalococcoidia bacterium; assembly: GCA_964274945.1. Classification (GTDB taxonomy): domain Bacteria; phylum Chloroflexota; class Dehalococcoidia; order Lucifugimonadales; family Lucifugimonadaceae; genus CAXXBX01. The sequence goes on along the minus strand of CAXXBX010000099.1, from coordinate 9,049 downwards.
GGCAATATAGAGACGCTAGATAGTGGAGTTCCTACGCTTAAAGGTATACACGATAGAATACGTGAATTGCTTGCATTAGGGGATACGACAAATCTACGGAAGTTAATGGACTTACGTAAGGCATTATTGGACGTGCAATCACAACTCATTAGTATGACTTCAGGGCTAATTGGTGGATTAGCATCTATAAATGAGAGGATTGTAGAACTAGGCGGTACACCTATTGATATAGATGGTTATGCGTTGCAATTACTTGCGAGTATAGAAGGTGCATTATCCAACCCAGATCTCAATTTAGAGAGACAGATAGAACTTCTTAATGCGTTTAAGTCCACGTTAGACTTTATGTATCAAGCAGATAAGAAAATTAGGGATGAGCGGAAGAAGGCGCTTGATGATTACAAATCTTTACTTGAAGATATTGCTGATGTATTTAAGTCTTTACACAGAACTATAATTAAGGTTCAGACTGATTTTGAAGGTGTATTTACAAAGACGGAGCAGGTTGGATTTATCAAAGCTCAGATTAAATTCCTAGAGTCTAATATTCAAGACCTTACACCACAGGATCAAATGGAAACAGCACAAGAATTAGAGAGTTTATATCAAAGGTTATATGAACGGACGCTAGAAGCATTCGGCGCACAAACTCCTGAATTGTATGCAACATATGATGAGGTCATTAAGGGATTAAGTGCATTACGTGATTACTTTAACGTCGAGGATGAATTGCTACGTGTAACAAAGTTAATAGAAGGGAATACAAGGGAGATCAAGACATTAGACTTCTCTACTGCGAATATCACTGCTGGTGGTATTACGGAAGCGCAGTTAACTAAATTGCTGGAGGGTTTAGACCTTAATAAATCAGAAGTAACGAAGGTTATCGCTGCAGTTCAGGCAGTGAAGGCGCAGGAGGCATTAACCACAGCACAGGTAATTGAAGCAGTTAAGGCTTCTGGACTCACTACTACACAGGTTCAAGGGGTAGAAGCAGCACTAAAGAGATTAGAGGAGACAGGAATCATCGCTACGGGTGGGGGAATAACGCCTACGCAGTTAACGCAGCTACTCACTGCGGAAGGACTAAGTACAGCAGAAATAACTAAGGTTCTGCAAGCTCTTCAACAGGTCAAGGCACAGGAGGCATTAACGACAGCACAGGTAATTGAAGCGGTAAAGGCTGCGGGATTAACGAAGGATAAGGTTGCTCTCGTGGAGGCGGCGGTTAAAGGCTTAGAGATTGAATTGGACGCAGGGGACGTCACTGTTAACGGTATAACTACGGCGCAATTAACTAAGCTACTCAATGCTGCCAATCTCACAACAGCAGAAGTGGTGAAAGTCGTAACGGCGATTGGGAATGTATTTGCGCAACAGGTATTAACCACTGCAGAGGTAAAGAAATCTGTTGCTGCTGCGGGATTAACGAAGACTCAGGTTACGGCAGTAAAGACAGCGATAGATAGTTTAGAAATTCTTGGCGGTGGTATTACAGAAGCGCAGTTAACTAAGATATTAACGGCAGAAGGATTAACACTCGCACAGATTAAGCATGTAGTTAGTAATACGTCAAAGATAAATGCTAATGCATGGCTTACGGCAGAGAGGCTCAAGCTCGCTGTGGCTGCGTCTGGATTAACTAAAGATAAAGTCGCTGCGGTAGAGACGGCTATCAAAGCATTAGACTTAGCTGATGTTACCGTTGAAGGGATTACAACTGAGCAATTAGCTAAAATTGTTGCTGCTGCAGACCTTACAACAGCAGAGGTAGTTAAGGTTATAACTGCGATTAATGCTATGAAGTCTCAACAGGTATTAACTACTGCGGAGATTAAAAAAGCTGTTGACGCTTCTGGTTTAACAAAGGCTGAAGTAACGGCAGTAAAGACGGCGATAGATGGTTTAACACTCTCTGGTGGTGGTCTTACTGCAGACCAATTAGCTAAACTATTAGCTGCGTCTGGGTTAACAACCGAGCGGATTAAGGATGTAATTAGTAACACGGCAAAGATAAATGCTAATGCTTGGATCATACAAGACGAGACAAGAACAAAGATTAAACCTAACATCATACAGAGTAAGGGCTTTCTGGATTCTATTAGTGATGATGCTGAATTGATTGAAGACGTTGAGAAGAATACCGATACATCTAACTTACGTTATCTAGCTCAGTATGAGAACTTTGGCCAGAAGTGGGGATTACGCTTAATAACAGCTGTGGCGGCGCTAGGTTCTATCTCCGCCCCAGCTGCCCCTGGTCCTTCTGCTAGTGAGACCCGCAACACGAAACAGACTATACGGGATCTGATAGGTCTTTACGCACTTGATACCGACCGTTATCAAGGGACGTTCGTAGATATAAGAGATGACCACATTAAGGAGTTATGGAATATGTGGCGAGGCTTTGGAGGTAATAAGGGGACTCTACGTGATCTGCTCGTCACATATTTGGACTCATTAGTAGGACAGCGTCTAAGTATCATAAACAGTTTGAGCGGATCTACTTACAACTACCCTGCCGTTACACAAGACACTATCAACTACCTAAAAAAGGAATACGTTTTCTTGTCTAATAAACAGAGCTCCTTAAGTAAGGCACATACGGGGGCTAAAATTTATGAGACGGGTACATACGAATTAATGAAGGGCGAGCGTGTATTATCTACGGAGCAGACTAAGCGCTACGATAATCCTATGCGTTATGATACGGGAGATGTGGATATAAACTTCAATATAGATATAAAGGTTAATGGACAGACGAGTAGCGAAGATATAGGAACGAGTATAGCAGATACGATTGTTCAAGTGCTTAGTGAAGACGGTAAAGCACGTAGAGCAGTAAAGAATATCATACATAGGGATAGGGCATGGCAATAACTATTGCACGCAATCTGTTAGATTTGAATGCGACATCCTTTGGTCATCATTCTGGATGGGCAACAGGGTATCCAGCATCTAATGCGCTTATGACCAGCAGTCCGCTGTTGCAAGCGAGGTCTATCGTTCCTAAGACATCAGGTGATAAGGTAATAGGAATCAAGGACACGGTATTTCATGCGAACAGTAAGCATTATTTATTCTTTGATTATTGCAATTTTCCGCAGATATATTTAAAGTGGGAGCCTGACAATTCTAATCCGCCACCTAAGAAGTTAACCTGGGACCCAATACAGCACACATACAAGGGTTTATTTGAATTAGATATTGGAGACCCTATATCTACAAACTTTAGTATTGTTATAACCCCATCGACTACACCGATAGCTGATGATTACTACCGTATAGGTACAATCGCAATGGCTGTAGAAGCAGATGTTGAAGTATTCGAGGCTGATGCGGTTTTACCATTAAATTATACATTGCCTAAGAAACATGTTATAACTAGTCGCAGTCCCTATGGACAGATATTACGGACTAGGCGTATGGGTGTCATTAACCCCCTGCATTTCACACTGAACCTTTCTGCACAGGCTAGACAGAATTTTACTGGTAAGGCGGTTGAGCAGGTCTTTGCGTCCATCTCTCAATATCCAGACCGTATATTATTAGTAGATTTTGGTTTAGAGAAATGGCAGGTATATTTATCACGTCATATAGGTGATTTAACAGGTGTTCTTTCTTCTCCCGTAACTGGCGAGATTAAATTTGGTAACCTAAAATTTGAGGTAGTCACATAACGTTATGGCGTTCAATCCTTATTATCTATCATTCTTTAATGATTACCGTAGGATCAAGCCATCAGCAGAATTAGAGTGGAAGGATGTATCCGTATATATTAGATCTGCCGCAACTCCAGCTGTTCCTAGTGCTTCACAGAATTACGTGCCAAGAATCCTAGAGCTTCCAGTCTTAACGGAGAAGCGCTTAGATGAAGAGTATGGAATTACTGGATTTGAGGAAGTAAGTTTAAAGTTAGATAACACAGATGGTTATTTCGAAGAGATACTAACAGGTATGTATGTTACCATTTGGAATGATATATCTGGATTTCAATATGTTGGACGGATTACGCATCAGACATATGGTAGAACAATAGATATCAAATGTAAGGATGTGCATGAGCAGGCATTTGCTACAGAACTTCCATCTTTAACTGTTAATGATGTATTAGAACGAGAGGAGAAGATAGACGGGGATTTTGTCTTTGTTACCGAAGGTAATACAGATGTGCAAGTAGATATCTTTCCCTTTAGAGAGACTACATATCGGAGTTTCTTTATACAAAAGTTTACAGGACAGCAATATACCGTTGACGGTCAGTCTTTCTATGTATTTCGTAAAGGTAATGCGAACAAGTTATTCATACAGGAATACTCACTTACAAGTTTAACTCAAACCTCTGCATATGATTCTTGGGAAGGACTCACTACAATTACTAACCCGTTGGTCGGTGCAGTAACAACGGCAAATTATATCATTCTTATCGCAGGTTTATACGGCAATTATGATGCTTACTATTTTCATAGAGGAACTCTTACATTCTATAAGAAGAAGAATGCAGTATTTACATCTGATCCGCTAGAGGACGTTACGCATACAGGAAGGCATTTTGCTAAGACAAATTATGATGATTTGCTTGTAACTTACATTCCATCTGGTGCAAATCAATATATCAAGTTCAATCCAGATACGGGGACACGAGACCTAGCTGGAACGTTTTCTTCTGTATATCATCGTATAGCTAGCGAGAGCATACTTGTTGCATATATACCATCTAAGATTACACCTAACACAGGTAGATATGTATTTTTAGATACAATCACGAATCCTCGCAAAGGTATATTCTACGGTACGGACGGTGTAAAAAGTGCTGCTACGGATGACGTAGTTTTTCCTGTTTCACAGAACACGAGTGCATGGCATAATCCAGATAGATTCTTCTTTACTGCTCGTGATACGGATTCCACAGGGAAAGACCCACAGTATATAGCGGATAATCTCGGTGTATATCTGCCTATAATATTTGGTAGAGCGGTAAAAGTGCCTTTAATTGAAATTAAGCGAGATGATGTTAATAGAGAGTATCATTATCTCATTGGTCATGGTATTGGACGTGGTGGAAAGAATTTTAGTGATGTATATAACATTTATAGAGAGACGGTATCACTCAAAACTCATACAGGAACGATTAAGGTAAATCAGACTAGTAATAGAGCTGAAGACCTTACGACTAGTCCCCCAACTTACGCTAGGGGTTTTGCTGGTCTTGAAGATGCGGAAGCAAGACCTGATAACTGGTATAAATACTGGTTTCTTGAGATTACTGCGGGAACGGGCAAGGGACAGAAACGGATAACGCATAATTATGATGGGTTACGAAATAGAGTAGAGGTGGATACATGGGATACGATCCCTGACGGCACTAGTAAGTATGAATTAAAGGAGTGGAGATTCTATAATGGTGGATTTGAACCATATGTAAATATTGCATATATCAGGTTCAAGAAGTATATATCTGATGGTAATCAGATGTATGCCGATGTCAATGGTCTCGTGGATGAGGTTAATCCTGCTAGAGCAATAGAAAGTATTCTAACCAATAAATACTGGGGTTTAGGTATAGATGTATCTAACTTAGATATCATATCATTTAACGATGTAGCGATAAACCACCTTCTATCTAAGTTAAAGTGCGAAGGAATATTGCAAGAGAGAATCCCTGCCATTGACGTCTTAAGAGAAATTCTCTCCTTTCAGAATATGTATATTACACGCACACCTGTACAGATCAGTAGCACGACTACACCTAAGTTCATTCTTCATGCGGATCAGCGTGTTGATCGTAGTGGTGGATATAAAACATTACTATCGCTTGGGAATTCAGATACGCCGGATAACATTATTTCACTACCACATATTACATACCCAGACTTAGATGATATCCCGAATAAGTATATAGTTAAGTATAGATATAATTCAGCAACACGAGAGTTTATGCAGCAGATAACACATAACCCTTTATTGCATATACACGGTTTTGATGAGCATGTAAGGGAGACACCGTTTATTTATGATAATGAAACAGCAGATAGATATGCATTGTATCACCATCAGAAGACTACATATAACGCTTACGTACTGCAATTAGATATTGAAACGAATATAGAGACACATCGTGGTTATGTGCACCCCGTCGCTATACCCGAATTAGAGAACCACTTCCTGAGTCCAACGATAGTTAGCTATCCGTTCTATACCGTTGGTAGCAGTTGGGTTCCGAATACTAAGCAGGGTCTATGGCAGGTCTCGTCCGTAACATTTCATGGGGAATACAAGCGGGTTAGACTAATACCATATAACGATAGTGTATTGACATATATATCTAACTACCCCCTTGCCGTTGATAGATTCTTTGGTATAGAGCCAACGGAGAACGAGACACCGCCAGAACCCGTTACCGACCTTGCTGTGCAATTTGAAGGAGTTGTTACAGATGGAACTTCTATTACTGTTAACGCTCGGATTACTTGGACGCCTCCAGAGTCTAACTATATCGGTGCACGTGTGAGCTATAAGAAAAGTGACGAGGAGTTCTACCTCCCTGTAGCGTTTGGCGATACGCCAGTTCAGGCTGGGTTTATAGTGCGTGGGTTATCACCTAACGTCTTATATGATTTTCAGGTTAATAGCGTAGGATTAAACAGGAAGTTAGCTAGTTACCCTACTATCTTAGCTGGAACGAAACTCGCTCAACCATCCCTGCCACCAGCGCCGACAGTAGATTCAACAGTGGAGACACCCGTTAAGGTAGATGAGGCAGTGGAGATACCCACTGTTGTTCATAGTTATCCTGTTACGCTACGCAACACAGGGTTAGGCGTAGAGAAAACCTTTATGATTGGTCAGTGTTACGTTAGTGCTTCGGATATACGACTATATCTATTTCAGATAGACCCTGTAAACAACAAGTTAATACGTCTAGGATGGCCAGAGTCTTATATCCCGTCTCCCTCTCAAGGAGGATCGTGGTGGCAGGATACTGCATTCCTAGGGGTAACTAGTGAGGGTCAACTCGTTATTGTCCATTCTATAGGATTCTATAAGTCTAATGTAGCAATCGCACCTAGTATAAGTAAAGGGGAAATATGGAAACTTGTAACTGATCCTCCCTACACAACAGGAACAGGATGGAATATAGACAGTATGATCGTAGAACCAATGACCAATCGTGTCTATGGTGTTAGACGTCTTGATATCTACTGGGTAAATGATAAGGGAAGGTTCCAAAACTATAGCAGCGTGCAAGGCAGTTCTAGTTCGCTAAAAATGTTTGTATTCAACAACACTGTATATGCATTCACTAATGTTGGGAACAAGTTAGGTAGACTGAATATCAAGAATGGCAATTTTGTTATCACCTGGACTGCTGTAAACGATTATGGACTACCGAGCAATCAATCATATCCTAACATCTACAGCTCAACGGGAATGAAGGTACACTCTATTATTACTCAAGGTAACACGGTGTATGTGCTTCTTGAGTGGCTGGAAAATTTAACCAGCGGATTAACGGCAAAACGGTTAAGCATTATGAAGGTGGGAACAGGTAAGAACTGGAGACGTTTCAATGGCAAACTAGAAGGATATCCAGATGCTACTCTTGTCAGACCATTACCGATAGGCAATAATCCCATTGGCGAACCACATCTCTTTCTATATAGCGGTAAGTGGTATCTGACAGTTCAAGACAGAAACACAGCAGGAGTTACAACCCCTATAAAAATTTATGAAGTCGCATATGAATCTGGAGCATGGATAAATAAGGGGAATGTAATCGATATTCCTGGTAATGTTGGCATTATAGAAGACCAGTTAGGCAATGATGTAACCAATGATCCTGGTATGGATAAGATTATAGCTTTAGATATCAAAACTTTCCCTAGTGCAACATTTACCACTGGAAGCTAAGAAAAATGCCTTCATCTCAAGCTCATGGTGGCTACTTTACACAGCAATGAATGGTAAAGGTAGGGTTTGCTACAACGTAGCCACCACACGTCTGTTTCACCCATTAAAAGCGATTTAGGTTATGGGCTAACAAAATACACCGTTCTACGTCTCTTCATGCTCCAGATTCATATCAAAATCCCCTTTATTTACAATTTTGACTAATTGTAACGCATCGGATGCAGTAATCATGTCAAACGCTTTACATACCTGATGTAAACTCATGCGACCTTCACAGTATGCTTGTATAATAACGAATGAATATCTATGTCCATACCGTCGTAAACATGAATGTGCAACACTCGTTGCAGGAGACTCCTCTATACTAGGACACGGATATACAACACCTTCAACACCCTCTGCTAAGGACAAGCATAGCTGTTGTAACGCCTTAACTTTCATATCTGGCGGTTGTGAATCGTTAATACATATTATAGGTAATGTATCATAGTAAATTGATAGTCCACGAAATGATTTGCTCCATTTATCAGCCATAAGATCATTCTCGTCCGCTACGTAAACAAAGACTCCCGAATCTTCTACCTGTTGTCTCACTTTATCAAAATTGTCATCCCATACCATCTTGCAAGAACTCAGAGAGCATGTAGGAACTGTTTGACAATTCTCCTCAATTAAATTAATTATCGTTGTTCGTAAACGTTTTACTTTTGCTAGTAGCTTGTCATTTGATGTGTTTGCTATGCCAGTCATTTTGACCTTCCCCATTCTTTGCTCATTACCTATCATTGTTTATCTCCATTTCAAATGTCCGATAGACGCCACTCAGGCACTTTATATGACAGCAGATGCACTATATCGTTGTCTAGGTTTCTGGCTGCTGCATTATCAGTCATTTGTTTGCGCTCTCCTGTTGTATATAATACGGTTCGTAGCAATGATACTTGCTTGCTTTCTCTACTGCCATCAGAATAGCATCACCGAAGAAAGAACTAGGTTCTATCTCCCACTCTTCCGTGTAAGGATACTCCCCCAAATTATAATAGTAAGTTATCTCTTCCAGATCCGCATGTGCGAAACCAGATACATCAACATATAATTTCTTAACACGGTGAATTGTTAACCGAAAGTGTGGTGGAAT
>CAXXBX010000098.1:0-6612 GCA_964274945.1 Dehalococcoidia bacterium | reverse complement strand
CCGTCATGCGTAGGAATCGATATCATGGGGTCATGACTCCTTAATCAGCAGCCTATGGTTACTGTATGTATAAAATAACTTATCGTGAAAACGAACTACAAGTGGAAGAAAACGAGGAGATCGAGTAGACGATAGTGCAAAACTTGTAAAAGTTTAGTGCAAAGTTTGCGCGCAGACGTCTTGGATACACGAGGCTACACTTGCGCAAACGCTACTAAAATAGGTGTATTCCAAAATGACTGATGGGAAACAAGTTCCGGCTGCGAAGAAACTCAGCGTACGCTGACAGCGTTTGCTATGTTTTCTAATTACTTCTAATTTCTTTGCCAAGTTAGTCGATGCCATTTTCTTGCAGTAGACTCGACCCAGTCTCTCTCTGCCCTCGTCATTCCCCGGATTTCAATCTTTGGCGGAGATTGTCAAGCTTCTTTTTTCAACTACCTAAGGCCCGGATATCAGGGCTAATGGGTATAGTAGTCGTCCGACGTGCGACTGTACGTACGACTGTACGTCTACGACCGTATTAAGTACTGCCATAACCATGCACTCAGTCAACTCTGCTCATGTCCTCAGTTTTCGACCAGTAGACAGTGCTGTCAAGAAGCAGTTTACATGCAAGTTTATTTGAGGCAGGAAACTCAGCAGCTACAGTTAGGCATGAATATGCAAATCAACTGCAAATGAAGTATGACATTCTTGACATTGAAAAAAATTTTGCCGATAGATCCAGCAATCCGAACTGTCAAGATGTTCAACGTTTGTTCCAGAAGTGGCGAGAAAGATGTATCAGTCCTGAAAACGGCAAAGTAATGTTTGACCGTCTGTCATTAGAAAAAATTCGATGAAATTCATGCTAGTAATGGTGGTAAAGCATTCCTTCAACAAGATAAGTTAGAGGTGGAGTACAAAACTTGGCTTCCTGATGGCTCCTTTGAACCACCAGCAGCTAAAGTCACAAAAATATCTGACAACGTTCCCTTTATCCAAGCAGTAGTCACACCTTTGATGGCAAGAGCCCACAAACTGTTACGTCAAAGCGGTGAATTAGTTTACTGTGACTCAACAGCCAGTTTGGACAATTTGAATACTGCAGTCTTCATTGTCAGCCCTAGTACTTCAGCTGGTGCAATACCATTGGGTGCTGTAATGACATCTAGTGAAGATGCTGAGACCCTATCATCATCATTCACAGCATTTGTGGATGTTCTACCTGACTACGCCTTCTTTGGGAGAGGCAGAACAGTTGGACCTTTAATGATTTTAACAGATGACTCTGCCAGTGAAAGAAAAGCACTCAAGACAACCTGGCCAGAAGCAGTTTACATCTGTGTGTCTTTCTTTTTCTCCAAAGCATGTGGCGTTGGCTATGGAGTGCTAGGTCTGGCGTGTCAGCAAATGATAGAGTCACTTGTATGATACAAACCAAACGTCTTCTTTAGTCGCCTTCAGAGGAAGCCCTATAGACAACGTTAAAACGAAATTGGCAACACCCAGTTTGGAAACTTCAAACAAGGATAGATAGCTATTGGACGAAAAGAAAAGAGTGGGCACTGTGTTTTCGTACAAAATTCCATACTCGAGGAAACTTCACCAACAACTATTCAGAAGCAAGTGTTCGAATTACAAAGGACATCCTGTTCCAAAGAAGGAAAGCATGGAATTCAATTTAATTGTTTCAACTGTTAGCTAACGAAAACACTAGACTTATACCGTCAATGACGACTGTTATCCTATGCAAGCAACAGACTTGACCACTTTGTATCACTGAGATTCACCCTTGCTGGAATCAAGGCAGGAGCCATTTTTATGATGTTATGCCTACGGATGACCCACATGTTTATGTTGTGCAAAGTTAATCAAACGATAACATCCAATGGGTAGTCGACCTACAACTCGGGGAATGCTCCTGTCCTATAGGGTTCAATGGTAAGCCATGCAAACATCAGCTTGCAGCCTCGGCAAAATACATGAAAAATAGTGTCAATAGCATTCCAACTGAATCTTCACAAGGACGACAATTCTTTGCAGTTCTTGCTCAAGGGAACAGCTGCCAAGACATCAGTTTCTACAGTAGTGTGCATCAAAAAGCAGACGAAGAGCACCTACGCTCTCTCTCCGTTGACGTACAATGGTCTAATGAAGGCGTAAAGAAATCATTGGAAGTCCACTCCCACCCTTTGATGACCCACTTCAAGACTGTGTCAGACATGATACTGATAAAGATCACATAATTACAGGTAATGGCACGGATGAAATCAACAAAGTTGAAGCAGTGAGGAAGCTACTATGTCATGTAATGGACGACATTGAAATGGACTAGGTAATAGTATCTCAAGTAAAGATGGTTACTTGGCTGCAGTAGAAATGTTTTGCTCAACCTACTGGAAGATTCGAGGTAAACTAACCCATCCATCCAACAAACAGCATGCAGAGCTTGATTTCTGCATTACACATGTTTGGTAGCCATATAGGGCTAACCAAACATAAGCAAAAGATACATGTCAGTAGAAGACAGCCGGTCAAGACATCATGATCAGCCTCTGTTCCAGCAAAGGTGGGGCACCCCACGCTATTTAGTAAAAAGGTGGCTGCTGCTGCTGCTGCTGCAAGTAGATACGTAATGCCAAAACGAATTCAACGATCAAAGAAAGGACACAATCTGGCAACCAGTTTAAACGAAAACACTAAAATGCGCTATACACAATAACCTTATTAGTAGCTGCACGTAAATGATTTTTACAGTAACAGGTCCTGTTTTGGCTTTCAGTTTTGCTTAATTCTTTGCATAGTTTAAATGAGACAACAGCGACAGTCACAGTCATTCTAGTTGTGCCACTTTCACAATGTCGAAGTAAATTTGCTTTCATAAGTTCAACTATTGTCTGCTTCAGGGGCGGCGGAGCCGGGGGGGCTGGGGGGGCTAGAGCCCCCCCAACTTTATCAACTTTATGCTGTAGAATTTCTGCTTTCTGTAATGTTTACCCTTTCAGCCCCCTCAACTTTCAACTCGCTCCGCCGCCCCTGTGCTTTGTCTACTATTCTACAGATGTACTATGTATCGATCTGCTCATGCACTAAATAAACACTCAAGTTAAAATGCCTGCAGATGAATCAACACAAAAAGCAAAAAGTTGGGTTTTGATTATTATAAAATTTATAATTTATAGTGTATATATATGTTATGCACAAACACGAATATGGACAAACCGTGGATGTGCAGTGGATGTCTAGTTTTGCCGGGTAATTTAAGGGTTAGGGTCAGGATGATATGGTTAGGGTCAGGGTTAGTGGTTAGAGTTAGGGTTAAAATTAGGATTAGGGTTCAGAATGCATGGTTTGTACGGGCAAACCATGCATTGTGCCGGGTAGTTAGTTTATGGATTGTCCAAATCCGTGGTTTGAGCACAACATACTGTATTTACAACAATCTGACCACCAGTAAAGCAGTACTACATTTGAATGAACAACTGTCAGTATGTTTATGGCGTTGTAACGCAAAGATTCTTTTAAATCGATGATGTTTACATGACTTAAATTTGAACTTTGGTTGACTTTATAGATATATTAATTTATATATTTTTGACACACACGCGCATATTTGTCTTTATTACATACCTAGACAGTCCCACCTCAACATCCCAACAACTCAGGCATGCATGTCCTAACTCATCCATACATCCACTCTCTCTAAATTTAGATGTTGTAACACCAATCTAGCAATGTAAAACCACAATCTGATAGACAATTGTTGTAATAAACTGTTTGAAGACTATGAAAAACACCCTGTTGCTCACTGCATAATTCTTGAAGCTATAGAACATAAAATCTTGAAACTGTAAGGTGACCATAGACCGAGAGTTTCCACAGCAAGTGGACAGAAGAAGATAACACCAGCTGCTGAAACCTCATAGTTTATAGTTGGCAGATTGCAACAACCTAGCACTGCTCCGTCACTGTCTTTGATAGTACCCCTTCTCAGCACATTCGAATTACGCTGCAACTAATGACAAAATAGTTACTACAGCAGTTGCAATATACGACATTTAACAAATGCACGCAACAGGATATCTAATACTTTTTAGTCTTAGATTGACCAAAAACAGGTATTTGCATATCCTGTGTTTGATTGTTGAGTCACATGCCTCTCTTGCTTTAGAATATCCAACCAATCAAAACTTTTGGCAAAAACAATGGGTGACGTCACATTAGTACACATTCGTGACAGAAAATTATAGACACGTTTGCACTAGCACCTAAACAAGTTTAACGAGTAGTTTAAGCTAAACTGGTTTAGAGATTAACATGTTTCCAGCTGCGCTAAACCAGTTATATTCTAAACCTAAACCGCTTTCTTAGATTATACCTAGTTTGTAGTAGGTTTTGCAAAGTGATTTAGGTTGAACTGTCCTAACAGCAGCGCGCTTGCTTAGATGGCTTCTTGACAACGCTGTTTGATGATATTGACTGCTTTGATGGTATAGGATTACCTTGAAAGATGTAAGGGTTGTTAACTAGAGGAGAGAGAGAGAGAGAGAGAGAGAGAGAGAGAGAGAGAGAGAGAGAGAGAGAGAGAGAGAGAGAGAGAGAGAGAGAGAGAGGGAGAGGGAGAGAGGGAGAGAGAGAGGGAGAGAGAGAGGGAGAGAGAGAAGATGGCGTCCTTGGTCATCGTCATGCAAATTCCTAGTACTATCATGTGACAACCAACAGTTGCTCTGACTCTGCGACAGAGCAGCCCAATACTTCAGAACAAGCCTACAATGTTCCTAGACAATTGGTCTTGCACAGCCCAGATGTGCAAGTTCCTAAGAGGAAACAGTCGCTTTCTTGAACTTCTTTAGTTTATAAACGCGTTTAAGCTAAGCTAAGGTGCACTTAGTAGAAATATGGCCTATGTTTCTATCTTACAAATATACGGAATTTAAATTCTACATTTACCCAAGAGAAAACGCATCATAAAACTGTTCTCCATTATCGACTAATTAATAAGAAATTAAACAAAGTAAAAATAATGTAGCTTGGATTGCATAGTACAGCAATCAGTAAATAGTCTGTACGGCTGGCTTCCTTTGGGATTTGACAAATCAATCGCACGTCAATCACACCTCAAGTACAATTATGTGTAACGCCCACCCCCCCTTCTTCCTCCCCAAAGTAAAAAACTATCCACATTCAGTGCCTTACAGCTCAAAATATATTTGTAAATTTAATGTGACACAAAGAGGACAACATGCAACAAAATACTCAGAACATGGTCTGATGGACAAGACAAATATTGACTCTCACCCACTTGAGCTATCCTTGACAATAAGCCTTGACTAATTATTCTAGAAAGCTCTCGCGTCTCTGATCAATATTTAAAGTATTGCCTCACCAACCATGTTCTAAGTCTCATTAATTTTTCCAATATCAGAATTTACATAAAATATCAATCACACCTCTGATTACCCCACACCATTTACAGTTCAAAATTGTCACTTGTCACATTACATTTCTATTGTGCCGAATCAAATTAGTTTAAAGTTAAGATCAAATGCGAAAAGTGTCCAATCTAATACCTAAAGCCTGGTTCACAATATCTGCTGGAGACCTGCCGGACCTACCCGACAGCGGTCGAGCAAAATAGAATTAAGTCCTATTCTGTCTGGCTACCACTGCTGCTCTGGCTGCACTCTGGCTTCAGTAGGCGTGGCAAGGTCCGTTTGCCAGACTGCTGTCATACAGATATTGTGAAATAAGCTTAAATAATATGTTGACCGTACTAAGTTTGCACGAAATCTAAGTCAAAGCACTGGAATCCAAATCCATTAGCCCTACGGGTTAACATCTCAGGTGAACATCTTGCAAATTTGATTACTAGTATACTAAGTAATAGCAGGTAACTTTTTAATTTGAATTGACACCCTTCAGAGTTAATTTGACAGACAACTAAGCTAGTTTGACAAGTTAAAAATTTTATTTTTGACACATTGTGAATTTGATTTTACAAACCACAAATTTGATCTGACAAATACTACAAATTTGATTTTACGACTTGTAAATTTGATCTGACTACAAACTTATTTGTTTTGACAAAATACAAACTTAATGTGACAAGTGACAATGTTGACCAGTAAATAGTGTACAACAATTTCCTAAATTATTAGGATGAAACGTTGACAACAGCACATAAATCAAAGTACTATAGTATGCATGCTCAGTGGGTCTTTCGTGTCAGTGCATGCTAGTACGCTGTACGTACTGTAATCTTATGTAATATCAATATTGCCAATTTACTGTTTGAACAAAACTATTCAATTTATGAACTAATACGTACCGGTTTCAATTTGTTTGGATTTTGGTCGTGTTACATAATTTGAAAATCTTTCTTTGTCGCAAAGAAGTCCACATATGTAATAGTAGACTTTATGAGTCTAGCAGTTGCTGCAAATAATTTCCAAACTGCATGGGCAGGCCCGTAGGAAGCAAATAAAAAGTGGTACGGCCTAACGCACGCTAAAGGGCGTGGCTTTTAATTTAGTGCGCGTTAAAGCAAGAGACCAATGCTCCAATTAATAATGATTATTTAGTAAACTTTCCAAATAGTGATTCCCTGTGCTCAGACCCTGCTACGAA
>CAXXBX010000097.1:0-65969 GCA_964274945.1 Dehalococcoidia bacterium | reverse complement strand
CTGCCATCTGATCATGACGTGGACTCAGTTCCTGTCTGGAGAGGTCAACAAGCTGTATGCCACTGCTTTGATGAACCGTTGAATGAAACAGGCCTAGGGCCGGCAGTTCTCACACCATTTCCACCACATACTAGATCTCAGAGTAGGCGCGCAAGAGTGGTGAACACTACTATGTTGGTTTCAAACCTGCAGATGAGTTCAGTAGAAAGAAACGCTGCTGAAGAGTGTAGGTTTACCAGACCAGCCCCATGTAGGCCATTTCTGGGCGCATGATTCAGCAATTTGTCGAATAACAGCTTTGCTGGCTTGAGTGCACAAGCGCTCTCTACGGAGGGCTACTCTGCACTTCATGTATCAAACGTAATTACAATAAAGAGCCCTTTAGGCAATCGAATTAGTCTCATCCAAGCTATAAAACTAGATCCTGTCCCACGTCACAATGGCATTCTCAAAAGCGACCAGGCTCTTCTCACACTGAAGCAATTCTGGCAAAAGCTCCTTCTCCTCCTCCTCCTCCTCGCGTGATTCATGTGCGTTTAGTTCAGTGACTGTGCGGCCTGGCTTGCGAGGCTAGCTTGAAACCACAGGCTCAGGGCCATAAAGTATACAATGGCTTTCAAAGATATAGACTCACTGAGCTCTTACAAATGCTCTCATGTGAAAACGTCACAGATTTTTGCTTAGCTTAGACGTCTTGATCGCTTCAGGTTGCTACAGATTGGTGTCATCTGTTTTATGCAATAATGTGTGATATACATTGGCATTAGGGTATTATCATGTCAATAGTGAACTTCTCCCATCATTGTTTCGTAATTGTTTTGTAAGGAATATATGACAGATGACAGCTTGAGTCAGAGCAGTAATCAATCAGAAGTCAGCGAAAGTCTGCCATCATCAGTGACACGGTAGTTCTCTTTCATATATATCAAAGCCTTAATCATGATTTGCCAAGACTTTTGAGTTCATGAGAATTTTATGCTATCAAGAGCACTGACTATGGTGTATATAACCTGAAAGTTATACGAATTAGGCACTTTGATTTTACAGCATTTTGATAGCTGCATATAGCAGAAAGAGTAGTAAGAAGGGGTTTCTACAGAGGCTGGCAAGTAAATAAGTAACAAAGACAGATAGCAAGTGAATGAACTTGCAGACAGACTTAGGGAAAGGGAGGTGATGAATTGACATAAAAATATGGAAGAGACTGAATGACATGCAGCTAAGCAGATTTTATGTATAGACATGCAGACGTTCCAAGCCAGGTACTTGCAGGAGCACCAGCTCATGATGCCATCTGAGGTGCAGGCCCCAAAGTCCAATCAGGACCTTAGCATCTGATCATAAAGTCACAGTCCTGTACTAATTGCCACAATGGCTGTGACGACCGTAACTAGTTCAGCTTAGTGGACTTCTGTGTATGGAGACCAAGTTCAAGTACCTAGATAGCTTGGGACAAGCATTGAGTATGTGACAGAGAGATTGTGGCTGTTTATTGGCTTTGAGGCTTTGGTTAGACATTGCTTTCTTCCACAGATGAAAACTGGTACACTAGGAAGGGTGTCCTGCAATTGCATTGACTACTGCTCATTCGAACAAATAGTTAGGCAACGACTTCAGAGAAAGAGCCCGGTGTTCTAATTCCACATCTTGGCAACGAGCCGTTTTGCCTTGAATAGTGAGAAAAGACGAATGTTCCAAATGAAATTGATTGCTAGATTCTGCTCTTTCCTTTCTGATACTCTTTAGCTTGGTGTGTAAACTGCTGTTTATGTATTGATTTAAAGATCTTTACCCATCCATGGGCAAAGAGGCATGGAAGAATACATCAAAGCACAGGCTTGCAAGGGAGAAGAATCTAATCGAGATGAGTGTTCAAGGAAACTACAGCAAATGAGGAGACACTTACATGTGTGCCTGTTGTTTTAATGCTTTGCGGCATGGAGAAAGGAGGCCAGGGAATTTCAAACATATCGGAGGAGAAGACTACCTGTCACCTTTCAAGAATGCAGTGGTCAAGTGATTCTGAGAAAACTGAACAGTTTATGTATTCTTTCTTACCGCATTGGTATGTAGGGTTGAGTTATGTTCAGCTCTTCTGTAAGAGCCGGTATCAGTATTAACTGTTTATGGCACAAAGCTGATTTTTATCAAACTTCTGCGCTTGCAACGGAGCAGGTCCACGACTACTCAAATTTGTCATTGCAGTGCAAGGGCCCCTTTAGTGGGACGGAGCCCATGTAAAATTTCTTGATAACTGCAAACGCTACACCTTCCAGTTCATTTAAACACCCACCCAGACCGGTCCCATGTAGACTATATGTGTCGTCGTCCTTCGCAACTTTTTCAGCGATCGAAGATTCTTGTTGACTATAGGGTGATATTGTTTCTCTATTAAATTATGATTGCATTTGTATCAAATCCAATTTACACGTTTCCTGCACCGAGTGCTACACAGGGAGTGTGCCAATTTCTACCGTCAATGTCCACCTCGCCAATGCTGGTACACTGCACATCTGCTCACGTGCACTGTTACCAGCAAAATGGTGGCGTTGTTGCCTCGCAACAAAAAGATGCATCTACTGTGCACACATGTTTATGTGTTGCAGGTCACAATGAATACCGGGTACATGGACTATCATGTACATTACCAATATGGTAGCTTCTGCTATAACTCTAAGTATATTGATCTGAGGTCAACTATCCCGTGCTTTCAATATATTTCTTTACTTTCCTAGAGGTCTGGAAGATCAAAAAGAATGCAAACAAGTATAAAACATTTTGAGAAAGATGTTGGGTTGCCGTATGAAAAAGAATAGAAACAAGACCATGTAGGGTGTGCTGTGACATCTTTCATGAATTCACTCGTACAGACTGAGCAATATCTATCTAGACATCATCTTTACATTGCGCTATTTTGCAAGGCGTAAAACACATAGCGTTTAGAATAGTGCAGTGTAAAGATGATGTCTAGATAAATATATGTCTAGATAGATATTGCTCAGTCTATACGAGTGAACTCATAAAAGATGTCATGGCACACCTACATGGTCTTGTTTCTATTCTTTTCATATGGCAACCCTACATCTTTCTCATTTTTTCAAAATGTTGTACTACTAAAGTTACGGTATGTATAAGTTTGATGGCCAGCTAGACCAGATCACCCACGAAGCTAAAATTTGGAGTGCAGGCGTAACTTGGCATCAGTAAGAACATAGACAGGGTGATGTCGTCCTCCAGCTTCAGTCGGGTCCCCTTTGGGAGGTGCAACATAGAACGACATAGTGCTGTTTGGCAGCGTGGCAGTAACAGTGTGCCATTCTCAGAAAAGGTTGACAGGAATCCAAAGTTTGACAAGAATGTATGAGAATTTCATACTACTACAGTACTGCAACACAATAATATAGTAAATGTGACATTAGCCACAAATTCAGGCTCTTACAAAAGAATGTGAGATAATAGCCTTGCTCCAGACGTGTACAGTATACGTACTTGTGTTGATTGCAGTCCCGGATGTGCTGCCGTTGATAGTAGTCCCGGATGCGCTGCCGTTGATAGTAGTCCCGGATGCGCTGCCGTTGATAGTAGTCCCAGATGCCCTTCTCGTGACACAGAAAGCACACCTCTTGTCCGAGAAGTGTAGCAATTAGAATCTACTCTAGACTAATCATTGCTTCTTGCGAATCAACAACAGTGGTCCATGTCAATCAATGCCTGACTAGACACACTTTCTGTAGTTTCGTCCATGGAACTTGCACATGCACAGCCTATGAACATCGCTAACAAGGGCTTATTGATGATCGAAGTTGACTTGCCAGGGCACTTGAACGTATGTTACACACAATAGGTACGACGCAAAATATACCTCACTTGAGATCGGCTCAAGTACGCATGTTCGACTTGGACTGTGCAACTGTAGTAGAGAGCAGACTGCATGCGTCGTGGACCTGCCCATCCCGCCACTTTCCCAAATTCTCTAGCGAGAAGCCTGCTACCCTTATGAGATTCGTTGTTTAGGAAGGAGACCGATGCCCTGATAGACTCAATTTGAAGTTGCATTACGTGGGCTCAATCTCTTTCTTATAGATGTTCTCACTTTCATCATTCATTGTTGTTTACATGCCATTGTTACGTCACAATGCTATCTAGCAGTCCCATCAGATTGTGTTATCTGAGCAAATGTAGTTTATTTTGCTGTTTTTATACATCAAACTACATCCAGAGAAAAGAGATTGGATTCTGAAGAGAAAGTTTGTTCTGTGTTAAGTTGATGTGGGTATTTCTTCCATTAAAATGTTACAGAAGACAACTACTGGCCTAGTCCGTTGCACATCTGTTGCCAAGAGACAAAAACTTTGAGGAACCAAGAGACACCAGAAAACGTGATGGAAGGCTGTCAGACAACATGGAGCACATTGCACGAGCATGACAGCAAGAGACCTAGAACAATGTGAAAGAAGGCTGTCGGATAACAAGGAATACATCGCGCGAGCACAATAGGAAGAGATCTCAGAACAACGTGAAAGAAAGCTGTTGGACCAAACACTCTCAGAGAGAGTCAGATACCTACAGACTGTGACATGTGTTGCCATTTTGCTACTCTCCTCGACTGCTATGTATAGCTCAGTACCAGTACAAGTGCAGCAGGTATAAGGAAGAAATGCCCACAGATATAGTTGTAACTTTCGGCTGCTAATATAGCTTGTGCAAAGAACTAGTTCAGAATCTATTTTAGTTATAATAAACTTAATTCTAGTCATTTTTTACCTTCAGTCCAACTTTCACCAGATTAGCAAATGTGTTGACTGTGTATGATGCGAGGTTGATATATTTTATCAATTGTGTCAATTTATGTATCTAATTGTTTGTTGTCTGGGTATGTCCACATTAATTACCTAAGTCTATTGTTTACTTAGCGTTCTGAAGTTGCAGCTGACATTGTGTGTAGTGTAGTGTCCTGATCATGTTGTTGTACTAGAGAATTTGATTTTTAAAAATATATGTTCCTATTTTCTATTTAAGCGATATCTGTGCATTAACAGCTTTCATAACTGTTATTTTGGCAATTTCGTAGAATGGTTGATGTTGGAGGTCAAAGGTCTGAACGTCGCAAGTGGATTCATTGCTTTGAAAGTGTGACGTCTATCATATTCCTTGTGGCTCTTAGTGAATACGATCAGGTGTTGTTTGAGTCAAAAGATGAGGTAAGACTGTCAAACAGCTATTGTTACTGTACACTATTTCCAGATGAAAGTCGTTTATAGTCACTTCAAATTGGTGTTATGTCAATTCATATTCTACTTTGTCAGTTCGAGTTCATACTTTGTCATTTCAAATTGGCATTATGTCAATTCCAATTCATTCACGGTCATTTCAAATTGATCAACTGTCAATTCAAATTTCATTCAAATCTGTCATGAGTCAATTCAAATTTGCATGCTACTGATGCATATATATGTCAATTGCACACAACTGCGATTTTACTGATTGACCACAATAAATTGAAACTGGACATAGATACACTTTATTCTGTAAACTGAGCAAATATATGTATACTCTGCATCACACAAACAATGTTCTAGCATTACAGTACACGATGAAGCACAACACCAAGTTAATTAATTAAGTCATCTCATGTCAATTTCCAAGAGGCAGATCACATCTGTTAATATTACATAAAGGTTGGCCAGTGCTTTTGGCTAAAACAATGGACAACCAGCAGTGGATCTAAAGTTCATTCAACTGCTTCTTTAGTAATTTCTTTCATAATTTGGCATTTGTGTGCTACCGGCATGCGTTGTGCCCGGTGGGGGTGTTGTACAGACAGTCTGTCTTCTTGATACTGCTTTCACGAATAGTCGTATTAGTAAACTACGCCAGGAGTTTGCTCAATAGGTTAGTGCACATCCGAAATACTAACCAAACTAAGAGCAGAGAGAGAGAGAGAGAGGAGGGAGGGAGGGAGGGAGAGGGAGGGAGGGAGGGAGGGAGGGAGGATGAATGAATTTGATCTGGAGGGAGGGAGGGAGGGAGGGAGGATGAGTGAAGTTGATCTGGAGGGAGGGAGGGAGGGAGGATGAATGAATTTGATCTGGAGGGAGGGAGGATGAATGAATTTGATCTGGAGGGAGGGAGGGAGGATGAATGAATTTGATCTGGAGGGAGGGAGGGAGGGAGGATGAATGAATTTGATCTGGAGAGAGGGAGGATGAATGAATTTGATCTGGAGGGAGGGAGGATGAATGAATTTGATCTGGAGGGAGGGAGGGAGGATGAATGAATTTGATCTGGAGGGAGGGAGGGAGGGAGGATGAATGAATTTGATCTGGAGGGAGGGAGGGAGGGAGGGAGGATGAATGAATTTGATCTGGAGGGAGGGAGGGAGGGAGGATGAATGAATTTGATCTGGAAATGGTGTAGTAATTAATTAAGCTACACTTAGTGCATGCCCATAAGAATTCTAATTGATGAATTGAAGTCTGTTAGAAAATTGGAGGAACTGTGGGAATTCTGGGTTTGTGATAAGGACTAGAGAGGAAGAGTTACTCATGAGTGTGATGCTAAACAGTTTGATTTATTAGGCAACCAATTATCTCTGCACTATTAATATATTTACTAGTACTACCCGCCCTATGGGCGGTGGCAATCTATTGTTGTACGCCACTTCTGCAAAGAAGACGGACCTTCCGTGACACACGGACACACGGACACACGCACGCACGCAAAAGCGGCCCGGTGAGCCGGCACATCTTGCACTCTGGGAATTAGAGGATGGCGTACAGTGGCTGGCGAGTGCACGTCACATCCGCAGACTTGGTTAATTGATTGAGCAAACAAACTCCGATTCATCTCATTTCAGAACACCAATGTCTCGTTTCTGGCCATAAACAAACTCCCGTGCATCTTAATCTCCCGTGCATCTCAATCTCCTGCTTATCTCAATTCACATCACATCCGCATACTTGGTACTTCCACAAAGACACTTTTGCGTAGCAATCTAATTTTAGGTTAATTTCAGCCCCCAAAGCAATCCGACGCGACCGTTCATCTCAGACTACGCATTTTCCAGCATCTCCATGATCGGGCCCATCTCAGACTCTTCCCACCTAAAACGTCATGATCTATTCGTGGAGAATGATGTTGCTTCTGCAAAGACACATTCAGTAACACACGGACACATGCACGCATAAGCAGCTCGGTGGGCGGCCGGCTCACTCCGACTACACCCGGTGCATCCTCACACTGCAGATGAGAGAATTAGAATGGCATACGATAGCGTGTGTGCGTCCATCCGCATACTCGGTCAATTGAATAAACAAACTCCGTGCATCTCATTTCAGGCCGCCAAAGTCTCGTTTCGGGTCGTCGAAGGCGGTCGAGGCAAAATCCGACGCGACCGTTCGTCTCGGACTCGCGATCTTGACCGGCCCACCGCATTTCGTGACGATCCGAGACCGGCGTCTTGTTGATCGGCGCATTACAGACACACAGACGGAAGTGGGCGTTCCCGAGCGTTCGCGTATTATATATAAGATGTTATTGTCGATCTTGCATGATGATTTACGAAAGCATATGCTGCTTTGTGACTTCTTCCTTCACTGTATGTTTTGTACATTTGTCATAAATAGTGAAAATTGCGAATGACCCTTACAAATGTTGCGTTTTTGCATATGTATGCATTGGTTTCCCTTGTCCAGTGGAGGCATATGGTAATCTGTCCGTGTGTTTGTGTATCTGTCTGTTGTTGCTGTATGTGCTTGCACTGTGACTTTGACAACATAAAACAGCTGTTATGGGTAGGTAATTTGCCCCTTGTGTTTGTCCTACTGAAATTTGAATTATTCCCAGTTGATTGCACATCAAGGCATCAGCACCTTGTGCTACATTATCAATGATTTTGTTTGTAAGAGATCGTCCATAAATTAATACATTACCAATGAGCTTATCCATTTTTCCACCAGACACTTACTCCCTTCCCCCAAATAGGCATTAAATGTCAACTATCCAAACCAAACATTACTTTTAATTAAGAGGACAAGTACAACTTTGAATGAAGGTGTGTGCAAGGATGCTGTTGCATACACTTTGTATAGACAGAGCAGAATATAAGGAAATTTTTTTTGTCGGGACAAGCAGGTTTGCCAAAACCATGCCCATTTTAGACCATGATTATGTTATCAATTTCAGAGCCCACAAACAACACTCTATTGCTATTATTTGACATACAAAGCACGACAATAACAACTTTGAGACAACATACCTGCAAGGCAATATTTATTGCGTTACACAATAAAGTCTAGAAAAATTATGGAACCTCAAAAGGCAAACTTGAAAGTGCACTATAATTGTGTGAGACAATAGCAGAGCATTAACAGGTAAACCTAGCACAACGATGTGCAAAATTGTCAGTCTGACCCTTCTGGAAAACTATCTGTAGACGGGCTTAGAGGATTACGCCACAGGTCCCAGTCATCTAAACTAAAGCTGCTAGTGTTCTATCATCTTGGGCCAACTCTTCAGTTTTCCTTGCTGTGTATTGCATTCTGAAACCTTGATTAGGATGGCGGTTTGTCTTGCATCCTTTCCACCACAGCTGAATAGCGGCATCAGCGTGAAAGTCTTCAAGTGATGGTTCTTCATGGTATACTTCCATAAGGTCAGACAAGGTGGTGTTGCCCATGCTGGTGCGCCTGTCTGTTTTGATCAGTTTCAGCGACAGAAACATCCTTTCAACATGTGGTAGTAAAGGGGAGACTAAATACTAGCTGGCACAATTGGAGAACGTTTGGCCACTTACAATGGTCTGGACAGTGTAAAGTATGTACCACACAGACTCATAGCATACCTTGCTGACATTAAGATATTTTCTAGCGTAACGGACTACCTCCTCAACTTCGTCATGAAGAGCAAGAATACTAACGCCTTTACTTTCTAGTGGTATGGCAAAACGAACAGCAAGAGCTTCTACAGCTTCCCTAACCTCTGCAGTATCATCAACATTCTCGTCTTCACTATCTTGCTCAGAGGTCTAAATGTTAGGTTTTCTTTGCCATGTTTGGGTGTCAAGAAAGGCAATTATATGACGGAGAAGTTTGGTGTCACACCAACCTAGTCGCTCCTACATTTTATTATCAAAGCATACTGAATCCGTTTTTCATCTTTTTGGCACAGTTACTTAGTGTGCTGACAGAATAGTTTGCCAAAGGGGTTCCTTGATACAAAGTTTCTTCTTTGTCTCTCTGAAGACGGCTCAAAACAAGTTTGATGGTTGGCCATTCCTCGGGCTCTTTCTTGGCAAGACCTTTGAGTGATTTGCTGGCTTTAAGCAGGTTATGTATACCATGTACAATGTTGACTTTGTCATCTTAGAGACTGAGGCTTAAGAGATGTACGGGCTGTAGCAAGTCTACATACATAGCTGTGCCAACTAGCATTTTATAGTTCTTCATCTTGAAAACATAACCCTTGAGGCGTGCTTTATCCTCTGCCATTGTCTGTCTGTCAGTTGCTAGTGTGGACAAATGGTTTACATGCACTCCATATCTGTCAATGAATCGTTGCAGAGCTTTACACTTATGAGTGATCCAACGTGTTCCTGAGCAGCGCACAGGCACATTCCCACCTATGGGGAAGCTGTATGCTTCCCTAAGGTCTGCAATGATGTCTTCAAGCTCACGCAACTTTTTAGGAGACTTGTGGTATAAGTAATATAAGCGAAGCAACAATTCCTTGCCGTTCTTGATCACCTTGCTGCACAGTGCGTCTTTGCAAGCCAGTTCAACTCTGTGCCCATAGCACCACTGCCACATTAGCCAGGGCAACTTGCTTTGCATTTTGCCTTTCATGCCATTGATTTCTGATATATTCACTGCTGCTTCATCGGTACTTACTCCAACAAGTACCGCATCAGCGGCAAGAACATTTTCAGCATCGTAAACATCGACCACACCTAGCTTCTTCAAACTTATCTGAAAACACTGGATGAGTCCATCAGCATTTACAGTCAAAGGTACTTCAACTGATAGAAAACGTGAAACTGATCTAACTTCTTGGGTATCGTGATCAAGTGCACAGTATTGCACCATTACAAGCTCATCATCAATGTTTCCTGCATCTGTTGACCCTTCCATCATTGCACTCTAAACCTTGTCATCCTTTAACATGCGTCGTAATTGCAAGCGTTGGCTCTCTGCAATGTAGTGAGTATAGTCTTGTGCTCTGGCTTTGTTCAAATAGGAATTGCCAATATTACTCCTTGTTTCTTTTCAAGTTTGGCTAGCACATTATAATTCTTAAATGCCATCATTTTCCTTGGCTAAAATATAGCAGAGATTAAACTTCTTTAATAAGCGTGTGTTGTCTGATTTCTTGATGTGAGGTAGGCTCTTAGCAACTGGTGCATAGGCGGATATAGACTCCTGAGATGCTCGAGCATTGTCAGTATGCCATTTGTTAACCGCTATACTATGCTGTTGACTCATTGCATAATCGATAATGTTGCTTTTTCTCTGGTTAACAGATCTAACTAGCGATACATGCTGAAAATTCTTAGATCCAACAAATACTGCTTTCATACCTGCAACATAGCTCGCACCAAAGAGAAGCAACACAATCATTTGAATCGGAATCAAGATTGCATGGAAGCCATGACAAAGTCCGATATTCTTTCTCATAGTGGGTCTGCCACTTTTTAAATGTGCTAAGGGATACTCTACGTGATGATGACTGCTTCTTGCACTTGGGCAGTGACTTGGCCATTCCTGGTTGGGGCCTTTTTTGTAAGAGTCGTCAGTTTCTACTATCGCTGGTTGTCTGTCTTAACAGGTCAGTTGCAAGTGATGGCATTATTGAGAAGCCTTTAGTGGAGCTTGACGGTTGAATTGATTTTGTTGGGCTAGAGCTTGCTTCTGTTTTGAGAATGTTGCTGTTGATGCTACTTGTTTCAGTTGCAAGAATGAGAAAATGTGTGACTGTTTTGTCTTTGCCTTTTTGGAGTCAGATGGAGGAATGGGAGGAGGGCTGCACCATTTCAGCTGTTTTTTGGGTTCAACCCACGAACTGATGGACTCCTCATCAAATTCAGCATGCATGCAAGCTGGCGACAAAGACTGACCTACACTCTGACCTTTTATACAAATGTTGTTGATCTTTGGGTCAGCAACTGGAAGAACAGGAACAAAGTGATTAGGTAGTTTGCACTTCTCATTGGAGATATTCAGGGTAATGCAGAACCACATGATTCGAATGGGTGATCCATGTACAACTCCTTGGCGAGGAGAGTAAACAGTGTGCATGAATGATTGACAGGCACATGAAAACTGCTTGGGATAGATGGTGTGTACATCTTTGCCAAGTACAGTCGCTAAAGCAGAGATCTCTAGCATGCCACTCCACACTCCTTTCCGGCGAGATAACTCTGCTTGATGTTTTACTCTTTCACCAAAGGCATGGTGTGAATTTTGAGTTTTCATCAACTCATTCGAAAAAACAGCATGTGCTTCATTTCCTAATACCTGTGACAGTATTGCAGCAGCAGAGAATGCCTTGTGTCCATCATCACTGTTTGCCTGCTCAGCCCTTCAGCAAATATCTGAGCATAATATTGTACGTTTTCTAGCAATTCTTTGACCACATTTGGCCTGATATTCGAATGCTCATTCTCCTTTCTAAATACAGCAACAGTAGCTGCCCGGTACGTTGCCATCCCCAAGTACCGCCACAGAGACATGGTTTACTGGGGCATCATCAGGATACAAGATAGTAGCAACGCTGTCTGCAGCAAAGCCAGCTGCATCAACTGTGTCGGGTATGATGTCCATACCTACAAGCTAACACTGAACTTGTACTGTAGTTAAAGAAAGATATGCAAATAGAGAATTTCTGCTTTGAACTTTACCAATAAACTCACAATTTAAACAGGTGGTTGGGCTTTCCTTTTTTACACCCCAAGTAAATGCGTTACTCCTTTCACAGTGAACAACTTGAAAGCAAGCTGAAATCTACGTGCACCAATTGTTAGCACCAATTGATTAGCATCACAACACGTTCCCACTTCCGGGCTTCAACTGTACAGTACCAAAAATTTGTTTATAAAACTTACGAGGCTACCTGAATGACGGGAGTCAAGGTTTTGCAGATGGAAGAACAGAGTAAACATACAAGAAATAGACAGATGTGCTCTAGTTGCTGTCAGTCAAATCTAGAAACCGTTTAGAATTTTCCAGAACAACTGGAATTTTCAAACAAACAGCAACCACTGCTATGGCTTCAACAAGTTTGACAATGACAACTATTAACACAGTTGTTTCAATTTTAGTATTGTAGGACACTTGTTTGCGTGTTTCCGCACTCTCACCTACAGTCCCTGTGTCAGAACCATTTGACACAATTACCCGCCCTTCACTGAACACATACTGACCACATACTCAGAAAGAAAATATTCACAAATCAGGATGTTTTGATTACCGTCTTGGGGATGCTGTTTCTACCAATTCATGTCCTCATATTTGGTGCTGTGGTGCATTCTTGGTGAAAATTGTATTTTACGGCATCTCCCGTCTCAGTAACCCATCTCACCACTTCGCACAGAAGCTTACTGTCTATTCCCCATAAGTGTGAACTTTGAAAATCTGTAATATGTCCACTGTTTTGGACCTTTGTGATGATCTCGGGAATCTCCCGGTCTGGCCCCTGTTTATTAAATTATTTAAGCCCTTCCTACAAAGAAAACCAAAAGATAACACTTTTGCATATCAAAGACATAGTACCCTGAAATGGTTATTATCCAATTATCCTGTGAAATCAACGTGTCATCAACTGGAACCACTTAAGATAACATGCTCTAATGAGCACACCTGGTGTACCTCTACCTCATTACTCACATCCCAGTTTGGGGAATAGAAAGAAAGTAGATTACCGCAATAAATATACCCTCTGATAGTGCACAGTCTGACTCATGAGTTATGTCACGATCATGACTTTTGGGTGTGACCGTTTGAGTAACCATGCAATGTCCGGCCAAGACTATATATATATATATATATATATATATATATATATATATATATATATATATATATATATATATATATATATATATATTGAGTGACACCCATATATTTGTATATCATACAGATAACACAAATAACACATCCGCCCTAAGGACGGAAGCACAAAGAGTCTGAGTCATAATAATTAGGTAGATAGTCACTAATCAGTCTTGAGTTATGCTGCCATAAACGAACAGATAACTGTTCATGAAATTGCCTTGAAGCTTGGCCCAGAGACAAGCCAGATGATAGAAGAGACTTCTTTACAATTGATCTCAACACCTCCAGACTATGTGCAACCCATACTCCGTATGATTTCACCACTAGAGGGTAGAACAAACAGCCATAACTTGAAACGTTAGCAAGGTGGCGTTCATTTTGTCCACTTCCCCAGCCTCAGCAGCAGCACCAGCTGTTATGGCAGCATTAATAAGGTGAGAGGGAGTGAACGAATTCATCACGGAAATGTAGAAATAGGCAGCCTTGCGTAGGGAAAAGTCGGGATGGAAAGCGTCACCTGGTCTTGTCATAGAATGTGAGGAACAGCGTTGTTCTCGACGTACATTGGAGTTGTCTAAGAGCAACCAGTGGAAGATGACGTCACATAAGGCATCATGTCACTTAATCTGAAGAGGACCACAGCCGAGAGCATGGTCAACAAAAATGTCCAATTCATGACCGCACACACAACGGACTGAGTGTGGGGTGCTGGAAAAACCGGAATTCTCAAACGCAAATGCAAAGAAGTCACAAATTCACGCGGAGACATGGCCAGCCCTAGACTTGAGTTGGGATTGCCCTCAACCAAGCCCCCGCATGAGGATATGCGACAGCACTGAAACGTGCCTGTTCTTGCAGACTAACAAGGCTGACTTTAATGCTGGATCTCAAAGCATCATCCAGAGCCTTCTGGAAGGAATGTTGCATAGAAGAAACAGAGGATGAGACAGAACTAGTAAGTGGTAAAAGACTTGCAAGATGTTGCCGGCATTGCACTTCACCAGGGAAAAAGGAAGA
Organism: Dehalococcoidia bacterium; assembly: GCA_964274945.1. GTDB lineage: Bacteria > Chloroflexota > Dehalococcoidia > Lucifugimonadales > Lucifugimonadaceae > CAXXBX01. The sequence continues at coordinate 51,906 of CAXXBX010000097.1, read as the reverse complement.
ATGCTGAGTCCAATCATTTTCTTCATGTACGGGCATGAACGCTGAGTCGTTAAGAAAACGGAGAGACAACTGCCGAGAAGAGTTGCAGCTGTCAACGGAAGCTGCCGATGAAGATCTTGAGGCCTCACGAAGACCTAGACCACCCAAACGAACTGGAAGAGTTGCCTGTTTCCATGCCAGGTCAGAGACCGAAGAAGAGGGTAAAGCCTCTAAACTGTGATGAAGACCACTGTCAAACTGTATCAATACGTCATTGATCTTGAAGCCAGGAACCGTTCTAATGATGTGATTCAGCTTGCAAAGGCTCAAACAGCTGCGGAGAAGATGAAGCTCCACCTGAGGATCCTCTGAAGCTGTCAAATGGTCCTGCCAATCCAAAATCTCGTCCACTCGTTGGGAAACAAATTCAGTAACATATGAGGAAGATCCATATACAGGACAACCAAGGAAGTCAAAACCACCATGAACCTGAACACTGCGCTGAATTTCAGTAGCAAATTTGGGGAAATTATGATCTCCAGGGAGTCAAAAGACCTCGCATTTGTTCAAATTGATATGAAGACCAAAGGAGGAACCCTTTGATAACAAGACATCCAAGAGACAAGCAACTGAAGCCCGCTGGCCAAGGAAAGAGCCATCGTCCAAATACCATAACTTCAGCTTCAAATCTGGCAATGGACCCAAGTCATCCAAAAACTCCATAAGAACGAGGGAGAATAGTAGGGGACCAAGGGGATCCCCTTGTTGCACTCCTTCAGATGATTTGATCCAAGAATTCCCAAAATGCAACATGCCTTCACAATGGTAACACCACGAGGACCATCCAAACAATGCTGGGAACTCTTTATGTAGACGACTAAAAAAAGAAGCTCGAGAGCATTCGTTAAAGGCATTTGTCATATCAATTTTCAGGCAACACAAGTTGGGATCAGATCCATATCGAGCAATACAAGCTGATAGTGTGTGCACAGTAGCGTCTAAACCTCCTGGGACACCGACACCAACCTGGCCATAAGACAAAAGGTGTCAGGTAAGTCCTCTTTCACAGCAGAACAGCACAGATGGCTGACAAGTCGACGTAGGACCTCACCGACAGCTATAGGGCGGACACCACCATGCTTCTTCAATAGAGCAGTGAGACATGCTCCACATAACCAGGGGGCTATCCTAGGGTCAGCATATATATGTGACTTGACCAGATAATGTCTGGTGTCCAGGCGTTATATTCCCCTCTGTATAGATATATAATATTCACTGATAGACATTCATAAAATGGATTGCGGCGTATCTATTAGTTATTATGCTGTCCTAAAAATTTATGAAACCTCATTCTATTCTGTTTGCTTTGTTGTTCATGGCCAACTTCTGACATCATGGTAACCCAAGTTTGATCTGTATTTTTGTTGCATTGTCAGCACTTTGCTTGCAGCCAAAGAATCTAAATGTTCCACAGGATGCGCAATCATCTTGTGTTTGTCTTGGTGCAAATCATGTAACAACATTGCTGGCGACAACAGCGGTTTACTGATGTCGAAGTTTACTAGATGAGCATTACATGTTTAAGTCTTTCCAGCCTTTCAACAACAGTACACCTACATGTCAATAAACGTATGTTGTTTCTACACTGACTTCGCAAGTGGATATTGACATGCATGGGTCAATGGAGGGCTAGGAATGAACTTAATATCTAGTGTCAGACACTTTCAAGTCGAACAGGCCTCTGGCTCACCCACCCACTTCTGAACATTTTTGGATTGGAGAAGAGTCCAGTAGTTGGAGACGCTCTCTAAGAGTATAGCTACTTCTTGTCATTGGTGATAGTTATGGCTAGGTGTAATTGTTGCTATATGTAGTGTTTTCTAATTTCTTGGCTTCTGGCTGTCATATGCCAGAGTCTGACAATGCAGCTGGCTGAAACTAAAGATTGTCTTAGGGACCAGCTCATTAGTTACATCTGCGATTTCCAACAAAACATTTTTTGTTTGGGAATGGAGATAATGATGTATTTCGTTTCTAGACCAGAAATGAAGCAGCAGATTCTAAATCATTTCCTACATTAATATCACCACAAGGTTAATTGCACCTCTATGTTAGTTTCATATTGTTCACTTTGGGGAGCTCTCAGGTATGTCCACCAGAAAAGTCAGTGCCACAACAAGACGAATCTTTTCTAAGCTTCACGCTAGAAATTTTGGGAGCGTGGCAGGCTGGGCGGGTCCACGACGCATGCAGTCGGACATGCGCACTGGAGCCAATCTCAAGTGAGGTAGACTCTAAGTTGTAGCTATTGCGTGTAACATACATGCAAGTGCCCTGGCAAGGAAATCAATTTCGATTGCCAGTAAGCCCTTCTTAGCGATGTTCATAGATTGTGCATACACAAGCTTTGTAGAAGAACTGCAGAAAGTTTGTCTAGTCAGGTGTTGATTGACGTGGACCACTGCTGTTACTTCACAAGAAGCCATGACTAAAATTTTTTAAATTTAAAGTAGATTGTAGGTGTACATGTCCCGGACAAGAGGTGTGCTTTCCGGGGCACTGGAAGGGCATCTGGGACTAGAATCAGAGGCAGCGCATCCAGGACTGCAATCAACACTTGTACATATGTCTGGAGCAAGGCTATCATTCCGTGTTATTTTGCAAGAGCCTGTATTTGTGGCTATTGTCACCTTTAGTATTGTGTTTCAGTAGTATGGAATTTTCAAACATTACTTAGCTATAAGACTTTGGACTCCTATCTACCGTTTCTGAACGTGTTGCACTGCTACTGGAGCATGGTGCAGTGCCACACAGTAACGAGAACCCTGTTTTGTGTAGATGGAGGTAACTGTGTTTGAAAGGAAATGAAACTTATTGCATTTGAAATCGCAGATGTAACTTATGAGATGGTCCTTTAGTTGTTGTTGCTGCTTTAAAGGCAAAAAGAATTTAAGTGTAATGTTACTTGCAAACAGCTGTTGTCTTCTTGTAGCTTGTTTTTTCTGTAAGGATCTCACCTACACAGTTTTTGAGAATTTCATGAGTATATTGGATTTGTAATGAGTGTGCTGGGGAAACCTGGACATGAGCGTATGGAGTTGCTTTGTTGGAAGATAGGCTTTAGTCAAAGAGGTTACTTCTCTAAATGAAACTAGAAACAATTACTATTTTGCTGTGGCAAAGCTTTGCATATGGGGTCATTGTATTTAGTTTTTAAATTTTAAGATTTGTAATATTGATTTGTTTGTTTAGAACAACTTGTTTGTTTTAATTAGTTGTACCTGTAGTCTGGTGTCAACAATATGACAGTTTGCTGATTGAGTATATGGTTTACTTAACTTAATAACATTTTGTTGGAACAGGGTGGTCAGATGCGTGTGTACAATGAATAGAATGGATAAATAATTATGAAGGGTTTGATTCTTACTAGTAACATGACACTATGGCTTTATTGTGTTAAATTACTTACTGTGTATATATGCTAGATAGTGACATGGTGCAACTTTGGATTGTGAAGATAGATATGTGAATGATTGTATTAGTTATTGGCTATATTTATCCCACTGCTCAGTAGCGTGAATTTGCTGTAAATATAGGATTTTAGTGTGAGTTTGTTGTGAATCCATGTTGCATTTGGCGGTAGCACGAACAAATTTCACCCAAAATGTTGCCCAAACTAAGACGAAATTCACCCAAATTTGCCGTGTCTTCGACCAAGTGTTGGTGATCGGTTCACACGAATTCTCTGTGAAAATGGCCAAATTTAGGTAGAAAACTGTCGAATTCGCTCCAAGACGACTATAAGGATTAGTAGAGTGAGTTGTTTAAATTATTGCCGAGCGTAGTGAGGCTTCTAATCCGGGTCGCACAATAGAAATGGGCGTGGTCCTATATGGCTCTCCATCGAGCTTCTGGTGTGTGTGTGTGTGTGTGTGTGTGTGTGTGTGTGTGTGTGTGTGTGTGTGTGTGCATGCGTGTGTGTGTGCGTGCATGCATGTGTGCATGCATGCGTACGCAAATCTCAAATTTCTCCTCCCCATGACCACGTTTCATGATAGGACCTACCTTAAAAAATCGTTTCCGTGTCCGACTACAGATGAGTCTAAGAACGATTCGTGCAAGTAACCAAACGACGAAGAAAATGCTTCATGAACTTCCGTCGCTCCATCCTTTTGTATTGTAGCTAGGGACTGTGTGTACGTGACAACCAAGAAACACCTTCAGGTGTTGAATGCCACCTGCAGTCAACTATTCACATGTCCTATACTATGATCAATCCTTTACTACACTCTAACACTGCTGATAGTCGATGTTTGTCGATATCAATTTCTATGTCAGTAAATACCATACCACTGTCGTTAGAACGGAACTGAGTGCATACCTAGACTGTACATTTCAATTGTCTTGATTACGATTGCAAAACGATGACTACCTATACCAGGCCTATATACGTAATCTAGACTACTAGGAAGTTTGCATGTTTACTTCCATGACAGCTAGGGTTTTAACAAATACGTATTGTTTAGATAGGACTTGGCGTAGACGGTCTGAAAACTCCGTTGGACGTGTTACTCACGAATGCGAGGTGCCTATGGATACCGTACAACTAGTTAAAACAAATCAATACTTCAGCTATAACTATAATCTATTCGTAAAACATGCTTATAGTTTTCAGGAAGCGGCATCAACTTGTCTTACAAAATTGGTTTCTGAAAAGTCTCTTGTTGTTTCTCCGTTCTTTAGGGCGATCTAACTTCTAAGTGCTAGTGTGGAAAATAACGGTCGGACATAGGACAATGTCCCATCAAATGTGTTGTTTGTCCAACCAAATACTACACCAGTGTTGGACGTATTGGGACAAAACGTCCACTCATACGCATTAATGAAAGTGCATGTTAAGTTTGTCTCTCAGCACATGATGGGCTTTCCAATATGGTATTAATTTTATGAGCGTAGGTGCCTCCCAGCATGATTTATCCAAAGAAAACCTCAGCTGGAACATGTGTACTGTAGCTGTCCAGTAAGTCACCTTGTTCACTGTCACTTTGGGTCCAGCAGTTTAGATTGCACCTGTGTTTGTTTAGAAACAACTTAGTAGGTTTTACTATTCCAAATAGCTTCATTTGCAACACTATACTTTATGAGAAAGACTGTACGCATACTGCTACGAAATAACAAGCCAATATTCTAACAAAAGTAATTTTTCTGTTCTTAATAAGATGTAGATGCATTATTTTGGTAAAAAGTCTCATGTTGCAAAAATTCTGGAATGCAATTACAGCATTGGTGATAATTGGCCAGCATCCCTATCTAGCACATAACCACACCATATAGGTCAACCATTGTATATGATAACAGATTATCAAAAACTATATGCAACATGGCTGCAGTGGAGGCGGGACTTATTGATACATGCCACACCATACATAAATGAATGTTCTACCTACCCTGACTATGCTCAGTTTGTTGGAGACAAAATAATAACCCATTTTCCACACTGAACTGCACTGCATGATTACGACCTTCAGAACACATGGACACTGTGCTTTGACTAAATTGTTCAATAGACTGTTTGTAATGTCTTACTTCTCAGTGCATTCTTTTTCCCTTGTCAAGATTCTGCTATGCATCCCCTAGCTGTGCAGTTTTTGGGAAACAAGCAATCCAGGCCGGGACAACCATTCAAATACCAGCCTGCTCACCATCTTATCAGTAACATAGTGCATGAGCATCTCAAATGGTACACCTACACAAATTAAATTGTAATCAGAAACACTTCAAGGTACATAATAAACAGAACTGAATATACCCAAATAAAGCAATTTACCTACCTGCATGACTTCACTGTTCCTACAATAAAAAAGCTAGCTATAAACAAGAAAGCCGTGTAACTAGCTAAAATGCATGACCATCCATAAGGCATCAAACACGTGCTGGCTAATCAGTTAGTGTACTTTGTATTTTATGCACATGCAAGTTGGAGCAATCTTATACCTTTGTCATATGAAATCTTTCTGTCGGTCTTCTTTCAAGTTGACTCTTTCTGGTTGACATGGTGGTGAAGATGGTTTGAGTATCACAGTAAAGATGAAGTGCTTTCTCCAAAGATGTGGAAAGACAATGAGCAAAACTGCATGACGCTGTTTCTGTTTGGCATAACCAAAGCGTAGAGAAAAGGTGACAGAAAGATAGAACAAGCCGACACTAACTCCATCTAAAGCGTGAATGTATTACGGATTGTCGGCCCATAGTTTTTCATTCAGTATTTAGATCTCATGCAATAAATTATGCATTTACACTGTCTGAGTAGGAAACAAGTCTGTGCTATTTTGCTTAGTCTCTTGGCATTTGAAAAACATAATGAGCAATGGAGATGATCGATACCAATTCAAGAAAAATCTAGGGTGTTACAGATCCATGTACGAACCTGGATCTAGAGTATATGTCTAGAGTACGTTAAATCTACAAATTACTGCAAACCTGGAAACTGCAATGTTAAGAAAGTACCCGAGCCTCAAAATAGTGAACAGGTGGTAGAAAATAATTTTCTATTCTACGCAATACTTTTCCACATGAATTTGGGTGAATTTCACCTCACCAAGTCTGCCGTAACTGAATTCCACCTCACTGAGTTTGTCGTAAATTCATAGTTCTTATGAATTCACGCAGTATCTCTGAATTCCACTTTCATTCCAGCAGAATTTCACCCAAATCCTTACAGGATTCTGTAGGGCACTTATGGCAGTGGGATGCTACTCTGACAATTTTATATGCTGGCACAATATGGTAACTCAGCTATATGGAAATCAGGAAGCAGCATTGCACATTTCTAAATAGCTCAATTGTCAGCACATTTTGGGTTGCAACCATTTACATGTGTTGTTTCTTATATATAGAATCGTATGGAAGAAAGCAAAGCTCTCTTTCAAACTATCATCACTTATCCTTGGTTTCAGAAGAGTTCCATTATTCTTTTTCTCAATAAGATTGACTTGTTGGAGGAAAAAATTAAGACATCTCATTTATCGGATTATTTTCCAGAGTACAAAGGTAAGTGGTCTGTTACAGTCATACAGATAAGACTGCTGATCGATATAGCTTGCTATTAATTTAGTATGTAACAGTAGCATGTGATTTGACTGACAATATGTCAAGGTGAAGTTAAGTTATGGAGACATTTTAGTTTGTATGAAATGTTAGTTCTGCTGGATTTTAGATTATCACAAATGTGAGTTGAGATTGTGGTAGGTAGTCGTCGTGTGTCATTTGAGGAATAGCATGTTAATCCTGGCTCCTTCAGCAAGTTTTGTAGAGGCACTTGGACCTGCATATTCCTTTTTTGCAAAATGAGCTCACTTCTCTAAGCATTGACAGGGCCTTTTTGAGGTATCTTCTCTTTTCAAAACAATGTGTGAACTTGTACAATTGGCATAGTATTTCGATTTCTTACAACACATGCTTCAACTAGCATTACACATCCTGGCTTGTAGCAACAACATGTCTTTCTGTACCAAAATTTGGTGCAAAATTCTTGAAATCAATCAGTGGAATGCATTCATTAGCTGGAGGGAATGAATTCATTAGCTGGAGGGAATGAATTCATGGACCTACATATAGGTAAACAAGAGTTCAATACTGTTGTCAGTTATTTTTAGGAATTAGATATCAGAATCAGCAATGCTGTGATCAGCCAGCACGGTTGTTGTGATCTTACTAGTATGGTATGTAGCAGCCTTTCTGTGTTTAGCAAGTGCAGATCTTGTAGAATGGTTGTCATTAGCATGGGCAGCTATGACTTGAGCAGTGCTTGCTATCTTCTTATGAGAGACACTCTCGTGGAGTGTTTTGGCAATTCAGGTTCTTGACATAGTTCTAAGTTCCTCCATACAATGAATTCTAACTTGCTGAAATGCTGTTGGTGCTTGCACATTAAGGTGGCTAAGTCATAATTATGTATACTCATACATAATTAGAATTTGCAAAAGTGAAATCAACTTTAGCTCACCTCGTGCATCCACTGCAAGGTACAGGATGCCACGCAACATCAGTTATGAAACTACACGATTGAACTCGCTACGTCAAAAGAAGATATGAGAAACCTACATAAAGCACTCTCCTTTTTTCTAGAATAATAAATCTACCATTTTTGCTAATCGTGGAGTAGAGATTGAGCCAGAATGCACTCTTTATTATAAGGTATAGACAGCATGCAGGCAGGTAATTGTTGTTGTACATATACTTGCCTGACTACAGTGTATGCAGGTTTTGTTGGTTTTCTCTCCAATTTGTCAGTCGGCTGAAGTTGAAAAAAGTCTTTTTCGAGTTTGCATATGAATAAGGTTATAAAGTCACATATGTGCATATGCATACTCGTGATCCAGCAGCCTAATTAATAGCAGCTGTCAATTTATAAACCACATGACAATAAAGGAAGCCTTTAGATTGTTAATTATATCTTGATCACACAGGGCAGGTGTGACACACAACTATGTAATGATAGGGTGCATTTCCACTAGTGCTTGAACCAGTTTATCGAGTGGTTTAATTAAGTTAAACTGGATTAAGGATTGACTTGTTTCCATCTGCACTAAACCAGTTATATTCTAAACCTGAAGCACTTTTCTAAACTCGTTTTGTAGTAGGTTTAACTGTCACGTGATGGTAACACACGTGCTTGAAGATAGCAGTTGACAATGCCGTTTTGATGGCATTTACTATTATTTTGTTGATATGGGGTTGCCTTGAAAATGGAAGCTTCATCAATGAAAAGAGAGAAATCAGCAGTGATTGCATGTGCTGCGTACTTACACATAGTTGCTAAATTTGGAGTTTCAGTGACGTCAGTCTATTGCTAGAGAGCAGCGTAATGTGCACAGCAAGCTTCATTTAGGCATACTGCACCATTGCAAAGCAGACTTGTCCTGATACCTCACATATCCAGGATGCGCGAGTCCTGGTGGAAACAGTTGCTTTCTTGGTTTATTAACTTGTATAGGCTAAACTAGTTTAACTTTGAGCTAGTGGAAACACGGCCATAGTCTATTGGGCAGGCTAGGTATGGATATGTGGCAATGTGAGAGGGAAACCTTTTGTGATTGATCCATTCTTCACAGTAGATCAAACCGTGCTGCTAGGTGGACAGTAACCTGTGATATTGACAATATCGCAAGCAAGTTCCAGGGTATTTCATTTGGCATCACTATAATTACAGGAAAACCGCTGATTGCAGTTTTGCGAGGCAGTTGTAAAACATGTAGATAACTCATGCGTACATTTCTATTTAATACTATGATCTGAAAAATGTTTCAAATGCATATTGATTAGATCAATTTGTGGAGTTTCCAGATAACATAAAATAGAGAGTTTCTGCAACTGAGCACAAGGTTAAAAGATTTACTGCTGTGCAACATTTAAATGGTTGCAGTAGCTAGGCCATTTACTGCAATAAGTGAGTTTTGTTTCCGGAAACAATTATTTTGTAACAGTTTTAGTATGAGCAAATAACAAGCACATGGATCTAAGCATGGATGGGAAAACAACTGTCATCATCTTCTTACAGCTTAATATTCGTTATGCCAGTGAGTGAGACTGGTAGATGAGCTTTGTGCTGCAGTAATAAACCATTAGTGGGTGTGGTAGAATTCAGAGTCTGTGTGTGTGTGTGTGTGTGTGTGTGTGTGTGTGTGTGTGTGTGTGTGTGTGTGTGTGTGTGTGTGTGTGTGTGTGTGTGTGTGTCTGTGTGTGTGTGTGTGTGTGTGTGTGTGTGTGTGTGTGTGTGTCTGTGTGTGTGTGTGTGTGTGTGTGTGTGTGTCTGTGTGTCTGTGTGTGTGTGTGTGTGTGTGTGTGTGTGTGTGTGTGTGTGTGTGTGTGTGCGTGTGCGTGTGTGCATGTGTGTGTGTGTGTGTGTGTGTGTGTGTGTGTGTGTGTGTGTGTGTGTGTGTGACACTGTTATTGACAAATTAACAAATGTTATTGACTCAGTGCCAAGAAGACATAAACTTTTCCGTCTTGGAGATTTTAATGTTTGCGTTTGTCGGGACTATACATCATGGTGTAAGGTAATTGGTCCTTGTGGTGTAGGAAGGGAAAATTCCAATGGGACACTGTTTCTCAGTACTTGTACTCAGTACAATCTAGTTATAACAAACACCATCTTTCAACAATCTAACAAATATAAGACAACATGGATGCATCCACGTTCACGTGGCATCTTCTGGACTACGTCATTGTGCGACAACATGATCTGTGTGATGTCAGACAAACTCGAGTGATGAGGGGTTCTAGTAGTTGCTCAGATCATCGGCTTGTGAGGTGCATCACATCTCTTGTCATCAAGCCTAAGCAACATCGGCAACGCTTGATGCCTACTAAAAAGTTGTGTGTTAAACAACTGTTCATCAAAGACATTAGATGTCAGTTTCAAGATCGAATAGAGTATTCGTTGGCTGATATGACAGAATCATCTGACATTGACTGCTTTTGGATCGATATGAAAACAAAGACCTTTCAATGTGCATCTGACGGTTTAGGTCATACCAAATGCAAACATCAGGATTGGTTTGACATGAATGAACCTGCAATTCAGCCTCTCTTTGACAGCATGAGGGAAGCACACCTTGGGTGGATCAGGGATAAATCTTTGACTGCTAAGAAAATAGCTTATACCAGCTTGCGTCAGAGTATGCAAGCTAAATTACGTTCACTGAAAGAAAACTGGTGGATGAAGAAAGCAGAAGATCTGCAAGCAGCAGCCGACGAACATGACATGAAGCGACTTTACCCTGGTTTAAAATCAGTTCTTGGTTCACAGTCTAGGAGTACAACACCTATTTTCTCTCATGATGGCTCAACTCTGCTTACTAAACACGAGGTCATTCTTCAGTATTGGGCTGATCACTTCAATCTAGTACTAAATCGTCCTTCTGTTGTTGATGATACGGTTTTAGATGACATTCCACAGCTGGAATGTGAATCATTTAGCGACGTCTCCTCATGTAGATGAGGTTTCTGATGCAATTCAACAAATGTCATATGGTAAGGCATGTGGGTTGGATGGCCTTCCAGCTGAAATATTTAAACATAGTGGTAAAATTTTGGTAGAAAAACTAACTCAACTCTACAGTGTTATTTGGCAACATGAAGTGGTTCCCAAAGACTTCAAAGATGGTACCATAATCCATTTGTACAAACGTAAGGGAGACCGCTCAATTTGTTACAATCATCGTGGCATTTCACTTCTATCTAGTGCTGGGAAAATCATGGCTTGAATTATTTTGAATAGATTACCAAACATGTCTCTGACAATATATTGCCAGAGACTCAGCATGGTTTTCGTTCAGGTCGGGGAACTACTGACATGGTCTTTACTGCTAGACAACTTCAAGAAAAATGTCGTGAACATCATAGAGATCTCTACATAGTTTTTGTAGATCTGACAAAAGCATTTGATTTTGTCAACAGAAATCTCTTGTGGAGACTACTCGGTAAAATAGGCTGTCTGTGCAATCTAGTCAATATCATAAGATCGTTTCACGACAATATGTCAGCTAGCGTCAGTGACAGTGGAGCTTCTTCCAAGTCCTTTGCAGTCACAAATGGCATTAAACGAGGATGCGTTCTTGCACCTTTGTTATTTAACATCTTTTTCTTTGTCATGTTACATGTTGCCTTCAAGGATTGCGATAAAGCTGTTTACCTTCAAACGTGCTCTGATGGGAACATTTTAAATCTTTGTTGCTTCAGTGCAAAACTAAAGTCAGTGACATACTCATACATGACCTGCTCTTTGCAGATGATTGTGCCCTTGTCACGCACACCATAGAGGATATTCAATTCATCATGGATTGTTTTTCAAACAGTGCACGACATTTTGGGCTCACTGTAAGTCTCAAGAAGTCCGAAGTCTTGTACCAACCAAAACCTGGGTCTTCTTACACACCTCCTGTTGTAGAAGTGTATGACACTCTTTTGACATCAGTTGACAAGTTTTCTTATTTAGTAAGTACTCTGTCTCAAAATATTGTTGTCGATGATGATATTTTAATGCGTCTGAGTAGAGCTGGTGCTGCCTTTGGCAACCTGACTGAACGCCTTTGGAATGAACATGGCATAACCACAGCCACTAGGGTCAAAGTTTACAATGCTGTTGTGATCACCACTTTACTTTATGGTTGTGAGACTTGGACATGATATAGCAGACACATTAAACAGCTTGACCAATTTCACATGCGATGTCTTTGCAAATTGGAAACATAAAATAAAATGGCAAGACATGATACCCAATACCGAGGTTCTGAAGAAATGCAACATGCCTGGAATTGAGGCTCTACTACTACAAGCTCAACTTTGATGGTGTTGTCTGCAAATAACGCAAACAAAAGGTGAATCTAATAATTCTCTGAGAGAAACAGAACTGATGACTCGACAGCTAAGTGTCTAACAGTCTCGAAATTACTGCAATATAGATAGGTAGACCTGAACGGAATCTAATGACTCAACTACTAACTACTATCGCGAATTGTCTTAAATAGGTGGTGTGTACGTGCATGCTAATCACATGTACTTGTCAAAACCGTGAATCTGTGGTGTGCACGTGCAAGCTAAATTTAGAACAACAGTTCTTGACTTCTGGCACATTAACAGTTCTTGACTTGTGGCGCAAAAGTCATGACACTCCCGGCCGTCTTGTTTGAATGAAGGATGATAGAATCCCAAGGGCAGTGTTTTATGGTCAGCTGAAGGAAGGTTCTAGAACAGCAGGTGGTCAGAAATTGCGCTTTAAAGACACTTTGAAATCCAATTTGAATCTTGTAATATTGGTATATCCAACTGGGAAAGCTATGCGTCAGACAGATCTCTGTGGATATCTTACTGCAAAAAATCTTTAGATCATTTTGAAGACCAGCGTTTGAAAACACTCTAACAAAAAAAGGCAGGAACGAAATACGATCTCTAAGAGTGGCAACTTCACATGCGATGTTTGTGGACGCTCCTGCACAGCACGCAGTGGTTTTTGGAGACACAAGCAAAGCCATAAATGAGTTTTGGTAGTGTCGACCACTCACTCTACTGTGTGTGTGTGTGTGTGTGTGTGTGTGTGTGTGTGTGTGTGTGTGTGTGTGTGTGTGTGTGTGTGTGTGTGTGTGTGTGTGTGTGTGTGTGTGTGTGTGTGTGTGTGGGGGAATTGAAACTTTCTGTGCTACTGACTTGTGCAAATCTGTTTACGGTCGGGCAAGCAAGGTAGTTTTTGCTTACTCATGACATCCACAGTTGCCCCCCCCCTCCCTCCCGCTCGTGAACATCTTCCTACGCCACTAGTTTTTGTTTTCTGATAATCAACATTGAATTGCATATAGAATATTTAGATTCAAAGGATTGCTTTGGCAAAAGGATTGTAACTCGTGTTTGTCTGCTGACTTTTTGTATTTGTTTTTTTGAAATTTATTGTTTTTAACATGTGATTTGAAATTCTAGGTCCTAAAGGGGATGCCGATAAAGCTAAACAATTCATTCTGGACATGTTTGCTGAGCTGAATCCGCACAAGGAGAAGGCTATATACCCACACTTTACGTGTGCTACAGACACAGAGAACATCAGATTTGTTTTCGAAGCTGTGAAAGACACAATACTCCAACAAAACCTGAAGGACCTAAATTTAGTAGTAGTATAGTTTGCGCAAGACGTTATTGCTTGTTCGACTATGGCTATGAAATACTTCTCAGCTTGTTATGTGACTAACTGATTGTTGTGTTAGGACAGAGATTTTTGAGCTGCTTTGAGGAAGAGAGGATTATGCTACTACAAGTACTGTGTAGTAGATTATGGAGTTATATAGACTGTGGCGGCATTGCCTTACGTAAGTAGGCGTCTTTTTCAAGCTGACGGTTTCCCTAACATTAGTTTTGGCCTTAGGCGGATATGATTTGTTTAGCTACATGTTAATATTAATTGCACTGCCTTTGCAAGCATGTTTGAGTACAGACAGTTCAATGTTTTAGATCACACTTCAGTAGCATGCATGAAGCAGTAGCTAGCTTGGTCTAAGTAGAGATGCACGTTGTGATCAGCATCTGGGATAGGTATATAAGGATCGACATTCTAAATCGAAGTTATATATATATGTATATATATATATATATATATATATATATATATATATATATATATATATATATATATATATATAGTAGTCTGGCTTATTAGGGTGGGTACAGTGGCAACGCCAGTGTCAAAATTTGCTCAACCTTAGAGGCGTTGTCTGCACTACCTTCAAGCAATTTCAAATGCTGCCGTACTACTTTACGTGTACACTACTTTTCATGAACCTTGTCAGTAATCTTATAATAAGTTCGTGTAACTTCAAAACTTACGTCAGTACATGATACACCTAATTAATTGAGTATAGGACTTAAAATGACGACCATTAATTGTATAACCTCCAGCTTACCGTTGAGTCGCCATTACCTAGACTGTACTGATAACCGTGAAGTTAGTACTAAGCGGTTCATACTATTGCAGGCGATATTTATTGTATTTCTCTATTAAACGTAAATCAAGTAAGCTATTCAATTGTATACACCGACTGTTGTGCTGCTGGACTGTAGTCAATTGCTATTATTTTTGTCCTGATTCGGCTGCCTCATTTTTAATGTTCCGAACAGGCAACACAATTATTCGTGATTGACGTAAACTTGTAGTTTTGTTTTACTTGCTTTTGTCTTCCATGCAGTCCATTGACCGTCTGTTTTGAGTTATTAGATTATGGGTAGCTTGTTACCATGCATTAACCTACTAGTTATCAAAGTGTTGAACGAAGTTAGTTATCCTCTAATTGCAGTGTTTGTAGAGTGAGTGGATACACTGCGACAGAAATGAGCCTTGACTGTAATCAACAAATGAGGTGAATTAATTATCAATATTGGTGGATTTCCTAGTCTTTGCTACGAGTGATTATCTATATGTCCTTAAATTGATTGTCATCTTGTCTATATTGTAGTGTGATACACTTAAGTTTTAGGCTGATAATGCAGCGACGATTGTAATGAATAGAGAAGCAGGGCGCATTACAGTGCTAAACCCTCGGCCGGTGTATGTAATCACATATCTCGTCACATGATAAGGTTTGCATACTGAGGTTTCAGCCCAACCCACTCGTCTCTGCTATATATGTAAGGTTTCCAATGCATTCGTTAATAAGCTATACAAAGCGTCTCCAGACTTGCGTACCTACAGATCAGTTGCTTCGTCCGACAAACAGATGCGCTGTCATGAACAATGCACGTTTCCTTCGCAAATTCCCGTGGATCGTCAAATTTTTGTTGAAGACGACACTAATTTTGCAACAACACCGCGGCCACTCAGCCACGCCCACCGAAAATTCAAGCTCTCAGACTGCAGAACCATTATGCAAAAACACCGGAACAAGCAAAATGTTACAAGTCAGGTACAGCTACACCTACCGCATGGCACCTGAATCCAGTACCTCGCTCTCTAGACGCCTGGTTACTCGAGGCCCAGATATCCAGGCTAAGGGTATAGTAGTCGTCCGACGTGCGACCGTACGACCGTATTTATACTCAATTAGCGCAGATGCAAATGAAACTATTCTGACCAATAGACGAGAAGTGGTATCTAACGTGATGTCATCATAAGCGTCCACCTCTCTTTGTTTGGTAGCTGTGCTCATAGAATTCAGCCATCGGGCGCCGTCCTGTACATGGTGCTTAGTCCTTTGCTCTAGATAAGGTAGAAACGACGCTTAATCTACATTTGCAACGTGCCTGTTTTCCTACCAACAACCAGTGAACGCGCACGTTACTCCAGCACGTAAGGCGAAGATGGCCTGTGACATTTGGCTTGTTCCCCAGTGTTTCTGCATTGAGTCGTTATGCAGTCTGACAGCTTGGATTTTCGGTGTGCGTGGCTAATTATTGTTACGCTATCCAAAGTCAAAGAGAGCAGAGACGTCTAATCTACATTTGCACGTGCATGTTTTCCCACATTAATTTTTTGTTTTGGCTCTGGCGGCTCGGGGGGTCACCTCATTGCGACAACCTGTGCCTATTTAGCTTTGGGCCTAAATGATTACAGTTAGACGGTGATAGCTGTGTAAATAGGGTAGGCGTAACCACCTCGTGAGGGGATTTTCAACGGTGTCAAATTTATGAGCGTTTGTGCTTTCTAGTCTTTAGCTGCCGTACGTACACCTACACATATCTCAGCATGTGGTGTGCATGTACACCAGCCGAGGGTTTATCACTGTAGTGCTTCTCAATTTTTGTTGGTGGGAAAACATGCACGTGTAAATGTAGGCTAGACGTTGTTTCTATGTGCTAAACCCTTACGTAAAGCAAAGGACTAAACAGCATGTACAGGATGGACGCCTGATGGCCGAATTGTCGTTAGCAGCTACCAAACAAAGAGAGGTGGGAACCATAGAATGACATCATGCTCGTCTATTGGTTGGTAATGACACCACTTCTGGTCTATTTGTCGGACTAGCTTCATTTGCATCTGCGCTAATCGAGTATAAATACGGTCGTACGGTTGTCGCTAGACGACTACTATACCATCAGCCCGGATATCTGGGACTCGGGTAATAACACAGACAGGGCCGAAGGAGACTTGGCCGCCAATAATTCTCGTGGACAGCACCTCGACTCGAACCACAGTAATTCGTGAGATGCTAGCGCCGAACTTCTAGATCTACTAGATCGAAGATACGGTAAATATGTTAATGCAATTTCATAAGTAGTGTGTGTAACTATGAAATAAGATTACGCGTTTGCAGAAAAAGTTTGTCGAGAGTTTGATGTCTAGCCTGCATGAGATGTCAGTTAGTTAGCAGGAAGTTTGCATGAAAGACTTTCTCATCCGATGCATACTTTTACCCAGTCAATGCATAGAACAATTATTTAATAATTAATCATTTTTACCAACTCCTCCACGGAGGCGACTGAACATGCATGAATATCGGCAGCTCCATCATAATCATATTTAATTTTAGAATAACCTTGTTTCTTCTATGGAGTCAAACAATCTATCACAGCTGTTTGTCGAAGCAAATGATTTAATTGTTTTACTATGCAGTTGTTTCTGTCAGGCTTTAGTCAGGGCACGTTAGTTTGTACGTTGGCTTGTTGAATTCGGTTTTACTATTAAAGACATACATTTTGATCTCCCAATTAATGTTTGCAATTTTCCTATGCTTTTGTACTTGTAATTAGAAAGTGTCATGTGACATTGCCTAGAGCCGACCTGCATGCATCGAGGTCTCCGGGCTTGTTCATTACTGTTTGACAGAACTCGTCATGGGAGCTGCATGTGGAAGTTTCTGCCACTTTTTGCACGGAAGTCAACAGTCATCGCCACTAGATTATAAGGTGAAGAAACTGGCAACTTTATTAATTAAAGTCTTCTACCTTCATGAACGCACACGGCTATCACTATACGCCATACATAATACTGTACTTACACCCCACATTGTAATGGAAGGGTGGATTTAGCATCCGATGATTGCCATACTATATATCCATCGTACCTGCAAACACTAACTGCACATTAATTAAGTTAATTCTTCTTGCATCCACTGCATGTACACACGCAGAACTTCAAGCTACAATCGTATGGCTGCAGGTGGTATGTATACGGTTCTAGTCCAGATTCGCAAGCGAGAAGAACACAGAAGCCGAACAGAGGCTTGGCGACATCCGGTGTGTTGTCCTGTACAACAGTTTTGTGAGACTTAGAGCTCAAAAAATAGTAGACGCCTAAGGCGGTCGCGCAGCTTAGTCTAGAGACGCCATGTAACTCGTTGTTTCTAATGGTGCAAATAGCTGTGGAGCTGTAACTGGTGCTACTCACTCACTCTTTAGCAGAAACCATTTCGTTACGGCTAACACTGTAGTAAATATTAAATTGACGTCAATTAGAAGCAGAGTTTCGTTAGTCTAGGAGAACTATTCTAGAATATATACCTTAGGATTTTGGCTGAAAAGGCAATAGAATAGATGATGATCTTATCATGAAGCATCACTTGTGAGCTAGAGCGTCAGCAAACTTTACACTATCAATGGCAAGATGTCAGAAAAAGAAAAGTTTATTTAAAACATGCGCCTTGTAGGCTGGAGTAGAACAATACAAGCTCAAGTTAATTATTGCCGTTTGTTGTTGCGGTTTACTGTCTTCAAACTACCTAGAAAGTTCTGTATCGATCGAAGTATCTGTTATGTCACTCTTCTCTTAGATAGTGTACTGGATTGATAGATTTGACTACTGTATCGTGTCTAGAGAATTGTGTTAGTACATTGTCTAGAACACAACACCAACTAAAACCACAACCGGACATGCGCACTACAAAGAGCCCTTTACCGATTGACGCACGCTGTAGACGTTAAACGTACTTGGGGAGCGGACTCGTGTTATGCGGCGCATTGTTTTGGTCTTGCTTTCCGAGGCCAGCACACAGGTCTAGACGCTTCAGGCGACTCTGACAGTGAAAGAGAACAATTTACCAGCGACTCAGTCGTTCGTATACGTGTATGGATCTTCCTAACTAAACGACTTCCAATCGCTTGGTCTTTCGCACTTTCCTTTCTACGCCATACTACAGTACAAAAGGGCTTGCGTGATGCGAACACACAGAGACGTGCGTCACCGCACATAATCACGTGACACAACGTGCCTTCATTCTACAGCCGAACCATCGCCGTTGTGTGCTTTTCGCCATCCATTGAAGGTGAGTCAGTAATGCTAGAGTAAGTTTTACTTTTGCCTAGGCAAATATCAGAGTTTACTAAACAAAGCGGTAAAACGAAACCTACACCTACTGACGTTATTTGGAAAAACTTCTCGTACGTTTTTACCTTAAGTTTGCTCTGAGATAGTGCCAAAAAGAAAAGTTTAGCGTCGAGGGCGGAGTCAGGGATTATCCGAGAGTTCACCAAGCAAATGCATGGAGTGCGCACGCCGGAATTTGTGTTAATTACTTTGCTTTAGCTCTCTTAGACATTTGAATGCATTGCGACAACCAGGAATCACCGATTGCATGCGTAAAGTTGCAGACTACAGCGTATAGTCTCTATCTTCTTTCTAAGTCAAACACACGTCAGACTAACGAGTTTCAAACTGACAGGTTAGGTATATATCTAGATACTCCGAAGACTTTGAAAACTGAGAGCTAACAGTGATACCCAATCCTTGCATATTTCTTATAACAGGGTAAAATTAAACGGGATATAACTTTGAACGAAATACTTCATGACAATTCTGTCCGGCTGCTAATTTTTCAGAACGGAGTACAAATGCATGTAAACGAGATATGCTTCATGATAAATTCTCAGAACGGTATACTCATGCAACAACATAAATTAATACAACGTTATAATAATTAACTAACAATTAATAATCGAATCTGCCCGAGTCTATTCAGCTATGATATATACTGCATGGTTGCACGGAAACCTCCAACATGTGTCCGTCATCTTTACTGTTAGCGCAGGATCCTTTTAGAATTGTAGTTTAACACAAGAAGATTGATAGATCATTTGATGGTATGCAATAGCAAACAACTTGAATTAGGACGCGTATGTAAGAGGTTAATGTGTTGTTGATATTAACTTTTGACAACTCCAACAAGAAAATTCTGGATACGTGCCCGATAATCTCATGCTAATATGACATAATAACGTAACACTGTAAATTAAACAAAGTGGCATAAATTCTTCAGTGCAATTTCGTGCATCACTTATTTGCTTCCGTATTCTTACATATGTACAGTTTGATACTGCTCGAAATTGTGTCATGTATTAGCACGTTCCGAAACTTCTTCTTACAGTCCTATATTTTTTAAAGAATCCTCCCTTAGACCCCATTTTGCCATGTAGCAGAATCACCAGGTGGAATAGAGAGACGATTAGCTAACAAAATGGACATTCTGTTTAATACTCGAAAACACAATGGGTTGATATCCACGCGACTTGCTGCTAGCACGAGGCGTCCTTGTCAAGCTGTCTACAATCACTCAAAACCACCAATTCTGCGTGCTTTACAACACCGACATCGATCAAGTTACTTCTGACTCTTGTTTGAGTAAAGGGGACTGACCAGCAATCATACAACAAACCACATAAATTATGGCTGGTTAATGATTACCGAAAGTCTCAGGACAAGCCCTAAGGTAAGTTATCTTGGCAACGCATTCTAAATATTATTTAGATTAAATAATATTTAAATATGCTATCTAAACGTGCAAATTTAAATTACCAAGAATCATGCATGCAGATAATTTCAGTGCACTTACAATGTAAAGTAAAGTTTAGAATTATTTAAATTATTATTAAAGTCATACACGCATACTGTACAAAATATGTTTTAGAACAAATTATATCCTGTTCTGAAAAATTGGCAGCGATGCAGAAAACATACTTGGATACGCCACTAGTTTTCCTACTGGTTATTCATTGGTTAATAAACAGTTTGCTATTACCTTGTCAGACTAGCGAGTTGATATATATGACAATAATTAAATAGCATCAACAGTCCGTTTGGCCCCAATCATACAGCCAAAGAATGTGTATACAGGGAGTAGTTAGGAAATATTTTCTACTTGTAAGCAGCAATTATTACGGTTTTATAAGACGAAACGTTACACTGTTGAATTTAAGATCGTCTAATGGCGTACACGTATACTATCCTATAAGCTCGTAGAATCGAGCAACGTCAATGACACAATAAAATTCATTCTAAACTAGCAGCAACTTGCAATACAATCAATTGCATCATTTTGATTATTCTGTAGTTTTGCAATAGCAAGCATAAGAGATCTGCTGATGCTGCAGTTGATAAATATTATTTGTCGATGTGTTGAATGGTAGTGATATGGTCATCATGATTGGCTTCCAGTCTCCGTACACTGCCTTTCCCTTGATGTACTTAATACATCTGGCTAGTGGACGGCTCCTATTCTCGTTTGATCCACATTTTCCGCAGTCGACCGTCTGTATTTCCGATGGAATTCTGTTAGGATTATAGTCGCACATGGTCGGATATATTTCTTCATAACAATCGTTGACGTGGACAATACCGGTGTCGACACTTCTCTTCTTTCGTACGACACCGTCGCTCGTAGCGTTATCGACGTCTCGACGATGGCGACTCTCTCCACAAAAATCGGAATAAGAATTGCTTCCCGGTTTGGCAGGACTGACGAGTCGAGTGGTAGGATCTGTCTTCATCGACACAACAGTCTTGTTGTTCATCGTCAGAACGACTACAAGAAGCTGCAGAAGACTTGATTGGTGTGGCAACGAGATAAAGAATAGACAACACGACTGCTGTTGTTTGCATGGTTTTTGCTAGCAAAACATAAATAATTGAATCTTGCCGTCACCTGTCTGAGACAAAAAGCAACTTGACTGCACTTCTGCACATACCTTGATTAGATCAGCTATTGAACTTTTTTGCTTAACGTCTGACCTGTTCAGGTGACTCTTGCTGTTGTGACAATCTGGCAGAGTGTCTGCTACATTTATAGAAGATCGTCTGTTAGGTAAAGTTAAGGAGGGAATCTTTGGGATTTTCAAACTTGTATGAAATTCTAACGTTAATTTGATCCTCTCTTCTTTGCTAGGATTGTCTGTTAGAAGAACATGTGATGTCACTTGCAACTGTGCATGAAGTTATGTCTAGAAAATGTCCTTCTCCGTAATCACTTAACAATAGCCTGCCATGACTTAGATCGAAGCAAAAACATTCTAGTAAGAAAAGGAATAGAAAAATTTAGGTTATGTATCACGGAACACTGCGGACAATACCATGCATTAATGATTACCGTTATCAGTCAATATCACTAATCAGTTATAATGTGAGTCAAACAGAATTGATTTATTGTGACGTTAGTAGTGACACATAACACTGATTGCATAAACAATATTGCTTAAATTCTAAACAGCGATATAATTATTTTGGTCTATACTATCGCTTTGAGTTAACAGTTACGTCTCAGTCTTTGTTAACATTAGCTGTTGCTATAATTCGTATGCAAATTTTTGCAAGTTGAGGTTTACCTCTCGCATAATTTGCACAAAATTGATTTAACGTGCCACGCAAAGCCATTTAATTACCGCTTGTGAACAAAAAATTTACAGACAAAAATTAAGATTGTCTAGAGATGCCCTTCTCAAGTAGAGCAGGAAGAGCTAATCTTCACTGCGCTCTCTGTTTTCACACAGTTGCAGGACAACGGTCGTATAGGTTTTTCTATTGACGCTCTGACTGACAATCGGTGACGAAAGGAGGATTTAGAAACGCTTGTGCGATGAAGACACAAAGCATCTTTTTCTTAAAGACAAAGTAACCATTAACTTGTACAGTCTACCAAGAGTGAAGTTAATTAACGACGCCAAATCGTTCCATTACGTACGAGTGAAAGTTGTTTCTGTTTACTAGTCTTACTTGCATATAGATACTCGTTGCGGCACAAACATGTTGAGCAGTCCGTCGTGTCGAATACTGACTGTTCGTGTCCAATTTCAATTTCAAAAGGAATATGTATATACAATACGTACTAGAAGACATTCAAATGCAGGTGCCTACATCTTCATATCGTAGTGTGGTCCACTAGTCGATTTTATCGTCTTGTTTTATAATCCTTGTTCTACTTTTTCTTTTAGAAAAAGTAGACGCTTCGACGTTACAGCTAATGAACAACATAAAGGTGTACAGAAAATAGTGAATTTTAAAATCACAATTATTATGTAGTTTGAATTATAAACAATATGCTTGTGCAAACCATTGTCGAAATTAAAGAAAAGTTAGTAAAGAAGTTCATTTTTGTTTCCAAGTATATAAGTATTATATAGTATAGTACAATAGCATGGCGAAGATGTCTTTTGCCATTGTTTCAATGACTACTTGCAATTCAGTCAACATTCTCAAGTTGTTTACTGCATGCGATGGCATTTAGAGCCAAGAATTTGACAGTTTCTGCCTAGAAACAAGTAAAGACATAAATTATAACTGCGACCTCCTGTTGCAATTTAGACTGCAATGGTTTCCGTCACTATCAGTTTTCACCATTTGTTTCCACAAGTTTTAATACAAAAGAAAGTCAACTGATTGCAAATACTAAGCATCAAATGAAATACAGTTGTTTTCACTTGATTATGAGATCTATGAGAGAATGGTAGATTTGTGTAACTAGCTAGTATTAGCAATTTAGTATATGTATTATTGCCATCATTCTGACGAGAAGATAAACAGGAAATACTTGTTTCTCTATTATTTACGGTATTTAATTGATACGTGGGTTGAATCCGAAATCGACAAGGTAGTATGTTCTGGAGACATCAAGTTATTATTACTCGTAAATAGGAAAGAAACGTTGTAGAGGTCACCAAATACACAGAGTGACACAGATGAGGGAGGAACTTATCGATAAACAGTGTTTGTGTAATAGTAGCTGGTAAATACGAAGACAGCACAAGGGCGAATATGACTGCAAGCAATACATGCTTACATGCTCAGTTGACGTTACCCTATACGACAATTAGCATTCAAGCTGACTACAACGCTATTGGCATGAAGTTCCGAATACTGACTTTTTGACCCCATTTACAGTAGTTTTGGTCAAAAACAAATTATTGACACTTAATTTATTGTATGGTAAGCTTGTGGAACGTCAAGGCGTCTGCACGTTTTACTATAACAAAAACAAGCGATCAAAATGAAAATACAATTAAGTTGATCGATTCTAGTAAAGAACCTTATGCTCCTTTCATCAACAATTGTCAATCAAAGGGTCTAGAGAAACCTGCAAACGTTCTCCGTAGAGTTATACCGCAGTCAGACAATGTCCTCATCCTTGTAATCTCTTTTATCGTCTGTCTATAGATTGTCTGCTGATTATATCGTCTATAATGCCTTCAATCGTTTCAAAGTAAGTAGTAGAAAAGTTAACTCTTAACTTTGAAAGTATTCCTTTATATATTATGCCAACGGGTAGAGTTACGCGAACAGCAAGAGAACTGACAACTCAATACAACGCCATACAATAAGGTAACTTTACTAATACATTATAAATCACAAAAAGCTAATTCTTGTTTAAAACTTAAACAATCGTTATCATGCGATCAGTGTTATGAATAACTATAAATAGCCGCAAATAATTTTGTTTGAATAGACAAGAAGAACTAAAAATTCCCAAATGAAATTGCTTGAAGAAACATTACAATTACTTGCAATTTTAGTAACAGTAATCAATTATGCGTGGTATTATCTTTAGTGTGCGTAACTTGTAATATATATTTATTAATTTTTCCTATAAGAATTTGTTTTCCCGCAAAATTATGTATTGTCGTAGAGTATCGTAAAAGAATCAAGAATGCGGACGGAGATACATATTTCCTTAACAAATTGTTTCATGCACTGGCAAAGGTATGACATCACATGACGTTCTAACAAAGAAGAAACAAACTGTAATTAGCTTTAGAATTTCCTACAAGTTGGCAAATCCCAAAGATGACCTTCTTACCAGACTATCTTTTATAAATGTAGCAGACGCTTTGCTAGATTGTCACAACAGCAAGAGTCACCTGAACAGGTCAGACGCTAAAGCAAGAGAGTTCTATAGCTGCTCTAATCAAGGTATGTGCAGAAGTGCAGTCAATTTTCTTTTTTGTCTCAGACAGGTGACTGCAATACTCAATTATTTATATTTTTCTAGCAAAAACCATGCAAACAACAGCAGTCGTTCTGTCTATTCTTTATCTCGTTGCCACATCAATCAAGTCTTCTGCAGCTTCTTGTAGTCGTTCTGACGATGAACAACAAGACTGTTGTGTCGATGAAGACAGATTCTATCACTCGACTCGTCAGTCCTGCCAAACCGGGAAGCAATTCTTATTTCGATTTTTGTGGAGAGAGTCGCTATCGTCGA
This sequence comes from Dehalococcoidia bacterium, assembly GCA_964274945.1. Lineage (GTDB taxonomy): Bacteria > Chloroflexota > Dehalococcoidia > Lucifugimonadales > Lucifugimonadaceae > CAXXBX01. The sequence continues at coordinate 26,992 of CAXXBX010000097.1, read as the reverse complement.
GACGTCGATAACGCTACGAGCGACGGTGTCGTACGAAAGAAGAGAAGTGTCGACACCGGTATTGTCCAAGTCAACGATTGTTATGAAGGAATATATCCGACCATGTGCGACTATAATCCTAACAGAATTCCATCGGAAATACAGACGGTCGACTGCGGAAAATGTGGATCAAACGAGAATAGGAGCCGTGCACTAGCCAGATGTATTAAGTACATCAAGGGGAAGGCAGTGTACGGAGACTGGAAGCCAATTACGATGACGCTATCACTACCATTCAACACATCGACTAATAATATTTATCAACTGCAGCATCAGCAGATTCCTTATGCTTGCTATTGCAAAACTACAGAATAATCAAACGATGCAATTGATTGTATTGCAAGTTGATGTTAGATTAGCATGAAGTTTATCATGTTATTGACATTGTTGAAATCTACTGGCATAGCGTAGTATACGTGTACGGCATTAGACGAATTCAATTCAACAGTCTAACGTTTTCTCGCGTAATAATTGCAGCTTACACGTAATCTCACTAGAAAACATTTTCGATCCTGTATATAATTCTTTGGCTGTATGATTGGGTGCCAATCGGACTGTTGACTTTGATACTATATAATTATTGTCATATACCACCGTACTAGTCTAGCAACGCAATAGCAAACTGTTTATTGACCGATGAATAACCAGTAGAAAGCTATTGGCGTACCCAGGTATACTTTGAGGTTGCCCAGAAACCTCAAAGATGTGTGTGTCACCTCTACTGTTAGTGCGAGTAACTGTTAGCGCAAATGCTGAAGGATTCTTTTTAGAATTGTAGTTTAACATCAACAGTCTTGAATTAGGACACAAGTGGAAATGGTAATTCATCAAGAGTACGTAAATGATATTTATTTGTGTTGTTGATATTAACTTTTGAAAACCCACCCAGAAAATCTTGGGTACGCGTCTGGCTAATACGACATAATCACATAACACAGTAAATTAATTAAGCAAAATAGTCAATTCTTTATACAATTGCCTTTTGTTGTACAGTACTCATTTACTTCCGTATTCTTACATATGTACTCCATTTTGATACTTATCAACATTGTCGCATTTAGCACGTTCCGAAACTTTCTTCTGCCTCAAAATCGACTTTTTGCTGTGTAGCAAAATTATGACCTAAGAGTAATAGAGAGGCGACTAACAAACTGACTTACTGTGTATCGCTTGATATCCATGTGAATTGTTGCCTTTCTTCTAAAGCTGTCTACAATCACTCAAAACTACAAACTCTTCGTGGTTTGCAACACCGACATCAATCAAGTCACTTCCGACGCCAATTTGAGTGAGGAGGACTGACCATGCAGCGATCTGAGTAATCACTGATACAATAAATCCAGGGGCGGCGGAGCCGGTACGGCATTACGGCGAGCGCCGTACCAATTTTTGAAGTGGTACGGCGAAGAAGTTTGGTCATGTATTAGGTGTTAGGCGAAACTTGCTGCAGGAACTCCTGGTGTCAAGCGGCAAGCCTGTCTGTCCTACTCGCTGAACGCTACGTGCACAGTCGCTAACAGCCTGTATTGTCAATTGCGATTTTAGTCAAATGACCATGAAAGAAGAATACAGCGGCGAGATCGATGTCACAGCACCAGCAAGAAGTGTACTATCGTCAATGGACACGTTTCGATTCCTATTTGGTATAATGATAGCTGAACACATTTTCTCACCCATTCATGTACTAATTAAGCAAGGTCTTGCAAAGAAAAACCATTTGTGTGTTAGAAGCTCGAACCTACGCGGCTGTTACTGTGTCTACTTTGAAAGAGAAAAGAAATGACGATCATTTTGAACAAATGTGAGATGACCTAATGGCGAAAGCTAATCAAGTGGGAGTTGGCGACCCCATTCTTCCGCGCTGAAGGAGATCGAGCACCAAGCAGATATGACAAAACAATGGAGAACACCTTTCGCGATCCAACACGCAAAGAGTTCTATCGCATGCAGTACTTTGAAATTGCGGACAAAGTATAGTAGGCGAAATAGGCCAGCACATCCATCCTGACACTATTCAAGAAATTCATAACCATTTTGGGGATGACTCCAAGATTATTTGCACATAGAGATATCAATGTTAAGAATGATTAAGAATGCTTTGCAAGAAATTGATTTTACGACGAAGAGGGTAAACGACCAAGCGGTACGAAGAGTTGTTTCTAGGACTCTGCAAACTATTGCGCTTGCTATTAGTAATGCCTGCTACGTCAGCCACAAGTGAAAGGTCATTTTCTTCTCTCAGACGGATCAAGTCGTATCTTTAAACAACAATGGAACAAGAGAAACACTTGCTGTTACTTCATATACATAAGAAAAGAACGACAGAGCCATGCGAGAATTTTGCTTTACGTAGTCAAGACCGCTTCCGTGTTCTTGGCAAATTTTAGTCACTTGAATAATATTCTAAAATGCTGTATGTGTAGTGGCTAACAATAAATAGCCTTTAGACTAGAATTGTGTATCGCAGAACGAACGTATGCAATGTGTGTGCGCGCGCGCGCGCGCGCGCGCGCGTGTGTGTGTGTGTGTGTGTGTGTGTGTGTGTGTCTGTGTGTCTGTGTATAAGTACTTACATGCAAACAGTACTGTACTATACATTATCATGTCACATGATACAAATAGTGCCGGGCCACTCACTTTGTTTTGGCGTACCATGTTCTGGAGTGCTCCGCCGCCCTTGAAATCACATAAATTATGGCTGGTTAGCGTTCTCAAGATAAATTAGCGAAAGTCTCAGGGCTAGCCCTAAGGTAATTACCAGAGTCCCGGATATCAGGGCTAAAAGTATAGTAGGCGTTCGACCGAACGACCGTATCTATACTCGATTAACGCAGATGCAAATGAAGCTTTTCCGACCAATAGACGAGAAGTGGCGTCATTACCGACCAATAGACGAACGTGATGCCAGCATAAGGGTCCACCTCTCTTTGCTTGGTAGCTGCTAGCAAGAAGTCGGCCATCGGGCGTCCCTCTTGTACATAGTGTTAGTCCTTTGCTTTAGCTAGGGGTCGTCTTAGTTGTTTTAGTGTCGTCTTCAACAGAAAGTTTTGCAATCAGTGTTATGTGTCACGACTAACGTCACAATAAATCCATTCTGTTTGACCCACAATATAACTGATTAGTGATATGAACTGCTAACGGTAATCATGTTAAACTACAATTCTAAAAAAGATCTTTCGGCACTTGCGCTAAGTAACACACACATCTTGAAGGCTCCCGGGCAACCTCAAAATATACCCGTGTACGCCACTGGTTTTCTACTGGTTCTTCATCGGTCAATAAACAGTTTGCGATTGCGTGGCCAGACTAGCGAGTTGATATATGAAAATAATTCTATAGCATCAACACTCCGATTGACCCCCAATCATACAGCCAAAGAATATATATACAGGAAGAAGTTAGGAATATTTTCTAGTAAGACTACCTGTAAACACCAATTATTACGGTTTTAAAGACGAACTTTAGACTGTTGAATTTAAAATCGTATAAAGCCGTACACGTACATACTACACTGTGCTAATAAAATTGAACAATGTCAATGACACGATAAATCCATTCTAATCTAGCAGCAACTTGCAATACAATCAAAATGCATTGTTCCCATTATTCTGTAGTTTTGCAATAGCAAGCATAAGGAATCTGCTGATGCTGCAGTTGATAAATATTATTTGTCGATGTGTTGAATGGTAGTGATATGGTCATCATGATTGGCTTCCAGTCTCCGTATACTGCCTTTCCCTTGATGTACTTAATACATCTGGCTAGTGGACGGCTCCTATTCTCGTTTGATCCACATTTTCCGCAGTCGACCATCTGTATTTCCGATGGAATTCTGTTAGGATTATAGTCGCACATGGTCGGATATATTTCTTCATAACAATCGCTGACGTGGACAATACCGGTGTCGACACTTCTCTTCTTTCGTACGACACCGTCGCTCGTAGCGTTATCGACGTCTCGACGATGGCGACTCTCTCCACAAAAATCGGAATAGGAATTGCTTCCCGGTTTGGCAGGACTGACGAGTCGAGTGGTAGGATCTGTCTTCATCCACACGACATTGTCTTGTTGTTCATCGTCAGAACGACTACAAGAAGCTGCAGAAGACTTGATTGGTGTGGCAACGAGATAAAGAATAGACAAAACGACTGCTGTTGTTTGCATGGTTTTTGCTAGCAAAGTATAAATAATCGAATCTTACAGTCACCTGTCTGAGACAAAAAGCAACTTGACTGCACTTCTGCACATACCTTGATTAGATCAGCTATTGAACTCTTTTGCTTAACGTCTGACCTGTTCAGATGACTCTTGCTGTTGTGATAATCTGGCAGAGTGTCTGCTACATTTATAAAAGATCGTCTGTTAAGTTAAGTTAAGGAGGGAATCTTTGGGATTTTCAAACTTGTAGGAAATTCTAACGTTAATTTGATCCTCTCTTCTTTGCTAGGATTGTCTGTTAGAAGACCATGTGATGTCACTTGCAACTGCGCATGAAGTTATGTCTAGGAAATGTCCTTCTCCGTCCGCGTTCTCAAATCTTTATGCACTTAACAAAAGCCGACCATGATTTAGATTGAAGCAAAAACATTCTAGTAAGAAAAGGAATAGAAAAATTTAGGTTATGTATCACGGAACACTGCGGACAATACCATGCATTAATGATTACCGTTATCAGTTAATATCACTAATCAGTTATAATGTGGGTCAAACAGAATTGATTTATTGTGACGTTAGTCGTGACACATAACAGTGATTGCATAAACAATATTGCTTAAATTCTAAGCAGCGATATAATTATTTTGGTCTATACTATCGCTTTGAGTTAGCAGTTACGTCGCTGTCTTTGTTAACATTAGCTGTTGCTATAATTCTCGTGCAAATTTTTGCAAGTTGAGGTTCACCTCTCGCATAATTTGCACAAAATTGATTTAACGTGCCAAGCAAAACCATTTAATTATCGCTTGTGAACAAAAATTATAGACAAAAATTAAGATTGTATAGAGATGCCCTTCTCGAGTAGAGCAGGAAGAGCTAATCTTCACTGCGCTCTCTGGCTTCACACAGTTGCAGGACAACGGTCGTATAGGTTTCTCTATTGACGCTCTGACTGACAATCGGTGATGAAAGGAGGATTTAGAAACGCTTGTGCGATGACACAAAGCATTTTTTCTTAAAGACAAGGTAACCATTAACTTGTACAGTCTACCAAGAGTGAAGTTAATTAACGACGCCAAATCGTTCCATTACGTACGAGTGAAAGTTGTTTCTGTTTACTAGTCTTACTTGCATATAGATACTCGTTGCGGCACAAACATGTTGAGCAGTCCGTCGTGTCGAATACTGACTGTTCGTGTTCAATTTCAATTTCAAAAGGAATATGTATATACAGTACGTACTAGAAGACATTCGAATGCAGGTGCCTACATCTTCATATCGTAGTGTGGTCCACTAGTCGATTTTATCGTCTTGTTTTATAATCCTTGTTCTACTTTTTCTTTTAGAAAAAGTAGACGCTTCGACGTTGCAGCTAATGAACGACATAAAAGATGTACAGAAAATAGTGAATTTTAAAATCACAATTATCATGTAGTTTGAATTATAAACAATATTATTGTGCAAACCATTGTCGAAATTTAAGAAAAGTTATTAAAGAAGTTCATTTGTGTTTCCAAGTATATAAGTATTATATAGTATAGTACAATAGCATGGCGAAGATGTCTCTTGCTATTGTTTCAATGGCTACTTGTAATTCAGTCAACATTCTCAAGTTGTTTACTGCATGCGATGGCATTAGAGCCAAGAATTCGACAGTTCCTGCCTAGAAACAAGTAAAGAGAAGACTTAAAATTGTAACTGCGACTTCCTGTTGCAATTTAGACTGCAATGGTTTCCGTCACTATCAGTTTTCACCATTTGTTTCCACAAGTTTCAATACAAAAGAAAGTCAATTGATTGCACATTTATTGCTGAGTGTCAATCGTACTCAAAATAAAATTGAATGTTTTAAGATATTTTATAGCAATTATATTACAACTTATTGAAAAAATATCAACTTAACTATCAAATGAATACAGTTGTTTACACTTGATTATGAGATCTATGAGAGAATGGTAGATTTGTGTAACTAGCTAGTATTATCAATTTAGTATATGTATTATTGCCATCATTCTGACGAGAAGATAAACAGAAAATACTTATTTCTCTATTATCTACGATATTTAATTGATACTTGCATTGATTTCGAAAACGACAAGTTAGTACATTCGGGAGACATCTAGTCATTATTACTCGTAAACAGGAAAGAAATATCGTAGTGGTCACCAAAATACACATAGTGATACAGTTGAGGGAGGAAGATATGGGTAAACAGTGTTTGTGTGATAGTAGTTGGTAAATACAAAGACAGCGCAAGGGCAAATATCACTGCAAGAAATACATGCTTACAAGCTCAATTAACGTTACCCTATACGACCATTAGCATTCCAGCTGACTGCAACACTATTGGCATGAAGTTCCGGATTCTGACTTGTTGACCCCATTTACAGTAGTTTTGGTCGAACAAACAAATTATTGACTCTTAATTTATTGCACTGTAAGCTTGTGAAACGTCAAGGCGTCTGCACGTTTTACTATAGCAATAGAGAAGCGCGCAAAATGAAAATACAATTAAGTTGATCGACTCCAGTAAAGAACGTTACGCTCCTTTCATCGACAATTGTCAATCAAACGGTCTAGAGAAACCTACAAACGTTCACCGTAGAGATATCCCGCAGCCGGACAATGTCCTCATCCTTGTAATCTCTTTAAACGTCTGTCTGTAGGTTGTCTGTTGATTATATCGTTTAGAATGCCTTCAATCGTTCTAAAGTAAGTAGTAGAAAAGTTAACTCTAAACTTTTAAAATATTCCTTTATATATTATGCCAACGGGTAGAGTTACGCGAACAGTGAAAGTACTGACAACTCAATACGACGCCATACAGTAGGTAACTTTACTAATACATTATAAATCACAAAACGCTAATTCTTGTCTAAAATTTAAGCAAATTTTTATCATACAATCAGTGTTATGAATAACTATAAATATCCGCAAATAATTTTGTTTGAATAGACACGAAGAACTAAAAACACCCAAATGAAATTGCTTGAAGAAACATTCCAATTCCTTGCAATTTTAGTAACAGTAATCATTCATGCGTGGTATTGTCTTCAGTGTGCGTAACTTGTAATATATATTTATGAATTGTTCCTATGAAAATTCTTTCCCCCGCAAAGTCATGTGCTGTCGTAGTGTATCGTAAGAGAATCAAAAATGCGGACGGACATAGATATTTCCTTAACAAATTGTTTCATGCACTGACAAAGGTATGACATCACATGACGTTCTAACAAAGAAGACACAAACTGTAATTAGCTTTAGAATTTCCTACAAGTTGACGAGTCCTAAAAATTTCCTTCTTAACAGACCATCTTTTATAAATGTAGCAGACACTCTGCCAGATTGTCACAACGGCAAGAGTCACCTGAACAGGTCAGACGTTAAAGCAAGAGAGTTCTATAGCCGCTCTATTCAAGGTATATACAGACGTGCAGTCAATTTTCTTTTTGTCTCAGACAGGTGACGGCAAGATTCAATTATTTATATTTTTCTAGCAAAAACCATGCAAACAACAGCAGTCGTGTTGTCCATTCTTTATCTCGTTGCCACACCAATCAAGTCTTCTGCAGCTTCTTGTAGTCGTTCTGACGATGAACAACAAGACAATGTTGTGCGGATGAAGACAGATCCTACCACTCGACTCGTCAGTCCTGCCAAACCGGGAAGCAATTCTTATTCCGATTTTTGTGGAGAGAGTCGCCATCGTCGAGACGTCGATAACGCTACGAGCGACGGTGTCGTACGAAAGAAGAGAAGTGTCGACACCGGTATTGTCCACGTCAGCGATTGTTATGAAGGAATATATCCGACCATGTGCGACTATAATCCTAACAGAATTCCATCGGAAATACAGATGGTCGACTGCGGAAAATGTGGATCAAACGAGAATAGGAGCCGTCCACTAGCCAGATGTATTAAGTACATCAAGGGGAAGGCAGTGTACGGAGACTGGAAGCCAATCATGATGACCATATCACTACCATTCAACACATCGACTAATAATATCTATCAAATAGAGCATCAGCAGATTCCTTATGCTTGCTATTGCAAAACTACAGAATAATCAAACGATGCAATTGATTGTATTGCAAGTTGATGTTAGATTAGCATGAAGTTTATCATGTTATTGACATTGTTCAAATCTGCTAGCATAGAGTAGCATACGTGTACGGCATTAGACGATTTTAAATTCGACAGTCTAACGCTCTCTCGCGTAATAATTACTGCTTACACGTAATCTCACTAGAAAACATTTTCGAGCCTGTATATAATTCTTTGGCTGTATGATTGAGTGCCAATTGGACTGTTGACTTTGATACTATATAATAATTATTGTCATATACCACCGCACTAGTCTAGCAACGCAATAGCAAACTGATTATTGACCGATGAATAAGCAGTAGGAAAATTAGTGGCGTGCCCAGGTATGCTCTCAGGTTTCCCGAGAACCTCAAAGATGTGTGTGTCACCTCTACTGTTAGCGCAAACGCTGAAGGATTCTTTTTAGAATTGTAGTTTAACATCAACAGTCTTGAATTGGGACACGAGTGGAAATGGTAATTCATCAAGAGTAATTTATTTGTGTTGTTGATATTAACTTTTGAAAACCCACCCAGAAGATCTTGGGTTCGTGTCTGGCTAATACGACATAATCACATGACACAGTAAATTAATTAAACGGAATAGCAAATTGTTTATACAATGGTCTTTGTTGTACAACACTCATTTACTTCCGTATTCTTACATATGTACTCCATTTTGATACTGCTCGACGTTTTCGCATCTAGCACGTTCCGACACTTTCTTCTACCTCAAAATCGAAGTAGCAAAACTATGAATTAGGAGGAATAGAGAGACGACTAACAAACTGACTTACTGTATATCGCTTGATATCCATGTCAATTGTTGCCTTTCTTCTAAAGCTGTCTACAATCACTCAAAACTACAAACTCTCCGTGGTTTGCAACACCGACATCAATCAAGTCACTTCTGACGCCAATTTGAGTGAAGAGGACTGACCACGTAGCGGTCGGAGTAATCACTCATACAATAAATCCAGGGGCGGCGGAGCCGGTACGGCATTACGACGACCGCTGTCCCAATTTTTGAAGTGGTACGGTGGAGCCGCGGCCACAAGAAATTCCGTCATGTGTTAGGTGTTATGCGGAACTTGCTGCAGGACTGTTGGTGTCAAGCGGCAAGCCTGTCTGTCCTAATCGCTAGACGGTACGTGCACAGTCGCTGACAGCCTTTATTGTCAATTATGATGTTATTCGAATAACCATGAAAGAAGAATACAGCGGCAAGGTCGATGTCACAGCAGCAGCAAGAAGTGTACTATAGTCAATGGACACGTTTCAATTCCTATTTGGTATAATGATAGCTGACAACTTTTTCTCACCCATTCATGTACTAATTAAGCAAGGTCTTGCAAAGAGAAACCATTTGTGTGTTAGAAGCTCGAACTTACACGGCTGTTACTTTGTATACTTTGAAAGAGAAAAGAAATGACGATCGTTATGAACAAATTTGAGATGACCCAATGGCGAAAGCTAATCAAGTGGCAGTTGGCGATCCCATTCTTCCGCGCTGAAGGAGATCGAGCACCAAGCAGATATGACAAAACAATGGACAACACCTTCCACGATCCAACACCCAAAGAGTTCTAGTTCTATCGCAGGCAGTACTTGAAATTGCGGACAAAGTATAGTAGGCGAAATAGAGAGAAGGTTTGAAGCACCTCAAATCGCTCTATACACGATAGTTGAAATCATGTTCAAGACAGTTGCTGAAGGCCACCGCATCCATCTTGACACCATTCAAGAAATTCATAACCATTTTAGAGATGACGTCCAAGAACATTTGCACACAGAGCTATCAATGTTAAGAATGCTTAAGAATGCTTTTCAAGAAATTGATTTTACTTCATATACATAAGAAAAGAACGACAGAGCCATGCGAGAATTTTGCTTACTTAGTAAAGACCGCTTTCGTCTTTTCGGCACATTATTGTCACTTGTATAATATTTTAAAATGTTTTATGTGTAGTGGCTAACACTAAATAGCCTTAAAATATTATTGTGTATCGCAGAACAAACGTATGCAGTTTATATATATATATATTAAATAATACAGATTGTGTGAGGCCAATCACTTTGTTTCGGCGTATCAATTTCTGGAGTGCTCCGCTGCCTCTGAAATTACATAAATTATGGCTGATTAGCGTTCTCAAGATAAATTACCAAAAGTTTCAGTGCTAGCCCTAAGGTATTTACCCGAGTCCCGGATATACGGGCTAAGGGTATAGTAGTCGTTCGACCGTACGATCGTATTTACACTCGATTAGCGAAGGTGCAAATACAGCTGTCCCGACCAATAGACGACAAGTGGTGTCATTACCGACCACTACACGAACGTCATGTCATCATAAGGGTCCATCTCTCTTTGTCTGGTAGTTGCTAGCGAGGATTCGGTCATCGGGCGTCCATCCTGTACACGGTGTTTAGTCCTATGCTTTACCTAGAGGTCGTCTTACTCATTTTAGTGTCGTCTTCAACAGAAATTTCTTTTACGCTTCACTGAAAATTGCAAAGTGGAACGAGCATTGTCCATGACAACCCATATGTTTGTTGGACGAAGCGACTGACCTGTAAGTACGCAATTCTGGAGACGCTTTGCACTTTGTTTACCTGAACGAATGCATTGGAAACCCTACGATTTTGTGGCTGAGGCGAATGGGTTGGACTAAAACCTCAGTATGCAAAACATTATTCCGTGACGAGATATGTGATTACGTCCGAGGGTTTGTCACTGTAATGTGCTGCTCTATTTATCTATCTTGGTAACGCATCCCAAACATTATTTAGATTAGGTAATATTTAATTGTGCTATGCCAACGTTCAAATTTAATTATAATTATTAAGAGTCATGCATGCAAGTACTTTTAGGGCACTTACAATATAAAGTGAAATTTATAATTATTTAAATTATTATTAATTAGGATGAATCTAATGCCGTCTACCTCGATTGTCTCTCAACATTTTCAATTACTTCTACCCATTCTAAAAAGTGTTGCAGAAACCGAGAAAAGATTCACCAACGCTGTACGTTGGTTTAATTAAGTAGGATGAGTTTGTGTTTAGTATCTGTAAGAGCGGGTATATTATCAACCGTTTATGCTACAAAGCTGATTTCTATACCACTTGCAACGAAGCATGTCTATATCACAACTCAAATTTGTCATTGCAGTGCATGGTCCACTCTCGAAAGACCGACCACCGCGTAAAATGTTTCGATGACACAAACGCTACACCTCCCAGTTCATTCGAACACACGTCCACACCAGCCCCGTGTTGACTGTACGTGTCGCCTCTCTCCGGAACTCTTCTGGCGATCGAAGACTATACCGCTGGCGTTTCTCCTAGCTAAACTCTGATTGCATTTGCACCGAATCCAACCTTCCTGTACAGAGGAGTGTTTTGATTTCTAGCCCCACAGTCTACCTCGTCAATTGCCATTGCAATCTATCTTGTCGCGTACACCGTTAGCGATGCACATATCTACGCTTATGCAGAAAAAGACTGCAAACAAGTATAAAACATTTTGGGGAAAAGGGAAAGATGTAGGGTTGCCGTTAGAAAAGGAATAGAAACAAGGCCATGTAAGGGTGTGCTGTGACATCATTTGTATACAGACTGACTAAGCTGTGACATCATCCTTACATTGCACCATTTTCTAACTATAATATGTGTTTCATACCTTACTAATTAGAAAATGGTACAATGTAGGGATGATTGCTCAATAAGTCTGTATACCAAAGATATCACAGCACACTCTTAAATCTTGATTCTATTCTTTTTCGAACGGCAACCTTACATCTTTCTCATTTTTCAAAATGTTTTTATACTTGTATTACACAGTCTGGACTGTAGCAAGTTTAGTTAAAAGAAGTGACGTCTGGTCTGTCGTCTGTGCGTAGGCCGTATATGCTGTTTGCGTCGCCATTTAGGTTAGATGTTGTCTGATATTGCAATGACATCACCACGAGGTCGTGCACTCTGTTGCAGTGGCACAGGACCGTATGTCGTCGTCGCGCTATAAATCATTGAATGTACACGGGTAGTTGGTCAGCCGACTAATCGTTTAGCTAAACATGTCACATATTGTCACCTAATTCCCTATGACACATGCAATAAACCACAACCTTCGTGCGTCTACCGATCTAGGTCAAACTGCATTGGCAGTCCAAATTTGGTGGAGATCCTATGTGCTGTTCCAGAGAAATTCGCGCGCGACTGGAGGCGGATTTAGTCGACAAGAAAACGCGACGTTCCGAAAGACGACGACAACCTTACGAACTGTCGGTCTGTACAGGTTTGCTGTGCACGAGCAAGCCAAATTCAACGGAAATCGGATACGGGCTGGCGAGACACGCGAGTTGCCAAGTATAGAGACACACACATGCATAGACAGCTCTTTTTTAGAGAGACAAGATACAATAGCGTTATATATGTGTTATAGCATAGGAATATCTACACAAATCAGCAAACAGCGAACAAAAATGTGTGGATGGTTTATTACTGTGCCAAATTGAGAGTGCTATGACTAACACACACTGTATTATAATTTTCAGCAATGGCGAGTTAGTTCGATTTGTTAACAGCATATATATTGAACCATCCACACTTTTTGTTTGCTTTTTGCTGGTTTGTGTAGCCATTCCTACTAAAATACATTTATGATGTTTTTCTGTCTGGTTCATTCACTATGCATAAATTTTTGAAAGTGGTAGGTGCCTCAGAAAACAGAGTATTTTTCATCTTTGGCTGAGACAGAGTGAAAACAGTAAAGTAGACGTTCCTCATAACATCTCTCAGTAAATATTTAAACAGTATGGTGCATTTCGTATTCAAAAGGGGCCGTGTGCTATGCCGATAAGCCGTTAGGGTCGTCCGGGGTAACTCCGTGACACCCAGGGCTGCAAGTACTCTAAATTTGAACTTGCGCTGCTTGTCTGTATGAATCCTCAAGTGAAGATCGACCAGACTTCAAGGCTTTAGAGTGCACAACATTGAAATCATTTTTCAGAGTAGAGAGTAGTGGTGATTTTGGGGACAAATTCAAGGCAACAGCTAGCTGCACAATGATGTTCGCATAGTGACAACTGTTTAATCATAGTTCTGCTGTTGTTTGTATAAGCGCAATTACAGATGTATTGTGGATCTGGTAATAGTTGGTTTCTGCAGGTGAGAGTCCTGACCGCCTGAACGCCTCCTCTAAATCCGCCTTTCGCATGAATGTAAAGAGTGCGACACCGCATTGCACAACGACAGAAAAATCAAAGCTTTATAAATAGGCCTTGATACTTGCAATTATTGCTGATAACACAGTCTTTAAGATTTTTGTTAATTCTAAGAGACAAGAATTCCTTTGAGTTGACAGGCACGATGGTAGTCTAGAAGTGCAAGGCTCAAGGATTATTATCATCACTATGCATGTGAGATGAGACAATAATTCGTCACCAGCAGCCGGCGTAACTATGGGAGGACCTGGGGAGCACAAGTCTTCCTAAAATTCGTCTATATGGACATTAAATTGTAATACGATTACGATTGCTTGGGTGTAATATGCCTCTGAATTGATCCATGTTTTTCTAAGTATATTGCATGTAGTATAACAGTGGCTGCAGTGGGATCTAGACGAGATGGTAGTGACAGTGACATCTAAGATGTTCTAGACTAGTTGTGTTTAATATATACACAATGTGACGTCTACCGATATCGGCAGCGACTCTTCAATCAATGCATACATGCATACATACATACATACATTTATCCTGTTTCTATTGAAAGAGTCCTTAATTAACGCTTACACTGCGAAAATACATACATTAACTAGGCTAGATACCATTGTTCCATTAACATATAGTTATAACTACTTTTCTTTCTGCATGTGTTCTGTAGTAGCTTTTAATGTCTTGTTTTTTCTTTTTTTCCGTTATTTGCATTTTCGTCTTCGCAGTATGCTTAGAAGCATCCACTAAACTTTCGTTAGGAGTTTCTCTCTTTTCCTCCAATACGTTATGATTAATTTATAGCAGCAAAGAATATAGTTAGGCTTGGCAGTTTCGCCATCAACAAAAGGCATACTAACTTGTTCTAAAACACATTTACAATGTGCGTGTATGATTTTAATAATAATTTAAATAATTACAAATTTTACTTTATATTTTAAGTGCACTGAACGTCTTTGCATACATGACTCTTAATAATTAAATTTGCACATTTGTATAGCACTTTAAATATTACTTAATCTAAATAATGTTTGGGATGTGTTAGCAAGGTAGATCACCTTAGGGCTTGCCCTGAGAGTTTCGGTAATTTATCTTCTGAACGCCGAACCAGATTTAATTTATGTGGTTTGTTGTATGATTGCTGGTCAGTCCCATTTACTCAAACAAGTGTCAGAAGTGATTTGATCACTGTCGGTGTTAAATATCACACAGAATTGGTGGTTTTGAGTTGTCTACAGCTTGACAAGAACGCCTCATGCTAGCAACAAGTCACATGGATATCAACCCATTGTGTTTTCAAGTGTTAGACAGTAGGTCCACTTTGTTGGCTAATCGTCTCACTATTCCACCTGGTGATGTTGCTACATGGCAAAAGGCGATTTTGTGGCTTTAAAGCCCGGTTCACAGTACGACGCTGGCACAGCGTCCTGCGAGCGTCCTGGACGCTGACAAGAACGCTCACACCAGCGTCAGCGACTGTGAACCGGGCTTAATGGAGGATTTATTAAAAATACAGGACTGCAAAAAGAAGTTTTCGGAACGTGCTAATACATGACACAATGTCGAACAGTATCAAACTGCGATACATATGTAAGAATACGGAAGCAAAACGGTTGTGCTCAACAAAGGAATTTGCTTTAGAATGGTACTTTAGAATTTACGCCATTTTGTTCAATTTACTGTGTTACCTGATTATGTCCTATTAGCATGAGATTATCGGGCGCGTATCCAGGATTTTCTGGATGAGTTTGACAAAAGTTAATATCAATACAAATTAATATCAATGACATACTGCTGTCTAATTACAATTTACATAGACGTCCTTATTCAACCCGTTTGCTATTGCATAGCATCAATGATCTATCAGTCTTCTTATGTTAAACTATAATTCTAAAAAAGATCTTTCGGCACTCACGCTAACAGTAACACACACATCTTGAAGGCTCCCGGGCAACCTCAAAGTATACCCGTGTACGCCACTGGTTTTCTACTGATTCTTCATCGGTCAATAAACAGTTTGCGATTGCGTGGCCAGACTAGCGAGTTGATATATGAAAATAATTCTATAGCATCAACACTCCGATTGACCCCCAATCATACAGCCAAAGAATATATATACAGGAAGGAGTTAGGAATATTTTCTAGTAAGACTACCTGTAAACACCAATTATTACGGTTTTAGAGACAAACTTTAGACTGTTGAATTTAAAATCGTATAAAGCCGGACACGTACATACTACACTGTGCTAATAAAATTGAACAATGTCAATGACACGATAAAATCCATTCTAATCTAGCAGCAACTTGCAATACAATCAAAATGCATTGTTCCCATTATTCTGTAGTTTTGCAATAGCAAGCATAAGGAATCTGCTGATGCTGCAGTTGATAAATATTATTTGTCGATGTGTTGAATGGTAGTGATATGGTCATCATGATTGGCTTCCATTCTCCGTATACTGCCTTTCCCTTGATGTACTTAATACATCTGGCTAGTGGACGGCTCCTATTCTCGTTTGATCCACATTTTCCGCAGTCGACCATCTGTATTTCCGATGGAATTCTGTTAGGATTATAGTCGCACATGGTCGGATATATTCCTTCATAACAATCGCTGACGTGGACAATACCGGTGTCGACACTTCTCTTCTTTCGTACGACACCGTCGCTCGTAGCGTTATCGACGTCTCGACGATGGCGACTCTCTCCACAAAAATCGGAATAGGAATTGCTTCCCGGTTTGGCAGGACTGACGAGTCGAGTGGTAGGATCTGTCTTCATCCACACGACATTGTCTTGTTGTTCATCGTCAGAACGACTACAAGAAGCTGCAGAAGACTTGATTGGTGTGGCAACGAGATAAAGAATAGACAAAACGACTGCTGTTGTTTGCATGGTTTTTGCTAGCAAAGTATAAATAATCGAATCTTACAGTCACCTGTCTGAGACAAAAAGCAACTTGACTGCACTTCTGCACATACCTTGATTAGATCAGCTATTGAACTCTTTTGCTTAACGTCTGACCTGTTCAGATGACTCTTGCTGTTGTGATAATCTGGCAGAGTGTCTGCTACATTTATAAAAGATCGTCTGTTAAGTTAAGTTAAGGAGGGAATCTTTGGGATTTTCAAACTTGTAGGAAATTCTAACGTTAATTTGATCCTCTCTTCTTTGCTAGGATTGTCTGTTAGAAGACCATGTGATGTCACTTGCAACTGCGCATGAAGTTATGTCTAGGAAATGTCCTTCTCCGTCCGCGTTCTCAAATCTTTATGCACTTAACAAAAGCCGACCATGATTTAGATTGAAGCAAGGACATTCTAGTAAGAAAAGGAATAGAAAAATTTAGGTTATGTATCACGGAACACTGCGGACAATACCATGCATTAATGATTACCGTTACCAGTTAATATCACTAATCAGTTATAATGTGGGTCAAACAGAATTGATTTATTGTGACGTTAGTCGTGACACATAACAGTGATTGCATAAACAATATTGCTTAAATTCTAAACAGCGATATAATTATTTTGGTCTATACTATCGCTTTGAGTTAGCAGTTACGTCGCTGTCTTTGTTAACATTAGCTGTTGCTATAATTCTCGTGCAAATTTTTGCAAGTTGAGGTTCACCTCTCGCATAATTTGCACAAAATTGATTTAACGTGCCAAGCAAAACCATTTAATTATCGCTTGTGAACAAAAATTATAGACAAAAATTAAGATTGTATAGAGATGCCCTTCTCGAGTAGAGCAGGAAGAGCTAATCTTCACTGCCCTCTCTGGCTTCACACAGTTGCAGGACAACGGTCGTATAGGTTTCTCTATTGACCTTCTGACTGACAATCGGTGACGAAAGGAGGATTTAGAAACGCTTGTGCGATGACACAAAGCATTTTTCTTAAAGACAAAGTAACCATTAACTTGTACAGTCTACCAAGAGTGAAGTTAATTAACGACGCCAAATCGTTCCATTACGTACGAGTGAAAGTTGTTTCTGTTTACTAGTCTTACTTGCATATAGATACTCGTTGCGGCACAAACATGTTGAGCAGTCCGTCGTGTCGAATACTGACTGTTCGTGTCCAATTTCAATTTCAAAAGGAATATGTATATACAGTACGTACTAGAAGACATTCAAATGCAGGTGCCTACATCTTCATATCGTAGTGTGGTCCACTAGTCGATTTTATCGTCTTGTTTTATAATCCTTGTTCTACTTTTTCTTTTAGAAAAAGTAGACGCTTCGACGTTGCAGCTAATGAACGACATAAAAGATGTACAGAAAATAGTGAATTTTAAAATCACAATTATCATGTAGTTTGAATTATAAACAATATTATTGTGCAAACCATTGTCGAAATTTAAGAAAAGTTATTAAAGAAGTTCATTTGTGTTTCCAAGTATATAAGTATTATATAGTATAGTACAATAGCATGGCGAAGATGTCTCTTGCTATTGTTTCAATGGCTACTTGTAATTCAGTCAACATTCTCAAGTTGTTTACTGCATGCGATGGCATTAGAGCCAAGAATTCGACAGTTCCTGCCTAGAAACAAGTAAAGAGAAGACTTAAAATTGTAACTGCGACTTCCTGTTGCAATTTAGACTGCAATGGTTTCCGTCACTATCAGTTTTCACCATTTGTTTCCACAAGTTTCAATACAAAAGAAAGTCAATTGATTGCACATTTATTGCTGAGTGTCAATCGTACTCAAAATAAAATTGAATGTTTTAAGATATTTTATAGCAATTATATTACAACTTATTGAAAAAATATCAACTTAACTATCAAATGAATACAGTTGTTTACACTTGATTATGAGATCTATGAGAGAATGGTAGATTTGTGTAACTAGCTAGTATTATCAATTTAGTATATGTATTATTGCCATCATTCTGACGAGAAGATAAACAGAAAATACTTATTTCTCTATTATCTACGATATTTAATTGATACTTGCATTGATTTCGAAAACGACAAGTTAGTATATTCGGGAGACATCTAGTCATTATTACTCGTAAACAGGAAAGAAATATCGTAGTGGTCACCAAAATACACATAGTGATACAGTTGAGGGAGGAAGATATGGGTAAACAGTGTTTGTGTGATAGTAGTTGGTAAATACAAAGACAGCGCAAGGGCAAATATCACTGCAAGAAATACATGCTTACAAGCTCAATTAACGTTACCCTATACGACCATTAGCATTCCAGCTGACTGCAACACTATTGGCATGAAGTTCCGGATTCTGACTTGTTGACCCCATTTACAGTAGTTTTGGTCGAACAAACAAATTATTGACTCTTAATTTATTGCACTGTAAGCTTGTGAAACGTCAAGGCGTCTGCACGTTTTACTATAGCAATAGAGAAGCGCGCAAAATGAAAATACAATTAAGTTGATCGACTCCAGTAAAGAACGTTACGCTCCTTTCATCGACAATTGTCAATCAAACGGTCTAGAGAAACCTACAAACGTTCACCGTAGAGATATCCCGCAGCCGGACAATGTCCTCATCCTTGTAATCTCTTTAAACGTCTGTCTGTAGGTTGTCTGTTGATTATATCGTTTAGAATGCCTTCAATCGTTCTAAAGTAAGTAGTAGAAAAGTTAACTCTAAACTTTTAAAATATTCCTTTATATATTATGCCAACGGGTAGAGTTACGCGAACAGTGAAAGTACTGACAACTCAATACGACGCCATACAGTAGGTAACTTTACTAATACATTATAAATCACAAAACGCTAATTCTTGTCTAAAATTTAAGCAAATTTTTATCATACAATCAGTGTTATGAATAACTATAAATATCCGCAAATAATTTTGTTTGAATAGACACGAAGAACTAAAAACACCCAAATGAAATTGCTTGAAGAAACATTCCAATTCCTTGCAATTTTAGTAACAGTAATCATTCATGCGTGGTATTGTCTTCAGTGTGCGTAACTTGTAATATATATTTATGAATTGTTCCTATGAAAATTCTTTCCCCCGCAAAGTCATGTGCTGTCGTAGTGTATCGTAAGAGAATCAAAAATGCGGACGGACATAGATATTTCCTTAACAAATTGTTTCATGCACTGACAAAGTATGACATCACATGACGTTCTAACAAAGAAGACACAAACTGTAATTAGCTTTAGAATTTCCTACAAGTTGACGAGTCCTAAAAATTTCCTTCTTAACAGACCATCTTTTATAAATGTAGCAGACACTCTGCCAGATTGTCACAACGGCAAGAGTCACCTGAACAGGTCAGACGTTAAAGCAAGAGAGTTCTATAGCCGCTCTATTCAAGGTATATACAGACGTGCAGTCAATTTTCTTTTTGTCTCAGACAGGTGACGGCAAGATTCAATTATTTATATTTTTCTAGCAAAAACCATGCAAACAACAGCAGTCGTGTTGTCCATTCTTTATCTCGTTGCCACACCAATCAAGTCTTCTGCAGCTTCTTGTAGTCGTTCTGACGATGAACAACAAGACAATGTTGTGCGGATGAAGACAGATCCTACCACTCGACTCGTCAGTCCTGCCAAACCGGGAAGCAATTCTTATTCCGATTTTTGTGGAGAGAGTCGCCATCGTCGAGACGTCGATAACGCTACGAGCGACGGTGTCGTACGAAAGAAGAGAAGTGTCGACACCGGTATTGTCCACGTCAGCGATTGTTATGAAGGAATATATCCGACCATGTGCGACTATAATCCTAACAGAATTCCATCGGAAATACAGATGGTCGACTGCGGAAAATGTGGATCAAACGAGAATAGGAGCCGTCCACTAGCCAGATGTATTAAGTACATCAAGGGGAAGGCAGTGTACGGAGACTGGAAGCCAATCATGATGACCATATCACTACCATTCAACACATCGACTAATAATATCTATCAAATAGAGCATCAGCAGATTCCTTATGCTTGCTATTGCAAAACTACAGAATAATCAAACGATGCAATTGATTGTATTGCAAGTTGATGTTAGATTAGCATGAAGTTTATCATGTTATTGACATTGTTCAAATCTGCTAGCATAGAGTAGCATACGTGTACGGCATTAGACGATTTTAAATTCGACAGTCTAACGCTCTCTCGCGTAATAATTACTGCTTACACGTAATCTCACTAGAAAACATTTTCGAGCCTGTATATAATTCTTTGGCTGTATGATTGAGTGCCAATTGGACTGTTGACTTTGATACTATATAATAATTATTGTCATATACCACCGCACTAGTCTAGCAACGCAATAGCAAACTGATTATTGACCGATGAATAAGCAGTAGGAAAATTAGTGGCGTGCCCAGGTATGCTCTCAGGTTTCCCGAGAACCTCAAAGATGTGTGTGTCACCTCTACTGTTAGCGCAAACGCTGAAGGATTCTTTTTAGAATTGTAGTTTAACATCAACAGTCTTGAATTGGGACACGAGTGGAAATGGTAATTCATCAAGAGTAATTTATTTGTGTTGTTGATATTAACTTTTGAAAACCCACCCAGAAGATCTTGGGTTCGTGTCTGGCTAATACGACATAATCACATGACACAGTAAATTAATTAAACGGAATAGCAAATTGTTTATACAATGGTCTTTGTTGTACAACACTCATTTACTTCCGTATTCTTACATATGTACTCCATTTTGATACTGCTCGACGTTTTCGCATCTAGCACGTTCCGACACTTTCTTCTACCTCAAAATCGAAGTAGCAAAACTATGAATTAGGAGGAATAGAGAGACGACTAACAAACTGACTTACTGTATATCGCTTGATATCCATGTCAATTGTTGCCTTTCTTCTAAAGCTGTCTACAATCACTCAAAACTACAAACTCTCCGTGGTTTGCAACACCGACATCAATCAAGTCACTTCTGACGCCAATTTGAGTGAAGAGGACTGACCACGTAGCGGTCGGAGTAATCACTCATACAATAAATCCAGGGGCGGCGGAGCCGGTACGGCATTACGACGACCGCTGTCCCAATTTTTGAAGTGGTACGGTGGAGCCGCGGCCACAAGAAATTCCGTCATGTGTTAGGTGTTATGCGGAACTTGCTGCAGGACTGTTGGTGTCAAGCGGCAAGCCTGTCTGTCCTAATCGCTAGACGGTACGTGCACAGTCGCTGACAGCCTTTATTGTCAATTATGATGTTATTCGAATAACCATGAAAGAAGAATACAGCGGCAAGGTCGATGTCACAGCAGCAGCAAGAAGTGTACTATAGTCAATGGACACGTTTCAATTCCTATTTGGTATAATGATAGCTGACAACTTTTTCTCACCCATTCATGTACTAATTAAGCAAGGTCTTGCAAAGAGAAACCATTTGTGTGTTAGAAGCTCGAACTTACACGGCTGTTACTTTGTATACTTTGAAAGAGAAAAGAAATGACGATCGTTATGAACAAATTTGAGATGACCCAATGGCGAAAGCTAATCAAGTGGCAGTTGGCGATCCCATTCTTCCGCGCTGAAGGAGATCGAGCACCAAGCAGATATGACAAAACAATGGACAACACCTTCCACGATCCAACACCCAAAGAGTTCTAGTTCTATCGCAGGCAGTACTTGAAATTGCGGACAAAGTATAGTAGGCGAAATAGAGAGAAGGTTTGAAGCACCTCAAATCGCTCTATACACGATAGTTGAAATCATGTTCAAGACAGTTGCTGAAGGCCACCGCATCCATCTTGACACCATTCAAGAAATTCATAACCATTTTAGAGATGACGTCCAAGAACATTTGCACACAGAGCTATCAATGTTAAGAATGCTTAAGAATGCTTTTCAAGAAATTGATTTTACTTCATATACATAAGAAAAGAACGACAGAGCCATGCGAGAATTTTGCTTACTTAGTAAAGACCGCTTTCGTCTTTTCGGCACATTATTGTCACTTGTATAATATTTTAAAATGTTTTATGTGTAGTGGCTAACACTAAATAGCCTTAAAATATTATTGTGTATCGCAGAACAAACGTATGCAGTTTATATATATATATATATTAAATAATACAGATTGTGTGAGGCCAATCACTTTGTTTCGGCGTATCATTTTCTGGAGTGCTCCGCTGCCTCTGAAATTACATAAATTATGGCTGGTTAGCGTTCTCAAGATAAATTACCAAAAGTTTCAGTGCTAGCCCTAAGGTATTTACCCGAGTCCCAGATATACGGGCTAAGGGTATAGTAGTCGTTCGACCGTACGATCGTATTTACACTCGATTAGCGAAGGTGCAAATACAGCTGTCCCGACCAATAGACGACAAGTGGTGTCATTACCGACCACTACACGAACGTCATGTCATCATAAGGGTCCATCTCTCTTTGTCTGGTAGTTGCTAGCGAGGATTCGGTCATCGGGCGTCCATCCTGTACACGGTGTTTAGTCCTATGCTTTACCTAGAGGTCGTCTTACTCATTTTAGTGTCGTCTTCAACAGAAATTTCTTTTACGCTTCACTGAAAATTGCAAAGTGGAACGAGCATTGTCCATGACAACTAAGAGTCATGCATGCAAGTACTTTTAGGGCACTTACAATATAAAGTGAAATTTATAATTATTTAAATTATTATTAATTAGGATGAATCTAATGCCGTCTACCTCGATTGTCTCTCAACATTTTCAATTACTTCTACCCATTCTAAAAAGTGTTGCAGAAACCGAGAAAAGATTCACCAACGCTGTACGTTGGTTTAATTAAGTAGGATGAGTTTGTGTTTAGTATCTGTAAGAGCGGGTATATTATCAACCGTTTATGCTACAAAGCTGATTTCTATACCACTTGCAACGAAGCATGTCTATATCACAACTCAAATTTGTCATTGCAGTGCATGGTCCACTCTCGAAAGACCGACCACCGCGTAAAATGTTTCGATGACACAAACGCTACACCTCCCAGTTCATTCGAACACACGTCCACACCAGCCCCGTGTTGACTGTACGTGTCGCCTCTCTCCGGAACTCTTCTGGCGATCGAAGACTATACCGCTGGCGTTTCTCCTAGCTAAACTCTGATTGCATTTGCACCGAATCCAACCTTCCTGTACAGAGGAGTGTTTTGATTTCTAGCCCCACAGTCTACCTCGTCAATTGCCATTGCAATCTATCTTGTCGCGTACACCGTTAGCGATGCACATATCTACGCTTATGCAGAAAAAGACTGCAAACAAGTATAAAACATTTTGGGGAAAAGGGAAAGATGTAGGGTTGCCGTTAGAAAAGGAATAGAAACAAGGCCATGTAAGGGTGTGCTGTGACATCATTTGTATACAGACTGACTAAGCTGTGACATCATCCTTACATTGCACCATTTTCTAACTATAATATGTGTTTCATACCTTACTAATTAGAAAATGGTACAATGTAGGGATGATTGCTCAATAAGTCTGTATACCAAAGATATCACAGCACACTCTTAAATCTTGATTCTATTCTTTTTCGAACGGCAACCTTACATCTTTCTCATTTTTCAAAATGTTTTTATACTTGTATTACACAGTCTGGACTGTAGCAAGTTTAGTTAAAAGAAGTGACGTCTGGTCTGTCGTCTGTGCGTAGGCCGTATATGCTGTTTGCGTCGCCATTTAGGTTAGATGTTGTCTGATATTGCAATGACATCACCACGAGGTCGTGCACTCTGTTGCAGTGGCACAGGACCGTATGTCGTCGTCGCGCTATAAATCATTGAATGTACACGGGTAGTTGGTCAGCCGACTAATCGTTTAGCTAAACATGTCACATATTGTCACCTAATTCCCTATGACACATGCAATAAACCACAACCTTCGTGCGTCTACCGATCTAGGTCAAACTGCATTGGCAGTCCAAATTTGGTGGAGATCCTATGTGCTGTTCCAGAGAAATTCGCGCGCGACTGGAGGCGGATTTAGTCGACAAGAAAACGCGACGTTCCGAAAGACGACGACAACCTTACGAACTGTCGGTCTGTACAGGTTTGCTGTGCACGAGCAAGCCAAATTCAACGGAAATCGGATACGGGCTGGCGAGACACGCGAGTTGCCAAGTATAGAGACACACACATGCATAGACAGCTCTTTTTTAGAGAGACAAGATACAATAGCGTTATATATGTGTTATAGCATAGGAATATCTACACAAATCAGCAAACAGCGAACAAAAATGTGTGGATGGTTTATTACTGTGCCAAATTGAGAGTGCTATGACTAACACACACTGTATTATAATTTTCAGCAATGGCGAGTTAGTTCGATTTGTTAACAGCATATATATTGAACCATCCACACTTTTTGTTTGCTTTTTGCTGGTTTGTGTAGCCATTCCTACTAAAATACATTTATGATGTTTTTCTGTCTGGTTCATTCACTATGCATAAATTTTTGAAAGTGGTAGGTGCCTCAGAAAACAGAGTATTTTTCATCTTTGGCTGAGACAGAGTGAAAACAGTAAAGTAGACGTTCCTCATAACATCTCTCAGTAAATATTTAAACAGTATGGTGCATTTCGTATTCAAAAGGGGCCGTGTGCTATGCCGATAAGCCGTTAGGGTCGTCCGGGGTAACTCCGTGACACCCAGGGCTGCAAGTACTCTAAATTTGAACTTGCGCTGCTTGTCTGTATGAATCCTCAAGTGAAGATCGACCAGACTTCAAGGCTTTAGAGTGCACAACATTGAAATCATTTTTCAGAGTAGAGAGTAGTGGTGATTTTGGGGACAAATTCAAGGCAACAGCTAGCTGCACAATGATGTTCGCATAGTGACAACTGTTTAATCATAGTTCTGCTGTTGTTTGTATAAGCGCAATTACAGATGTATTGTGGATCTGGTAATAGTTGGTTTCTGCAGGTGAGAGTCCTGACCGCCTGAACGCCTCCTCTAAATCCGCCTTTCGCATGAATGTAAAGAGTGCGACACCGCATTGCACAACGACAGAAAAATCAAAGCTTTATAAATAGGCCTTGATACTTGCAATTATTGCTGATAACACAGTCTTTAAGATTTTTGTTAATTCTAAGAGACAAGAATTCCTTTGAGTTGACAGGCACGATGGTAGTCTAGAAGTGCAAGGCTCAAGGATTATTATCATCACTATGCATGTGAGATGAGACAATAATTCGTCACCAGCAGCCGGCGTAACTATGGGAGGACCTGGGGAGCACAAGTCTTCCTAAAATTCGTCTATATGGACATTAAATTGTAATACGATTACGATTGCTTGGGTGTAATATGCCTCTGAATTGATCCATGTTTTTCTAAGTATATTGCATGTAGTATAACAGTGGCTGCAGTGGGATCTAGACGAGATGGTAGTGACAGTGACATCTAAGATGTTCTAGACTAGTTGTGTTTAATATATACACAATGTGACGTCTACCGATATCGGCAGCGACTCTTCAATCAATGCATACATGCATACATACATACATACATTTATCCTGTTTCTATTGAAAGAGTCCTTAATTAACGCTTACACTGCGAAAATACATACATTAACTAGGCTAGATACCATTGTTCCATTAACATATAGTTATAACTACTTTTCTTTCTGCATGTGTTCTGTAGTAGCTTTTAATGTCTTGTTTTTTCTTTTTTTCCGTTATTTGCATTTTCGTCTTCGCAGTATGCTTAGAAGCATCCACTAAACTTTCGTTAGGAGTTTCTCTCTTTTCCTCCAATACGTTATGATTAATTTATAGCAGCAAAGAATATAGTTAGGCTTGGCAGTTTCGCCATCAACAAAAGGCATACTAACTTGTTCTAAAACACATTTACAATGTGCGTGTATGATTTTAATAATAATTTAAATAATTACAAATTTTACTTTATATTTTAAGTGCACTGAACGTCTTTGCATACATGACTCTTAATAATTAAATTTGCACATTTGTATAGCACTTTAAATATTACTTAATCTAAATAATGTTTGGGATGTGTTAGCAAGGTAGATCACCTTAGGGCTTGCCCTGAGAGTTTCGGTAATTTATCTTCTGAACGCCGAACCAGATTTAATTTATGTGGTTTGTTGTATGATTGCTGGTCAGTCCCATTTACTCAAACAAGTGTCAGAAGTGATTTGATCACTGTCGGTGTTAAATATCACACAGAATTGGTGGTTTTGAGTTGTCTACAGCTTGACAAGAACGCCTCATGCTAGCAACAAGTCACATGGATATCAACCCATTGTGTTTTCAAGTGTTAGACAGTAGGTCCACTTTGTTGGCTAATCGTCTCACTATTCCACCTGGTGATGTTGCTACATGGCAAAAGGCGATTTTGTGGCTTTAAAGCCCGGTTCACAGTACGACGCTGGCACAGCGTCCTGCGAGCGTCCTGGACGCTGACAAGAACGCTCACACCAGCGTCAGCGACTGTGAACCGGGCTTAATGGAGGATTTATTAAAAATACAGGACTGCAAAAAGAAGTTTTCGGAACGTGCTAATACATGACACAATGTCGAACAGTATCAAACTGCGATACATATGTAAGAATACGGAAGCAAAACGGTTGTGCTCAA
>CAXXBX010000096.1:0-9215 GCA_964274945.1 Dehalococcoidia bacterium | reverse complement strand
CGAGATTGCCCATGTGCACTCAATTAAACTGAATACATGTATAATGAACAACAATTGCACAACGCACCCAAACTGGACTGCACTCTGCAAAGTAATACAGGGACGTAGCTGGCAGTTTGGAAGTGGTTTAGTTTATGCACAGATGCGCATGCGCAGACAGACAAGAACATAATCTTTTCTCATGTTACATAGTAATGTAGTGACAGAATGCAACGTCTTGAGCGTCATTGATGTCTTAGTGAAAAGGTGGCCAGGTATAAACCATGCGTTGGGTCTGTGCAGAGTATGATGCACCACACAGGTAATTCTTAGACTCCCAGAAGGATCTCGTAGGAAACAAAGAAGTTCCTAGTGTGATGAGGCATTAGAGGGAGGTGACAGAAGCAACACCATCTGGTTCCACTTACTATCCGCTATAAAAATGCAGGTCTACGAGCTGTATGCATTCTAATCTGCGGGTCTGCAGGCACTTGATATGAAGTTGTCTCAGAGTGATTAAAAAGTTTATTTAATTAGCTATGACCTATTCCAAGAGTTGCCGGGAACGGTCCGTTGATGAAAGTAAAAATATTGAAAGTGGTTTGGACCAACCAGACCAGCGGCTACGTCCCTGTAATAATGAGAAAGTACAATGTAGTTTACCATGTTATGCTACTGACTTGACATTACTTACACCTTGTTGCACGTGCATAATAGTTTACAGCGCATACTTCTAGATGGCATCCAAGGCACTCCGTTTTTGTATAACTGACATCTGACTGTACTTGTTCGCCAATCTAATACCGCATTCACACTGGCACACTTACAAGCCACGCTCGGAGGTGTCAGATTTGATTGAGCCAGCACGCACCATGAAAACCGTGCTAGCCCCTATTCACAGTGCATGTATCAATTGTCATCAAGTCGGTAGTATCGTTAACGCATGCTACCTCAGTAAACGTGAAGTGCAGCCATGCTCTTCTGTCTTGCTTTTTTATATTCTAATTTTACGTTTTTCATTTTCTCTCTGCACTGCTGACAAGTCCGATTGTATCTGCAGTGTTCTGCTCAGGATTTTTGGAGTGGTGGACGGTTATCCGCTGCATTAAGGGGCGTGGTTTAGTTCAGGTTGTGGCTTATATGATTTAGACAAATTCACTACTACAACAAAAATATCCTCTAATTAATCTTTTATCTTTTAGTTAAGCTTAATATCCTCATGCGTTTTCCATTCCCTTCATCCTTGGTAGACTCTGCTATTACTTATGACCCATCACTACTCTCAACACTTTCACTGATGCTGGCAGTCTCTTCTGGCTACAGTTGATGACATTTCCTTTAGTAAAGACATCTTGACTGGACACCTCGACGATACCCGGGAACATTACCTTAGTGCCCTGAGACATTCTATATAGATTGTATCATAGCAGGGTGGATCTGCCGCCATGTCACCATGTGAACAATGTGCTGACCTTTTAACGAACTGCTAACCTTCCAATGCTTATCGGCTTGGAGCAAGTAAAACACTAGCTAAAATATATAGTGGTTGTCGGATTATGCGGAGTGATGGTCCGTGTTTGTTGAGTGATTGTTGGGCCTGACCACCTCCGACAACTGTGGGTAGAACTCTGTATCTGGCTTCTTGCATTTAGGAAGCCAACATTTCGTAGATTTCTCGGTTACGGCAGCAACCTTCACTTTGAGCGTGCACAGTATCCTTTGCTCTATAAATCTATTTTTAGGTACGATGTTTCTTCTTCATGCCTTAGCAATGTTGCGGCTCGGTAAGCGTTCACACTATGCAACGCATCCGTGCTGAGCTGTGCCGAGCCGTATCAGCATGGAAAATTGAAGCGTGCTGGCTTTGCATGCTTTCAGTCTTCTTGGTACGGCACGGAAAGTGTTCATACTATGCAATAAATTCAAACCGAATCATGATAAACCGTGCTGGCACGGTAAAATCTGCTAGTGTGAATGGGGTATTAGTGGAGAGTTTGTACTTAACAATTTGTCGGAATGGTTCATACTGAAAATACTTTGTCACTTTCTGAATTTAATTTTTTACGAATATTTTATTTTACATGGTAGTGTGTAGTTATTTTGTTTTGTAGTTACATTTATGGTCTCTATTGATTTTTCCTGCCACTTTCACTGTTAATTTTCTTATAGACAAATATACGTTCGGTTTTACTGGAGAGACAGTCGCATTCGTTATCCGACGGCTTTGAGACGAAGCTGCTTTTCATTCCTCTTTTGTTTATTTTGATTCGCATTTGGGGAACGATTCGTTACTTCATGACAGTACAATGGACTGTCAATACTTTACCCAAGTACTGCAAAAGCATGGATTATTTTCCATGGTTGATACTTCTCCAGGTTTATTGAGTAAGTGTACTGTCGTCTTTCTGTTTGTTAATGATGTGTGTGTTGCAGGGAATAGGAGATCCTGCTCAAGGCTGGGTGAACTGCATACTCTATTGTCTTCTTACGCAAAAAATTCGATCACGACTCTTTTCGTGTTGTCGCACAAATCAGGGCAGCATTGGTAACAAGGATATCGTGCCATCTCGTAGTCCATCAGTTAATTCAGAAAATGAACCAAAGTATGTATCACGTAGTGGATCGAGTGAGCTACTTGATGTTGCCTCTGATGACAGAACTTCGCTGTTGCATGTATCTGCTGAAGTACCTGTGCCTGACAAGACGGTGTCATATATTACTGGTCCAGTGTGTGGAACAACACCACCAGATAACTAGAATAACTAGAGAGATTTGTCAGTACACAGTTTTGTAGAATGAATAATTAATGCAAGTTATTGTAATGAAATTAAAGATTAATAATTGTTACTATTTTTAGACTATTTACTTGGTGTAATAAATAAATAGTGGCTTTGTTGACAAAATATATATACGAGCAACTGACTGCTCTTGCTGATGATTGCGAATAGCTATAAAATGTTGCAAGATGTAGTGTCTAGTAGTGCGCATGCGTGTGTATACAATAATTTTCGGTATCCCGTATGTATGTAACCCCTTTTATCCGGGTTACTTTACTGCTGGGTCCCCGTATTACGCTATGGCGGTGAGTTTCACTGAGATCTTTTCGTCTCTCTGCCAAACGGAGAAGATCTCAGCCGAAAGAAGAATAGTATGCGAGGTAGCAAAAATCCAGCCTTTTGAGAGACGTTTGAAACGAATCCTTTTCGATGAACTTCTCGGCACGAAACTTTTTCCTCGCTGCGTTGTAAAGATGGCAAGAGGGTTGAAGATGACGCCGTATGAGAAAGCTCTTGCGTTTGTGTATGATTTGAGATCCAAACGGTGTTACGATCGGGCGAATCAATTGGAAGCAGCTCTTGAATTTCTGACGGGCGACTGCGCTAGTGAGTTTGTTGTTTGTATGCTTGCCTGGCTTGGACATAAATTTTTCTGTCTGTCGATTAGTGTGTCTTTTTGTTTGGTTTTTTTGTTTGTCTGCATGTCTGTGGCATATGTATTACCAATGTAGAAGAGATTGCTATTGTACAAGTTGAAGAAAATCAAGCATGGTGTGTGTGTGTGTGTGTGTGTGTGTGTGTGTGTGTGTGTCTGTCTGTCTGTCTGTCTGTCTGTCTGTCTGTCTGTCTGTCTGTCTGTCTGTCTGTTTGTCTGTCTGTCTGTCCGTAGTGTACGCGGTAATTGCAGGTAGAAGACTGATGTATTGTAATGAAAGCGAGTGTGTTATATAGTAAGTGGTGTGCTAACGTGCTATGACTACTAGACTACTACATTACATCACTTCCTTTCAGACGAAGGGCTAAAGTTCGAGTCTACAATATAATCATTCAAATATTGTGGGCGACGTCTTTGGCGTGGATCTTCTAAGTACTCGCAGAGCTTCAGTATTTGAGCTAGAATCTGATTCAACTGGATCAGGTAACTCTTCTGGATTGTCCTCAGAGTTTGTTGAGATATCTGAAAGAATCTCTCTCTTTTGGGTTACATTTGTTGTAGTATCCAAAAGATCCCTCTGTTGGTTTACATCCGTTCTAATATCTTTAAACCGTGATTCACGTACATACAGTTTTATTCTATCGTGATGGACAGTCTCATCCTTCCTCCCACATGGTTGACGAACCTCATGTACCACATTGGATATTTTTAACAACCTTGTAAGGTCCCATCCATTGTGGA
This sequence comes from Dehalococcoidia bacterium, assembly GCA_964274945.1. Lineage (GTDB taxonomy): Bacteria > Chloroflexota > Dehalococcoidia > Lucifugimonadales > Lucifugimonadaceae > CAXXBX01. Next base: position 5,063 of record CAXXBX010000096.1, on the reverse strand, counting down.
CAAAGGAACGAGATACTTGTTTCCCTCTACTAGGACGTGTAATCCACACTAAGTCGTCAATACTGTATGGGGTGAAATGCAACTGTGATTTGTTGGATTGTCTTTGTCTTTCACTTGACCTATGACTGTAGTTTTTCTTACCTTTCAGTATATGTTAGGAACAGATGTTAACATTGGTGTTGTCTTGTGTCCTGTTATTCTGCAAACAGAATCTGCTGCAGCTTGTCACAGGGTTCTAGGCATCTCTTTGAAAATAACTCTATATGGAATCTCTCCACTCGACTCATGATAGGACAACACATACTATAGGCCAGTTGGACTTGTGTCAGATGATTTGCCATGTTGTTTGGTTAGAATCTATCACTTTTGCTAGCATTTCCCCTAATGTCCTATTGAAACGTTCTACAGCACCATTTGCTTGGGGGTGACGCTGTTGACTAAGTATGCCATATCTCATGTTGACTATAAAATTGCTCAAAAACTCGACTTGTGAAACATGTTCCATTGTCGGAATGAACTACTTCTGGCAGTCCACATCCACCAATTCGTTCTTGAATCTTGCAACTTACGTCTTCTGTTGTCTGTCATTGCAATGGAAACAATTCTACATACTTGGAAAATGCATCCTGAATAAACTGTGATCCTTTGTCGGTTTGAGGTACTGTAACCGCCTTTAATGTCTATTTCGACTCTTTTCAAATGGTTTCTCCATTATGGGGCGTTCTTTCAATGGAGCTCGTGCTCTTTGATGGGGTGGCATCCTTTCCTCACATGTATGACAAGATTTGGTGTAATCCATTGTGTCTTTACTTACAGTGCTCCACCAAAATCGATCCAATATCTGAGTCAATGTCATCTTGACACCCTGATGCCCTGAGAAAGCATTATCATGCGCCAGCCGAAGCACTTCAAGTATAGAGCAATAGGTACAACAGTCTGTGAATTCTCTTGAGATGATGTTCTATGTAATATTCCATCTTTTGATAGTGTTAACTTCTCTTGCAGTAAACATTGTAATTGTAGCTGTTCTGGATGATCCAAACTCGATTGCTTCAGTGTGTCTCCACTAACATGGCAAGATGCCGCCAATAACAGAGATCTCTCCTCTGGAAATCCTTGAAAGTGGTTGTCGTCCAACAATTGCTCAACATACAAACTTTTGGTGAGCCTCCTTGAGGCGAAAAGAGTGATGTAGGACTTGGTGTATTTTCTTTCTCAGTAAACTCATCTTCATTACCAAATCTAAGATGACTGAGGCATCTGACACTCTATTTTAATCTCCTTTTATGTATGCAGTAATGAAAAAGTATTCCTGTAATTCTGCTATCCATCTAGCATGACAACCCATGGGTCTTTGACAGTAGACATTGAAATGGAAAATGATCAGTCTGCAGCAAAATTTTGTCGCAAGCAAATGGTGTCAGAAGTGACGAGTTGCCATAACAATTGCAAGAAATTCTCTATCATATGTAGAATATCATCTCTCTGTTTTAGATAAAACTCTACTAAAATGTGCAATCGTTCTTAGTCCTTCCGAACTTTCTTGCACCAGTTCTGCACCAATCCCTACAGTTGATGCATCTGTAGTCAAAACAAATGGTTTATCTGCCACAGGACGAGCCAAAATCAGTGCTGTAGACAGGTTCCGCTTCAAAATATTAAACGCATCTTGACACTGAGTTGACCACTGGAATTTCTGTTCTCCAGCTAACATAGATGTCAAGGGTGCAGAAATTGTAGCTTACCGTGCCGTGGAAATAAATCGACGATAAAAGCCATTGATGCCCGAGAAATCTTTACCTCCTTTACAGTAGTAGGTGTAGGTATTCTTTCAATAGCAGCAACCTTCCTTAGCTCAGGATTAATTCCTACTGCACTAATATGAAATCCATAGAATATTGCCTCAGATGTGGCAAATTGGCATTTCTTAGCATTAAGTCGAAGTCTGTGTTTGTGAAGAGTTGCAAATGCTTGTTCCAACCGATCCAAATGTAATTGGAATGTATCTGAGACTATACAAAGATCATCCATATAGAGGACTAGCTGAATTGGTGTTAAGTGTCCCAGAACTAGTGACATCATTCGACAAAGGGGTTGCTGGGGCCCCCTTCAACCCAAAGGACATTCTGTTAAATTCGTGTCAACCTGAAGGTGTGCTGAACGCTGTCTTTTCTTATCTCTTTTCATAATTGGCACCTGAAAGTATCCACGTGCCAAGTCCAGAATGCTAAAATATTTGTTCTTGATAATGACTCAATCACCTTATGAAGATTCCCTGTTGGTACTGCCATGTCTTTAGTTCTAGCATTTAACTGTCTATAGTCTAAGTATAAACGGAGAGTTCCATCACTCCTTCTAACTGGACATATAGGTGCCACATATCCAGAAGTAAATGGTTGAATGATCTCATCTCACTGTAATCGTCTCACCTCATCTTCAACCTCAGCTTTCCATTTTGTAGGTAGATGTCAAGGGCGGCAGGCTATAGGAGTTTTAGTGGTAAGCGGAATCGTATGTTCAACATCCACTGAATACCCATCATTGCCTGGATAAGCGATTACGTCCTGTTGACATTTTAGAGAAGGTTCTCCAACTGTTGTGTCTCATCAGACCTCAATGACTCACCACAATTTAGAACCATTGAGTTGTAAATATCGGTACTCTTTCCAGCTGTGTTTCTGTCTGTCTGTCTCAATACATATATTTCCATTTAAATCAAACGTTTACGTCATGAGCAACCTAACACAACAAGACCATTACGGTCTTGAAGCATACAAATTACACTGTGTAAACTACATTTCGACGTTCTAATCTTGCTATGCTAATGAGTTTGTCTGAGACGACTTTTGCATTGCAACACTGTAGAGTCACTGAAATAATTGATCACCACTTGGTCTTGAAGACGGTCTCATTTCGTCTTCCTCCTTCATCCCTTGCACTCTTTGCCAGCTTATTCAAATATCTAACTGCTTGTTTGCCCCAACGGCCAAAATGTTTGAAAACAAGAGGAATGACCAACGGGCAGGGCCCTTCTGGCTGCAGATCAGAATTATATTTTGCATATTTCTTTTCTCGTTTCATTGCTGCTACTTCTCTTCTCTGGAGGCTGCCTTCCCTAAGTCCAAACACCATGGATGAGCCAACTACACATCTAATTCAATGTCTGCATCTGAATCTGTCTGTCTGTCTGTCGGTCTGTCTGTCTGTCTGGCTGTCTGTCTATCAATTTGAAAACTAAACAGCCATTGCAGTTTCAAGTTTTATACCTGATATTAGTTGATTGAGCTATTATAGTTTCCGTTTCTCCTAGATGTCTTGACAGAGACAGACTCTGTGTTGACATTTCTTCTGAGCTTAGCTGAGACCAGTGGATTGTGTGATCAGTCGACTTGTAAGTTGATGTTTGATTACACCAAGGTAACTAATGAACACGAGTCACCCTTTCCGTACAAATTGGTTGTTACTTTCTGTGTCAATTTACGTAGCTTTACAAGGAGTGCGTAGTTGTTCCTGATGGAGAACTCTTTGATTCTGACACAACTGTGGAGCATTCAGGCAGTACGGTGCCTTACCTCATGTACAGCGATGAGTTATTTGACAGTTTGGCAATGCAGTATAGTACAGAAAAAGTGGAAGAAAGACACGGGTTGACAGAGGTATTCTCATAATTATATGGTATCTACTGCATTATACACAACACATTTTTACCTTGCTTTCACCTGAATGTTGTTGTAATGTGGGTTTTACCAGAGTGTCATTATACATCAAGGTATAACAGCATGGCCGTGCTAACTTAGGTCAGTTTATGAGCTTTGTGCTCTTTTTTGCTTTTTGGTGTGGCTTTGTCGGTTTTCTCATGAGGAGCGTTGGCTAGCCTCATTTCCGGGCCCTCTTCCTTGCTCTTGCGGTAAGCTGTGGTTAACCTCAACCTCAGATTATTGTGACTACTGTATCTTGCTCAATAGTGGCACTTCATTGTGTGTAATGGCATGCCGTTAATGGCTACCAACTCTTAGTTGGAGCAGTTTTCTGGTAAACCTCACTTATAATGGCATGTTGTTGAAAGTGAGGTAATATGGTAATAAATGACGCTAAAGTAGTGCTTGATGCTTTTTGTACAGTTTTCTGTTTTACTGGTTGTGTGATTGTTATTGCTGCATGTTTTGTACTACTAGAACGGTATTTTATATCTACTGCTTGCCTACCTGTCTTTCTGTCTGTCGTGTGTCTGTCTGTCTGTCTGTCCAATAATTATCAACTTTGAAATCTGTCTGTCTGTCCAATACATATATTTTCAGCATTGAAATTTGTCTGTCTGTCTGTCTGTCTGTCATGATCATACATTTCTTAGATCGAACTGATGCACATTTCTGCAATAGAATTAAAAGACTACAACCAAAACGAATGACTACAAATCACTAGTGCAAGAAAGCTAATGTGGGAAGACCTGAGTGCTGAGGGTCTTGGGCTTCTCAGGTCCACCACATAGTTCGGACAGTTTCTTTAAGATCACTTGTGCATTGCACCTTTGTAGCTGGATGGAAAAGTGTTTTCTCCAATAGTCCAAAAAGTCTGGAGCATGTGGTCTTCCGGTTTTGTCTGATGACTGTTTGGATAGCTTTTTAAGAACTTCCTTTCTTGCTCTCTTCATGTACTGAAGTGCTTGAGAACTAATGGGTTGACGTTGGATGTTGAGCCAGTCATATTTAGCCTTCTTTCTGGCTTTCCTTTTTCACAGCTCCAATCTATTCAGCAGAGCTAGGGTAAGTTTCCGAGCTTCATGGATCAATGAAAAAGAGGTGTCAAGGTCAATGTTAGATCCTAGGTCTACATCAAACATAACAATGTCAGGCCTGCATTCGGAATTGACGAATGTGTTCCGAAGTTCACGGCAGTGAATGCTAAGGCTCCTTAGGCAATCAGATCAAACACCTGGGATAGACTCATGTGACGAGACAGGCCCTCCTTCTGTCTTGCAGGTGAGGAGATCGCTTAGAAGAGGTGTTAATTGCTGTAGGGCCTTTGGATTAGCGGTCGTTGGTCGCGTTGGGCAGGTGGTCGCT
>CAXXBX010000095.1:0-4668 GCA_964274945.1 Dehalococcoidia bacterium | reverse complement strand
CTCATCATCTAACGGAAATCTCAACAAATCAATAGGAACTGTCACAGTGAAAGAGAACAATCACATACAGTACATCTTTACCGTTGATAAAAGCTGGAACACTATGGTAACGGCATATGCTGAACATCCACTAGGGAGTAATACATCAATTCAAGTAATAACTGTACTTGGTGAGTTATGTGACAAATTTGTTGTTAATTGACATGTACATGTATTTCTGGTATTTCAGCTCCTCCAGGTCCAATTGATGTGTCTGTAAACACCTCTTGTTATAACAATAATAACAGTTTGCTGGTTATGTGGACTGTGTACAGCAATGGTGGACGTGACATCAGCAAGTACACACTGAGATGGAGGAAAGGTTGTAGTAATACTCCAACTACATTGCTCAACTCAAAGACATGGATGGTATTGACCAATGCTAGATTTACACAGCAAGGAGGCAGTTACATAATACTTGGACTGGATGGTAACACAACATATTGTATAGACGTGGAAGCAACAAATAGTATTGGACCAATGTCGACGACAGTCAAAGCAACTACACTGTCTGGTGTGTTTATGACTTCTTAGTTACTTGCACCTGTAGTTACCTGTACTTGTAAATATGTTGGTATTGTTTTGTTGTAGTCCCAAACCAGCCTGAACTTCAATGTAATCCCACATTGACCACAAATACAAGTGTAGCAATAGCTTGGGTTGTCAGCAGCAATGGTGGTGATGACATCTCACATTATGCTGTAGTACTGAGTGAAGATCTGAATTTCACACAGACAGCTTATTCAAAGAATCTGTTTGTGGTGGTTGACAATTCTGAGTTGACACAGAAGAGTGGAATGGTTACTGTGCCAGGTCTTTCTGGTGGAACAACATATTATGCAAAGGTTGTTGCAAGAAATTGTGTTGGTGCTAGTGTTCCTGCTACTCAGTCTTGCTCTACACGCTGTGGTCAGTGTATTTGTGAGTAGTTGCTTGTATTTAAATGTTGTTTAGTCTCATATAATACATTATGTTGTGTTGTTTTGTAAGGTCCATTATTGCAGCCGCGAGCAGCCAAAGAAGTATTTTTGTCTGATGACACCATAACACTGATAGTAAAGGCTCCTGACTTGGATTGTCAAATTGACAAATACATTGTTAAAGACGTAGCGTCTGCTGATGAACTCCGGTCATCATATTCTGTTGAGAATGGTATTGTAACTATTACCATAACGGGACTGGAGGCAGGAGCAAACTATACAGTTCAAGTGTATGCAGTAGATCAATCACAGGAACGTCCAATAGGGAAACCAGTCACATTTCAAATATCAAGCCAAGATAAAGGTAAGAAATGAAACGTGTTTTAATAGCACAAATTGTGATGAGTTGATGAGTTGATGAGTTGATGAAGCAGCAGGTGTGATGAAGTTATACAGGCTCATTGCTGTTGTCTCAGTTAGCACTGATGGGTGACCATGTGACATTGTCAACATCTTCTTTACTTTCAATCTGTCTAGTTGAGTCAACTGTCACTTTACTGTACAGATTGATGTACACATTTGTCACGGCATATCTAGTACTAACAAGTTAAAATTTGTAGAACAACTTGATTGTAGTGTTTTGAGGTTGTGCTGAGGAAGCTTTTTGTGGGACCAAAGTTTGTACTGGCTTTGGAGTTGTTTGAGGTAGGAAGGGTCTCTCTAGATGAGAGTGGTGTATAGTACCAACTATAGTATTTTGCGTTCAATTATCTGAACCAGGCGTTCAATTATTCGAATCCCGTGTTCAATTATCCAATTCAGGCGTTCAATTATCCGAGGTAGTTTGTTCAGACGGTTTAGTTTGTTCAGTCATTCAGTAAGACACCTAATAGTCTAATGTATTTTAGTTCATCATGCATATTAGGCACACAGCGGCGTCGCGTAATAGGGGCGAGAGAGGGCTGAAGCCCCACCACTTTTTGGGGAGTTTTCAAAATTTTTAATATCAAAGACGAGGCGAAGTCTCAGCAGCGAGTCAGCCCCACCCCTTTTTGCACCCACCCGACGCCGCTGAGGCGCAACGGATAATTGAACGCCTGAATCGGATAATTGAACGCAAAATACTATAGTAATATATTTCTTTTTTTTAGAAGTCATTCTGCTTCTAATCGGTGCACTGCATGTCAAATGTGACATGTAGACTCAGCAGGACTTCTCACATTACTACTGCATAGGCGTAGGAAAGTGGTTACTATGAGGGGGGCATCTCGTGCACGTTCTTTGTGTGTCAGCACGTGTGCACTTGCACACATTGTTAGCCATGATGTTGGCACTTATACAAATAATAACTAAACATGACCAAAATAGTTCCTTCTTCTCTCAGTAACGTTTAAAGGACATTTGCTTAGCCTGGGCAATGGTATTATTTTGCTTTGATAGCTGTGTAACAGTCTCGTCCAGATCATCAAGCCTTTGAAATCACTGGTATTTGACTTCATCGTGTAAGCTAGCTCTGATCACAAGCTGCTATGGGTGCAGCAATTTCGAACTTTTCGTCGTGCAGTTACCTACTTCTGGTGCATGCAGTTTACCAGACACAGCTATGCAGTGTAATTTTTGTTGCTCTACTGATTCTGTTGTGAATCAACTGCAGCACACAAGCTTGGCCACAAGAAAAGCCTATGTTCGCCAAAACAGGTAGTTCTAGGGAACGTTGCCACTGGTTCAACAGAGGTCTGAGAAACCATCTGAATCCTGCAAGCACCGCTGCTTTAACGTGGATTATGGGGATTGCATCCATACTTGACATAATTGTCTCCTCCAATGCTCCAATTAATTAACACACACCATCTGTAAACTCCTGTTAATGAATTAATTAATGCACAACACTTAGTATGTCTACTTCAGCATCATCTGGATGCAGCTTGAGTTCACACTCTGGTGCATTGTTTTATGCACAGTTCCTCTATTGGTTTTTGTTGCCCAAGAATTTCACATATTTTATCGCCAACCTTCTATCTGCTTATAGATGTTGTTTGGAAAGGTCGACAGAGCAAACGTGCCTGTGGACACTTGGGATGCCCTTTTGCCTCTGAAAACCTACAATTATCTGGCTTAGGTGTAGTACCAAAGAAAAGAGGCTCATGGCAATTTATTTTGCACCTGTTTACCCATTCAGTTCTAACATTAATGAATACATCTCCAGAGAAGAGTTTGGTCTGAGATACAGTACTGTCAACGATGCAATTGCCATCCTGCAGTCTTTTGTCTCTGTGACTGCAATGGCTAGGGTCAATATAAAGCATGCCTTCTGACCCAGTCCAGTTTGATGATTGGAATTTATATTCGCTTTCTCATTTACCGTATGCTCAGCTTCAGTCCTGTTTAACCGTCTGGCAGATGCACTACATTGGATCCTGGTCAACGAACTCGGTGTTTCAAACATTTTGGACTACTTAGACGATTGTTATTGCAACCTCCTCTACTGAAGAATGTGGCAGGGCATTAGAAAGCATTCTTTTTTGTCCTTTGACTTGTCCCCACATCTTGCTCATATCTTGTTCATCTGCTCGGACACGAAGTAAAGAACCCACACTTAAAATAGTAGGGCTTTAGTATAAGCATGGTTCATTGAATGAAACGTAACAGTGAAATAATTTGAAATGCCACAAACCATGTAGCCCAATTGACTACAACATAGAATAAGCAACTACTTTTTCAAGTCGTTTTGTACTAACCCTCTGTGGCTGCAGAAATAGCTGTCAAGGCACCAAGCACGATCACAGTATTATGATTACCAAGAGCAAATTTTCAAAACAAGACCTGATCTAATAATTAAACGATGCAGCTGTAACCATTGTTGCAGCATAAATTATGCTGAAAAACTGGTGTGGGTCCCTGCATAAGTATCTGGTAACCAAGTGTGTAGACCAAAATTAGTCAGATTTGCCCACAGTCCTAGTAAAATGTATAAAAGAATGACTAACCTCATTTATCACACTATACTCTGGAAAATGTTAAGCTTCCAAACTCTTGAAAAGTGACAAACATTAATACTTGCAATACTAATCATATGACTGCCCCCTATTCACATTTAGCTTTGATAAATTGCAAGCGAAATTACTATGACTTGCTTCTGATGAACTGTAGCAGTTGTTGTACTGTATGTATGTCATCGTGTTCGGTAATTGTACATGTATGTTTCTTTTGAAATGCAGATGAAGGAGACGATGAGGAAGTTGTGATTATTTCAGTTACAGTCAGTGTTTCTGTATGTGGTAGTAGTGTGGTGGTGTCTGTTGCAGTATATTATGCTGTTCGTCGAAACAAGAGGAACAAAGGGAGTAAGTGTAACATCTCACGTGAAAGTAACTGTTTATAGCCTTTTCTTCAATTGTTGCAAAATTTTGAAGTGGATCTTTATGCTAACGACCAAGGAGTAGTAGTTAGTTTTCTATGGTAATTTTGTAGCTCTTTCTCTTTCTAGATGATCCTGAGTATGCAAAAATTATGCTAAAAGACTCATAACATTTAACTTGAATTGCGGTGGGTTGCTGTATTTTAGATGAAGCCATTGTTGTTGAGACCTTTTACTATATGATATCATTTCTGAAAAAGTGTTTGACCACATTTTACTAAATACTTTTACAAGAACAACACTCCAACAACAACTGGCTGAGAGCATAGATGGTACTTACTCTTAACAGTG
>CAXXBX010000094.1:0-2491 GCA_964274945.1 Dehalococcoidia bacterium | reverse complement strand
ATCACCTAATCTAGCCTCAAACAGAACCCTAGCAGGTAACTGCTAGGGTTCTCTCTTTTCGTCTCTCTCCAAGCCTGTTTGACTGCTTAGAAAGCGGTTAGAGTGAAGTGGCTAGGTTATCCAACCTCTCGATTCTGAATAGCAATGGATGGAGAGCATCAATCTCCACAGGTTGCAAGCCTTCTTTGACTGAACGAAAATCAGCATTCCCGCCTTGCCTCCAATTGCTGTTTACTGTAAGCGTTGCCTCTTGGATGTAGTATTCAAGAGCAAACGAGTATCGCCCAGTATTCACATTACTCTGTATGATAGTGTCGATATTGAGAGAGTAACTCCTATCGGTTTCATCGTCTCTCGAATTAATCCACTTGGTGTTGTCGGGTAAATCTTCACTTGCTTCTACTATTGCTAGGTTTGCTGAACCCGAGTAAACCCGCAAGCGAATCCGACACCCTGCTATATATCCTCCTGTCACTTCTCGATAAGGCCAAAACAATCCGCCTCTGAGAGAGACTCTATAATGTCTTGGACTTGTAGTAGTATTGTTCTCTGTCTCTGGTAATTTGTCACCGGGTATAGCATGGAACCAAGTTTTATATCCCAAATTAGTTCCAACGGTAAATCCGAAACCTGCTTCTGCCAGAGACTTGAATTGTCTATACATCGTTGGATTACCACCACCACCACCACTGCTAGGCGTTGGTGGAATATGATGGACATTGGGTAAGGCGGCATGATTAGCGACAGCTGTCGCTATGCGTTGGTCTATTCCATGTCGAGACCAAGTAAAAGCGTCTATCTTCTCGTTAATCTCTGTGCCACTCAGAAACGCGCTAATATCTGGTATCGCATGGTGTGCATCTGAATCGCTTGCGTGTGTGGCTATCTTGGTATCAACCTGAATACCCGTGATACCCGTACCCGTACCCGCATTGGCTATCTCAGTATCTACTTGCGCTTTCGTCATAAACTGAGATACATCGGGTATCGTATGGTGTGCGTCTGAGACACTCTTATGAGTGTCTATGAGAGCTTGTACACCACTTGCGTTCAACCCACTACCTGTCGCTAAGGCGGTTGCAATCTTAGAATCAATCGCGGTTGAACTCAGAAACTGTGAAGTATCTGGTATAGTATGGTGTGCATCTATATCCGTCTTATGATTCTGGATAGCGGTTGCCACTTCACTGCTGCTAGCCAACCCAGATATATCAGGTGGACTATGATGTGCATCATCATCCCCAGCATGATTGCGGATAGCGGTTGCCACTTCACTCGAACCGACAAACCCGCTTACATCAGGCTTAACATGGTGTGCATCATCATCTGAGGCATGGCTAGCTATCTTGGTATCGACAGCAGAACTACTTATACCCGAACCCGTACCGGCATTAGCGATAGCGGTTGATATGCGGTTGTCGATGTCCACCGATGGAACAAAATCCGATACATCTGGTACGCTTGGTGGTGTGTGGTGCGCAGTGTTTAAGTTCGCATGTTCGGATACGATAAATGCCACTTCACTTGCGGTAAGAGGTATCCTGTCGGATACATTAGGAGAGATTGGAGACGGATTCTCACCAGCAGCGATTACCTCTGCTAGAAGTTGCCTGCCTTGACTCCTGAGAGCATTGATTACCCTCTGTATAGAACGCCTATACACAGAAGCCACAGGGTAAGTGTAGGTAATATCCCCAACGGAGTAAGACTCTAGCTCGATTTGCCTGCCAGTTACAGTGTAACCCGCTAGAGTAATGTGCTCTAACATCGCCGCCGCAAGGTTGTAAGGCAATGCCAAATCGTTGGGTAAGCTATTCGCTATATCGACAACCGTAACCCTGTCGAATATCTGTATCACTACATCATAATCATCTGGTGGTTGATATTCTTTTCTGTCATTAGAATCAGGCGTTCCAAATTGAAACCCAGCAAGGCGAAAGGCCTTCTCAATGGTATCAGGACTTACAGCTGTATCAGCACCATTAGTCATAATCAGTCTCCATACCCTAGACTAGCCCTAGCTTCACTGATACTCAATATGCCTGCTTCTAAGCCTTGAAGAACGCTTGCAAGGCGTTCAGAAGCGGTTACAAAGGGTTCTGTCCTAAAGGCTACACTGTAACCGAGTGCGGCAAAGGTTCTTTCCACCGCGCGTCTGAACCTGTTTACCCTAGCTTGCCCAGCGAATAGAACCCTCTCTGTTTCTTGCGTTGGGTTACTCAAGTTCACTCCGTAGATATAATCAGGTACACCAGTGATAACCGAGAGCTGAGATAAGAGAAGGCGTATGTAGTCCATCGTTTCGGTTAATCCAGTTCCACTTCTTTCTACATATCTAGCCTCTGATTCACCCTCAAAAGGCGGTTGAATCGTAAGGCCTAAACCCTGCTTGCCTCTATTCCCCAACAAAGTAGGCGTAACGCCTCTCTGGAACTCTCCACTATCCAGAGCATCTATATCTATGCTCAGAATAGGTATGGCAACCGAATTG
>CAXXBX010000093.1:0-24893 GCA_964274945.1 Dehalococcoidia bacterium | reverse complement strand
TCAAGTGTTGTGGCATCTCAATGCCCAAATGGATGTCGGTCTTAGAATGGAAGAGGATGACAAGAAGTATTTTGCAAAGCTAACAAGTAAGAAAGGGAGCTGCTGCTCAAATATCAAAGCAAATGAACACAATGAAGATCATGAGCATCCTCGTATTGACTCTGATAGTGACCCTTAATGCATTAGTGACTCACAATTGTTATAAAAGTTCTTTACTTCCCAGTATTTCACAACCTACAAACCAGTAATTCTCTCTCCCTCTCACAATAATTGCCTCTCCCAAATAATTCCCTCTTGATCAATTCCCCTCTTGATCAATTCCCCTCTTGATCAATTCCCCTCTTGACTAGGCAATTAATTAATCAAAGAAATACGGTAACTACACTTGTTGGAACTCATTAATTAATACAAAATGTTCTGTTTTAGCTGGCTCAACAACATCGAGAATGGTATGTGGACAGAACAGGCAGCGTTGAACAGGTTAATATGTTTGTGCTGCCGAATAAACACAACAGAACAAAGAGTGCACCAATTAGTGCAACCCTAGATGGCAAAACAGTTGCAAGCATTGGAAAGGTAAAGTTATACAGCAGAGCCAAGACTGCAGAATACAAGCCATGGAGACCAACAGCCAGAGAAAGATCAATTCGTGATATCATCTTTGAGAACAGATTCGGTACAAAGTGAAACAAACTTAAAATTAATACGTAAATGAAATGTGCAAAGTGTCATCATTTATCTATATCCAAACCACAGTCATGAAGCAAATAAAAAGCACTAATTATCTATAATAAAAATTATTATCTTGCATATATTCTAAATAGACACTACATGTTTCCCAAATGACAGATAATGTATCCGAAGTAAGCATGCCATTGCATTGCCTAAGTCACCCAGTAAGAAGAGAACCTCTTACTACTGGTACTTCTACGTCATGAGCTGTCAAATATTGTTTCAGCAACTTTCTATTAACTAAAGTAATGCAATAGCATGCTTACTCAATCCCACACATTTTTGATTAATTTGAGTGGGGCATGAACTCATCCCCAAGACTCTAGTGTCTGATGAACTAGCCACTACACTATGAAGACATATATTGATGGTCTACATACTAAGTATCTGACCATGACTAAAGGTGCACAACTAACAGTGTATTCAATTGGAGATTAAAATAGAGAAAAAGACGAGAAAGAACAGAAAGTCAACGCAAATTGAATAGCAAGTTGTCTGAAACAGGAAAAGTGACATGCATTGTGCATGCAAATAGCAATGCAAGCAGCTGTTGTTTAGTTGCAATAGCACTACTAGTCTAGTTACTGTTCGATGACGTTGACAGACAGGTTCACATAACGAGTGAAAGCAATGCAAAATCACCCCAAAGATAGCCCTCCTGACGAACTTTTTGGACTCAGCCATCTGTACTTTACTACCGGTTAGGAGCTCTAGTGGGTCCTCTGGACTGCAGTTTGTACACAAGCTTTTCATTTCCATTTACAATATTGCAGTTTCTTCCAGGATTTTAAATCTTCATATTGCTACTTTCCAACTTTCTTCTGTACGGAAAGCCTTTTAGATTAAGCTTTCCGAAAAGAAAAAGTACCTCAATCGAACACCCTAACTCACCTTTCTAATCTGGGAAAGACCCAATTGAACACACCGTAGGTGTAATGGGCACTACATTGGCACACATATACGAAGACACATAAAGGTGGCATCGAAACACAATTAGAACAAGACAACAACAAATTTATATCAGTTTTCAAATCACTTCACCATATTGCAGACCAAAAGTTGCAACAGCATCAGAAGCTAATCTAACCAGAGACAAGATCACTAGATCAGTCTCATTATCTAACTAGCATTCAAACATTTCCTACCTACATCTTGAATTAATAAAACACGAACGACAAAACCCACCATACCATGTTCAATAGAGTTCCATTATTAGCAGCTGTAAATATAGCATTTCTTCTGGCCGTCATCATCACATCTGCATTGTTTACATGATCCGCCTGTCTTCGACTCTGTCTCTGGAATGCATCTCTGTGTTACAGTACTCATAGGACCAACAGTTGGCTTTGCTTCACACGATGTTATGTCATTAGCTAACTTATCATTACTGGCCCGCAAAGAACTGAGTCGAGCCTCAAAAGGAGCGACAGAATCTTTACAGTCAACGCCACAAGAATTTTCACGACAGTACTTTGCTAGAGCTTCTACTTCAACAGATAGGTAGGCTGCCTCAACAAAGTACAAATCTTGAATGGATCCTATAAATGCCTTATCGCCTTCTCCTCCCAGTATGACCTGCGCATTGGTTGGCTGACCAATAGTATCATCAGTAATTGACTGTTGCGTCTTTGACACACAGTCAATTTTGGGAAAGATCTAAATACATCAATTAGTAATGACACCACTAAGAAACAATATGAGTACACATACACATTGTAATTAGTATTTACTATTTGAGAAATATTTCAATGTCTTGTTTGAGAAATATCTGACTTATCAGTCAGCGGTATTAAAACAGACAGCCCATACACAAACAGCTGTACAATAACAACATTACACATAACTACTCTTCTACAAGATATCTAAACACATACCACAAGTGACCAGCACATGCACTACAAGTACATTCCCTACTAGCAAACACATGTCAAAAATTCTGACAGTATTGTACCCTTTCCAACACATTAGTCACTCTTTGTGACTATTAGCACTATTTTAAAATGCAAACTTTGCTAACAAACTACTAGTATTTGCAGTTAAATACTTCAGTTTGTGTGGCAGGACCATCAAAACCAAAAAAGCCTACATATAATGTCAACACTACAGCAGTGTAGCAGCAAGAAGAAGAAGAAGTCACAGTGACAAGTACCTAATGTCTCATTATTGCCTCAGAGCAATTGACCTATAATTTGGTGTAGTAACTATTCACCTAATAAAAGTTAAGAGCATGATGATAAATACATTGTAACAAAATGTGATACAAAGAACGCACAAACAGTCAAACAAACAATAATGAAAAGCAACAACAAACAAACACACAAAATGTCTCACATCATCATCAACACTCACACTCTAATACAACTAAACAAATAGAAAGATTTTAGTATAAATATATGTAGCTATGTTACTGTCTCGACACGTAATCAATCCTACTGTGACATACTTTCTTACCTCTGTTTTTCCTCCAGTTGAATCTGATCCAGCAACACCATAAACAAATCCAACAAACAAGTTATGCCACTGGCCATTATTCAGATCTTGACTGTAGTCTTCAGGTAACACCACTTCCCTTGATTGTCCACCGCCCGTTTTATAATTCACAACGAGATTGATCTGCACACATGTCAAGCATGCGAGTGTCTGTTTGGCTTTTATTTTCAACCCAATCTTAAAATAAGTCTGTGAATTCTGACTGTCCTCTAAATCAAGTAGTGTTTGAGTCTGTGAAAACGCTGGATCTCGAGCCTTGATAACGTCAAGACGGAGCATCGTATAGAACGAAAAAAACTTCTTTGATGCACTCAGTTGCAAGTTGCTACCTATGATAAAGACATTAAGCATGACAGGAATAAACAATGCTTGAAACTACATCTTTGGTGAATGCGGCTAACTCTTAACAATGGCATGTAAAGTCAGACTGTCTATTTGCAAAGCTACATGTGCAATACATAAAGGAATAAATTCTCAATCCTTGATTCACATAAATACGACAACAAAGTATCAAAAATTTGTTCAGCAGTTAAACAGAGATAACTGTTGCATGCAGACACAAACGTATAAAGCAATTCCTCAAACTGAGTAGCAGTCCTACAATTCAATAAAGCTAGTACATACCGATACTCTATGAAAGACAGCTACTTCGACACACAACAACCTACTCAAAGGCTTGCAAGTGACCTGCGGGAGCCAGACATGAGCAAGGCAACGAGTCTGATAACAAGACTAATAATAAGCCAAGTCAAACAATGTGATGAAATAGTTGGTGTCTTCTCCAGTGACCCCAACTAATCTTAAGTTAAATGACGTGCCCCGTCATGTTGTTGCCAAGTTATCTCAAATGTGTAAGACGAGTCACTCTCCCAAATCAATTGAATATCTTACCGAGTAAGTCAGATTTCCATGCATCACAATAGTGATTTTGTCAAAAAATTTCCTAATATTTTGTATTTTGTAAAAAGCATTGCAAGGTTAGAAGCTTTCAGATTTACTTGTCCTATGCACATAATTGATATCAATTAGGACATCGACAAGTTTCCTAGCCTCGGTTCCACTTTGAAACAATCTTCACATGCACCACACAACATATGACAATTTATCTGGTAGATAAGTGATAAGCATAACCTCTACAATGGCTTATAAGCCTCATTTACATGATGCTATAACACCTGGGCCCAACACAAGCCAAACCAAGCTCCAGTGTTTACAAGATAATTGTTCAGGACTCCTGGCCTGTAAGAAAAGCTCACTTTTAAATGCCATATCAGACCTGAACTCACAATAGCTCCACCCATCACTGACCATTGACTAACACATGCACACAATCAATCATGAAGGAAAACTGGCTTACATATTTACTACGCCATTTTTGGAATGACGTCATATTAGTTCTGAGCAGATTTTTCCCACCCCTCTAGTCAAAGTCTGGATCCACCAATGGAAAGGTCTTACAAATTGCACTGCAATATCAAGCAAAAGCATTCCCTAACACTGTATAAGTGTCAATGGCATTCTAATTCCGCGGTTTCTGTATAGTCTGTAAGATGGCGAAGAAAGCATTAGAATCGATACAATGTTTCAAGACACACTGGCATGACGTCAGCAAACATCGACGTCATAGTACGGCAACAACGTCACTTACGCACCAATATCTTGCGCAGCGGTAGACGAAACGATTATCTTGTGACTCCGGCCAGCCTCCAAATGAAATGCCGGTGTATTGAGACTAGTGTATCCAGCGCTGTTTCCATTTTCATCGACTAACAAGGTGACACCACTGTTGTCTAGTAAATTCGTGCTGGCCGTCAGTCCAGCAGCCTTTAACAAATCAATCTTGGGCTGCTGAGCAAATGATACTACAGCTAGATACGACAAGAACGCAACAAAAGCGTAACACATCATGTTTATCGAGAGCCCGTACGTATGACGTCATTCGCGCGCACTTGCCTCGGGACCACAAACTTTAGATTTGACCGTGATCAACGCTAGTGCACCGTTCGGGCCAATCACGGAGCAGTATTTGCGATTGCTTGTCCATGGCAACCAGAGACAATGAACTAAGAGCCAATGAGATAGGCCAAACGTGTTTATGAAAGAGTTTATCACCAAAACTGTGTAATTCGATCATGTTTGCCATTGTTCAGTCTAGTCTGAAATTGTTTGCGATCTGCGTCGCACACAGGAGTAAAACTGACAAATAATTATTACGTACACATAGGAATTTATACGGGCACCTAACATTTGCAACGCATGTCCCGTATGTAGAGCGAAGTTCTATTCCAACTGCCGTTGCATATTCGATTATACACGCACAGAAGAAAGAACAGTGCAAAGGCACGTGCACCGTGCGCTAGGATACCATGGTACCGAATACCCCGTAGACCTATAGACCACTTGAGTAAACTACCTCTGAATCATGTCTAACGAAAGCTGTTACATATAAACAGGTGAATTAACGCTAATGAAAACGCACTAAATCTTAGACATGCTTATAAAAGGCTTACAGGCCCTAATGAAGACATGGACACTCTAGCTAGGATACTCTATGCGCGCAGGCACTGAGTAAAGCTACTCTAAACTCACGTCTATCGTACACTTGCCAGTAATTATGAGTCTTGCATTTTACTTTATCCTATCTATTTGACGCATGCTTCTGTAAGTCTTAATTCAAGTCAAGCACATTTTCTAGAATACTAATGTAATGGTTTTGTAAAGATTCTAGGTCAACTTCAGGGGCGGATATAGGGAGGGTGCACCGGGTGCACGTGCACCCCCCCTCCGCCAGTCTTGAGGAAGGTCTAGATAGCCACGAAGTTCCATACCCATTTTCTTGCGGCGCACTCACGTAGCAGAAATATGTGGGTGCACGAAGAATTGCGTCTGGGTACAGAGTACGAGCTAATGCGAAGATTATCGATCACGTGTCCATCTCGTGTTTGACTGACAACCTGACTGACAACTGTGAACTGCGCACTGTGTCGCTGCGTGGAACCGCGAGTTTGTATTTCCCGTATATACGTTGCCACGTGCAGTGTTCGTGTCCTAGCGTGGGGTCGATCGCAAACCGTAAGTGACAGCACGTGGTTGCTGCATGCTGTCCTATTACGGGCTTACTAGAGATGATCGTTCTTGTGACAGGCTCATTGTACTGTAAAGTCTGACATGGCTTCCCGTAGTCGTCCTTCCAACCCTCAGTCTCAGACTCTCACGAAGTATTTTGGCTCTGTGTCAAAGCGGCCTCGCTTGGATGAGGAGGACAGACGACCGGACTCTACAAAGTAAGTCGGTGTGGACTAGCAAACCAGAGTGCTAACCACTCGACCAATATGTATGTATGTATGTAGGTAGGTAGGTAGGTAGGTAGGTGGGTGGGTGGGTGGGTGAGTGGGTGGGTGGGTGGGTGGGTGGGTGGGTGGGTGGGTGGGTGGGTGGGTGGGTCGGTGGGTGGGTGGGTGGGTGGGTGGGTGGGTCGGTGGGTGGGTGGGTCGGTGGGTGGGTAGGTGGGTCGGTGGGTGGGTGGGTCGGTGGGTGGGTAGGTAGGTAGGTGGGTAGGTAGGTAGGTAGGTAGGTAGGTAGGTAGGTAGGTAGGTAGGTAGGTAGGTAGGTAGGTAGGTATCTAAGTACGTATTTAGGTTAGGATATGGTGTTGGTACGGCAGCAAATAACGTTTGTGATAAGGATGCTCATGCAAATGTTTTCATCCAGGGTACCGGATGATGGAGGTGACGATCTGCATGGAGACAACAGTAGCTTACCATCACTGGAAAGACCAGACGATGCCACTTTTATCCATCCAGCTGTGTCTTCCGGAGATTTTGCTAGAATTGTACAGTTGAAGGAAGAACGAACTCTGACAGATCAGGAAAAGTACCATCTACTTACTAACCATTTCCGGCTCAGCGCTACCTACCGCTTTCCATCTGTTCTTTATGGGAAGAAGAAGCGTGCATTTCAACATGACTGGCTTCACCAATATAACGGTCTTGTGTATTCTGAGACAATGCAGGGAAGCTACTGCAAATACTGTGTCCTGTTTGGTCAAGCTGCGTACTCTGTGTACAGTTTTACCGGTACTCTGATTAGTAAACCACTCACTAATCTCCAGAAGGCCAGTGAGAAGCTGCGTAACCATTTCATTGGTGTCGGAGGGAGTTCAGCAAGGAAGTACCACTTACAAGCTGTTGAAAAGGCAGAGAATTTTAAGGCTGTGATGGAAAAGAAACAGTTGCCAGTTGACCAGCAACTTTCCAGCCTGCGAGCTCAGCGTATTGCCAAAAACAGAGAAATCCTAAGATCTGTAGCAGAAACTGTTATACTTTGTGGCAGGCAAGGGCTTGCTTTGAGAGGCCATCGCGATGATTGGAAGTGGTTAGAGAAAACGCCATACGCTAATCACGGAAATTTCATGGCCCTACTTCAGTTTCGGATTCAGAGTGGAGACAAAGTTTTAGCTGATCACCTTCAATCTGGTGGTTACCAAGGAAACGCTCTGTACACAAGCAAAACCATTCAAAATGAGTTGATTGACGTATGTGATCATATAATCCGCACCCGCATTTTAAACGAAGTCCGAGATGCCCCTTTTTTCTCAATCATGGCAGACGAAGCAACAGATGCTGCCAATAAGGAGCAGCTGGCTATCAGTGTCCGGTATGTGAAGGAGGCTACACGAAGTATCGAAGAGCGATTCTTAGGTTTTAGTGAGTGTGTTACTGGCGTAACTGGAGAAGCCATAGCAGATCGCATTCTTCAGCATCTAGTCGACTGGCAGCTTCCAGCCGATAATCTCATCGGTCAGACGTACGATGGTGCCGGAGCCATGGCTGGAAGAAAGAAAGGAGCAGCAGCACGCATAACACAGCTCTACCCAAAGGCTCTTTATACGCATTGCAATGCGCATGTTCTCAACCTTTGTGTGGTAAAATGTTGTCGCATTCGTGAAATGCAGAATGCCATGGACACCGCTGACAGGATTTGCCGTTTCTTTGCCAACTCGCCAAAGAGACAGCTTGCTTTAGAAAAGTCGATAGGAGCGGTTTTGGATGGTGAGCATCGCAAAAGAATAAAGTCACTTTGCAAAACTAGATGGGTGGAAAGGCACCAGGCCTTTGAGGTCTTCGCAGATCTCTTACAGCCATTGATTTTCTGTTTGGAAGAGATCAAAGATTCGGTGGAGTGGAACAGAGAACCAGAGCTGATGCACAGTCATTCTTTCTGGCTTTAACAAGATTTCCGTTCATCTTCACTTTAATACTGACAAAGGATGTTTTAGCGTACACTAAAGCCCTGAGTGTCAAGTTGCAGGGCCGTTATGTTGACATAGTGAAGGCATACCAGGAAATAAGGTTTGTCACTTCCACACTTCACAGTGCCAGGGTGAATGTCACTACAATCCATTCACGAGTCTATCAAAAGGCTTTGGAAGTAGCCGGTAAGGTTAATGTAGAAGAGAGCTTGCCAAGAACGACTGGACGTCAACAGCACCGCGGCAATGTGCCTGCATCTTCTGCATCCGATTACTACCGGAAACAGCTGACCATCCCAATGCTGGACCATCTCATCAATGAAATGGGTTACCGGTTTAGCGAAAGTTCTTCAGCTGTTGTTTCTCAAATCACGCGTCTTGATTGTTGCAGTCAACATCGAGACAACAGATCTACCGTCATTTTTGGTTGCAAAGTCTACTTTCACCTTATACTACTTCCCTGAAATGGGTGTGGTCTAGCGTTTCATGTCCGTGCACCCCCTCTCCTCAGATCCTGGATCCGCCCCTGTCAACTATGATAAAAAACGAGCTAAACAGTAACAAACAGGTAAACAACTATATCAATAAATTCTGCCTATGCCCTAGTGAACATGTAGGGTTAAATAATCAATACAAACATTAGCAGACTAAAAGTCTAGCGAGCCAACGTCGGTAACAGAATGACTACAGTGATAGTTTCCACACACCTTCTCATCCTTAGTAAGCTATATATGCTAGGCAACACAAGGACACGATGTCAAGACTCCGTGCACAACCCACTCGACAACAAGGACCTCGTCAAGTTTTTCCCCAGACTGACTTGTCTTCTGCTATTCATGCGTTCATTCGTCTTCGTAAGTCTCTACAGCGGCCACATGATGGCCCTTTTTCGATCATCAAAACGATTTGGCAAGCACTATACACTCTATCGGGTATAATGAGGTTGTTCCTTTGGATCGCAGGCCCGGATTCAGATGGGGTTTAGGGGGTTACAACCCCTTTTTCCAATAGGCGTGGTCCACCGTTCATGAAAGGAAGGGAGTGTGTATAGCCTCACACTCAGACGTATAGTAAGAAAATTGGTATATGTGATGGTTGCGAAGCAGCCCTTGCGTCATTACTTGGTCAGATTGCACAATAGGTTCTGCTTTTGCTAACACAGATCAGATGGGCTTTTTTAACCTTCTAGACTGATCATATCAAGACTGTGCATATTAATGCACTATGAACTGTTTCTGTACGTAACGGTCATGCAGATTAATGCTACTGATTCGTATAGTTGACTAGTTAATTAATTGCCGAGCGTAGCGAGGCTTCTAATCCAGGTCGCTCAACAGAAATGGGTGTGGTCCTATATGGCTCTTCATCGAGCTTTTGGTGTGTGTGTGTGTGTGTGTGTGTGTGTGTGTGTGTGTGTGTGTGTGTGTGTGTGTGCGTGTGTGTGCGTGTGTGTGTGTGTGTGTGTGTGTGTGTGTGTGTGTGTGTGTGTGTACACAAATCTCATTTCTCCTCCCCCACGACCACGTTTCATGATAGCACCTACCCTAGAAAATCGTTTCCGTACCCGACTACAGATGAGTCTAGGAACGATTCGTGCAAGTGACCAAACCACGAAGAAAATGCTTCATCAAGATCTGTCGCCCCATCCTTTTATATTGTAGCTAGGGATTGTGTGTACTTGACAACCAAGAAACACCTTCAGGAGTTGAATGCCACCTACAGTCAACTATTCACACGTCCCGTACTACAGCGTGATCAATCCGTTACTACACTGTGCTGCATTGACTATCAACAGTGTTAGATGCAGCACTAGTCTCGCGCAGCCAGCCCCTCCCCCTTTTTGACATCCGTTGGCGGGAGACGTCTCCCACCAACGGATGTCAAAAAGGGGGAGGGGCTGGCTGCGCGAGACTAGTGCTGCATCTAACACTGTTGATAGTCAATGTTTGCTGATATCAATTTCTATGTCAGTAAATACCATACCACTGTCGTTACAACGGAACTGAGTGCATACCTAGACTGTACATTTCAATTGTCTTGATCATGATCGCAAAACGACGACTACCTATACCAGGCTTATATACGTAAATCTAAACTACTAGGAAGTTTGCATGTTTACTTCCATGACAGATAGGGTTTCAACAAATACGTATTGTCTAGCTAGGACTTCACGTTTCAGTAGACGGTCTGAAAACTCCGATGGACGTGTTACTCCCGAACGCGAGGCGCCTACGGATACCGTGTAACTAGTTAATGTTTTATTTACGAATGCTAGCAGATCAACTCCCTCTCAGTCTTTCAAAAATTTCTGAATCCGGGCATGGATCGCCTCATACCAGCTTACCTGGACGCTTCTTCTACTCTCGATCCACTAGCCCTAATCGAAGATATGAACTCTCCAACATCCTCTTCAACACTAGTACCCTACTGCAGTACCCTCTCCATGTAATTAGGTACTCCAGCCAAGTCTGAGAATCACACGTTCCAGTTGCCATGTGCATTTGCCCAAACGCTTCAGTTACTAGCTCATTGAAAGTCGGGGGAGCTATGAAGCGTTAACTAATTTATACAGACATTAGTAGATTACAAGTCTAGTAAGCATGTGTAGAGGAAACTATAAATAGCTAGAGTTCGGTTCTTTTAATCATTAATTCCGTTACCGGCGTTTGGCTCGCTTGGCTTTTGTGCAACTTTGTGTCAATTGAGTAGTGTCTAGAACGCTACAAAAATCAGCAGTAATTTGTCTAATCAGCTAAACAGGAAAACAACTCAACTCGGTACAGATTTCAAGTTCTAGAGCAATCGACTAACTAATTCGCAAAGTTTGCACGCTAATTGTCTCCATACTAGAGCCTCAAACCGACAGACATGACTTTGCGACCCAGTGAACGATGACCATTTGTATTGAACGCTACACCATCATAACTAGATTTTGTGGAATCTCCGTCTGTACGAAAGTATGGAGAACGGTAGTCACCACACCAATGATTACACTTCTTATGGCAGTTTGTATATCCACTGATGAAATATCCTGGATAGAAATCATTGCGGTCACTCTTGTCACAGATAAGCATTTGATAGTCATATGATCTGCTAGCAACACCATGTGCCGTCCATAACCCAAATGTATTACCAGGTACATCATAGTTGGTCTGAGATGTTACAATGTGTCCTGCTGATCGCTTCGTAAACCAAGCAACTTGCTGCGCTGCATGGTTCACATAAATAACTTCCTTGAACTAAATAGAAATATTACAAACATGACAACAATATCTAAATTGCCAATTTTGTAATGAACTTTACCGGAATGTAGCGACAGTCAGCTCGATATCCAGTTCGACCATACGATAGTCGAGGATTGTAACTGTGTTCGGATTTCAGCTTCATTGCAAAGTCTGTTGTGTAGCACATGCTCCAACCACCACCAGCTGTTGTCATGTCACAATAGATCTACAACAATTGATGTACAAATAATTTATTTTTATTAAAACAAACTAATTCTTGTAAGCTGACATACTTGAAATGGCTCGGTGTAGACTGAAGGATCTGGATTGACCCAGTACACACCATCTTTGGCTGCAGGATTACGCTTCTTGATGTCAGCACATGATCTTCCTGATGACGTCGGTGAAACACCAGGCTGGGTGTCTTCACTCACTAATGATCTCCAGTCGGTTCCATCACAGTATTGTATTGAACCCTTGCTTGATACAAATCGCATTAAGCCTACAAAGAAAGCAAATGCCTAAAAACTGTAATAGCACTTTATTTATCTAGTCAATACAGAATTAACGTATGTCTAACACATTTATCCATGCACGTTACTTGGCCATATTGCATACTAAACGATGTAAGTACGTGCAGTATGTTACCATTTGGAAGACTAATCTCACTGTAATAGCCATGCATGCAGTAGCTAACAGCTAGCTTCTTCCCTACCTAATTATCTGTGACAAGGCAGTTGTAAAAGATACTGGCAATTTGTAGAGCAACAACATCAATCTTGCTTTAGTTCACCTATAGCTAGCTGGTTACACAACTAATTTCAGGCCCGTAAACTCGGGAGTTAGGTCAGAGTGATGGATCCCCGACGGTATCATGATGAGTAGCTTTGCCTACCAATTAAGAGTTTCTGTGTATAGTATAGCACTATAGGTGGTATAGTAGATATGCATACGTTGGCATCTTAGATGACTGAAGTTATACTTTTTGTCAATAATTGTTGTGTAAGTGGTGTGCTATAGGACTAAACTAAAATTAGTGTACATTGCAGTAGTGTTTAGATTAGAGTGCAAACGTGCAATTTGAGTAAACGATTTTGGCCACACACACACACACACACACACACACACACACACACACACACACACACACACACACACACACGTAGATACTCTTGACGTAACTGTCAACATTCACAATTTAGTGACGCCATAATGACGTCATACAATAATCTATTATTATTTAAACTCTTTTATAAATTACCCTACTGGTCTACAAATGCAAGATTGAATAGATCGCCAATACGTTAATTAATTAAATAATGCTTAGACTACTTAAATTAATTAATTATTTATACAATAATTACTAACACACCAGCATTGCTGTCACTGCATGAAGCTTTGCTGCCACTGACACGAACTTCTGTTACAGCAGCAATGTCATAGTTAATGAGACTGTCCTCAACGTCACAATTGGCTATTTGCAATACCTGACTGTCCACGAGATGGTCCAGATTCTCCAGAACAATCTTGTAAAGCTTGAGCCAAGTTATTCTTAATTAAATCACACAAACGTTAGACTTAGACTTTACTTTAAACTAGATCGATGTTTGACAGACGTAGATAGTTTTGGTAACGTTAATATACTGTCAACTAATTGAGATAACTTACCAATAACTTAGCATTTTCGTTGCCTTTGACCTGTGACATTGCCAGCAGTGCCAGAAGGCACACAATAGTCATCACACTCTTTTGAAGGATTCCAAATCGTTGTGTCTTGATCCACATGGTTGGTCTTCAGTAAAGCACTTTTTCGCGTCTATGCCACACTGATGCACAATTCAACTGCAAGCTGGCTTGCAAACCTCGCAATTATATATGACAACGGCACTCCCACGGATGACGTAGTGTCGTGACCAAGTTGCTGTTGTCTATCTGTCCGTTCTTTACGCCCTTGTGTCGGATATTGTAACATCCCACTTGTTATGTATCGACAAACGGAACGACAATTTTGTATCCATATAAGGTTGAACTCGTGACTCCTCTCCTTTCCTGTAATACGGAAAGAGGGAGGAGCTGACTAAACAAGCCAATGTTCCTAGGATTCTGAAAACAGATTACGTAATTTGTTAGACTTTACAGCCAAATATCTAGTATTTTCTAAGCTACCGTATACTCTAGCTATAGTACGATACCAAATTGCATTGACCCATGGAGATGTATGTACGTGTCTAGACTGCAGTGCTGACTTTCTGGCAACGGCGGAGCAGTCTGAATAAACTTCAGCACGAAAGATTGCAACAGTCCAAGCTAACCAACACCATTTCAGAGTCTGATCAACGGCATGTAGAACGAAAACACGATAATCACGCCTTGTGGATCAGACCTCACGTGACGAAGATCTGTCTAACTGGAATGCTCAGTACAAGAACGACTTGATTCTAGACAACAATTTGTATAAAGCCGTTTACTTGTAGGCTCGAAGTCGTAGCTCAATACAGGCCAAGATGAGCCATGGTTTAATACCTAGAATTTTTAGTTCGATCCCTACGACCCATAATTTGATTATTAGATAGAGCGACGCCCCTGTTATCGAACAACATCAATCATCGGACAGTTGTGCAAGAAGTAAATGAAGTAAGAGTGAGCTTTGCTAAAGCCCACAGTAAGAAGAATTAGTAGAGACTGTGATTTCAGACGCGGGACTCCCAAAGGCTTGAAACGGTTATGCTAGGACGGTAGACGTGATCCTTCTCTGCGACCCCGTTCATCGGACACGACCTCCCCCATGAAAATGCAAAGGCAATTCTGCAACTTCGCACCTGAGGTAGGCTTATAGGTGACTAGCTAACACAACAACACTATCACTGTCTCCGTTTGCTACTCTCCAGAATGTAATGTAGTAGTGTTGATTCCCGGATGTGAGAGATGACTTACGCGGGTTTGTCTAGAATAGATCAGATTGACTCTGGCTATCTTAGTGTCAGTATACTAGTTCTACGGTATCCGTAGGCGCCTCGCGTTCGTGAGTAACACTTTCAACGAAGCTTTCAATTAGTCTACTGAAACGCCGAGTCTTAGCTACTGTCTGTTCGCCATAAGCGTGAACTCGGAAGTGAGTAATGAAGTAGAGGTCACGCCAGGTGTGCACATTAGAGCACTAAGAGCTGCCCCAGTTGGACCATATTATACCAATTATCTTAAATGGTTCCAGTTGCTGATCCGTTGGTCTTACAAGATAATTGGATAATAGCCATTGCTCCACCCGTTTGTGTTTGATATGCACAAGTACTATCCTTCCGTTTCGTTTGTAGAAAGGGCTTAGATAATTTGATAAACAGAAATGCCAGACCTAGCGGTTTCTAACGATACCGAGATCATCGCGAAAGTCCACTAAACAGCAGAGATATTGATGATTTTCAAAGTTCACGCTTATGGCGAACAGACAGTAGACAATACGTATTTGTTGAAACATGCAAACTTCCAAGTAGTCTAGATTACGTATACAGGTCTGGTATAGGTAGTTGTCGTTTCGCGATCGTGATCAAGACAATTGAAATGTACAGTCTAGGTATGCACTCAGTTCCGTTGTAACGACAGTGGTATGGTATTTACTGACATAGAAATTGATATCAGCAAACATTGACTATTAACAGTGTTAAATGCAGCACAGTGTAGTAAAGGATTGATCGTGCTGTAGTTCGGGACGTGTGAATAGTTGACTGTAGGTGGCATTCAATTCCTGAAGATGTTTCTTGGTTGTCAAGTACACACAATCCCTAGCTACAATATAAAAGGATGGGGCGACGGATCTTGATGAAGCGTTTTCTTCGTGGTTTGGTCACTTGCACGAATCGTTCCTAGACTCATCTGTAGTCGGGTACGAAAACGATTTTCTAGGGTAGGTGCTATCATGAAACGTGGTCGTGGGGAGGAGAAATGAGGTTTGTGTACACACACACACACACACACACACACACACACACACACACACACACACACACACACACACACACACACACACACACACACACACACACACACACACACACACACACACACACACACACACACACACACACACACACACACACACACACACACACACCAGAAGCTCGATGGAGACCCATATAGAACTACGCCCATTTCTGTTGTGCGACCGGCATTAGAAGACTCGCTACGCTCGGCAATTACATGGTGTCAGGAAATGGGCGATAGACTCAAACCTCCCCAGCCTTTCGTGGGCGCACTAGACGCAGCCAAGGAATGGCCGCAATGGCGAGAGCATTTCAAGTTCTACATGAAAGCAACCAACAAGGATACGGAAGACCCTGCGGTTCAAGTGGCAACTCTTCTAACTGCTATGGATGGGTAAGGAAGCAATTGCTATTTACCAGACCTTCACATGGGACGATAGAAAAGCAGATGAACTAGACCAAGTTCTTGCGGCATTTTCGAAGTACTTCAAACCAAAAACCAATGAAATTTATGAGCGTTTCATGTTCGTGCAAAGAAGACAGCGACAAGGTGAGTCATTTGAAACTTTCTATACTGACCTCCTACGGCTCGTAGAATCTTGCTCGTGCCATCAAAATGAGAAACGAAAGATCATAAGAGATCAGATTGTCATGAACATTATTACATCAGACACTACGAGAGAGAAGCTTCTCACCGAAGCGGACCGAAGCTTGGAGCGAGCAGTTGACGTCTGCAGATCCATGGAGGCGACAACCACTTATCTCACCTCCATGTCTGCGACCTCCATGTCTGCCACCTCCATGTCTGCCACCTCACCTCTCACAAAGAAAACCGACAGTCTCACAGCACATGCCGTGAAGTCAAAAAGACCATTCAAGTGTGAGTATTGCGGTCAAGTACATCTCCCGAAGAGCTGCCCAGCATGGGGAAAAGCTTGTACTTATTGCAACAACCTTAATCACACGGATGAAGTCTGCCGCAAACAATTAAGAAACCAAACAAAATGACAGGTGACAAGACTAATTCTAGAGGAAATGAGATTGCTAATGCCTTGACGCCTACTACATCAGACAACCGGCCGACAGAAACAAAGGAAGCCAAGCGAGACCTACGGAAGCCGGTAGCGGCGGGTTGATATCAGTCCGCCATTTTCGGTCGCACTGATATCAATAGACACAAATAGTGTAGCGCGCGTTATCAAATGTGTAAAAATTTACTTTTTTGTAATATCAATGCAACAATCATTAGTTAATGTTAATGTACTACAAAATAACGTGCGGTATTCTAAATCCAATGGACACGTTACCGCCTTGTATTCTACATAAATGAACTGTGGAACGTGTGAGCACGCTCTTCGATTAGCAGCTCAGAGGACCCCAGTTTGGGATCGTCATTTGCTGCACGTCGTGGAAACGGTACTAATCAACTTTCCTGTGAATTGGATACGAGCAGTGACTTTCAGAAGCCATACTCTTCCGATGCGATGATTGCTGGTGCACTGAAATGTTTTTGGTATGTTTAAATAATTAATTAAATTGATTAATATTAATTGCAAAATTAGACAAATACACACATGCACACATTTAGTTGTAGATGTGTTCAGTAATGATGTAGTCGTTATTGTAGAGTTATACATTGCAGAAAACTTAATGCAGGACTGAAAAACGTCCTTGGATTGAATTATTGTGTGAATTCATGTTATTTTGTTTCTGCTGTGTATGAAAAATCTCTACAATAACTAATATATCACATGTGTGGGTGAGT
Organism: Dehalococcoidia bacterium; assembly: GCA_964274945.1. Taxonomy (GTDB): domain Bacteria; phylum Chloroflexota; class Dehalococcoidia; order Lucifugimonadales; family Lucifugimonadaceae; genus CAXXBX01. Next base: position 7,457 of record CAXXBX010000093.1, on the reverse strand, counting down.
GGTCATCTGTGTATGTGTACATATATATATATATATATATATATATATATATATATATATATATATATATATATGGTACGTGGTACAAAACGCACGTGCATTGATTGATGAACCTGTTGAGTCTAATAATATTCTAGCCAACTTTGATGACGCAGTGCTAGAAGCCATCACGTCAGCAGCGAGTCTCTCAAGTCCATGCAGTAATGAATGATTCTTGTTTGATGCTCTCATGAAGGAGATCTCTACTTTGCCTGTCAAGACTATTTATTGGTCATATTCCCCAGTCTGTGCGTCCTAAGTTAGCTGAAGTTCTTCGGTTGAGTTCAGGAATGCTACCTATCATGGAATCTGGGGGTTTGCCCGCTTGTTCATGTTAGCTAAGGCGGTTTTGAGATGCCCCCAAAGGGAGGAAAGAAAAAACGACATGTAATTAAAGCTATCTTGATGTCACGTTTGGAAGTATGGCAGTCAGGAGATCTTTTGTCTCTCTGGAAAGACGCCAGATTGGATGTTAATTGTTCGCTGTCTCAAAAACATGGAAATAACCCCACCACCCAGAGTATCCGCAATTGAAAACGTGTCCTAGCTCTGGCTAGAGAGGGTCGCTATGGGAATGCCATGCGCTCGCTTTCCTCGTTGGACACTGCTGCACCAGACGACATCGACGTTCTCTGTCAGTTACAGCAACGCCACCCTCAACACGTCCTTCCAGGCTTCATTGATGACATTCCTCCACCACTCAGTGTTAATTCGGAGTCGGTTCTTGCCGCTTTGAGGGCATTTCCTCGAGCTTCAAGCCCTGGAGCCTCTCAGCTACATAGCCAACACCTGCTGGATGCAATCGAAGGCTGTGCTTTTCCATCATCTAAGGAATGCCTCAACAACCTAACTGTTCTGATAGTCTTTTTTCTGTCTGGGAGAGCTGACCGTAGAATAGCCCACTGGCTGTCTTGGGCTCCTTTGACAGCACTTGTGAAGAAGCTAGGTGGGATACACCCGATAGCAGTCGGTGAAGTTCTACGACGTCCCATTAGTCGTCTTTGCTGTTGGGCAGTTACATCAGAATTACCTGATATATTCCTACCATATGGCCAGATTGGTGTAAGGGTGCCTGAAGGTCTGGACGCAGCTGTTCATGCCTTGTCGTCATATATTACAACTCATGGTTCTGATCCTAGTCTTTGTTGTCTGAAAATTGACATGTCTAACGCATTCAATGAATGCCATCGCTCTTCCTTCCTGCGACGCTTGCACTGTGACTTTCCTTCTCTCTATGGTTGGTCGCAGTGGTGCTACCATTGCAAAAGTTTTCTCCGGTTTGGTGATGCTTGGATCAAGTCCTCCGCTGGAGTACAGCAGGGTGACCTGCTTGGACCGTTGTTTTTCTCACTAGCCTTTCTAGAACTGTTAGATGACATTGGGACTTCCGAAGGTATCAATGTTCAGTTATGGTACCTTGACGATGGTGCTTTCGTGGGCTCTTGTCATGCTATAGCTCATCTCCTGGATACCTTGCTGTCTAGGGGACTATCCTTTGGCCTACATGTGAATGTGAACAAATGCGAGATATTCTGGCCTTCTGGAGACCAGGATTTCCCCCGAATTTGATCCTGAGATTCAACGCACTGTGCGGGTCTCCAATGGAGTTGATTTTCTTAGCTCTCCAGTTTACAGATCAGATACTTAGTTTGTTAGTTCCGTATCCAAACGGATTGACAAAATTCTGCACCAACAGATTCAGTTGTCAGTGTTGGATGAACCTCAGGTGGAACTACATCTCCTCAAGAGTTGCCTTGGTTCATGCCAGATGAATCATATCATCAGAACGGTGCCACCTCTCAAAATTTTTTATGAGTTGCTCTGGCTTACGACAAAGCTTTGAAACCCTTACTGCCTCATCTATTTTGGACCAGACATGGCTACAGGCAACCCCTTCCATTCGCCTTGGTGGTGTAGGCCTTCGAGAGACCAGCAGAGCTTCCTCTGCAGCATTTATTGGAAGCTGCAATTCATCACGTCAGCTGTCATTTTGGCTACTACACAATTCAATGCCAATATCAATCCTTGAAGACGACCCATCATACCAACTTGGAAAAAGCGGTGACCTGATCATCCCCGGTGAAACTCAATGCCAACAACATCTGGCAAGTATTCTTCCGGGCTTCAGTGACTGTATAACACCAGTCTCTACTCAACATGATATCCAGCAGATCTTGGATAACAACGCAAAATGTAATATTGAAGAAAGCTGTCTCAGCCTACGTGATCAAGCACGACTGAAAGCAGTGACAACTCCTCACTCGGGGGCTTGGTTGAGGGCAATTCCTAACCGCAGTCTTGGCCTAGCCATGTCCCCTCAGGATTTTGTTGTTGCCTTGCGATTACGTCTAGAAATAGCTGTATTTCCACGTCAGCCCACGTCATACAGATGTGCATGTACTCATGTCCTTGATGAACATGGCGACCATGCCTTTGGTTGCGGACCGTTGAGAATTAAACGTCATGATGCTGTATGTGATGTTATCTACCACTGTCTCTTGAAGGAAAATGCTGGTACACGTCGTGAACAAGTATGCTCGACTCTGTCCTTTGATAGACCGGGTGATGTTTATCACCCTGATTTCTCTCAGGGCAAACCTGCCTATTTTGATGTGTCGGTCAGGAATTCATTCGGCCCTTCTCACATTATCAACGCTGCAAGTAAAGCAGGTGTGGCTGCTGAAGCTGGGGAATGTGAGAAAGATCTTCGACATGATGAGAACGTTGCAGCTGCAGGGGGATTTTCTATCCTCTAATAGTTGAAACTTATGGAGTGTGGTCAATGCACAGCCTGGAGGTTCTGAAATCCATTGCGAAGAAAACATCTCTGTTCAACGGATTGACTCTTAGTAGAGCTTTATGTAATTTACACGAACAGTTGTCATGTAAGCTTTGGCAGTACAATGCTAAATTGATAGTAGATAAGTTAGCTTTGTTTAGCTATGACATGGATTCTTTTAATATAGTTTTAAAAATTTAAATATATATATATACATATATATATTTAATGTTTCAATTAGCCAATCTGTTTGTCATTTCCATCAGCAACTCTCTACTAGACTATGGTGTAGCAATGCTAAGATGATATTAGCTAGATGTAGTTTAGATGGTACGGCTAGTCCCTTGTGGGACCTATAAAAATTTTAAAATATATAATAATATATATACATATATATATATATATATATATATATATATATACGTTGCATCCATTATACATCCCTCGAGTTGCTGAAACATCAGGAATAGTGGCAGAAGCGGCTGAGACGGACAAAGATGATCGTCACGATGCAAGAGTGACATCTGCAGCCGGGGTTTTCTACCCCTTGGTGGAGTCGCTCTGTTTATGGTCACCAGATAGCCTAGAAACTTTAAAATCTATATCTTCTAAAGTTTGTGCTGTGCTAGCTGTTCCTTTCTGGAAAGCTTTAAAGAACTTGCTAGAGCAACTGTCTGTAAAATTATGGTTGTATATCGTTAGAATGATTTCTAGCCGCATGCTTGCGGAAGTAGATAATGTGTTAAGTTAGGACTTCCCTGTATGCTATTAGTTGTTTAATAAAATTTAAAAAATTAAAATGTATATATATAATATGCAGGCCCATAGCAAGCAAAGAGTGTGAGAACGCCTTATTGGCAGCGCTTTTCATGTTCCATATGGTGACCATAGCAGATCTCGAAGATTTTAGTCGAGTGGAGCACTAAACAAGAAGAAGACGTAGCTACTTTTCGTATCACTTTTGCTGTGCACGCCCACAACTGTTTCTAATGAATAAAGCATGGGGACGAACCCAACGTTTGTTCAAATTCTCGGTGGATTGAAAAGAAAGAGACGATTTTGGTCGTCTCCCAGAAGCGGGGGCTTTGGGAGAACGAAGTATGTGGTTCTTGGTCTAGAGTTGGCCGACTTTGTCCAGATTGGGAAGAGAAACAGTTCATTGCCTCATCTAGAATGACAAAGGGAGTGTTTTGGGCTCTGCACAATCTCTACGGAACAAGAATGCAAAAACAAAATACAGTCTTCAGATTGGCCGTACCTAGTGCCAAAAGGTTTGCTAGCCTTATATACTGGTTGGCTCATTCTTTGTCATTCAATTCTTTGGCATCCCTGTTTTCCATTGGTAAGTCAACGGCTGTTGAAATTGTTCATACTGGTGTTAGTGTTTTACGCAAGCATATGGTTCCCAAATCCATTGTCTTTCCAACTGGAGACGAGCTGAGACAGGTGGTTGTAAAACGCCATCTAAGCCTCGAATTTCAGACTAATAAAGCATCGTTTAATACCTTGCAGGAGTGACCCCTTTGGCATATTTACATTACGCTAATATGAATGTCAAAATAACATAAACGCAAGCCAATGTTCCTAGGATTCTGCAAAACAGATTACGGAATTTGTTAGACTTTACAGCCAGATATCTAGTATTTTATAAGCTAACGTATACTATAGTTAGAGTACGGTACCGAATTGCATTGACCCATGGAGATGTATGTACGTGTTTAGACTGCAGTGCTGACCTTCTGGCAACGGCTGAGCAGTCTGAATAAATTTCAGCACGAAAGATTGCAACAGTCCAAGCTATATAACACCATTTCAGAGTCTAATCAGCGGCATGTAGAACGGCAACACGATAATCATGCCTTGTGGATCAGACCGCACGCGTACGTCGCACGTGACGAAGAACTGTCTAACTGGAATGCTCAATACAAGGACGACTTGATTCTAGACAACAATTTGTCCAAAAGACGTTTACTTGTAGGCTCAAAGTTGTTGCTCAATACAGGCCAAGGTGACTCATGGCTTAATTCTTAGAATTTTTAGAGAGAAAAAACCGTTAGTAACTTAATTACTGCACTAATATCGAAATTGATGTCAATACCATATCAAGTCTACCTGAGGACGGTGAACTGCCCGGTCTGCGTGTAATTGAAAATGACAGTTTATTTTCTGCTACATCTACAGATAATCAGACTATAGTTGGAAGTGAAAGCGAAGAAGATTTCGAACTACCCACTTACCGCACTGTACTTAATGTCGGCGGCAAGAATGTAGCGTCCAGAGAAAGATACTATCAGCAGGGCAGTCGAGGTACGTGGCAGTAAAGGTAGCCAAAAAGCCAACGATGTTCATCTCGCCAACTTGACTTGTGTTGATTGGCCCAAAATTTCTAAAGATCTAGTTGATGAGTCCAAGTCCGAAGGCTACTTTACTTGTGCTTTTCCGACGCTCTTTCCGAATGGTGTGAGAGAATTTATTGCTCCACGTCAACGAAGTGTAAGACAGAGCCAGTACTTCAAGCACTTGATGCGACACTACGATGGTGGGTTCGCACAACATCCTCGATTTCGATATTTTGCATTGAATACGATGATGCGGTGGAGAGAGCTCGAAACTCGTCGAATCTACGTGCGTCAAAATCTTGGTGATGCTCAGATTTCGGTGCAACAACTGAGAACAATGGCCAGCAGTGATGACTGGTTAAAGTTTTCTAACTAAAACATTACTTACCAATATGTTTTTCTCGCACATGAAATAATTTCAATTGAGGTGATGCGATTTACTTTGACGGATTGCAACGAATGGGCATAAACCCCTAATTTGGGGTAAAAAAGCGCAGCAGCTAGCAGACACAAAGTGTATGTACGGTACTGTACTGGAAATACTGTCAACGTGTATGTAGCACCCAACAAAATGGCGACTACGTGAGACTAACAAAGAGAGTGCGTAAATGTTAAAATCCTGCCCACAATAAAAATCGTATACATATATTATTTAGTTAATTTATTATACCGGTACTCTTGTTGAAAATTACTTCTAGCATAGTTTATTTAGTGATTGAATGCACAATTGCAATTAACATCTTATTTTAGTTTAAAAATTAAAGGTTGACAATCTAGACGCATGAGGAAATCTCAAGTGTCGAATAGAGTGCCACAACTGGTAGACGTTTGTTTTCATGAGTGCCCAACTCATTATCTCTCATAACCGTCTTGCATTTTTTGTCATTTGATGGATGCATTTAGGTTTGACAATTTAAACTGCAAACGCTCAAACGATCGAGCTATAGCACTGTAGAGATGACGTACAGCGGCTATAACTATAGAACGCTGACAAGCAGGGCATTTCCTACAGTCAGATGACTGTTCTGTAGCTATAGTTATACATGTGCGTAACCACTAGGGCGTGGAAGAGGACGCTTGGTTACAAAAGAGGGAGCAAAAGAAACAAAGGCAAATCCAGACACGGCGATCGAAGATCGACCAGACTTGACACTCGAAAAGGCCTCCTCGAGTTAAGCTATCTAATCCACCGGAATCTATAGTTTTATCAAATCTACAATCGCTCGCAAGCTGTAAGGAACCACGGTACAGATCTTTAAGTTCTAGAGCAATCGACTAACTAATTCGCAAAAGTTTGCACGCTAATTGTCTCCATACTAGAGCCTCAAACCGACAGACATGACTTTGCGACCCAGTGAACGATGACCATTTGTATTGAACGCTACACCATCATAACTAGATTCTGCGGAATCTCCGTCTGTGCGAAAGTATGGAGAACTGTGGTCACCACACCAATCGTTACACTTCTTATGACAGTTTGTATATCCACTGATGAAATATCCTGGATAGAAATCATTGCGGTCACTCTTGTCACAGATAAGCATTTGATAGTCATATGATCTGCTAGCAGCACCATGTGCCGTCCATAACCCAAATGTATTACCAGGTACATCATAGTTAGTCTGAGATGTTACAATGTGTCCTGCTGATCGCTTCGTAAACCAAGCAACTTGCTGCGCTGCATGGTTTACATAAATAACTTCCTTAAACTAAATAGAAATATTACAAACATGACAACAATATCTAAATTGCCAATTTTGTAATGAACTTTACCGGAATGTCGCGACAGTCAGCTCGGTATCCAGTTCGACCATACGATAATCGAGGATTGTAACTGTGCTCGGTTTTCAGCTTTACTGCAAAGTCTGTTGTGTAGCACATGCTCCAACCACCACCGGCTGTTGTCATGTCACAATAGATCTACAACAATTGATGTACAAATAATTTATTTTCATTAAAACAAACTAATTTTTGTAAGTTGACATACCTGGAATGGCTTGATGTAGACTGAAGGATCTGGATTGACCCAGTACACACCATCTTTGGCTGCAGGATTACGCTTCTTGATGTCAGCACATGATCTTCCTGATGACGTCGGTGATCCACCAGGCTGAGTCTCTTCACTCATTAGTGATCTCCAGTCGGTTCCATCACAGTATTGTAGTAAACCCTTGCTTGATACAAATCGCATTAAGCCTACAAAGAAAGCAAAAATGCCTAAAAACTGTAATAGCACTTTATTTATCTAGTCAATACAGAATTAACGTATGTCTAAAACATTTATCCATGCACGTCACTTG